>NZ_JBALCP010000035.1:0-89740 GCF_036919675.1 Nostoc sp.
GCCTTTGAACTTGAACGTTCAGCCTTTGAACTTGAACGTTCAGCCTTTGAACTTGAACGTTCAGCCTTTGAACTTGAACGTTCAGCCTTTGAACTTGAACGTTCAGCCTTTGAACTCGAAAGTTGAGCCTTTGAACTCGAAAGTTGAGCCTTTGAACTCGAAAGTTGAGCCTTTGAACTCGAAAGTTGAGCCTTTGAACCCGAAAGTTGAGCCTTTGAACTCGAAAGTTGAGCCTTTGAACCTGAAAGTTGAGCCTTGACTTCTAACTCTTGTCTCCTGATTCTCGACTTTTGACTCCTAAGTTGAGATATTACATCAGTCGCAAAAACCGCCATAGGTTAGAAACCTATGGTTAATAGCTTAAGTCCTCTCAAGAGGACTAAACTCGATTAATGGTTGGTATCGATGGCAGTCCACTTTAGTGGACTTAAGCTAAAAGCCTGTGAAATTTATTTCTTGGCGGGAGATTGAGCAGGTGCCAGATGCCCACTCTAGAAGATTGGATAATTTATTTGTTAGAAATTCCTAACTGCCACCTCCCCACTCCTAAACATGGTTGAATATCTTATTTTCTTAGCAATTTCTACAGCACTTTTCGCTCTATTCGCACTAGGACTCAATTTGCAATGGGGCTTTACCGGGCTAATTAACTTTGGTCATATTGCTTTCATGACTCTGGGATCATATACAACCATATTGTTAAGCTTGAAGGGCGTCCCCCTACTGATATCGGCAGTAGCTGGGGCAATTGTCGCCGCCTTGCTGGGTTTAGTAATTGGTTTTGCAACTCTACGCTTACGGGAAGATTATCTAGCAATTGTCACCATCGGTACGGGCGAACTAATTCGTTTGGTGGTAAATAATCAGGATTTACCTGTGGGTGACACCTGGATTTCTGGGGCGTTTGGTGTGCAAAGTTATCGCATACCCTTATCCACAGAGCCGAATTTGTTTGTCAGATTTGTGATGATTGGGTTATTAACCCTGCTAGCTGCTGTAACTTTTTTTACGTTATGGCGATGGATTCGCATCACCCAGATGTCTCGGACTACTGATTTAGGCCAAAGGATGACTAGTAAGGAAGAATTGGCGTCGCGCTTGGGTGTGGGAATTGTATTAGCAGTTTTGGCGGCAGCAATTTATATTTCTGGGGTGATCGGACTGTATAATTACAACCCAAAAGCGGGTTTAATGCTGGTGCTGCTGTTGGTTTTAGCATTTGTATACTGGCGGTTAGAAATTTTGGTGCGATCGCCTTGGGGTAGAATTCTCAAAGCCATCCGTGAAGATGAAGAAATTCCCAAAGCACTGGGAAAAAATGTCTTTTGGTATAAATTACAATCATTAATGTTAGGGGGTGCGATCGCGGGTATCGCTGGTGCTTTTTTCGCTTGGCAGCTGGGCGCGATTTACCCTGATAATTTCCAACCGCAGATTACCTTTGACACTTGGATAATGGTGATTTTAGGTGGTTCTGGGAATAATGTTGGCACAATCTTAGGGGCGGTAATTTTCTTTGCTTACGATGCGCTGACGCGGGAAGTATTACCCAAAATTGTTCCCCTTGATGAAGCCCGTTTGGGTGCATTTCGGATCATGGTAATCGGACTAATTTTGATGGTATTGATGATTTGGCGACCTCAAGGTATCTTAGGGAAAAAGGAGGAACTCACTCTTGGTAAATAACCAGTCATCCTCACTTCCCCTTTTGGTAGCCACTGGACTTTCTAAAAGCTTTGGTGGTATTAAAGCAGTTAATGAGGCGAAAATCGAAGTTGCCAAAGGCAGCATCACAGGCTTGATTGGCCCCAATGGTGCTGGTAAAACTACCTTATTTAACTTACTCTCAAACTTCATTCGCCCAGATAAGGGACGAGTGATTTTTGACGGCGAACCTATTCACAATTTGCAACCATATCAAATCGCCCAGCAGGGAGTAATCCGCACTTTTCAGGTAGCACGAACTCTTTCGCGGTTGTCAGTGTTAGAAAATATGCTGCTGGCGGCGCAAAAACAAACGGGTGAAAATTTTTGGCTAGTACAGTTGCAGCCACACATCGTCGCAAAGGAAGAAAAGCAACTCCAAGAGCGGGCAATGTTCCTGTTAGAATCAGTGGGCTTGGCAAAAAAAGCACACGATTATGCTGGTGGCTTGTCTGGTGGACAACGCAAGCTGCTGGAAATGGGACGGGCGCTGATGACTAATCCCAAATTAATTTTGTTGGATGAACCAGCTGCTGGGGTGAATCCGAGACTGATTGATGATATTTGCGATCGCATTATCACTTGGAATCGCCAAGACGGCATGACGTTTTTGATTATTGAACACAATATGGATGTGATTATGTCCTTGTGCGATCGCGTTTGGGTGCTTGCCGAAGGGCAGAATTTGGCTGACGGGACGCCAGCAGAAATTCAAACTAATCCAAAAGTTCTGGAAGCTTATTTAGGCAAATAACAATCTCAAAAAAGTGCTGAACAAGAACGTCAAGCCAAAGAAATAGCTCTCCAACAACTGGAGGAAGAACGCCAACGATATCAAGATTTATTGACACGACTGCAAGAACGGGGAATTAACCCAGAACAACTCTTGTGAAACATCTTTCATATCTATGTTGTCCGCCAATAAACCCCATTCTCTCGTTGCATTAACTGGGAAGCAATCAACTCTCGTCGGAGGGTGGCGCAATCAGGATGGTAGCGTTTGAGAATGTCATTTACCAGGCGTTCAGGGTAGTTTACTCGCACTTCAAACTGGTTTGCTAACCACTTGAGAATAACTAGACGCTTTTTGCGGCTAGCGGGGATTTCTTTAAGACATTCGCCCTCAAAATAGTTTTTCAATACTTTGCTTTCCCAAGCCTGAGTATCCACATCCTCAATCAAAGATGCTATTTTCTCAGGTGTGAAAATTTCCTTGCTAATGCTTTGCAAAGCCTCGCTATCCAACTGGTACAGGCGGCTATTACCCTCAGGGCGCATTGTCACCAAATTTAGCTCCTTAAGTTTCGCTAAATGATGGGATACTGTCGGTTCCTTGAGTTGCAGTAGCACCGCCAATTCTTCGACGCTGCACTCCTGATTCGCCAAAATACCTACAATCTTCAAACGACTATCGTCTGCTAATGCCTTGAAAAAGCGCAATAAGATGTTAAATTGCTCTGGTTGCATAACTAACTTCTAATTAGACATCTATCTAATTAGAAGTATATCTAATTAAAAAGTTTAGATCCCCGACTTCGTAAAAGTTGTCGGGGATTTTGTTGTTCAGTTTAACTAAACTGCTCCCCTGCATCCAGGTTGAACAGCATTTGCAGAGTTTGCATACAGTGCCGTCTAGCTTCAACATCTTGCTGCGATCGCAATTGCACCATCGGGTCATGTAAAATTTTATTGACAATTCCCCGTGTTAATGCTTCGATCACTTCTTGATGTTTTTCAGCGAATTCGGAACCTAATCTCGACAAAGCTTTTTCTAATTCTTGTTCACGGATGGTTTCGACTTTATTCCGCAGACAGCTAATAGTGGTAACAGTTTCCAGAGAACGCCACCAAATATCAAAGGCTTCCACTTCTTCCTCTAAAAGTCGCTCTGCTTCCTGTGCAATCTTGCGACGGCTTTCGTAGTTTTGTGCTACTACTGCCTTCAAATCATCCACATTAAACGCCTGCACATTTGGCAGTTCATTCACATCCACATGAACATTACGCGGCACAGAAATATCAAATAACATTAGAGAGCGCTGAACTTCTAAAACCATTTCCAATTTGGCCCGGTCAAGTATCGGTTCTGTTGCCGAAGTACTTGTAAACACTAAATCGCTATCGGCAATTACTGCCATCATTTCCGATAGCGGATGAATTTGGATAGGTTGTTGAGGGAACTGCTTCGCTAATTCTTGGGCACGTTCACGAGAGCGATTTATAATACTAATTTGCACAGCACCTTTAGAAAGTAGGTGTTGCACGAGCAGCCGCGACATTTTACCAGCACCCAGAATTACTACTCGACAAGCAGCAAAATTTGCCACTTTTATCTGCGCTAATTCCACAGCTGCCGAACTAATAGAGACAGCGCCAGTACCAATACTAGTTTCAGTGCGAACCCGTTTACCAGCTGTCAGCGCTTGTTTAAATAATCGATTCAAAATGGTTTTTATGCCGTTATATTGCTGCCCCAGTTTGTGAGTAGTCTTCACCTGAGCCAGAATTTGACCTTCTCCAAGTACCAGACTATCTAAACCACCCGCTACTCGCATGACATGCATTACTGCATCACCATGCAGCAGCATAAACAGGTGTCGTCGCAGAGAAAGCGCGGGCAATTTGCTGTATTCTGCAAGAAACTGAGTTATTTCTCGAATACCTTGGTCTGCTTCACTGGTAACAATGTAGATTTCTAAACGGTTACAAGTGCTAAGAATTGCAACTTCATCAATATGGGGATAGCTGACCAGATGAGCGATCGCACTTTCAATTTGTGGTTCTGGAATGCTCAGTTTTTCCCGGACTTCTACTGGGGCTGTTTTATGGCTTAACCCCACCACTGCTATATTCATTTGCTAAATCGTAGTTACTAGTTGGTAGTTGGGAATAAGGTATTGAGTGAGAATCGGGAATGGGGGATTTTTGTTTATTGGTTGATAGTTTTTCCAACCAACAAATAATCACTAACTACTAACTACTAACTACTGTAAGGGTAAAGCATTTGGGTGACTATTTTTCCGTTTTATAGAAAGATTTCTTTCCAAAAGCTTCGCCCCTACTTTGACCATTCCCCATTCCCTAAAAATTAATTCAGTTGGAGAGTTTTCGGTTCACCAAACATGTGAATTGTATCAACAAATCGAGCCGTTTTCGATTGGTTAGAAATTACCAAGCTTTGAGTTCTGGCTCCACCGTTGAAGAAACGTACACCTTCCATGAGATTACCACCGGTAATGCCGCTAGCAGCGAACAGAACAGTTTTACCGGATGCCAGTTCATGAGCATCATAGACCTTATCAGGGTCATTGATATTCATAGACTTTAAGCGATCGATATTGGCTTCTCTGCTTTCTCCAATCAGACCTGTTTTTACGACTGCTGGATCGTAAATCAGTTGACCTTGGAAGTGTCCGCCCAAAGCACGCATTGCTGCTGCCGAGATTACACCTTCAGGAGCCGCACCGATACCCATCAGCGCGTGGATATTAGTTCCAGCAAAACCACAGCTGATGGCTGCACCCACATCACCATCTGAAATTAGGGCGACTCTCGCTCCAGCCTCACGGATTTCTTTAATTAAATCGTTGTGGCGTTCGCGCTTCATCACCACGACCACAAGTTCTTCAATCGAGCGATCTAGACACTCAGCGAGAATCTTGAGGTTTTCTGTTGCTGACTTGTTGATGTCTACCTTGCCCTTAGCTGCGGCAGGTGCTGCTAACTTCTTCATGTAAAAGTCAGGAGCAGCAAATAATCCACCCTTTTCAGAAATTGCCAAGACAGCCATCGAACCAGGTTGTCCATAAGCTACCAAGTTCGTACCTTCACAGGGGTCAACGGCGATATCAATTTCGATTAATTCATCAGGGTTACACAAACTACTGGCATTTGGTTGGGTACAGATACCAACTTCTTCCCCGATGTATAGCATGGGCGCGTCGTCGCGTTCGCCTTCCCCAATTACAATGCGACCACGCATATAGATTTTATTCATCCGTTCCCGCATAGCTTCCACAGCTACTTGGTCAGCGATGTTTTTTTCGCCTTTACCCATCCACTTTGCGGATGCGATCGCGGCTTGCTCTACTACTTCAATAATCTCTAACCCAAGTGAATTTTCCACAGAGTCTACCCTCTCAGCTGCCTGAATTTACGTCGTTTTATGTAGCTATTTCAGTTTTCAAGTCTACCAAAGGGCGGATACACGTGGAAGAAAGTTAAGTTTTACTGCTAACTGGTTACAAAAGTGCCACTTAGGACATCCTGCTTTTTCACCCGTCTTACTCCAGTATAAAGCGGGTTTAAAAGTAACTAAAATAAGAAGTAGCACAAATTAGGTAGCAGTGAATATCTAGAATATTGCTTTTCTTCAGTATCTCTCTTCAGGTATAAAATAATAAATAAAAAAGCTAGTGAATTCACTAAAAACTCAAAAATGAGGCGCAGAGTAAAGAGCTTATCAAATTAAGGGGTGAATCGTGTTTATCGACTACATCACACTAATGTTGATCAATATGGTAGCTGGGTTATTTCTACTGGCTGACTATGTGTATCGTGGTATAGATAGTTCTAATCAAAGACAGTGGATTCCTGGGTTTGGAATTACTGGGGCTATAGCCTTAACAACTGGTTTACACATGAGCTTCACGTGGCCAGTAATCGGTAGCTTTAATATTGCCTTCGGTGAAACAACTGTCTTATTTGGAATCTGTTTATTGCAGCGGCGATCGCTCTTGCTCAAGGTTGGGATTTATTGACAATAGCAGTTTACGGCTTCTTTGCTGGTTTAGTTGCGATCGTAGTGGGTATCCGCATCCTCAACTTGAATTTGACAAAGCAACCGCTTTTATCGGGAATCTGCTTTATTTTAACTGGATTAGGTGGTATTTTTGCAGCCCCAACTCTCTATTGGAAAACCAACCGAACTTGGCGGTTAATTGGCGTAGCAGTACTGATAGTAGCCGCTCTAATTTGGGCATTGACTGGATATTTGTCTTACTGGAATCATTTAGAGAGTTTTCAAAAGTGGGTTCCAGCCCCAAGGCAGTAGGCAATGCCAGCAATGATCTAGGCTAGAGATATAGTTAAAATCTTGCTTAAGAAAATATGCTGGACTTTCTTAATCCCCTCTTAAATCGCCATCCAGAGCGAATCAAAGCCAACGTCGAACTTTATACATGGCAAACTTGTCCTTACTGCATTCGTGCCAAAATGCTGCTGTGGTGGAAAGGTGTAAATTTTACTGAATATAAAATCGACGGCGACGAAGCAGCCAGAGCTAAAATGGCAGAACGCGCTAACGGACGCCGTAGTGTACCGCAAATTTTTATCAATAACCAGCACATTGGCGGCTGCGATGACCTCTATCAACTAGACACACAAAGTCAACTCGATCCCCTTTTAGCCCAGTCCGCTATTTAGAAATCAAATTAACCCCCAACGGTTGGCTTAGTGATCCTATGTCGGGCAATTTTGGATTTTGAATTGTTTAGCTCCAGACTTCTAGAACACCAATTCAGTAATCTCGAAAGAACCTCTTCCCCAACCCCTCGACCCTGGCGTTAGCCTACCATTAGGCATAGCCCACAGGGGAGTTTTGCTCCCCCTTCCTGACCACGGAAGGGGGAAAATTCAAAGCCTCTCTCCGCTTGCCTAACGGCAGGCTGACGCCAACGGAGAGAGGAATGGAAGTGAGGTCAGAATATTAAGTTGCACATCGCGGATTGATAAGAATATGCTAACTAAGTATACGGAATATCTTATACATCAACAATGGATGAGTTATGCTCTAGAATTAGCAAAAGCAGCAGGAAATGCAGGTGAAATCCCTGTCGGTGCTGTTATCATTGATCCATCTGGCAAATTGCTGGCACAAGGAGAAAACAGAAAAGAGCGCGACAAAGATCCTACCGCTCATGCGGAAATTCTCGCTCTCAAGACAGCTGCAATAACTTTAAAAAATTGGCATCTTAATGAATGCACCCTCTATGTAACTCTCGAACCTTGCCCGATGTGTGCAGGTGCTATTCTGCAAGCACGTCTAGGATTGCTTGTATATGGAGTAGACGATACAAAAACTGGCGCAATTCGTACAGTTATTAACATACCCGATAGCGCTGCTTCTAATCACCGTCTCCAAACAATCGGAGGCATTCTAGAGTCAGCTTGTCGTCAGCAATTACAGGCTTGGTTTGCCACTAGGCGGCGTAGGGTAAACTACGGACAGAGGTAAAACTGTCCATCTAGTAGGACACAACTCACGCAAGAGAATCTACGGTGTAACTAATCAGATTTTTCGTTAAATTTTTACCCGTCAATCAGCTGCATCCGTCATCATGGAATTTTACTCTTCATCCGATACCTGTCAACGCCTACCAGCAAATTCTGAGGTGGCTGGTACTACCTCAAGGGTTTCTCCTTGGTTAAGTCCTCTGGCATATTTATTAGGGCGTCACTGCCTATTACCATTATTCTTTGGGCAAATTAGAATAACCGGACAAAAAAATATCCCCACAACTGGGCCTGTGATCCTCGCGCCTACCCATCAGGCGCGTTGGGATGCATTACTTGTACCCTACGCTACGGCTGATTGTCGGAGAGAACAAGACCTGCGGTTTATGGTGACTATTGACGAATGCCAAGGTTTGCAAGGCTGGTTTGTCCGACGTTTGGGGGGGTTTCCTGTAAATTTAAAGCATCCGTCAGTCCGCACGCTGCGACATGGAGTTGAGCTACTTCAACAGAAAAAAACCCTGGTCATCTTTCCAGAAGGTAATATTTTTCGTGATGGCCAAGTTCACCAGTTGAAGCCGGGAATTGCTCGTCTGGCTTTAAGTGCTGAATCTAGTGATTCCGGGCTGGGAGTGAAAATCATACCTATAGGCATTAATTACAGCCAACCTTATCCAAATTGGGGTACAGATGTGAGTATTCACATTGGCTCCCCAATCAGAGTAGCGGATTACATGAATGGCTGTATAAAACAAGATGCCAAAAACATGACGGCTGATTTAGCAAAGGCACTGCAACAATTAAGCCATCAAGAAACAAAAATTACTAATCACGCATTTGCAGAAATTACTAATTCTTAATCTAGTCAAAAGTCCCAAGACTGGCTCTTAACCATTGACCGTGCCGATTTTAGATTTTAGATTTTAGATTTTTTTTGGTTCATGCCCCGTCCAAGCGTGGGCGGAACAATTCCATTATCGTCAATCCAAAAGACGCTCGTTCGCCCTTGGCGTCTCCCCTTGGCAAAAGACTCGCTTACGCTATGCTATCGTCAATTCCATTATCCAAAATTGTTTTACCATTAACCGTACATAATTCAGAAACTGTACGTTTTCAAAATTTAGCATATCCATCCTGAAGAAGTCACAAAAGATTAGTGGTATTTTGCAACCTTTGAGGATGTATACATATATAGATTACCCTTTCTTGACGGGATATTCAGCCAAATTGGCATTTTTTTTGAGCAAACAGCTAATAATTGTCTGCATACTGAATTGGTTGATGAGAAATATTCTTACTATTTGGTCAGACAGTTAAATGAAAGTCTTTAGATTTTACTTGATTTTGTAAACATGACTGGTAAAAACAAAATTTTGAGAAGCGCGGACTAGGGACATCGCCATGTTTAAGTGGTTTGGTGCGATCGCGAATTAGTTCAAGCAGTGCTTTGGGAAGATTCTCCTGCCAAATATCCCAGTTAACCTAAGACAATTATTGGCGAGGAAAATCGGTAGTCAGACAGATGCTGAAGCAGTCTAAATTCTTTTCTCAAATCAACTCTTAGTCACAGCCTTGTGAAACTACTCCCAAGCTGCTTGCCAGTAAACCGATGATTGGAAAATCAGAGGAATTAATACGTTAACGCAGTCCACTGTTGGTATCACTGATTACGACGATTTAAGTTAATTACTATACAAGGGTAATGGGAACTCTATTAAACCGATTTTCAGTCCTAAATCAGAGATACTTAGGATGTGTCTTTGCTTTGTCCAAGGCCAAAACAGAGTTAAGATACCCGAAGTTTCCATAACTTTTTTATATAGTTGTCGCACTAATTGATCCCATGAACACTGCTGCCGCTGTTACCTTGATGCACCGTACTGTTTTATCAGTCATAGCAGTCCTCAGCCTGCTATCACCTGTGAATGCTCAGGTATCACAGTCACCAGGCACTACCAGCCAACCACAACCCATTGACCCCAATGATCCCAATAACCTTCGCCCCATAACCCAAAGTAGCAGCCTTTTGAGCATTGAAGGGGGCGATCGCCTCGTGAAAGAGGCAGAAAAAGCCGTTTCTGCTCAAAACTACCCCTTAGCTGCTAAAAAACTGCTAGAAGCACGTCAGGTTTATAATCAGCTATCTAATTTTTATCAAGAGTTAAACGCTAGCTTTTCGGGAATTGATAATAGAGTTTCTGATTCTCAGCGTCAAAAAGCTCTAGTAACAGCCCAAAAGCGAGATGAAGCGACCTTTCAGCTAGCATTGGTACATCGGGCACAAAATCAGCCAGAATTAGCTGTACCGTTGTTGATTCAAATAATTAAAAGTCAAAATCCGACGCGAGATTTAGGCAAGAAAGCCTATAAGCAGTTGTTTGAATTAGGTTTTGTAGATTCTCCCTATCCCAGAGAAGGTAGTGGTTCATCTTCCCCACCCCCAAAAAAATAAATTAAATTGGCGTTGGCTGTTTTTCCTCATCTCCCCGATCTTTCACATCCTTCTCTCCCTGAGCAGCACCTTGGAACGCCCCAGTGCTAGGATAGGATTATCTGCCCTAGTCTTTGACCCAACGTTCTCAAAAATCGACCTCAGAGGCAGTTTATCCCCAGCTGTGCTAAAACTTTAAGTTGGCACAGGCAATTGTTCTATATCTGTTAATAATAGAAAAGTAAGTTTTTCAGGAATAGCGATGATTAGTCCGCAGCAGGTTGAGGCAATGATCATGGCGGAACTGCCAGACGCCCAGGTTCAGGTGCAAGACTTGACTGGTGGCGGTGACCACTATCAGGTAACAGTAGTTTCATCGCACTTTGCAGGTAAGGGACTCGTGCAGCAGCACCAGTTAGTTTATGGTGCTTTGGGGCAAGCTATGTCAACTGAAGCGATTCATGCCTTGGCAGTAAAAACATATACTCCAGAAGCTTGGCAAGCAACACCAGCTTCGTAAACATAGAGTTAGAAATTAGGAGTTAGGAGTTATAAATTTTTAACTTCTCTCTCGTCATCGTTGAATGCAACATAGGAAACACAAATACCATGACGCCAGAACTCAAAGAGAAAATTCATAACTTGCTACAACAGAACAAGATTTTAGTTTTCATGAAGGGAAACAAGTTAATGCCCCAATGTGGCTTCTCCAACAACGTTGTGCAGATTCTCAATACCTTGGGAGTTCCCTTCGAGACAGTTGATGTTCTATCAGATTCTGAAATCCGTCAAGGAATTAAAGAATACTCTAACTGGCCGACAATTCCCCAAGTGTATATCAATGGTGAATTCCTTGGCGGTTCTGACATCTTGATTGAACTGTACCAAAAAGGTGAATTGCAGGAAAAGGTAGAAGTAGCACTAGCCTCGTAATATTTTTTTACGCAAACCAGAGGGTATGCTGCTGAATTTGCGCTTCGCAATCAAGGCAATGTGCCGTTTTTAATGTCCTTGAAAGGGGAGATACTATTTCTCTTCCCTTTCAAGGGTTTTTTAATAGGTTTTTGACAAAAATACTTGATCTATCTTGGAATTGATTTCAGGGTTAGTCAAAAATCCCCTCAGTCGAATTGGCAAGACCAAGTTTAGGGCTGAGGGGATACGTTTTCTCAATACAATATCTCCAAAATCTCACACCACGGCAACCCATTGACAAATACAGATAATATGCTATAATTATCTGCGGTAATTAACGGTTACTATCAATGGCCAGGTAAATGGTACTTAGTAGTAATCGGGCTGTGGCTGTGGTTGCGGCACTGCAAAATTTGATCCATCGTACAAGTAGCGGCTGGCTTCCTCTTCTAAGCGATGAATCAGAAAAGGTTCAATGATGTTGCCATGTCGCAGTGCGGCTAGATATCCATCCAAATACATCCGCATATCATCCGTGCGATAACCGCGATTCCATAACTCGACGAAGGCGTCGGTGAGTCTTTGGTAATAGCGAATGGTTTGTGTGTCTTGGAGCATAACTGCTGTATTAATCTCTTTGGAATGAGAATTGTAAATGATTCACGCTCAAATGTGAACTGTAATTTCACTTTGGCATCAACTCAAAGTCAACACATCTACTTTGGGCAGTACCCTCATAGCAGTTACAAGCTACTTTAATCCTATTCCAGAAAACATCGATTCTAGTTATCTGCTAAGTTATTTTTCTGATTTTCACACTTAACAGCCCAATTATATTGGTGTTATGTTCGTGGATGTGGGCACTAAATTTTGCGAAAAAATCTCCTTTCACCATCAGGTTAAAAAGCTGTTGTAGTAACGGCTAGCTGGTTGGGTTATAGATATTTGCCACATTACACCCATCTGAAAGCAGAATGTTAAGCTAAAAGAACTTTTGATAAGTCTAACAACACTTTCGATAAACTTAATAAAAATTTAATAATATTTCTAATCGCCTTTTGACAAGGCATAAATTAAAGATATTGCCACGCTTTTTATGAGGAAATGTAAAGCTAATAGCAATTGAAGTAACAAAGGCTACAAAACCTTAGAGATGGGCTTGTTACTTTGAAAGGCATCGACGCTAAGGGATCTTGCCACCGTGGGTTCGGTTTGTATAGAAATCATTGAGGGGAATCCCCATCTGAGGTCGTTGTTGGGTTGGCACTTGCAACAACTGGAATACCGTGTGCATCAAGCTGCCAGTATTTATCAAGCAAGGGAAGTATTTTTAAGCCATCAACCAACACTGGTAGTCTTGGATGCAGACCTGCCTGATGGTGACGGTATTGAGTTTTGTCGTTGGTTGCATCATCAGCAGCAACCTCTTATTTTAATGCTATCTGCCCGTAATAGTGAAGGTGATATCGTCGCAGGTTTAAAGGCGGGTGCAGATGATTATCTGAGCAAACCTTTTGGGATGCAAGAGTTTTTAGCACGGGTAGAGGCACTGATTCGCCGCAAGCGTACACCTACTGCACCAGCTTATTTGGATTATGGCACTTTGCAAATCGATTTAGTTCAGCGCCGCGTCCGCTTCCAGGGGGAGTTCATCGACTTAACGCCCCAAGAATTCAGTTTGCTGTACGTTTTGGCACAAGCTGGGGGAGTGCCTCTGAGTAGGTCAGAATTGCTGCGTCGTGCTTGGCCTGACGCTATCGATAACCCTCGAACCATTGATACTCATGTTTTGTCGCTACGGAAAAAGGTTGAACTTGATCCCCGGCAACCCAACTTGATTCAAACTATCCGCAATGTAGGATACCGTTTTAACATGGAAATTTTGAATATCAATATTTCACAGTCACAAACAACAAAGTTAGCTAGAGAGAGATTTAGTAATCAACGTTCAACACTTAGTAGTAGTCAAGTGTAAATGGGCCAAACAGGGCAAACAGGGTATTGGGGTGAGGGGGAGCAAGAAAACGACTCCTGATTCCTGTTTCCTGACTCATCCAAAATTTAAAATCCAAAATCGTCTTGAGCTTTTGCTTGAATTAAGCTTTCTCGTAATTCAACCCAGTTTATCTCAGAGACTCTTTGATTTGCGAATAAATGACCTTGTTGCAGGTGTAATAACCGAGTGCAAAACATTTGGGCTAGTTCCAGCTGGTGATTTACCATCAGAATTGTGGTTTGATGAGTTTGACTCAACTGGGTTAAGACTTGCATTAGATGCGAAGTTGTACCAGCATCTAGGGCAGAGGTTGGCTCGTCTAATAATAATATTTTAGGCTGGATGACTAAGGCACGAGCGATCGCTATTAGTTGTCGTTGTCCAGCAGAAAGTTGTACCTCTGTTCGCCCTAACCATTCACTGGGAATGTGCATTTGTTCTATCCAGTGATTGACTCGTTGCTGAATTGTCTGTTTGGGCAAACCACGCAAAACTAAAGGATAAGCCAAAGCTTGCTGAACTGTCATCCCCAACAGCTTGGATTCTTGCAATACAAGTACAAGCATCTGGCGTAGCTGAATGACAGGAATTTGGCGATATTCTTGATTTTCTAGATACAGTTTACCATTTGTGGGTTCAATTAGGCGGTTGAGGAGGTGCAGTAACGAAGTTTTACCACCGCCAACTGGGCCTACAATGGCAATGCGATCGCCCTGGAATACTTCTAAGGAAATATCCTGCAATATAGGGTATCCCTGCTGATTACCGGGAAGTTGGGTTTTCAGCTTTGTAAACAGATTAACTTGCTCTAGCCTAAGTATGGCTTTTGCTGTGACATTATTCAAAGGGACTGGGGATTGGGGAGCAGGGGAGCAGGGAGCAGAGAGTGGGGGGAAAGAGGGCAAAGAGGTAATTTTAATTCTCCCCCTGCCCCCTGCCCCCTGCCTCTTGTGCCCCATGGCCAATACCCTATTTTAAGTTAATTGTGCAGTAGTTAAGGCTGTAGCGATCGCCCAGCCATCGACCAATAGTAGCAGTAGTGTGAATCCCAGTAAAATCAAGTACATCCACGGCTGTGCTAAAGGGCGAACATCTGTGGTTTCAATGCCTGTCTTTGCTTGGACAATTTGGACGAAACGGGCAAATCCGGCTACACGCATTGGTAATAAATAAGCTTTCCCATCCTGGCTGAGGAAGTAATAAACTAGCCCTCCTTGACCAGTGGTGCGGGGTTTTAACTCTTTCACCTCTGACCAAGGTAAGAACCAGCCTTTACGAAAAAAGCGAGGCACCCAAGCGGGGTAAGTAACCTGAATTCCCTGGTCATCTACCATTACTTGTTCAGTCAATACAGCATACAAGGCAACTAAGCCGATGCTAATCCCTATCCACAATAATCCTGGGGGTACGGGTGCAGCTGTTACCTGCGATAAGAAGGGTAATGGGACTGTGAGTGCTATATATAAACTCAGCAGCGTTATCCGAATCAAAGGAGACAGACGAAAAACAGAAGCTGAGGTATTGGCTGAGTTTGCTGTCACGGCTCAATCACGATTATTGGCTTTAAATTCATACTAACTGGGAACCTGACAAGCATTCAGGCAAGACAAACACGAATACTTGTTGATGCTTGTATTTTCTCCATGCCAGTAGAGCTTCCAGAGAAACACTTTCTTTAAATTGCCCTGATGGTTCAATAGATTGTCATGCAAGCCACTTCCTAATCTAAAATTTAAAATCGGTTTAGGGTAAATACTTTTGGACTACAATCCAACCAGTCAGGGACACCCAAGCAAATCCGACAAACAGGATAATATTTACGCTGATGTGTAAGGGTCTAGCCCAAGGCCGTCTGGTACTAATTTGCGTGGCACTGAAAGCAGACAGTAAAACTAATGCTACCACTATCAATCCAGCAACTAAGTGTGACGAGTGCCCTAAAGAACCAAAGTGTCCCCAAGTGCCAACAATACCAATCACCAGCAATAGCAGCACTAAACTTACCATGCTGATGCCCATTGTATAGTGGAGCGATCGCACCTCTCTATTTCCACCCATAAATGGGGTAATAAAAGGGAATTGCTGCGAAGTTCTCGTCCGAAACATCCAAACGCCGGTGACTGTTAACATCAGATATGCCAGCAGGGACAACCCCATCGACCAGGCGGCTATTTTCCACAACCAAAGAAATGAAGGCAGATTCATAAGATTGATTGTAGTTGAGAGTTGGGGAGCAGAGGAGAAGTTGTAGTAAGTATTTCTCCTCTGCCCCAATGCTCAATACAACTCTTGGAGAGGCTGCGCCAACGGCTTACCTCGACTTACCTCGACTTCGCTCGGCACAAGTCGCCCTTCTCTACGAGAGGCTGCGCCAACGGCTACGCTCAGGACAAGCTCAGTACAAGTGCCCAATAAACAATAAATAATAAACAAAAAGGGCTGCTGAATTAGCAACCCTTAAATTTAGTAAAATTGTTTTTTTAATCAAACGATGCTAAACCAACATTTGTAAGGGTTTTGTAGTATCTCCGATTTTTGTATTAATTTGCTGCACCATTGGTTTGGTATTAATAGGGTCTTTTCCATCTGATGAGTCTGTATCAAACTCATCAGTGCTAGATTCGTCGAGCATCAAGCGATCGCACGGAATTTTATCAGATAAAATTGCACTTGCCATCATCCCTGTATGAATCTCCATTTGACCTTTTAGCGGAGCTTCAAACACTAAACGTTGTCCAGGGAAAACAACTCTTTCAAAGTACCAGTTGGGAATATTGGAGATGCGAGCTACCTGTATTTTGCTCGTGGCATTAATGTAGCAGCAGAGAATTTTCCCCGATTGCTCAGGTGGTAGAGGATCTAATATTTGAGCCATAACTGCTGAGGAGCTTTACGCCACAATTTTACATTACACTAGCCAAGCCTAGCATTGCCTGATCCCCAGTTGCTGTAGCTCCGACTACCAACTCAACTCTTTGTAGATTATTTCTACCTAAAGATATATCTTAGGTTATAAAAATTCTGTAAATATTTATGCTTGTCTACAATTTTACACTATGTAAACATCTTTGAGTTTTTAATCTCTGGCAAAAAAGTTTTAACTTCTTTAGGGCAAATAATTACAGGGTAGGTATGGTGAACATTCCCTTAACTTGAGCCTAGTTCAGGAGTGTATTTTTGTGTTTCATATATCCCAGGATCAAAAGCCTGGGATCATCGCTTAATGAATAAACTCAATGTTATCGTAAAGCTATATGACAAATGTCTTCATAAAGCCTCTCCTGATCCCCTGCATTTGGTATGCAAAGCAATTTTATTGATTCCTGCATCTGTGAACAAAAGTTTCACGCTTATCAATAATCGGCTTCAATGTCAAGCAAGATTGTAAGAGATTAAGAGCAGCCAAAACAAAAACACGCCTTAAAACTGGAATTTATCTCGCTTTCCCCAAAGATTGGCAAGATGGAAGTCAAAACACCTATGATGGAAAATCGAATTCTTTACGTTCGCCTTCCTTGTAACCCTATCTTTCCCATTGGGGTTGTCTACCTGAGCGATCACGTCCACAAACAGTTTCCTAATATCGAACAGCGCATTTTTGATTTGGGAACAGTGCCACCTTTAGATTACACTTTTGCCTTGGATCGCTGTATCGATGAATTTAAACCGACACTGCTAGTATTTTCTTGGCGGGATATTCAAATTTATGCTCCAGTTGGTGGACGTAGTGGCAACCCACTGCAAAACGCTTTTGAATTTTACTATGCTAAAAATCCTCTTTTGAAACTACGTGGTGGATTGGGCGGTTTACGAATCTTCACCGCTTACTATATAGAGTTATGGCGTAATCAGGGTTTAATCAAACGCGGTTTAAAGCGTGCCCAAAAATATAATTCTAATGCTCGTGTAGTTGTAGGTGGTGGTGCAGTCAGTGTGTTTTATGAACAGCTAGGTAAAAGCTTACCCCAAGGGACAATTATTTCTGTGGGTGAAGGAGAAACCCTGCTGGAAAAACTTTTAAGTGGCAGAGATTTTCGAGATGAACGCTGTTACATTGCAGGAGAAACTCAACCACGCAAACGACTAATTCATGAACAACCCACCCCACTAGAAAAAACAGCCTGTAACTACGACTATATCGAAAGCATCTGGCCAGAATTTAACTATTATCTGCAAGAGCAAGATTTTTATATAGGTGTACAAACTAAGCGTGGTTGTCCTCACAACTGTTGTTATTGCGTCTACACTGTTGTCGAAGGCAAACAAGTACGCATCAACCCAGCAGATGAAGTAGTTGCGGAGATGCGCCAATTATACGATCGCGGCATTCGCAACTTCTGGTTTACCGATGCCCAATTCATCCCAGCGAAAAAATTTATCGACGATGCAATTGAACTGTTGCAAAAAATCGTCGATTCTGGTATGACAGACATCCACTGGGCAGCATATATCAGAGCCGACAATTTGACACCCCAGTTGTGCGACTTGATGGCGAAAACCGGGATGAACTATTTTGAAATCGGGATTACCAGTGGTTCTCAAGAACTCGTGCGGAAAATGCGGATGGGGTATAACCTGCGAAACGTCTTGCAAAACTGCCGTGATTTAAAAGCAGCTGGTTTCAACGACTTAGTTTCCGTCAACTACTCCTTTAACGTCATTGATGAACGTCCCGAAACCATCCGCCAAACCATCGCCTACCACCGCGAACTAGAACGGATTTTTGGTGCTGATAAAGTCGAACCAGCCATCTTCTTTATTGGACTGCAACCCCATACCCATTTAGAAGAATATGCTTTCAAAGAGGGCATCCTCAAACCAGGGTATGATCCAATGAGTTTGATGCCGTGGACAGCCAAAAAACTCCTCTGGAATCCTGAACCCCTTGGTTCATTCTTCGGAGAAGTCTGCTTGCAAGCTTGGCAACAAAACCCCAACGATTTCGGACGTGAAGTCATGAAAATATTAGAAGAAAAGCTGGGTTGTGCCGACTTAGAAGCAGCACTTACAGCACCATTAGAAACGAAAGAAAAACAGTTAGCGGGTGTATCCTAGAAAATACGAACTCTGAATTTCTCCCCCTCTCTTCCTCTGTGCCTCTGCGGTTATTCTTACCAAATCCCATGTTAGAAGGTTCAATTCTACAACAGCTAGAAACAGCCCATCGCCACACCACCAGGCCAATTCGATTCGGTGTTTACTACAAAAATACCCTAGTTGCCCTGTGCCACGCTCTAGAAGACCATATCTTAACCGACGACGGTACACCCCTAGTTATCACAGCTTTCCAACAGGGTAAATGGTATCTACAAGAAGCTCAACGATATGCAGACATCGCCCAGCGCAGCTGCCAAATTGCCATCATGGCTGCCGCTGAATCTGGCTTTGCTGAACATCCCACAAGCCTCTTACCCAATGTAGACTTAGTGGCATTAGATCGAATTGATCCAGTAGCGCAGGAGTGGCACTTAATTATTTTATCGCCTAAATACACAGCGATGGTGATTTGTCAAGAATTATCAGAGGCTGATTATGGCAGCGCTGGAGTACCGACATCAGACTTAGAGCGTAAATTTTATGGCTTGTGGACATTTGAGCCAGAGTTAGTGCAAGAGACAGCAGAAATAGCGATCGCTCACATCAGAAAATACAACCCAGAACTGGCGGATAAACTCACAGCCGATAAACAACAAATTGTACCGTCAATGGCCAGATCCCAAAATTTAGGTGCAGTTGTCTCGCGTGTAGTAGATTACCTCCAGACTGAGCAAGATAATTTATCCATACCAATAGCACTTCGCCAACAAACGCTAGATCGCAACTTGATTTCTAACGAAATCCAAGCCTTTTTGCGAATGGCGCAACTAATGGATATGGCAGATGTCAACAATCCAATGGCAGCTGCGGAAGTAGTGGTACTTGCTGAAGCGATCGCCCAGCTTTTGGATCTTCCTGCATGGCAAATTAAAAGGTTGCGGCTGGCGAGTTTGTTGCATCGCATAGATCCATTACAGAAAGCAGAAAGTGTTCTCACTGGCGGTATATCCACACGCTACCAAGAAGATGCCCCCAGTTCTCCCTTAACTTGTCCCTTAGTACCGGGGGCGCAAGTATTGCGAACCATGCCACGACTACGAGCAGTTGCCCAAATTATCACTCACCAAACCGAGTGGTGGAATGGAACAGGGGAACCTGCTGGTTTAGCTGGAGATGAAATTCCCCTAGAGTCGAGAATTTTGGCATTATTGGCAGACTTTCAGTGGCGAGTCAATCAGCGAAAATTGTCAAATCAAAGCCAGGAACAGATATTTACTCAAGCTTTAGATGAGTGCAGACAGCAACAATCTACCCGCTTTGATCCTAAACTTGTAGATACTCTGGCTTTGTTAGTTATGGGTTTACAACAGGGACTAGACTTACCTGTAATCACACCCAAAGTCAGCGCCGGCATCTGGATACTTGATTCCCAATGGGATAGCCACAGCAAGATAAGTGAGGAGATTGGTAGTTACTTTACATGAATATTGAAGCCATTAGATTAGGAAAACTCAAACAACTTCCAGGGGCAAATTTAGAAGACGAGGAACTCTCCCGACTGGATTTAAGCCGGATTAATCTTGCTGGTGCTACTCTTGTCGGCACTAATTTTGCTGCTTCCAAACTCGAAGGTGGGCATTTGGAAGGGGCGAATTTGATGGGAGCAAACCTCCAAGAAACTGACTTGCGAGCGAGTTTGATGGGAGCAAACCTGATGCAAGCAGATTTAACAGGTGCTGACTTGCGGGGTAGTAATTTGCGTGGCGCTAACTTGATGGGAGCAAGACTCAGTGATGTGTCATTGGCTGGTGCTTTCTTGAGTGGTGCCAATTTGATGAACGTGAACTTGCAAGGTGTGGACTTGCGCGGTGCTGACTTGCGGGGTGCAAACCTGACTGGGGCAAATCTTAAAGGTGCAGACTTGAGTCGCGCTGATTTGCAAGGGACGTTGTTGAGTGAAGCAAATCTTGAAGAAGCTGACTTGCGGGGGGCGAATTTGGCAGGGGCGAATTTAACGGGGGCGAATTTATTGTGTGCAGAGTTAGAAGGTGCTAATTTGAGCGGCGTTAATTTGGATAGGGCGTGTTTGGTGGGTACAGTAGTTGAGAGGCTGGCGTAAAGATTGCACCAAAAAAGGCATTATCCTTGGCTATTGTTAAAATTTTTGCAGATGAAGCAGGTGAAAATTTGTGAGCCTAACTATAGCCAGTAGCAGTCCCTGTTAAGGAATGAAAGCATCACCCATGAAAGCCAATCAAACAATTCAGATGAAGAGGAGTTTGCCCGGTAACAGATCCAAGGGATTGGTCAGCAGCAGAAACAGAGTTAGCCTGTTTTGCACTTGCCAGAAGCAAAGGTAAACGGTTGGTTAAAATTATCAACACCAAAAAACCATTTATGCCGACTATTTGTATTTTTGACGACTACCCAGAATGACACCAGTCGCCGCACAAGTCTCAATCACAGCAATTATTCCCATGTTGACCGCTATCGGAAATCGGCACTGGGAACAGTTCAAAGAACTGGAGGCAGATTTTGTATCCCAGTATAGAGTAGAGGTCTGGCAAGAGGTTTTTAATTTTCGTCTCAAGCCAGCACTGGATAAAGATTCTGACAGATGGCTACTTATCCAGTGGTATGGTGAGGGAATTATCTCAGTCAAAAATGTGGCGTAGGTGCGATCGCGCAAAGTGAATCATGGCGATCATTTTTATTCCCATCGAAGGTCACTACTTCGCAGTTTCGCAATATTTTTAGCTATTGTTAAAATTTTCGCAGATGAAGCAGGTGAAAATTTGTGAGCCTAAAAGAAGTTATCAGATTAGCAAAGCAACTTTCAACCGTGGACAAAGTACGTTTGATCCAGCAAATTGCTCCTGATATAGAACGCGAGTTAACAGATAAATCGTCTATTGTTCTCCGCAAATCATTGTGGGGACTGTGTGCGGATTTGGGAAAAGCACCTTCGGCAGAGGAAATTGATGCAGCCCGTAGTGAAGAATGGGCTAGCTTTCCACGGGAGGATATTTAATGTTGCGTGCTGTGGCTAACACCCATGCAGTAATTTGGTAGATTTTTGGCGATTTGCGATTATCTACAACTGTCCAGAATACCATAGCTCAAATAGCATCTTCTGGAGATCAAGTTGCTTTCTCTTCTATTACCCTAGCCGAAATTGTATATTTGAGCAAGAAAGGGCGTATTTCTCCACTGACACTTGAACGGCTGCTTGCATCTGTTGACACAACTGATGCTCTACTAGTTGAAGTTCCCTTTACTCGGCAGATAGCTGAAGCTTTGCCCTTGGTGAATCGCTCACAAGTACCAGATTTACCCGATCGCATTATTGCTGCTACAGCCTTGTATCTGGGAGTACCAGTGATTAGTCGAGATAAGAAAATTCAATTATCCAGTGTTAATACAATTTGGTGACAGTTACATAGGTAATAGCGCTATATTTTTAGAGGCAATTTTTGAGTTATTTGTCAAATTCACTTCATTTATATGCAAAGCAGTGTATTTAGTTAAAACTCAGTCGGAGAAATAACTATCCGGCTGAGTTTAGTTAATGCCTCTCTAGCTGCTTTGAATATAAAACCTCAGTATTTCCTTATTAATTGCTTGTTTGAAATCATAATTAGACTACAGCATCTGGCTCACTACTATCTTCTATATTGCTGTTATCGCTGTTAATAACTTCCGCGACTTCCTCACCAAGTAACCCACCACATGCAGTCCCAACGATTCCCCCAGCAAACTGAAAGGCTTGTTCAGCAGCAGTATCTGCTATCCCTTCAATCAGTCCGGGAACAATAAATTCGCCTAAAGCCAATCCAAATCCTCCACCTGCGAAACCCCCTACAACAGATCCAATAGATGCACATGTTGCTTTAACAAAAAATCTGATTAGTTTTCGATTTGATTTCATAGGAGCTAGTAATACTTAAAAAGTGTTTTTTTTAATCTTATTAAGAACAAATATGTGCTGTCATTAGCAATTCTGCTAGTTTTATATACTTTAAAAAAAGCAGTATTAACACTTATAAATAATGTTTAATGTTAAAGATTTTATGAATTTCTTGTTCGCTCTCGTATCCACAAAGCTAGTACACTCATTAACAACACCCCCATCACTCCTTGTAGGGGATTATTATTCACACCAGTTACCCAATCAGGAACTTGACCAGAATATTTGACTACTTTCCCAACATTAATTATGTAGTAGCCCCCTACTAAACCACCATGTAAACCAATTGGTAAACCCAAGCGTCCCCTCCGCCAACGCTTTCCCCATACTTGCGTTAACCCCAGCAATACTAAAGCTGGAAATTGCGGCAGTGTATGAATAATTGCCTCCAATGGTTTAATAAAGTGCAATGTCGCAAACGCAGTTGCATCTGTCCACAGTGCCACACGTGGACTGTAATCTCGTTGTAATTCATCTAGCAACCAGCCTCGGAATAACAGTTCCTCAGCAAATCCGATGCCCAAGCCAACAAGTAAACCTTCTAAAATAACTTTCAGCAAAAAAACTTTCGGTTGTTGCCACACCAACCAACCCAACAAACTTTCTACCCCAAAAAGTATCAGAATATTAATTATCCCCATAGCCAAGCCACGCACTAAATCCACACCGTTTTGTCGCGTGAATTCTAAGCCATAATGCCGTAGAATTTGGGGCTGCTGGTAGACATATTTGCCCCATAGTCTCAGGAGAAAAATAAATACTGCATATAACAATACCAATGTCAATATACTTTCTAAGTTTGAATCATGCACTAGTAAGTATATTGGTGCAGCTAAGGGGAACCATAGCAGCAATAAAGTCACAATAAAAGAACCCAGCCTAATGGGGGCAGGGCGTTCAGCTAGACGGACAAGGTTTTTTTTCATACTAAATAGGTCAATAATCAGCAGTCAATACTCCAGATTATGACTCTTGATTATTGACCAATGACTATTCGTCAGGTTCAATCGTGCTACTTAAACCGTGACTTTTCAATGTTTCGCTATAGAACTCAGCGTGTTCCAGAGCGCAAGTAATGACTAAAGCTAGCCCGTTGGTGTGGGCTTCCATCATGATACTAACAGCCTGGGGTTGGGTAAGGCTTGGTACAGTGGCTATTAGTGACTGCACAACATGCTCCATAGAGTTGT
Organism: Nostoc sp.; assembly: GCF_036919675.1. Taxonomy (GTDB): domain Bacteria; phylum Cyanobacteriota; class Cyanobacteriia; order Cyanobacteriales; family Nostocaceae; genus Nostoc. The sequence continues at coordinate 23,475 of NZ_JBALCP010000035.1, forward strand.
CGTTATCGTTATGGAGCAAAACGCGATACCGAGGCGCGAGCTTGCGGGATGTGGAACGCTTTTCAATGGTTTCAACTGACACGGATCTTTGCTCTTTTCTCGTTAATTCACTACAACAAAATCTCTGTCTTGCGATCGCTTAACAGTTATTTACCTATTCTATAGTATTTCTGTTCAGATACTATGCTAGGAAAACCCTTTACTGCCAAGGATTGGTCGTATTAACTTTGCGTAGCCACTTGTGAGGCAGATGTCTTAGACATCGTTGCCGTGAGAGTGCTAACCTAATGTTACATAAGCTTCCTTAAACGTAGCGCATTTTCACTTTTAAAATTAAGGAAGTTGCAAAATAATCCTTGCCCCTGCCCAAACTGCGTAATGATGGACATTAGCCTAGATTTTCTTCAACCAGGACAAATTGTGTCTTTAGAGCATGGCGACAGGAATCTGTATGCAGAAGTCATTCAATTTATAGTTGCCCGCCAGTTGTGCTGGGTGCGTCCTTTATTAATGGTTACTTTGATTCAAGAATCGCCGCTAATTACCGATTTGCGAGATGCGTCTGACCTGCTTTGGCCTGCCAATTTATTTCGGCCAGCACTAGACACAGAAGTAATTACCTTCTTGAGCCAAGTTTTAGCAAAAGAACCAAAAACTGAACCTGATTTAGGTGCCAAGCAACAACTCAATCAGTTTATTCACCAACTTTGGCAAGCATATCAATAGGCATTGGTCAAACAGGGAATTAGGTCTTCCTTGTCCCCCTTGTCTCCATCAGGCGTAACGGATGCCAGCATATTTCATCCGTTCTAATTCCTTCTTGCAACCGCTCATCGCTAATAGTTAAAGCAATTCGGAAAAAGCCTTCTCCAGATGCACTGTAACCACTACTTGGATGCACAACAAGACCACATTTGTCAAGTAGCAACGTTACAAATTCTGCTAAGGAATATCCTGGGGGAACAGGTGTCAGACGTAAAGGGGAGTTTTCGGAGGCTAAATCGGCCAACCTAGAGATTGCAGTCCATTAACAATAATATCACGGCGATTTTGGTAAACCAACATTATGGCTTAGAATTCTACTTCAGTGGTAGGAGAATAAGCTGCGATCGCACATGCTTGAATTACCTTAAATACCCCAGAATCAACCTTAATCAAATTCACTTGATAAAGGCAATAAACCTCTATGCCTAAGCAATTAGGAATATCCAAAGCTAGGAACCAACTGAATTCTCCCAGCATCCATCTCTGCCATTAATAATTCTAGAGCTTCGTAATCAACATCAGAAATGTAACCCAGTTCCGTCAGTTCTGAGTTGATTTCATTTTCTATCTCAGGAGTTAGTTTTTTAATGTCAAGAGCTTTTTCTACCAATTTACGAATAGCGTACTTAGTTCTCATAAGTAATAATCCAACTGTATATGATACTAATTATCCCAGAGACATCTCAGTATAAAGAGTGATCCAAATACTACTTTATTAGTGATCTAGATCACAATTTAATTAGTTAGATAGATGATAATTCGCTATGACTATGCCGTATACCATCAGCAACGCTAAAGCGGAAGATTTAACTTACCGTTAAAACTTGGCTAAATTAGCTTGAGTTATATATCAATACGATTTGATTGCGTGAAAAAATTTAAGTAGATGTAGGGGAGCCAGCCGTCTGGGCGGGTTTCCCGACTTGAGCGGACTGGCGTTGTGTTATCGCCCTTGAGTACGGCACTAAAACCTTCGGGAGGTGCGTTACGCTTTGCTAACGCAACGCCAGTTGCTTCACTTGGGGAAACCCCTCTGAGCGCTGGCTCCCCTACGTAAATTTCAAAATCAAATATGAGTCCTATAGACTAAGTAAGTTTTCTCAGCATAGTTACGGATGATTTCTCTGTTCTAAGGCTGTCTATGTTGATTGTTTTTGAACTGGGGTAAAAAAAAAGTATATATAAACACATTTCAAACTGGAATTATGACAATCTTTAAACAGAGATACTAAAGCAATAAAGATTCAGCAAAGAGACCTAAGACGTATGGTCGATGCAACAAAAAAAAGTTTATGTTCAAATAATTCTCAGCTTGACGCTTTAATAACTCTCAATAGGATGTAACTATGCAGGCAGTGCTTCACTATCCCAAGGTCGCAGTTATTAGTCCCCAAGGCTGTTTGAATGCTGCAAACGCCTTGGAATTTGAACGAGATATGACCACAGCGTTGGCACAAAATGGTATTTCCATCTTGGTGGTAGATCTAGCAGCAGTAGAATCGTTAGACAGTGCGGGGTTGATGGCATTGTTATCTACACACAAGCTGGCTCTTAGTTTAGGACGGAGTTTCCGACTTTGCACTGTTGCTCCGTCAATTAAAATTATTTTTGAACTGACGCAACTCGATAGGGTGTTTGAAATATTGGACGGTGAAGCCGAGTTGGCTGCAAGATAACTTTATCTAAAAGCAAAAAAGTTTGCGTCAGGTTTGGACTTTATGTGAAGGAGTTATAAGTTGCAACGATAAACTATGTTATAAAACCTAATTCAATGCTAAGGTTGGGGTTGAGTAGCTGTAATTAAGGTAGCTAGAAGATAGCACAGTGGCTGTTGCAGTTGAAAAATTAATAACATCGGATATTTTAAAACCTGGGCGTTACCTGGGTAATGAGCGTTTAGCAGTACACAAAGCTTGGGATACGACAACAATACGCTGGGTTTTAACCTACCCAGAAGTCTATGAAGTCGGTGCATCGAATTTAGGGCACATTATCCTATACAACATCTTGAATGCCCAACCGCGTCAATTGTGCGATCGCGCCTACCTTCCAGGACAAGACCTGGCAGCCAAACTACGCGAAACTAATACGCCATTGTTTGCGGTAGAGTCAAAGCGATCGCTCACAGAATTCGACATTTTAGGCTTTAGCCTCAGTTACGAACTGGGTGCAACTAATATCTTAGAAATGTTGGATTTGGCTGGAATTCCCTTGACGTGGCAACAGAGGCAGGGAAACAGAGGAGAATTTACTAATCTCCAGTCTCCATTTCCGTTGATTTTTGCTGGTGGGCAAACAGCGACATCGAATCCTGAGCCTTACGCCGACTTCTTCGACTTTTTCGCCCTTGGAGATGGAGAAGAACTCCTACCAGAAATTGGTTTGGTGTTAGAAGAAGGCAAACAAGCAGGATTGAATCGGGAACATCTGTTACTAGATTTGGCACAGATACCAGGCGTATATGTCCCTCAGTTTTATGACATCGCCAAGGATGGCTCGGTTCATCCTCGTCGCCCGGACGTGCCAAAACGAATTTTGCGACGGGTTGCAACTCCCATACCAGCATATTCCATTGGGTTAGTTCCCTACGTAGAAACGGTGCATGACCGCTTGACCATTGAGATTCGGCGTGGTTGCACTCGTGGCTGTCGCTTCTGTCAACCAGGAATGCTGACTCGACCAGCACGGGATGTAGAACCCGATAAGGTGGTAGAAGCGATTGAACAAGGGATGCGGGCAACTGGTTACAATGAGTTTTCCTTACTATCTCTGAGTTGTTCTGATTATTTGTCCCTACCAGCAGTGGGGATGGAAATCAAAAATCGCTTAAAAAATCAAAACATTTCTCTGACTCTACCAAGCCAACGGGTAGACAGATTTGATGAGAATATCGCCAACATTCTTGGAGGTACGCGGCAAGGTGGACTGACTTTTGCTCCAGAAGCTGGAACTCAGCGGATGCCAGACATCGTAAATAAGGGTTTGACAAATGAAGAACTGTTGCGGGGGGTGAAAAGAGCTTGGGAGCAAGGCTGGGATAAAATCAAGTTGTATTTTATGATTGGCTTACCGGGTGAGACGGATGCTGATGTTTTGGGCATTGCGGAAACAGTAAGCTGGCTACAGCGAGAATGTCGGGGCTTGGGCAGAAAACCTCTAAACTTTAACCTGACGATTTCTAACTTTACGCCCAAGCCCCATACACCATTCCAGTGGCACTCAGTTTCTACTACTGAATTTAAGCGGAAACAAAACCTGCTGCGGCAAGAATTCCGGCGGATAAAGGGAGTGAAGGTAAATTTTACCGATGTCCGCATTTCCGCAATGGAAGATTTTGTGGGACGAGGCGATCGCACTTTGGGCAAAGTAGTGCGCCGTGCCTGGGAATTGGGTGCAGGGATGGATTCCTGGTATGAAAATTTAGATCAGGCTTTTAGTGCTTGGGGGTCTGCGATCGCCCAAGCCGGTCTAGATTGGAAATACCGCCAAGTAGAAAATGGCGAATGGAATTTGTTTGACGCACAAGATCACAAGAGATCAAAAGATGCGGAAAATACCCAATTCCTAACTCCTGTACAGACGCAATTAATCGCGTCTCTCCCCACTCCCCACTCCCTCGATACTCCCCTGCCTTGGGATCATATTGATACCGGGATTAACAAAAAGTGGCTCAAAGAAGACTTGCAACGCGCCTTAGAAGTTGCAATTGTACCCGACTGCTCTTTTGAAGGTTGTTCTCACTGTGGCGTCTGTGGCACCGACTTTGGGCATAACGTCGTGATTAAACCATCTGCTATCCCGAAATTCGCTGGCGAGTTTGTCCCCAACACAACTAAGGCACAACGACTGCGAGTTTGGTTTGGGAAACAGGGTAATATGGCTTTGGTAAGCCACCTGGATTTAATCCGTTTGTTTGACCGAGTTGTGCGGCGAGCAGGCTTGCCAATTGCTTTCACTGGTGGGTTTCATCCAATGCCGCGAATTTCTCTAGCAACTGCTTTGGCTCTAGGAGCTACTAGTAGTGGTGAAATTGCGGATTTTGAGGTAACTGTGCCAGTGGTAGTTGATAGTTTTCGAGAACAGTTAGTTCAGGAAATGCCCACAGACATACCTATATATAATGTGGCGCAGATAGATTTAAAAACTCCGGCAGCTACCCAACTGCTAGAGACCGCAGAATATTTAATTACCGTAGCAGCACTTGAAGAAACAACACCTATACAATGGCAAGAATGGATTGATACCATCAAAGCAAAAGACGCGCTCTGGTACGAGCATACAACTAAGTCAGGCAAAAGCCAGTTAATAAATCTGCGCGATCGCTTATTTGAACTGGAATTAGTAGAAAACTACAATTGCATTGCAGAATCTATATCTGTTATCCGTTATCTAGGTAGCTATCGCCAAGATGGTTTTCTATTGCGTCCTGAACAAATCCTGTTTATGCTAGGGATAGTGGCTAGTGCAGAATTTCAACTCCTGCACATCCACCGCAATCGGCTAATTTTAAGGGTATAATCCCTGTAGGGCAGCTTGCTAGTAGTTGTCCTAACATGGCACATCGTCGGAATTGATTTTTAGTAAGGTTGCGTTAGAATGGGGTGAAGAGAAATTTTCTGGCGCTGCATTGAATTAGCTGGTTCATTACCCTGGTGTTCAGGGGGCGAAAGCAAAGATATTAGAGTGCAACTTCTAGGATTTTATCCCAGACAAACTGAGGCAGATTAAAGAATACACACTCTTTCTACAGCTACCTTGTGAATCAGTAACTAACAGCAGGCTCGGTTAACTTCTCTAAATCCATGCTTTTTAAACAACTACTGAATGTCTAATCCACAGTAGTGCCTAAGAGCCAGTGGTTACTGTTCTAGAGTTGTTCGCCCTTGGCGTTCCCGTAGGGTAAGCAACTGCCGTTAGTTATGCGGATTTGCAGATTTTCACGAGACGCGCACAGCACGGCTTAAGGTAGGGTAAGCTGGCGTTGCTAAGTATAACCCTAAGGATAAATCCGGGGAATGGAAAATAGAAATAGTTTCTTTTTCTTAACGACTTCAGTAGGTTACTCTCAAATGAAGCTTCCTGAGTTAAAAACTCACTCAGGATTCAGAACTTTCAACTCAGAACTCTCTTTATTGAGGGTATTGCATCACAAATCAACCACAGACAGTTGATTTAATTGCTTAAACATGCAGCCGTTCTGGAATAATCCGCCGTGAAAACGCTCTTAAGAGCGCCAATAGCTATTTAACTTAGAACATCAGGTTTACGATTTTTATTACCAGTAGCGCCTTTTGAGGGTTGCAGGGGCAACAAAGGTATAACAAACCTCCAGACCTATTGGTGCTGCCAATTTTTGAGGAAATTGAATGCCAAAACAAATTATCATCGCGGAGCAGCACCAAATTGCTGCTGTCTTTTCTGAAGATCAAATACAGGAACTCGTTGTTGCTACCGGTCATCACCAAATAGGTGATATCTACTTAGGAGTAGTAGAAAATGTATTGCCTGGGATAGATGCGGCTTTTGTCAATATTGGTGACCCAGAGCGCAACGGTTTTATTCACGTCACCGACTTAGGGCCATTGAAGCTAAAGCGTACCGCTGCGGCAATTACAGAACTACTTACACCACAGCAGAAAGTTTTGGTGCAAGTAATGAAAGAGCCAACAGGGACAAAAGGGCCCAGGCTAACGGGTAATATCACCTTACCTGGACGCTATGTAGTACTAATGCCCTATGGTAGGGGCGTAAATTTATCCCGACGGATAAAAAGTGAAAGTGAACGCAACCGCTTGCGGGCACTGGCAATTTTGGTCAAACCGGCGGGAATGGGTTTGCTCGTGCGTACAGAAGCCGAAGGTAAACCAGAAGAAGCGATTATGGAAGATTTGGAGGTGCTGCAAAAGCAATGGGAGGCTATCCAGCAGGAAGCGCATTCCACCCGGCCTCCAGCACTGCTCAATCGGGACGATGACTTTATCCAGCGCGTATTGCGGGATATGTACGGCGCGGATGTAAATCGGATTGTCGTAGATTCTAGTACTGGTTTGAAGCGTGTAAAGCAGTACTTGCAGAACTGGAGTGGAGGTCAAACACCGCAAGGATTGTTGATTGACCATCATCGCGATCGCTCTCCAATTTTAGAGTACTTCCGGATCAGTGCCGCGATTAGAGAAGCTCTAAAACCGAGAGTAGACCTACCTTCTGGAGGTTACGTCGTCATCGAGCCGACGGAGGCATTAACCGTAATCGATGTTAACTCAGGTTCCTTTACGCGATCGGCAACAGCTAGAGAAACAGTTTTGTGGACAAACTGCGAAGCTGCAACAGAAATTGCTCGCCAATTGCGTCTGCGGAATATCGCTGGGGTGATCGTTGTTGATTTTATTGATATGGAATCGCGACGTGATCAACTGCAAGTTCTCGAACACTTTAATAAAGCACTCAAAGCAGACAAAGCTCGTCCCCAGATTGCCCAACTCACCGAACTGGGTTTGGTAGAACTGACCCGTAAGCGTCAGGGTCAAAATATTTACGAATTGTTTGGTGAAACTTGCCCCACCTGCGGCGGTTTAGGACATACTGTGCGTCTGCCTGGAGAAATCGAAAACCGATTGCCAATACCAGCAGAAACACCAGAGCGTGAGCGTTTTGTATCCCTGCCTCACAGAGAACCACGTCAGCCATCTGCCCGCATCCCAGAACCACGAGAAACCTATGATGGATTTGGGGAAGCATTTGAGGGTGACTCGGAATTAAGTAACCTAAATCTGATCAATCATCCTAGTTATCAAGAACTTAATGATAATAAGCGTCGTACCCGCACTCGCCGCAGTCGAATTGGCATTAATGGGTTAAACGGGAAAGATGAAGCTCGGGTTATTGCCAATCCACTGGCTTTTGTCAACGAGCCAGACTTAGACCTTGATGTGGAACCAGAACTAGGAATTGCACCAGAGATCCCCTTACCCACCCTTGGTAAACCAGGTTGGAGTGAAAGAGTAGAGCGCACTAAAATTATCAAGGCAGAACCAGTTAAACCAGTGGTAGAACCACCGGAGATTAGAACTGTAGAAATGAGCCTTCAAGAACAAGATATGTTTGCCTTGATGGGAATCTCTCCTTTGGTGAAGTTAGAGCAAGAAGTTAAAAATACCAAGTCTGTGATTATTAATGTGATTCAGCCTGGTCAACTGCCAACGACCCCAACTGAATCAACCTCAGAATCAACTATTGCCCAAAAAGCAACACCTGAAGTAACCGCAAGCAAGATACTGACACCAAAAGTTATTGAACCAGAACAAAAATCTTTGATAGAAGAGACAACTGAACCATCGGAGTTGACTGCGAACCCTTCGGAACGCTTGTCTGCGAAAGCCTCCGCCGCCAACGAGATCGCAGATGAAAGTGATGCGAACAGCGCCGCCACTGCCAGCCGTCGCCGCCGCCGTCGTTCCTCAGCGATCGAGGATAATTAATTTGCTTTATGGTAGAAACGTCGCCAACGCCCTTGGAACAATCCAGTTGGCTAGAGTTTTCTACCTTGTCAGGGATTCCAGGGTTGGTTGCAGGTGTGGATGAAGTCGGGCGAGGTGCTCTATTTGGCCCTGTGGTGGCGGCAGCAGTGATCCTACCAGATCATGCTTTGCCAATACTAATGGCAGCTAAAATTAAAGACAGTAAAAAGTTGTCTAGTTCTCGGAGAACTGAACTAGCACAGCAAATTTGTGGGCTGGCTATAGACTGGAAAATTGGGTTTGCTTCTACTGCTGAAATTGACAAGATAAATATTTTGCAAGCGACATTATTAGCAATGAAGCGGGCTGTGCTGAAGTTAAAGGTACAGCCTGCGCTCTGCCTGGTTGATGGCAATCAGTCAATAAAAGACTTGCTATTGCCCCAACAAACAATAGTTAAGGGAGACGAGCGATCGCTCACTATTGCCTCTGCTAGTATTGTTGCCAAGGTTTGGCGTGACGAACTGGTAATGCGTCTAGCATTAAAATACCCTATGTACAACCTGGAGCGTAACAAGGGTTATGGTAGCCAGCGGCATTTGCTGGCTTTGCAACAATACGGGTCCTCGCCCCTACATCGTCAGTCTTTTCGTCCTTGCCAAATCAAAGTACCGAGTGTTGAGTGATTAAATCATTACTCAGCATTCAGGATTGGCAATTCAGTACTGTCACTGTCAAGTCCTCTATCTTTGGTTTGTGATATCACCCAGTAGCGATAATCCGCCAAAAGTTGATTTAATAACCGTTGCTTGACCGACAACAGCACGCTTTTGAGCAAACCATTGCCTGTAGCTTCTAAAATCGGCTTAGGAGTGAAAGAAAATGGCGGTGGCAAATCCACCAGCACTTCTAAATCAGCTCTTCCTTGCAGGCGAGTGCCAGTGCTAAACTCTTTGGGAGATAAATACCCTTTTAAATTGAGAGTAAAGCGCTGGTTAATATACTCGAAACCCAGGATTTCACAGCCTAGCGATCGCAAATAAATTATTCCGTTTGATTCTGCCCAGACTCTCATGTCTACAGTAGGTTGAATACTTAATGACATAAAAGTCAGCGGACGCATTTTCAAGCGAAATACTTCCTCAGAAAGCTGCTCAATGCGGGTGTTGTCAGCCAAAGCCTTAACTAAACGTTGAGGCTGACGCAAGTAGTGCTGAATGGGAATAGGCTGCTCTGGAACAGCGATTTCAACCGATTGGGAGGCAGTAAACCGGGTAGCCATGAGCGGATAAAAATATCTGTTTCTTAATTTTAATATTTTTTAATAAATTAGTTCTGATTATTAGAAAAATACAAAATTTATTGAGCATAAAAATGATTGTTGCTTATCAGCTATGCATTATTAGCAAAAAGTTGCTACGCTCATTACTATCTTTAGTTCAAGAAACATAGATTAGGATTAGCCCTTTCAAGCTGACTCCTAAAATCTATTTTTTTCTCTGATCTCTCTGTGTCTGGAGCGGTTTAAAAGTGATTTATTTAACCACAGAGACGCAGAAAACACAGAGTCAAGAGATTAAAGAGGAATTTTTTAAGCAAAATTTTTACTCACCTTGAAAGGGCTAATATTAGAATTTAACGATTGACACAAAATAAATAATATGCATTGCTATTTGGTCAAAAACCAATATAATTGCTCTTAAATCTTCAGAGGAATCTAGCAAAAAACTGCCAGGAAATCTATCTGCTAGAAGGCTGATTTCCATAACTTGTTTTCCAGGATAGATATTTCGGTCTATTGGTTTAGTGCGTAAATTTTAGAGATAACAGTGTTCACTAGTAGATGTTGGATATATTTGCCAAACCCAAAATATCATAATCTCTGTTTACACATTAAACTCATAACTCAAGGCTAAAGGCATGACTTTATCGATCGCACATTTAGGGCCTCCTGGCACTTACGCAGAACAAGCATCTGTTCTTTATGTCAACTGGTTGAGCAAAAGTACGGGAATTGAAGCTACGTTATGCTCCTATCCCAGCATTTCCCAATCACTGCACGCCGTTGCTAACTCTCAAGCTCAGTTGGCTGTTGTGCCAGTGGAAAATTCTATTGAAGGGAGTGTTACCACAACACTGGATACACTATGGCAGTTGGACAGTTTGCGAATTCAGTTGGCTTTGGTATTACCCATTGCCCATATGTTAATTTCTTGCGCGTCTAGCTTAGATAGGATTAAAACTGTTTACTCTCACCCACAAGCTTTGGCTCAATGCCAGGGATGGTTAGAGCGGTTTCTTCCGACTGTACAGATTATTCCCACCAATTCCACAACCGAAGCGCTACAGGGATTGGAGCAAGACACAACAACGGCAGCGATCGCCTCTAGTAGAGCAGCTCAACTCTACAACCTGCCCATACTTGCCAGTAATATCAACGATTATCCAGAAAACTTTACTCGTTTTTGGGTAGTAAGTCAGGGTGAAGCGGAGACTGGATACCAGGCATCAAAAGTGCCTACTAGTCACACATCGCTGGCTTTTAGTATGCCTGCCAACACACCCGGAGCATTGGTCAAACCTTTGCAAATATTTGCTCAGTTAGGGATTAACCTCAGCCGGATTGAATCTCGTCCGACAAAGCGATCGCTAGGCGAATACTTGTTTTTTATGGATCTAGAAGCGGATGTCAAAGAAGCACAAATGCAATCTGCTTTAGCAGAATTAACTATCCACACAGAGATTTTAAAAATTCTTGGCGCTTACAATGTTTTGCCGATCAGCGCTCTTTAATCATTCGTCATTTGCCACAAGTTTTGACTGAGGACTACTCATCACTTTTCATTAAATGTGTCTTTGAGAACAGCGCGAGCTGCCAAGTGATTCCGAGTAGAGGTTAAAATTTCTGCTTCCCGCTCTAAACGAGTTGCAGTATCTTGCATTTCTAGCAATAACTGCTGCTCTGCGGCGACACCATAAAGGTTGCCGGCTACCCAATAAGATAACTCTGTTGGTAGGTCAGGCAAATCTTCTGGCAGTTCGATATTTTGTTCGGTTAATTTGGCTGATAAACGCACAACATCTCGCAGTAGTTGTTCTACTTCAGAAGACAAAGGACGCAAATCTTTAGTTGGTGGTTGGTCTTCAATCCACTCAACTAAGCCAACGCGGTATGGCTTTTCACGAACATACTCTAATACACGAAATCTTTGCTGCCCTAAAGTCAACATCTTGATTCGGTCATCTGGCAGCCGTTGATGATGAACGATTTCCGCACAGCAACCAGTGTTTGCAATTGTACCTTGAACAGGATCGACCATTAAAACACCGAACCTACGATCGCTTTCCAAAATCGTGTTCATCATGATTCGGTAGCGAAATTCAAAGATGTGCAGAGGCAATGGTCTGGTAGGAAACAGGACTACTTCAGGTAACGGGAACAGAGGTAGTTCGCGAACTGCAATTTTAGAAGATGATGTCATTGTTACCTTGGTATAAACTTAATCTTTAAAATTTATTTTTCTCTGCTTTTCCCGTTCTTTGTCTACATTCTATCATTTGTTTCCTAGCTAAATAAAAGCCCTGAGATATATTTCTTCAGGGCTATGTAAATATTCATACTAATATCATTTGTCTGAGTACTAATGACTAATGACTAATGACTAATGACTAATGACTAATGACTAATGACTAATGACTAATGACTAATGACTAATGACTAATTAAAGTTTGACTTCGATATCCACACCCGATGGTAGATCCAATTTCATCAGGGCATCAATAGTCTTAGAAGAGGGCTGGTAAATGTCAATAATCCGGCGATGAGTACGGGTTTCAAAGTGTTCTCGTGAATCTTTATCTACGTGAGGTGATCGCAGCACACAATAGATCCGGCGTTTTGTTGGTAAAGGAATTGGGCCTATGGCTGTAGCATTGGTGCGGTTAGCTGTGTCTACAATCTTCTCGCAAGATGTATCCAATAAGCGTCGGTCAAAAGCCTGTAAGCGAATTCTAATCTTCTGTTGCTGTAGAGTTGCCATCTTTAATTGTCCAGGTTCTAGAGATTGAAGAGAAAGGAGCAGAGAGGTATTATATTATCTCTGCTCCTTTGTTATGAGCGAAAAGGTGCTACTTTAGAATTTTGGAGACGACACCAGCACCAATGGTGCGCCCACCTTCGCGGATAGCGAAGCGCATTCCTTGTTCAATAGCGATCGCGTTGATCAATTCTACTGTCACCTTGATGCGATCGCCTGGCATCACCATTTCCACCTCAGTGCCATCATCAGCAGTAAAGGCTTTAATCGTGCCGGTTACATCCGTTGTCCGCACGTAGAACTGGGGACGGTAGCCAGCAAAAAATGGAGTCTTGCGACCACCTTCTTTTTCAGTTAGGACGTACACTTCACCTTCAAATTGAAGGTGAGGTTTAATTGAACCTGGTTTGGCGATCACCATACCTCGTTCAATATCAGCCTTTTGGATACCCCGGAGTAGTACGCCGGCGTTATCCCCAGCCATACCTTGGTCAAGACTCTTCTTGAACATTTCAATACCAGTTACGGTAGTGGCGCGAGTATCTCTGATACCCACTAGTTCAACGTTATCGCCAACTTTGACTATACCCCGCTCAATCCGACCAGTGGCGACAGTACCACGACCTGTGATGGAGAATACGTCTTCTACAGCCATCAGGAAGGGCTTATCAACATCCCGCTCAGGGGTGGGAATAAAAGAATCTACAGCATCCATCAATTCGTAGATTTTGTCTACCCATTCATTTTCACCCCGTTTGGTCTTGGGATTCTTGGTCATTGCTTCAAGAGCTTGCAGACCAGATCCTTTGATAATGGGGATATCATCGCCAGGGAAATCGTAGCTGGTAAGCAATTCTCTCAGTTCTAGTTCCACTAGTTCTAAGAGTTCTGGGTCATCCATCAAGTCTTCCTTATTCAAGAAGACAACCAGACTGGGAACGCCCACCTGTTTTGCCAACAGGATGTGTTCGCGCGTTTGGGGCATAGGACCATCGGTAGCAGCAACTACGAGGATGCCACCATCCATCTGAGCAGCGCCGGTGATCATGTTCTTCACATAGTCAGCGTGTCCAGGGCAGTCTACGTGAGCATAGTGCCGACTAGCAGTTTCATACTCAACGTGGGCGGTATTGATGGTAATACCCCGTGCCTTTTCTTCTGGCGCGTTATCGATTTGATCGTAGCCTTTAGCTATAGCTTGACCCATAGCCGCCAAGGTCATAGTGATGGCTGCTGTTAACGTGGTTTTACCGTGGTCAACGTGGCCAATTGTACCGATATTGATGTGGGGTTTATTCCTTTCAAACTTTGCGCGTGCCATGAATGCTCATTTCCTTATTTTAACTAAGCGTTCCCTTTGCTTTTAGCAATGATAGTTTCAGCTACGCTGCGAGGCACCTCTTCGTAGTGGCTGAACTCCATCGTGAAGATACCCCGACCTTGCGTCTTCGAGCGGATATCAGTGGCGTAGCCAAACATGGTCGCCAGTGGAACTTTGGATGCGACCTTAGCAAGTCCCTGTTCAGTGCTTTGGCTTTCAATCTGCCCTCGGCGGGAGATCAGGTCGCCAATGACGTTCCCGATATAGTCTTCAGGAACTTCAACCTCAACTTTCATCATAGGCTCTAAAAGGACGGGTGAAGCTTTCAGCACAGCCTCTTTCATCGCCATTGAGCCAGCGATTTTGAAAGCCATTTCCGAAGAGTCTACATCGTGGTATGACCCGTCAGTTAGCGTCGCTTTGACGTCAATCAACGGATATCCAGCCAGGACACCAGATTCGCAGCTTTCTTTCATTCCTTGTTCTGCGGGGCCAATATACTCTTTAGGTACTGTACCACCAACAATTTTGGAGACGAATTCAAAGCCAGTACCGGGTTCTCCTGGTTCCAAATCGATCACAACGTGACCGTATTGACCTTTACCACCACTTTGACGGATGAACTTGCCTTCCACTTTGGAGACACGTTTCCGAATCGTTTCGCGGTAAGCTACTTGTGGCGCACCGACATTCGCTTCCACTTTGAATTCTCGTAACATCCGGTCTACTAGAATTTCTAGGTGGAGTTCTCCCATCCCTGCGATCACGGTTTGGTTTGTTTCCGGATCGACGTGGACACGGAAGGTGGGGTCTTCTTCTGAGAGAGATTGCAGAGCCTTGGACAGTTTGTCCATGTCGTTCTTGGTTTTGGGTTCAACCGCCACCGAGATCACAGGCTCAGGAATGAATAGGGATTCCAGAATTACTGGCGATCCTTCATCACAGATTGTGTCACCTGTCAAGGTGTCTTTCAATCCAAGAGCTGCTCCCAAATCACCCGCTCGCAGTTCATCGACATCTTGCCGATCATCTGCCTTCATTAGAACTAAGCGAGAAATTCGTTCTTTTTTATTCTTACTAGCGTTGAGAACGTAGCTGCCCTTTTTCAGAACACCAGAATAAACGCGAACAAATGTGAGGCGACCGTAAGGGTCAGCCATAATCTTGAATGCCAGAGCCGCTAGGGGTTCGCTGTCATCAGCCCGCCGCTCAACAGTATCGCCATTCGGCAGTAAGCCTTGAATTGGCGGCACTTCACTTGGTGCTGGCAGGTAATCTACAACAGCATCCAGCATCAACTGCACGCCTTTGTTTTTGAATGCTGAACCGCAAAGTACTGGCACAATTGTCCCGGCAATTGTTCCTTTACGCAGGGCAGTCCGAACTTCCTTTTCTGTAAGTTCTTCGCCATCGAAGTACTTAGTCATTAAAGCATCATCGGTTTCTGCCGCCGCTTCTATTAGCTTGGTGCGGTATTCTTCTACCTGCGCTTGCAATTCTTCTGGGATATCGGTTTCCTGGATATCGGTTCCTTGGTCATTGGCGTAAATATACGCACGTTGCCGTACGAGGTCAACGATACCTTGGAAGTCGTTTTCACTACCGATTGGTAGTTGAATGGCGATCGCATTCGCCCGCAGGCGATCGCGGATTTGCTCGTGAACTTTATAAAAGTTCGCTCCAGTCCGATCCATCTTGTTGATAAAGGCTATCCGAGGAACTTTGTAGCGTTCTGCTTGACGCCACACTGTCTCGGACTGCGGTTGCACGCCGCCCACAGAACAAAATACTGCGATTACACCATCCAACACGCGCATGGAACGCTCAACTTCAATTGTGAAGTCTACGTGACCCGGAGTATCGATAATGTTAATTTGATGATCTTTCCAACTGGTACTGATAGCAGCCGCAGTAATGGTAATTCCCCGCTCCCGCTCCTGCTCCATCCAGTCTGTGACGGCAGTTCCTTCATGAACTTCGCCAATTTTATGAATTATCCCAGAGTAAAATAATATTCTCTCTGTTGTTGTTGTTTTGCCCGCATCTATATGCGCCGCAATACCAATGTTGCGTACTTTCTCTAGCGGGATCGTGCGTGCCACAGCTACCTCCTATAGTTTTTGCCTCATGATATCTTGTATATTACTCTTTGTTAAGATTCTATACTTTTAGGGAAAACCGTCTTTTTTTTGTAAATCCACGATATAACGCTTCGGTAAGGCGATATATCGCTTTTCTACTTAGTAACGATAGTGTGCAAATGCCTTGTTAGCTTCCGCCATCCGGTGCGTTTCTTCTCGTTTCCGAATCGCATTTCCAGTTTCGTTGGCAGCATCCATTAACTCATTTGCCAGTTTGCTTGCCATTGTCCGGCCTGGTCTAGACCGGGAATATTGCACTAACCAACGCAGCGCTAGGGTAGTGCCCCGTTCTGAACGCACTTCCATTGGTACTTGGTAGGTTGCTCCGCCAACTCGCCGAGCTTTTACTTCTACTAAAGGCGTGGCATTTCGCACTGCTCTTTCAAAGGTTTCCAAGGCAGCGCTACCAGTGCGTTCCTCAATAGTTTTTAATGCTTCATAAACAATCCGTGCGGCAAGTGATTTCTTGCCATGACGCATGATCCGCCTGATAATCATGCTCACTAGGCGACTGTTATATACGGAGTCAGACGGAACTGGGCGCCTTTGAATAACACCACGACGAGACATACTTCACCTTTAATTCGGAATTGGCAACGAAATTATATGCTATCAGACACCGGAAACTAAAAGCGGTGGAACCCAACCCTCAGACTTCCTCATTTTTTTCGACAGTTGCAGCGAGGCTGACCTAATCTACTGCCAATTTTTGATTTTTGATTTTTGATTTTGGATTAAAAGTTTTCGGTATATGTTCCGATCCCAAGGGTCGAAACAAATCAAAAATCAAGAGTCTGTAAGCCTAATCCCCTTGTGGGTTCGACCAATCCAAAATCGCAAATCGCAAATCTAAAATTGTTTGACTTGCTACCTGCAACTAAATACTCAAGGCGACAAGATTGTAAACCTTAATGTCCAGATGAGAATTATGCTGTCAGTTACAGCCTTCTCTTCAGAACTTCTACACTTGCTCGCTTAGTGTAGGTGTAGCTTGCTTGATTTTTTGAAACAGACTTTACCAGCCTTCATAAGTGCTGTTAGAACACAGACCCTGATAGTTTTTTTGTCCTTCAGCGCTTCTAAGCTAGACGATTAATCGTGTTGGATGCGATTAATCGCCTAATTTTATTTTTTCGCTTCTTTAGGACGCTTGGTTCCATACTTGGAACGGCCTTGCTTGCGGTCTTTGACTCCGGCTGTATCTAGGGTGCCACGGATAATGTGGTATCTCACGCCTGGTAAGTCCTTAACCCGACCGCCACGAATCATCACAACTGAGTGTTCTTGTAAGTTGTGACCAATGCCTGGAATGTAAGCTGTAACTTCAAATCCAGAGGTAAGTCTTACTCTTGCTACTTTGCGTAGAGCTGAGTTAGGCTTTTTTGGTGTAGTCGTGTAGACTCTGGTACAAACTCCCCGACGTTGGGGACATTGCTTCAGAGCTGGGGACTTGGTTTTCTGACGCGCTTGTTCGCGCTCATTACGTATTAGCTGCTGTATTGTTGGCATGAGTTACAGCGCGTAAAGCTGCTTATATGTCTAAGTTTTAACAAATCCTGATTATATCGTTTTTTACGGTTTTATGTCAATTGTGATTTTTCCTTTGTTATTGGCAAATGATCACTAATTAACGACTATGAACAATTCGTGATTATGTTATGGATGGGGATTTAGACCCCAACCATAACTTTGTCAACCTTGAATCCAAGTCTCAGACTCTGGACCGTTTTTTAATTACGTTAGCGAGTCCGCGAACGCAAGAGGTTTCCTAGAGAGCGTCATTAAAAATTACGAATTAGTAATTATTTGTTAACTAGTTATGGAGAAGGAATTACCACAGCCACAGGTAGCGATCGCCTGGGGGTTGTGGAAGCGAAAACCACCACCCATTAAGTCTTCTGAATAATCCACCCTCAAACCGTTGAGGTAATTTAAGCTTGCTTTATCTATGACCACTTGAATCTCATCCAAGTCGAAAACCTGGTCGCCAACTTTTATCGCTTCATCGAAGGACATATCATAAAAAAACCCGGAACAACCACCTGGTTTTACTGCCAATCGAAACAAGACATTTGGCTGCTGCTTGGACTTTATTCGCCCAATCTCACTCACGGCTGCTTGACTCAGATGAATCATGGAACTCGTTTTTTGCAATTGAATATTCCATCTTCATTTTACAGCTGGGTTGGCCCTGGCTTCTGTAAAATTCCAAGTTACCGAAGGGATGAGCGCGATCGCTATTACTACATTTATAGCACAACATGCTTCAGTCCCCACCTTAACTAAGTAGGGACATCTGGGGTGTAGTAGTTACCAAAGACGGTTTGCCGAAAAATCTATTCAGTTTTGGAATTAGAGCTTTAATAACATTCTTTTGGTTTTAATCCTTAGTACGGGCATAGTCATCTTGGTAGCGAATAATATCATCCTCTCCCAAATATTCGCCATTTTGCACTTCAATCAACACTAAGGGGATCACGCCAGGATTCTCTAAACGATGAGATGTACATTGGGGTACATAAGTTGACTCATTATTGCTTAGTAGTACTTCTAGCTCACCACAAGTTACCCTAGCTGTACCAGATACGACAATCCAATGTTCGCTGCGGTGGTGGTGCATTTGTAGACTGAGGCGGTGTCCGGGTTTAACTTCAATGCGCTTGATTTTGTATCCGCGTCCTTCTTCTAAAACTGTAAAAGCACCCCAAGGACGTAACTCAGTTGCAGCAACGCCTCTGGAAGTGATAGTTGAAGGTAGGTGGAGAGTGTCAGTCTGTGTAGTTTCTTGATATCGAGCCATAGTTACCTCATTTGAAGACATAACAAACCGTCGGTACTCTTAACTATTGATAAAAAATCTGGCGCTATCTTGCAACGTTGGAAATCAGCAATTTTGTCGCACCTTGATAAACATAGCAAAGTCAGAGGTAATGGTGTAAATCATCACTACTAAAACTCTTGTATCTACACCAAGTCTTCATCAAGCAAAATGATAGCTTGTTCTAAACTTTAAAAAAAGGATGGGACATTGGTGATTAAGAGACTTCACTTCCCTATTCCCTACTCCCTGATAATCGTGGTTTCAGGAAAATACCAATTCCATTATGAACACGAGCAGCGGTACTAGGCGATCGGTCGAGTAGTTGCCCTCCTAAGTAAAGGCTGGTAGAACTACCACCGTCTAAATTTAGGGCATCGACACAGCCCATCAGTTGCATTAGTTGGGCATGTTCTGCCAAATTAGGGCCATAACCGCCTGCACGATTATGCACGGCAGTAATCATTAGTGTGCCTGTTGCCGTTGTGCAAATACCGCTACGAATAGCCTTTTCGGCAATAAAGGCATTGCTGAATTTTTCGGCTTTGGCATCAAGGACAATTTGACGATTTTGGACTAATAGCGGCCCGGCTCCGATAATGTGGGGATAACGACTAAAATCAGTGGGAGTAGTGGCGCTGGAAATACTTACTCCAGTTCCAATAGGTAACTGTGAGGCAGCAGTAGCAGCGTTGGCGCGTAAGGTTAGTAGGTAGCCATCCTGAGGAATCGGAATCGCTGTCTCACCAACTTTGCCGCCTGCTAACTGTTGAATAATTTGGTCTTTCTGTACCACTAGGATAATTTCGTTATCTGTCAAAGGCGTGTAAGTTGCTCCCCAAACTGGGGTGTAACGGGCAATACCGCTTTGGATGTAGCCGCTATTGAGAAACAGAATTGGTAAGCGCTGGTCACTTGCCGTAATCAAAGTTTCTTCCAAGGTGAGACGACCGAAGTAAAATTGGCCAGAATCATTCCAAGCGATCGCACCCCGGTTAAGAATGGGGCCTGATAACCACTGACCATCCCGACGAATTGCACCCAAGGGCAATCTGTTATTGCGGTTAAAATAACCACCGTTAATTCCAGCTACTGCTAAGTAACGTTGTGCTGTTTGAATTAAGGGAGCAGTACCCGCAAGCCCATCAAGACTAGCCCACATGGGTTTCAACGTTAGCCCAAATTTACGAGGATTAACTTCTAACCAGACCACCGGAAAGCGTTCTGTACCTAAGTTGACATAATGCTGTCGCCAGCGCAATCCTGGGGCCCAAGTAATATCTCGTTCTTCTAAAGGATCGGGTCGAACATCGATAATCAGGCGATTGGGGCTACCGACAGTACTAACTTGAGGCGATAAACCAAAGGGAAGGCTCAGAGAAATAATGGTTTGGTTGTTCACCACCTGCACCTGTTGAATCAGTGGTTCAGGGGCTGGTGCTGGTGCTCGTAGTATTGGTTGTGTTGGTGTAGCTGGTGATAATTGTTTGAGCAGGTTTGGCAGTAATATTGGTGGTGCAGTTGTTGGTGCTGGTGGCTGCGGGGTATAGCGTTCTATCAAAACGGGATCGGCTATTCCATCCAGGGTAACTGTCCACTCTCGATTTGGCGGTGCAGTGGATTTGGGGATTAATGTGTCTGGATCAGAAGACGGAGGTTGAATTTTTTTAATAGTTGACCCTTGTGTAACTTGCCAGGGAGTTGGACGATCTAAATCGACAAGAATGCGAACTTGTTGCAAAGGATTTACACTCGTGTCTGAAGATTGCTGACTCTGAACAATATTTGTCACTTGCGCCTTTGGAGTCGCAATCACCAAAATGTTGCCATTGGCTTGGATTTGCCATCCAGATGTTTGAGCAAAATTAGTAATATCCAAATAGCGATATGCTCCTAGTAGCTTGGTGGCTAAAACTAGTGGCGTTGTCACCGACGAAAACCACTGTACTGGTTGCCTATCTGAATTACTACTGTTTAAGAAATTAACTCCAATTAATTGCTTGAATGCCCCGTCACTGAGATGAGTTGTGCTCTGACCAGATTTTCCAGATCGCTGCAACCAAGTTCCTGGTAAACTACGCCCATTGAGGGAAATTTGATTACCAGAGGATGCTACACCTGTTAAAGGGGGTGCAGGTGACTGTGAGATTAACCTGCGGATTAATTTGATGGTTTTCGGGGACTCCTGGGCGTTGGTAGCACAGGTAGTAGTTAAGCACAGTATTGTTAAAAGTATTGGTGACACAGTAACCCGGAAAAATCTGCGTTCGCTAATCCCTGATTGCCAACAATTCGGCATTTTTACCATAATTTACTAGGTACTTTTGAAAACTATCAGCCAAGGTATAAACTAACTAATTATTTGGAACTATAAAAAAACATGAGTTTATTTTTGAAAAAACATGATATTCTATATAGTGGATAGTTATCTCTTTTAGATATAAAACTATTTAGACGCTAAAGCTACTGCACTCAAGTGTTTTAACTAGCACTAATTATAACCATACTATACACGGTAGTCTTGGTTATCAAAACTGGATTAAGATATTCAATCCTTGTTGAACGTTGCTAGTGTTGCTAGTTCAGTAAGGTCAAGTTAATAGTAAGACATGTGGCAACTGGTAAGCAGCAAAACTCCAGACAACAACAAAAATATTTGGGAATTGTCAAATGGGTATATATTGTAATACGCTGATTTTATTGCCGGATCAGGATCAGTTTGGCTTTAAAACATAAAACAGCGTTCAGTTTTAGTTTTGTTTCAGGTGAGCCGAAATAGGCTCTGTGAGTAGCTAGCGTGCATCTGGAAAAAGAGAATTGAGAAAATACTTAGTTTCACAATATAAAAAAGAAACTGTCAGGGCAAAAATCATGTCTTGGCGGAGGTAGCTTGTCTAACACCGCATAAATACATAAATAACACGCAACTATTTTAACACGGGTGAACTAATAAAGTAAAACCGAAGTTAAAATTTTTTTTCCCTAAATTTCGGTGCTTATATATTTCTCCATCGCTGAATTTAGAAATTTTTCCCAATAATGTAGTGGCAAAATTGGTAACTCAATACTTCAGGAACAGGGTATGAATAATAAACCGATGAATCAAGACCAGAAAATCACAGCGGATATAATCTCAAGAGATACCTATCAGGGGCAAAAGTGGTTAGTAGAGGAACGAGATGCCTGTGGTGTCGGTTTTATTGCTCATCGTCAGAATCATACCAGCCATGAAATTGTGGAAAAAGCCTTAGCTGCTTTAACCTGCTTAGAACACCGGGGAGGTTGTAGCGCTGATCAAGACTCTGGTGATGGTGCAGGAGTATTGACAGCTATCCCTTGGGAGTTGTTCCAACAAGACTTTGCCCAAATAGAAAAGGAATTTTCATCCACCAATAATATAGCTGTGGGGATGATCTTTCTACCACAAGACCAAGAAGCAGCACGAAAAGCGCGGACAACAGTTGAGCAAGTAGCTGCTGAAGAAAAATTGATCGTACTGGGTTGGCGAGTAGTGCCAGTGCAACCTGATTTACTCGGTGTACAAGCAAGAGAAAATCAACCCCAGATTGAACAAGTTTTGCTAGCTTCTGTTGACAAAAGTGGCGATGAATTGGAACGACAGTTGTATATTAGCCGCCGCCGAATTAGTAAAGCAGCAAACAACATCTCAGAAGAATTTTATATCTGCTCCTTGTCAAATCGCACAATTGTCTACAAAGGCATGGTGCGTTCCGCTGTATTGGGAGAATTTTATCAAGATTTAAAAAATCCGGTTTACAAAAGCGCCTTTGCTGTCTATCACCGCCGCTTTAGCACCAACACGATGCCCAAGTGGCCCCTAGCTCAACCAATGCGGCTTTTGGGTCACAATGGCGAAATCAATACTTTGTTGGGTAACATCAACTGGATGATGGCACGAGAAGCTAGCCTGAATCATCCTGTATGGGGCGATCGCATCGATGAACTCAAGCCATTGGTTCATATTGATAACAGTGACTCAGCTACCCTAGACAACGTACTGGAATTGTTGGTGTGTTCTGGACGCAGCCCCTTGGAAGCTTTAATGATTATGGTTCCAGAGGCTTACCAAAATCAGCCTTCTTTACGTGACTCTCCAGAAATTATCGATTTCTACGAATATTACAGTGGTTTGCAAGAAGCGTGGGACGGGCCAGCACTTTTAGTATTCAGCGATGGCAAAAAAGTTGGTGCAACACTAGATCGTAATGGTTTAAGACCAGCTCGCTACCTGATCACCAAGGATGACTATATTGTCGTAGCTTCCGAAGCTGGTGTAGTGGACTTTCCAGAAGCCAATATTGTTGAGAAAGGTAGACTCGGCCCAGGGCAAATGATTGCCGTAGATTTAGTAAACCATGAAGTGCTGAAGAATTGGGAGATTAAGCAGCGGATCGCCAAGCAGCACCCATATGGAGAATGGCTGCAACAGCACCGTCAAGAACTCAAAAAAATTGTCAGTAGTCAGCCGTCAGATGTGAATGGAAATGGACATTTGGCTACTGAAAATGGTAACGGGCATAGTATAACTGACCAAATTGACAAGCAAACCTTGCTTCAGCGTCAAATGGCCTTTGGCTACACCACAGAAGATGTCGAAATGGTGATTCACCCAATGGCGATCGCAGGTTCAGAGCCGACTTTCTGTATGGGGGATGATATTCCTTTAGCAGTGCTGTCACAAAAGCCCCACCTGCTTTATGACTATTTCAAACAGCGCTTTGCTCAGGTGACGAACCCGGCGATCGATCCCCTCCGGGAAAAGCTAGTAATGTCTTTGAAAGTCGAACTGGGTGAACGAGGTAACTTATTAGAACCCAAGCCAGAATATGCTCGGAGATTGAAGCTGGAATCGCCAGTGTTAACGGATGCTGAATTAGAGGCGATTAAGCTGTCAGGATTTGCCACAGCCGAGTTGTCAACCCTATTTGCGATCGCCACTGGCCCCGAAGGATTGAAAGCCGCAGTCCAGTCTTTACAAGCACAAGCAGCTGAATCAGTCCGGGCAGGTGCAAAGATTTTAATATTAAGCGACCAGATCCCAGCAACTCCTAATAAGGAGGACAATGAAGGGATCAGTACAGAATATACCTACATTCCTCCTCTGTTAGCGGTGGGTGCTGTGCATCACCACCTGATTCGTGAAGGGTTGCGAATGAAAACATCCCTGATTGTCAATACTGCCCAATGCTGGAGTACTCATCACTTTGCCTGTCTGATTGGCTACGGATCTGGTGCAGTTTGCCCGTATATGGCTTTGGACACGGTGCGTGATTGGTGCATTGATCCCAAAACTCAAAAGTTAATGGCTGTGAAGAAAATTCCTACCCTCACCGTAGAGCAAGCTTTAGGAAACTATCGCAAAGCGATAGAGTCAGGCTTGCTAAAAATTCTCTCCAAAATGGGAATTTCTCTGCTCTCCAGCTATCAAGCAGCCCAAATCTTTGAAGCTATTGGCATCGGTGGGGATTTAATAGAACTAGGATTTCGGGGTACGACTTCCCGCATTGGTGGTTTGAGTGTTAGCGAACTCGCTGATGAAGTACTTTCCTTCCACAGCAAGGCTTTCCCAGAACTGACGACCAAGAAGTTAGAAAACCTCGGCTTTGTGCAGTACCGTCCTGGCGGCGAGTATCACATGAATAGTCCAGAAATGGTTAAGGCACTGCATAAGGCTGTAGATGATAAAAACTACGACCACTACGAAGTTTACAAAAAGCACCTCCAAGGCAGACCAGTAACAGCCTTGCGGGACTTGCTAGACTTCCAAGGCGATGCCTACGGCGGCAAGCTACGCCCGCCGATTCCCATAGAAGAAGTGGAGTCGGTATCTGAAATTGTCAAGCGCTTCTGCACCGGTGGCATGTCTTTAGGCGCTTTGTCAAGAGAAGCCCATGAAACCTTAGCGATCGCTATGAACCGCATTGGTGGTAAATCAAACTCTGGGGAAGGCGGCGAAGACCCAGTGCGCTATACAGTTCTAGATGATGTAAACGATGGTCACTCGCCAACCCTACCTCATTTAAAAGGATTGCGGAATGGTGATAAAGCCTATAGTGCCATTAAGCAAATTGCATCGGGACGCTTTGGTGTCACGCCAGAGTACCTAGTCAACGCCAAACAAATCGAAATCAAAATTGCCCAAGGTGCCAAGCCTGGGGAAGGTGGACAACTACCAGGGCCCAAGGTGAGCGAATACATTGCGATGTTAAGGCGCTCCAAGCCTGGTGTGACGCTGATTTCGCCGCCACCGCACCACGATATCTATTCGATTGAAGACCTAGCACAACTGATTTTTGATCTGCACCAAATTAATCCCAAAGCAAAAGTATCGGTGAAGCTAGTTGCAGAAGTTGGCATTGGCACGATCGCTGCTGGTGTAGCCAAGGCAAACGCTGATATCATCCAGATTTCTGGTCATGATGGTGGTACAGGTGCATCGCCACTAAGTTCGATTAAACATGCTGGTTCCCCGTGGGAATTGGGTTTAAGTGAAGTGCATCGCGTCTTGATGGAAAATGGCCTGCGCGATCGCGTGATTTTGCGCGTGGATGGTGGTCTTAAGAGTGGCTGGGATGTGGTAATAGGTGCATTGATGGGCGGTGAAGAATTCGGTTTTGGCTCCATCGCCATGATTGCCGAAGGCTGTATTATGGCACGAGTTTGCCACATGAACACCTGCCCTGTGGGTGTTGCTACTCAGAAAGAAGAACTCCGCAAGCGGTTTACGGGAATACCGGAACAGGTTGTCAACTTCTTCTACTTCATCGCCGAAGAAGTGCGTAGTCTGTTAGGACGACTAGGTTACCGTTCTTTGTCAGAAATCATTGGACGTGCAGATTTGTTGAAACTGCGCCAAGAAGCAAAACTCAGCAAAACGCAATCACTGAACCTGGACTGTTTACTTCAGTTACCAGATACCAGAGAAAATCGTAGTTGGTTGGTGCATGAAGAAGTCCATAGCAACGGCGTGGTTTTGGATGACAAATTCCTTGCTGAACCTGACATTCAAGCTGCCATTCGCAACCAGTCTACCGTCACCAAGACTTACCCTATTGTCAATACTGACAGAACAGTAGGCACAAGATTAGCGGGAGCGATCGCTTCTCAATACGGTGACAGTGGCTTTGAAGGACAAATTAATCTCAACTTTACAGGTAGTGTTGGGCAAAGCTTTGGTGCTTTCAACCTCCCAGGCATAATTCTCACCTTAGAAGGAGAAGCAAACGACTACGTAGGTAAAGGGATGCATGGTGGTGAAATCATCATCAAACCTCCAACTGATGCTACCTATAACGCATCACAAAACGTGATAGTTGGCAATACTTGCCTCTATGGTGCTACTGGTGGCATGTTATTTGCCAACGGCCTAGCAGGAGAGCGCTTTGCTGTGAGAAACTCCAAAGGCATAGCAGTGATTGAAGGCGCTGGGGATCACTGCTGCGAATATATGACTGGTGGTGTAATTGTCGTCCTCGGTAAGGTAGGACGTAACGTCGCAGCTGGAATGACTGGTGGACTGGCATACTTCTTGGATGAAGACGACTCTTTTCGTGAGTTAGTCAACCCGGAAATTGTCAAAATCCAGCGGGTGATTACAGAAGCAGGTGTAAAACAACTGCAAAAGTTAATCCAAACTCATGCAGAACGCACTGGTTCACCAAAGGCGAAGAAGATTCTGCAAAACTGGCAAGAATTCTTGCCGAAATTCTGGCAGTTGGTTCCACCTTCTGAAGCTGATAGTCTAGAAGCTGATCCTGAAAAAAAAACAACTGAGTTCAGTTTAGTAAGCAGTCATTAGTAGCTGTAACCGTTCTCAGCCTCTGCCTTAAGCCATTCTCCCGTCAGAGAAGCTGCATAAACAGGTACTGTGCGAAAACCCTTTGGATGCCCAAAGTAATCGCCTGAATTTACTCTTTAAAAAGAGCGTATAGAGAAAAAAATATTCTCCCTTTTTTAGGGAGAATATTCACTAACTGATTCACAATTGGACTTTGGACGGTCAAGAGTTTTGGTAGAATCTCCTTGACTATGCGCCTATGGTTGGCATTGAGTACGTTAAGTAACTGTTAATGCCGCCAAAAATACCAACAATCCGATGTGCCCAACCGTTAAATAAGTAGCATTACTTGTAAAATAAATAGTCAAGCAGGTGAAAACTTTACCCACCACTAAAACCATTACCGAGAAGGTAGTTTACAAGTTTCCGCTCTTGACACCATTCATTTGACATCCTTACAAAATGGAAGATAATTACCTTGAATACAAAATGTCTGAAGAAGAACGTTTTCAATCAGACTGTTATTCCTACTTGGAACAGCCAGAAAATGCTACCCGCTATACACTACCAGTTCATTTTCTAAAGGATGCTTTTAAAGAAAGGTCATTCTCTTTATTGGATCTGGGCTGTGGAAATGGGGCTTTGCTCAAATATCTACCTTCTCAATGCAACTACGTTGGCGTAGATCACAGTGAATATGCCATTAAATACTGTTTAAACCTATACCCCAACAGAACCTTTGTGTGCGAAGACTTATGGGTGTTTCTGCGTCAACTTGCTACAGAAAATAAAAAGTTTGATGCAGTGGTACTATGCGGGATGATATATCATACCGTTGATAAGGAAAGCCAACAACACAAGGATGAGCAGGAAATTATTCAATTTTGTCTGGACAATATAATAAGCGACAAAGGATATGTGGTGATAATTGTCGGACTTAATTATGGCAACCATCCAGATCATAACCTGTTTGTTCGAGCGGAATGGCTACAAAAGTTAGTAGAAAAAATGCTGGAAACTGCGAAGGCAAACATTGTTTACGAAAATCTGTGCCTACAGATTGGCTTGGAAGAAAAAATTGCACAGCAAAAAGCGATTCCTGAGTGGTTTGTTCCGGATGCCTCTACTGACTATTCAAGTAAGTTCGTTGGAACATATTGGGCAAGTTGGACATTTATTGCCTCTCCCTTATGTGTGACAGGTTAAAAATAGTTGATAAAATTTGATTGCGATCGCAGGAATTATGCTTAACTAGTCAAAAACTCGGTTTCTTTAACCTGGTTTTTTGTATACGATTTGTTGTCTCGAAATTCATCATCTGAAGGAATGAGCAATTATCCTTTGAATGAAATGGAGAGATGAGAAAAATCTAAAAAATATGGCTCGATTGACTGTTATCCGTTGGCTAATTCTTGGCTTAAGCTGTTTATTTCTGCTTTCAGGTTGTAGTTTCACGAACGGTTCCACTGCTGGTAAAACACTTACGGTGGCAGTAGAACCTACGTTTCCGCCTTTTGAGTTTCAATCTGCAACTGGTGAGTTGCAAGGCTTTGACGTTGACTTGATGAATGCGATCGCGCAATCTGCTGGCTTTCAAGTTAAGTACCAAAATATGCCTTTTGCTGGTATGATTCCAGCATTGCAGACGCAAACTGTAGATGCGGCAGTTGCGGCTATGGCAATTACTGCTGAACGGGTGAAGATAATTTCCTTCTCGCGTCCTTACTTCAAATCGGGCGTAGCGATCGCCACACGCACAGACAATCAAAATATTACCAATTTCGCCAGCCTTAAAAACAAGATTATTGGTGTGCAAATTGGAACCACCGGCGCACTTAAGGCTAAAAGTCTTCCTGGATCTGAAATTCGCACTTTTAATGATTCACCCTTAACTCTTCAGGCATTAATCAACGGCAATGTCGATGCCGTTCTTAACGATCAAGTCGTTATCTTATACGGCATAAAGAGTGGCAACCTGAACCGACTAAAAGTAGTCAGCAGTTTGCTTACAGAAGAATTCTATGGCATTCCCACACCCAAAGGATCGCCTAACCTAGACCTGATTAATCAAGGTCTGGCAACGGTGCTGAAAAATGGCACTTACGCCCAAATTTACCAAAAGTGGTTTGGTATTCAACCGCCACAACTCCCAGAAAAATCGCTCATTGAAAACCAGACTAGCAAAAAAGGCGTATCTGAGCTATTTACCTCACTAAGTATTATTTTCAAGTCACTACCCGTCCTGCTGGGTGGGGCTTTGGTGACTCTTGAACTCACAACACTCTCAGTATTGCTGGGAATAGTCGGCGGTTCACTGATTGGGATTGTTCGCCTTTCTCCTGCTTTGCCTTTGCGCTTTTGTGCGGGAGCATATGTGGATTTCTTCCGAGGAACGCCGTTGCTGGTGCAGATTTTTATGATTTACTTTGGGTTGCCTGCTTTAGCCCAAACTTTTGGTTTCACCTTGAATTTAAATCGTCTGGTGGCAGCGGTGATTGCATTAAGTCTCAATAGCGCTGCCTACATTGCGGAAATTGTCCGCGCAGGTATTCAATCAATTGAGCCGGGGCAAGCAGAAGCCTCCCAATCACTGGGCTTGAGTTCAGTGCAAACGATGCGCTATGTGATCTTTCCTCAAGCCCTGCGGCGGATGCTGCCACCCCTTGGCAATCAGTTCATTAGCCTGCTCAAAGACACTAGTTTAGTTGCTGTCATCGGCTTTGAAGAGTTGTTCCGCAAGGGGCAGCTGATTGTAGCAGAAAGCTATCGCTCGTTTGAAATTTACGCCACTGTTGCCTTGGTTTATTTATTTCTGACACTGCTTTGTTCCCAAGCGTTTAGTCGCTGGGAGCGATCGCTCAATCCTATTAAAAAACAGAGTAAGTGAAAAAGTAACTAGTACCGCAAGGCGGAAGTCAAAAGTCAAAAGTCAAAAGTCAAAAGTATTATGGAATGGGCTTTTTAGGGATTTTAAATGGTTGCTCTATTTACGCCGTGGCGTACTAGTCTAAACTCAAGTCACAAATAATGCATCTTAACCAAAAAACATAATTTTATTTTTTAGCCAATTACTATTAACCAATTACCGATAATTAATAATTATTACTTTTTGTTAACGAGCAACTTTTGGTCTGTATCTTCTATTTGTAAAAGTTCTGGAATAGTAACAAAGTGATAGCCTTGCTTTCTAAAGTAGCTAATAATTTCTGGTAAAGCTTGTACAGTTCTGGAACGGTTACCACCACCATCATGCATTAGCACAATACCACCAGGTTTGGAATCTTTAATCACGTTATTGATCAACTTTGGTACAGCTGGTAATTTGTAGTCTGTGGAGTCAGCTGACCACATCACTACAGTATATTTCTGCCCTTTAGCATAAGCAGCTAATCCATTGTGCATGATGCCACCAGGCGGTCGGAACAGATTTGTTTTAGCACCTGTAACTTGATAAATTAAGTCTGTTGTGCGATCAATTTCATAAGCTGCTGCTTGTGGATTAAAGAAGTGATACCAGTGATGCCAAGTATGGTTGGCAATGACGTGACCTTGAGCGACAATTTGCTTTCCTATTTCTGGATAATTTTTTAGGTTCTGCCCGACGACAAAAAATGTCCCTTTGATATTATTTGATTTCAGAATATCTAGCACTTGCTCTGTGCTCTGAGGCCATGGGCCATCATCAAAGGTTAGAGCAATCACTTTTTCACCCTGAGTGAGTTTTGCGGCTGCAATTATTGCCCCTTGAAAATGTGGTGGTATAGCGTAAGATAGTCCTTTTGTTTGTGCTTCTTGCTGCCAGCTTGTAAGCATCGCCGCCTTTAATTTCTCAATGCGCTGCTGAGTTCCTACGTTTGCAGCTACATCTTTTACATTTATACTTTGTCTACTCTGAGCTTCCGAAGCATTTGGTCTTAGAAGCATCATGAAAGCAACGCTAAAAACACCACCTAAGGCAAGTAACGCAATTAATATTCCTTCTGGCCACAGAAACGATTTATTGTTTTCCACCTCATAGCTCCTTCAAAGATCAAACCATCAACCTCGGTGATGACGGTACGTTATAGCATATTTTTTTATATATTTAGATACCAGTTACTTTCTGGTAATCCTGAAAATTGGAATTGGGACTAACGGAAATTTAGAATCGAGAAGACAGACTATACGGCTTTAACTGAAATCTAGATGCTCTAGATTTGGACGAACGCTTATACAATACTTGGTACTATCTAATATCAACCCATTCATAAAAGGCAAGGTCTGCACTTCCACATTTTTACCGCTAGCTCTAAGAAGGAGCACAATTAGACAATTAATCACACCCCAAAATCCTCTTAATAGAGTTCTGAATTAGTTACTGCCTTTCACTTCACTGGTAAGGCAGCATAATCCTTTCAAGTTTTATAGCTTTACAAATAAGATGAGCTAAACTTTCGCACCTACAATTTGCACTTATTTTTTGCAGGTTGAAGTTTTTATCGTCAGACTTCTGAGAAGAAAGTTGTATAATTTACAACTTAGTGAATTATTTGATTAACATCCAAAACTACTTACAAGAGGCGAGGTATTTTTCAAAAAAGAGTCTAGTAAACTATTAGCTCTATTCTTGATAAGATATATTCTACTGCCTACTGTGATTGCTTCCTTTTTAAGAAAAAGTTAAATTTCCAACTGACAGAATGTTACCTTGTACTTTCTATGAAATAGACAGACGAAAATTGATTCAATATGGTTTCTCATTGCCAAGGGGCACTTATTCGTTAATTTAGATACTTTTGACTTATTCAGCAAAAATAATCTTCTCGGCAGTTTAGTTCTATTTTTGATGCTCATACTCTAGTCTAAATTGCTAGTGGCTTTTTGTCTGTTAATGTTTTTCTAGATAATTAAGGAAATTTATATCTTAATTATATAGTACAATTTCATATGCCCTGTCACCGTGTAATTACGGAAAATAATCGCATATATAATAGGCAAGTCGTTAAAATCGTAATAACCCAAGTTGCTAGTTATCAAAAAACGCCTATTTTTAAGTACACAATCAGAAAACTTAGTATTTCACAATACTAAAAATCAATGTTTTTGTCAGATGCTAATACCATCCGTGGCACTAACTAGCAACTTACGTTAATAGTATGGCATCTATACTATTGAAGCATTAAATTATCGGTTTAGGTGTAATATTTTTTACTAAGAACACTTAACCAAGCCAAATTTTTGTATTTAAAAATACATTTAAATTTTTAAATTTATGTAATATAACTTAATAATACAGATCAAAATATATTTTATTTCAACTCAGCCTCTAGCAAGACTGCCTCTGCCTTTTTTCAGTAAAGTAAAGCAGATATTGTCAGACATGTGGTAAACTTCTTTGCCATTCAACGACCAATTTTCTGCTCAAAGAAAAAACCGACTGGCTGTATCGCTCTACCAATCGGTAACTAACTTTTTTAGCAGGAGAAAGCAAAACTGAAAATTATTTAATAACTTGCCTTATAATTGCAGCAATTAGAATTAGGATTTTTAATTATCTATCTAGTAATCCTAATCATTAGCTTATATTGCATTAAACAGGTCATGCTTTATTTACAGTACTTTTGCTTGTCTTTGGTAGATGCGATAACTGTATTATTTAATATCTGTATGGGTTTATGCAGTACCCAGCTTGTTTATCAGTATACCTTTTGAGTCAAAATAATCAAGGTATTTGTCCCACTTCTGAAACTGGCTAGAAACTTTTATGATTCCTCACGAAAGTGATGCAAAACAAGAGCGTGCGTCGTTAAAAGTATGGCGTAGTTGGCAAGAAAATCTGATTTTGATTGCGATCGCATTGTGTTTGGCATTCCTGATCCGGACTTTTATCGCCGAACCCCGCTTTATACCTTCTGATTCGATGTTGCCTACCTTACATACTGGCGATCGCTTGGTAGTTGAAAAAATCTCTTACCATTTTCACCCGCCGATAACTAGGGATATTATTGTTTTTCAGCCACCCGCAGAACTACAACGTCGAGGATATCCCAAAGACCAAGCCTTCATTAAGCGGGTTATTGGCAAGTCTGGTGAGGTAATTAGTGTTGCTTCTGGCAAAGTCTATCTCAACGGTCAACCCTTGGCAGAAGACTACATCGCTGAACCACCAAATCAACCATATCGACCAGTGAAAGTTCCAGAAGATGAGTTTTTTGTTATGGGCGATAACCGCAACGATAGTAATGACTCTCGCTATTGGGGCTTTTTACCCAGAAAAAATATCATCGGTCGAGCAACATTTCGCTTTTGGCCTCTCGACCGCATTGGGTTCATTTAATCAATTTTGGATTTTAGATTTTAGATTTTAGATTTTTCCTTCAATCCCTTCTCCCAAGGGGAGACGCTGCGCGAACGGCTTGGTGCAGTCGCTCATGGGGGAGACCCCCTACAGCCCTTCTCAAGACAGGAGACGCTCTTGCGTTCGGGCATCCTACGGCAGGCGCTAGCCTCTCCCAATGTGAGAAGAACGCGCTGCTTCACCAAAATCCAAGTTGCGCTGTCAGCGCACCAAAGGTGCGATTCAAAATCTAAAATTGGCAGAGTTAGGAGTTATTTTAAAACTTCTAACTTTTAATTTAAAACCTTAAATAATACATCATCTGGGCGATCGTATCACCAGGTAACTCCAACCGCCGCTGGAAATCAGCCAGGTTATGGTAAGGCCCAACTGATTGCCGATTTTGAACTACTGCTTGTGCTAGAGACAAATCTATAAATGGAATTTGTGCTAACTTTTCAACTGTTGCTGTATTCGGATTGACTAAATGGGTCGGATTTTCTAGAGATTCGTGGTCATAATAAATAAAATTCAGCAGAGGCTTTAATGGCTCTAGCCGCGGCGCTGGTATAGCCAAAGCCGCGGCAATGTCTTCAATACAGTAAAATTTAACACCCGAACGCGAAAGTTCTACAAGCGATCGCGCTTGGTGAATTGACAAACCCGGTAAACGTAACCAATCATCTACAGTCGCTTGATTAGCATCAATGCGAATACCTAATTTTGCCGCTATCTGAATTTCTTCCCCAGATTGTAAGCGATAGTAAGGATCGTTGAGGAGCTTGGCCCGGAGTTTTTGCAATCTTGAGTTTAAAGGTAGCCAGTTATTCATGATTGTCACTTACCTCAAGAAATCTGGTCTAGCAATTGGCGGCGCTTTTGCTCAAACTCATACTCTGAAATCAGTCCATCCTGGCGCAGAGCATCTAATTCACGCATTGCGTCAGCGATCGCTCCTACCTGATTACTCACCCCCTGTAAGTTCCTTGCCGCTGACTTGCCTAGATTAAAATTACGATCAAAAGCTTCTTCGTCTTGGGCTAAATACCAAACTCCCTCAATGGCACTAGCTACCTTGGGGATAGGCGTCCAGGAAAGCAAAACATACAAAATACCCCACAGAGGCTGTCCCAGATAAAATTTATGCAATCCTGAAATTGTCAATGTGCCAGAAAAAGCTAAAACAGCAGCAACACTTCGGCTTTTGCGCTTAGTTAACATATTTATAATAAATCTACCAGTACCACAGTTTCTACAACAAGACAGCCATAGTAGTAAAGCACCTTGATAAATTAAGCATTACAGAATTTTTACTTTACCAGCAATTATATGAATCTATTCTAGTCAACTAAATCGTAAGACAGCTTCGATTTATGGTAATGGGTATGTCGAACTGCTACCAAATCACAGTCATAAGGGGAACTATGTGCAAAAGCTAGATTTGGTAGCTAGTACAGTACCGCGGAAATAAACCACCCATTCCCAATCAATGAAACGCTTGCAGTATAAGAATTACGAATTACAAATTACGTTAGCGTAGCCGGGCGTAGTCCATTACAAATTACGCGTAGCGGTAGTAGTGAGTTTATATCTGAATTTCATACTTATCGGTAAAGTCTGCAAATACTTCTATAGGACACTGACTCTTTAAGTAAATTTGAGTAGGTTTCACATGACTATGCATTGAGCTTTGATGCTAATTTTAAGTTTTATAACGGATCTAGATTACTACGATGTCACAGACCTTTCTACCGCCAAAATGGCTTGAACAGCTTTGTGATCCTTACGCTGTGCTAGGAATTTCTGTGAGTGCTGATGATCGTCAAATTTGCAAACGCTATCACACTTTAGCGAAGTTTCTCCATCCCGATTGCTATACCAAAAGCAGCAATCCCGACCAAGAATTAGCAACGGCAATATTTAGCCGTTTAATCAATCCGGCTTATGAACACCTGAAACATCGGCACAAGCGCTTTATTGCCATAGCCATGCTGCGATCAGACGTAAGAGCCTTACAGCAGCAAGCTTTGTCTTCTCAAAGTGCCATAGCTGAGGAAATTATGGAAATGTCTCCACCCCAAGCAGAATTGTTTTACGAAGAAGCGATCGCCTGCTATGCAGAAGCTCAATACAAATCACTACATGAGTTTTATCAGGTGACGCAACAGATTAGTATACTGAATTTAGTTTACTTACGGTTGCATAGACCAGACCTGTTACTACCGCAAAAAACTGTTCCCATTATCCCTGAGGTAGAAGTCAAGCCAGTTGAATTGACATTAGATGAAAAACCTAATCTCAAACCAGTTTTGACAGACTACGCTCAACGTCACTACCAGCGAGCTATTGAGTACGTCAGACTAGCCAACTGGACGTTAGCTGTACAAGAACTGCGTGATGCCATCAAGTTAGAGCCAAATAACAGCGACTTTTATGCCTTATTAGGTTTGGTACATATCCAACAGAAATTTCTAGGGATGGCTAGGGTTTACATCCGTCAAGCATTAAAACTAAACCCGCAAAATTCACTAGCTTTGAAATACGCTCCCAGACTGAAAATTCAACCGGGTGAAAACACCAATCCTAAATCAATGGCTAAAGCTATGAGTATTGCGGCTTTATTAAGTCGGTTTACACA
Source organism: Nostoc sp. (assembly GCF_036919675.1). GTDB lineage: Bacteria > Cyanobacteriota > Cyanobacteriia > Cyanobacteriales > Nostocaceae > Nostoc. The sequence continues at coordinate 58,766 of NZ_JBALCP010000035.1, forward strand.
GTGGAAAGCTTCTCAAGTCAAGTGTTGAAATTTCGGTAAAAAACCGTGCTAAAACCGAAGCTTCGTTATTAAATTACTCCTCTAGACTAAAATAATAAATAGAAGTAAAACTATTAAGCTACTGGGTCTGGGCGCTCAGTTTAATATAAGCAATATGGGATTCTTCGATTCCGAGATAGTTCAGCAAGAAGCAAAACAGCTGTTTGACAATTATCAAGCGCTGATCAAGCTTGGTAACGGCTACGGCAAATTTGACCGCGAGGGCAAAAAGGTGTTTATTGAGCAAATGGAAGCCATGATGGATCGGTATCGCATCTTTATGAAGCGCTTCGAGCTATCAGAAGATTTTATGGCACAAATGACAGTAGAGCAGATGAAAACCCAATTAGGTCAGTTTGGTGTCACTCCGCAACAAATGTTTGACCAAATGAACCTCACTTTAGAACGGATGAAAGCCGAGCTAGAAAAACAGGTTTAGTCAATTTTAGATTTTAGATTTTAGATTTTGGATTAATTGCCAATCCAAAATCTAAGTTGCGCTGTCAGCGCACCAAAGGTGCGGCCTAAAATCTCAAATTATTGTGACTTGGGGCGAGAAAACTGAGAAGTTGACTTAAAGTTTTCTACTGGTACATTCTTAAGTGCCTTCTGCATAAAATCTTTCCAGATGGGAGCGACCATAACACCACCTGTTGCATGGTCAGCTAATTGTTTGTTGTCGTCTCTCCCTACCCAGACAGCAGTTGTTAACTGTGGCACAGTACCAACAAACCAAATATCTTTTTCTGATGATGTTGTTCCCGTCTTGCCTGCGGCTGGGCGGCCTATAGCAGCACCTTTACCAGTACCTTCAGTAATTACCGATTGCATCACATCAATAATTGCTGCTGATGCCCAAGGATCGAGAACTAGCTGAGGCTTAGGAGTATTGTCTAGCAAGACGTTACCACTACTATCGGTGACACGGGCAATTACAGTTGGTGGTGACTGCCAGCCATAATTAGCAAAGGTAGCATAGGCACTAGCCATTTCCAAAGGTGTGACACCAATTGCACCAAGAGGCAGGGAGCTAACAGGTTCCATCGGACTCATAATGCCCAAGGTACGGCAAGTTTCGATCACTCTATTCATCCCCACAGCCTTACCAACCTTGATTACAGGAATGTTGCGTGACTGAGCTATAGCTGTGCGGATTGGCATCGCTCCCCTAAAACTGCCATCATAATTTCTGGGAAAGTACCAACCGTTACCATCTCGATAGCTGACTGGAGCATCTACCACCGTTGAGTCTGGTGAAAACTTACCAGTAGCGAAAGCAGTATAATATACAAATGGTTTAAAAGAAGATCCGGGCTGGCGTTGAGCTTGAGTTGCACGATTGAATTCACTGGTCTTTGGATCTATACCGCCCACCAGGGCTTTGATAAAATGTGTGCGCGGATCAATTGCCACCAGAGCCATTTGATTCTTAGATAATCCCTGCTCTAAAAGTGTTTTATGCCACTTGGTGACGGTTTCCTCTGCCATCATTTGGAAGTTGGCGTCAACCGTAGTTTGCACCCGCATCCCGCCTTTGAGTAGTGTCTCACGCCCAAACTTTTTAGCTAATTCCTGCGCTACGGTATTGGTTACATAAGGTAGGGCACTACCTTGAAAGGATTTGATTTTACCAAGTTTGATTTCTTGCTTGAGCGCATTGTCGTACTCTGACTGGTTGATCCAGTTTAATTCCAGCATCCGTCCTAGCACTTCTTTTTCTTTCTGTTTTGCCAGCTTCATGCTCACAAACGGGCTGAATTCTTCTGGTGCTTGGATCAAACCCGCCATCATTGCTGACTCACCCAAGCTTAAATATTCTGCTGACTTATTAAAGTAACTGCGGGCTGCCGTTTGTACACCATAATTGTTATGACCCCAATAAACTTGATTGAGGTACATTTCTAAAATTTGATCTTTATTGAGAATTTGCTCTAACCGGATTGCCAGCACCCCCTCCGCTAACTTCCGGGTAAAGGCACGCTTGTGAGACAAAAACAGGTTTTTTACCAATTGCATAGTAACAGTAGAGCCACCTTCTCGGACTCCACCCGCCACAGCGTTAACTACTACAGCCCGGCCAACACCAGTGGGGTTAATCCCGTGGTGATCGTAGAAGTGGCTATCTTCACTTGCTAATACCGCCCGTTTTAAATTCGGGGAAATTCTATCCAGGGGTACGACTTCCCGGTTGGCTTCCCCGTGGATACTCGTTAAAAGTTTACCCTTAACGTCATAGATGTAAGTTGTTTCTGAGGGAAAGAAGTTACGTAGCTGTCTCACATCTGGCAAATTACGGAAACTAATGGCTAAACCAACCAGTCCTCCGGCTACAATGGAACTTGCCAGCATGGTGATTGAGAGGAGAGTACCGCCAGTAACCTGACCGACTCCTTTCAAAAACTCAAAACCTGATGAAGCCCGACGTTGTGGCTGTTTATCTTCAAAAGTCCTAGAAGACGACACGGCGATTTCACTTCCTCACTTGTAAAGTTAACTGTAATTGATTGGACGAAGCAAGGCGGTTAATTTTTTGCAATTATAGTAGTTTGGCAGATGAGAAAGCGGATAAATTGCCAGTGAATATAACCAACTTAACTTCTAGTGTGCAAAACATAGCTAATAGTGAATTTTCTAGTATGACGCAAGATTTGGCTTGGCTGCGTCGTGGTGTAGTAGAAGTTTTCCCACAACCAGTTGATGTTAACAGTGAAAGTCTAGAAAAGCGCTTGGTAACTACAAACCAACCTTTGAGGATCAAATTGGGGATTGACCCTACGGGTACTGATATTCATCTCGGTCATAGCATACCAGTACGGAAACTGCGAGCGTTTCAAGATGCAGGCCATATAGCAGTTCTGATTATTGGCGATTTTACAGCACGCATTGGTGATCCGACTGGGAAATCTGAAGTCCGCCGTCAGCTTACAGAAGCAGATGTAGCGCACAATGCTCAGACTTATCTTGACCAAGTACGTCCTATCTTGGATTTTGACACACCAGGAAGGTTAGAGGTGCGTTATAACTCCGAATGGCTTTCTGGGCTCAACTTAGAGAAAATTTTGGAGTTACTCTCCACGATGACGGTGGGGCAGATGTTGGCGAAGGAAGGATTTGCCGATCGCTATAGAAAAGAGAATCCGATTTTTATCCATGAGTTCCTATACCCGTTAATGCAAGGTTTTGATTCCGTTGCCGTTGAGGCAGATGTGGAATTGGGAGGGACTGATCAGAAATTTAACATTGCTGTGGGCAGAGATTTGCAGCGACATTTTGGTCAAAAGCCCCAGTTTGGGATGCTGCTGCCAATTTTGATTGGCACGGATGGGGTGCAAAAAATGTCCAAGTCTTTAGGTAATTATATCGGGTTGTCGGAACATCAGGCACAAAAGTATCAGAAGTTACAAGGAGTTCCAGATCATCTGCTGGAGCAGTATTTTGAACTGTTGACGGATTTACCTTTGGATAATCTGCCAGAAAATCCCCGCGATTGCCAAACACTTCTAGCATGGGAAGTTGTCAAACAGTACCACGGCGAAACAGCAGCCCAAGAGGCAAAAGAAGCAGCCCAAAGCGGCGGAAAGGATGGTGCAGTTCCAGAATTCTCTCTAGTTGACGTGCAGCAGTTTCCTACTAAGTTAGCGTATATTCTCAATGTCACTGGCTTATGCAAAAGTACAGGTGAAGGAAAGCGGAAAATTCAAGAAGGTGGCGTGCGCTTAGATGGCGATCGCATTACTGATGTTGATACTACTTTTGCTGATCCGGCTGAGTTACAAGGTAAGGTTTTACAAGTTGGAAAAAATAAGTTTGTGCGCTTAGTGCCCTAAATGGGGAATGGTAAACCAGAGATGAACGCAGAACGAAGAATTATTGTGCCTTTGGATGTGCCAGATGAAGAAAGTGCGATCGCTCTTGTGGATCAACTTCCGCAAGTGGTTTGGTGGAAGGTAGGCTTAGAGTTATTTACCAGCACTGGCCCAAAAATTCTAAAACAGCTAAAGTCTCGGCAAAAACGCATCTTCCTGGATTTAAAGTTTCACGATATCCCTAACACAGTCGCTGGTGCAAGTCGTAGTGCAGCTAGTTATGGCGTGGATCTGTTGACAATCCATGCTGCATGTGGTATAGATGCTCTCAAAGCTGCAACAGAAGCGGCACAAGAAGGGGCAGCCCAAGCAGGGGTAAAACCGCCTAAATTAATCGCTATTACTTTGTTAACGAGCATTTCTACAAGACAGCTAGCGTTTGATTTAAAGATTCCTTTAGAATTACCAGAATACGCCCTAGAAATGGCATTGCTGGCTCAAGAGGCAGGATTGGATGGGGCAGTTTGTTCACCCCAAGAAGTAGCACAACTACGGCAAACTTGTGGAGATGACTTTTTGCTAGTTTGTCCGGGGGTTAGACCAACGTGGGCAGATAAAGGCGATCAAAAGCGATCGCTCACCCCAGCACAAGCAATCATTGCTGGTGCAGATTATCTAGTGATTGGGCGTCCCATTACTACTGCTACTGAGCCGGAGTTAGCCTGGAAGAGGATTTCTGAGGAGTTAACCACGGTGGCATGAAGCTAAAAGTCAGTGAGAAACCGGGGAATAGGATGCAGGGTGTAGGGGAGAACAATCTTACCTCTTCGCTCAGGAAGAAAAATTATAGTTGGCTTTTAGCTTGTGGCTTCTGGGTTTTAGGATCAAATAGCCTTGCTTACCCAGCGTTATCGATAAACCTCACCCCTAAACCCTCTGTGCTAGCAGAAAGGGAAAATGTCAACGGTGGGGCGAGGTCTTTGTGTTCTGAGCAAAATTTAGAAACATTTACTATACAGCTACTGGAAGATTTACCTAGTTATACCAATCGCGTTAGTCAACGCGCCCGCCGCCTCAGTAGAAGCAGTGATGTTTACAGTTATATGTTAGTGGCAGGAAGACCTGAGTTTACTCCTCTGCCCCTTAACCTTGAAGAATATAGTGCAGACGCGCCTAAAAGCTCTGCATCAGGAGTTGAGCAAGTTTTCTTTACTACCTTGGAGCGGCAGTACATAGGCAAGAAAGCGGTAGAATTGGAGGAATTCTACTGGCTGTTGTTGACTAAAACTAAAACTGGTTGGCGTTTAGTGATGGTATTTTCTCAAACTGGTTCCCATTCAGCACAGCAGCCACTGTCTCCGCCACGCGATAGTAGTAACGGCACTGTTGCCCAAGCGGTTAATACTTGGTTACGCGATTGTCAAGCTGGAAGTGTACGACGGATGCGTGCTGTGAATATGGGAGACAAAATTGAACTTCGTCGAACTCACGTTAATATCAAAGCAGAATAGCTATGACTCGAACAAAAATGCTTCGCTTTGAATATATTTGCTACATAACCTCTCAGTAACGTAGGGTACAGTTTCTAATAAGTAATCGTGTTCATTTGGCTGCGACGCCAAAAAAGCAAAATTGTTTACCGTTGCTCCGAGAAAGAACGCCTCCAAGATCCTCTGATACTCATCAGGCAGTTGACGCACGCTTTGATAGCCACTGAGGAACGATCATACGGTTTTCGGGAAACAGATGCAACAGGGTATGGGCAATGTCACAAAGGTAGTAGCCGAAGCCACAACAGGAAAAGTCGATGGGCCGCGCCTCACCTGCATAAAAGATGTAATTATTTTCATTCAGGTCTGCGTGAATCAAACCCCAATTGGTAGGTGTTTTTTCTAGTGCTGTGATCACATTACTAATTTGCTGAACCACATTCTCAAGCACAGCGAAATCAGTAACAGATATCGTACCAGTATCTACTAGCGATCGCAGCCCCATGAGTGAGGTGTGTAGTTGCTCCCAGTCGTATTTTGGTCGCGTGAAGTGAAGCCTAAAGGCAATTCCCAAAGGCTGGCGTGCTGGTGCAACTGAGCCATAAGTTCCCCGACTCGCCTAGCCTGCGTCGATGTAGGTTCGCTGTCGAGGGGTGAACCATTGACCCAGTTTAGTAGCGTACAGTTGAGTGTTGCGCTGGTATCATCAATTGCTACAGAGGTAATGAAAGTGCCACTGATGTTCTGCAAGGGGTATGGGACGGCCAAATCAGTATCTTGATGTAAAGCAGTCAGCCACATCAGTTCCGACTCAATGACGGCGTGTTGTTGCCAGATCCGATCGCTCAGTTGGGCGATCGGATGATGAATACGGAGTACTTTAAAAGTAGCAGAATTTTCACCATCTCTAGTGTCAACGCTAAACGTTACATTTTCGCCATGACCCAAGAATACTAATTGAGCTGCACCGACATTGTATTGAGCCAGCACGGTTAAAGCGAGGCGATTCCAATCGATTTTACCCTGCATCAATTTCTGAGTTAGATACTTATTTAAAACAAAATAAATTTACATCACCCAACTAGCTTCTATCAGTGAAATTGCGCCTATATCTTTAGGAATATTTTCAGGAAATATAGCTGATAAACAGCGAAAAAAAGCAGACATTATTTAAAAACGAAGACTGGCTTGAATTTAAGCGTTGTGACTCCCGTTTTTTGGCGATAACATGGGAATAAGTTTATTTCATGCTTCTCACACCACGTTTGGCGTCAGTTTTTTTATGGAGATTCAGTTAATCAACATCGGCTTTGGTAACATCGTGTCTGCCAACCGAGTAGTTGCCATTGTCAGTCCAGAGTCTGCTCCAATTAAGCGGATTATTACCGATGCACGGGACAGAGGTCAACTGATTGATGCAACTTACGGTCGTCGGACTAGAGCTGTAATTATTACCGATTCCAGCCACATAATTCTATCAGCGATTCAGCCGGAAACGGTAGCAAATCGCTTTGTGATTTCCCGCGATCATCAGACTGTAGATAATTAATTAGCAGTGGGTTATTCTCACTCTTCTTTGCACCATATCGGCAGTACCATCTGAATTAGATAAGTTTTCTCTCACTCATGCTAGAAATTCTTTAGTCAATAGTGGACTTGGCCAGGAACACAAGACTAATGAATAATATCTATTGATTGATTCACAGGTTGAAGGGATGATGCCAGTTTTACCCATCCAGAGTAATGCTACTACCGAAGAATGCTTACATCTAGGCAGATTGATTGTTTTAACTGGCCCCAGTGGGGTCGGTAAAGGTACTTTAATGCGATCGCTCCTACAACGTCATCCAGAACTGTATTATTCTGTATCGGTGACGACTCGTTCTCCCCGTCCAGGGGAAATCGATGGCAAAAATTATTACTTTATCAGCCGTAGTCAGTTTGAAAAATTAGTGGCTGAAGGGGAATTTTTGGAATGGGCAGAATTTGCTGGTAACTATTACGGTACTTTGCGTGAAGCTGTACTTAACCAAATTCATTCCGGCAAGTTGGTGGTGCTGGAAATTGAGTTAGAAGGGGCAAGACAAATTCGTGCTTCCTTCCCCAGTGCCTTCAGCATTTTTATTTTACCGCCTTCCTTTGATGAATTGGAGAGACGAATACGCGATCGCGCCCAAGATTCTGAAGAAGCGATCGCCCGTCGTCTACTCCGCGCCCAAGTAGAAATTCAAGCCGCAGACGAATTTGATATTCAAATCGTTAATGACGATTTTGAAACTGCTTTAAATGATATTGAAGCAGTTTTGTTTAAATAAGTTAGGAGTTAGGAGTTAGGAATTTGAACTCCTAACTCCTAACTCCTAACTTCTGATTTCTAAATTAACCAAACAAACTTTGAATTGATGCTAGGTTGCTAGTCAAAAAGTAAGCAACTACTGCACCACCAATACCACCAATCAAGAAAGAAAAAGCAAAGTCGTTCCAGCTTTCTTTAGAGTTAAAAGCATCTGCTGGAGGTTTGGGTACAGTAACGCTAGGAAGTGCTTTGGGCGGATTGCTATTCGCATATAGGGATAGAGCGCCGGTGAGGACAACAACCAAGCCTATGGCTGCTAATAATCCAGCTAAGTTAGCATCAGCTGAGTCCCGCAGTGGACCCAATTTGGCAAAGGGGCCAAATATCCAGTAACCATGAGCCATGCCAACTTCTACCGCACGTCTACCAGGGCTAATACCTTGACGATAGGCAGGTAAGTTATTAATGAACCACTTGCTCAAGGGAGAAGCATTAACCGGGGTTTCTAGGTTGCCTAGCTGTGGATCGCCGAATGCGGGAAAAACAACTTCCCGATTTCTGGGATCGCTGGGAAGATTCTTTGATGCATCTACTGCTTGTGCCATATTTTTATGTTCGCCTCTAAATTAAAATGGTGGCATTTTTATATTAATAATAATTGAGGCTAAAGATGTTTTTTGATTGGGAAGTTTAGAAAAATTAATTTAGCTGCTTTCAAAACTATGAAACTCGTGATGCTGGGATCAGCTTACGAGTTTCATAGAACTATTTTGTTAGTAGTTAGTAGTTAATTGTCAACTAATAGCTAACAAAATTTTTTAATCCTATCTTCAGCTTATGGTAATGGGTGGAAAAGTAGGTCAGGAAACCAGTAGTTAAATAAAATCAACACAACGGCTGTAAAAACCAAATTGACAAAAAGTAAAACTGGTCCCAAGGATAGATATTTCACGAAATAATTCTGTTGCATGAATCATTCTCCTAAATAAATCAAAAGTTGCAGCAAAGGTTAGCGTGGCGAAATGGGGATTTCTGTATCTTTAGCTACTAATTCGCCAGACAGAAATTCTTTTATGGCTGCTACGGGCCAAGTAAAGCCTGAGAGCATAATTGGCAGTGCCAAAGGTACTTCAATGATTACTTCTTTCAATTCCACGTTGTTGCCTTCTTTCTTGATCGCTTGTAGGTAGGCACGACCTACCCAACCAATCCAACCAGCAATATAGAGGAACAGAATGCTGGGGATCAGGAAGTCACCAGCATGATTTAGACTACCATCAACAATCAAGTGGGGGTAACCCTCAGGACCACACAGTTCTTGAGAATAACGCTCAAATCGCTTTATCCCGGATTCGGGGTCAGCGGTGGTATTACGGGCATTAGCTGCTAGCTGTTGAAAAGCGGGATTGTCCCTGCACGGTGTCAAATTAGCCCCTAAAGCTTTTGCTGGGGAGGCAAAGTTGAACCAAAGACAAATCGCTAAAATCAAAGCAAACAATCGTCGCATGGAGTTGTTTCCTTTTACTACAAAACAAGAAGTTTTTTGTACAAAACGAAGCGGCTTGTACAGTTGTTTATTTGCATAACTAGAAAGTCATCATACTCTTGGGTGGTGACCGAGTAAAGTTTAAGTAAATAAAAGTTAAAGCTTCTCAACCAAAATGAAGTGCTGAGTGCTGAGTGCTGAGTGCTGAGTCACGAGTGCCAAGGATAAGAATTGTTGTTGTAGGGTAGTAAAGAAGCAAGATTTTGTCTCTACTACTCAAGACTCAGCACCTAGCACTCAAGACTCAACACTCTCAATGGCAACCGTTTTAGCAATAGAAACCAGCTGTGATGAAACTGCCGTCGCAATTGTTAACAATCGTAAAGTTTGCAGTAGTATTGTAGCCTCGCAAATTCTAGTCCATCAGCAGTATGGCGGGGTAGTACCGGAAGTAGCATCTCGCCAGCACTTGGAAACGATAAATGTTGCGATCGCACAAGCCCTAGAGCAAGCCCAACTAGACTGGGAAAAAATTGACGCAATTGCCGCCACTTGTGCCCCAGGACTGGTAGGAGCGCTGTTGGTGGGGTTAACTGCTGCCAAAACCCTGGCGATGGTACACAACAAACCATTTTTGGGAGTTCATCACCTCGAAGGTCACATTTACGCAACTTATTTGAGCGAATCAACTTTAAATCCCCCTTTCTTGAGTTTATTAGTTTCTGGCGGACATACAAGCTTGATTTATGTCAAAGGTTGTGGTATTTACGAAACACTGGGACAAACCCGTGATGATGCTGCGGGTGAAGCCTTTGATAAGGTGGCACGATTGTTAAAGCTGGGTTATCCGGGTGGCCCAGTGATTGACAAGTTGGCACAACAGGGGAATTCCCAAGCCTTTAGCCTACCAGAAGGAAAAGTTTCTTTACCTGGTGGGGGATTTCATCGTTACGATACGAGTTTTAGTGGGTTAAAAACGGCTGTATTGCGTTTAGTGCAGCACTTAGAGAAAGATGGTGGACAAGTACCAGTGGCGGATGTAGCGGCTAGTTTTCAGGAAACCGTAGCGCGCTCGCTAACTAAAAGAGCGATCGCCTGTGCCCTGGACTATGGTCTAGACACAATTGCTGTTGGTGGCGGTGTAGCAGCTAATAGCGGGTTGAGAAAAAATCTCCAAGCCGCCGCCGTTGAACATAACCTACGCGTCCTATTCCCACCTTTGAAATTCTGTACCGATAACGCCGCCATGATCGGCTGTGCCGCCGCTGACCATCTATCCTGTGGTCATACATCTCGCTTCACACTAAGCGTTGAGTCTAGGTTAGCGCTTACCCAAGTGATGAAGTTGTATCACCCGAAGTCGTAAGGGGCAGAGGGGCAGGGGAGCAAGAATTTTAGATTTTAGACTTCGGCTACGCTCAGTCGAACGATTTTGGATTAAAGAATTGAAATTTAATCCAAAAGACGCTCTCTTACGAGACGCTCTTGCTAGCTTGCTTCCCCGTAGGGGTACGCGGACTCGCTCTAAGCGTTGGCGCAGCCTCTCTAAGAGTTGCCATGCCGCAGGCTTTACGCTGCGCTATCGTCAATTCCATTATCCAAAATTGAATTGCCCAATGCCCAAGACCTATTGACTATTGACAATCGACCGGATGTGATCAGCCACTGCATCCGGCTGTTCCAACATAGCCAGGTGTCCGCAATCAGGAATTTCCAAAACATTGTCACCACAATATTGGAACAGTCTGTGAAAGCTAGCTAAATGGCGCACATACTTGGGTTCCATAACCTTGTCTTCGGCACCAGCCAAAAAATAAACTGGCTGCTTCAATTGGGATACTAGCTCAGGTAAACGATTGATTTCTTCCTCAGTTGTGGAGTCTAACAGACTTCCCAGAGATGCTTCGGGGTCAGCCACGACGAAATCAATCAGCCGCTGACGTGCCCAATAGCGCTCCAAAGGACGAGCCACACTGGCTCTGGTAAAGAGCAAATCAATCAAAGGCACTTGGGACAGCCAACGCGGACGGACTTGCAAAAATTTCTGACCCGCCGAGCGAAACTGCTCAAAGGCTTCTTTGAGGTAAATACCACCACCAGCGTTGATACAGATGACTCCCTTAACACATTCAGGTATTTGCTCTGCTCCCCAGAGAGCGATCGTGCCTCCCAAGGAGTGACCAATTAGCCAAGCACTGTTAATATTCAGCTGTTTCAAGAGAATTGCTAAATCCTGAGCATAGGCAACAGGAGTGTAAAGAGAATCGATTGGTGAGCCAACAGCACTACTGGAGATGGGCATCAGGCTCAGAGACGTTTGTGCCCGACTAAAATCGGTTTTTACCTGGGACTGGGATTCACCGAAACCCCGCAAATCATAGGACAGGCACTGCAAATCATCTGATAGGCGGGAAATCACAGGTTGCCAATACCCACGGCTATTGAGCCAACCGTGGATAAATACTAAAGCATGGGGGCAGGAAGTGGGAGCCGTTAGCTCGTATGCGTGTGGAACGCCCAAGATTTCAATAGTTGCCATACTTATATCGTACCCCTAAGGGCGGGTGCGACTAAATACGGAATGCGAAGAGTTAGGAGTTAAGAGTTAGGAGTGAGGAGTTGTTAATTTTTAACTCATAACTCATAACTTTTTTCATTTACCCAGCAACCTCTGTCGCACCCCTTCAGCAATTTTGTGACCGAGATATTCAGGAATGAGGCTTTCATTTGGCCCCAACAAGTAAAGAATTAGGCGTGTACGTCCACGCCAAACCAGTAAATTGGCATTGACTACCAGCAGGTCTTCCTGCCAGATGGCGTACATCACTTTGTAGAATAATCCTGGTTGATTATCGGCTTCAATCACTAAGGCAGGGAGATGAAAGACCGGATCGACATAGAACTCGGTTTGTACCTGCTCTAAGCCAGTGTCAAGATTGAATTCCACTGCTAGCATCTCTTCTACCTCAAACCTACCTCCTAAAGCCTCACGAATGGCGCGACAGACATTTTCTGCGGTTTTCTCGGTCAAGGCTTTACTACCACGAGACACCAACAGTTTGATAAAAACTAACATCGGCGGACGGATCTGACCGTATAGACTTAGACCGTGGATAGTCAACCCATAAGCTGCTAGCACACCAAAAATATCGCTGAGGAGAAAAGACTGGTTGCGGTAAGCAAAATGCAGGGCACTTTTGCTACCTTCCGGTTTCAGCTCAATAACAGCGCGTCTAGTTTTATAGAGACGGTAGGCTAGGCGCAAATTTTGCAGTTGAATCTCACTGCTGACGAATTGCTCATAAAACTGGGGAAACGCTCGGTTAAAGCGCTTTAGGAGTTCCAGTGTCGAAGATTTTAAACCAGAAGCCATTGTTAAGGGTAAGACTCGCTTGCTTTCGTCACCTGGGGACTAGGGGCTGGATGTTGGGGGCTGGGGGCTGGGGGCTGGGGACTGGGGATTAAGGAAGAATTTTCCTAAATACTCAATCTCTTGTATACAATTCACTCCTAAGCTAACGTGCATTTAAGCTCTATACGAGCAATTGCCAGGATTAGGTTTTTAGTTTTTGAATGAGTTAATTTTGAATGAGTGAATTTTTAATTGCTTATATCCTTACCTTTTGGTGAATTTCTCCTAGCCTCTGCAACAAAATGCTAAAGTTGAAAATGATTGGTGTGAAACACGCTCTAACTGCCTGTTACCATTGCAAATCCCGAAAACAACTGAAAAACTTCGAGTGTAAGGGGTAGTAAATGGGAGTAGCCATGTTAAACGTGAATCAACACTCCTGAGAGTGGAAACCAATTCAGTTATACTACCCGAACCACGTTGGCATGGGTTTTTGGAAAACTTGGTTTAGTACTCCTGAATCTGTAGCGACAAGTAGGACAAACCCCTTTGAAGAACATACAGTGGATGCTGCGGGCAACTCCAACCCCAGCAGCATTAGCGAAGCTTCTTTAAAGGAGGCTCGCATCGTCTTCAGCACGGAGCGAGATATTGACCTGTATGAGCTAGAAGAACTCTGTGATGCAGTTGGTTGGTCGCGTCGTCCTCTAAGAAAAGTGAAAAAAGCTATTGAGCATAGTTTTCTTGTTGCCTCAATGTGGCAGGTGAGAGGAAACCAAAAGCGGCTCATTGGTTTTGCCCGCGCTACCTCAGATCACGCGTTTAATGCCACTATTTGGGATGTGGTGGTTCACCCAGACTTTCAAAGTCAAGGACTGGGCAAAGCATTGATGAAATACGTTCTCAAAAAACTTAGGAGTGAAGAAATTAGTAATGTCACTCTCTTCGCCGACCCCCATGTTGTAGATTTCTACCGAACTATGGGGTTTATGGCTGATCCGGAAGGTATTAAAGGCATGTTCTGGTATCCTCACTAGCGCTCAATCAAAATAAAACCAGATTTGCCCAAGAAAATCAGGTATAATAGTGAAACTCTATTATTTTGATGTGGTTTTGCTTTTTTTCAGCCGACGAAGGCGCAAGTATATATCTTGTAAAACTAAGTCGGCAAAAAACCTTTATCAGTGTAAGGATGTAATCTTAATCGTCTTTACAGGAAATAAAATATATTAGGCATGAGGCGTGTTATCTGATATAATTAAGTTAATACTTTTGGTAAAGCGTGATCGCTTTGGTGGGAAATTTAAACTAAACCCCAAAAAGTAGATAAGTCTAACCGGGATGTAGCGCAGCTTGGTAGCGCGCCTGCTTTGGGAGCAGGATGCCGCAGGTTCAAATCCTGTCATCCCGATTTAATTAATATAGTTAACAGTTAGGGTGGATTAACTAGAGTTTTCTTGGTAAGATGTGCAATTAAATTGTACATTTTTAGGCAGAAGAGAAATTAGGCTGTTATGATGTTGGGTTTGCTGTTAAAGCCTAACAGGCAAATTTCCTTCTTAAGCAGTAAGATGTTCCTGACACTGAGCTTTGTATAAATTTGAGAAGATATTAAAGCAAGCGCAGATGGAACGATTGATTAACTAATAGCGTCACGCGATATTAGAAAAAGCCGGTAAAATGGCATTTATCATTTCCAAGACCGAGATCCAGAGAGACTTTTCGCTGTTTGAAATAGACATATAATATGCATCTACAGCATTTCGTGATGAATAGCAAAGCGAAATCGAGAAAAACACAACTTTAGCAGAGTCAATTTGGGAAAACAATACTATACTATAGCAACCCTAAATAGTTGTGGAATATTGGATTTGAACCGTTGACGGTTAACATTTAACCTCAAGGCGCACAATGAATTTTTTACAACTGAAATAGATTGCTATATAACTAAAGCTAGTTGGTGCTGTGCAAATCCAACCATTTGTTTAATTTAATTGGATTATTGATGCGAGGAGCAGTCATGAAATCATTTATTCGCTTGGGCGCAACATTAGGTATAGCTGGCAGTGTATTTTTAGCGGGACTTTCAGGAATAGGCAATCTACCAGGAATAGACAATCTAGAGGCAATGGCGTTGCCACAAGATCAGGTAGTGAAAAAGCTCCAAGAAGTACCTATATTCACGCTCACCAATCCTAAAGGCGAATTCGTAGTTCTTTCGAGAAACAACGCATCCAAGCCTGTCTCTCAAGTGGGATTTTTTATTAGCAAGCAAGATGCTCAAAAATTCCTTGACAATCGGCTCAAAAAAGAAAACCCTCAGTTGGCAAGCACGCTACAGGTCAGACCTTTGTCCTTGGCAGACTACTATAAAATACTCCAAGAAAGCAAAAAGAAATCAGACTCTATAATTTATACTTTAGTACCGACGCAAGAACAAATAGCATCAGCAACTAGTATGCTGAATCAAAATGGTAAAAAAGGGCAGCAATTCAATGGTATTCCCTTATTTGTACCCAAATTTAAGAAAGATAATAGCTATTTGACCATTCCCGTCCCCAAAGGCAACGAGCGATTAATCCCATTCTTTTTTGAGAAAGAGCAAGCAGTGGCTCTGTTAGACCAATTCAAAAAAGCCGTGCCAAAGGAAGCAGACAATACTGAGATTCAGGTGGTGGATTTGTACGGTGTTATGGAGGCTCTCAATAGCAGCAACGATCCTGGTATAAATAAAATTGTTCTTTATCCATCAAGAGAGTCAATCAATTTTATTCGATCGCTTGCCCCGAATCAATCACCAGCTGCCAGGCCTGCTGCTGCGCCCGCTCCGAAAAAATAACGGATATGCACTCCAAGGTTGAGGCATGGGGGAGAAACATCTGATAGTTTCTGGTTTACAACTTTGGCAGTGGCGGAATGCAGCTCACCAAGCAGCAGGAGCCACTGATGTGCCACCAATGGAGGTAGATTGGCTGCTGCAAGAGATAGCTGGGTTAGACCGCTTGACACTGCGTTTGGAGTCTTTTAAAAACTGGCCGCAAATTCAGATGCAGTTGCCTTTAGAAGAGCTAGACCAGTTATGGCAGAGGCGATTAAATGACCGCTTACCAGTGCAGTATATTGCTGGAGTTACACCTTGGCGTCACTTTCAAATCGCGGTGTCGAGTGCGGTATTAATTCCCAGACCAGAAACAGAGTGCTTAATTGATTTAGCTCTAGCAGCTGCTAGCGGTGTGTCAGGACATTGGGCGGATTTGGGGACTGGGAGTGGAGCGATCGCCGTCGGATTAGCAGATGTCTTGCCAAAAGCAACAATTCATGCAGTTGATTACAGTTTAGAAGCTCTGGCGATCGCCCAAGCCAACGCCCATAATTTGGGTTTTGCTGACCGGATTAAATTTTATCAAGGTTCCTGGTGGGAGCCACTGGCATTTCTCAAAGGTCAGTTCAGTGGTATGGTATCTAATCCCCCTTACATCCCCACCAGTACCTTACCGACTTTGCAACCAGAAGTAGTTAACCATGAACCACATCTAGCTTTGGATGGTGGCACCGATGGCTTAGATTGCATTCGCCATTTGATAGAAATTTCTCCCAGCTATTTGCAACCTGGTGGGGTGTGGTTAATTGAAATGATGGCAGGACAGGCGGATGCAGTCCGAGAACTTTTGCAAAATCAAGGTAGCTATTGTAAAATTCAAATTCACGCTGATTTAGCTGGAATTGAACGCTTTGCCCTTGCTTATAAAAGTTAGGAGTGATGAGTTATGAGTTATAAAATTTCTCACTCCTAACTTTGTAAACATGACACAAGTTTCTCTAACAAATTTAATAGCTGGCGCACGCGCTGGTCTTTTGGTGAGCTTTCCCACGGATACTGTTCCTGCACTTGCAGCGATACCAGAAAAAGCAGGATTAATTTTTGTGGCGAAGCAACGCAGTCAAGACAAACCTTTGATTTTGATGGCTGCTAGTGCTGAAGATTTGTGGCTGTATGTTAAAGGTAATGAAAAAGAGTATAAAGTTTGGCAAGAAATAGCAGGCAAATATTGGCCAGGAGGGCTGACATTAATCTTACCAGCAAGCGATCGCCTGCCAAAAGTTATGAACCCCATCGACCCGACAACAATTGGCGTCCGAGTCCCAAACAATGCGATCGCCCAAACTATTTTGGCGCAAACAGGCCCTCTTGCCACCACTAGCGCTAATTTTTCCGGTCAACCGCCTTTGCAAACGATCGCAGAAATTGAGGTTCAGTTTCCCAAGGTTCTGACTCTAGCAACCACAAAATACCAGGGTGAAATACTAGGGGTGGGTGTACCTTCCACCGTTGCTAAATGGACAGGGATAAATTGGCAAATTTTGCGGCAAGGTGCGATAAAGTTAGAGATTTCAACTGATAACCAGATATAGGTGGCTATAATATTGTTTTCCTGATTTGAACAACAGAGATATCTGGAACTTTAGTTTGCGCTGTTGTGGTTAATTAATAACTTAATAATTGCCAAATTATGAATTGGAGCAACTGGATATATCTAGGAGCAGGACTAGCACTAGGTATAAGTTTTCATCGGTTATTTGCGCGATCGTCAAACGTTTCATTTAGCTCATCCCCACCAGCACCATTAGATCAAGAGGATATGCCACCAGTATCGCAACAGCTACAGCAAACACAGCTGGCATACCAAATGGCAAGGGAAATGGGCCAGTTTAAAGCTGGTTTTTTGGCGCGGACTACCCATGAATTGCGATCGCCCCTTAATGGTCTGATTGGCTTGCATCAGTTAATTTTGTCAGATTTGTGTGAAGACGCCGCTGAAGAGCGAGAATTTATCGCCCAAGCTCACGAGCGAACGCTGAAGCTACTCAAGCTGATGGATGAAATTCTCAGCGTTGCTAGAACTGAACATGGTAGCAATAAATTAGATATTCACCCCAGACCATTAGCCCAAATTTTGGAAGAGGTTCATAACTTAACTTATATGCTGGCGGCAAATCGCAATTTTCCCTTGCAATTGTTACCCGCCAACCCAGAAATTTATGTTTTGGCAGATTACCTCTGGCTCCGCCAAATATTGATAAGTTTAATAGACATTGCCATTACTCAGATGCAGGAAGGCAGCATTTGTATTTCCAGCAGCACTGTGCCTACAAGTAATTTTGTTAACATTTGGCTGGATATACCAACCCATGCTATACCCTGGAGCGAGCCGATTGATTTGATCACATCTGAAGAGCAGCCAAGCCAGATTAACCAAAATAACGCTGCTCTTTCGCCCGGGATGAGGCTATTAATCAATCAGACTTTAGTGGAAGTTATGGGAGGAAAGTTAGAAATCCTGCCCTCTACCATTGTGAAGGAAGCATCTGGGCAGGTTACCAGACTACAAATCTCTATCCCCCTAGTGATTCCTGAAGCTGATCTTCTGTAGCAGCAAGGAAAGCAAGGTTAGCTAGGTTGTATAGCACCATCGTAGTGGTGGTGTTGGGCTGAAAACCAATCTTTTCGTAAAACCCCTGCTGGTGAGTAGTCATCAGATAAACACGCTCAACCCACCTGATGCGAGGATGACTCAAAACTGTTTTTACTAAATTGCTTCCCAACCCACTACTTTGATACTCTGGATGAATCACAACATCCCAAATCGTGGCACGATATATGCCATCAGATGTTGCTCTAGCAAAGCCAATTAGTCGATCGCGAAGGCAGACGGAAATCACTGGCTCACTATTAGCAATAGCTATACCTAAATCCTCAATACTGCGGCCCTTTGCCCAGAAAGCTGAAACGTTTAACAGTTCTTGCAGTTGGTGAAGGTCAATTTCAGACTTGCGATCGCTAAATTGAATCTGAGACTCGTTCATATGGCATCCACTTTTGGCAGTATCTTTGTATAGTTAAGTCATATTTTGCGAGAAATTGCTGTACGTGTATATGTATATGCAACGAGAAAGAAAAATTAATTACAAACCCACTTCCACAGAGGATGAGTAGGCCCCTGCTGACGTATCCGATAAACTTGTTTTTCTAAACGTTGTTTTTCCTGCTGTGGTAGTCCGAGTAAGATATTTCGACTTTGCCAAACTAAAACAGCAGCAGTCATCCCAATACAAAAGGCTAAACCGAAGGTAGACAGTGGATGGAAGAAAAGTCCATATCGCACCGCTACCCAGGTAAAATATTGTTCCCACAGAGAAATTTCTGCACGTAGATCCCACAAGCTAACAGGCGCAATGGTAAGCCACAAACAACCGACAAACAGCCATCTTCCATATACTGTCAGTTTGTGTAGCCTTTGTACTTGTTGAATAAAGGATGCGTCAGAGTTCTCAAATTCTGAGTCAGTAGTTAATGGTTCTTCAGGTTGATCCATAGGTGAATAAAATTGCAAAGCATAGATGAGCAATTCAAAATGCTTTAACCCAATTGTGAAATGCACACAAGTTTAACTATCCTGAGAACTGGCAGATGTATCAATTGGCTCTGCGTTCTCCACCACCTGGTATTGACTCCTGCGCTCTCGCCACCAAGCGAGCAGAGAACCGGCAATGAAAATACTTGAATATGCACCCATTGTGAATCCAATAATTAAGGCAAGGGCAAAGTTTCTCAGGGTTTCGCCGCCAAATAGGAATAGGGAAAACAATGTTAGCAAAACGGTGAACGTGGTATTAATTGATCGCGTTAAAGTTTGATTGATTGCATCATCAACAACTTTGTCAATGTGATCGTTAGGATGTAGATTTAGTATTTCCCGAATTCGATCGTAGATGACCACAGTATCTGTCACCGAGAAACCAGTAATAGTCAAAATAGCAACGACGAAAAGGCTATCAACTTCAATACCTGCTACTAATCCCAAGATGGAGAAAGCACCCAGCGTAATCAAAACATCATGGAACAAGGCAATAATTGCGATTACAGCATAGTCCACCTGGAACCGCACACTCAAATAAATAACGATCCCAGCAAAGGAGACAACCAGAGCTAATAACCCTTGGGTAAATAGCTGACGACCAAGTGTCGGGCCAACAGTGTCAATTTGAGTAGCTTTCGGGTTAAAGGCTCCAATTTTTTCACTCAAAGCTGTTTGTAACTGGGTGCGTTGCTCCACATCTAATGTCTTGGTGCGAATGGATATTCCCTGTTGGTTTTTACCAACAACTTGGATACTACTATTATTCAGCTTTTGAGCGTCAACTACTTCTCTGACATCAGAGATATTAATCGGTTGAGTACATTTGTCTGGTTGTGTACAATCGCGTTCAAATTGTAGTCGTGTACCACCAACAAAATCTAAACTGGGACGTAGCGGTGCGCCTAGTTGTTGCCAAGAAATCAGCATCGCCAGGATGCTAATGATCATCAGGGTGGCAGAAATTGTCCACCAAAGTCTCCGCTGTTTGACGACACTAAATTTCATGACTGCACCTCCGCACCAGACTTAATTGACGTTGAGAGATTGGGACAAAACAACTCTGGCTTACGCAATTTGGGAAATCCCAATGTTAGGAACAGCAGTGTGCGACTACAAGTAATTGCAGTAAATAAATTCACCCCTAACCCTAGCGCCAATGTCAAAGCAAAGCCTTTAACTAAACCTGCTCCTAACCAAAACAGTGCTGCACAAGAAATTAATGATGTGACATGACTATCTAAAATGCTAGACCAAGCTCGGTAGAATCCTGACTCTACAGAACGATATAAAGTTTTACCAGCACGTAGTTCTTCACGGGTGCGCTCAAAAATCAATACGTTAGCATCAACTGCCATACCGATACTGAGGATAAACCCAGCAATACCGGGGAGAGTTAATGTAATGCCTAGCAAAGCGAAGGTGGCATAGGTCAATAGCGCATAGATAATCAAAGAAAAGTCGGCAATTAATCCTGGTAGTCGGTAGTAAACTAACATGAAAATCAATACTAACAGCAATCCGCCAATACCAGCGTAAATACTGCGTTGAATACTATCTTTACCTAAGGTTGCTCCGACAGTACGGTTTTCAACTATTTCTACTGGTACGGGTAATGCCCCACCGCGTAGTTGCACACCTAAGTCATTGGCTTGTTGTGCGGTAAAACGTCCTGTAATTACGGCAGAGCCACCACTAATACCAGCGGCGGCAAATTCTATACCCACGGTAGGAGCGCTGATCAGTTCATTGTCCAGAAAAACACCAATACTACGCCCAGTACCGGCAAGATTTTTTGTCAAATTGGCAAACAGTTCACCACCCTTTTGGTCGAAGCGAATGCCAACATGCCAGTTGTTATTTTGAGTGGGTTCACCATAGGCATCCTTGAGGTATTTGCCAATTAGCGGTGGATTAGTGCTTTCAAACAATTGGGCGATCGCTTGATTACTTTTTTGTAAATCTTCTTGATTCTTAGCAATTGCTGCTTTGTCAGTACTCTTTCTCAATTCTTCTTGCTTGACTTTCAATTCGGATCTAGATGCTTGGAAAGCAAACAGTTGGGTTTCTGTATTCGGCTTTTGGCTACGAAATTCTAACTGCGCCGTCCCCCCTAGCACCCGTTCGGCTTGCTCTGGATCATTGACCCCTGGTAGTTGCACCAAGATTTTATCTGAGCTGACTGTTTGGATGACTGGCTCAGAAACACCCAGACCATTAATCCGACCTTCGACAACTTTCTTCACACCTTCCAATTCTCGTTCGGTGATTTTGGGAATTTCCGGTGATGGTTTCACCTGAATTGTTAGCTGTGAGCCTCCGCGCAAGTCCAGCCCAAGGGGTATCGGAATTGTGGCAATCACCGTTATCGCGGCGATTATCAGGACTAAAATTAAAATTAATAGCGATCGCTGTCTTTGCATACCATAACTCGCAACTGACAAACGCTATAATAGCGCTCTTTTGAGGAGTTATGAGTTATGAGTTAGGAGTTAGGAGTTGGATAGTCATTCAATTTTAGATTTTGAATTTTGGACTTCGGTGTGAGCGCTCAGTCGAAGTCTAAAATCCAAAATTGGTGGAGTTAAGAGTTAAGACTCATACTTTAAAATTCTTAACTCCTCACTCCTAACTTTTAAACCCGCAAAGCTACCATTTTTTCTACAGCTTCCACTATTTGCTCTGGTTGGATGATTGTTAGTCGTTCCAGATTGCCGTTATAAGGTGTGGGGATATCTTGGGAAGAAAGTCGTAGTACTGGCGCATCCAATTCATCAAATAAGCGATCATTTATTGAGGCGATGACTTCTGCTCCAATGCCCGCAGTTCGCATGGATTCTTCCACAACAATGACTTTATGGGTTTTTCGTATTGATGCGCCAATAGTATCAAAATCTAATGGTTTGAGAGATATCAGGTCGATAACTTCTGGATCATATCCTTGTTTTTCAAGGGTTTTTACTGCTTGTAACACATGATGCCGCATCCGTGAGTAAGTTATAATTGTGACATCTTTTCCTTGGCGCACAACCTCTGCTTTATCTAGGGGTAGTAAATATTCTTCTTCTGGTAAATCTTCTTTCAAGTTGTAAAGCAGAACGTGTTCAAAGAACAACACAGGGTTATCATCGCGGATAGCAGATTTTAGTAATCCTTTGGCGTTTCTTGGTGTGGAGCAGGCAACAATCTTCAACCCTGGCACAGCTTGGAAGTAGGTTTCTAGTCGCTGGGAATGTTCTGCTCCTAGCTGTCTTCCCACACCTCCAGGGCCGCGAATTACCATCGGAATTTTAAAGTTACCGCCAGAAGTATAGCGCAGCATCCCAGCATTATTGGATATTTGGTTGAAGGCGAGCAGTAAAAAGCCCATATTCATACCTTCGATTATGGGACGCAACCCAGTCATCGCTGCTCCCACTGCCATACCAGTAAAGCTGTTTTCAGCAATAGGCGTGTCTAGAATGCGGAGTTCGCCATATTTTTGGTACAGGTCTTTGGTAACTTTATAGGAACCGCCGTAGTGTCCAACATCTTCACCAAGAACAAATACGCTGGAGTCACGCGCCATTTCTTCATCAATGGCTTCCCGTAAGGCGTTGAAGAATAGTGTTTCTGCCATTTAGACCTTTTAGCATGATTATGGTTTTAGAATTTTATCGTGCTGCTGTCGCAAATACGGTGAGCGATCGCACTAGTTAGAGATTGGTTTTTTAAACGAGCCGCTCCAAGCATAGAGCGAGTAATTGCCATAACTATATCAAAGCTATTTAATTTAGATTTTAGAGGTTTTATGAGCGATCGCCTCCCCCTCTGGCAAATATCGCTATTTTTTACGTAATAAAACTTAGAACTAATGTATAAAATAAATATAAAATTTCCCGGTTGAAAGATCCCAACTTAACTGAAGTCACGTCAGAGGAAAAAATCTGTTGTAGCAATAATTTAAAGATGCCTACTGTAGAATCAATTGAAAACGTTGTTTATCTTAAGTTTTTGGGCTACTAAAATGTATTCACCTCTGTTTTTAGTACGAATACGATGAACGAACAAAAAACATTGTAATTCTCGCTGGTGAAGAAAATGAAATTATAATTTACCTAGACGGGAAGTGGAGATATGTATGAGTAAGCTAGATTTTATGACAATGCCCCGTGCCCAATTGCGTTAATATATCCTTGACCATAGAGAAGATGATGAAGCTTTTCAAACTTATCTAGATAGATTCACCTCTGAAGACGCTGTAATCTTTCCTGCACCACAGTCAATAGATGATTTAGAAAACTTCCCAGAGTTGCATCAACAGAACCTAGAAAGACTACGAAAGCAATGTTTCAATACTAGCCAAAATATTACAATCTCACGCCCAGACACCAAAACACAACTCTGCGCCTCTGCGCCTTTGCGTGAGATTTATTAAATTCTTACCCTTGAATCGCCCAGCCTACTTTAACCATCGCGCCGCATCTTTGGCATGATAAGTCAAAATTAAGTCTGCGCCAGCCCGTTTAAACCCAGTTAAAGTTTCCATAACCACCCGCTCCTCATCAATCCAACCATTGAGAGCCGCAGCTTTCACCATCGCATACTCACCAGAAACATTGTAAGCTGCAACTGGCAAGTTACTCGCTTCCTTTACCCGCCAGATAATGTCCATGTATGCCAAAGCTGGCTTAACCATGAGCATATCAGCACCTTCAGCGATATCCAATTCAATCTCTTTAATTGCTTCCCTGGCGTTACCTGGGTCCATTTGGTAAGTTCTTCTGTCCCCAAATTGCGGTGTCGAGTCTGCTGCATCCCGAAATGGCCCATAATAACCCGACGCATACTTAGCAGCATAAGACAAAATCGGCGTATCTTGAAATCCGGCTTCATCCAAACCCACACGAATTGCCTGCACAAACCCATCCATCATTCCTGAAGGCGCGATGATATCGGCACCGGCTTTCGCTTGAGAAACTGCTGTTTTCTTCAACAATTCCAGAGTTGGGTCATTTAAAACTCGTCCTGTTAAATCACCAACTTGCAGATAACCACAATGACCGTGACTGGTGTACTCACACAAACAAGTATCAGCAATTACAATCAAATCTGGCACTGCTGCTTTTACCGCCGTCGCTGCTTTTTGGACGATACCGCAATCATGCCAAGCGCCAGTGGCATCCACATCTTTATCAGCTGGAATACCAAATAGAATAATCGAAGGAATTCCTAAGTCGTAAACTTCTTTTGCTTCTTCGACAATTTTATCTACCGAAAGTTGGTAGACTCCGGGCATCGATTTCACCTCATTAGCGATTCCCTCACCTGGTACGGCAAATAGTGGGTAAATTAAATCGCTTGTTGTCAAAACAGTTTCACGAACCATCCGGCGCAGTTGGGGATGGGTACGCAGACGACGGGGGCGATGTATAGGAAACATAAAATTTTATGATGAAAAACAACGCAAATGGACACAAAACAAAGCGTCACAAAAGCAGGCTAAAACTTTCCTGCCGTCAGACAGACTACAAACAGTGCTTAACTGTCTTTTGCCCTACTCTTAATCAAGCTGTGGGGCAATTTTGTATTTTACAGCTTGCTTGCATTTATCCGACGGACTAGAAAAAAAACAACATAGTAAGCAATTCAAAATTCAAAATTCAAAATGGTAAGACCCTCTGTTGGTAATAAAAATCCTGGCTATCGGGTCTCGAGCAAACTCAAGGCACAACAGCTTAATAGTAAATAATTCACAATTACCAATGCCCCATACAACTCTTGGAGAGGCTGCGCCAACGGCTTACCTCGGCTTTGCCCTTCTCTACGAGAGGCTGCGCCAACGACGCCGCTCAGGCTAAACTCGGCACAAGTCGCTCAGTACAAATGCCCTGTTTGCCCAATACAACTCTTGGAGAGGCTGCGCCAACGGCTTCTCTACAAGACGCTACGCGAACGCTCAGTACAAGTGCCCAATGTTAATTTCTGCTAAATAAATCGGAAAATGTAGGGATAACGGAAGGGTATATCAGGATTGTTAAAAACTCCGACGAGCGCCCAAATTGTTAATCCCCAGTGCAATAGATATCCTAAACCCGCTAGTGGCCCCAGCAATAATAGAGGTAACACCAACCAACCGAATAGAAAAAACAGCACTGCCAGAATTGCTCCATAAAACCAGACATTAAAGTGGAAATTGATGGATTCTTTGGCGTTTTCTTTAACAACAGGATCATCCGATACCAGCAATATGGCAATAGGTATACCTACAGATACCAACGTTGTGCTGAAAAAAATCGCTCCATGAGACAAGGCAGATAGAAGCTTTCGCTTGTCTGTGTCGTACATTCCTTTCTCCTATTTAGTTAGCTTGTTGATTATATTACGACCCTATCACGAGCATCGTTGTCTTAAGATTAAAAGACTTGCCAGAGTCGAAAAAAATTAAGTTAAGTCACAAACAAATACAGTTATGTCAATTGAACTTCAGTCTGAACTTCTTCAAGCGGTTGAACTTCGCCGCAACTTTGCGATTATATCTCACCCGGATGCAGGTAAAACTACACTAACAGAAAAGCTACTCCTGTACGGAGGTGCAATTCACGAAGCTGGCGCGGTCAAAGCGCGACGGGCACAGCGTAAGGCGACCTCTGACTGGATGGCAATGGAACAACAACGGGGCATTTCCATTACCTCCACAGTGTTGCAATTTGAATATCGCGACTGTCAAATAAATTTATTAGACACCCCTGGACACCAAGACTTCAGTGAAGATACTTATCGTACCCTCGCCGCCGCCGATAATGCAGTAATGTTGGTTGATGCGGCAAAAGGTTTGGAAACCCAAACCCGCAAATTGTTTGAAGTTTGTAAGTTGCGGGGTATCCCGATCTTTACATTTATCAACAAGCTCGACCGTCCAGGAAGGGAACCTCTGGAACTGTTGGATGAAATTGAACAAGAATTGGGATTGCAAACCTATGCGGTAAATTGGCCGATTGGTATGGGCGATCGCTTTAAAGGTGTTTTTGACCGACATAAGCAACAAATTCATCTGTTTGAACGCAGCGCCCACGGCAGCCGAGAAGCCCGTGATACGATCATAGAATTAGGTGATCCGAGAATAGAAGAGCAGCTAGAACAAGACCTCTACTACCAACTGAAAAATGATTTAGAACTGTTAGAAGGAGTTGGCCCAGAGCTAGATTTGCAGTTGGTACATGAAGGCAAAATGACGCCAGTGTTCTTTGGTAGCGCCATGACTAACTTCGGGGTAGAGTTATTCCTCAAGTACTTCCTCGACTATGCCCTTAAACCCGGTTCTCACTACAGTAGTGTTGGGGAAGTTCCTCCTACATACCCGGAGTTTTCGGGGTTTGTTTTTAAACTGCAAGCTAATATGGACCCGAAGCACCGCGATCGCGTCGCATTTATCCGGGTATGCACTGGTAAGTTTGAAAAAGATATGATGGTGAATCACGCCCGCATTGGTAAACTCATCCGTCTGTCTCGCCCGCAAAAACTCTTTGCCCAAGAGCGGGAATCGATTGATGTGGCTTATCCTGGCGATGTGATCGGTTTAAACAATCCCGGTGTTTTTGCGATCGGGGATACAATTTACACGGGGCAAAAGCTCGAATATGAGGGGATTCCGTATTTCTCGCCGGAACTGTTTGCGACTCTCAGGAATCCCAACCCCTCGAAGTCTAAACAATTCCAAAAAGGCGTTGCGGAATTGCGAGAAGAAGGTGCTGTGCAGATTATGTATTCAACTGATGAAGCCAAGCGCGATCCAATTTTGGCGGCGGTGGGTCAGTTGCAATTCGAGGTGGTACAGTTTCGCTTACAAAACGAGTATGGTGTAGAAACCTTACTAGAGTTATTGCCCTACAGTGTCGCCCGTTGGGTTGAGGGTGGTTGGGAAGCATTAGAACAGGTGGGACGGATATTCAATACCACTACAGTTAAAGACAGCATGGGACGCCCAGTATTGCTATTCCGGAATGAATGGAATTGTCAACAGTTACTTGGCGACCATCCAGAGTTAAAATTAAGCGCGTTGGCAAAGCCCGCCGTAGGCATCGCTCCAGTATTTTCTAGTCAACAACCAGTGGAGGAATAATTCACTTGACAAGCAAAACTTGGCGCGGTTGAGTTCCACGGCATCCGAGGTTCGCGCTTTTACACAAACGTGGATCACCTAGAAAAGATTGGAGTGCCAGAATTTGTATGCCTTCACATGCCAAATCGTCTTTGGAGGCTGGTTTAGTTGCCCTCAAGCAGGGAAATTATCAAACAGCGATCGCTCAACTAGAACCTATTGCTAGCAGCCAAAATCATGCGACTGCTAGCTTACAAGCCCAGGTTGGTTTAGTGATGGCTTATGCTCGCTGTGGCGAAGTTCCCAAAGCGATCGCTATTTCCCAGAATCTCATTGAGAGTAACAATCCGCAAGTTCAAGAGTGGGCAACACGCGCTCTCGAACACCTGACAAAACGTAAAAAACCTGATCAAGAATCAAAAAATGTCGAAACTGGATTTGTTGCCTTTGAGAATTCTCCCCCAGATTCTCCTCCAGTTACTCCCCCAACAACTTCTACATTAGAGGAAAAGCCAGAAGATCAAGTAATAGAAATCAAGAGCGACGAAACTCCGCCAATGGTGCCACTAGGTAGACTCAAAGCTACAGTAGCGACACCACTACCTCCACCAACTGCACCCCTAAACGGTTTCATGGGTTCCGTTACCCGCACCCAAGCCAAATTATTCGGCGTTATTTATTGGCGGCAAGCCCAACGCGCCAGAGCATGGCAACCCCTACGTAAACCGAAATTAATTCCTTTGCGGTTGCTGGCAGCAGGAACATTCATCGCCCTATTTTGGGTGATGCGAGAAATCCTCAAGTTAGCAATGGGATTCATCAACCTGACTTTAGTCAAACTACCCTATGTGGAGCCGTTGCAGCTTTTATACCGCGACCCTACTCAATTGCTGCTAGTAGTATTGGTAATTTTGATCGGAGTATCACCTTGGTTGCTGGATCTGCTACTGGCGAACTTGTATGGTCAGCGAGAGTTTCCCAAGGATGTATTGAATGCCCATAGCCGCGAAGCCGTTCGGGTGCTACAACGTTGTTGCCAACAGCGGCACTGGCCGTTACCCAAACTGCGGATTTTACCAATGGCTGCACCAATTATCCTGACCTATGGTAGTTTACCACGTAATGCCAGGATTGTTGTCAGTCAAGGGCTATTAGAGCAACTGGCAGATGATGAAATCGCCACTATCTACGCTACGCAGCTAGGGCATATTGCTCACTGGGATTTTGCTGTGATGTCTTTGTTGCTGCTGGTGACACTACCAACTCATAAGCTATATCAGCAAGTGTCGGCGTTAGCAGACAAAATATCAGGGAAAATTTGGCGCTGGCCGGTGACAATTCTGGCTAGTCTAATTTATGGAGTTTGGTGTTTGCTGACTGGAACTGCATTGTGGTTGTCGCGGTTGCGGCTTTATTATAGTGATCGCGTCGCCGCTGAAATTACTGGTAATCCCAATGCCCTGATTCGCGCCTTACTCAAAATCGCCATTGGAATTGCAGCTGATATCGAAAAACAAGAATACACCAGTTGGCAACTGGAAAGCTTAAATCTCTTGACACCAGTGAGTCAGCAACAAAGCCTGTCTTTGGGCACTATTGCCAGCAATCTATCTTTTGAATCCTTTTTGAAGTGGGATACTGCCAATCCCTATCGCCAATGGTTTACAATTAACAATAGCCATCCGCTGATGGGCGATCGCATCGAACGCCTCTGCCAAATAGCCCGTCACTGGCATCTAGACACCGAACTACATTTTCCTAGTGAACCATCAAAGGTTAAGCGTCAGTCTTTCTTATTACAAATCGCTCCCTGGTTAGGAATTCCTTTAGGGGTTGTGTTTGCAGCTTTGGTCTGGCTAACGTGGCAACTAGCATTCGCACTCAAGTTTTTAAATCTAAAGTGGATATACGAAGATTGGTCTTTCATTACAGGCTGCCTTCTAATTGGCTTTAGCATCGGTACAGTGATGCGGATTAATTCTTTTTTCCCCGATATTAAACCTGCCACCGTGCAAACTGATTGCCTACCCAACCTGTTAGCTGACCCTTGTGCCTTACCAATTGACAGTATCAGCGTGCGGATTGTGGGCAAACTATTAGGTCGTCAAGGCACTAGCAATTCCCTAGCGCAAGATTTAATCCTCCAATCCAGTGCAGGTTTAGTGAAATTACACCACGTTTCTTGGCTAGGACAGTCAGTCAATCACCAGGATCTGATCGGTCGGCAAATTATCGTCACAGGTTGGTTCCGACGAGGAGCAACACCTTGGATCGATATCCAAACCCTGGAAACTCAAAGTGGTAAAACCATTCATAGCCCTCATCCTATTTGGTCTATTTTTTTGGCAGTTGCAGCACAGGCTTGGGGCGCATACGTTTTTCTCAGTGGTTAGTCATTGGTCAGAAGAAAATAAACAACTGACGAAGGACAAACCGAAATGTAAACAAAAATTGCAGGTTTTCTGGAAAAGTGTTACATTTATTTACACAAACAATAGCAACCGACATAACTCAGCACTACAGCTTAGTTATGAACTCGGATGCTTTTTCCCCACTCCATACCTTTTTATCCTCCCAACACAGCAGGAAATTAACCAGCCACTGGCTGGTTTTTGTTTCAAAATATTCTCCCTTGAATAAAAAAATGGGTTTTATGTTATGTTACGATGCAATAATACTAACGTCGCAAATGTATGCGCTAAACTAGCTACGTAGAAAATAC
This sequence comes from Nostoc sp., assembly GCF_036919675.1. Taxonomy (GTDB): domain Bacteria; phylum Cyanobacteriota; class Cyanobacteriia; order Cyanobacteriales; family Nostocaceae; genus Nostoc. The sequence goes on from NZ_JBALCP010000035.1 coordinate 88,453, forward strand.
CGTGGTAATGTAAGGAATGGTATTTGATTCTGCGAAAAAGGCATGGAAGAAAGCGTGTATTTTAGCAGGCACTAGGCTATTAAATTTACAATTCTTAGAATTAAGGTGTTATTAGCTCACAATAGTGTGAGCCTTTGGATTAAACAAGCTTGATCCCGACGAAAAACTGTATTGTATAGGTTGACAGTTTCGAGCAAAAAAATTGGTTGATGGCAGTCTTGGTCAATAGCATCTATTTAAAAGCCAAAGCCAAGTGATTGTTTTCTCGCCTTGCCATGTTCATTTAACTCTGGAGGTATAGTTCATGCCCGTTCGCCTATATATAGGTAATTTGCCTAAAGAAGAAATAGATCGTCAAGATCTGCAAGCAGTTTTTGCAGCAGAAGGTGATGCTGTAACTACTAAATTAATTAAAGACCGCAAAACTGGCAAATGCCGTGGTTTCGGTTTTCTTACCGTCAACAACGACGAACAAGCTGACGAAATCATTGAAAAGTATAATGGTCAGATGTTCAAAGACACTCCCATTAAGCTAGAGAAGGCATTACCTCGGACAAAGGGTGAGGAGGGCGAGGAGCAAGCTCCTAAAGCAGTTACTCTTGCTACTACTACGAGTACCCCCATTCCTAGCGTTAATAGAGAAGGTAGCCGTCGTGAGAAAGGTTCTAAGAAGCCTCGTCGTGGCGGTGGCGGAGCTTCTCGTGAAAGTACGACTACAACTACAGATTCAGACGCTATTCGTCCAGATCCTCGTTGGGCTTCGGAATTAGAAAAGCTGAAGCAGATGCTAGCTGCACAAACTACAAATTAATCCCTAAGGGAGAGAAATTAAAAATTAAAAATCAGAATTTTTTTGATTTTTAATTTTTAATTGTTGATTATTGCCTAGCTGCTTAGTTAAAAGCTACTTGCAGCTAATTTTGTAAGTGCGTAGTTTACCGCACTTCTCTACGAGACGCTCTTGCTAGCAAGATCCCCGTAGGGGTACGACAAAGCTACAACTCTTGGAGAGGCTGCGCCAAGGACTGCGGCTCCATCGAGCGTTCGCGTAGCGTCTCGTAGAGAAGCCGAGATACTCAGTACAAGTCAGTGACCGCCGTAGGCATCGCATAGTCAAATCAAACGACACATAAATTTCACTCATTCCCCATACTTACATAATAGTAGTAGTTTATACTAATACATCAGTAACTTCTATAGAACCCATTTGGGATCTGGTGTACCGGGAGATTAAAAGTATTTTTTATTACTTATGTACTCAAGCAGTTTAACAGATGAAGAGTGGTCA
>NZ_JBALCP010000036.1:0-23008 GCF_036919675.1 Nostoc sp.
TGCTCTAGATGTTGCAATAACTATAGCTGTTAATGCTATTAGTGATGAAAATGCTCTAAATTGGTTTAATCATTGTGGTCTGTTTGTTGAGCCTACTAGTACCGCAAGGCGGAAGTCAAAAGTCGAAAGTCAAAAGTCAAAAGTATTATGGAATGGGCTTTTTAGGGATTTTAAATGGTTGCTCTATTTACGCCGTGGCGTACTAGGTAGTTTTTATTGTGGCTGGTTTGAACGCAAACTGCTGTAAGAAAAAGTCTCAAACAAGTTCTTGATTCTATCTCTCCCGATGCGATGCCTACGGCGGTAAACTACGCTTCTATTTGTGGATGGAACTATATCCTGTCTGCTTTATTAAGTGCAACTTCATAGAGAATTGGTATTAGCTGGTAATTTCTTTTTCAAAAATCACCTAAATTATTTTTTCTCACTTGTGATAAATTCAAGCTAACATTACAATGCAGCCAACTGACATGAGATCCTAGTGGTGCATCAAAGACCTCAGTAGCCGCTGATTTGAGACGTTATACAGATGTCGCAAAAAGTCTACATAATATGGACAAAGATCAACTTAAGCGGGTTTTGACGGAACGGATGGCAATCGGTCCTGGTCAGCCGTGGTTTGAGTCTAGGGTAGACCCCATCGACCAGTTTGTGCCTCCTGACTTCACGTTGAGCCAGATTTTCTTCACACAACAAACAGCTTCCACGCTCGTGTGCGCGCTGGATGTATATGCGAATCCGTGTTGCCTTTGTACACCTCGGCTTGCAGCCGAATGGTTTCGACGAGGACGTCGGGTCACGCTTCTAGACATCGACCCGAAATTTGCCGAATTCGCAGATTTCTTCCCTTATGATTTGCGGGAGCCGCAGCCGATTAACCGAGAATTTGATGTAATTGTCGTTGATCCCCCGTTCTTCATCCCTGAGCCAGTGTATCAGGCGATCAATGTTCTAACTGGCGATCGCCGACCGGATCTATTCTTGGTGTTCGCCGTCGAACACGAAGCAGAATTGCTGCGGCTTTTTGCCGAGTATCGACTCCAACCGACAGATTTCAATCTACGGCATAGCAATGTAAAAGTTAGTCACCAGCCGTTATTTCGGTTGTACGGTAGTCAGCCCAATTTAGTCTGTAAGTGAGAACTATGCTGCTAAACCAAGTGCTGCACCTGACTGGGCCTGCCATACTGGTTTCGACAGCATCAAGCTCTTGCGACGACCCAGCCCTTTCAACGCGAACGGACGAACTAGTAAAATTAAATCTGAAACCTTCTCCCGGTCTGGTATCTGGAGTCAGACTGCAATGTATCCTCAAGAGATTCGATGAGTTGAAGTGTCAAAATGTTACCGTCCATCTTTGAGCAATTTGTACAACAAAGTCCCGTAAATGTAATGGCACGAGCAGCTTCTGTCGATTAATTAGGGGATTTTTTATTAGGGAAAAACCGCAGATAATGACTCGAGGAGCCATAGAGGTTTTTGTAAAGAAACCAGGTATCAAGCACTAGTTCTAAAAGAGCAATCAACACCCAAATTGCTAGAGAAACAATTATAGGGAGGCTGAGATCAGGAAACTTCCTTTGCAAGTCAATAATTCCAAATAACAGCAGAAACAGCAGCGAAACTCCCAGGAGAAAAGATAACTTGACGATCGCCAGAATGAAACGGCTCATCTCCAGGATGCGATTGTAAAGCTTGGAAAATCCCTCCACGATTTCTTCAATATTATTGATCACAAGTAAAATTTGTTGTCGGTGCAGATGGGTAGCTAAGGAGCATTGTTGCTGCACCTGCGCCCATTCATATTCATTCTTGAAATTATCTAAAAGCTTGTCCAAAGGTAGCATAGCAGATCCCTTATCGACCAGGATCACTAAAGGTTTGTTGGTGAGGGGATGTCCCGACGCATTGTAGCTATCTTTAACTTGGTCTCGATTTACCAAAGATACTATTGCCCCTTCCTTCAACCACATACTAGCAATTTGCAAACTTGCATCCAGTAGTCCACCTGGGTCAGAACGCAGATCCAAGACATAGCCCTGCACCTGCTGTTTTTCTAATGCTTGAATTGCCCGATGCATCTCTTGCGGAGCCGTTTGCGTAAACTCTGGTAAACGAATATAACCAATCTTACCCACTGCTGTTGTTTGCGTGTTGTAAGTTACAGGATGGATAGCAATATTTGCGCGGGTAAGGTTGAAAGTTTGCGATTGATTCCCCCGTTGAATCGTCAGTACTACCTTGGTTCCCACTGGACCCAGAATCCGCTTAACGGCATCCTCAATTTTCATCCCCTGAGTTCTTTGACCGTTAATCTGGACAATTACATCGTCCGGCAAAATACCCGCCCTAAAAGCAGGCGTTCCTTGAATCGGGGCGATAACATTGTTGGTCAAGTAAAATTTATTGCAGATATCTTCCGAGTTGTTCTATAAAGGTTAATCCATTAACAGGATTTTTATATTCTCAATCATTTTTTGCAACACAACCCTTTTTTTCAGCTTTTCTACTTTGTATACTAAGCTTTTTGCGCCATGCTTCCATGTAAGTGTAAAACACTGGAGTCAGATAGAGAGTCAATATCTGAGAGAACAGTAATCCACCAACGATCGCAATTCCCAAAGGACGACGCGCTTCTGAACCTACTCCCGTCCCCAGAGCAATCGGGAGTGTCCCAATTAAAGCTGCCATCGTCGTCATCATAATTGGACGGAAGCGAATCAAGCAAGCGGCATAAATGGCATCAAAGGAATTTTTCCCTTCCTTTCGCTGCGCTTCAATAGCAAAGTCCACCAGCATAATGCCGTTTTTCTTGACGATGCCCACTAGCAGAATGATGCCGATGAAAGAGTAAAGATTTAAATCAACCTGGAAAATCAGCAGCGTCAGTAATGCGCCAAAACCCGCCGAAGGTAGACCGGAAAGAATGGTGATCGGGTGAATGAAATCTTCATAGAGGATACCGAGAATCAGATAAATTACTAAAATAGACACCAACAACAGCACGCCTAAATCGTTGAAGGACTGTTGGAAGGTTTGGGCTGAACCTTGAAAGCTGGGGGTAATTGTTGAGGGTAGCACCTCACTGGCTGCTTGCTTGATAGCATCTGTGGCCTGACTTAGAGACGTTCCTGGTAGCGTGTCAAAAGAGATAGTTGCAGAGGGGAGTTGAGCAACGTGAGTGACAGTGAGGGGGCCGACATTCTGGGTGATATTGGCGATCGCACTCAGGGGAACCAGTTTTCCAGTACTCGATTGCACATAGAGCATCGATAGGGCACTGGGATCTCGCTGAAACTCCGGTTTCACTTCTAAGATTACATAAAATTGGTCATTTGGGGTATAGATAGTGGAAACCTGGCTGGAACCATAGGCAGCGCTGAGGGTTTGTTCAACTTGTTGGGCGGTAATCCCAAGAGTTGCAGCTTTGTTGTGGTCAAATTGGACTTGGATTTGGGGAGTGCTAAGTTGTAAATCGCTGTCAACGTCCCTGAGTCCTGGTAGGGTTTTGACTTTCTCCAGAAGTTTAGGAACGTATTGGCGCAAATCTTGTAAATTCAAGCTCTGCAACGTGAACTGATAAGTAGAATTAGTTTGTTGTCCACCGATGGGAATAGCTGGCGGAGAGCGGAGGAATGTTTTAATCCCAGTTGTCCGTCTCAACTTGGGGGTTAGCTCTTGAATGATTTGGTCAGCACTCAGTTGACGTTGAGAACGTGGCTTGAGCCGAATTGTAATTCGCCCAGAGTTGACCGATGCGTTCGGGCCACTTGCACCCACAATCGAGTCTACTGCTTCAATGTTGGGGTCTTTACGAATGATATCAACAACTGTTTGCTGGTGACGCCGCATATCATCAAAAGAAACATCTTGTGCTCCTTTCGTGTTCGCCATCAGTTGTCCGGTGTCTTCTGTGGGAATAAATCCTTTGGGAACGATGATGAACAGATAGACGGTCATTACCAGCAGAATACCAGAACCAATCAGTGTCATCAGGCGGTATTTTAAGACGGGCTTGAGCGTCCAATCATATCCTTGCAATAATAAATCAAATGCCCGTTCTGAGACTCGATACACCAGATTTGGTCTTTGCTGATGGGATGAAGTTAGAAAGCGACTGCACAACATTGGGGTGAGACTCAGGGAAACAAAACCCGAAACCAAAATTGCCACAGCGATTGTCACGGCAAATTCATGAAATAATTTACCGATTATTCCACTCATAAACATGATTGGGATGAACACCGCCACTAGGGAGAGGGTCATTGACAAAATTGTGAAGCTGATTTCTTTTGATCCCTTCAATGCTGCGTCTAGGGGAGATTCGCCCATTTCTCGATAACGGACGATATTTTCCAACACCACGATCGCATCATCCACGACAAAGCCCACGGAGAGGGTCAACGCCATTAGTGAGAGGTTGTCTAGAGAGAAGCCCGACAGATACATTACAGCAAAAGTCCCAATAATCGCTACAGGTAGCGCCAAACTGGGAATTAGCGTAGCAGTTATGTCACGCAAGAATAAGAAAATCACCAAGACAACTAGACAAACCGAGAGAACCAAAGTAAACTTTACATCGTTGACAGAGGCTCGGATTGTTTGGGAGCGATCGTACATAATTCCCATCTCAATCGATTTGGGAACTTGTTCGCGGAGTGTAGGTAAAAGTTTCTGGATGGCATCAACGATATTTACAGTGTTGGCTCCTGGCTGCGGCTGCACGGCGAGAACAACGGAATGGCGGTTTGTCACCTTGTTATCGCTATACAAATTTGAGACTTTGACGTTTTGTTCACTGTCAATCACCTGCCCCAAATCCTGGAGCCGCACGGGCGCACCATTCTTATAAGTTACAATCAACTGGCGATAGCCGGCAGCATCGGTGAGTTGACCGTTCGCCTGAATCGTATAACTTTTGTAAGGGCCAGAGAGACTACCAGTTGGTAAGTTGACATTTCCCTGTTGAATTGCAGTTTTCACCTGAGTTAGACCAATTCCCCTCGATGCCAACTCTCGTGGGTCAAGTTGGACGCGGACTGCATATTGCTGTTGACCAAAAACCTGTACCTGAGCAACACCATTGATCATCGATATTGGCTGACCAACTGTTACCTCTGCGTATTCATCTACTGTCGAGATTGGCTGTGTCTCAGAATACATATAGAGGAAGAGAACTGGTGAGACAGACGGGTTAACTTTGCGGTAAGTGGGTGGGTGAGGCATTCCGGCAGGCAGTTGTCCGGCTGCGGCTGAGATGGCTGCCTGCACATCTTTTGCAGCATCCTCCACTCTGCGGCTAAAGTCAAATTGTAGGGAAATGTTGGTGCTGCCAGTTGAACTGGTGGAATTGAATGAATTGAGTCCGGCAATTTCGGTAAACTGTCTTTCTAAGGGTGCGGCGACCGAAGATGACATTGTTTCGGGTGTGGCACCAGGGAGACTAGCAGAGACAGAAATAAAAGGATATTCAACGTTGGGCAGCGCACTGATGGGTAACAGGAAATAACTCATCAAACCAAAGATGAGGATACCCATCATCACCAAAGTGGTCATGACCGGACGACGAATGAAGAGTTCTGAAAGGTTCATGAGTTTTGGTCTCCCAGAAATGTGGTAGCGATGCGATCGCTAAATATAATGTCAACCTAAGTTTGATAAATATGTGATAGATACAACAACTCTATCTCTGATTTCTAAACATCTCTAACGCCTCTTTAACTGCTTCTTGAACCATTGGATCTGGATCTTCTAAAAGCTGCGATACAAACTCCACAGCCTCAAATGCTTTGATTTTTCCTAAAGCAAACGCCGCCCGACTACGAACCCATTTGCTAGGGTGTTGAAGTCCTTGAATTAATGCATCTACTGCTCGAAGTTCTTCGAGTACTAATACTACAGAAAAGCCGGAATCATATTTTTCGTCTTGCAGCAGATTAAGAAGAGTATTAACTACTTTAGTTTTCAGGCTATTTAGTGGTATTTCTATCCCATAGCTATTGCTCATATATAGGTCGTTATAAAGTAATTCTACGGTTTGCCAAGAGAAATCTTCAGGAAATATTTTCAGAAATCTTTCGAGAGCTAAGTCTGTAATTCCGGAATTGTATTTCCGATATGCAGCAGCATACTTTTTCTCATCTTTTTCTATGTAACCTTTACGACCGATAAACAATCCTCCACTCTCATAAGATTCTGCCAGAGTCAACATCATAGCTGTTAAATTGGTATATCGCAGTGAAATCTCCGCAGTTTCGGAGATATAAACTACAGGGGAAGTTGCTTGTTCATCATCTGTGGCGACGACTGCCAAAAACTCCATATCCGACATCCAAATTGGCAGGACAGGTTTACCTGCATACTGATACATCATGGCTATTTCCTCATGTTCCTCGACCCAAGTTTGAGCCTCTTTGACTGCTGACTATAAACTTAAAAGGAACATGTAATCAAATATCCAATCATCTGCACAGTCATATTTTGAGTATCCATTTGACCATTCATAAATGTCCCTAACTTCTTTGGATACTTTAAAAGATAGACCACTCAATACATTGTCTATTTATAATGGATTTAAACCTAATGCCAATGATGCAATCTTTGCTGAATGATTTTTTTCGAACCAGTCATGAATTCGGTCTAATGCATCTTTAATATCTGACATAAGTGTTTAATTTGTAATGACGCTCGATGACTCGCTACCGCTTCGCTAACGTAATTGAGAAAATCAGATTTAAGCTTGGTTTTTACATTGTTGAATCTCTAGCCGTTCTTTGAAGAATTCATCCATGTTCAGGACTTTCGCACAGGAAACGGAAAATCGAACCACAGAGGACACGGAGGAATAAGAGTTTGAGAGGTTTTTTGCGTAAGTCATAATGTAAAATCGAGCACAGATACAGCAGAATTTAGGAGACAGGAGAAAAACAGCTTTAATATTTGATTTCAACACATAAATTCTGTACCTCAGTTAGTTGCAAACTGCTATAAAAGACTCATGTTGCTTGTTGAACATTACGATCGCCCCCCAGTAAATGAAAATACCCGACGGAACTTAACTTGACTGAGCTTTTTCCGCCATGATTCCATGTAGATGTAGAACACGGGAGTTAAATACAGGGTCAATATCTGAGAAAATACCAGTCCGCCCACAACTGCAATACCTAGAGGACGGCGTGATTCTGAGCCAGCTCCAAATCCGATCGCTATGGGTAAGGTTCCCATGAGTGCTGCCATCGTCGTCATCATAATCGGGCGGAAACGCACCAAGCAGGCTTGATAAATCGCCTCAGACGGCTTTTTGCCTTCATTTCGCTGGGCTTCAATTGCAAAGTCCACCATCATGATGCCGTTTTTCTTGACGATGCCCACTAAGAGAATTATGCCGATGAAGGAGTAAACATTCAGTTCGACATGGAATATGATCAGCGTTAACAATGCGCCAAAACCTGCTGAAGGCAAACCGGAAAGAATCGTAATCGGGTGAATGAAATCCTCATAGAGAACACCCAAAATCAGATAAATTACTAGGACAGCGATCGCTAACAATAAACCCAAACTCGGCAGTGAACTTTGAAATACCTGGCTTGCGCCTTTAAAGTTGGTGCTGATACTGGCAGGAATAACCTGATCGATCAGTTTTTCTATCTCTTCGTTGGCATTTCCCAAGGACACACCAGGGGCGAGATTAAAGGAAATAGTGGCGGCGTTCATCCGACCGTTATGATTGACCATTAACGGGCTGATTCCTTGAGACAGTTTGGCGAATGTCTTCAGAGGAACTGCCACTCCAGTACTGGAGTTAATATATAATGTCAACAAAGCATTGATATCCTCCTGATACTGGGGCGCTAATTCCAGAATCACCTGATATTCATTGGTCGCTGCATAGATGGTTGACACTTGGTAGGAGCCGTAGGCATTTCTCAGGGTATTTTCGATTTGCTCGGCGGTAATCCCATAAGTTGATGCTTTATCGCGGTCAATGTCAATTTGAATTTGGGAAGCAAACTGTAAATCGCTATTAACATCCTGGAGTTCTGCCAAGGTCTTCATCTTCACAACAAGTTGAGGAACATACTCCTGCAAGGGTTTGACATCAGAACTCTGGAGTGCTAATTGATAAAGTCCTGTACTTTGTTGAGCGCCAATCGGAATCGCTGGGGGATTTTGTAAGAATACTTGGATACCTGGAACAGTGGCGAGTTTGGTTCGCAAATTTTGAATGATTTCATCAGCCCCAAGTTGGCGCTGCGATCGCGGTTTTAACCGAATAAACAAACTCCCGGAATTGGCTGCAACTGCTGCTCCACTGCCACTAGCACTGGCTCCCGCCCCGATATTGGAGTTGACTGCATCTACGTTTGGGTCTTGGCGGATCAGGCTAGCAACTGTCTGCTGATGCTGAACAAGATTATCGAAGGATGCATCCTGGGCTGCTTGGGTAATGCCTGTAATTTGTCCGGTATCTTGGCTAGGAATAAAGCCTTTGGGAACTATCACCAACAGCCCAACTGTCACCGCGAATAGAAAGACAGATAAAATCATCGTGGTGCGGTGATATTTTAAGACTTTTTTCAGACTCCAATCGTACAGACCGAGCAAGCGATCAAACACATATTCGGAAGCTTGATATAAGCGACTTTGATGGGCATGATCCACAGGACGCAGAAAACGGCTGCATAACATCGGAGTCAGACTCAAAGACACAAAACCAGATACGAGAATTGCAACTGCGATCGTCACAGCAAATTCATGAAATAATCGTCCCAGCACTTCACTCATGAACAACATCGGGATAAAGACTGCAACTAAGGAAAGGGTCATCGATAGGATTGTGAAACCAATTTCTCTCGACCCATTCAACGCCGCTTCTAGCGGTCGTTCCCCCATTTCCATGTGACGGACGATATTTTCCAGCATGACGATCGCATCATCCACTACGAAACCCACCGAAAGGGTCAACGCCATCAGCGACAGGTTATCTAGTGAGTAGTGCAGCATATACATCACCGCAAAAGTACCAATTAGCGAAACGGGTAATGCCAAACTGGGAATCACCGTCGCCGAGAGGTTCCGCAAAAATAGGAAAATCACTAAGATAACTAAACCAATCGTCAGAATCAAGGTAAATCTAACATCATCCACTGAATCTCGAATCGACTGAGATGCATCATAGAGAATCCCAATTTCCACGGATGCCGGAATCTGGCTTCGCAAATTCGGGAGCAATTTTTTAATCGTGTCTACGACTTGCACCGTATTGGTTCCGGGCTGTCTTTGAATAGTGAGAATAATCGCGCGGGTATTGTTGTACCAGCTTGCTAACTTATCATTTTCTACACTGTCAATGATCCGCCCCAGTTGATTGAGATAAATGGGCATTCCATCTTTATAAGACACAATCAGCTGGCGATAAGCAGCCGCATCCTGGAGTTGCCCGTTAGTCTGGACTGTAAAATTCTTGTGATTTCCCGAAAGACTGCCGGTAGGCAAATCGACGTTACCCTGTTGAATCGCCGTCGCCACCTGATCTAGACCAATTTGCCGTGTTGCCAATTGCTGCGGATCAAGTTGAATTCGAGCCGCATACTTTTGGGAACCATAGACGGCTACCTGTGCCACCCCATTGATTGTAGATAGCTTTTGCGCCAGATAAGTCTCGGCATAATTATCTACCTGGGAAAGGGGCAAAGTGGGAGAGTCTAGATAAAGGTAGAGAATGGGTTGATCTGCGGGGTTAACTTTGCTGTAGGTGGGAGGATTGGGTAAATCCGTCGCAATTTGCCCCGATGCTCCCGATATCGCTGCTTCCACATCCTGCGCCGCATCATCAATATTCCGGCTCAGATTAAATTGCAGGGTAATTTGAGTCTGGCCCAGAGTGCTAGTTGAGTTGAGCGAATCGAGTCCAGCAATGCTGGAAAATTGCTTCTCTAGTGGGCGGGCAACCGATGCTGCCATCGTTTCCGGGCTGGCTCCCGGTCGAGCGGCACTTACCTGAATTGTGGGATAATCCACACTTGGTAAATCGCTGATTGGCAGCAAGCGATAACTCATGAAACCGAAGATCAAAATCGCCGCCATCACCAGAGTCGTCATGATCGGACGGCGGATAAATGGTTCTGAGAGGTTCATGAATCACCTCCGCCTGAGTTGGGGCGTTCTCCCCCCTGCTCCCTGCCCCCTGCCCCCCTTCCTCTTCTTGACTTCGAGGAATTTCCATCTGCATTTGAGTTATTGCCGGCTGTTTTGACGCGGACTTTGCTCCCCGAAACGAGATTCGCTTGACCATCAGTGACAATTTTATCGCCTGGTTGCGGCCCTTTCCCAACCACATCTAGCCCATTAATGGTGTTACTAACTGTAACTGGAACATTTTCTACCGTCATGTCTGGCTTAACTACAAAGACAAACTGACCATCCGGCCCATTCTGCACCGCTTGGGAGGGAACAACTGTTGCATTCGGTTCTTCGGTTAGCGTCAGTGTTGCGTTGACAAATTGACCGGGAAACAGGTGTCCTTGAGTGTTGTCAAAGTCGCCAATCAGTTGAATTGTCCCCGTAGTGTTATCGACCGTATTATTAACAAATGTCAAAACACCTGGTAATGGATGAGCTTGATTATCGGGGAACGTTACATCTACTTTCAGCTTGCCATTCTGCATATACTTTTGGACTTGGGGCAGATTTGTTTCGGGAATGGAAAAAGCAACTTGAATCGGGCGAATTTGGGTCAGGGTAACAAGTGGAGTCGTGCTGTTGGCTTGCACCACATTGCCCAGAGTTACCAGAATATTGCCAGCGCGACCATCAATCGGCGCATAAATTTTGGCGTAAGATAATTGCACTTTGGTATTGTCCAATGCTCCCTGGTCTGAACGGACAACGGCTTGAGCGTTAGCGATCGCTGCTTGATCGCCCTGCACAACTGCTCCAGTATTAGTCAACGCCACTCGATCGCTTTTCAAAACTGCCTCGGCATTAGCGATCGCTTCTCGATCTGCTTGTAGGGTTGCTGTAGCCGATTTGCTGTTGGAAACATATTGCTGTGCTTGATCTAAACTGATAGCGCCCTTTTTGTATAACGCACCATAGCGATCGCTCTGTCCTTCGGCAAATTGTGCTTGGGCTTGATCCTTGGCCAAAGTCGCCTGGGCTTGTCGCACCAAGGCTTGGTCTTTGATTAAAGTCGCTCTAGCTTGGTCTACCTGACCTAAGTCTCTAGCTAATGTAGCTCTTGCTTGTTGTACCTGCGCTTGGTCTTTCACTACAATTCCTTGAGCTTGCTGGATTGCAGCAGTTTGCGATCGGTCATCCAGGGTAAACAAAAGTTGTCCCTTTTTTACGTCTTGACCTTTCTTGAAATAAACTCCAATGATCCGTCCACTAGCTTCGGGCGTAATCGATACTGTAGACCCCGATTGCACATTACCGATCGCCTGCAATTGTACCGGAACCGTTTTTTGTGTCACCATTGCCACAGTTACAGGTGTTACTTGCTGCCGATTCCGTCCAGATTTTTCAGTTTTGTCTGACTTGGCTGCACCCGCATGGATACCAAAAAAAACCAGCCCAGCCAGCAACAGCATCCCCAAAATTACCAAACTAATCTTTTTTGGCGATCGTGGCAGCTCCGGTTTTATACTGTTCTCAGTCAAACTCTCGTTAGAAATTTCATGGTTCATCAGAACCTCCAGGGGATTTTAGTTTATTAAAAACAGCCAAATCCTTTACCAATAGTGAGTTAGCCTCTGCTGATTAATTAGGATGTTTTGGATTAGGGAAAAACCGCAGATAATGACTCGAGGAGCCATAGAGGTTTTTATAAAGAAACCAGGTATCAAGCACTAGTTCCAAAAGAGCAATCAACACCCAAATTGCTAGAGAAACAATTACAGGCAGGCTGAGATCAGGAAACTTCCTTTGCAAATCAATAATCCCAAATAACAGCAGAAACAGCAGCGAAACTCCCAGGAGAAAAGATAACTTGACGATCGCCAGAATGAAACGGCTCATCTCCAGGATGCGATTGTAAAGCTTGGAAAATCCCTCCACGATTTCTTCAATATTATTGATCACAAGTAAAATTTGTTGTCGGTGCAGATGGGTAGCTAAGGAGCATTGTTGCTGCACCTGCGCCCATTCATATTCATTCTTGAAATTATCTAAAAGCTTGTCCAAAGGTAGCATCTGGGAGCTAGTTGGCCAAATTAGTAAATCTTTTAAATGCAAGGGAACTAAATAGTTAATCAGCGCTATCAGAGTTTCAGCAAAATTACTGAGTTCGGGGGGAAGAGACTGAGTTAGACGAATAAGTTGGTCAATCTGAATCTGAAGTGTATAGTAGTCCTCATGTTGCCTTTGAGCAATCAACTGACTATTAAACGTCAGGAAAACAATTAACACCCCCAATAAAGCAGCTAAGGACTGGGATACAGCAGAAAAGAATTCAATCGCCACCTGTTTAGGCACTGTCAGCCAGGGGTCATTTTCCCGCATAGCAAAAACTAAGGTGACAACAAATACAACCCCGACAATCGCTAGCTGATGGTGGGTAACAGTAGCTATGACTGTCCGCACTAGGGGAGTGTTACTGAGTTGAACCAGGATTTTCAGACCTGGGACTGGTTCACAAATTTGAAGTCGTTGGGCTTTGCGGGTTGACATGATTGAAAGTGGCGATAGGAGATATTGTTAAGAGTATCCCTATACTTATTGCCCACTTTGTAAACTTAGATGATTGGCCTCCGACTGAATCAATTTGCTTAGGTCAGCAACAGCGCTAGCATACTGAGGATCAGCTAATGTCCCCAAGGTTCGGTTTTGCAGCAATGCTTTCTGTTGTGCCTTGGTTAACTCCACGTTAATATCTGGTGCAATGCCGACATGATTGATATCTCGACCTTTGGGTGTATAGTATTTAGCGATCGTTAGTTTCAGCGCTGAACCATCAGAAAGTGGCTCTACAGATTGAACTAAACCTTTACCGAAGGTGCGAGTCCCTATTAACCTGGCGCGATTGTCATCTTGCAATGCTCCCGACAGAATTTCGCTGGCGCTAGCAGATCCCTTATCGACCAGGATCACTAAGGGTTTGTTGGTAAGGGGATGTCCCGACGCATTGTAGCTATCTTTAACTTGGTCTCGATTTACCAAAGACACTATTGCCCCTTCCTTCAACCACATACTGGCAATTTGCAAACTTGCATCCAGTAGTCCACCTGGGTCGGAACGCAGATCCAAAACGTAGCCCTGCACCTGCTGTTTTTCTAATGCTTGAATTGCCCGATGCATCTCTTGCGGAGCCGTTTGCGTAAACTCTGGTAAACGAATATAACCAATCTTACCCACTGCTGTTGTTTGCGTGTTGTAAGTTACAGGATGGATAGCAATATTTGCGCGGGTAAGGTTGAAAGTTTGCGATTGATTCCCCCGTTGAATCGTCAGTACTACCTTGGTTCCCACTGGACCCAGAATCCGCTTAACGGCATCCTCAATTTTCATCCCCTGAGTTCTTTGACCGTTAATCTGGACAATTACATCGTCCGGCAAAATACCCGCCCTAAAAGCAGGCGTTCCTTGAATCGGGGCGATAACAGTTAAGGCTTTAGTTTTTTGATTCAGTGCCAGTTCCAACCCAACACCACTGAGGTTGCCAGAAAGGTCTTTATTTAGGGCAAGAAATTCCTGGGGGTCGAAAAACTCTGTGTAGCGATCGCCTAATTTAGCCACCATTTCTTGAATCGCTCCATAAGCCTGTTTGTTGGAACTATAGGAACGGCTAAGATACTGCTGTCGAATTGCTTTCCAATCTTGATGGTTAAAGCTGACATCAACATAATTTTTATCTAGGATTTGCCACACCTCATCTACGAGTTTTTGGGGGCTAGCTTGGGGTTTACCTAGAGCTTTTGAAGCGTAGAGACTAGTGAATGCCAGGATTGCTGCGATAATAGCGAGTTCTATCTTGAAGATCAATTTGTGCTTGAACATACTTTAACTATTTACCATCTATTGCCTTATAAGTAATCTTGATTTTGACTTGTTGCACTAGGATTTATCTTGGGATTGCCCTTTCCGGTGAGGATAGGCAGTCTTAAAAATATCCTGAATTTTAGTCTTTTGTTCAGTTGTGAGATTCAGGCTCAATACTGCTTTACGCATTCTTTCACCTTGTTGTAATTTCGCTGACAATTGCTTTACCTGATCTGGGGTCAAAACTGCCTCAACTTGCTTGCGAACTGCTTCGCGTTTCTCGGCGCCCTGCGGCGTATTCGCTCCAGGAGAGTTGGTCGCAGAAGCGTTGTTATTAGATACCTTTGTTCCAGAGTCCTCCCCTTGAGACACATCTGGAGACTTAGAACTGGTGCAACCTGTCATTCCTGCAATCAGAATAGTTGCAAGTAAAAGGCTTGGTAAAATTATCTGTTTTTTAATCATTTACTTTTCTGGTTTTTGTTGTGTGTAATCCGACTGTTCTGACTCAATTTCGGTTGATGACTGTTTAGAAGGTGTTTGAAAAGTTACTGCTTTACTCACACCAGCTAATTTTAAAAGTTGGGATGGGTTTGTGCATCAGCTAGAATTCCTAACCTGACCAGTAAAAAAGTACTCAAGTAATTGTGACTTTTTTCCTAATTTAGAAATAATTAATCAGTCAGAACGGCTCTATCGACACTAGAGACAGATTCGTTATATAGAAAGAAGAGTTTCATCCTAAAATTGTGAAAATACCTATGGTTTTGTTACAAAGGCCATTGAGTTGGAACAGTTCTATGGTTCGCTTGACCTACCCATCGTTTCGTCTGTTGCTTTACCTAGAGTGGCTGTTATTAGCCACGGCAATGTTCATGGAAGTTCTGCTGCCGTTTGAGTTGTCCTGGTCGTTGCTGCTACGAGTTGTCGCGATCGCAACTTTCAGCTTGCTGGGCTTGAGACTACCAATGGTGAAGCTGGAAACAAAATTACTTTATACAGCCCTGGAATTCGGTTTAATTTTACTACCAACAACTCAACATAGCTTATCTAGTCGCTCCGTTTTCCTGCTGTGTCTGGTACTGGTGATGCGGAGTTGCCTGATATTTAAGCAATCGGGACAGTTGCTTGTCTTGGGTTTATCTCTGCTAACTTATGGAACACTGCTTTTGTCAAGACCGATTGTACCTGATAAGTTTATGCCAGATAAGCTGATCGCTATGTCTTGGGATTGGCGATTAAGTAATATATTATTGTTTAGCTTAACGTTAGTATTCGCTTTATTGTTAATTAATGCCCTGCTTGCAGAGCGCCAAAGTCGAGAGCAGTTAGAAATTGCCCATCAGCAATTAGAGATAACCAATCAACAACTGTGTCAGTATGCACTACGGATTGAAGATCAGGCAACCTTGCAGGAACGCAACCGAATTGCCCGTGAAATTCATGATGGGTTGGGACACACTTTAGTTGCCCAAACTATTCAGATTAATAATACCTTGTTGTTCTGGGAATCAAATAATCACAAAGCATTGACATTTCTCAAACAGGCAAAGGAATTGGGGGCTGAGGCGCTGCTGGAAATTCGGCGATCGCTTTCTGTTTTACGTTCAAATCCTTTGCAAGGACAATGTCTAAAATCAGCGATTGAAAAGCTGCTGACAGATTTTCAGCAAATCACAGGTATTGAACCGGGCTGTAAAATTGATCTACCATACACTTTACCAACAGAAGTAAACACCGCCCTTTACCGGATTGTGCAAGAATCGCTGACAAATATTTGTAAACACGCTACTGCAACGAGTGTCACCGTTGGACTATTGGCTGAGGCTGGGATGATTCATCTGTCAATCGAAGATAATGGAAAAGGGTTTAACCCTACTCAAAATACAACCGGGTTTGGGCTACAAGGGATGCGAGAACGAGCGGTTGCACTGGGCGCTCAGTTAAATCTCCACAGTCAATTAGGAACAGGTTGCTGTATTTCTGTTTCTTTGCCACTATCAAAGCTGTTGTTTTAGCTATGATTCGGATTTTATTAGTTGACGATCAGCATCTTATTCGCCAGGGACTTAAGAGTATGCTTGAGTCCAATGCCCAGATGCAGGTAATCGGTGAGGCGGAGAATGGGCAACGTGCACTTGAGGTGATTCCTGCACTGCAACCTGATATTGTGCTAATGGATATTCGGATGCCCGTAATGGATGGAGTTGCCACAACAAAGGCGATCGCTCAACAATATCCTGACATTAAGGTTCTCGTTCTGACCACCTTCGATGATGATGAGTATGTTTACCAGGCGATGCGGGTGGGTGCAAAGGGCTATTTACTCAAGGACACCGAACCTGATGAATTAATGTTGGCAATTCGATCCGTCTATAAGGGACAAACCCTACTCGGTCCGGGATTGTTTGAGAAAGCACTCATGCCGATTACCGCACCTGTCCCGTCTGTGCAAACTCCTCCAGAATTGGCGCAACTTACACCCAGAGAATTAGATGTATTGCGGTTAATTGCTTCTGGAGCCAATAACCGTGAAATTGCCGAATCGCTGTTTCTTTCAGAAAATACTGTTAAGAATTATGTTACCAATATTTTGAGTCGGTTGAATTTACGCGATCGCACTCAAGCCGCTTTGTTTGCTCATTCCTTGTTTGGGCACTAATTTGATATAATACAGTAGACCAAAAACTTTTGCCTTAGCGTTCGCGGAGCGTCTAGTAGAGAAGCTCACCGTACTCTTACAGGGAAGCAAGCGAAGCGTCCCAAAGGGAAGGTATTGCTCCGTTCCTAGTCTAAAAGGACACGAATAATGTTCGTACCCAAGGCGGCTCACAGAATATGGTTGCTGGTGATCGGTGAAACGTGAGTGTTGAATTGTAGATGGCGATCGCTATAAGGTTTAAGCATCAGCGAGAATTTGACAACAATTTGTGGACATTTTACTGACAGCGCTTGGATGAGTTCAACCCCTGACAAAGCTAGAACCCCAATAACAGCAACAAGTGTGTTCTTTTCTTCTGCTGCGATCGTCTTCTTGATCTCGCTTAAAAGCAATATTGCCAAATAACTTGTTTCGATTTGGTGTCCGCAAGCGGTTGAATTTGCCATAATTGTAAACAAAGCCAAGGATTATTTCCTCTAAATAGTTCGTACTCTTTTTGATAAGAGAGTAGTATCAGTTTTTATGTTGGAACAACAACCGGAAAATTTGCAGCTTTATGTTAATTGGTTAGCCATAGAAGCTTTACAAAAATCAGAACCATCAGCATGGTTTGAAGTTTTATATGCTAAAGCTTTAGGGGACGCAGCACAAATTCCTTGGGCTAAGTTAGCCCCTCATCCTTATCTGCAAGATTGGTTGACGAATCATGAAGCATTCACCTCACAGCAAAAGGCGTTAGTAATTGGTTGTGGCTTGGGAGATGATGCTGAAATTTTAGCTCATCAAGGGTTTGAAGTAACTGCCTTTGATATTTCACCGACAGCAATCGCCTGGTGTCAGCAGCGATTTCCTGATTCATCTGTCAAATATGTAGTTGCTGATTTGTTAGCAATTCCCTTACAGTGGCATCAAGCCTTTGACTTTGTTTTTGAATGTCGTAATATTCAAGCTCTACCTTTGAATGTGCGTTCTTCAGTTATTTCCTCAGTTGCTTCTGTTGTTGCTTTAGGTGGAACACTGTTGCTGATTACTCATATTCGAGAGACAGAATTTGAACCGAATGGTCCACCTTGGCCATTATCAAACTCGGAACTTGAACAGTTTGAAAGTTTAGGATTATACCAAGTAGGGAAACTTGTGTTTTCAGAGTCTAAGCAAATTGATGTTAAACAAGTGCGGATTGAATATCAAAAATATATTATTAGTAAATAGTAATTAGTGCTCCAGGGTAAGCGCATCTAATTTTGTAGTTATTGATACAGACAAAAAGCTTAAAACTTTGTCTAAATATCGATTTTTCATTCAAAATAGAACGAATTGTCGTAAATGATTGAAAAAACATGAGTGAAATAGCTTTTTAGGTTTTTTAATCACATAAAGATGGAAATGTCAATCCCACCCCTTGACTCAGTGTAGTAATTTTGAACTTATTTGTGTTTTGGGTGAACCCCAAAACTACCGGATCAATAGGGTTTGAGATGCGCTTACCCTGATTAGTGCTCAAATTCTGTTGCTGTTGTAGCAATGACAGCAGTTGCTTTTATTTTAAACTTCTAGCTCGTCAACGTAGCTATTAACCTGGGTTTGCTCTCAAGTTTAAATTTGCCTAGTGAAAATGTAATTAATTCTGTCGCTGTACTTAGCAACTTGGGTTATATAGCGAAGTCTTTGATATAATCTGCTGGCCGTATGTAGTTCCATATATCCAATTTGGACAGATCAATTAATCCTACTTACCTTAGATTTGCGACTCACCCCAAATTCCGCATAATTCCGTATGACTTATCAAAAAACACTGTTGCTGTACCTGTTTCACCGTGCCGTGCCTTAGCCATGATTAGCTCTAATATTCCTTGGTCTGTAGTGTCTGGGTTGTAGTACTCATCCCGGTAAGCGAGAATGATATTGTCTGCGACCATTTCTAGAATTCCCGACTGGCTAAGGTCACTCATCATTGGGCGCTTATTCTGTCTGCCCTCAACTCCCCTAGAAATTTGAGAAAGTGCCAACACAGGAACTTCTATTTCCCCAGCTATTTTGTAAAGTCCCCGTGCCACGTCACCTAGTTCATAACTACGGTTGCCCCCGGAATCCTCTGCCATCATTTGCAGGTAATCAACTACAACTAACCCTAACTTTCCTTCTTTGGCTTTTACCTGACGGCATTCGGAAGCAATTCCAGAAACGGTAATACCCCTTGAGTCATTCATGTACAGTGGCAGTTCCGAGGCTATACCAACAATTTTGGCAATACTGGCGAATTCCCAGTCCTCTAAAGGTCTACTACCTGAACGATGCCTACGAATACGATCGCTCTTCAGTGGGATCAAGTCTAAATGCTTGTAGGTATTAGTAACACTAATTAAACTCCACAGTCTGTACTCCAATTGCTTTTTTGTCATCTCCAACGAGAAGATAGCCACAGGTAAATCATGGAGCAGTATCATCTGGAGTGCCAGGAACAACCCGATAAAGGATTTACCCATTGATGGCCTCCCCCCAACTATAGTGAGTGTGCCATTTTCAAATCCCAACATTAAATTATCAAGTTCATGAAGTCCTGTGGGGTAGATGGGATTATCTGAATATAATTCCTCATAAGCAGCAATATTAATTGTGCTGTTGTGTTCAGTATTGGAAGATAAAATTTGATTAGATAGTTGAAAAACCTTTTGTTCTGCCTGATCCAGGACAATTGGTAACTCTTTTTCAGTCTCATAACCCAGATGCACAATTTCATTGCCAGCTTTAATCAACTGTCGCCGCAGGTACTTTTCCATTACCAGTCCTGCTAGAGCATCAATGTTAACGGCTGACACTGTGCGATCTACCAGAGTTGCTAATTTATTTCTTCCGCCAATACGGGACAGCAAGTCGTGGTCAGCAAGCCAGTTAGTGACTGTGAGCAAGTCTGTAGGTTTACTCTGGCTGAAAAGACGCAGTGTTGCTTGATAAATATCTTTGTGAGCGCTGATGTAAAAGGCTTCTGGAATAAGGATTTCGCAAATCCTGCTTATTGCTTCTGGATCTAGCATTATGCCGCCCAAGATGGCCTCTTCCGCCTCGATATTTTGGGGTGGCAGGCGATCTCTACCATTGCCTTGAAAACTTAGTTCTTTAGCCATAAGTAACTTGAGATTTTCAATTCAGAGGAGCTTTTCTAAAGAGACGATACCGAACGCGAAGAGCGTCTGGTAGAGTTGGCGGACTATGCCGACGCTAAATCTACCCATTGCTTCTGGGTTTGGCATTACCCAACCCAAGCTAGCTTTTCTAGCTTCAACTTTCTGGAGTGGCAATTGAGCACGGGGAGTAATCATATTTTCTCCTTATAAGTTTCAATAGCTTGCTGACGCTGTTGCTCAATTTCCTGTTGAAACTTTTTCATCATTTGGTTGCTGCGGCTGCTTTGAGATTTTTTGGATTGCGCTTGTTGCCAAGCCAGAAATTTCTTGTAATAAACCTCCCAGCGATTTTGTCCAGCTTTATTCTGATGAGCCAACCAAGCTTCAATGTCGTTGACTGGCTGACTGAGATTTTTGGTTTTCTCCCCACAAAATTCCAAAAAACTCCCTCGCTCGTCTTCTGAGAGAGTCTTTATAAAGTCTAAATAATTCTTATTAATCTTAGGGTTTTGAAATTCCCTCCCCACAAGGGTTTCAGCCTCTGCATGGTGCGTGGCGATCGCGCATGGTGCGTCATGATCCATCGTGGTGTGTGGTGATCCACCGTGGTGCGTAGCGATCGCGCTCGGTGCGTCATCACACCTTGGGTGCGTCATCACACCATTGGTGTATGGAGACACCTCTGGTGCGTCATCACACCATAATCCTTTAGGCTTTACCTTGGTTCTAACTAGCAGCAACTCTAAGTCAATGAATCCCTTTGCATCCAATTCTTTTAGGGCGCGACTTACAGTTTGTCTGTGGACTACCCGCTCTGGTGCTGACAACTGACGGGCAACCTCAGCAGCATTGATGTCAATCCCTTGGTTATAAGGGTCAATAGTTCGGATGTAGTAAAGGACATCCCTCTGTGCTGGTGTTAGTTCACGGCAGGCTTTCAGCCATTCTTCATGCTGAAGTGGATAGAAACGTCCTTGAATTTTTGAATTTGGTTGTGTCACAATTCTGCTAATACAAATGACAAGACAAAATTTCGCCTCTATTCCAATGGATCTAGGCTAATTTTTAGGTGTTCATCATTAATGCCTTGTCAAATAATTTTCATATTTAATCGTGACAAGACATTTATTTGATCGCTATGCTAGTAGTTTTAAGATTAAAGATATGTCTGGTAAAAAGCACTCCTAGCAAGAGTTTGATAAGATTAAGGTATACATCATAGTTGTTATTTCATCGAACATCACATAGTATAACCGTTAAACTTAAATATAATTAGCAAAGCAATGCAAAGTTTTGTATCAGAAAAAACTCAACGCTATCAGCAGTTATTCGATGAGATGATGAATCGCTTTAATTTGGAAGCGAAGACAACTGCTGAACAAGCTAAAGTTTCTGAAGTCATGTTGTCCCGCTTTCGCCGAGGGAAGGCGGATTTAGGAGCATCAAAACTAATAGCTTTACTTTTGGCTGTTCCAGTAGAAGCAAGGGTGTGGTATTTATCCGAGTTATTTGGACAAAAGCCTGGGATTAGCCTCCGATCGCTAATTGCTGAAGCACCACCTGAAGAACAAGCTGAAGTTTTACGACTAATTGCGGATATTTTTGTGAATAACAGCCGTGAGGCTACAGATACAGTGCAATTACTTAAAGTTTTGTAAATTAGATAGATATAGCCGCTGCCAGGTAGTTGGAGACATAAACTGATCATAAAACCCTGACACCAAGAGACTTTTCACCCTGTTCCCTGCTATAGCTGGAAAATTGGTCGTCCAAAGGGTATTGAATCAGATTAATAAAAAAATATAGAGTGTTGCGATCGCCAATCAGTTGAAGAAAAACCTAACTGATGAAACAGTGGTAAGGTAACTATTCGAGTAAAATTTAATTTCCCTTTAATTTTCCTAGAAGCCTCATCTGCTTGTTAATAGTCATTAATTGAGCGTGAATGAGGGCAACAGAGCTTGTTTAATCATAAACTATGCGGAATCAGGGCTACAGCTTTAATGCCAGATCCGGCAGTAATGGCATGAGTCAGGCGATCGCCTATAGAGGGATGATGTACAGTTGCTCAAAACTTTTTGTACATAGAAAAAGCTTACTCGTTCATGAAATACTTTCTTTGGACGAGGAAGCAAATGTAACAACTACTACTGTGACACCACGAGTACTATTGCACTTTGCTGTGTCGATTTAGCTCCTGCTAATATCAACTTGAGTGTTGCTGAATTAGAACTGGTGGTGGCAGATATGCGGGATATCCGGCTTAAGGAAGCTGTGGAGCCAATATTTAATGAATATGATTTCATTCTTATAGAACCCATTTGATATCTTTTCAGTTGATGCCATTAGTGCATTTGTAATAGCATTACCCTTTTAACTCAATACTGGCGTTATAAGTATTTTTCACCGCAAGGGAAGTCAATCATGATTAGGGTTGTCCACTGCGGTTTTTTTTGACTTGTTCGCGCACCTGATGATGCAACTTCAGTCATGATTTTCTTGACTGATGTCCTGTTGACACCACTGGTGGTAATACCAGAATACTGTTGAATATGGCGACATATCTTGCTTGTAAGTCAGCCCAATTACAACCATTCTTAAGTTGATAAAGTATCCCGTTGAGGATTTGCCGCTTTGTCTATACAGGGGGTCTGGTTTTCTTCTTAGTCGGCAATAATGGCTCAATTATTTCCCACTATGCGTCAGTCAAATCGCTTGAATAACCCATTTTCAACTCTGATCTGCTTCAATGCAGCTAATTTCTGTTGATTCTACTCAATCACCAAAAAGATATCAAATGGGTTCTATAGACTGTCCACCTAGTTTGGGGCTTTTGAGTTACATCAGTCTAGTGGCAGCAACTCATGTGCTTGTCCTAATTCAAACTCAATACAAAGCATTTTGTGGTACTGAGTTATTCTTGAGTACGGTAGCACGAGTGCGATCGCGTCCTAATCGGAAACTGGCGATCGCTGGGTTTATCCCCACTATGTACGATGGTCGTAACATCCAAGATGTTCGTACTTTGGAAGCAATACAGCAGTAGTTAGCGAAAGTAGGTATTGTGTATCCGCCAATTCCCCGTTCTACTGCTTTTGCCGACGCATCTGAAGAACATGTACTTTTGGCTGTTTGTTTATAACCGGAAGAATGCTGGCGAATAAATTGATATTTTTCCGAAGTGAGGTCAAGTAGAGTATGAAACAGAAATGCCAAAATATTAAAGGTTGCTAATAGAGAAGAT
>NZ_JBALCP010000037.1:0-318137 GCF_036919675.1 Nostoc sp.
CACGCACTTAATATCTTTTGTCGTAAGTCAATTGAATATGCTGCCATCTTTAAATACTATTCTTTACATTTATTACAGTTTATGAGCTTTGTGGCGGGTTTGATATCAAACTGCTGTAAACATAAATATTCGCTCTAACTCTAGTACAGCATGGCGTAAATCTAGCTACCATCTCAATTAACAAGGGGATTTTGCCCCTTGTTAAAGGTAGGTAAACTTTCGCCACAATGTACTAGCTTTGTTCCATTCTGAAGGTGCGCCCCGCACATGGGCGACTAGAAGCTGAAGAAGGCGTCTACACTCATAGGGTATCTCCACCAAAAATTACAGCGTCAACCTTGATACCTGATTATTTTCTGTCGATATCTAACTGTACTTCCAATCCATCATTGTCACTCCCCGACTGAGCAGGTGTTAAGAAAACAGAAGTGTCTGGTAATGATAATGATTCGTTAAACTGGATTTTGACTGGAGTTTTATTACCTCTTCTATTACTGTTGGAGATGCTTGCTGGATTAGTTTGCTCAAAAAACCTTCCAAAGTCATCTTGGGCTGTTCTATTATCAATTCCAACTAGAGAATCACCAGTTAATCTGTATTGTTCTAAATTTGAGCTTGATGTCGGTGACTGAGCGTACACCTGGCTTCCTAAGCTTGCAAAGGCTACGGTAATTCCCAACAAAGCAATAATTTTGGTGTTCATTTGTTTTATCCCAATTATCTTTGATATTGCTTGTCTTTATTCTCTGGGTAAATTATTTTAATTAACTCTATCGTTAGGTTCTACTACAATAATTATATTGCGTATATACTTAGCTCGTCAATGATTCCTGCTCTGTGTTGCGTAAAATAAACAGAAAAAATATTAGCCAAGCTATAACCTTGGCATCGCTTTAGGCAGTGCGATTATCTAGTTTAGATTTCCAAACGATCGCAGTTGAGTTCGTTGAGATATGCCAGGATTAAATCAGGGATATTTAAGAGTCGCAGTAGGGCGATCGCACTCAGCAAGAAAAGCGATCAAAGTATAGTAAAGCCATCGAAAGAGAAAAGTTAAGATTTGTTTAAGCGATCGCTACGTAGATAAAGCAGTAAAATTGCGACACCGAATAGCCCGCACTTCTCTACGAGACGCTCTTGCTAGCAAGATCCCCGTAGGGGTACGACATGGTTCGACTACTTCGGCTGCGCTCAGTACAAGTCAGTGACCATCGTAGATATCGCTAACAAGATTTGGACAAACTGACCTAACCGACGTTTCTAGATAGCACGGAAAGTAGACTGACGTTGCAGGATTACTAGATTTTCTCGAATTGTCGCTGTAGTGGGATGATTAACCCCTAAAATGCGATCGCACATTGCCAAGGCTTGGGTGTAGAGGGGTTCGGCTTCGCTGTACCGCCCAAAGCTATAACCAAGCCTTGAAGATTTTTCCCAATCTCAACTTTTATCATAGGTCAAATTATCTAGATGCGATCGCGCATTTGGAGTCAGAGTAATTAAATCGTCAATATTGCGTTTCATTGTGTCGCAAATCGTATCTAGAGGTAAATCGTTAGGGTCATAACCAAAGGGGTTTTCTATCTCCAAGCCGATGGCTTCAATGCCAAATACTGTAAAACCAACCAAAGCAGCAATTAAACCTGTCCACCAACCCAAACTATCCACTATTTGAAAAGGTAATAGGAAACAATACAATAATAATTGCTTAAGATGAATGGCATAAGCTAATGGCATAGGTGTTTTTAAAATCCGTTCACAAGCACCTAAATTATCAACTAGATTATTCAATAATTCTTGCATAGATGTTAACTGGTAGCTATTAAGGCAATTGCGATGATACTGCTCCTTGTAAATAATCTCCTATCCAAAAGGCTACCTCTATGGGGGGATTATTCATAATCTTCAGTTTTATATACTTAGTAGATGGCATTAAATCTTCTAACTCGCTATTGACTGCTTCTCCCCGCAAATGTAATTTGGTTGTCACAGCAAAAGCTACTAATAAATTTAATGCTGTAATTTTATTGTCTTTATCTTCTGGTAAGATTTCATCAATTGATACCCAAATCTGCCGGGCCAGATTTCGGATGTTATTTACTAGAGATCCCCAGCATTTTCTCCCTTCCCAAAATCGCTCATAAGCAGTATTTGTGCGAAATACAAGTAACAAACCTAAAACAATACTAGGAATAACACTTCCTAAAATAGGTTGGGATACAGGCATCTCAAAATGGTCAAGTAGAGAAATCAAAAATCCGAAAGCTCCGCACCATAAAATATGTTTGTAAATTGCTTTCATCACCGAACCTTTAAGTTGTAATTTAGTGCGTAGCCATGTGAATTTTTCGGCTGTCATGCAGTCACCCTAAGAGAATATTTAGTGAACCGATAGATTAAACATCGATACTTTAAAAATAATAACTATAGAAATAGCACAATTGGTAAAGAGGATACTGTAATAAGTAGTGTTGGGAAGATCACAGTATATGCTGGCGGCAATGACTGTATCCTACCTTCTGTGACAATCCACTGAGGTCGAAAGAGGGAGCAGGGGTAGTGCGCTGCGCGGGTTCCCCGCGTTGTAGCAACTGCCGTGAGGCAGGGGAAGGATTATTATATAAAAGTCAAAAGCGATGCCTACGGTGGTCACTGACTTGTACTGAGCGCACTTGTACTGAGCATCTCGGCTTCTCTACGAGACGCTACGCGAACGCTCGATGGAGCGCAGCCGAAGTAGTCGAACTGTCGTACCCCTACAGGGATCTTGCTAGCAAGAGCGTCTCGTAGAGAAGTGCTGGCTACGCCTACGCAGCAATTGTAAAGAAATGTAAAGATTTCTCGGTGGCTGCATAAATCCCGTGCCTCACCCCGATAAATCGATAGAACAAAAGGTACATGGCTATCGATGATGGTTATACAACATTAGTCTCTATCATGTATGCCAGTAAATTAAAAAGTTCTAACCTGTACAAATCCTGCCCTGTAAATTGAATGTTTAGACATAACTAAATAAGTTATGTCTTTTTTTTGTAGTTAGTCTCAAAACGTTGAATTTCAATCAAATAACCACTGGGATCACGGAAAAAACAGTGGTAAATGTTGTACTTTTCATTTAGTGTAGGTGGCTTTTCAAATTTGATGCCGCGTTCTTTGAGATATTCAAACCACTCATCCACCTGCTGTGTTACCAAGGTAAAAATGACACTTGATTGCTTGTCGGCTGGAGGATGTGATGTTTTGGTTGCTTGACACAATCCCAAATATCCAGAACCACTAACAGTATAAATTCGACAGGTTCCTTGATCAAGCCACAATTCCAAGCCCAGCTTTTGTTGGTAGAATTCTGTGGATGCATCGAGATCATCAGTATAAAAGAAAGTAACCTGCTGTTCAATTGGCGGATGATCAGACATAAAATACATTTGAGTATATACCCCAACGACATCTGGCGATCGCATAGGTAAAAATTGATTGATGTTAGAAACCTGTTACTGCTCCAGAATGCCTTAAGGGCGTCTGGAGTTTCTTTTTGGAAAAAGCGATCAAAATTTTCTAAACCGGATGTGCCAGAACATGGCTGAATAGGGATACATACTGAATTATTTAATATCTAATACAGGGCATCACTGTTGATGTACCCCTCCTACCAAACAACTCTCGCAAAGCAGCCTCAGATAAACTGGGGCTGTTTTGCGTTACTTTCAACAGAAAAGATGTGTAAACGAGAAGCACAGTAGTTGATCCTTAGACATCCTAAACTTTATTTGAGTGTATACCCTGATGACGGAGGATGCTATCACGGTGAAAATTTGATATAGGTAAATGCGTATCTTTCCTAGCTCCAGATTTGTCACAAATATTTCTGGAGTTTTTTCATTATTGGAGTTTAAAAATTACCCATTTAGTCTAAACTCCAGTGAATATTTTACTTTTCTATAGATTGATAGAATAAAAAAACATTCGCGAACCTCTGCTGGGTTTGCAATGGTTAAAAATGTTGCCACTGGCTGTAAATTTTGCAGCAGGAATACTGACGCTAGGATAAATATAAAAAGCGATCGCTCCTGAATAAAAGAATTATGAACACGCATACTTTAGCTGTGCGGTAAAATTAATATAAATTAGGAATTGTTATAAAAATTACTGAGAAAGTATGGAAATCTCCAATTCTACTCCTCAGAGAGAAAACTCACAGCTACAATCTTCGGAAACACTTTTACAAGCTAAAACCATCAGCCGTCGTGAGTTCATGAAATTGTCATTAGAAGAACGGCGATGCATATTGGCAGCACAGGCTGAGTTAATGTTATTACATTACGAGCAAGATAGAGAATGGCAGGAATTACAGACAGGAAACTTGATTGATTATTAGATATCCTGCTCCTAAAGGAGGTGAGATTTGGCTTGCTAATTTCGATCCGACAGTGGGAGCAGAAATCAAAAAAGTCCGTCCGGCTATAGTAGTAAGTTCTGATGGTGTTGGCAAGCTACCCATTAAGTTGATTGCACCAATCACAGACTGGAAAGAACATTATGCTGATAATATTTGGCACTTTAAAATTGAACCAGACAGTGCAAATAGTTTAACAAAAACTTCTGCTGTGGATATTTTGCAACTGCGTGGTGTTGGATATACAAAGATTTATCCGTAAAATTGCTTGTCTTCATATATCTCCTCAGACCTTTGTTGACCTATATTTGTTAATTTACTAATTTCCCTCAGCTGAGGATATTTATTAATCAAATCTGGATGCTTTCGGATATATTGATTAATCACCTCTTTAGCTTTAAGAAACTCTTCTGTAGCACTCTGTAAATCAGCTTCTTCAAGGTTACATAGTTAAGCGAGCGCACTCTTAATCTTGACTAAAGCAAAGTGCGATGTCTGACGACAAGGCGCTGCGCGTCTATGCACTGAATGTAAATGTTTATTTTGTTATATATGTCACAAAAATATCCTTTTTCATCTCTACTTCCGCCGTAGCGTCTGGATTATAAGTCGGTGATAATAAAAAACCTGCAAAAGACGGTAAAGTAACTCCAGCTTTGGAACTACATGAGGGATAAAATAATGTGTAAAATGGCTCGGCTACAGAAGGAGTCCCAAGTTTAACACCCATAGCAGTTGCTAAAGCCTGAGCACGACTTTGAGCGTCTTTCATCGCTGATTGGTAAACTGAACTCTGCAAAGCTTGACAGTCATTGACTGCGTATTCAACGCCCACACTCTTGACGGAAAGATTTTCAATTTCGCTCGTGGACTTGTTCGCTGTAGCAACAATTTCCTGGACGCGATCGCGTGTTGGTTTTTCCAGTCTCACCAATATTTTGGCGTTATTTTCACTGGAATTAGTGTTAAGTTGCACTTGAATTTTATCAGCACTAATCCCTTTGGCAACTAGGCTATTAACTACAGGCTGGAGAGTTGCTTTAGTTAATGATTTTTTGCTTGGTAAAGATTCTGCTGCTGTTTTGTAATTTAAGAGCAGAATTGGTGAAGATATGCGGTGGACTGACCCTAGAGATGACGGTTGCGTTTCTAACTGATTATTGCTACCTCCGCTACTGAATACCAATTCAATATCCGCTGTATCTGCTGGCACTCTCACCACTCCTTGACCGATTACCATTAATGAATGGCGATCGCTTGCTGGCGGGTAAAATAATTGAGCATTAGTGACTTTGGGTGTTAACGCTCCCACCCCGACAGTCACGGAAATACTTAGCATTAGAGCAGTTAATTTTCTCATGTCCTGGGAATATCCTTTGAACTTAGTAATTGTCAAAGTTTACACCTCAAGAGCAATATACTGAATCCTTTATCCAAATAATTCAGGACTTACGCACTCAAAACCTGAAACCTCGTTCGCGTCGCGTGCGCGAAGCGCAATCCCCCCTAATCCCACTAAAAAAAGGGGGATCTCAAGAGCCAACTTTTTAAGGGGGTTAGGGGATCTCTTATCTGACTGTTTACGCTATCAGGAAAATCTCACTCCTTCTAGGAGAGAGACTTTGAATTTTCCCCCTTCCCCATGCAGGAAGGGGGTTAGGTTTTTCATGGGCCTTTCCATACAACGTGAAAAGTCAGATCAGCAGAGAGCCAAATCTTGTTAGAACTATTAACCAAACCAGTGAGAAGGTTCACAAGCTGGTTCAACTGTTTCACAAAGATGATTGCTAATCCAATCTGACTTTTCTTGAATAATTAAACAAATGCCTTGGTGAATCAAATTTTGTAAATGTATTTGCTGTTCAAAGGGTTTACGAGGCAACTTGTAATAAGCCAAGCTTCCTTGTTTAGCCTCTGCTAGCGGAATCTGTCCGTCAGACATCACGTTGTAAAAGGAGGGTAGGCGGTTGAGGACGAAAGCAATTAGCTCTTGGCGTAAGTCAGGAATCGCAAGGGCTTGTTGATATGGATGGGATGGATATGTATCCAAAACGCTTTCAATCTCTCCTACTACTGATTGCTGTGTTAAATTGACTACCGTTTTCATGATTTTTAAACTCCTTTTTTAATCTAGTCAATGGTTGGTGGAGAAAACAACTTTTTTAGATGCCAACGTCGTCATGACAATCAGTTAGAAGTAATTCAACTGATATATGCAATAGACTCTGAAACTAGCCTTTTATCTTGGTAAAATATCAGACATTTGGCTTTGCTTATTTTTGTTAAGCTTTATACTGGTTCACAGTATGACTTCTTAAAACAGCATCCAATAAGCTGGTAAGTTACCGACATTTTATATTTATAATCCTAATTATTTCAAACTTCTGCCAAAAAGGCAGAAATCTACATGAAACGCAGCATCAAGGCTAGGGGATCAAGATTAACGGCAATAAAAAAACTTGAATTAGGAACAAGTTTTTAATGAAGTTAAGCTTTTTTGGTAATTTACATCACTTTTTAAGGTTTGCTGCAAAATTCACTGTTTCATCTAAAAAACTTATTTGTTGCACGTTCGTTTAGTAAGTCATAAAAATAACAACTCCCTATAGTGCAAAATCAGTCTAGCGACAGATGAACTGAACTGGTAAAAACGTTTAGAAAGTTCACATTATCTAAAGGTAGATCATGCAATTGATGATTAATTTCATCAGCGGCAGCTAATCCAGAAAGCATCGCACCTTCCACAAGATTGCCGCCACACCAATCACCACAACAAATTAAAGGTAGGGGAGTTGCGGCAGACAAAAATGCTTCGTGCCAAGGACGGCTAGGAAAGGCATAACGCCAACGATGTACTTGCATCCATTCAGGAGTATTCAGCCAAGGAAGGGACAGAGATTCAGCTGCTCGTTGCAACATATACTGTGCGGCAGGTTGTAAATCCTGTGATTCTAGATGACGTTGAGCAAAATCAGCGCTACTTTGCACCACAAAATGTGGTTGTTGAGGGTTAGGACGCTTGCTACTGTCCAAACCAATCCATGCTAAATCAGCATCATCCACAAAACTTAGAGCTTTCCACTCAGGGAGTGGTTGGGATGTGGGAAGATATCCAGCGATCGCACTAATCGAGGGATAGAATTCTACAGAACGCAGATTGTCAAGAAAGACTGCATCCAATACACTTTCACCCAAAGGTGACAACAACATCACAGCTTGGGGTGCAGGAATGGCGACGACTAAAGCTTTTGCAGATAATTCTTCGTTGCTAGATTCGAGAGTCAGACGCCAGCTATTTTCGGGAGTTGGGGTAATAGCAATGACACGCTGATTCAGTAATATTTCTAAACCTGGGGCGAGAAATTTAGCGATCGCACTCATTCCCTCAGGTGCAACATAACGCGGACTACGGTTTTTAGGTTCAGATAAAAAAGCATCTGCTGTGAGTTCGTAAACTTCCTCTGTCCAAACTTCGAGGATATGGCGCAATCGCAATATTTCCACAAAACGTCCCAACAATTCACCCTTTGGCTTCAGGTAACAAGCCCCATGATCCGCCCAAGTTCCATGCAAGCGACGTGTAGCCAGTCTTCCTCCCAAGCCACGGGATTTTTCCACCACTAGCACCGAATATCCAGCTTGACTTAACTGCTGGGCGCAGACTAAACCAGCTATTCCGGCACCAATCACTGCAATATCAGTCATGAGTCAATAGTCCTTAGTCGTTGGTTATTAGTCATTGGTCATTAGTTATTAGTTATTATCAAAGGACAAAATTACTACTAATGACTGCTGAAAGCTAATAGTAGAATAAGGTACACAAAGCTGCACGGAACGGAGGAAGGGAAATTGGATGAAATGAGGGCGGCGCTAGAGTTAGCGACCGAAGAAGAATTGCAAGACTTAACGGCAATTCTATTTAGTCGTAAGTTCAATCCCCTAGACTATGTACACACACCCGAACCCATCAAAGTACAAAGCCAAGACCGTAAAGCTTGGTTAGACGCACTAGAGGGTCGCTTTCGCTTTTTGGCGGCAGATGGAATGACAGTATTACGGGGACGCACAGGGCAGGTAACTTACCGACAAGCTCTAGTTCAAGTATGTAAGTATCTAAAAATTTCCTATTCTAATCAGCTGGCAACTATTGATTTAGAAGCAGAAGTATTTTTGCATCTGCTAGGACAGGTGTGGAAAAAATTACCTGAACAGGAAAAGCAAAAATTGACTGTACGGGTGCAGCATCAGCTGTTCAAATCAGAACTAAAACAACCGCTACCACTTTTATTACAACGTGACCCCTTGGGGTTACTTTTCAAAGGCGGTAGTGCGATCGCTGTTACTTCTATGCTCCAGCCACTTGTACTTAAGCAAATTGCCCGTCAATTTGCCATCCACTTTGCTACCTATGAAGTAGCCAAACAAGCGGTAATTACAGGTTCAGAAGCAGCTACAACCCAATTCCAAAGCTATGTAACTATGCAAATGGCTCGACGGGGTATGACTGTGAGTGCAGCTCGTTATGGGGCAACCCGCAGTATGTTTGCTGTGATTGGGCCGATGATGTGGGCTTGGTTTTTTGCGGATTTAGGGTGGAGAGCGATCGCCACTAACTATGGTCGGATCATCCCTACCATCTTTGCCTTAGCTCAAATTCGCCTCACTCGTGAGGAATGTTGGGAGCCAGCTTGAACAAAGCTTTTTACTATTTCAAGTCTCGTTGGCAATCTTGCTGGAACTATTCTCTATGGGCACTGTTAATCTTCCCATTGAGTCCTTTCTTGGGGGCTGTGACTATAGTTGTTGTATCATTAATAACTTTACTGAAACAATACCAGAAAATTAGTCGCCGCCCCCTCAACTGGGGATTTGCCCTTTTGAGTGTGTTGCTGATCATAAGTGCTGGGTTTGCCGATGACAAGACCGCAGCTTTCCTCGGCTTATTTAATTTATTACCATTCTTTTTAGTTTTCGCTGCCCATAGCACTCTGATTCAAACATTTGCCCAATTGCGGCAAATGGCTTGGATTTTGGTGATCGGTTCCATGCCAGTGATAATTATCGGTTTGGGACAGTTATTTTTAGGCTGGAGTTTGAAGTTCGAGATTTTGTGGATTGTCTTAGCTTGGACGATCAGACCAGGAGGAAATCCACCAGGTCGCATAGCCTCACTCTTCTTGCACGCTAACACCTTCGCTGCTTATCTAGCGATAGTTTTTATCTTGGGCTTAGGGTTGTGGCTCGAACAATGGCGATTGGGGATTAGGTATCGAAGATTGGGTATTGGGAAGAATTCAGTCCCCAGTTCCCAGTCCCCAGTCCCCTTTCTCTTTTTAACCGTGGCGATGATTACAAATTTCATTGCTTTGGTTTTTACCAGTTCGCGCAATGGCTGGGCGATCGCTATTTTTGCCTGTTTAGCTTATGCACTCTACCAAGGTTGGCGCATTATTGTAGGTAGCATTGCTGCGATCGTCTCTAGTGTGCTTTTGGCAGCTTTTGCTCCCTCACCAATCGCTCAATTTTTTCGTCAGTACGTTCCTGCTTTCTTTTGGGCAAGGTTAAATGACGATATGTATCCAGGTAGACCAGTCGCTTTAATGCGAAAAACTCAGTGGAATTTTGCCTGGTCTTTAGCTCAGGAACATCCTTGGACTGGCTGGGGGTTACGCAGTTTTAGTAGACTCTACAAAGCCCAGATGCAGATTCCCTTGGGTCATCCTCATAACTTTTTTTTGATGTTATCTGCTGAAACTGGTTTTCCCAGTACTTTTTTATTTTGTGGCTTACTTGCTTGGATTTTGATTACAGGCGTGCAATTATTGCGAAAGTCAAAATATATAAATACAGAAGACAGATTGATATTTTTCAGT
The DNA here is from genome assembly GCF_036919675.1 of Nostoc sp. Lineage (GTDB taxonomy): Bacteria > Cyanobacteriota > Cyanobacteriia > Cyanobacteriales > Nostocaceae > Nostoc. The sequence continues at coordinate 10,267 of NZ_JBALCP010000037.1, forward strand.
TATCTTCTGGCTTTTATTGCGTGGGTTCTATTTAATACAGTAGATGTAACCCTCTTCGATATTCGTTTGAATGCGCTCTCTTGGTTAATTTTGGCTGCCATTTGTGGAGTAGTACATCGTTATAACCAAGAAGATAGGTTTGCATCTCATCCAAATTAGTCAGTTAGGAAATAGCGATCAGTAACTTAAAATTGCCATCAATTTCCGTGTATGCACTGGAGACATTTAGAGTTTTAAATTAATAATATTACTATATTCACGTCTGTGACTGTGAGAGTGACTAATTAGGTATTAGTCGCTGTTGCTGATTGTTGGGAAGGTGTAGGGACAATCCTTTGCGGTTTTCCTGCATGACGGGCATCTCTTGTAGATGCCCTTTTGTATATTTATTATTTTATTCTTTAAAAAGTATTTAATTTGACAGAATATCTGAAAATTTTTATCTTTCATTAAGGAAAATAAAACATGATTACTGAAATTAAACTAGTACGCTACGGCGTAAATAGAGCAACCATTTAAAATCCCTAAAGAGCTTATTCCATAATACTTTTGACTTTTGACTTTTGATTTTTGACTTCCGCCTTGCGGTACTAGGTCTTTGTAACCCGCCAGAACCTATTTATTTGCATGTAAGAAACGGAGAATTAAACGGGGAATCCTACCTGTGGTATAACTACGATATCAATAATGATCAAACTATTCCTGTCCACAAAACAGGGCTAACTGGGTATATATCTGAACTAAAATTAAAACCGGGAGAATTTAAGGGAAATGTCAACAATAAATTAGACATCGTTGTGAGAGCAGATGAAATTTATGTTGTGAGGACTGGGATAGAAACGAACTTTGCGAAAACTTTCCTTTTAGCTGTATCACTAGTCGAGGACTTTTCTAAGCCCCTGATTATCGCTGCAATTGCTGGAAAAGAGAATGTGGTTTTTTGTAACCTCTATGACGCGGCGACTAAAACCAGGATTCGCTCTGAATGGAACAGAGATGCTGATTGGCTGGCAATCATTGATAGTGTTCAAACTAAGTTGCAGACATCTAAAAATTCCCATATCGTCTCTGGTGAACCAATACTGTTCTGAAAGATTGGCGAGGCTGAGGAAGTGAGGCAGAGGGAGAACAACAAATGACCAATAACCACTCAGACAAATAAGTAAGTGGGCAAGAATGAATTAAACAATATTACGCAATCTAAAATTAATTAAAGGTTTATAGTAAGCGGCTTTAGCCGCTTACTATAAACCTTTAATTATTCACGCCTACTTACTTAACTTTCTCTAACTGAACTGGATAGCAATAACCTTTTTGGTGTAAGCTCTCGGTAAAATGGGTGTGTCGGTAACGAAAAAAGACGCCTCCATAACCAATCTTATGCTTACAACAGCTGACTTTCTTCAGTACACCCAATGGTCGGGTATAGCCACCTTGGTATTTGCTGCCTTAGCAGTTTTGGCTTTTATTCTCAAATGGGGCATCCGCTTTCGGCTGGTAGGTACGACTGGCTTTATGCTGGTGCTGACAGCTGGTTTATTTGCACTCTCGATAGTCCCCTTGAGTCGGACTGTGATTCCCGGAGCAGTCCGGTACACTTTAGTTTATGACAATGGGTCAACACAAGCAGTGATTGCCACATCACCCCAAATTACACCCACACAATTAGAAGCAACTTTACGTCAAGCAGCTAGTAATCTCTTCTCTTATGGTCGCTCAGGTACACGCGAAGACGACAAGTTAACAGTTCGCGCCCGTACCATTATCCACCCGGAACAAGGGGCTTCTGTACCAGTTTACTTGGGTGAGGTGAAGCGATCGCTCGTTTCGCATCAAAATTCCCCAGTCACAGTCGAAATTTACACAGACAAATTCGCCCAATTGCCAAAACCTACTGCTTAAGAAGAGCACGGGGGCATACAACTCTTGGAGAGGCTGCGCCCTAAGCGTAGCTATGCCGCAGGCTTTACGGCTACGCTCAGGACAAGCTCAGTAACCAGGGGAGCAGAGGGGCAGGGGGGAATTGGACAATTTTTTTCTTCAGCCCTCATTCTCCCAGAGGACAAAATAATTTACCTGCTATCAGAACGACAAAATTTATTTTGTATTTACTGATACATTAATAGTTGTTTTTAGATTAAGATATTCACACTTTAGTGCTTCCACTGTAAGAAAAGGTCAATCAGCGTGCAGGTAATGGGTACTGAGAGTTGTGATTTGTCATTTGTTATCCTCATTACCACTGTTGCGATTAGTTCACAGTCTTTGTGGCAAATGAATCGGCTGTGGGAGCGTACAGATAGATGTATGCCTCTTTGCACCTATCCATAGCTGGAATGACCATCGACAGATTATTCAGTTCTCAATAACTTTTCCTGAGAATCTGAGAGTGGTAATGTTAATTAATTATACGGTTATTCAAAACTTTGATAGTTCGGAATTTCAGGCTAATGGACATCACAGATTCAAGCAACGTCGTTAAATTGCTTAACCAATTGGCGATGAGCTTTGTCTTTTTCATTACATCGGTTAAAACTTAGTTAAGTCAGATGCTTTGTTTGTAGCCATTCTGAAAACAGCGTGGCAACAAGTATTTCTGACTGCAAGTCTATTAGATTAAGAAATATCAAGGTTTTGGCAAACTAGATTATATGTCTAATCAACTTTCTACTCAACGTTCTCTGTCTACTCAAACCTCTAGTTCATTATTTCCGCTCACAGTTGCCCCAGCAAAAATAATCCGTGGTTCTGAGGTGTTACAAGCAGCAGCAGCAGAGATCGCCTGTTTGGGAAGTCGTCCCTTAATTGTGGCAGGTGAATCTACTCTCGCTATTAGCCGAAAGAATTTGCAGCCAGTTTTAGAAACGCAACAGTTACATACTGCCCAAGCTACCTATGGTGCAGATTGCTGCGAAGCTAGCCTGAAATCTTTACAGAAGACGGCAAAAGAACATAAAGCTGATCTAATTATCGGTGTTGGTGGCGGTAAAGCCCTAGATACAGCTAAATTAGTCGCGCAGCAGTTACAGTTGCCAGTGGTGACAATTCCGACATCAGCGGCTACCTGTGCAGCTTGGAGTGCCTTGTCGAATGTTTATTCAAAAGACGGGGCATTTCTCTACGATGTGGGGCTGTCTCGTTGTCCCGATTTACTGATACTTGATTATGACTTGATTAATACTGCACCCCAACGGACTTTAGTAGCTGGAATTGGTGATGCGATCGCTAAGTGGTATGAAGCCTCAGTTAGCAGTGGGCATTTGCAAGACACTTTAATTATTGCTGCGGTGCAACAAGCACGAGTTTTGCGAGATATCCTTTTGCAAAAGTCAGCCGCCGCCCTGAAAGAACCAGGTAGTGAGGTTTGGCGAGAAGTTGTAGACGCCACTGTTTTACTCGCCGGGGTAGTTGGGGGACTTGGAGGGGCGCAGTGTCGCACAGTTGCTGCCCATGCCGTGCATAATGGTTTAACTCATATTTCAGGACATGGCAGTATTCATGGCGAAAAAGTTGCTTTTGGGATTTTGGTGCAACTGCGTTTAGAAGAAATGCTACAAGGCAATCAACTAGCTGCATCGGCACGACAACAGTTATTAAAGTTCTACACAGAAATTGGACTACCCCAAAAATTAAGTGATTTGGGATTGGGCAATATTACATTAGGCGAGTTGCAAACAGCCGCTGAAATTGCTCTGGTTCCTAATTCTGACATCCATCGACTACCATTTAAAGTCGCGCCAGAACAGTTGATGGCGGCAATGGTTTCCACCACTGCACCCATAGATAGTAGAGACATGAATCGAGTTTCGCCCAAGGGAATGAGTGACGAGGTTGAAGAATGAGTTTAAATTGGATTGTCCCAGCAGAACGTATACAAAAACTGCCACCTTATGTATTTGCCCGTTTAGATGAACTGAAAGCTAAAGCACGCGAACAAGGGCTGGATTTAATTGATTTGGGTATGGGAAACCCGGATGGTGCAACGCCAGCACCAGTTGTAGAAGCAGCGATCGCTGCTTTAAAAGATCCCGCCAATCACGGTTATCCTCCTTTTGAGGGGACTGCTAGTTTCCGCCGGGCAATCACCAATTGGTATCATCGCCGTTATGGTGTGGTTCTCGATCCCGATAGCGAAGCTTTACCACTGCTGGGTTCTAAAGAAGGATTAACCCATCTAGCGATCGCCTACGTTAACCCTGGTGATGTTGTTCTGGTTCCTTCCCCAGCTTATCCCGCCCATTTCCGCGGCCCAGCGATCGCAGGCGGGAAAATCCACAGCTTGATTCTTAAACCAGAGAATGACTGGTTAATCGATTTAGCTGCAATTCCTGACGAGGTTGCAAGACAGGCTAAAATTCTCTATTTCAATTATCCCAGCAATCCCACCGCCGCCACCGCCCCCCGCGAATTTTTTGAAGAAATCGTCGCCTTCGCCCGCAAATATGAAATTTTGCTGGTACATGACTTGTGTTATGCCGAGTTAGCTTTTGATGGTTATCAACCCACTAGCTTGCTAGAAATTCCTGGTGCTAAAGATATTGGTGTAGAATTTCACACCTTATCCAAAACCTACAATATGGCCGGTTGGCGCGTCGGGTTTGTGGTGGGTAATCGCCATGTAATTCAAGGTTTACGGACGCTAAAAACTAACTTGGATTATGGCATTTTTGCAGCATTACAAACAGCAGCTGAAACCGCCTTGCAACTGCCAGATGTGTATTTGCACGAGGTACAACAACGCTACCGCACCCGCCGCGATTTCCTCATTCAAGGATTAGGAGAATTGGGTTGGGATATCCCCAAAACCAAGGCGACGATGTATCTTTGGGTGAAGTGTCCCGTTGGCGTTGGTTCCACAGATTTTGCCCTGAATGTGTTGCAGCAAACAGGCGTTGTTCTTACCCCAGGTAATGCCTTTGGGGTTGCAGGTGAAGGATATGTAAGGATAAGTTTAATTGCCGACTGCGATCGCTTGGGTGAAGCTTTGCATCGCTTCAAGCAAGCTGGTATCCGCTATCAACCTGAAGCTGTAGTCTCTGCTTCACAATAGAGTTAAGCATAACCTTATCAAAATCTGATTCATGCAAACCCCCGCTGCTACTATTCCTCATTTAATTGCTGCTGGCTTTCATGCCCTTTCTGATCCACTCAGGATTGGTGTGCTGGAATTGTTACAACAGGGAGAACTATGTGTGTGTGATTTGTGTGAGGCTTTGGGGGTAAGTCAGTCGAAATTATCTTTTCACTTGAAAACCCTCAAGGAAGCTGGCTTAGTTAACTCACGTCAGGAAGGACGCTGGATTTATTACAGTTTAAATATTTTTCAATTTAGTGTTTTAGAAGAATATTTGGCAGATTTTCGCAAGACTAGGGTAATTTCATCTGCAAATGCTTGCTGTGATTAGGAAATTTGGCGTTGCTGATTGAGAGGATGAATTTAGTTTCGTGCAAAGACGCAAAGATAAAGGTTTTAAGCATTGAATTTTTGAATCTCATACTTTAATTCAGCAACGCCGGAAATTTATACTCCTGCCTGCGGTTGCGTCTGCGGTTTACCTGAAGAACCTGCAACTTTGTAATTATATATCAAGTTTTTTTGATGAATTTTTGTATATAACAGTCTTATTCACCTTGACACATCAACTTTTTTTGAAATGATATAAATATATCTTTGAGATCAGCCATACAGATGAGGTCAATGAAGGCAATACCAAGAAAATTGGCTCTCGCACTTTGAATGTTGGCATTTGCGACTAGTTGCACAGGCACATCCACATCCAATTCATAAACTCAAACTCAGCCATCGCAAAAAGTAACACAAGTCGCTGATTCGGCAAAAGTGACAACGATCAAAATAGATGGTTCTAGCTAGGTAAGTAATGAGAAATCAACGGATTTCAAAACAACTGTCTTTTCTTGACCGCTTCTTGACTCTGTGGATTTTTCTAGCAATGACCGTCGGGGTCGGCTTGGGCTATTTTCTTCCCGGAGTAGAGGCGTTTATTAACCAGTTCCAGGTGGGAACCACTAATATACCGATCGCAATCGGCTTAATTCTGATGATGTACCCACCCTTAGCTAAGGTGCGATACGAAGAGTTAGGAGATGTATTTCGCAATAAGAAAATTCTCGGTCTGTCGCTAATTCAGAATTGGATCATCGGGCCAATACTGATGTTTGCTCTAGCAAGTATCTTCTTACATAGTTACCCACAATATATGACGGGATTGATTCTGATTGGATTAGCCCGCTGTATTGCAATGGTAGTTGTGTGGAGTGACTTGGCACGAGGTAATGCAGAGTACACAGCTGGATTAGTTGCTTTCAACAGCATCTTTCAGGTCATTTTCTATAGCCCTTATGCATGGTTCTTTATTAGCGTGCTGCCACCACTATTTGGGTTGCAAGGCAGTGTTGTTAACGTGAGTATCGCCGAGATTGCCCAAAGTGTGTTCATCTATCTCGGTATTCCCTTTTTAGCTGGATTTTTCACTCGTTACTTCTTAGTGAAGGCAAAAAGCAAGCTGTGGTATCACGAGGAATTTGTTCCCAAAATCAGTCCCATCACGCTGATTGCTCTGCTATTTACAATTTTGGTCATGTTCAGCTTGAAAGGAAATTTGATCGTTCAGATTCCCTTGGACGTGGTTCGGATTGCAATCCCGTTGATCATCTACTTCGTCGTGATGTTTTTGGTAAGTTTTTATATGGCATGGCGAATTAAGACAGACTATTCCAGAGCCGCAAGTGTAGCATTTACAGCAGCAGGAAATAATTTTGAATTAGCGATCGCAGTGGCAATTGCTGTGTTCGGCATTAATTCGGGTGCAGCTTTTGCTGCCGTCGTTGGCCCCCTAGTGGAGGTGCCTGTGCTGATTAGTCTTGTTAATGTTGCCTTTTGGTTCCAGAAACGTTATTTCTCGCCATCTAAATCGAGAATGCTATAAATTTATGACCTTTGATCACAAACTGAGAATTCTATTTCTATACGGTTCTCTACGAGAGCATTCATACAGCCGACTGCTGGCTGAAGAAGCTGCAAGGATTATTCAAGAATTTGGTGCAGAAGTGCGGTTTTTCAATCCTTGTGAATTACCCATTTATGGCAGTGTGCCAGAGACTCATCCCAAGGTACAGGAATTACGGGAATTGAGCATCTGGTCTGAGGGGCAAGTGTGGTCTTCTCCTGAGATGCACGGTAATATTACTGGCATTATAAAAAACCAAATTGATTGGATTCCTTTAAGTTTAGGAGCAGTCAGACCAACTCAAGGCAAAACCTTAGCAATCATGCAAGTTAGCGGTGGTTCTCAGTCTTTTAATGCTGTTAATACGCTACGAATTTTGGGGCGGTGGATGCGAATGTTTACGATTCCCAATCAGTCTTCAGTGGCGAAAGCTTACCAAGAGTTTAACGAAGATGGAACAATGAAGGATTCACCTTACCGCGATCGCGTCATCGATGTTATGGAAGAACTTTACAAATTTACGCTGCTATTGCGTGATCAGCTTGATTACCTAACAGACCGCCACAGCGAACGTAAAGAAAAAGCGGCACAAGAAACCATTAAGGTAGCGAATAGTGCCCTGAAAATTAAAGCCAATCGAAGTTTATAAGATTTTTCTCGTGTCAACATATCAATAACTAACAACATCATGAAAAAAATAATGTTTGTTTGTAAGCATAATTCCCGCCGTTCGCAAATGGCAGAGGGATTTACGCGAATATTAGGAGAAGGTAAAGTTGCTGTTGCTAGTTCAGGTTTGACAGCAAGTAAGGTAGATCCCGTCACTGTTGAAGTGATGGCAGAAATTGGCATTGATATTAGCAATCAAACTTCTAAGCCTTTAAGTGATTTCAATACTGATGATTATAATGCTGTGATTTCATTATGTGGTTGTGGTGTTAATTTACCCGAAGAGTGGGTGTTAAGAGATGTGTTTGAAGATTGGCAACTTAATGATCCAGCAGGGCAATCAATTGAAACTTTTCGCCGCGTTCGAGATGAAATTAAGGAACGAGTTGTAAAGTTAATAGAGTCTCTGAGTTGAATAGCACTGGGGGGCATCTCACTTTTGTAAAAATACCCCTAGCCCTGGCGAATAGAATTCGCACGCCAGCCAGTGCGTTATGCGCGGCATCGTCTCCCCTTCTCACATTGCCAGAGGCTAGCGCCTGCCGTAGGATGCCCGAAGGACTGTAGGGAGAAGTTTGTGTAGCTGCGATTTCTAATCGCCAGGTATATTTGCTACGCCGACAAAGCTTTGATCCAACAACGAAGTCAGTATAAATCAAGTTGAGAATTATCCGGATTGACGGACTAATCAGTGTAATTACTAAATATAAAATGTGATAAAAATTACAACATTAGTTGATTTAGTATAAATAATTTTATGTTGTCTGATTTAGATTTAGTTCGAGAGTTTGTATACAACTCTATCCAGAAAAAAGATATTTTATTGGCAAATCGTTCTTTAACAGCACAAACAGTTTATAATATTAACCATCTGTCAACAAAGGCTGAAGGCATAATTGCCACTGCCCAACTAAATACTACACCAACTGAATTCTTAATTCGGTCTAACTCATCCCATTGGGAATTACTGAATCAGGCTTTATCAGAATGCAATTATCTCCTTAAAGGAAACATAGATAGTTGTGGTTTCTATCACTATCAACACTGCCAAATCCCTAAAGACTATAGGTTGCAATGTACTAAATCTGTCGTTTTATGGCGAGCTTGGTGGAAATATCGTAAGAATATTTTACAACTAGGAATTCTATCGGATCTTTTAATCCAGACAAGAGATTCATGGTATCCAATCAGAGATTTAACCATTAGTGATGGACTTCTGTATATCAAAACTTTAGGAAATGAGATAGAAATTCATGCAGATGACCTAGTGATTTGGTTAAGCAAAATTGAAGTAAATTCTCAAAATTAGTCATTAGTCAAAAACTTCACCCCTCATAAGTCACGTCCAAAAGCTCACGCCTTAATGACAAAACCCAGGCATAAATTACATAAGCAATTACAAACTGCTTAAACAACAAGTGTTTTGGCTTTTCAAGCGTGCCATTCGTCTCTGAGTTAATTATGTCTTTTTCGAGCTTCCAAGGGTTGTAAGTTAGTTTGCAGATTGCTACAACTACAAATCAGGTTTGCGATCGCTCGAATTAATTTAGCAGGCTCTACTGGTTTGGTGATATGCTGCTCAAATCCGGCAGCAATTGCCTGTTGATAATCAACCTCAGATGCGTAAGCTGTGAGAGCGATCGCTGGAATTGTCCCTCCCATCTCTGGTGACATGGCTCTGATTTGACGTATCAGCATATAGCCGTCTACTTCCGGCATTCCAATGTCGCTTAACAGCAGATTTGGCTGGAACTGAGGCATGACTCGTAGTGCTTCTACAGCCGATGCTGCCTGAGTTATTACCGCGCCAGACTGCTCCAGAATGAAAGCAATTAACTCTCGCGTATCACGCTCATCATCCACAAGCAGAACTTTTACCCCATTTAGATCAGGCAAATCATTAGGTTGTTGCTCACTGTCGTGGCTATTTAAATAAATCTTGATCAGCGGTAGCACGACTGTAAAGGTTGCTCCCTGTTCTTCGCCCAAACTTTCTGCCTGAACTGTACCGCCATGTAGCTCTACAATGTGACGAACAATAGCTAATCCTAATCCCAGTCCGCCGAATTTCCTGGTAGTTGCACCATCAGCTTGTCGAAAGTAGTCAAATACATAGGGTAAAAAATCTGGGCTAATCCCCTTACCTGTATCACTGACTCGAAGTTGAGCCTGAGAACCAAGTGACTGTAAACTGATTTCTACCTGTCCACCTTGGGGTGTAAACTTAATCGCATTGGAAAGTAGATTCCAGATAACTTGCTGCAAGCGAGCTGAATCACCAGTTACTTGGCCGATCTTTGGTTCAAGGACAGTGTTAATCTGAATCGATTTGGCTTCAGCCGCTAGACGTACAGTTTCTATTGCTGCTGCGATCGCACTTTCCAGATTCACAGGAGCAATATTCAGGCTGAGCTTACCTTGCAAAATTCGAGAGACATCCAGCAAATCTTCAATTAATTGGGTTTGAAGCTTGGCATTGCGCTCAATGGTTTCCAGGGCGCGAGTGGTGGTTGCTTGATCATACTTTTTAGTTTGCAGTAACTTCGACCATCCCAGAATCGGGTTTAGCGGCGTGCGAAGTTCGTGGGAAAGAACCGCCAAAAATTCATCTTTGATCCGGTTAGCTTGGACTAACTGCTCTTTTTGCTGCTGTAACGAAGCCATCAACTGAGCGCGTTCCAGAGCAACCGCCACCTGATCGGAGGTTGCTTGCAGCAGGGCAATTTCCCCAGAAGTGAAGTGGGTACGGGTGCGGCTGGCAAAGGAGAGGACACCAAGCAGCTTTCCTTGAGCAATTAACGGTTGACCAGCATAGGCTGTGATTCCAAAAGGATGAAGGATTTGGGCATTTGGATGGCTAGAGTGCAGCACATCATTGACGACAATTTGATGGCGTTCTTGCGCCACTAGTCCGCACATCCCTTGATTAAATTCCAGGTATTCAATTGTTTGAAATACTTCATCAGTAATACCGTTACAAGCTACTAACCGAAATTTCTGCTTATTTTCATGTGTATCGATTAGATAGTGGAAGTAAAAATGCAAATCCATCTGCGCCGAGAGTTTGCTGAACAAGCTGTTCATTAGATCCAAGGGGCGCTCGGTTGAAAGCAAATCGCTGGTTGTTTCAGAAAGCAGTTTGAGTCGCTCACTGCGCTCTTGCAGGGCTTGTTCTGCAAGCTGGCGTTCACGAAGGGCGCGTTCGCGTTCGGTGATGTCAACTGCAACCCCTCCTATCAGGCGTTGCCCAGATGCATTGGCAATCGGAAACTTATATACTAAAAATTCGCCGAGAGTGCCATCTGTGCGTGGCGTAGACTCAATCGTTTCAACAACCTGATTCGTCTCGGCAACCATTCTAATGTTATCAAGCAGAGGTTGAGCGATTTGGGCTGGGTATAGGTCAAAAATATTTTTATTAATCGCCTTATTTGTTGCTAAATCAAATGTGTTCAGATAAGTTGGACTGAGGTAAAGTACACGTCCGTCTGCATTCGTTATCCATGCGGCGGCTGGAATATTGTCCATAAAAGCTTGAAATTGCTCTTGACTCTGACTCAGCGCTTTTTTAGCTTGTTTGAGATCACTAATATCGAGAATGAATGCAACTGATTTGTGCCGAGATTCTCCTAAAAGGGAGTAGCCAACTACAACTGGGACACTCGAACCATCCTTGTGAATGCACTCTTTCTCATAGGGAGTACAGGTTCCTTTCGCTGTTGCTTCGGCAATAGCCAGTTTATCTAAATATTGGTACTCAGGGGGCGTGATATCAGTCCAGCATAGTCTGCCAGCCTGGATATCTTCCTGGGTATAGCCCACAATTCGCAAGAACTCGTCATTGGCTTCAGTGATGCTACCATTCACATCACCAAAAAGAATGCCAACTATATTCGCTTTGACAAAACTCCTGAGGCGTTCATCACTTGCTTGGACTGCCTTCTCTGCTTGCTTGCGTTCGCTGATGTCACGGAAGAAAATGTTAAGACCATCCTCACAAGGGTAGACGTGAATCTCCAGCCACAGGTCATACTTGGACGGTAAGTAGTAGTGATGCTGGAAGTGAATCGGAATCTGTTCTGCCATCGCCCGTCGGTATTGGCGTTCTACATTAGTGCCTACTGATGCAGACCACTCCTCCCAGTGGGACTTACCGATAACCTCTGTGCGGAGTTTGCCGTTAATTCGCTCTGCTTCGGCATTTTGGTAGATGATTCGCCAGTCCCGGTCTAAAGTAATAAATGCATCACTCATGTTTTCCAGAGTGCGTGTATTCCGCTGATTGGCTTGCTGTAATGCCGCTTCTGCTTGTTTGCGTTCGCTCAAATCAACAACGAAGCCAATGACTGTTTCTTGAGTATCTCCCACAAGCACAGAACCGAGCAAAACGGGAATGCGATCGCCATCTTTACGAATGTATTCCTTTTCAAAGGGCTTACATACTCCGGTCGTTCTAAGTTCTTCCACTGTACGCTCACTCAATTGAAGATACTCAGGTGGAGTCATCTCACGCCATTTCATTTGGTTAGTGGACAAATCTTCTCGCGTATAGCCCACCATCTTCAGAAAAGCATCATTGGCTTCGATGATCGAGCCATTTTTTATCTCAGTTAGAATGACTCCAATGATGTTGGATTCTGCTAGTCGGCTAAACCGCATTTCGCTATTTTGCAACAATTTCAGGCTTATCTCTGCCGAAAATCTAGCAGTTCGCAACTCTGAAGAGAGGGCAGTAATTAAGAAGGACACTAGTGAGAATGTGGTTAATCGTACCAAGATGTTCAGGCTGAGGAAATCGAACGAGTAGACTGGCTCAATCAAAAAATAAACAACAGTTGTAATAGATAGAGCGATCGCCACTACGCCAAGTCCCATGCCGCCATACCAGGCACTGATTGCCACAGCAGCATAAAATAATGTAAATACGCTCGGATCGAAGACTGGCACCAACAGTCGCGTTAGCAGCAGCGCCGCAATGACTGCCAGAATCATCACACTATAGTTTAGCAACCAAGAGCGCATCATCAAAATCTTTTCCGGTACTTTCACCATCTTAGGAGTCCTCTCGCTGCTCTGCTATTAAGAGATACTCGTTCAGTAGTCTTTTGCCTGATTCGCCCATCTTCTGTAACATTTCTTCAATTAGTTTTAGTCCCATCTGTGAAGGCACTGTAGATCCGTTCTCCCAGCGATTGACTGTTCGCAGGGAAACTCCCAACTTAGCTGCAAACTTTTCCTGAGAGAGATTGAGTTGCTGCCGAAGTTCACGGATTAAATCTGAAATTTTTAGTAGCTTTTCTAGTTCCATAATAGGAAGATTAGGACAGTTGTCTCGCAATTTCTCTCGAACTTGAGGAAGAATTTGAACAGTCATTAGTCGTTATCAATTTCATCTTTTGGCGAAATACTGATATCAGTTCTCAGTCTTCATTGGTTACTGTTAACTGGAGAAAGTATCTATATAAACATTAAATTTTGTCAGGTGTGTGAAGATAAAATAGTATTATTTTAAGTGATTTGATGACTTTCAAGCATTACGCAGTGCCAAAAATCTATGGGTAGTGGATTACATTGTTACGGTTCGTACCCTACTTAATATTTTATATATAGCAATCCTATTTTAGTTGTAAAAATTATCGAACCGCCAATTCTGCCAGAGGCTTCCGCTAACGCGCAGCGTCTCCAAGAGTTGCCGCCTTGTCTACGAGACACTACGTGAACGCGCAGCGTCTCATTAGAGAAGAGCGCCAAAAGAAGAAGGAAAGAAGTTTACGAATCATTTAGGAATGCTATATAGCAATCCTATTTGATTTGTGAGAATTGTAATCCGCAGATCCACGATAACTTTTACCAAGTCGGGGATCTTGTTTTTGCGCGTTTGATTTATGATTGCTATAGATAGCCTTGATACATAAGTTTTCTCTAATAGTTTGCATATATAAATTTTTCCAAATTATCGTTAATTTTGGTAACCAAATTTTAAATATATTTTCAAACCTGTAATTAATTTTAAATATAGTAAGATTGCCAATGGCAAAACTATAAAGCTATAATATATATTTAATAAAATTGGTGCCTGAACTTTAACTGTTTTGATTAATCAACACTCCGAAAACCTCCTCAACAGTCAACTGGAAAATACACCAGGTGAAGGCTATATATTTAGCTGGTTTGATTGGTTTTGTCTTTGGTATCCTCCAGGCTGGCTAATTTTATTCAACCGCCATTGGCAACACTATCACACTGATTCAGACGGTTGGAATTGGCTGGAATATGGATTATTTTTAATTCCTGGCGGATTTTATCTGGCGTTGCTAAGTCGTTGGTTACGTCTTGGTTTTCGTTCACCCCAAAAAGAAGTTGGGGAATTTGATCCCAAATATCAACAAGCTTTTGGTGAAGAAGTTCTTGGCCCGATCGTTAAATACTATTTTCGGGGAGAATTGCAACAAGTGGAAAACTTGCCGCAAACAGGGCCATTGATTGTGGCAATGAATCACGCAGGGATGTGTTTTCCTTGGGATTTTTTGACTTTGGGTTATTTATTAAGTGAAGCTAGAGGATGGGTGGTACAACCCGTAGCAAGTCCAGTATTATTTGAGCATCCTTGGGTGATTTGGTGGCTACCACCTAAATGGTCACAGGTTTTGGGTGGTGTGCGAGCCGAATTAGATGATTTTGAGGCAGCGATGGCCCAAGATAAAATTATCTTATATGCACCCGAAGGTATCCGCGGTCCTCTGAAAGGTTGGAAAAGACGCTATCAACTAGAAAAGTTTGATGTAAGTTTTATTAAGTTGAGCGATCGCTATCAAATTCCCATTCTCCCAGTAGTTTGCATCGGCAGTGAATCTTTACATCCTTGGACTGTTAATTTAGAGAAATTGCAACGACTAGTCAAATTACCATTCTTGCCTTTCTCGCCTTTAATGTTTGTCTTAATTCTGTTTCCTTCAATGGGAATTTGGGTAATGAGAACTCGTCTACGTTACTTTATTCAGCCTACAGAACCAGCAGAATTGCACAACTATTCAAATAAAGAGCGTACAGTAGCTTATCGGCAGGCACAACAGTTATGCGAAAAACTACAAAATAAAATTAATCAGTTATTGAGAGAAATTTAATCCTACGAGTGGATTCAAGTCAATCTTTTAAAAGGGGACTTTAGACGTTCCTCCCTTAAAAACCTTGTAATTACCAATATTTTTTAAATTTTCCGCTTCGTTACCATTTCGCCTCACTATCAATCAAAAAATATATTGCGTAGGTTGGGTTAAGGAACAAAACCCAACATTTGTTGGGCATTTGTTGGGTTTCACTTAGTTCAACCCAACCTACAATCATCCTTTAATTAACTGTATCGTCTTATACCCCTACTGGCTGTCTGACTTGCGATTTCACCGCTTCAACAATGGCATCGGCGTCAATTTTGGCAGTATGGAGCAGTTCTTCTGGGGTGCCGGAACTTGGCATATCAAGCACTGCCAACTTAATTAACCGCAGTTGAGGCCCATTGTAAGTAGGAATACTACTAGTACCAGCAAAGGCATCAAGCACAGCCGCACCTAATCCGCCTTCCATCCAGTGGTCTTCAACCACGACTAAATTCCCCTTGGTATCGCGTGCAGCTTGATGAAGTGTTTCTACATCAATAGGTTTGACGGAGTAGGCATCTATGATCCGCACCGTGATCCCTTCGTTTTTTAAACGATCCCCAGCCTTAAGTGCTTCATGTAAAGTAATACCAGCCGCAATCACTGTGGCTTGATCTTGCTCAGAACTACGGATTACTTTGCTACCACCAATGGGGAATTCTTCATCAGAGCCATAGATTACAGGTGTGCTTTCCCTGGTGGTACGGAGGTAGACAATTCCATTGCGATCGCTCATTTGCGCCACTAGTTTAGCCGTCTGATTGCCATCACTGGGATAAAGTACAGTACTACTCCACACCGCCCGGAAGGCTGCTAAGTCCTCCAGTGCCATCTGTGAAGGCCCATCCTGACCAATGGATATCCCAGCATGGGAACCCACTAATTTAATGTTGGCACGAGAGATAGCCGCCATCCTTACAAAGTCGTAACCTCTACTCAAGAAGGCTGCGAAGCTGGAAGCAAAGGGTTTGTATTTTCGCACCTGCAAACCCACCGCTGCTGCGATCAGTTGTTGTTCAGCAATGTACATCTCAAAGTAGCGCTCAGGATAGGCTTTGGCAAAATCTTCGGCGTAAGTGGAATTACTCACCTCGCCATCAAGGACAACTACATCGGGTTGAGCGGCTCCCAATGCCACTAAAGCGTCACCATATGCTTTACGTGTTGCGACCTTTGCACCTTTTTCATAAGTGGGAAGTTGCAGGGATTGAGCATTCCCTGTTGCAGCAGGTTGGCTTTGGGCTTCGGGTTTGTTGACTTCAATTATCATGTGGCGTTCACCACCTAACTCCGCGATCGCCTCTTTCTCTTGGTCGGGTTTGAATGCTTTACCATGCCAACCACCAATATCTTCCACAGAAGCCACACCTTTGCCTTTCTTTGTGCGGGCGATAATTACCGTGGGGCGATCGTTGATGCTCAAAGCAGTGGTAAAGGCTTGGTCAATCTCTGTCAAGTCGTGACCATCAATTTCAATTGCGTGCCAGCCAAAGCCTCTAGCACGCGCAGCATAGGCTTGTGTGTTCCAACCCAGTTCAGTCTCACCGCGTTGCCCTAGTCGATTGACATCGATAATGGCGATCAGATTGTCTAGTTTGGAGTGTGAGGCATGATCAAAAGCCTCCCATACTGACCCCTCAGCTGTTTCGCTATCACCCAGCAATACCCAGACATGGTATGGAAGTTGATCTAGATATTTACCTGCTAAAGCCACCCCCACACCAATTGGTAATCCTTGTCCCAATGAGCCAGTTGCCACATCAACCCAAGGTAAAACTGGTGTGGGATGTCCTTCTAAACGGCTGCCAAATTGCCGTAGCGACAATAACTCCTCATCAGTAATTGCCCCCGCTGCTTTATACATGGCATAGAGTAGAGGTGCAGCGTGTCCTTTAGAGAGAAGGAAGTGATCGCTATTAGGATTATGTGGATTATCAAAGTCGTAGCGGAGATATTTGGAGAGTAAAACCGCCATCAGATCAGCGGCTGACATGGACGAGGTAGGATGACCTGAACCGGCAACGGTTGTGGCGCGAATACTATCGATACGCAACTGTTGTGCTAGTTCATGCCATTGGTCTAGTTGCTCCTGTGTGGTCATAGTAATATTCCTAAATGAAAATCAAGGGTATTGTAGCGAATCCTTTGTTTTATCACTCGTGTTTTGGCTAGACTTGGCTATTTTACCGAAAAAAATGCTAATACGCTCTAGGTAAAAGAAAAGATTATTCTTTTTGAATTTGACTTGGTGATGAATAGTGTCTTTTTTAACCAGAAGCAGACACAAATCCAACTAAACACTTGTTCAGAGATTTCTTTCAATATCCCTAAGTTTACTTTAGATAGTAAGAGCTACAGTGGCTTCTTTCTAATGGAATAACTAAGCTTTATTTCTTAGGGTATACAAGACTAATTCCACTAGATTCAGTATTTTGTTTATTCATAAACAAAAAAATCAAGATTACAGCGAGAGAAAAAAGGTCGTTTTTGTTTAAAATACTTAATTTTTTTTGACAACTAATGGCTGAATAAGCTGTAATTCATTTTTCTAGAATAATTCACTTTTAGTCAGCGGCTTTAGCCCTCATTATATGCAGCTAAAATGCTCTTGAGCGGATTAAACCTGTCGAAAAGACTATTTTTAATCAAACCAATTTAGTAATTATTAAATTTTTTTTTCTATGATAAAATTTATCAGTTTTTGCCCTCTACGTTCTACTTCTTGCTGTTTCACAACAATAAAGTTCTGGCTTCCAAAAAAAGGTTTAGCTGTACTACTCGCTTCTGTAAATAACTTTTCAATCCCTAAAGCCTTTGCTTTTGATTCAAGTTGTTCTAAGATTTTCTTACCAATCCCTTTTCTTTGAAAATCTTTATGACAGTAAAAACGGCCAATATGACCATTAGCCTCTAATTCCCCAAAACCAATAATTTTGCCCTGCTCCTCTGCTACATAAGTAAACTTACTTCCTAAACCTTTAATCCAAACGTCAATATCCATTTGAGATGCTCCCAAAAATATGATCAGCCTTGGTGAGTCTGAGTATTCCCACAGTGAAACCCAGACTGATCTGCGGCGCTATTTTAGCTTCATCATAATTTCTCAGATAGGAAATTTAACTTAATATATATTTCTGGAAAGTTAAATATATACATAATGTTAAATATTGTCACGCTGCAAGATTGGCAGTCAATATGCAAATACGTCGCTTACTTCTTACTCAGATATGAAGACTTCTCATTTCAACTCTAAGCAGTGCTAATAACATAAAATTTAAGTTGTTGAGAGTAATTTTCAGTTACTCTCTGAAGTGGTTTTTTGGATGGAAACTTTGAACGAGTTTTTTTGACAATGGGATTAGTTCTGCTCTGATGCTCTAGAAGCAAGTTCATCCCAAATTTCTAATATCAGCCATATCCAAAAAATTGCGATCGCCTGTTAGGGAATAACAGTTAATCTAACTGATTTTTGGCTTAACCACAGAAAAATTTCATGATCAAAACTTCTTGACAAACTGCTCATCATCTTAGTTAAATTTTAACGAATGTATATTGACGAATAAAAGTTATGTACGCACAGATGCAGCTATTTATTACAAGCGGGACAATTACCGAGCTGCGATCAATATCAAGAATTTGTTCGACACTGATTATTTTGTCTCTGCACAAAACCTGAATCGGATTATACCTGGCGATCCCCTGACAATCCAGGGCACAATTTCCTGGCAGTTTTGAGCAAACCCCCTGGGCATCCTACGCTTCTATCCCTCAGGATGAAGCGTAGAGCATTCACTTTTTCTATAGAGGAACTGGAAATTATAGTCAACAACTTAAATTCTCCTTTCTCAGCACCGCTTAGAACTTAACCGAGAAGTATTGACTCAGAGATTTCCTTTAAAACAAGCATTTCAGAGGATACAATACAGCACTTAGCGTCAGCTAGAGAAGCTCATCGTAGACATCGCTGATGTTAAAGGTAAATATATTTTTACTTAGTACAAATATACTATTTTGCTGCTAAAATGCCTTACAAGTCAGCTAGCCTTGCTTGAGGTAGGATGAAAAAAATCGAATATACAGACAAAAAGCCCATTTTGCTCAAAGTTTCGCTGTTGCAACCTACATCTATAACTACTGCTATAGTGCCACTGCAACCCCAAAATAAAAAAATCATCAGTGAACGGGAGCGTTTTATAGCACAAGTCGAACGCATCAATCAGATGGCGGGAGAGTTAGAAACAGCGATATTAGAGTTGAAAGCGATCGCCAACACACTTAATACTCAAAAACGTTACCCAGTTCTAAAATGCAAAAATATTTTTATTTGGCAGTCAATTAGCGTCCCTTGGGTGAAACGAAAGCCAGACGAATCATTTATTCTGACGACGCGAAGAGTTGATTTATTCCGACCAGAAAGAGAAGCAACGCTACTAGCACAGCAACTTCGTCAGCAAACCAAAAAAAGATTAGCATCGCAGCGACACAGAAAAAACAAGAGTGGGGCTGAGGCTGACACAAAACGCTTCCTTAAAAAGGTATTAGTCAACAAATCTTAATAATTATCAACATTCAACGGCAGCTGACCCATGAGATTTAACAGTTATGCTGATTGGAGTGGCAGAAGGAACTTCTTTTTCAAAATTGCTATATACCATACTGCCATTGCTAATTGCAGCCACAGTTGGTGGCAAATAGGCAAAGCTGCCCTAATATTTGCACTTCCGTAAAACCAGGTGCAACATCAGGGATAATCAATCAGCGCACAGAAGAGGTAAAAAAAGGTGTTAAAGACACTTTTAGTGATTGCCGTTGGTTTTTTACCGTCCCTGTTTTCCCTGTGGATGATCCGCAAAAACTTTGTGCGATCGCGCTTACGGATGAGGCAAGCAGCGATGAATTTTCCAATGGTGCAGGGACGGTACAACATTAGACCTGTTGAAGGCGATCGCTATTATTTAGAAGGGGTGGGTTATCTGATTGGCGATATCAGCTGCAAATTTAATGCCCGATCTGGCTATATCCGCTGTGCTGTCAATCCCGACGGACCATGTAACGTTTGCCGTCACTACGAACCTAAGGGATTAGCTGGTAGTGAAAAAAGGACTTAATAACGTTTTACCTGACTAATACTTAATCAATCTCAAATTACCGAAGAAGGACAAAGGGAGGCTGGCGAAGCAAGAGAGTTACTGAACAGTATAGTATCTTTGTTTTCCTGAAAGCGTCCTAGCGCATCTAATACCAATTTGAAAAATGATTGTGACAGATGAATTCACACTAAGCCAGACGCACCAAGGCGATTCCCAATTCCATTATCTAAAATCCAAAATGGTAAGCTATTCCACATTTAAATTGCATAATTAGGGCGGGTCAGATACCCATCATACAAGCATCTGATTAAATTTAAATATGTAAATTAGATGTGTTTTCGCTTATAAATTTAGGGAAGAACTGGGGACAGAACAATTTATCAAAACGTCCGTTAACCGATGCCCTAAACTAAGCCTACCCTTCACCCAAGAGAAAACTGTTGTAACTATGGACCAGTATTAACAAAAAGTGAATTATCGGTTCCTAGACCGGCACAGATAACCTTACTTGTGCCTAATGAAGCACAACTAGGATCTGAGGCGTATGTACCTCCCAGACCCTGAGGTCCACTCCACGAAATGCCATTAAACCGATTAACAAAAAGTGCATTATTGGTTCCTAGACCGGCACAGATAACCTGATTTGTGCCTAATGAAGCACAACTTGGATTTGAGGCGTATGTACCTCCCAGACCCTGAGGTCCACTCCACGAACTGCCATTAAACCGATTAACAAAAAGTGCATTATTGGTTCCTAGACCAGCACAGATAACCTGATTTGTGCCTAATGAAGCACAACTTGGATTTGAGGCGTATGTACCTCCCAGACCCTGAGATCCACTCCACGAACTGCCATTAAACCGATTAACAAAAAGTGAATTATCGGTTCCTCGACCGGCACAGATAACCTGATTTGTCCCTAATGAAGCACAACTTGGATCTGAGGTGTATGTACCTCCCAGACCCTGAGATCCACTCCACGAACTGCCATTAAACCGATTGACAAAAAGTGAATTATCGGTTCCTAGACCAGCACAGATAACCTGATTTGTCCCTAAGGAAGCACAACTTGGATTTGATACGTATGTACCTCCTAGACCCTGAGGTCCACTCCACGAACTCCCATTAAACCGATTAACAAAGAGTGAATTATCGGTTCCTCGACCGGCACAGATAACCTGATTTGTCCCTAAGGAAGCACAACTTGGATTTGATACGTATGTACCTCCCAGACCCTGAGGCCCACTCCACGAACTGCCATTAAACCGATTAACAAAAAGTGCATTATTGGTTCCTAGACCAGCACAGATAACCTGATTTGTCCCTAAGGAAGCACAACTTGGATTTGATACGTATGTACCTCCCAGACCCTGAGGCCCACTCCAAACTGCAAGAGCTGGTTGGCTTACCAGGGATAAAATTACCGATGTTGTGCCTGCTAAAATTGTAAATTTCCTTTTCATAAAATCTAATGTCTTTCTCCTTAATACTGGTCTGTGTTTTGTTGCAAACATTTGGACAGCTGTAAAGTTGTAATTCCTAAATTTTCCTTTCAGCTTGACTGGTATTGTACGATGAAACCACGCACCTATTTCGGATTCAATTTCAGTTCTATAGTTACGGAAATTAGTTACAAACCTTTACATTATCTAGTTAAAGCTCAGAACCTTTGTCCGATAGAACTACTACTATCAGCCGTTGGATGAACACTGGTTGAATTCAACTCTACCAAAGTAAATTTTAGGTAAAATTTAGGTAAAAATTTGTTTTACCTGGGATGGTAAAATCACGGCTGATTATAATTTGTATTGACAAACACTTTGAAAATTTGCCTTTGCATGGTCAAATAAGAATGATTTAATAGAATTCGTGCAAAAGTGTAAATCTGCGTCATTCTGTTTGCAGATTATGAAATTTACTATTAGCTTTTGCCGAATATCTAATAACTACATGATTATTTAACGATGAACAAGGCGATCGCTCGGACAACAGCATTATTATCAACTTGCGCTTTGCTACTAACAGGCTGTGGTAGTGGCACTAGCACTGTGACAAATTCTCCAAATAATAGTCCAAATAGTACCCCAAATAACACTGCAACCGGTACGGCAGCGACAACGGGTACATTGTCCGCTGCTATTCCCATCGGTATTGCCGTTGCCCAAACTAGCAATGTAGCATTACTAGGTCAAGAGCAAGTTGCTGGAGCCAAACTTGCCGAGAAGTATTTCAATAGTAAAGGTGGTGTTAATGGCACTCCAATTAAATTAGTGTTTCAAGATACTAGCGGTGATGAAGCAGGGGCAATTAACGCTTTTCAAACTTTAATTAACAAAGATAAAGTTATTGGGATTGTGGGGCCAACTTTGTCACAGCAAGCTTTTAGTGCTGATCCTATTGGCGAACGGGCAAAAGTACCAATTATTGGGCCATCGAATACTGCTAAAAACATTCCCGAAATTGGAGATTATATTGCTCGTGTTTCTGCACCAGTTTCCATCGTCGCGCCTAATTCGGTGAAGGCTGCACTTAAGCAAAACCCCCAACTTAAAAAAGTCGCAGTCTTCTATGCTCAAAATGATGCATTTAGCAAGTCAGAAACAGAAATTTTTCAGCAAACAGTTAAGGATCAAGGGCTGGAATTGGTAACAGTCCAAAAGTTCCAAACCAGTGATACAGATTTTCAAAGCCAAGCTACCAATGCAATTAATCTCAAACCAGATTTGATCATTATTTCTGGTTTGGCTGCTGATGGTGGTAATTTAGTGCGACAATTGCGGGAACTGGGTTATAAAGGCTTAATTGTTGGTGGAAATGGTCTAAACACATCGAATATATTGCCAGTTTGTAAGGCACTTTGTGATGGTGTGTTGATTGCTCAAGCCTACAGTCCAGAACATCCAGGTGAAATTAACGCGGCGTTTCGTAAAGCCTATACTGACGAATATAAAAAAGAGCCACCCCAATTTAGCGCCCAAGCTTTTGCAGCAGTGCAGGTTTATGTCGAAGCACTCCAAGCTTTAGATAAAAAGAGCAAAGTTAACAAATTACAACTACCAGAATTGCGAACAGAATTAAATAAACAGATACTTGTCGGAACATACAATACACCACTGGGTGAAATTGGTTTTACTCCTCTAGGTGAAGTTGTTCAAAAAGATTTCTATGTCGCCCAAATAAAAATGGCAAAAGACGGGAGTCAAGGTAAATTCACATTCCTAAAATAGTTGCTACATGAATATCAATCTATTTTTACAGCAATTATTAAATGGTTTATCCATTGGCAGTGTCTATGCAATTTTTGCTTTAGGATATACCTTGGTTTATTCTATTTTGGGCATCATTAATTTAGCTCATGGTGCGATTTTTACCTTGGGTGCATATTTCACTTTTGCACTCATGGGTGGTAACTTTGGATTTAACGGCTTGTTGGCTAATGCAGCCCTGCCGATAAAATTACCATTTGCTATATCCTTGATTTTAGGAAGTACCTTGGCGGGATTGATAGGGGTAGTAATGGAACGTGTTGCCTTTCAACCTTTGCGCCGTCAAAGATCTGACCCTTTACTAACTGTTGTTTCCAGTTTAGGGGTAGCAGTGGTAATTGTGAATTTAATTCAGTATTTAGTAGGCGCAGAAAGTTACACATACCCCGCAAATACTTACGGAAATTTGCCGCCTGCTATTAACTTTGGTAGTTCAGAAAACCCAATTCCTATTCGCAGCGTTCAGGTGGTAATTTTTACTGTATCAGTTGTGATTGTGGCAATTCTTACCTATTTTATCAATCGAACTAAATATGGTAAGGCAATGCAGGCGATCGCAGAAGATGCAACTACAGCTAGTTTGTTAGGAATTAATAGTGATCGGTTTATCATCCTAACATTCTTCATCAGCAGTTTTTTAGCAGGATTAGCAGGAACTTTAGTCGCCTCTAGTGTTAGTATTGCTGGGCCATATTTCGGCATTGCTTTTGGATTGCGGGGTTTAGCGGTAATTGTCTTAGGTGGTTTGGGTAGTATTCCTGGTGCAGTGTTGGGAGGCTTGGTAATTGGATTAGTGGAGGCGTTTGTTCCTGCTGAATTCTCTGGATATAAAGACGCAGTAGCCTTTGGAATTTTGTTTATCATGCTATTAGTTAGACCCCAAGGTTTACTAGGACGGCGGTTTATTCAGAAAGTTTAAGGAGACATAGCACTATGAAAACATACACCAAACAAAAATTAACTTTTGATCAATTTTTGAAACAGTGTCTAGAGGAAGGTTTATATGAACTTGTGGATGGAGAAATTGTAGAAGTGCGTGCAACCAGAAATCATGATGATGCCGCTAATTTTATATTGTTTGCTTACAATGATGAAATTAGGCGGTTTAACCTAAATTATGTGGTTAACAACACAGCAGTCTTTAAAACTATAACTGCTGATGGCACAGAACAAGGGCGCAAGCCTGATGTAAGTGTCATAGATAAAGATGTATCGCGATCAAATCGTTCTGCTTATTCTGCACTTGAACAACCCATCCAGTTAGCTATAGAGGTGACATCAACTAATTGGGAAGATGACTATATAGATAAATTAGACGAATATCAACGTTTAGGTATTACAGAATATTGGATTGTAGATTATTTGGCAATTGGTTCAAGACAGGATTTAGGAAATCCAAAAGTTCCGACTGTGTTTGTTTTTCTATTAGATGCTGAGGGAAAATATCAACGCACACAGTTTAGAGGTTCAGAACGAATTGTGTCACAAACTTTTCCTGAACTGACGCTGACAGCAGAGCAAATATTAACAGCTTAATATAGCAGTCCTATCTGATTTGTGAAAATAAATCTTGAATAAACGTAGATGCAAAGTGGCTTACCACAGGGTACACGGAGAAAGAGAATAGAGAAATTTTTACAACTGATTTAGGAGCGCTATAGTTGATGTAAGTGATAGTTTTATTAAGCTTAATCAAAATGTTTTAAAATGGCGGATTTTTTCACTACTTACGGTTCTTTAATTGTCTCTATGGTATTGGGGGCGCTATTAGGATTATCACTTTACTTACCGCTAATGACAGGGCAATTGTCTTTAGCTAGTCCAGGATTTTATGCTTTAGGTGGGTATATTGCAGCAATTCTCTCCACAAAAGTTTTGACATCTAGTAGTAGTTTATATCCCATTCCTTTATTGTTATTGGAGATGTTAATTGCTGGTGTAATTTCTGGTTTATTGGGTGTAGTAGTGGGAATTCCAGCGTTGAGGTTGCGAGGAATTTATTTAGCGATCGCTACTATTGCTTTTGTAGAAGTTCTGCGCGTCATCTCTCTCAATCTGGATATTACAGGCGGTGCTGTCGGGATTTTTGGTATTCCTCAACCTTTCCAAACACAACTTGAATATTTATGGATTGTTTTGCCCTTACTATTAATTAGTATGGTGTTACTTTACCGTTTAGAACGCATCCGAGTAGGAAGGGCATTTATAGCTATCCGTGAAGATGAATTAGCAGCGGGTGCAATGGGAATCAATCCCACTTATTACAAAGTTTTGGCATTTACACTAGGGGCTATGCTTGCAGGGGTTGTAGGTGCAATTAGCGCCCACTTCCTGAATACTTGGAATGCTCGTCAAGGTACTTTTGATGCCAGTATTATATATTTAACTTTTGTTTTGATTGGTGGTTCGAGAACTTTTTTAGGACCGGTAGTCGGAGGTATAGTATTTACAGCCTTACCAGAGATTCTGCGAAGCCTAGCTGATACTGGTGGTTTACCTAATTGGTTAGCACAATTTTTGCGCGATGGGAGATTAATTATTTTTGGCTTACTAATAGTAATAGGTACAATATTTTTCCCCCAAGGGCTAATTACTCCAGATATTTTCCAAAGACGCAAAATCCCAAAGTGAACTATTCATAATAATATGCAAAAATGTCACATAGTATTCCAGCAGCTAACAGCAGTATTCTCTTAGAAGCACGAGCATTGACTCGTCGGTTTGGTGGTCTAGTAGCAGTTAATAATGTATCTTTTAGTGTAAATAAATATGAGATTTTTGGACTGATTGGCCCTAATGGTGCTGGCAAAACAACACTGTTTAATTTGATTACCGCTTTCATTCCACCTTCTAGCGGCCAATTAATTTATCAAGGTGCAGAAATTTCCCAACTGCGTCCTCATCAAATTGCTGCTTTAGGTATTGCCCGTACTTTCCAAAATATTCGCTTGTTTGGGGAATTATCGGCATTAGAAAATGTGATCATTGCCCGACATTTACACACTAAAAGTAATATGATTACAGGAGTTTTAGGATTACCACCAGCGTCTAGTGAAGAATTGAAAACTAAGCAAAAAGCTTTAGATTTATTGGATTTGGTGGGATTGAGCGATCGCGCTGACGAAAAAGCCAAAAACTTTGCCTACGGTGATCAGCGTCGCTTAGAAATTGCCCGCGCTTTAGCATTAAAACCGCAAATCTTACTTCTCGACGAACCGGCAGCGGGGATGAACCCCAACGAAAAGCAGCAACTCAGTGCATTTATTCGCAGCCTGCGCGATCGCTTCAATTTGACGATCATCCTCATTGAACACCATGTACCTTTGGTTATGGGTTTGTGCGATCGCATTGCGGTATTAGATTTCGGTCAATTAATTGCTTTGGGTGAACCATCTTTAGTCAGAAATAATCCAGCGGTGATTGAGGCTTATTTAGGCAATGAATGACTATCTGTCTCAATTTACAAAACCTGTTGCAATTCCTCAATATTATTTGCAGTTACAACATTCCGTAAAATTGTCTTCAAACGCTCTAAATCATTAATTTGGTTGATTTGTGGCATTAACTGTAACCCGTTATCACTGAATTTCAACTCTAAATTAATTTCAATACTAGAAAGTATTCCTCGCAGTTCCCCCCGTGCTTCCCCGCGTGCTTCTCCTTCACGTAAAATTTCCTGATACCAAGGCGACTCACGTAATACAGTCATATCCCACCTCATGATTTCTTGAATTAGGGCACTCTCTAAAACAAACGTAGCAAAAAAAGCTAAGACCGTTTCCAGTTGGTTTAGTTGTTCATCAGCACGGAGAATTTGCAATGCTTCTCTAATAGTAGATTCATTTTCACCACCTTTAAGAATGGGTACAAACGGTAGTAAGGAAGGTAAAGGTTGTTCAAAAGCAATGTTGACATCGACTTCCCACAGGTTAATTACCCGATAATCTTGTATTGCCCGTAATCCAGCAATATTTGATGTAAAGCTTGTGGGTATTTCGTTGTTACCGGTTTTAAGAATGTTGATGAGAACGGGGTATGTTGGTAAGTTATATTTTTCTTCTGCAAGTGCAGCGTATGCACGCATCCGACGTGGCATTTTGGATTGATAGCGTAATTGCAATTCGTTGAGAACCAGAAAATCTCCGTGTTGGGGACTTGTGACACGGATTAATACATCACTTTCTCGGCTAATCCACTGAAATTCACTGGTGAGAATTTCCCCAGCAACGAGATTTGGAATCTGCGTTACCCATCTTACCCAGTTGTCGGGTGCGAGACTGATTAATTTTTTGGTACTGACATCGGCAGGTTTTGCCATCGGGGTGTAAATGCTCTCAATAAGTGAGATTTATCGTAACTTGAAGTGTGGTATTACTTCTAAAGAATATTTATCAAGTAAGCTTTTAGCTGCTTTATTCGTCTGCAATGTTGGTAACGGCTAGTGATGGGGTTATGCGATCGCAAGTTATTAAGAATGAGTTACGAAAAAATTTGGGTGATGCCTACGGCTGGCTACGCCTACACGTGGCTTGTGTGGTCACTGAAAACTGCTATAGAATCCATTTGACATCTTAGGAAGGGTCTGCAAGCCTCTTAATCATTAGCCTGATGAAGCAGAGCAGGGCACGATTTCGTGGGAGTTTTGATCTTCCCTAGTACAGCACGGCGTAAATAAGCAGACCATTGAAAAGTCCTAAAGAGCTTATTCCATAATACTTTTGACTTTTGACTTTTGACTTTTGCCTTGCGGTACTAGTCCCTTGAAAAGGCTACTAAGCTAAAAATTGTATTTATTTTTAAATCTTCTTAACAAAGAAAGTTTTGGTTACTGGAGTGTGAGGAAAAAATTTGTGAAAATTCAGCGATGGTTAATCGCGCTTGTTCTTCATACACTTTTAGGCGATGTCTCTTGACAAGCCCTCCGGGTGACGCTCCTGCATCGCTAACGCTGCGCTAACGGCAGTTGCTTCTCTCAAGGGGAGACGCTGCGCGAACAAGTCGGGGAACCCGCCCAACGCACTGCCTCACCGCTTTGCGTCTACGCTTTGGATCATTTCAACTCTTGCGTTCGCCCTACAGCCCTTTGGGCATCCTACGGCAGGCGTTGGCAAAGCCATCGCTTTCGTGTTTCATAAAAGCAAATTTGCTAAGTTCCTATATTGAATTCGGGCAGTCGTTGATTGAATTCGGGCAGTCGTTGATTGAATTCGGGCAGTCGTTAATTGAATTCGGGCAGTCGTTAATTGAATTTGGATAGTCGTTAATTGAATTTGGACAGTTGTTGATTGAATTCGGGTAGGCACAAAGGGCTTACGCTTATTTTTTGTGGGCGACAGACAAGGAGACTTAGAGAATACATTCACGTTGCCTAGCTATGTGCGAACTGATGCAGCGATTTATTACCGCCGTGACAACTGGCGAGTTGGGCTGAATATCAAGAACTTATTTGATGTTTACTATTTTGAAAGTGCCGATAGTATAGACAGTGTGTATCCTGCCGCACCATTTACAGTTTTGGGAACACTTTCAGTCCAGTTTTAAGTCCCGCTAGAGGGTAATCAGTTTTTGAATTGAGCGTTAGCGCAGCTTACCAGAGCGATCGCATGTCCAATTCCCTTGAAGATTTGAATAATTTAGGCAGATATAATTGTGAGAAATTCTTCTAAAGAACTCACAGCGATCGCGCTATCCATTAAAGTTTCTAATTGATCCACATTCTTGCCCTCAAGCCTTATTTCTGCCTCATGGGGAATTTCACCAAAGCGTTGTTCCAATACGCGGATTAGCTGCCGTCGCGCACCCTCTTGAATACCTCTTTGCTCAATTTCATGATACCAAGGCGATTCTCGCAATTCTACCATATCCCACCTCATGATTTGTTCCACTAAAGGCGTGTCTAACACAAAGCTAGCAAAAAATGCCAGCAGGGATTCTAACTGGTTCAACTCTGCATCTGCTCGTAGCGCCTGTAGTGCGCGTTGCACAACTGATATCTCTCCTCCTCCTCGCAGGATTGGCACAAAGGGTAACAACGATGGTAGTGGTTGCTGAAACACTATCTCAGCATCGATTTCCCACAAATTAATCACGTGATAATCTTGGATGGCACGTAATCCCAAAAATTCCTGCTCGTAGCTATTGACAATAGTTAAGGTGGATGGAGGCGGTAAAATGTTGATCAGTACTGGGTAAGTTGGTAGTTGGTAGCGCTGTTGTGCTAAGGCAGCATTGGCTCTCATGCGTAGAGGCATATGGGCTGTGTAACGCAATTGTAGTTCGTTAAGTACCAAAAAATCCCCGTGGGTAGTGCTGTATGCCTTCACCAACACATCTGTTTCGCGGCTAATCCACTGAAACTCAGAGCCGAGAATTTCTTTCGCCACAACTTCAGGACGCTGTGTCACCCACTGTACCCATGCATCAGGAGCTAAATTAATTAGTCGCTTGCTACCAATATCTGCTGCTTTTGTCACAAGACGCTTGATATGCTTATCAGTAATTAATGGTATATCACAATGATTGCAGTATTCTGGCGTTATTTTTTAAGTTGAAGCAATGACTATAAGGGGAGCATCTCAATGAGTGGAAAAACACGCCTGTCCTGGCGAATGGAATTCGCGCGCTACTTGACGCCAGTCCGCTCAAGTCGCCAGACCCGCCCGGCTTCTCTGGGGAGACCTCAGACGCTCTCTACAAGACGCTCTTGCGTTCGCGGACTCCCCCTTCTGATCATTGCCAGAGGCTAGCGCCTGCCGTAGGATGCCCGAACGCAAGAAGGGCTGTAGAGAAAAGACTTTGGCTATACAAGACAAAACCCACCTCTGTGGGTTTCAAATTCTTGGAGTTTGCGTAGGCGGACGAAAGTTTGTGTCGCCGCCATTTCTAATCGCCGGGTATATTTGCAAAGGTGAGATGCTCTCGACTACAACGGGCTACTCGGCGTCGCACTGTTTTAGGAAATGTATGATTGATGTATGTTAGGTTTTGAATCAACATTTCTGGATATAAACCGCCAATGAACGCCGATATTAGACCTAATTATACAATTCTAGAAGTTCAAGAACTTGATGTTAATTATGGCGGTATTCAAGCTCTAAAAAAGATTAATTTAATTATTAAAAAAGGTGAGGTAGTGACTCTAATTGGTGCTAATGGTGCTGGTAAAACTACTACACTCCGCACCATATCTAAAATAGTTCATCCTAAGAGTGGCGTGATTATCTATAATGGACATAATATTACCCGCCGACAAACTCACGAAGTTGTACAACTTGGTATTGCTCACTGTCCAGAAGGACGCAGAGTATTAGCACGGCAAACAGTGTTTGATAACTTACTTTTGGGTGCTTATATTCGCTCTAATCAAACAGAGATAAAAGCAGATATTCAGCACCAATTTGAGCTATTTCCGCGATTGTCACAAAGACGTGATCAACTAGCAGGAACCCTCAGCGGTGGTGAACAACAAATGTTAGCGATCGCTCGCGCTGTAATGAGTAAACCACAACTCTTACTTTTAGACGAGCCTAGCTTAGGTTTAGCACCTGCGATCGTCCGGGAAATCTTCTCTATTATTGAAAATCTCCGGGCTACAGGCGTTACTATTCTGTTAGTTGAACAAAACGCTAATCTGGCGCTGCAAATCGCCGATCGCGGTTATGTTCTAGAAGCTGGTTCTATAACTTTAACAGGCGCAGCATCAGAATTAATTAGTGATGAGCGAGTTAAAAAAGCTTATTTAGGGTGATTAATTAAATGAAAACTAGGAAGGTACAAGCACATGGTAAAATCACCAACTAAACCCCTAACTTTAGAAGAATTTTTGAAACTACCAGAAACAAAGCCTAGCTCAGAATACATCAACGGTCAATTTATTCAAAAGCCAATGCCACAGGGAAAACATAGTATTCTTCAGGGTGAACTAGTCAGTAATATCAATTCTGTAGCTAAACCTCAAAGAGTTGCCCTTGCATTTCCAGAATTGCGGTGTACTTTTGGCGGACGTTCAATTGTGCCAGATGTAGCGGTGTTTGCTTGGGAACGGATTCCCTTAGATGAGCGTGGAGATGTCGCTAATGTCTTCAAGACGTATCCAGACTGGACAATTGAGATTCTTTCGCCAGATCAAAGCCAGACTAAAGTAACCGGAAATATTTTACATTGTCTAAAACATGGTAGTCGCTTCGGTTGGCTGATTGATCCAGATGAGCGTTCTGTTTTAGTCTATCCACCAAAGCAGCAACCAGAACTTTTACAAGAAGAACAGGAAATATTACCAGTTCCAGATTTAGTTAGCAGCTTTCAGTTAACTGTAGGGCAACTATTTGGATGGCTGAAGTTATAAGCATCTGTATAAATTCATATCTGGCTTTGGGAATACTAAAGGTAGTAATTTACTGAAGTCAGAGCGAGATAATGGATTTCGTGAATTTAAGAAAAACGGGTAATAGTTGGCAATTTGCGACTGAAGCTGATTTAGAAGATTTTGTCTGGGCGAATTTAAAGGAACTTTTCGGGTTAATTCCGCTAAAGCGACAATATTATGTTAAAGGTCAAATTTGCGATATTTTAGCATTGAGGGAAAATAAACAGTTAGTGGTATTGGAATTGAAAAACGGGGAAGACAGATATATTGTTCAGCAGCTAACTCGATATTATGACGCTTTACAGGAAGTAAAACCTTTACAAGACGAAATAGACTATCAGCAACCTATTAGCTTAATAGCAATCAAGCCTAATTTTCATAGAGACAATTTTACAGATAAAAAATATCATAATTTATCTATTGATTTTTTTGAATTTGCCGTTTTAGCAGATGATTTTAACTATTATTTACAGATAAAAAATTTAGATGTAGATAATGAGAAAGTTTCAAAAATAGAAATTCCTCATCAGGACAGAGAGAGAAATAAAGATATACCTCCACCTTCTAGAGGGCTGATGAACCGTCTAGCTAAATGTTCTTCTGAACAACAAGAAGGAATATTAAAAATTCGTCAAAAGGTTCTTAGCTTTGATAAACGGATGGAATAAATGTCTTCTGCTGTTAGTTTTCGATATGGAAATGGTAATAGTAAAACAAGTAAATTATGCGCTGAATTTTACTTTGATAGTAAAGGAATACCAATTATATTTTTATGGTTAGGTTTAAAAAATAATAGTAGCGATCGTATAAGTAGAGCAAGGATTTGGACAGATTGGCAAGGCAATGCTTTGTTAGAGGGATATGTACAAAGTGGAATTGGTGCAAAGATTAATTTATCCAAAAAGACACTTTCAAATAGAGTAAAAATAATGAATGAAATAGTAGCAGATAAAAATTCAACTTATCGAACACATAAATATTTTAGCCAATATTCTAAGGATAGAAACAGAATAACTAGGAAACTTAATAACTCCGAACCTTTAACATATGAAGAAAGGCAATTACTAGAAATTGATGCAAATGAATTTACTCTTGTTATCGGGGGTGGAAAACTTAATACATATAAATTTGACCACTATGATTCTCTAAATGGATTAGTTGAGGTAGCTTTAGAAAAATGGCGAAAAAGGCTATAGCCAAAGTATCACTATTGCAATCTTAAATATTTCAGTAGATTAGTATAGTCGATATTGCTTTAAATAGTTGCCTAAAAAAGCTTTAATAAAAGCTACATTGATACCACTGATAAGTTTTTCTAATAATTATTATCATTAAAAAATATTACGATTTTTATCATATATTAATATTTATAGCCCTCCTTGCAGATATCTATATTTG
This sequence comes from Nostoc sp., assembly GCF_036919675.1. GTDB lineage: Bacteria > Cyanobacteriota > Cyanobacteriia > Cyanobacteriales > Nostocaceae > Nostoc. The sequence goes on from NZ_JBALCP010000037.1 coordinate 43,177, forward strand.
TTTAGCGGCGAATTCTATTCACCGGAATAATTAAACCCATGAGTCAAATAGTCTGGATAGCAAGACACGCTAACCGCCTCGACTTCGTAAACCCTGATTGGTTTCTCACCGCCGAACGACGCTACGATCCACCTTTGTCTGATGATGGTATGGTGCAGGCACAGCAGTTAGCTAAACGATTTAAAGGAGAAAATATTGCCCATATTTTCGCTTCTCCTTTCCTGCGAACCGTACAAACGGCAAACGCAGTTGCAGAAGTGCTTAACTTACCGCTCAAATTGGAAACAGGTTTGAGTGAATGGCTAAATCCAGTTTGGATGACAGAAGAACCCGAAAGACTCTCAACTCCAGCATTAGCAGAGTTATTCCCCAGGATTGACATTAGCTATACTTCGCGCATCGCCGCCAATTATCCTGAAACTCGCGAAAAAGTGCGAGAACGTTCTGGGCAAACTGCTAGATGTTTAGCTACTGAATTCCTCCCAGACAATATCCTGCTTGTAGCACATGGTGCATCTGTGTTGGGGGGAGCAATGGGGCTAGTGGGGGAAATTGCCATAACAGAAGTTAAAGCTTCTTTATGTTCCCTGGTAAAAGTGGTACGCGAAGATCCAGAATGGTTATTAGAACTAAAGGGAGATACTTCCCATTTAACCCACATAGAAGAAGTTATTCGATTTGCTTAAATCTCTGATCGGGATTTGCGTTCATGGCTTCTGCGAGGTTGGGTATATCCTACAAAAAAAGTAATTAATTCACGAATAAGTTTTATGACTTTGTTACTAGCAGGAGACATCGGCGGGACAAAAACTATTCTGCGATTGGTTGAAACATCAGACTCACCAAGTTCAGATCCTATTTATCAGGAAAGTTTCCACAGTGGCGATTTTCCCGATTTAGTACCGATAGTGCAACAGTTTTTGGTTAAAGCTAACACACCTATACCACAAAAGGCTTGTTTTGCGATCGCAGGCCCGATTGTCAAAAATACTGCCAAGCTGACCAATTTAGCCTGGTTTTTGGATACCGAGCGTCTAGAACAAGAATTGGGTATCCCACAAATTTCTTTGATTAACGACTTCGCCGCCGTTGGCTATGGCATTTTAGGTTTACAAAAACAAGACTTGCTGACGTTGCAGGTTGGCAAATCTCAACCCGAAGCCCCCATTGCCATTATTGGTGCTGGTACCGGCTTAGGGCAAGGATTTTTAATTAAACAGGGAAACTACTATCAAGTCTTTTCCTCAGAAGGTGGACACACTGATTTTGCTCCCCGAAACGAGATCGAGTTTCAATTGTTAAAATACCTGCTGAATAAACATGATATCCAGCGCATTTCTGTAGAACGCGTAGTTTCTGGAATGGGAATTGTCTCAATTTACCAATTTTTGCGCGATCGCAAATTTGCCCACGAATCACCAGACATCGCCCAAACCGTCAGAACTTGGGAACAACAAGCCGGACAGGAAGAGAAAATCGATGCTGGTGCTGTCATTGGTACAGCTGCACTAGAAAAACGCGATCGCCTCTGTGAACAAACTTTGCAATTATTTATAGAGGCTTATGGTGCAGAAGCCGGAAATCTTGCCCTTAAACTCTTACCTTACGGTGGCTTATACGTCGCTGGTGGAATTGCACCCAAAATCCTGCCCTTAATGCAAGACAGCAGTTTCTTATTAAATTTTACCCAAAAAGGCAGGATGCGCCGTCTCCTTGAAGAGATACCCGTGTATATTATCCTCAACCCGCAAGTGGGACTAATTGGTGCTGCTTTACGTGCTGCTGGGTTATAACAGCTAGCATCATCAGTGATATCAGCATCTCGAAAGGCAAAAAATATGACAGTTAAAAGTCTGTTGCCATTAATCGCTGCCACCTTTGTCTGTGGTGGATGTGTTCTGGTGGAAGCACGTCAACCCAAACCTCCGGCGGCTGTTGTCAAACCAACCGTTTCTCAACCCACACAGCCACAATGGAAGTTATTCACCGCTCCAGATGGGCGCTTTTCTATTTTGATGCCGGGAAGCCCTAACAGAAATACCGAATACCAAAAAACTTATATGGGGGAAATTACCTTAAAAATATTTGTCGCTCAACCACCAAAACAGCAAGTAGCATATGTAGTCGCTTATAATGATTTTCCTTATAGTTACGGTCAAATGACTGACCCCCAAGCTGTACTTAATAATGCACGGGATATGGCTTTAAAGACTACGAAAAGTAATTTAATCAGTCAACGAAACATTCGGAGTTCCAATAATCATCCTGGCAAAGAAATTGAGTACATCAATTCTGGAGGGAAAATCACTAAAAGTAGAATGTATGTTGCCGAAGGAAGACTATATCAAGTAATGGCAATAACTACAAAAAAACAGCAGAAGACATTAGCTAAAACCATTACGGGATATTTAAATTCCTTCCATGTAGTTTTGAAAAAGTGAAATAACTTAATCAAAAGACCTTTAAGAGGTTTGACTACGCAAAACTGTCCCTCTCGCCCGTCAAAGAGGGATAGACTTGAACTTTAGTTCAAGTCAGGGAGAGGTTCATCAAACTCAAAAAGCTGCAAGATAAGCGTGCGAAAACGAAAACGGAACGACAACAGCAGCGCAAGGCTAAATTGTCTCGTCGCTACGAAATTGACGTGACCCCTGAGCTTGTCGTCAAAATATTGGTTCAATGTTCACCCCAGCGATCCCACTGGCGAAAATTAGTTCCGGCACTCACAGCTAAACCAATTTGGTGCTGTGAGGATAGTTCATCATAGCCACCTTCGTTTGCGCCAACATAGTACATACGGAAACTGCCATCATCCATTGCGACTACACAAGGTGTGCCTACTGCTCGTGCATCCCAACGACCAGAACCCTTTTGAGCATGGGAAAATACTGAACCTCCAAGTTGCTCTCCCTCAACTTTTTGCCAATGAATCCCGTCCTCAGAAACAGCTAGACCGATGGAGTGATAACCGCTGCTGTTAACACCTTCGTAGAACATTACGTACTCTCCGTTTATTTTTAGAACATGGCGAGTACCAATGCCTCTCTCATCAAAACTTCCAGATTTACCTGGTTCTAAAATCTGACCGACTTTTTGCCAATGAAAACCATCCTTAGACACAGCTAAACCCACTAAGAATCCTTTCTCAGGATTTAAGGTATGGTAGTATAATTTCCACATTCCATCATCAGGTAAAACTTGTGGCCAGGCACAAAACAAGGCATCAAACTCCCCTGCCTTGCCTAAATCTAGAAAGGCTCCTTGGTAAGTACTTTCCAACCGTACCCAATTTATCCCATCACGCGATATAGCACAACCAGGGCGCATATTTAACCCTTTGGCTTTAAATCCTCCCCGATCAACAACTGTGTTATCGCCACCAAAATACCACATCCAATAAAGACCATCCTGTTCGTATACATTGCTCACACCAACATGGGCTGAGTCGAACCGATTTGGATCTGGATGAGGCTCAAAGACAGCCCCCCTAGTTAATAATCCCTGGACGCGTTGCCAATCAATTCCATCAGCAGAAATCGCTAAACCACATCGACCTGTGGGCAAATTTATTTGCCGATCAAAGGACGCATCCCGACCGTAATACCACATCCTCCAAGTTCCATCGGCACAACACAAAACCTGTGGCGAAGATACTCGTTCGGAATCCCACCAACCTTCAGAGCCTGGCATGAAAATTAATCCTGGTTGATGGTTTGAGGTTTTTGAGTCACTCATATCTAGAATCTAATTAACTTGAATATTGACACTTTCCTGACTAGAAATTATTTTTGCAGCTATCGCCTAACTTTTGAAGCTGCTACAGATGAATTGTAACGATAAAACCACTTCTCAAAAAAAGCGATCGCTCATTGCCAAAGATACCGACAGAAGAACTTACACCAGTCGGCAGCATCAAGATTACCTGAAGCTGGAGGAGGCGCTCTCGTGTGAGAAATTCTGCATCCAAGACATCTAAGTTTTTAGATTATTTAAATAAATATGTATATACACCACTATCTTTGCTAATTAGCAAAACCCTTTCTCCTTATAGGGCATAGGCTTTTAGAGAAGATATTATGAATTAATACTTGTTTTTTAACTCAATTTATGCAAATCTTATCAAGACAATACTACACTAATACGATTGATTTGCCGTATTTGAAACAAAACACGTAAATTATCTAAATTTCAGATCAGTTACTTGAGCTTTCACCCGCGACCTGTAGCACATCCTCATCCTTGTGTGTATTTAGGAGGTGAATCAGAATCAGCCCAGGCGACCGCAGAGTTGATCACGTTATTCTGGGGAAGCTGAGTTCATGATTGCTTTCCAGGTGGTTCACTCTGGCTCTCTGTGGCGACATCCCCAGACTGATTTAGGTTTATTCCAAGAGGCGGGTAATAATTTTATGATTGTTACGGAGGACTAATGAGCGGATCAAAGCAATTGAAATTGGGTGCTTTCATGCGCCCTGTAAGTATACATACTGGTGCTTGGCGCTATCCAGGGGCTTTACCCGATGCCAATTTCAACTTCCCGGCGCTGAAACGATTCATCGAGAAACTAGAGCAGGGCAAGTTTGACGCATTCTTCATGGCCGATCACTTAGCGGTGCTGAATATGCCGCTTAATGCGCTGAAGCGCAGCCACACTGTCACCTCCTTTGAGCCTTTCACCCTACTCTCTGCCCTCGCCAGCGTCACCGAACACATCGGGCTGGTAGCCACCGCTTCCACAACCTATGACGAGCCTTACCACATCGCTCGCCGCTTCGCGTCTCTCGACCATATCAGTGGCGGCCGCGCCGGCTGGAACATCGTCACCACATCCAATCCGGACGCATCACTCAACTTTGGCTTGTCAGAGGAGGTAGAGCATGACGAACGCTACGCGCGGGCTAGGGAATTCTATGATGTTGTAACGGGTCTTTGGGATTCCTTTGCTGACGATGCGTTCATCCGGGACGTGGAATCAGGGATTTATTTCGATCCCGCAAAAATTCACGTTCTGGGTCATCAGGGAAAACATCTCTCGGTGCGGGGGCCATTGAATATCGCTAGACCTGTCCAGGGTTGGCCGGTGATCGTTCAGGCGGGAGCTTCCGAAGCGGGTCGTCAACTGGCCGCCGAAACCGCCGAGGTCGTGTTTGCACCTGCTGGTAATCTGGAGGCAGGCAAGATCCTGTTTGCTGACATTAAAGGTCGCGCCCGGGCGATCGGACGTGACCCAGAAAGCATCAAAATTCTTCCAGGTGTCTTGGTGATCGTGGGCGAAACTGTTGCAGAGGCGATCGCCAAGCGTGAACATTTGGACAGCCTAGTGCATTATGAAAGCGGGATCGCTAGCCTGAATAGCGCACTTGGCTACGACGTTTCGGGGTTCGATCCGGATGGACTATTGCCTGAAATCCCGCAGACTAAAGCCGGACAGAGTTCGCGAGAAGAAGTGATAGCGATGGCGCAACGCGATCACCTGACCATTCGACAGCTGGCTCAACGCATCGGCAGTTACGGGGGCCTTGCGTTTGTCGGCACACCCCAAACTATCGCCGATGACATGGAGCAATGGCTGATTGAGCAAGGGTCTGACGGCTTCAATGTCATGTTCTCTTTCCTGCCTGAAGGGCTGAACGATTTCGTAGACAAGGTTATCCCAGAACTCCAACGGCGTGGGATCTTTCGCCGGGAGTATGAGGGCAAGACTTTGCGCGAAAATCTGGGACTTGCCCGCCCTGCTAACCGCTTCTTCCAGCCCGCAATAGTGTGATATTCTTCCCCATTTCCAAAATATTCACAGAGAAAAACAATGAACAAGATTGCAGAAAAAGTTCTAGATTCTACAACTGAGTTCTCAACTCCTGTCACAGCTAATTCTCCAGAACTCCAGCAGCTTTTCGATTTCATCGCTTTGGGGGCAACTGATCGCGATCGCATCCTGCCTTATGATGTCATCGAACTAATCCGCCAATCAAGGCTGGGTGCATTGCGAATCCCGATTGCTGAAGGTGGCGGTGGTAGTTCAGCCCGCGAACTGTTCGAGGTCGTGATTCGGCTGGGGGATGCTGACCCTAACGTTGCTCACATTGTGCGGAATCATTTCTCCGTGACGGAACGAATTTTGCGTTCTGGGCGCAGTGAAAGGAATCGTCGCTGGTTGAAAGCTGTCGTTGATGGTGCAATCATCGGACTCGCCTCCACCGAACTAGAGGTCAAGCGAGCCGGTGGCGGTCAAGTTGTGAATACAAAATTGATACCGGATGACGGCGGTTATCGTCTCAACGGGAAGAAATATTACAGCACTGGCAGCCTTTATGCAGACTTGATCTTCGTGCGTCTGTTGTCACCTGATGACACCGTAGTTACGGCACTCTTCCCGACCAAACGCGAGGGGATTGAGCTGGTGGACGACTGGGACGGCTTCGGGCAAAGGCTGACCGGCACGGGAACGACTACGTTCACGAATGTCCGTGTAGAAGCTGATGAAGTGATTCTTGATACAGATACAGACAAAGATAATCTACCCTACAACATTGTCCCGCAATTGTTCTTGACTGCGATCAATGCTGGTATTATTCGTAGCGTTCTGCGCGACGCGACGGCGCTCGTCCAAACCAGACCCCGAACTTTCTACCATGCTGCATCTGAACAAGCAGTAGATGACCCCCTATTACAGCAGACTGTTGGTCAGATTGCCAGCAATGCTTTCGCTGCTGAAGCGATCGTTCTCGCTGCCGCCGATGCTCTTGATCGCCTTCCTGCTGCCCAAGCTCAGGGTGAAGAAGCTGAGACGGCGGCGGCGCTGACAGCTTCTCTGAGTGCAGCCAAGGCTAAATTGATTGTTGATGACTTGGTTCTCCGTTCGGCCAATCTGTTATTTGAAGTTGGTGGGGCTTCTACAACTAAGAAAAGCTCTAACTTTGATCGTCATTGGCGAAATGCACGCACCCTGGCATCGCATAATCCCGCTCACTTCAAGGCTCGTGCCATTGGGGACTACGAGATCAATGGTACACCACTACCGAAGCGAGGATTTTTCTAGGGACAGAAGAGCCAGCAAAAGCGCGATCGCATGGTATTTTCATCAAGGTGGGTCATTTTCAGTTGGACTGGCCCTTTACCAGAATTTAATTCTTTCCAGATTTCCAACATCATTTGACCACTCCAACAGTTGCAACTAATGACTGTACGTTTGCTGATTTTGAGATGGCAAGAGGAATTAATAGCTTGAGGGGAAAGGAATAGGACGATTTTTCAACCCAATCCCATAACTAACACCATTTCCCGATAGTGTGCAGAACAGCGATCGCAAGCTCAATATGGGTGTGGGTATGAACGAAGAAAATCCAAAATCCAAAATCTTTCGACTGAGCGACTTGCCTTGAGTGTACCCCTGCGGGGAAGCAAGCTACGCGCAGCGTCTCTAAGAGTTGCCGACTTGTGCCGAGCGTTCGCGCAGCGTCTCTAAGAGTTGCCGAGGTAAAGGAGCCGAAGTCCAAAATCGTTCGACTGAGCGACTTGTACTGAGCGACTCGCCCTGAGCGACTCGCCCTGAGCGTAGCCGAAGGGAGTCGAAGTAAGCCGAAGTCCAAAATTGATTGACTCCTAAATTCTGCTGTATTTTAATTATTTCAATTTTTTAGCTCATATCTTACAACTTATACGCTACTCAAACGCTTGCTCAAACATGATTTATAACACTAGGATGTGATGCTAAATAATAATTCCCAAATTATCATAAAACCAAGTGAAATAAATGGCTGATACTACCGATACTGCCGTTACCGCTGGTTCTTTTAGCACCCTAGTTGATGCAATCAAGGCTGCGAATCTGATAGATACTCTCAAAGGTGTTGACTCGTTTATCGCCTCTGCATCCACAGATCAAGCTTTTGCAAAGCTTCCAGCAGGTACTATAGAGACATTGCTTAAGAATATTGATAAGCTCCAGCAACTCCTGACGTATCACATCGTTTCCGGCAAGGTGATGCCCATAAAGCCGATTGAAGGTTCAATTTTCAAAATTGACCCTTTCAATAGTGTCAATGTAGATTATGACCTCCAGCCTCAAAACCCAATGCTGTTGATGATAACGGTGTCATCCACATCATTATTGATTCCTCACTCAACAAACGTATAGATAGCTAATAAGGTGTGTAGGCTTGAAACTATTTATAGTAGACCTCTTGCATAAATGCTCAAATTGTCATGTTGAGCGGAGCGAAACAGGGTAGTGAGATTCTTCTCTTGATTGCGTTCTGCTCAGAATGACATTCCTGATTTTTTGATTTTTGCAATAGGTCTAGTCACTACCTCACGTTTGTCTAGATATATGTTAGTAAATACTTTAGACAGCGATATGATTATTCTGAAAATGGGTCTGAGGAGTCAAGAAAACATCAGTTAAATTGCTTTAAAAATTCAAGGTTCTCAGATGGAAGCTTTATTAATGAATCTAACTAATCTGAGTAGGGATTACAGTCAAGGTTTTATATCTACAGAAATCAATCCAGTTATGCTCAGGAGGCATACTTGCCCTTGCTGTTCTAACACTTTACTCCGTCATATGGGTTTAAAAAGACTTTACTGGCGTTGTAGCCACTGTTATGAGGAAATGCCAGTTTAGAAAACGCAACCGGAACAGCTAGAGATTGATCTGATGATGCTAGCTACTTTAGCCCTTTTGGATTATTCTCATCAAATAAAAATCATTCGTGATAGATGTAAAGAAACATTTCTGAGGAGAGCGTTAGTTAAACTTGCTTGCGATCGCATCCGTGGATATTAGCAAATTTACTCATCTAACACTCAACAATAAACTACAAGAACCTCGAAGCAAAGATTATCTTTAATCAAGTTTAAGAAAGTGTAGGTATCTCCATGAATTTATTTTCATCTAATCAATCAGAGTTATTTTGGTGGGTAGAAATTAACACCACCGTTCCCCACTGTACTTATTACTTTGGCCCTTTTGATAGTAAAAAAGAGGCACAACTTTCTAGAACTGGCTACGTTGAAGACTTATATCAGGAAGAAGCCAGAGGCATTGTTGCAGTAATCAAGCAATGTCAGCCTGATCTCCTCACAGTTTTTCAGGATGAAGCAGAAGCCGAAAGAAACATATTTAGTTTTTGAAGCCCGTCTCGCAGATATTTTGCTAAAAGAGGTTTTTCAACTTTCTGAAGACAAAATATCTGATGATACTTATTTAATGCAACTATGATTCAATACGGTTCAGTTAAGGATTTTGGGTAGTGATTTTAGACCTGTAAAGACGCGTTAGCGTAGCGGGAGAAGTACAATTTCGCATCTCTACCAAGGATTTCAGGCTTAACTAAATAGTATTGGACTATGATCGACAATCAAGCAAATAAGCATTAAGTAACTGTCCAATCTCTACTTAAGCATTACAAAGAAGTGTTTGAGTTGATGTATTGTCAAAAGATTGAAATGTATAAAATAAGTACATAATGTTTTGTTTTGTCACAAAAGTTAAAAAGTGTTAGAGTAAACTATGATATTTTGTATAAGTTTAAGCGAAAGAATTGTGCGAGTATAGAGAAATCTATAAAATTGTAAATATTAAGAAAAGTCGAAGTTCATGATTTGATGATCAAGGTGTTGTCCTATGGTCAAGCGCTCGCTCCAAGCATCACTCACCGGTATTCAAGAGGCTAAAAGAGCATTTGCTCGCAAGGGGTGGACGCAAGACAATCTAGCAGCGGAAGTTAACCTCAAAACTAGACAACCAATTTGGCGGTTTTTTAGTGGTCGTTCGATTGAGCGTCATACTTTTATTGAAATTTGTTTGGTATTGGAACTGAATTGGCGGGAGATTGCTATTAATCCGCCGGCAGAATTCTTAGAACGAGAAGAATACACACAGTTTTCTGTCCTGGATATTGATACATTGGTGCAAAAAGTGCGATCGCAACGCTTTGACAAAATTCAAGACCAGTGTGGTATTTTGCAGTTATTGGATATTAGCCATCCCGTTGCGATCGATGACATATATATTGATGTGAATATTTTGAAGGAAATTGAAAGCCTTCAGTGGCTAGATATCTCGCAACTAGAAAAGTTTAATTCAGAAGAATTTGACCGCTTTGGCTTAGGTGAGGTTGACCAAAAACAAATACCTGGTATACAGGCAGTGGAAACCTACCCCAAGCTCAGGGTGTTAGGCAAACCTGGGGTAGGTAAAACCACCTTTTTGCAACATCTCGCTATTCAGTGTAACCAAGGTGCATTTGCGGCGAACCAAGTTCCAATCTTCATCACACTGAGAAATTTTGCTGAAGAGTTTAAAGTCACCAACGAGTTCAGCCTATTAAAATACATCCAGCAGGAGTTTCTCACATCTGGAATTTCCGATCCGTCAGTCATAGAAACCTTGCTTAATGCAGGCAGAGTGTTACTGCTGCTTGATGGCATGGATGAAGTTCTTAACCAACAGAGCAATTCTATCTTAAGCGAAATTCGCAGGTTTACAGATAAGTATCACAAAAATCAGTTTGTGGCAACCTGTCGAACAGCAGCTCAAAGACTTAGACTCCGAGGCTTTACTGATGTTGAGATTGCGCCATTTACCTCACAACAAATCCGAGCCTTCGCTGAAAAATGGTTTGTGGCCTTTCCCAAGACGAATACTCAAGATGGTCAAGCGCAGTCTGTTGAGTTTATGCAGAAACTGGACTTACCTGAAAACTGGCAATTTCGCCAACTCGTGATCACACCCCTATTTCTGCATCTTGCCTGCTGGGTGTTCCACGGTCAAGAAAAATTTCCGACTAAGCGGACTGACTTTTATAAGCAAGGGCTGGATCTTCTGTTGGGCAAATGGGATGAAGCTAGAGGTATTGAACGGGATGATGTTTACCGAGGGTTTTTATTACCACAAAAGCTCAAGTTATTGAGTCAGATTGCGGCAGCGACATTTGAGAAAGGTCAGTACTTTTTTGAGCAACGCATCGTTGAGCAATATATTAGTGACTATATTCAGAATTTGACCAACGTGCCAATGGATGCAGAGGAACTGCAAATAGAAAGCGAAGCGGCACTGAAAGCGATCGAGGCTCAACATGGGCTACTGGCAGAACGGGCGCGGGGAATTTTTTCCTTCTCCTATCTGGCGTTTCAAGAATATTTCACAGCCAGAAAAATCGTTGCCAGCCATAACCTACAGGCATTTGAGCAAGCTCTAGAAGGTCTGGTCAGTCATATCACCGACCCGCACTGGCGCGAAATCTTCTTGTTAACCGCTACCATGCTCCGGAGTGCAGACTCTCTGGTACAGTTGATGAAGCAACAGATTGATACACTGGTTTCCCAAGACCCTTATTTACAAGAGTTTTTGACGTGGGCTAGCCAAAAATCCCGCAGTATTCCCACCCAACCAAAAGATGCAACAATTCGAGCATTTTACCTTGCCTTGAGTCGGACTCCTCACATAACTCCTCACTTTGCCCTAGCTAGCAGCCTCGACCAAGGGATATTTCTGGATGCGGCATTAGATGACCTACTGGTGGAGTGTGCAATTGATGGGAGCCAGGACTTTGCCCACATCCACGCCTGTGGAGATGCTTTCTCGAGCATTCTGGGCATTGTTTTGGATATTGGACTCTATAAATCCCTGCAACAACTCTCTGACCAATTTCCAAATTCTCATCAAAATCAAAAACGGTTTGAGCTATGGTGGCACACGAGCTATTCAGCCTGGGCTAAACAGTTAAACATAACGATCATTAATTATCGCAACATTAACCACCAGTGGCGGTTTAGCCCTGAACAACAGCAAGTGCTACAACACTACTACGATGCCAATCAGTTACTACTCGATTGCTTGCATAGCAATTGTGAAGTGACGCCTGCTATCAGACAGGAAATTGAAGCCACCTTATTGTTGCCGATCAAGGAACTTGAGGACAGGGAATGGCAATAATTTAGTTGATTAATTCCTCAAATCGGGTTGGGTTGCCAAAATGGTCTTGACTACGTTTTGTGTCGTAGTTAATCAACTCATTCGGGAAATCAAACAACACCAACTTATAGTGCAGAAATCAGGTACTTCTCTCCTGTATTTCAGGTAGTATATATGGACATATTGGCCGCTCTCAACCACCACCTTTCTGGCTCCCTAGTACTCCACAGAGATTTGGGCTTGCTATTAATTACCGAAATATATTCTTATAGCTTCGAGCAGGTGAGGGTAAGGATGAAATGCGGGAGAGAAGTTAATATACAGCTTAAGTTTCTGAGCGAGATTGAGATTGAGCGGAGATCAGAACGAAAATAGAAATAGGACTGAAAAGACTTGATTTTTGGTTTGAAGTTCGACAAGACTAGACTGTCAAAAATTTTTGGATATCAGGTTGCAGTATTTGAGCACTAAATAAAATTACGGGAACAAACTCATGGTAGAGTCTAATAAGTAAGATGAAGACAGCTTCCTTTCCCCTGACAGTAGATATTACGGAGAATTCCGGATAGAGAACTTAATTTTTAACGCCAATCTCCAGGAATTTACTCAAAAAATTGATTACATCACTAGCTTACAAATAGGTGGGAAAGTTACTCCTGAAAAAGCTTATAAGCAAATTGAGGCGCTTTATAAACAGTTGGACAAGAGCAAAAATACACTAAATATTGGTACAAATAAAGGCATTTAGACTACAACCTCGCAATAGCGGATCTCAGTATTGGCTCTTAAACATCCCCACAAGACAGCACAACCGCAGATGTCACTAAGTTTTAAGGCAATGGATTTTCTTAGGGACTTCAAGTTAAAAAAAACATCTTATCGTAGGGGCGCAAGGCCTTGCATTGGTGTCAACTTAAGCGCAAAACCCTTTTCAAACCTCGTTTCCAGCCAGAGGTTGGAAATGCTGTTCATTGCGGCTCTGCCGCGAGTAAGGAAGGCGGAGCCTAAGAGTAGGCATTCCCAGTCGGAGACTCTTAACGAGACAAACGAGACAATCTCTAAAAGCAAGTTCATGAGAGGCTTTCACCTTAAGTTGACACCAATGCTTACGCCCCTACAAATGTACAAATAATTTTGGATAATTTATTTTTTGTCAGTCCCTTACTGAGGGGTGTTTGATATCAAATTTGAGCTTTGTTACACACAGATAATCGGTAAAAGGTGATTGCGTCCCGCACTGCCCCTTGCGGTAAAAGTAGCCAAATCGCATTTTGACGCCACCCGTCGTCTGTGACATCTCCCTGACTGAATTGGAGTACCAATTTCAGTAAATTTTACTCAGACTAGGTTTTGGGTTGCCAAATTGGTCTATTATTACGTTTTATGTCGTAGCTAATCAAATAAATGAGAAAATCAAACAACGCTTTGTGATATTAGAAGAAAAGAACTTTTCATTTAATTTCTTGCAAAAATCCTTCTTTTGGTAGTTTTCTCTGAGCCTACCCTACTGCTGACACCTAAGACTAAAGATTTTTCAGCCCACTTTGCACTTGAATCCCTAATTGCAGGTCTTGTTATGAATTTAATCAATGGCTTTTGCTTGAGAGTTGGGATACTCAAAGGTGTACAAGTACTCGTTGTAGACAACGATCGCGATAGTAGAGATTTATACGCATTTTTACTCACAGACCTGAGCGCAAATGTGATTACTGTTGGTTCAGTAAAAGAAGCCTTAGAAATCCTGAATTGGTTCACGCCCAACATCATTGTCACTGAAATTAGGTTCTTAGGTGAAAGTATTTATACATTGCTAAATAGATTAAATGCTATGAAAGCAGACAATGGCAACCGTATCCAAATCATTGTGACTTCAACATCTACCACAGGTACTCATGACCAAATTCCCGATGTAGAGTTTGATGAATATTTACTTAAACCATTTGACCTTGACAAATTTGTTTCCATGATTAGGAATCTAGTACAGGAAGTTGTGGTGGAAAATTTTTGCTCCGATGTACTAGTTTTACACTGGTAACCCAAGTTGCTAGTTATGGGGGAATGCGATCGCCTTAGACATAGGAGGGAAAACTTTTATAGAGACGTTACATGTAACGTTTCTACAAGGCTTTCAGGTAACGCATTCCTTAATTCCTTAATTTCTGGAGATGTCTAATCCCCATCACTAAGCACTTCTTAACGCCACAATCGGGTCGAGTTTAGCAGCGCGACGTGCAGGAACAACGCCAAAGAATAAACCAATACCACCAGAAACACCAACTGCCATCATAATCGCTGTTGGAGAAAGTGCCGCTTCTAAGGGAGTCAAAGCTGCCACTAATAGAATGCCACTGACGCCAACCGCAGTCCCAACTAGACCGCCAGCTGCTGAAACTATTACTGCCTCAATGATGAACTGTAGCAAAATATCTTGTTCAGTTGCACCGATCGCTTTTCTCAATCCGATTTCTTGGGTGCGCTCGGTGACGGAGACAAGCATAATATTCATGATGCCAATGCCGCCGACAAACAGCGATATACTTGCGATCGCTGCTAGCATAATTGTCAATCCGCCTGTAATTTGACCGACAGTTTGCAAAGTATCCTTTTGAGAGCGAAGAGTAAAGTCATCTTCACCATTAATTTTGTGCCGGAGGCGCAACAAATTAGTAATTTGAAATTCTGCTGCATCCACGCTGTCTGAATTACGAGCCGCAGCGACGAGATAATCTAAAGCAATACCATAGGGAGAATTCTTTCCCACAAGTCGGTTTGCTGAAGTTGTAATCGGTATTACCGCAGCATTATCATAATCTGCTCCGACGCTGGAACCTTTGGCTATTAATGTCCCAATCACTTGAAAGCTGGTATTTCCAACTCGCAATTGCTGACCGATAGCGTTACTATTACCGAATAGTTTTTCTGCCAAGTCTCCACCTAGGACAACGACTTGGTTACTTCGCTTGATGTCTACCTCGCTAAAAAACCTGCCTTTAGCAGTTTCAAAATCCCGCACTGATAGAAAACTGGGAGTTGTGCCAATGATGTTGACATCAGTGTTTCTGTTGCGGTATGTAATTACCTGTCTTGTGTTTAATTCGGGAGCAACTCCTACTACAGTTGGTACTTGAGAAGCGATCGCTTCAGCATCTTGCAACACGAGAGTTTTTGGCACTTCAAAGGAGATCCGCTGAGTTTCTCGATTACCTGGCAGGATAAACAGCACATTTGGGCCTAATGACTCCAGCTGTTTATTCACGTACTTTTGCCCACCTTCGCCAATGCCAATCATGCCAATCACTGAGGCGTTGCCAATAACTATACCCAGCATGGTGAGGGCGCTACGCAGCTTATTTGACAGCAGGGTTTTACCCGCCATCTTAAGGCTTTCTAAGGGGTTCATACTAATTGGTAATTTAAAATTTCAAAAATCTTTTGATCAGAGGTTTTCTATGCGTTAACCTGTTGAAACAATATATTCTTGCTAAGGGAATTATTTATTATTTTGTTCCTTGGCCTTTTCGATTTTGTAGTCTTTGGGTGGGTTGATAAAAATGCGATCGCCTTCTTTAACTCCCTCTAAAATCTGAGTTTGGTCTTGGATTTGTGCCCCAACTGTAATTTCGCGGAATTGGGGTTTATTCTTTGCATCTGGTACAAGTACACCAGTTTTACCCTTTTCGGTGACGATTGACACCGTTGGTAACACCAAGGCATTATTAACGCGATCGCCCAAAAAAGTCAGATCGACATTTAAGCCAGAACGCAGTTTATTTGTGCCAGTATCAAGAGCAACGCGTACCTGAAAGGATGTCACACCTTGTTCCAATACTGCTTCTGGAGCAATCAGGCGCACATGACCTTTAAAAACTTGATCGGGATAAGCATCGGCGACAATTTCCACCTGCTGTCCCTGTTTAATTCTGCCAAGATCGGCTTCGGGAACTTGAGCTAATACTTCTAAACCGCGTGCTACAGCGACAATTGAACTGGAAGTTGCCGACGCACTAGCAGAAGCAGAAGTTGTGGGTGTGACAAACGCGCCTGGATCGGCATACTTTTGCGTCACAATTCCCGAAAGAGGAGCGCGAATAATTGTATCTTCCAACTGCACTTGCACACCCTTCAATTGAGCCTCAGCAGCTGCAACAGCTGCTTGACGCTGGACAACTTCCTCAGGACGGGTGCCATCTTCTAACAGTACTAATGCTGCCCGTGCTTCAGTAACAGCTGCTTGGCGTTGGTCAATTTCCTCAGTTCGAGTGCCAGTTTGGACTAACGAGAATCGTTTTTTAGCTTCTTCTAGACTGGCTTTAGCACTTTTGTCTTCACTGATGGCTTGATCGAGTAATTGTTTATTCTCTGCTCCCTGCTCGTATAGGTATTGATAACGCTTTACCTGTCCACTGGTATAATTCGCCTTTGCTTGAGCCGCATCCACTTGGGATTGAGATTGAGCTATCTCTTGGGGACGATTACCAGCCCTAGCTGCGGCTAGCTGGGCTTGAGCTTGTGCTAACCGTGCCTTTGCTTGAGCGATTTCTTGAGGACGACTACCAGCAACGGCTTCGGCTAGTTGTGCTTGACTTTGGGCTAAGTTAGCCCGGTACTGGCTCCTTTGGGCCTCAATGCTGGCACTATCCATGCGAGCAAGAATTTGCCCTTGTTGAATGCGATCGCCTTGTTGTACATATAATTGCGATAGCACTCCAGGGTTCTTCGGACTAATATTTACGCTCTGAACTGGCACGATTTTACCACTAGCTGTAATCCTCAAGGTGACGTTTTTCGCTGCCACTGGCACAGTTAATTGAGCAATGTCTTCTTTTGTCCCTTGATTTACCAGGCTGTAGGTTGTGATACCAATAACCAAGACACCGCCTGCTATCAGCCCCATCAGCCAGCGGAATGGATACTTAACTTTGCCAAAATCAGGAATTTCTATGTGCGTAGCCATATCTAGAAGCCTATAAATCTTGCTTTATGGGAATAGCCTGTAATTAAAGGGCAAATACAGGAAGGTGGAGTTGTTAAAATTTTTGGATTAAATCTTTAATTAGTGAACTAACAATTAGACGCATAATTAGCTTCATAGTTGCTTAATATTCCTTCATAATAGGGATTAAATGTCTGTATGTCTTCACCTAAATGGGTGACTTTAGCCACATTGTTAGGTCAAACTTTGCCAGCAGACGGATTAGAAGTGAGGTTGCACTTAATTTCCACCCAGGCTTCAGCCTTTGTCGTTACCCATATCTTTTTAATCTCTGGCTTCGTTGCCAACCCGTAGCTTGCTTTTAATTGCCACATTTTTTGCGATCGCCACTATTGCACCAAAGAAGCCACAATACTTAGGATGCTAGCTTGCAGTATTGAAGCATAATGCTTGACGTAGAGGCAAAGGGGGAGACTCCGAAACTCCGGACTTGTCGTCAAACCGATCACCACAACTAGTTACTTCATCGAAAAAATAAATAAAGTCGAATTCAATAAGCAAAATACTTAAATGAGAAAGCATTTAGTTTAAATGCTTTCTCAAAATGCCTAATTGCTTTCTGATTTCGGTAGATTTAGCAAGCAAAAAGACATATTGCTTTCTCAAAATGTCTGATTGCTTTCTGATTTCGGTAGATTTAGCAAGCAAAAAGGCATATTGCTTTCTGATTTCGGTAGAGCTTGCACTCATGTTGGTGTTTTGGGCAAGCAAAAAGGCATATTGCAGTTTGTCTTCTAGTTATTTCCAAATATGAAAATAAAAGTAGTGAGAACCGTACTAAGCAAGTAGGGAATTTTGGATTTGTGGAAGAAGTAGGTGATGTCTTCTGCTGTCAAAGACGCTACGCGAACAAGCGTCTCCGACAGAGAAGACTCGCTAACGCTTCTCTAGGAGACGCTGCGCGTAGATTGCTTACGACAAAGCTACTTCGACACTTCGACAAGCTCAGTGCATCGCTGCGCTCAGTACAAGTCAGTGACCCCCGTAGACATCGCTCTTGGAAGTGAATACACACAAAAGCACCAATTGCGTTTAATCTAACTTCAGTAAAACTTATTATTAATATAATTTAAAACTATTAATTAATAATTTACAAAGTATTGCTTATTTGTAACAAAGTTGTTATGTTTCTTTACATAAAGAGACAAAAAAACGTAAATGCGTTAAACCACTGTTGATCAAAGTTTTTTAAATAACTATGCAGTTGAGCCTGCGATGTGCTTTGCCGAGTGTTCAAACACAAAGGCAACAGAATCGCTATGCCTTTGGTAGAGCGATGTCTACGGACAGGCTACGCCTACGCAAAGACTGTTTGTCTTCTCGTTGCTGCTCAGTGCCTTTGTTAACAGCTAAACGCATTTGCGTTCCGTCTTTGCACATTTGATTTTCAGATTCGATAGAACTGTAATTTTCTTTTTGGAATTTCTGCTATGTCTTTTACCATCCAGTCGGCTCAAAGTATTTTTCCCGGTACCCTAGTTGCTGACGTTGTTCCGACTGTTATCGAATCATTCTCAAAGCTCAATGCTGAAGATCAACTAGCATTACTCTGGTTTGCCTATACCGAAATGGGTAGAAGTATTACAGTTGCTGCTCCTGGGGCAGCCAACATGATCCTTGCACAGGGCTTAATGGAACAAATTAAGCAGATGCCTTTTGAGGCTCAAACACAAGCCATGTACGATTTGGCTAACCGTGCTGACACTCCCCTCTGCCGTTCCTATGCATCCTTCACCGTGAACATCA
This sequence comes from Nostoc sp., assembly GCF_036919675.1. GTDB lineage: Bacteria > Cyanobacteriota > Cyanobacteriia > Cyanobacteriales > Nostocaceae > Nostoc. The sequence continues at coordinate 61,833 of NZ_JBALCP010000037.1, forward strand.
AGTTGGGCTTCTGGTATCAGTTGGGAGAATGGATGGCCCAGGGAATCGTTGCTCCTATCCCAGAAGGTTACAAGCTTTCTTCTAAAGCTGCCGACGTGTTGCAAGCAATCCGGAATGCTGATTCAGGTCAACAAATCACAATCCTACGCAATACGGTAATTAGCATGGGATTCGACCCGAACGCTCCTGGCAGTTACAAAAAAGTTTCAGAGCCTGTAGCTCCTCCTACTGCACAAGCATTTCGGACTAAAGTCACCATTGAGGGCGTTAACAATCCCACGGTGCTGGGCTATATCAACAACATGAATGCCAATGACTTTGATGCATCTGTTGCTCTGTTTATCTCTGAAGGTGCTTTGCAACCTCCCTTTGAAAGACCGATTGTTGGTCAAGAGGCAATCCGCGCTTATATGCGTGAAGAATGCCAGAGTCTGAAGATGATACCAGAGCGCGGTGTATCTGAACCACTAGAAGATGGCTATACCCAAGTTAAAGTCACCGGTAAAGTCCAAACCCCTTGGTTCGGTGCGAGTGTGGGGATGAATATTGCATGGCGGTTTTTGCTAGATCCCCAAGGCAAAATCTTCTTTGTAGCGATTGACTTGCTCGCTTCTCCTAAAGAACTGCTCAACCTAGTACGTAAATAGAGGGCTAGATTAGTAGCTGCTTAAGCGTGGATGAGCGAAGGAGCGTAGGCGTAGCCCGTCATAGACATCACCACCTCGCCATGCTTAAGCAAAAGAAACTTATAACGGCTTCTTTGGTATCTTTGTCCTGGGATCGTTGTTGAAAGTCACCATTGCAGATACATGCCGCCTCTGCACTATGATATAGCTGAACTAAGGGAGGACGTAAAAAGCTTGGAAGCTAACGATTGGCGATGATTGTATTTTTGGCAGGAGAATAGCGATCGCAAAATGCCTGTAATATTTAAGTTGCTTCTACAACCAAAATTGGCGATCGCCCTCTAACATACTGCTTGGATAAATCCCCCTTAAGCGCAATTTAGCAGTCTTTTTAGCAATTTATAAAGTGCCTGATATCTACTTTAATTAAACAGAAATGGGTTGACAGATGAAATCATCCGATCTAACTCAGTCTTATTGTGTTTGAGAAGCTCATGTCCCCACAATTCATTCGTGTTATCGGAGCAATCTTTTGCAAGAGCTTCTCCGATTTTTTCAAAATCCTTGTTAATATCTTTCCTTAACCTCTCTGGTTCAGATAACACTCCCAGAACAAATACTCTATTTTCTAAATCATCTGGAATCTGATCCTTTACATAACTCAATCTATCTTCCTGCTCATCAAAATCAATCAGCAAAGCAATCATTCTGTATGGATATTGTCGCATTGTAGAGACATAATCATTCGTGAATTTATCCACAACGTCTTTCCAACCACGAGCCTCTGGTAGGATTTGAATAACGCGGCTATTGAGGTTTAGATCAAGAATAAATCCATTCGCAATCTGGCGATTAGCATCGTCTTCAGGCAACACAAGAATGTGCGGTCTATGCTTATTACTGCTCATAGTTATATATCGCCACGAATCAAGGCATCTACAAGATCACCTTGAACAGACATATCACTGAGCAATCTGACTGAAGTTGGCTCCAAGTGGCTTTTTCGATCAAGTACAAAGGTATTTTGATTTGAAAACTTTCGGATTGCTTCCTCATCATGCGAAGTCATCAAAATTTGTCCACTATTCTTAAATGAGCGTCGCAGTGATGTTATAAAATGTCCAACCTCTGACAAGGAGAGATAGTTGTCAGGCTCGTCCCAGAAGCAAAAAAGAGGGCCGTATGATTTGTTTGCAGCTAAGACAACAGCGCAAAGAAAAAAGCATTTTTCACCGTCAGATAAGGCTTCAAAGTCAACACTCAGATTCGCATTATTTTCATCAAACCGAACAATCATGTTTTTGGAGTCTTTGCCGATTAGTTCATTCTGAAAATCCTTAATATCAGGCATAACTTCACCGAGATATTGGACAACCTGTGTGTAGGCGGCAGGATAGCGACTGAGTAACCCAGAAAACCACTCCCCGAAGTTTGAACCATCCCGTTTTGGCTCCAAAGTGTCGCCGTTGGATTCTCCTGTCATAAACCTTGGGATCGGGGCTAGAATGATCATACGAGCAAGCCAAGTCTTGAAAATACGAAGTGGATCAGTCTCTGATTGCTCCTGAATTACTGGAAGGGCAACAAGATGCCAATCCACCAAAAACTGAGCCTCACGATTTTGTGAACTGTTGTGAAGAGTGACTTTGGCTTCTTTTCGAGAGTAGATTGGATCTCCTGAAACTAGCAGTTGTTCTTCAGAAACTCGAAGCTCTTTAAATTTTTCTGGCAACTCCAAGGCAAGCACATATTTGTATAATTTATCATCAAGTAATACTTCTATTTCAAAGCGGATCGGAACATCACACCTTCCACGAGCAAAATCTTTTGGGCTAATAAGTTTAAGCTTTTCAAGTTCGCGCATTCTATTAATGCCTCGACCGATGCACTGAAGTAGCTCTAATGCAGAGGCAATACTTGATTTACCTGAACCGTTTTTTCCAATCAAGAGAGCAGATGATATTCCCTTTATAGGCAGTTGAAAGTTTTCTAGGCATCTGAAGTTGTGTATATATAGTCTTTGGAGCATAGAAAAACGATTCCGAGGAGTGGAAAGTGAAAGAACTTTTTCATCTGCCTAAGTAGTGAATAAGCATTGCCACGAACGTCCTGAGAATTCGGGTGCTTTGCTGCTCGACAGAAGGATTAGCTACATATTAGATTACATTTACTTTCATAACAAACGCTATCCTCAAGAAATGGGAGTTGATGAACTAAGCAGTTTAGAGGTTGTTTGGAAAGTATGTAATTCCATCACTTATACTACGCCTCTGTTTGTTCGTACCTTACGTTTTGTTGCAAGTTGTGTGGTGTGCGATCGCTCTCCATCATCTCATCATGCGATCGCACCTCACACACCACTAAACTAGAAAGTAAGATGCTCACAATAGCCTATGAACGCCACGACAACCACTTTACCTTCTACACTAAAATTGAAAATCGACTTAACTGATGATCAATTTTTCCAGATGTGTCAGCAAAACCGCGATTATCGATTTGAGCGTACAGGATCAGGGGAATTATTAATTATGCCACCTACAGGTAGTGATACTGGCAACCGTAACTTTGATATGGTTGTTGAGTTAGGAATCTGGAATAAACAGACTAAATTAGGCAAAGGTTTTGACTCTTCAACTGGCTTCACCTTACCCAATGGTGCAGAACGTTCTCCTGATGTTTCTTGGGTAAAAATTGAGCGATGGAATGCTTTAACCCCAGAACAACAAGAAAAATTTGCTCCAATTTGTCCTGATTTTATAGTAGAGTTGCGTTCTCGTATTGATTCCTTGAAAGAATTGCAGGATAAAATGCAGGAGTATATCGAAAATGGCGCTCAATTAGGCTGGTTAATTGACCGGAAAAACAAGCGAGTAGAAATTTATCGTCCAGGTAAAGATGTAGAGATATTAGACAATCCTGCTAGTTTATCAGGAGAAAATATCCTACCTGAATTTGTGTTGCATTTACAGCAGATTATGTAGCTTTATCGATTAGGATACACATGGCGCATTTCAAAGCGACTTTGTTCCCAAAGTGGTAGCAAAGCCTGTTTAGCAGCATTTAATTGAGCTTGTGAGAAAGAGATTTTACCATTTTGTATAATCCAAATAAATGTCCGAGTTATTAAATCTGCCTTTAAACTATTCTCGTATTCACAATTATTTATTCTTGCTACTTGCCGATCTAAGCAATCCATAGCATGTTTAAAAGTTAAGTTTTTCCAGTCTATGGAATTGTGAGAAATTTCTTCTTGCGTATTTTTCCACTCAACCCTACACAAATTTCCGATAATATAGTCTATACCTGTTATAGACGAATCAGTATTACGCACCAAATTTGTATAGGCTTGGTAATATGGTTTCAAGAGCGAAGCAGCAATATTGTCCACATATATATATAGCCAAGATTGGATGTCGCGAAGATAAGGTACTAAATCTCTGAGGTTATCAATTTGTTTAATAAGCGCCCGGTCACTTATGTAATTTGTTATTTTAGCCAACAATTCAGCTTCAGATAGTTGATATTTTCCTGAGTAATAATTGATAACTTTTGGAATATATTTCTCTAATAACCACTGTTTGGTATATCTAGCTGTCCAAGTTCCCCGGACTCCAATATCTTGCTGCAATAAGGTTAATTTATCTGTCTCAATAGATTGTAAATTAATATCATTTAGCTCATAGATTATGTTGATTTGATTATTAGGCAATAAATATAAATCACTATCAACTTTGGGTAAGATAAATGTATGATCGCAAACTCCTCGACTGACTCGAATTGATATATATTCTCTATGGAATAGATGCCATTCTGACTTACCTTTAGTATAATCAAATTCATTAGCAAACTGCTGCATTAACTCCCATAATTCTTGTTTTACAGAAAGAAGGATAAAACCGCGACTTTCGGAAAATTTTACAAATTCAAAATTCCATGTTTCTAAAGTATTTTCAAATTCAACTATTAAATTTTTATATTCTTGGCAAACTTCATCAATACACAAACACAAATCTACTGCTTCTAACTCTGATAAGATTAGAGTTGTTTGACCTAAATATACCTCAAAAGTATTTTTATCTAACTGTTTAAAAAACCGACGACATCCCCAATCTGGCTGGGTGTGCAATCCAGTCATTAATTGACCTAAAATATCTTGATGATTTAAGTAAATTTTTAGACCTCTTAAAATGATGCTGCTGAACTCTATTTCACAATTACCCTCTCCAAAAGCTTTGGGTAAATTACATGCGATCGCTACTTTTGTTTTCACAACAATTAAGCGGTAGCCTTCTTTCGTAGTAGAAGGCTCAAAATCACATTGTTCTAAAACATCCTGTAAATCTGGATAGCGTCTGATAAATCTTTCTATTAAGTTATATTTAGTATAAGTTAAAATACTGGGTGTATTTTTATCGATATTTTTAACCAAATCAAAATTGAGTTGATTATAAAAATTTGAGGCAATATCAATATTTCTAAGTGTATCTATATCTAGATCAAATATCGACTCTTCCTGACGGTAACGTAGGCGTTTAAAAACCTTTATTTGATATCCGTTAGTAACTATAAAAAATAGTGGATTAAAATGAATACTATAAAATTTGGCTTGCTCAATAGCGTCATGAAACTTATTTTTATACGGTTCTATTGCTTCAATAAAAATCAGTGAGGTATCTGTATTTTGTTGTTCAATATTATCTGTTGTATAATAAATATGAGCAATTTCTGGATTTTTGCCGTACTTTCCTGATTTAGATGTTTTTAAAGGGTATTCACGATGACATTTCTCTGGATAGCAGAGATAGTGAAACAGTGGCAAAATTAACTTTTCTTTTACATCGTCTTCATTTCGTAAAATCCGATGGTCAAAACCTTGTATCCATGTGATAAATTTTTTAATTGACTCTGGAATAGTCATCAGATAATCTACCTGCGAGATAAGTTTGCTATGCCTTATTTTATTTATTTGTGTAATTAGCAATTTATCAAGTCAGGTTGGATAGTATAGTGATTTTGAATACTATAATGAAACCATTCGTCTTGAACTTGACCTGGTAGCATCTCAATGAGTGTAAAATATGCCCAGCCCTGGCGAATAGAATTCATCCGCCAGTTGCTTTAAGTCGGCAAAGCCGGACGCCAGTCAGCCCCAACTCTTGGAGACGCTACGCGAACGGGGAAGTCAAAAGTCAAAAGTCAAAAGTCAAACATTTTGAACCCCATAAATAAATTTTGGGGCTTGCTATAAGGACGTCGTATTTCTCGCGCCGTGCGTCTTAAAATACATTTTTTTTCTTCTCCATAAATAAATTTAGGGGCTTGTATCCTTTTCTGTTTTGGTCATCAGATAAGGGAAACCCGTCTTCTCCTAAGGGAGACGCAATGATGTTCAGTGCTGGCTACCCAACGCACTGGCTTGGCTATAGCGATCGCAGCTGGCCAATTAAACAACAAAATCAAGAAGCCTTTTTAAGTAGTATTTTTTGAATCCAAAATATATCTGATTAACTAAGTACTTGATTATCCTCCAGGCGCGGTTGCATTGTAGATAACCGAAATTTTATTGTGTGCGATCGCCTAATTAGGATAACCCGATAATTAATAACTCACAACTTGATTTATTAGCACTAATAGTAACTGAATTATTTATATTTTTGGTGAGATATTTTGCAGTATACATAAGTATGAAGTAAGTAAGTTTAAACCGAAATGAAGGGCGTTACAAAATCAAAATATGATTCAGTAACGCCCTTCATTTAATTTATTAAGCCTCGACAATCCAAAGGCTAGCTACACAATTATGGTTGAGATTATATCAGTAAACAAGCTAAAAGGTAGGAAATTAGATGGGCCTTTGATTCCTGAACAAACCACTAATTAAGTAAAGGCAAAAATTTGCGAATTAACCCAATTGTCACTGCTGGCAATTCCAACTGCGGTGTTAACCCCACATCTTCCAACTGTTGAAAAAATCGGATCGCTTGGGGATTAATTTCGGCAAGGCGGCGACCAATTGAGGGCCCTGTAAATTCCGACCTTTGTCCCCAAATAATGGCGGTGGGAGTGATTAACTGTTGAATGTAAAGGGATAAATCAAAGCATAAATCGCCACGGACAAAGGACAGTGCTGCATACTCAGCATTAGGCTGTTGGGCGGATTGTAAATAAGCATCTACAATTTCTTGGTACACTCGATTAGACTGAGCAAATTGCCGTTGCTCTAAGAAGCTGCGAATACCCCCACTGGTGGCGATTCCAGTGCTGTAAAGTAAACGGTCAACAAGGGGAACGCTGACTAACTGGGCAAACAAACTATTGGAGTAGTCTTCGCCAAAGTCGGAAAGTCCTGAGGGGGTAGTGAGAATTAAAGACTTGAATAAATCTGGATGAGCTGCTGCTACTCGAATTGTAAATCCTGCGGTCAAAGAAGAAGCGATCGCTGTTACTGGCCCAGTACAAGTCTGCTCGAAAAACTCCCGAATTGTGGTCAAATAATCCTCAATTTTATAACTCTGTGCTGGATGCTCAGACCTACCCCAACCGATCAAATCTGGCGCAATGACTCGATATTGGGCGGCAAAAGCCGGATAAACTTTCGACCACTCATAAGCAGAAGATCCACCACCAAAGCCGTGTAGGAACACCAAAGTTTCCCGATCATCTTTGGCAGTTACATTGTCCTGCCAAGGTGACCCAGCGCCAGTATAATATACCATTCTACCTAGTGAGGTATTTATGGAGCGTTGTTCAAATCCTAGTGGTTGAAACATAAGTATTTTTTGTTGAATGTAGTGATTATTGGCATAAGTAACATAATAGACCTCTAGGCACGGCCAGACAGAGAAAGTATTTGATAATTTCTTTGCGTCACCCTTACGAGTGATGCTCATACCGACGCTGCCAGAGTGATACCTACTTGTATTTGTTTAGACTTAGAAGACTTGAAGTGTTTTGAAACAGTAGAGCGCCAGTACGAATGCTGGGGAGTAATTTTTCACAATTCTCTAGCAATACAGCCATCAAATCCAGCATTTCCAACCTATTCAGGGCTAACAGTCTTAATGGGAGCGCCTAAAAGCGGATTTTTAGAAGCTACTTTCTTGCGTCCAGTTAGGGACTTCCAGTTAAAAAAACATCCCATCTCCGGGGCGCAAGGCCAAGCGCCCCTACAAATGTACAAATAATTTTGGATAATTTATTTTTTGTCAGTCCCTTAACTCGGTTAATGCTGTCACTAGTACGCTACGGCGTAAATAGAGCAACCATTTAAAATCCCTAAAGAGCTTATTCCATAATACTTTTGACTTTTGACTTTTACTTCGGCTACGCCCTTCTCTACGAGAGGCTGCGCCAACGACGCCGCTCAGGCTAAACTCAGTACAAGTGATTTTTGACTTCCGCCTTGCGGTACTAGTTCACAACGGCTAGTACTTTTTGCCGACGATCGCGATCGCTAACTCTTCGGTCAAACTGCACTACCAAGCGCTAATCTTGCCAATTCAGACTCGGCAATTTCCCCCAATACCTTATTATCCATAACTATGAATAACATCTACAGCGTTACCTTCTGTGCTTTTGATGGTCAATTCACCCCTGATAATTTTCGTTTTTGTCTTTAAATTCGCAAAATTCACGCATTCAAAATTTAAAAAGCCTTTATGCCCTTGCTCTGAGGCATTTAAAATGTTATCTTGATTTCCGCCGTCCTGTACTAGTCTACTATCCGTCCATAAAAACCGGGCATCTTGTGGTTTGGGGCTTCACCCTTTCTTCATCCCTAGTAAAACTTATACAATAGGTAATTTTGTAATCAAGTAGGTAAACACTGTGGCACAGGCTTCGTCTTCTTGGCAGCAATTGATCAACCAGATCCCCATCTGGAACTGGTCGCTGACAAAGTTCAAGACAAAAGGAGCTACAAAGCAGCAAACATTTAAGCGCTTCTCTGGGCCTGGGGGCTTTCTTGGGTTTTTGACAATCGTCGTTGCCATGTTGTTGTGGAACTGGAAACTGCTATTGGCTCTTTTAATCGGCGTTGGGGTAATGGTATTGGTTTACTCAATGCAGGATTGGGACTGGCAATTGCACTGGTCTAAGATCCGTAAGTTCTTAAACAGTTCAAATCGTCGGTTAGCCTTAGCAGTCGTCAGTGGTGGTCTTGCTACTGTCAGCACTTACATGGCAGCTGCAATTTGGGTTGACTCTTACAGTCCCTGGATTGCCGCTGGTGCTATTGTGCAAGGCGTGGGAACCCTGTTAACTTTAATTTTATTGGTATGGCAAATTGTCAACTTCAATGAAAATCGAGAAGAAGACCACCTCGATCACTTGTTGGTGAATTTAACAGAAAAAGATCCATTGAAGCGGTTGATTGCCCTACGTCAACTAACTAAAATCATCAGCCGTAAGCGAGTTGATTCTTCAGTGCAGCAAGATGTTGTCGAATGCTTGCAACTCCTACTCAGTCGAGAGGAGGAAGTTGTGATCCGAGAGGCAGCTTTTAAGAGTTTACAAGCCTGCGATCGCCTACAAGTCCTAGCACCCAAAACAGCAACAACTTTTGTACCCGTATCAGCAAAAGTCAAGCACCACGTTTATTAGTTATTTGCCCCATGCTCAATGCCCCATACCCAATGCTTATTTTCGAGACAGCCGTCCATTGCGAACTTGCACTACCCGATGATTGCATCGCCGCACCAACTGTTCATCGTGGGTGGTAACAATTACTGTAGCCCCAAAGGAATTTAACTTCTGGAGAATCTGGATCACTTGCCAGGAATTATCTGGATCGAGATTTCCAGTAGGCTCATCCGCCAACAGCAGCGGTGGTGTACCAACGATCGCTCGGGCAATACTCACCCGCTGTTGCTCTCCCCCAGACAGTTGATCTGGAAAGCAGTCAGCTTTACTCAGCAAACCCACCAGTTTCAAGGTTGGTTCTAGGCGTCGTTGAATTTCTTTACGGGTATACCCTTGAGCTTGCAGCACAAAAGTTACATTTTCCGCTACTGTTCGTTGGCTAATCAATTTGTAGTCTTGAAACACAATGCCAATCCGTCGCCGCAATAATGACAAGCGATCGCCCCGTAAACCTGTTACATTACATTCGTCAACAATTACTTCTCCCTGTGTGGGTAACTCCTGGCCATAGAGCAGTTTCAAAAGCGTTGATTTACCTGAACCACTTGGCCCGGTGATAAACAGAAATTCTCCCTTTTTTACCTCAAGGTTCGCATTCAACAAAGCGTGAGTGCCGTTAGTATAAGTCTTGGTTACAGATTGCAATTGCACCTTTGCAGTAGTATTACTACCGTGCTGTTGAGTTTCACTGTCCTTTCTATGAACAGAAAAGTCTTTCTTAACTTGAGTTGTTAATACTGGCATTGTTAAATTTTCCTCATACCCACAACCAAACAGTTTGCCGGCTTAGATGTGACATTCCTCTCAAAATAAGGATTCCCAGGTTTCGCCTGGGAATTTAAAATTCAACAAAGAAAATTTAAAATTTTTTAAAGACTTTAGTACAAACTAAGTAATAACACTCAGTACTGATAACTCTTAACTCACCACTCTTAACTAATTGCACCCCTTGCTGTCAAACGATAAACAAACGCTTTCACAGCAAACGCTGGCAAAGCCAACATCCGCCGCCAGCGCCAAGGTTCTTGATAAAGCCGATACAACCATTCCAAATGATTATTTCCTAACCAGGCGGGAGCACGAGTTTTAGTTCCCGACCAAATATCAAAACTGCCACCGACGCCAATCCAAATTGCTTGAGGACACAAATGGCGCTTTTCGGCAATCCATAACTCTTGACGTGGCACTCCCAAACCGACAAAAATTACTTGTGGCTGCAATTGAGCAAGAGTTTGTTGCAATTGTGCTTCTTCTTCTGGGGAATGGTAGCCTGAGTGAGTACCTACTATACTCAAATCTGGAATTTGCTGCTGCCAAAAATCTGCCGCAATTGAGGCCACTCCAGGCGCTGCTCCATAGAAAAATACCTTTGCCCCTGTCTTCTGTTGCCCAAGTTCTTGCAAAAGTTTTTCTGCTAGTTCAATCCCTGGAAAACGCTGCACTTTTTGCCATAACAGCCACCGCAAATACAGAACAACCCCGGCTCCATCTGGAATTACTAATTCAGCATTTTTAATCACCTGAGCTAAGAAATGATTTCGCTCTGCCTGCATAATCATTTCAGCATTGAGCGTTACTACATGAGTTCCTCTGCCTGCGTGCAGGCATTCTAATAACCAGCCTGGATAGTTAGCCATCACATGAACTGGTATTCCCAACACTGAAAATGCTTGATTGCCGTTAGACATAGCCTATTCTTGAATAACTCTCACACCAGATTTCCTTGAATGTTAAGTTTATCAAATTTTTTTAGATTAGAACTTAGGCAGGAGAGATTCCCCCTTACCCTGCAACAATAGAAAGCATGATTAAACTAATTAGTCTTGGGCGCTTGTAGTTGGGCTGAACCAGTCCAAATTTTATTGTTAAGGTGTAATATTCACTCAGTATAAAACGCTCAACTCGCAACTCTGGTTCCGGGAACAGAAGCCCCCACTATACTGCTTGCAGTTAGTGTGGGAGTATGTCACGAAACTCGACTTTACGGTTAAGGTAGTGTAACGGGCTGAAGTTGGCTATGAGTAAAATTCGTATCGCTCTGATTGAAGATCATGATCTAACTCGTGTGGGTATTCGGACAGCATTACTGCAAAAGGATGAAATTGAAGTTGTGGGTGAAGCTGCCAATGCTGCTGAGGGACTAAAAATGTTAAAAATGGTACAACCAGATATTGCCATTGTAGATATTGGTTTACCAGATAAGGATGGCATTGAGCTGACACGGGAGGTAAAATCTACTGCTAATGGGCAGCAGCTAGTCACAAAGGTGTTAATTTTGACGCTGCGGGATAACAAAGAAGCTGTGTTGGCAGCTTTTGCTGCTGGTGCAGACTCTTACTGTATGAAAGATATCAAATTCGATAATTTGCTGGAAGCAATACGAGTAACTTACAATGGCAACGCCTGGATCGATCCAGCGATCGCTCGGATTGTATTACAACAAGCGCAACAAAATCCTCAAAAGTTGGAATCGGCTTTTGTAGATATCAAAACTATTGCATCTAACCCTAATGATGTCGAGAATCTGGAAGGAATTCAACCTTACAGCCTGACAGAAAGGGAGTTAGAAGTGTTACAGTTGATTGTCGAAGGTTGTAGTAATGCTGTAATTGCGGAAAGACTTTACATCACTGTTGGGACTGTTAAAACTCACGTTCGCAATATTTTGAATAAGCTATGTGCCGATGACCGTACCCAAGCAGCAGTCCGCGCCTTGCGTTCTGGGTTAGTTGGATAAACTTAATTTTGGTGTGGAGCAATTGAGGATGATCAAGGGAAACTCACAACTTTGAGAAAGTTATTTCAAAGTGAATGGCTTCTCTGATTTTCTATTATTTATCAGGTGGGATAAACATCACACTATCTCGCTATTCAAATATGTGAAAACTAAAGTCAAATATGGCTGAGATCGGGTTGGAAAAACTTAAGCTCATGGTGGTAGATGATGAGCCAGATAACTTAGATTTACTCTACCGCACTTTTAGGCGAGATTATCAAGTATATAAAGCCAATCATGCCTTTGGTGCTCTGGAAATCTTGGAGCAATTTGGCGAAATGGCGGTGATTATTTCTGACCAAAGAATGCCAGAAATGAGTGGTACGGAATTTTTTAGTCGCACTGTAGAGCGCTTTCCGGACACGATTCGGATTTTGTTAACTGGTTTTACTGATGTCGAAGATTTGGTGGATGCGATTAACTCTGGTCAAGTCTTCAAGTACATTACCAAACCCTGGAATCCAGATAAACTCAGGGCATTAGTTGAGCAAGCCGCTGATACATATCGCCTAGTTAAGAAGCGCACGCAAGAGTTGCGTCGGTCCCTACGGCGAGAATCTTTGTTTAATGCGGTAACAACGGCAATTCGGGAATCTTTAGACTACGACAGTATGCTGCAAAAGATTGTAGCAACTATTGGACAAAGATTTGAAGCTACCAGTTGCTTGCTCAGACCAGTAGAGGGCGATCGCCTGACACAAGACCAGTTCTTATACCGCGATCCTCAATTCCGTGGATCAGATTCCTTCTTCGATCCCAGTCCTTTAATTGAAAAAGTACTGGAAACCCGTCATTATCAACTTGCTCAAGAAATATACGACGGCAACCCCTGTCACCACCTGGTTGTGCCACTTAGCTACCAGCAGCATTTGTTGGCTGTCCTCGCCCTCCACCAATGTGGAGGCGATCGCCTCTGGCAAGACGAAGACATCCAACTGATTGCAGGTGTTGCCGAACAAGCAGCCTTAGCCCTCTCTCAAGCAAAACTCTACCAGCGTCTCCAAGAAAAGCAACAGCAGATTCATAATGAGTTGGAAGTAGCTCGCCAAATTCAATACAACTTGCTACGCCAAAGTTTACCTGACATCAAAGGTGTGAAGGTGCAAGCCTGCTGTTACCCGGCGCGAGAAGTCGGAGGCGATTTTTTTGAAGTTTTTGTTCATCCCAAAGGTGATTTGTGGCTAGCAGTGGGTGATGTCTCTGGCAAGGGCGTCCCAGCTGCTTTATTTATGGCTAGTATTATTTCAGTTTTGCGCCGGGAATTATCTCAAGAAGCACCAGCCGAGCCGAATGTGGTCATGCAAAACCTCAACCACGCTCTCAGTGAAGATTTAATTAGTAACAATTATTTCATCACTCTTGTGTTAGCATGTTATACCCCTACCACAAAGGAACTCGTCTACACTAATGCCGGTCATATCTATCCACTGTTATGGTCACGCCAAGGCGCTTTAGCCGACAATCCCAATTACCTCAAAGTCCGTAGCGTTCCTTTAGGGATCTTGCCCAAGTGGCAGGCACAGTCTGGTCGCTTGGTTCTCGCTGCTGGAGACACATTGTTACTAGCCAGCGATGGAATTACAGAAGCAATGGTATCAAATAATTGTGATCCATCAGTAGAAGCTGGGTCTAGCGTTGAGTCAGTTAATCGTTCTATGCTGAATCAAGATGGTCTTTGGCAACTGTTACAAGAAGAGCAACAACCACTTTCTCTTAACCATTTACTAGCTCGCATCCAGGCAGATAACCACGTTCAAGAAGACGATCAAACTATACTTTCGCTGGAGATTTTGTAAGTAATGAAAAGTGAGCTTCATGTACCAAGCGACTTGAATTTTCTGAATATTGTCGAAAACTGGTTGCTGGGATGTTTGAAAATCCAGTTAGGAGATTCTGTGGATTGGTCGCGGCAATCAAGTCGTTTGAGACTGGCTTTGGTGGAAGCCTACTCAAATGCAGTCCGTCATGCCCACAAGGACAAACCAAATTTACCGATTTTATTGCGTTTGGAAGTCAAAGATCGGGATCTTGCCCTAGAAATTTGGGACTACGGCGAAGGCTTTGATATGTCTACCTACTACGCTCCAAATCCTATGGAAAAACAAGAAGGTGGTTATGGTTGGCTAATTATGAATCGTCTCATGGATAAGGTGGATTATCAGTTGCAGATTAATGGTGCCAACTGTCTCAAGTTAGAAGCTACTTTACCCGAATTAGTTCAATAGACAAAACTTACTATTTTTCAAGTAATCTGATTTATACGAATTTTCAATGCCGAGATTTTGTTTTGGGTATAAGCACACATCTTTTAAGTAACTATACTTATTATTCGCTAATTTTCACGACGTAAAGAAAGTAACTCTTGGGGAGAAGCTAAAAGTTTGATTCTAGTATACAAAATTTGCCGTTGTTGATTGAGGATAAATAGCCACAAGAGATTCACACTACACCATGAGGTTTGTGCTTTGCCTGTTATTTGAACTTGGATATCACCATTTTCTAGAGTCTCAGTTATTCCTGTGTTGGGATAAGCTTTAATGTTTTGGCCTTCTTGTTTCAAGTAGGCTGCGATCGCATCTGTCCCCACAATATCAGATTCAAATGGTGGACGCATCACACCATCTACCGCAAATAAGGCAGCAGTTGCCTCAAATTCTCCTGCATTTAAGGTTTCAAAATAACGCAGTACACTTGTTTCTGTAATTCCCTCAATCTGGAATTCTTCTTTAAACTGCGCTGGTGATCTAAATTCAGCAGATGTCATAGAATTACCTGTATTATCCTGGCTAAATATTAATTTCAATACAAAAATCGGTAAAAAGAAAGCCGCTATTGAGATAGATTGCCATATATGTACAAATCTTTCTCACGATAGAAGTTTTGCTCAGACAAATCTCAAATAGCATCTTCTGAATAATTAGTTACTAGGATATAATAAAATTTATATGTAGATAAAGCAACAAATCTTAATAAAAGGTATTGACTACGTAATGTATGATTTACATGCCTTTAGTTAGGCAAAATCCAAATAAAAAAATGAATCAGTATTCCGTAACAAGCAGCAGTGTAGTAAAAGAGAGAGCCAGCGAGTTGGGCTTTCACAAAGTTGGAATTGCTGCTGTCGATCGGGTAGATGCCACAGAAGCGCAGAGGTTACAAGCATGGATTGAACTGGGTTATCACGCCGAGATGGAATGGATGGCTAACCCAAAACGTCAGGATATCCA
Organism: Nostoc sp.; assembly: GCF_036919675.1. Lineage (GTDB taxonomy): Bacteria > Cyanobacteriota > Cyanobacteriia > Cyanobacteriales > Nostocaceae > Nostoc. The sequence goes on from NZ_JBALCP010000037.1 coordinate 77,102, forward strand.
CTTAGTCATGCCAGAAGCGCGATCGCTAGTGTGTGTGGCGCTAAATTACTATACACCACATCAACGTCCCGAAGGCGAGGAATACGCCAAAATATCCCGTTATGGTTGGGGAAGGGATTATCACAAGGTAATGCATAAAAAACTCAAGCAGCTATCTACATGGTTAGAATCACTTGATCAAGGTGTACGAACTCGTTATTATGCAGACACTGGCCCAGTGCAAGATAAAGTGTTGGCTCAACTTGCCGGCATTGGTTGGATTGCCAAAAATGGTAATGTGATTACACCGGAATTTGGCTCTTGGGTATTTTTGGGAGAAGTGTTGACAAATTTGGAATTAGAGAGCGATCGCCCTCATACAGAACACTGCGGTAGCTGTACTCGTTGTCTTCAGGCTTGTCCTACGGGTGCAATTACTCAGCCTTTTGTCGTGGATGCTAATCGCTGCATTGCTTATCATACGATTGAAAATCGGGCAGAGGAATTGCCACAGACACTCACACCTCATTTGCAAGGCTGGGTTGCTGGTTGTGATATTTGCCAAGATGTTTGTCCTTGGAATCAACGTTTTGCCAGCACAACTGATATTGAAGACTTTCAGCCTTATCCTGGGAATATTGCTCCTCAACTGCTAGAATTAGCCCAAATCTCAGATCAGGAGTGGGATAAACGATTTCCAGCATCTGCCTTGCGGCGGATTAAGCCAGAAATGTTACGACGCAACGCCCTAGCTAATCTTGACGCATCCAGGCGAAAGAATGACCCCGAAAGTAATTATTTTTGATTTTGATGGCACTATTGCTGATACAGTAGATGCCCTTGTTAGTATTGCTAATCGTCTAGCTGTAGACTTTGGTTATAGACACATAAGTCCAGAGCAATTAGCCCTCCTTAAAAACTTAACATCTAGAGAAATTATTAAGTACTCAGGAGTTTCTCTATTTAAGATCCCTTTTCTAGTTAAAAAAGTTAAAGGGGAATTAAAAAACAAAATCCCAGAATTAAAGCCCATTCCGGGAATTAAAGAAGCATTAATGGAACTCCAAAACCAAGGATATAAACTGGGCATTATCACTTCTAATTCTAAAGAAAATGTTACGCAATTCCTGACAATTAATGATTTAAATCATTTATTTGATTTTATCTACTCAGGAATTACAATTTTTGGCAAAACAACCATAATCAATAATGTATTGAGGCAAAATCAACTCAAACCTCAAGAAGTTATTTATGTCGGAGATGAAACCAGAGATATAGAAGCATCAAGAAAAGCAAATATCCAAGTGATTGCAGTGACTTGGGGTTTTAATTCACCAGAAGTACTAGCCAAGCAAAATCCAGATTACTTAATTCAGCGACCTAGCGAACTACTTGAAGTGATGAATGGTCGCTAATTGATCAATAATCAAAAGTCGATAGTAAAAATCTTAACTATTGGCGATTGACCAAAACAGTAAAGAGGGCAACATCTACCAATGCCGAAAACTTCAATTTTAATATTTGTGACATTGCCCACCCAACAAAATAGCAAGATATTAGGAAAACTTAATTTTTCCGTTCACCCTTTTCCAAAGCTTGTTTTACTAAATCATCACTAACATTGCTTACACTCTCAGTTGAAGAATTCCCAACTTCCTTTGCTAACTCTAGAAAATCATCAGGATTACCAGTTGACTGCGCTTGAGTTGTTGTCTCTTGTGGTTTAGAGGTTTGATATTCAGGTGCGGTGGCTGCTTCGGCTGCTGCTGCACCTTTACCTGTGCGATCTACTTCACTAACGCTGAATTGTTGTGCAGTTGCATAATCATTATCAAAATCCACCGTAGGCGCTTTTTCTTCACCACTAGCTATGCTTTCGGCAGCTAATTGTGCATCCTGGGTGGAAGCTTCATTTAAATTGGGCTTCACTTCTTCATCAGGCATAATTAAAACCTTAGGTAAATTTTTTATTGCTGTGGCGATTATAGCAAAGTAAGATGCTGCTTTCTTGCTTCTTGCGGGAGACTTTTACCTCTATTAAAAGGTAGATTAAAGCTGCAATTTTAAATTATTTTAAATCTTTCTATAGGTAGTAGGATTTGATGCTCAAACTTTGGTAAGCCTTAGTTTGGCGTGTAAAATTTCCTTGGAAATAAAATTATGACTGCAAGTTACGATAAAAATATTTCTCAAGCCCAGAGCAATGAAACTCAAAACTTGGTGGATGCGTTTAACGCCTTAGATACCGATGCAAAATTAGCTTGGTTCTATTTGGTTTATAAAAAAATGGGTGACTCGATTACCCCAGCTGCTCCTGCTGCTGCCGAACCAGACTTAGCACCACTTCTGCTAGGAGACTATTTTGAATTATCAGATGAGCAGCAACTAGATATCATGCGGGATATAGTTAACCGCAAAGATACAGAATATTCTCGTGCTTATGGGGCGATCAAAGAAAACAACCAACTGTTAGTTTGGTATGCTTGGGCGGTAGCTATGGGGGATACGGTAGTTGATTTGCCAAGCAGCTACCAGCCAGCTAAAGAAATTAATGATTTGGTTTCCCAAATTGAAGGATTAGAATTTGAAGAACAAATGTCGGTGTTTCGGACAATAGCTGGTGAAGTGGGTTACACGGATGTTAAGCCGATCGCAACGCAAGCAGAAACTGGCAAAACGTCAAGTTTGTAATTAGACTAAATCCATATCCATAACCGTGAAAACAAGAACCCCGACTTCTTTAATAAGTCGGGGTTCTGGGGCCTTCAATTATTAAAAATCAAATAGGCTTGCTATTTAGCTATCTGTTAATGATGTGTTCACCAACCATTTACCGATTATCTGCTCCATACAAGTTTCTCTTTCGGTAAAGCCAAGTTTTTTGTAAAATTGGATAGAATAATCTGTAAACAAATAGACATGCTGACCTTGTAATGTGTCTAATAAGATTCGCATCATTGTGCTAGCAATTCCTTGGTGACGATCAGGTATAAATGTCCAAACATCCACTATGTAAGCATTACAAATACCATTAGATAGTCCGCGAGCAGTGCCTATAATCTGATCGCCTGCATAAGGGAGTGACAAAAAATAAATAAATTATCCAAAATTATTTGTACATTTGTAGGGGCGCAAGGCCTTGCGCCCCTACGATGGGATGTTTTTTTAACTGAGTGTAGCTTTCATCTCCTCCCAATCAACATTTTCGAGATCGCGTTTGGATGTCACCATTGCAGCACAGAATTTGATCGATGTTGAAGTCAGCAAATTAAAAATTTATGACACAGCAAGCTGATTCAAGTCAGAAGGTGTGAGATTGGAGTGTACCACTTGACCATCACGGAACCAAACGATGCGCTGGGTTTGACGAGCAACTTCTGGTTCATGAGTTACCATGACAACGGTGATTCCACTGACATTGAGTTCCCTAAAGATGTCTAACACTTCTTCGGTTGTGCGCGTATCAAGGGCACCTGTGGGTTCATCGGCTAAGAGTACCACAGGACGGTTAACGATCGCCCGAGCGATCGCTACTCGTTGTTGTTGTCCACCAGATAGTTGAGTTGGTTTGTTGTTGAGGCGATTTGCTAAACCGACTCTTGTCAGTGCAACTGTTGCGCGATCGCTTCTTTCTTTTGGGTTGACATTAGCATACACCATCGGCAACATCACATTTTCTAAAGCTGTTAGTTGGGGCAATAGGTGGAATTGTTGGAACACAAACCCCAGTTTTTTATTACGGATGTGTGCCAATGAGCGCTCGTCCATTTGAGCTACATCGAGGTTATCTAAGTAATAACGTCCGCCTGTGGGACGGTCTAAACAACCGATAATATTCATGGCTGTGGATTTACCAGAACCTGAGACCCCCATGATTGCACAATATTCGCCCTGTTCCACAATTAGGTTGACATCATTCAGCGCTCGTACTTCTGTTTCGCCACTACCATAAATCTTGAAAATGTTTTCTAGTCGAATGATTCCTGGTTTCGGTACAGGATTAGGAACCAGGGAATTGGTAATTGAAATAGTGTTTGTCATAAGGAAATAGGTAATCTTGGACTGGGAAGAGAGTAGCTTACCAGTTGTCACTATAGTAACTACTGTCGCTCTGAATATAAACGCTTACCATTTTCTAACGACTACCCTACCAGAGAAATTGATCATGAAAGTTGCTGGAGAGAATCAGGTATTGACGACGATGCAGATACTTTTCTCTCATCTCGCACACACGGTTTCGGATGGGAGGCGGAGGTTAGCAATAACTTCTCTCGACCCTACCAATCCCCCCAATTTAATTGGGGGAGTATGTCAAAATACTTTATAGTCTAAATCCTAAGAAGGAATCTTAAACAAAGAATATCTGCATAGATAAGAGTTAGGCCGCTCATGCTTGAGGGGATGACCGAAAGACAAGGAGGATAAACCAGTGTCCGAGTTTGTAGACAAAGTAGCCATAGTCACCGGCGCGGCGACCGGTCTCGGTGAAGCCATTGCCGTCAAGCTGTACGAAAATGGTGCAAAAATTATCCTTGCGGACATCGACGTCGCCCGGGCGCATGAAGTGGCCGGGCGGCTGGATTCGTCTGGCAAGCGTGCATACGTCATCGAGACAGACGTATCCGATCATCGTGCCGTCGAAGCAATGGTGGCCGGGACGGTGGAGCGCTTCGGTGGGTTGCACATGGCGGTCAACAATGCCGGCTTCACTGGACCACACGAGATCAGCACCGCCGACTATGAAATCGAATGGTGGCATCGCGTGATTGCGGCCAATCTCGGCGGCATCTTCTTCGGACTGAAATACGAGATTCCGGCAATGATCCAAAGCGGCGGCGGGGCAATCGTCAACATGTCGTCGGCTGCTGGCGCAGTCGGGGTCGCTGGTATCGGTCCCTACGTCGCCGCGAAGCACGGTATCATCGGACTGACGAAGGCGGCAGCACTGGAATATGCCAGCCAAGGTATCCGGGTGATCGCAATCGGACCGGGCTATGTTGACACGCCCAATATGCGCGAATTGCCGGAGGAAGCGCGGGCGCAGATGGCCGCCTCGCACCCTTTAGGTCGCCTCGCACGGACCGAGGAAGTCGCGGATATGGTCAGCTTCTTCTTGTCGGAGCGTGCCTCCTTCGTCACCGGCAGTTTCCACCTGATGGACGGCGGCTACACCGCGCAGTAGCGATCGCAGATTCTTTCTTGTTGGGCTGAGTCTGCAAAACTAGAATTAGTACAAATTGTTTCCAAACATCTTGCACTTCAAAGTTAAACCTATGTAATTCAAAATAGAAGAATATTAGTATATCAACTTTTAAAGTCTAGTCTGGATTCTCATACAGCAAATCGAACTCTTACTGTACTTGTATTAAGTCTGGTTTTACAATTAACCAACAAAAACCAGTGTGCAATTAATTATAGGCGAAAGTAAAAGGGACTAGAGATTGCGTAAAGAGCGGAAAAATTATGCAATTTGCTTTGACCCCAAACATATTTTGGAACAAATTTCCCAGTCCTGAGTCCCTAAGTTCAACGCAAACAACGAATCGCCTCTAATAGACCTCTAGCTTTATTCAGCGTCTCTTCGTATTCTTTCTCTGGCTCAGAATCAGCCACTAAACCTGCGCCGGCTTGTACACTCACCGTATTATCATGCACTACCATTGTGCGAATTGCGATCGCAGTATTTAATTGTCCTTCAAAATCGTAATATCCATACACACCGGAATAAACACCCCGCCGACTAGACTCTAACTCGTGGATAATTTCCATCGCCCTAATCTTGGGTGCGCCGCTTACCGTACCTGCTGGGAAGGAAGCTTTCAGTAAATCCCATGCTGTTTTACCAAATGCTAATTTACCCACAACATTGCTAACAATGTGCATCACATGGGAGTAGCGCTCAACTACCATTAATTCGTCAACTTTGACGCTACCACTTTCACAAACACGCCCCAAATCATTCCGCCCTAAATCAACAAGCATTACATGTTCGGCAATTTCTTTAGGATCTTCGAGTAAATCCTTAGCGAAGGCTGCATCTTCATTAATGGTTTTACCTCGTGGACGCGTTCCTGCAATCGGACGTACCGTTGCTATCACTCCACCATGTGGATCAGTTTCAGCTTTCACCATCACTTCGGGACTGGAACCGATGATTTGCCAATCTTGGAAGTTAAAGTAAGCCATGTAAGGCGAAGGATTTATCTGACGTAGGGAGCGGTAAAGGGCAAAGGGGTCGCCTGTGTATGGTGTTGATAGTCGCTGGGAAATTACTACTTGGAAGATATCGCCTGCTTTAATATGTTCTTTTGCTTTTTGGACGCTGGCACAAAAATCAGGGCGGGTGAAGTTGCTGGTGTATTCCTCTGCTCCTCCAGATACGCGACTTCCAGGCGGTTTCCATTCCAATCTGGTTTTTTGCGGCGATAAGGGTAAAGATAGCTTTTCGAGCATTTGGGTGACGCGATCGCCAGCTTGTTGATATGCTGCTTTTAAATCTACTTTGGGGTCACGTAAATCAGCATAAGCGATCGCCCAAATTTTCCGCTTTACCTGGTCAAAAATCAATAAGTGGTCTACCTGCATCCACAACCCATCAGGAATATTTCGCTCATCTGGTGGATAAATTGGCACGCGCGGCTCAATCCAGCGAATTAATTCATAGCCCCAAAACCCAAATAACCCGCCAATTCCTGGCGGTAGCTGTGGTAACTTAACTGGGTTATAAGGTGCTAAACATTCGGCTAAAGCTGTAAAAGGGTCGCCTGCAAAAACGACCTGCGAACCATCGCGGTTTGTCTGTGTCGTGCGATCGCCCCTTGCTTCCAAAACCCAAACCGGATCACAGCCCACTAAACTATAGCGTCCTAGTTTTTCTCCGCCTTCTATCGATTCCAACAAAAAGCTATAGGGCTGACCTGCACAGACTTTATACCAAGCAGATACTGGCGTATCTAGGTCTGCTACCCATTCTTGATATACCGGGACGAAGTTGCCTTGTTGCGCTAGGATGCAAAACTGGGAGAAATCCGGAAAAATCATTATTTTTAAAAGGTAATTGGTAATTGGTAATGGGTAATAGGTAATTCTTTTTATTACCAATTATCCATTACTAATTACCCATTAGCCACTAAAGCTAGTTATGGAGCGTCGTAGGTATAAACACCGCTAAACTTAAGTTTAGCGGGACTGGGGTTTTCTCCGATCCGACGGTCTACATAACGCACTATGTCACGACCTTGCTTCACCTTTTCGGGGAATTCACCATCAGCTGGGTGAATTAAAGTGGTTTCTCCATTGGGTAAAATCCGGTAAATTTTGTAATCTGTAATTTTGAGTTTCCGGAGTTTCTGACCGCCCAAAGCGATGCCATATTCTTTACGAGCTATATACAGCAGGTTTTCACCTTTCCGCATAATAGCGGCACCACCTGTAGGCAATTCAAATACTTGCTCTTTCGGGCTAGTCCAAGTGATAGCGTACTTTTCTTCCACTTCTGCTTTTCTGAGCAAGCCACCAGTGCTGCCAGCAAATAGCGGGGTTTGTCCAGAGAGTGTTTTTTCTGCCATATAAATATTCTCTCAACGTTTTTAGGGAATCCTAACACCGCAACCAGGATCATATTGCGATCGCGTCATAGACTGTAACAGTTTTTAGTCTTTTAGTCATTTGTCATTAGTCAAAAACCAATGCCCCATACTTCTCTACGAGACGCTACGCGTAGCTTGCTTCCCCGCAGGGGTACGCTCAGTACAAGTGCCCAATGCCCAATACTATTTACTCTTGACTTTTGTCCGCTTTTCCTCATAGCTATTCTGAACAATCGGGATGGTGAAGTGAAACTGACTACCCTGGTCTTTGCCAGTTGACTCTGCCCAAATTTCCCCACCCCAGCCATTAACAATTTGACGGCAAATCGCTAAACCAAGTCCAGTTCCGCCAGTGGTGCGGCGTAGCGCTCCCTCTTCTTGATAGAAGCGGTCAAAAACTACTTCTAAACGATTCGGTTCAATGCCGCGTCCAGTGTCAGCTACAGTCACCTCGATCATTTGATTGTTGTGAACTGCTTTAATAGTGATTTCTCCTTGGGGTGGTGTAAATTTACAAGCATTGTCTATGAGTTTTGCCAGTACCTCTACCAGCCAATCACCATCAGCTCTAACCAAAGGTAAGTTTTGGGCAATTTGAGTTTTGATTTTGGGCGGCTTTTCCGTTGAGGAACGCGTGCGATTTTGGCTAAGTGATAAATCCACACACTCTTGTAAACTGAGGGATTCTGGATGCCATTCCACCCGACCGCTTTCTAAGTTGGAAAGTGTGAGGAAATCTTGTACCAGTTTTCGCATCCGCTCTGAGTCGGAAAGAGCAGTGTTGAGCATGATCTGCTGCAACTCCAAGGGCATATCCGGCTCACTAGCAAGACTTTCCAGGCACACTTGAATTGTGGATAGGGGGGTACGCAGTTCGTGCCCGGTAATGGCTATGAGGTTACTGCGGGTGCGGTCTAGGGCTTCTAGCTGCTGGTTAAGTTCTTCTAGGTTGGCGTAAGCTTCCGCTTGGATGAGAGCTGCTCCCACTTGGGTAGCGATCGCTTTTACCAAATCCAATTCCCCAGGTTGGCACTCGTGCGGTGGCATTCGGCAGTAGTGCAACTCCACGATGCCCAATAATCGCCCCTGATAAAATACTGGTTCCATCAGCCAAGAACGAATGGCAAACTTTTTGGCAATCAAGGAAAGTCCCGGTGAATCGGTAACGCGAGAGTCAATCAGCGTATCGCTTACACAAAGACCTTCGCCTTGTTCCACTATGTCCTGAAATAGAGAATTTTTCTCTAACTCCCAGGTTTGCCCACGAACAGATAAAACACCAGGAGTCAAAAACTCGTGTTCTATTATGGCTTGGCTATCTGTGGCTTGAGCGCGGTAAATTAGACAGCGACAAGCTTCTAGGTGTTGTCCTAATTCTTGTGCCGCCACCTGGAGAACTTCGTGAGGATCGAGCGATCGCCGAATGGCAGTGCTAATCGTATTGACTAATCGTTCTTTACGTGCTTGAGCAGCAATTGAACGGTAGGCTTTGTGCAATTTATACTGGCTAGCTTGCAAATAAGTTAGTAAGCGCTGCACAAAGGGATCAGTATCGATGTCACAAGCATATTCGTTGATCTGTTCTGCTCCAGAGTAGCTTCGCGGCTCTTTGATGCCAAACCTTTGGCATCCCTCCTCAATTTTGCTTGCTAGTTCAGGTCTGTAAACCAAAATCCTGTCTAAGAGCAATTCGGCTGCTTTGAGGCTAACTCCCCTTTCCGATGTCCAAATCCCCTCAAATCTTCGCGCTGCGTCTATATCCAGATTCGGGCTTAGTTCCGGTAGTTGCTTGTTTTTGGCAATAGAACCAAGGCTTTCCCGGCAAACCAGACAAGTCGCGTAATTGTCAGCAATCACTATCAAATGCCACTCTTGGCTTAAGCCATCATTTGGCTCAAAAGCTACCCTTTCGTAGTGTTCTGAACTATTGGTAAAATTGGTAAAATCAGTTTCTGGAGCAGATAATACGTATACTTGATTACTTCGTAAGGCTAGTCGCTGGTAGCGATGAGCTTCTTGGCGGTAGAATCGCTCTCGCTGGAAACTAGCAATTACAAGGGGTTGGGCTAAAGTCCCAGCCAAAACTTGATCTTCCATCGCGTGGGAGAGCGCCGTTAGTGAAGCCTTGAAATATAGCTGGGACCGCAAGTAGGGTAGGGACTTTAGCAGATCACTCAGCACAGAAGTTGAAATGCTCATGAATTATCGTTTAACGCCCAATCTCAACAAGATCCACGTCACAGCTGCATTGTACAAATTACAAGGGGCTTTCAAGTTAAATAGACTAGTTGCAATATGTAAAGAACGCTAAAAAGCACTTTTCACCAACGTAAACGCAACACTTTGTTACTAACTAGCAGGAGCGCGTACAGCTTCATTTACAGAAAGTCGGCTTGTAGTCCATCTCTTCAAGGGGTGGAATCAACCGCTCGACTTGGGGCATGGGGCATGGGGCATGGTTTTTTCCAATGCCCAATCATCCAATGACCCTGAAATCCCACGCCATCAGGCAGTGGAATGAGGTGAAAAAGATGTTTCAAATCATCCGCTACTATGCCCAATATACATTCTCGACCAGCTTTGCCATCTGCTTGTACAGGCAAAATCTTTCAGCGCTAAGTACCAAATAATTAATTACTACTAACCACTGATCATTGATTGATAGTCCACGCGACTTTACCTACATTGATTTATGCTCACTAAAGAAATTTTCTTACCCAAAAAACATTACTGCTACATTCACATAATTTAATCCATAATTAGTGATTAAATTTAATCAATTAATTCTTTATCATAAATTTGTCTAATCAAATACCAAAGATATTTAAGACAAAATCGTATAATAGTAGAGAACAAATGCTCTCTACATCTAACAAAAACTGTAAATTTCGCCTTTTGCTGAGTATACTATATGTCTTGTGTCTTGAGAAAGTTGAATGACTAATGAATTATCTCAAAATCCTCAGTTTTCAGTCTTGACTTTAGACTTATAAAATATAAATTTCTCAAAATTTACTTATATGGATTTGAGCGCTGCTATTTTGTCAACAGTATGTAAGGATTACTTTGGCTAGAATAGCTCAAACGAGTTTTAGAGAGCAGATTTTTTTCGGAAGTTGTGAGCGTCAGCGACCTCTACTCAAAAGACCACAAAAATCTAGACCTGTACACGGAACTTTGACTAATGACACCGGATACGCTAATGACCACGGAAAAAATTTTCCTGGATGGAAAAACTTTTATTCCTGCCGAACAATTACCGATCCCGGAGTGGCCATGTGTTGTGAGTCAAAGGCCACAACCGACACTGACGGTAAAAGATGATGATTTATTTTTTGTAACAGATACTATCGGGAACATTTCTGGCTGTTCCCTCAACGATGGTAATCCCAGCATGGGACTGTTTTGTTGTGATACGAGATTTCTCAATCGTTTGGAGTTGCAAATTGAAGGGCGATCGCCTGTACTCCTCAGTAGTACTGCTGAGAAAGGGTTTTCACTCTCAGTTTTGTGTACCAACCCCAGAATCGACGAACGCCTGAAAGCCGACACTGTAGGAATTCGCCGGGAAATCGTGCTGAATGGGGCACTATTTGAAGAAATAGAGATATCTAACTACAGCACAACTATCGTCAGTTTTGAACTAAGCATCAGCTTTGATGCAGATTTTCTTGATTTATTTGAAGTCCGGGGCTATGACAGAGAAAAACGAGGTAGGCTTTTACGTTTAGCGGAACCGACAGCTGAAGAAGGAACATTTTCTCTCATCGATGGCGTTTTGCCTATACCCAAAGAGCCACCAACTTTTAGGGAAGAATCCTTAACACTCGCCTATCAAGGTCTGGATGGGTCGGTGATGGAATCCCGTATTCTATTTCAGCAGCGACAACCAAACTATTTCAAGGGTTACACTGCGGTTTGGCAGCTAGAGTTGGCTTCTCACGAAACTCAAAAGCTGGGCTACCGAGTGAATATGTTGAAAAACAACCAGTCCAGTTCAACCGTGAGCGCAGCTTTCACCTTAGGACAGGCGAAAGCTGCTGAGTTTATGGAGAAGCAAAACTGGGTACAGCAAATTACACGCATTAGCTCAGATAAGAATACCTTCAATCGAGTGATTGAGCGGGCTGAACAAGATATGTATTTGTTGCGCCAGTCTTTTGGTAAGCATAAGACTGTTTCTGCTGGAGTGCCGTGGTTTTCTACACTATTTGGGCGGGATTCGCTGATTACAGCTTCCCAAACCCTGATGTTAAACTCGCAAATCGCCAAGGAAACCCTGATACTACTGGCGACATACCAAGGTCAAATCGACGACGAATGGCGCGAAGAAGAACCGGGTAAGATTTTGCACGAGTTACGTTTGGGAGAAATGGCTCGTTGTCAAGAAATTCCCCATACACCTTATTACGGTACAGTTGATGCCACTCCGCTATGGCTGATGCTGTATGCCGAACATTATGCTTGGACTCATGATCAAGAACTTTTAGAGCAACTTTGGCCAAATGCTCTAGCAGCAATGGAGTGGATCGATCGCAATACCAAACAAACCAGCTACCTCAGTTACTTCCGTAAATCCAAACGCGGTCTTGTTAACCAAGGTTGGAAAGATTCTGGCGACTGTATTGTAGACCACAAGGGAGAATTAGCCAATGGCCCAATTGCCCTTTGTGAGGTGCAAGCTTATGTCTATGCTGCAAAAATGCGCCTAGCAGAAATAGCTAAGATGAAGAAGCGGCTTGATTTGGCAGATCGTTGGCTAGAAGAAGCTAGAAGTCTTAAGGTTCGTTTTAATCGAGATTTTTGGGTGGAAGACCAAGATTTCTGCGCCTTAGCTTTGGATGGAGATGGCAAGCCTGTAGACAGTATTACCTCAAATCCAGGTCATTGTCTACATTTGGGCCTGTTCACACCCGAAAAAGCCTATAGTGTAGCAGAACGCTTGCGGGCACCAGATATGTTTAATGGTTGGGGCATTCGTACCCTGAGTAGTTTGTCACCTGCCTACAATCCAATGGGGTATCACATTGGTTCAGTTTGGCCCCATGATAACGCTCTGATTGCAATGGGATTGCGATCGCTTGGTCTAATCGATCAAGCCCTAGAACTTTTCCAAGGTTTATTCGACATGACTAGTCGGCAGCCTTACCAACGTCCTCCAGAACTTTTCTGCGGCTACGAACGGAACGGTGATAATGCCCCTGTGCAGTATCCAGTTGCCTGTACTCCCCAAGCTTGGGCTACTGGTAGTATCTTCCAACTGCTGCAAATGATGGTTAACTTGGTGCCTGACGCTCAAAATAACTGCTTGCGAATAATCGACCCCGCTTTACCAGAATCGATTAATCGCCTGTCCTTTCATAATTTGCGAGTCGGCCCCACCATCCTCGATTTAGAATTCGAGCGTTCTGGAACTACGACTGCTTGTCGCGTTGCCAGAAAACGGGGTAATCTTCGGGTAGTTATTGAAGCTTAGAAAGAGTAGGGAGTGGGTAATTCACCACTTCCTATTTTATGCTTGGTGCGATGCGATCACTCGACGGCATATAACGCCTACATTGACAGTAGCGGCTTTCGCCTGTCAGATGGACTAGGTTGTTATGCCACCGTTTCAGCATCGAATCTTGCAATCTCAGCGATCATCAAATAAGTTTGAATAACGGCTAGACGCGCTTCCTCGATAGTCACATTCTCGTGAACACCTTTGCAAGCCTTCTCATAAACAACATCTAATCTTGCCGCTAAATGTTCAATTTCTGAACTTAGAATTGCTGTTGTGCTTTGACTTTGAAGCCTTTGCTCCAAAAAAGCAACTATCCTATTTTTATACTGCTCTTGACCTACTTTTCTACTTTTACCTTTTCCATCTACATAGCTATCCTCAGATGCAGAAAAAATTGCATTTGCTACAGACATCAAAAGGCGACGACAAGAAGTTAATGCAGCTGATCTTGATTCGGCATCGTCTTCTCTCATACGCTCATTTATTGCAACTAATTTCTCCGCAGCTTCAGGACACTTGGCTCGGATAAAAATATCAACATCCTCACGGGCTTGCTCAAAAATATCTTGTGCAACATCGCTGAACTCAATAGCTATAAAACATTCTGTAGCATAACTATGAATAGAACCTTTAAGGGCAGAGAGTAGCGACGCATTCTGCTGATATGCTGACTTTATGCTATCGAGTAAATTAGCCTGCTTTGACATCAATTCTGCTGTAGCTCTTGCGACAACGAAGTTTTCTGCTACAGCCAAGGGTTGATTTGCATTGAAACTGGATAGGGTTGCTTCATCTGCTCTACAACGAGCTTCCAACGAAGGCAAACTAATCTTCCAATACTTTTTATCAGTTAAACGTCCTCCGGATTCTGCATATCTTACACATGTACCAAGTTCTGAAAATGAAAAGTTGTCAGGATAGCCTTTAAGCTCAAAATCTAGTCATTTTTGTGCGTCAGAGTCCCTCTGTAAACGGGCAAGCTTCTTAGCCTTCATTAAATATCGTTCTACTGACAAGTCTTGACTCTCCATCTCGTTAAGCAACTCTCTTGCAGTAGAACGCGCCTCATCAATTATTGAGCGAATAGTGATCTGAATATCTTTTCCCGTGGGCATTCTAGTACCTTCCGTCCAAACTCCATTACAATCTAAGATATGAGCGAAAATAAGAATTAGGACGCAAATATTCGATCAATCTTTGAAGTTGACTTGGCTTTATAACGTGAACTAATAGCTTAAAACTGATTTCCTAACTAATCACCTCGTAGCAGTTTGACGTAATAACAGAGATCACCAAAAGTAGTGCCTCATCGATAATTATTAAGAAATTAGTGGAGTGATTTTTATGCCAGTACAATCGCCTCGAATCACTCCTGACTCCTAAGAGTGTTACAAAAAATAAATAAGCCAAAAACCGTCATTGCGAGTGAAACGAAGTGTAGCAAAGCAATCTCAAAGTCTTTGCGATTGCTTTATTACGCTTCGCTCCATTCGCAATGACAATTGGGCATTTTTTTACTTGGAGTACTCTAACTTTTACGCTTCCTCTGAATTTTCTCTCTTATGTCCTGGGGATGCTTCGTAAAGTGCATCGAGATGTTGACGCGCATCTTCAACGTTAATCGAACGCATTACCAAAAGTGGCTCTTTAATTAAGTTGCCCGCGCTATCTAATAACTCTGGATGGGGTACAAACTGTTTTTTTGATGAATAATAACCATAGTTGCCTTGATTATTCATTGCCGAGGAATTCGTCGGGTAAGTTCTATCCCGATCAAAACTGAACATGATCAGGTTACGAATTAAGTTGCCAACAGCTATAAATGCAAGGATTGTAAAAGCAAGAATGTAAAGCAGGTGTAACATTAGATTTTCCTCCAAGACAGGAATTTTTAAAACTTTATTTTGATTTTGTAACGCTTTGCTTTGCCGATACTGTGACTCACAGTTAGGACGAGTATTTAACGCGCTCTTTTATGTGCGCTTACATTTATATGGAGCTATTTGTCAACCGTTATCCAACTTACGGTAACATAGGATACATTATTTTGTTAATCCAAATAATGTTAAGAAATTGTTAAGATTTTTTTACTATCTCTTTAACGACTGATCTAGCATTTTGTCGTTACACATCGCTAAGTAGTCTGCCAAAATTTAGCAAATGCTCCCATCTGCTGCTTAGACTTCATGCACGCCCTTGACGGAAGCGCATTGCCACATTCCAGCATTCTGTTACTAGTTGATGCCAAGGCATTATCGTTGCCATATCAATCCCGACTTGTTTATCAGTTGCAGTAAATAGCATCTTCGCCGTATTTAGTTCGTCTTGCGCTTGCTTAACCCGCAAGAGCAAGTCAGATTGCTCTTGGTCACTCAGAAATGATAGCTGCTCAGTTTCGAGTAAATGGCGCGATCGCGTAAACCAATGCTGAAAATCTTCTAGCAGAGGTTCTAAAACCGTTTTCAGCAACTCAGGCCCTGGTACATTTGAGTTTGACATAAATGAGAACTATATTTCCAACTTGCTTACTAATATTAACGTTCTTTATGTTTCTTAACATTTTTATTATTTCTCTCATAATTCAAAAGATGTAAAAATGTGTAACAAAGAACACATAACTTATTATATAGTGTTGATATCGGGTTTGTACACTTCCTTTGGAAAGGCATCTATAGGTATAGCTGACACCGAGTTGCAATTCATCAGATAATTTAGCGATCGCCTGGAATCCTGAGTTTGACACTCAGCTAACCCATCAAAAATTTATCTTCATCCCCAATTTATCTTCATCCCCGATGAGAAATTAATTCAGTAGTTGGAAGAGAAAGCCGAACTGGCAAAAATCAAAGTCGTTATAGTTGAATAAGCCTACAGATTCAGATAAATCACCTTTTGTAATCACTTCGCCAATGGTTCAGCAGCCAATGTCGCCAAATTCATCAAATCAGTCAGAACAAGTTGAAAAAATTTATTTACCGCGTACCAGCGAATCGGAGAACTTAAAAAAGATTCGCCACACTGCTTCCCATGTAATGGCAATGGCAGTACAAAAGCTGTTTCCCAAGGCACAAGTTACAATCGGCCCTTGGATTGAAAACGGTTTTTACTATGACTTCGACAATCCAGAACCATTTAGCGAAAATGATCTCAAAGCCATCAAGAAAGAGATGGTGAAAATTATCAATCGCAAACTGCCAGTTAGTCGAGAAGAAGTCAGCCGCGAAGAAGCCGAACGCCGGATTCAGGAAATTAAGGAACCTTACAAGCTAGAAATCCTGGGAGATATCAAAGAGGAACCAATCACGATTTACCACCTGGGGAATGAATGGTGGGATTTGTGTGCGGGGCCTCATCTGGAAAATACCAGTGAATTAAATCCGAAAGCAGTTGAACTAGAAAGTGTTGCTGGTGCTTATTGGCGTGGGGATGAAACTAAAGCCCAACTACAACGCATCTACGCCACCGCTTGGGAAAGTCCAGAACAACTCACTGAATATAAGCGACGCAAAGAAGAAGCGCTGCGGCGAGATCACCGGAAACTGGGTAAGGAACTAGGATTATTTATATTTTCTGACCAAGTGGGGCCGGGTTTACCTTTGTGGACGCCCAAAGGCACTCTGTTGCGGAGTACTTTAGAAGACTTCCTGAAGCAAGAACAGATAAAACGGGGTTATTTACCTGTAGTAACACCTCACATTGCCAGAGTAGATTTATTTAAAACCTCTGGACATTGGCAGAAATATAAAGAAGATATGTTCCCTTTAATGGCGGATGATCAGGAGTCCGCAGCCAATGAACAGGGCTTTGTCTTGAAGCCGATGAATTGCCCTTTTCACATCCAAATATATAAGAGTGAGTTACGCTCCTATCGGGAACTACCTTTGCGATTTGCAGAATTTGGTACTGTTTACCGCTACGAACAATCAGGGGAATTGGGCGGCTTAACGCGGGTGCGCGGTTTTACTGTGGATGATTCTCACCTATTCGTTACCCCAGAACAGCTAGATAGCGAATTCCTCAGTGTGGTGGATTTGATTTTGTCGGTGTTCAATAGTCTGCAACTGAAGAACTTTAAAGCTAGACTCAGTTTCCGCGATCCAGCTAGTGATAAGTATATCGGTGACGATGAAGTTTGGGACAAAGCTGAAGGGGCGATTCGCCGTGCAGTTGAAACCTTGGGGATGGAACACTTTGAGGGAGTTGGGGAAGCGGCTTTTTATGGGCCAAAACTTGACTTTATCTTTAGTGATGCTCTAGATCGGGAGTGGCAATTAGGAACTGTGCAGGTAGATTACATTTTGCCAGAACGGTTTGATTTGGAGTACGTTGCTGAAGATGGTGTTCGCAAACGTCCAGTAATGATTCACCGTGCGCCTTTTGGTTCACTGGAACGGCTAATTGGGATCTTAATTGAAGAGTATGCGGGTGATTTCCCTTTGTGGTTAGCGCCAGTGCAAGCTAGATTACTGCCAGTGGGTGATATACAGGTAGACTTTGCTAAAGATGTGGTGACGAAAATGAGAGCGTTGGGCATCCGTGCAGAAGTTGATACCAGTGGCGATCGCTTGGGTAAACAGATTCGCAATGCAGAGAAAGAAAAAATACCTGTGATGGCTGTGGTGGGAGCTAAAGAAGTGGAAACCAACACCTTGAGTATCCGTACCCGCGCTTCTGGGGAATTGGGAGTCATCCCTGTAGATGAGGTGGTGGAGAAGATGAAGGATGCGATCGCTAAGTTCGAGAATTTCTAAAATCTAACCGCAGACGCACACTAATCACAATTGGTGTGCGTTTTGTTTCGTAGGGTACAGAGGCTAGCTGGTAGGTTTTGGCAAAGGTGCGATCGTAACGTATTTACAGCTATTTTCAGGTAAATAGACCACGCGGTAGGGGCACAGCAATGCTGTGCCCTTACGACAGATGTGGTTCAAATACATGAAAACTGCTGTAATATGACGTCAGTTCCACGAACCTCTCCCTGGCTTGAACTAATTTCAAGTCTGTGCCTTTGGAAGTCGGAGAGGGACGGTTTTGCATAATAAAACCTCTTATATCATGTCCGCTTGATTACTTATTAAACCCCAAGAACCCCACCCCACCAAAGCGTAGCTGTCTCCCCAAAGCTCATTAATGGAGTTCAAAGACTCGTTAACGGAGTTCAAAGACTCATTCACGAGGATCAAAGACTCGTTAACGGAGTTCAGAGGTGGATTCACGAGTATCAAAGACTCGTTAACGGAGTTCAGAGGTGGATTCATCCAGTTCAAAGACTCGTTAACGGAGTTCAAAGACTCATTCACGAGTATCAAAGACTCGTTAACGGAGTTCAGAGGTGGATTCACGAGTATCAAAGACTCATTTTAATTTTAACTCTTCACCATATCTGGAAAGTCAGAAAGTATCACAGACAACAAAACCTTTCTCAATCACCGCACTCAAGAAAACTTTTTGAGTTATTCAAGATTGATAAGATTGATTCAAACACTTGTGGAATCTGCTCTTCCTAAACAGACTGGACTTGAACAGACTGGACTTGCATAAATTACTATCAACAATTTTTGACTGACATCATGAACCGCTTTACCTCTATTTTGCTTGCAGGCTTGATAGCATCTGCATCAGCTTTGGGTATTTCTCCAAAAGCTGATGCTAATACACGAGTGGATTATCTTGCTGGGTTAGATGGCTACGGCTATCAACACAACGATGATGGTTACTACGAACGTCAGAGTCGTCACCACAGAAATGATGATTATGAACGTGAGAACGATCTTCTCAACATTCGTGACAATAACTATCGCTATGAGCGCGAAAATTATCGCCGCCATGACCGCGATTATAACCGACGCTATGAGCGTGAAAATAACCGCCGCTATGAGCGCGAAAATAACCGCCGCTATGAGCGTGACAATAATCGCCGCTATGAGCGCGAAAATAACCGCCGCTATGAGCGCTATAATAACATTCGCAACAATCGTGATAATAACAACCGCTATCAGCACGATCGCGACTACGGTCGTGGTTAATCCCTCCGCCTTCATTTATTAAGCTTGGTTCCAGGTGAACTGAGCATTGATTCTACTTAGCGGTAGGACAGACACAATCTCTTTTTGCACTCATTCCAATATCTGACTTTTCACTCTTATCTAGAAAACCTCGCTTCCATTCCCTAGTAAGAAAGCTTGCTCAGGGATTAGGTTTAGCGTGAATTTTTCTATATAGCAGTCCTAAATCATTCGTGAAAAGTTAGATCCCCGACTTCTTGAAGAAGTCGGGGATCTAGACACCGCGAATGACGTGAAAAGTCAGATTTTTATTAAATAAACAATTTACCCTCAGCCTAGAAGTCTCTTTCTTACTTACAAATTACAAACTTGTATTGAGCGCACTTGTACTGAGCGTAGCCGAAGTAGCCGAAATATTACGAATTACACCCTTGGGCGCAACAATTGCACGAAGGTATCACTCACAGTATGGTCTTTGGTATCGGCGGCGTATTGAACTAATTTTTCTTTCAGTTCTTTGGCAGCATCTAAAGCCAGTAAGTTTACTAGCAAAAAGTATACACCCCGAAAACGGGAGTCGCCCATGTGGTCAATCAGCCGATTTTTAGCTTCATTTTTCTCGCCGAGAAAGTTCTGCACTAAAAAGAAATCCATAATCTTGTCGTGGCGGAAATACCATTCTCTCTTGGCTGCACCTTCTTCGTTTTGCCACTGACGGCTGACGACCATTTTATATTTCTCATCTTCTAAAGACTGGACTACCTGCTGAAATTTATCTCCAGGTAGCGCCTGTTCATCGTTGAGCCGCATTTGATAAACAGCATCGGAGAATTTTTTTAAGGGAAATTCCTGGTTCCACTCTTGCAGGTATTCTGCTGCCATCAAATTATATTGCTGTTCTTGCAGGTGAAACAGGTCGGGGTATGCGCTTTGGGAGATCATTAATGCCACAACAGTTAAATCCATTGGGTTAGAGAGAACCCTTTGATTAGCAGTTAATTCCTCAGATGATTGCTGGTTGCTAAAGGCTTGAGTTAAGTAATTATTGCAGGCTTGTTTGTAATCATCACCTTGTACTTTCGCATCTTTGGGCAATCGTGGCTGACGGGAAAGCAAAAATTGCTGAATTTGGGCTGGCTCAAGGGGCTGTAATTTATATATCTTGGCTGTTGAGGGTGGTATCCACTCTAGGGGCTGGGTGGTCATGATGATGTTACCCCGGAAATAGCTTTCGACAAACTGGCAAATTTTAGCCCTAGTGTCGGCTGTGACTTCGTTGAGTCCGTCAATGCAGATATCTAAGGCACCACTGTAAATTAAATTCTTGAGAAAATCAGCATCTTGTGCTTGCCCGTGCAGCTTGGCTTGAATTGCTTCAATTACCCCCTTGTCGCACTTGCGGTTCCCAAGAGACTTTTCTAGCAACTACAGCAATTTGCTTTGCTAAGTCTTGGTGTAATCGTGCAAAATCTCGACTAGGTTCCCAGACTTGGGCAAATATTTTGAGAGTTTTAACACCTTGATCATGGCTTAATGAAGCAGGAATCGTTTTAGTCTCAGGAAAGCCCAGCCATATAAGCAGTCTTTTCACATCATCACTGCCACCAGCCAGTAAATATGTCAAAGCAATAATCAAAGTGCGATCGCTTCAAGATCGAAGAAGCTATCCGGTGTGAACTACCTGCTGTTGCATGATTCAACCCCAGTCCATTACTTTTTTTATAGATAGATGTCTAGGTAACAGACGCATTGTAGAAACGCTTCGCGCCGCAGGCATCACTATCAAAATCCATGACGAACACTTTGACAAAGGCGCTCAAGATGTGGACTGGTTGCCAGAGGTCGGCAAAATGGGCTGGGTTGTTTTGTACCAAAGATGGCAAGATTAGCAACAATTTATTAGAAAGGATTGCTGTTGCACGCGCTCAGGTCAAGATGTTTATATTTGTTTCCCAAAGTTTATCAGGGGCAGATATGGCCGCAATTTTTCTCAAAGCAATTGTGCCGATGCAAGAATTTGTTCGGAAACATCCTGCTCCATTCATTGCGAAAATCTATCGTGATGCAAGTATTGCCCTATGGAAAGACAGTCAGGCGCTTGTAGAAGAATTAGAACGGTTTTTTTAGATTGCGCGATCGCCTTTTTTGGATACTTAAGCGTCCAATCAAGTAGGCAGATAAGAGCGATCGCTTTTTAATTTGGTGTAGATGCTTAGGCATGGTTGAAGCCAATTCGTAATCAGGCTAGAATACTCGCTAACACTGCGCTAACGTAATCAGCTACGCGCCAGCGAGTTGAACTGATCAACTCGCCACCCACATTAGAGTTCAATTAACTTGAAACCCCAAGGTTTGAGAGCCGCTTCAGCTATTTCTGAATTTACACCTTCATAAGCCTCCCATTCCAACGGATGCTCTTTCGGATGTCCGTCGCCGACATTACCTGCAACTTTGATGATCGAACAGTTGGCGATGCGATCGCGCTCCAATGCTTTTGGAATTGCTAGTTCGATTTTGTGCCCGACAAACTTCGCTGTACTTTCATTGGCTACAGATTCACGGATTAAACAAATATCACCAGCAGTCCCCCAAGTAGTTTGGTAGATGTGGAGGAACGATATATAGGTTGCTGGTTTGATGGATCTTTTTAGAACTTGCATTATCTGTAATCCTTACACTATGAGTGAAAAATCATATGAGTATTTTCTATCACCTTCGTAGGGAAGAATGTTTTTAACTCACATTTTGCACCTAGCCCAGGCGATTAGAAACCGCCTGGTGGAATAGATGTGAAGCTCAACAGGGCTATTTCATTCTCCGAAAAGCCCGCCTCAGAATGAATTCACCAGTTTAATAGCGAAAGTAGTCTTTAGACAACTGAGAAAAGGTTATATTCTGTTAAAACAGACTTTGATCGTTCCTAGTCAGAGACTAGGCCTAAAATAGGGCTGCTGCCTCCCACACAATCCGCAGCAGCCCAATCAGGTGCATTATCCTTCTTTAAACCTAGAAACAAGATAACGAGCGATGCCTACGGCGGGCTACGCCTACGCTAGATGTGAAACTCAAAACACGATAATCGCCCACATACTAACTCCCAACCCAATCGCTGCTAGGTGTTGCCAAAGGAGCGATCGCACTGGTTGCTTGGCAATCTTTTGCGTTAATAAGATAGTCATCAACACTGAGAAAATTATCGTTGCACCTTGCAAAAAAGCAATCACAGCCGGGTGAGCAACCAATATTGGCAATTGTTCACCACTAAAACCAAGAGTAGCAAAAGTAACGGGTAAAATTCGCCCACCTTCGCCTAAGCCCAAACGCAGATAGTGAGCCAAGTTTCCCCCCAAAACTAATGGTAGATAGCCATAGGCAAGTTCTACAAATGCTCGAGGCTTACGGTTAAAGTTGAACACTTGGAGCAAGCCATAAGCCGCAAAGGTAAAAATCGCTGGGATAATTAACACTAAGAGCGATAATCCGAAGTGCTGCCAAAACTGAGTTAAATCCAGTTGTAACCCTAACCAAGATTGCAACTCTGGCAAGCGATGCAGATATATACCACCCAACAGCAAATACAATAATGCTACTTCATAGCTGCGGGGTACATGAGTTGTCCACAGTTCAATTCCAGGGGGACGCAAGTTGAACTCAACGGAACGATGGGGACAGGCTTTCAGGCAAGTCATGCACAGGACGCAATCTCTGTTATCTTCTAACTGTGCTGGGTGCGAGTATAAAGGACATCCATTCGTTTCCATCCCTTCGCCCTTTTGCTGCCCACCTTTATAGCACTGATACGTGGTACAACTGGCAGAACAAATACCTTGCTGTGCCCGGAGTTCCGTCATTGAAAGTTTGGCAAATAAACCATTCATCCCGCCGATGGGACAGAGATACCGACACCAAAACCGCCGCTCAAAAAGAGCAGAGAAAATCATTGCCCCAGCGGTAATTAACAGCAGCAAACAAGCGCTAAGATAAGCGGTATTTTCTAAATGCCAGAGTTCTTCCCATAAGAAAATTAGGGAGAACAAACCAAACATAAACCATCCGCCCCATTTCTCAGCTTCCTGTCTGGGCCAACGCTTGAGTTTTCGAGGCCACAGCCATAGAGATAACTTTTGGGTAATTTCCCCGTAAATCATGAAGGGACAAACAGAACACCAGATACGTCCCAAAAAGGGAAAGAGAAATAAGAAGAAAGGCCACCACCAAGCCCAAAAGAAATTTAATACGAAATTGCGATCGCGGGTTTGCGGGCCAATAAATAACACTGCAATAATAATTGCAAAAGCCGTTGCAGTAAAGCCATAGTTAATGCGATCGGGCCACCACGGACTACGTAAAAATTGCCGCAAACGCGGATAGGCATTTAAAAGATTCACCCGAAATCGTTTTTTCTTAGTTTCGGCTGGCCAGAAAATTTCTTCTGTTAATTCATTCGCACCCTCCGCTTGCACGATCGCTCTTTCTACTAGATTTTTTAATTCCTTGAGGTTCCCAGGAAAATCATAGGACTGGAGGCGACGCAAAGCTTCTGGGGTGATGTGCGGTTTCGGAACGCCTCTAGCCCGAATGTAGAGACTGGTATAATATTCAACCTGTGCCTGAACATCGGTTTTCCGCACCCGGAGCGGTGGTACTTTAATAACGTGACCAACAGAACGTTCAATTGTCGGCTGAGTTTTTTCTGAAACAATCAGAATTCTGGCTTTACTGGGGTAAGGTTCAGGTGCTGGTTCTCCCGAACGAGCCACGGGGGTATATGTGCCAGTTTTGAGCAACTGCGTCACGGGAGGTAATAATTCTCCGGGCAATTCTTGGATGTTGTTGAGAACTAGAGTCCCTTCTCCCAACCATTCCAACAGTCCTGGTTTACCGCCTGCGCGACCGAATAAATCTGCACCGCTCGTTTGGAGAATACCACAATTTACTTTAATA
Source organism: Nostoc sp. (assembly GCF_036919675.1). Lineage (GTDB taxonomy): Bacteria > Cyanobacteriota > Cyanobacteriia > Cyanobacteriales > Nostocaceae > Nostoc. The sequence continues at coordinate 101,122 of NZ_JBALCP010000037.1, forward strand.
ATTGGTTCTCGCCGTTTTGGAGAACCGAAGTGGATCAGGGCTGCTATATTGTCTTTTTCTAAACCTGGTTCTCCAAAAATATCCACTGATTTGCGGTCAGCAGCCGCTTCTCGAATTTGTTCCCGCAGCCGCACAGCATAGCGACTTGTACCGATAATTCCGCGTTGTGCTTTGGTGACTAAATATGGTCGCAAAGCTACTGATCGTTCTTGTTCATAGCCAAGTGCAGATGTGACCTGAGCTAATTCTTGAGCCAATTGACGCGAAAAAGCCTGAGCAATTTCGGGGTATTGGGTGGCTAATTCCCGAAATTTAGCAGCAGGCACAACCCACAAGTGACATTCTGTTACCGTAGTAATTGTGAATGGAGTTAATTCATCCAACAGCAATTCTTTGAGTTCAATCACTGCTCCGGGAAGAAATCCACAAGCTAAGGCTGGATTGGTTTCATTGGTGCTATTGCTTTCGAGTTGACCTTCGACAAGAATATAAAGTGCTTCTGAAGGAGTGCCTTCGCTAACTAAGTCAGTTTCGGCACTCACTACTTGTTCTTCAATTACTTGAGCGATCGCATCTAACACTTCAGGCGAGAGAATTCCTAAAGTCGTTCGTTCTTGTAGCCATGTAACCGTTTCTGGAGATGTCATATTAAGTTCTCCGTGTAGGCTGCTGTATAAGAAGAATTATCCCTGAAAGCGGATGTCAAAATATCTGTGTTCAGTTGTTGTGCATTAATACACAATGTGCAATGTTTGTTCTTGCTCTTACAGCTGTTTTCATTTATTTGAACCACACCTGTCGTATGGGCACAGCATTGCTGTGCCCGTAGGGCGTGGTCTATTTACCCGAAAACATCTCTAAGCTAAAAACCTTTGTATTACACTCGTATTGAACGTAAACTAATTTTGATGCAAATGATGAATTATGGCACTATATCTAGACTCAGCGATCGCATCTGAAGCTGAAGTTGTTAAGCTTTGGGGATGGGTGAAAGGCATTACAACAAATCCCACGTTGTTGGCTCAAAGCGATACCCCACCAGAAACCACGCTCAAAAAATTGGTTGCCTTGACTTCCGGCCCGTTATACTATCAACTTGTGGCATCTGATAAAGCTGGGATGCTAGCTGAAGGCAGAAAAGCTTTCGAGATTATTGGTTCGCAAACAATTTTGAAGATTCCTGCAACACCGTTAGGTTTTGAAGTGGTGGCGAGTCTATCACCAGAGATTACCTGTTCAGTGACAGCGATTTACAGTGCAGCACAGGCAGCAGTAGCACGGGAAGCAGGTGCTAAAATTGCCATAGCTTATGTAAATCGCGCTACGCGGTTGTTAGGTGATGGTATTGCCTTAATCCGGGATATGGCTAGCGTCCTCCAAGGCAGTGATACTGAAATCTTGGCAGCTAGTATCAAATCTCCTGAAGAAGCAGCCGCCTCATTGCAAGCTGGGGCAGATCATTTGACTTTACCACTGGCAATGTTGCAGGCGATCGCTACTCATGAATTTTCACAAAAAACTGTTGAAGAATTCGCTAAAGGAGGCATCGGCTTAACGATTTAAATATTGTGTCATATATTCAGTCCTACTTTCTTGAATCTTGAATCACCTAATTTACGATGTTGAAATTTTGGATAATGGAATTGTTGGCGCAGCCTCTCGTAGAGAAGATTTTTGCGTTCCATTATTTACAGCTATTTTCAGATGAAATAGACCACACGGTAGGGGCACAGCAATGCTGTGCCCCTACGACAGATGTGCTTCAAATACATGAAAACTGCTGTAATGCATGTTTTAAACTTGCTAATTTAAACGCCAGAATAAATCTATTATCCAAAATGAATTGACTTTTCAAGTGACTTGATTGCTGGGGTCAATCTAAAATCCAAAATCGTTCGACTGAGCGAAGTCGAAGTAAGCCGAAGTCCAAAATCCAAAATTGGTTGATTTATGAGTTTGTCAGATATCCCTAATCTCTGGGTTCCTTTAGCACTTTTAGGTTTAATTGTCCTAGCTGCTATATTTTTTAGTCGGAGTTAATCTGTGACAACTCCAAGATTGAATTCCCACCTTCGCAGTGCAAAATTAGCTAATTCCTCTACTTATCTTCCTGTGTGTTTTTTGTCTTGAAAAGTTCCGTTCGTCCCTTCAGTCCTCTTAAAAATTTCACCGTTCGTGTTTTGTAGAAAGGGAAGGGAAACGGCGTTTGTGTCGGGCTTGCAGACTCATACCGAGCAACACACAGGCAAATATGGCGGTTGAAAGCAGCACTACACTGGCTCCAGAGGCGATATCGAGGTAGTAGCTGAGGTAAATCCCCACAAAGGAAATTGCTGCTCCTAGAATGCCAGAAATAATCATCAGATAACCAAAGCGATCGCTCACTAATCGGGCAATTGATGCTGGAATTACCACTGCTGAAATAATTAGTGTCACCCCTAACACATTCAGTGTTGCCACCAGTAAAGTTGCTAGCATCAAAGCAAATAAAGTATCCATTGCAAAAACAGGTACACCGTGAACCTGAGCAACTTCTCGGTCAAAACACCAAAACAGCAATGGGCGATAAAACAAGAAAACAAGACTGAGTAAGACGATCGTCACACCTGTCACCACCCACAAATCATTAGGGGAAACCCCCAATACATTGCCAAACAAAGCGGCTTCAAAGTTTTGGCTAAACTTACGATAGCTGCTGATCACAGCTACTCCCAAAGCAAAGCTAGCAGTTGTCACAATCCCAATTGCTGCATCCGAGTAGACTTTGCGTCCAGTCAGATATTGAATCAACAAGGCAGCTGCAAAACCCCAAATACCAGAGCCAATGTAAAAATTCAAGCCCAGTACATAACTCAGCACAGCTCCACCCAAAATCGCATGAGATAGACCGTGGGCAATGTAACTCATCCTGCGAGTTGTAATATAAACTCCCATAATGCCGCATAATAGCCCCGCCATCATGCCTACTAAAATCGCACGGCTAAAAAATTCGTAATGAAAGGGTGTGAGTAAAAAATCCATATAAAGTATTTAGGATTGCTGAATTCGAGAATGAATTAGTCTTTTTTCTTTGGCTCCTGGAGCGTGAGCTTTTGATACTGTCAATCAGCAACACTAAGTATTTATCTTAAGCAGACTTCGAGTCAGATCGCCGTAGTGCGTCGGGCAAATTATCTTGCATTTGATGGCGTACAGAAGTACCGCCACTAGCGATTAAGATTCGGTCTTGTTGGTAGAAAACCACCATTTCTCCACCAAAAGTCTGCTCAAGGTTGGCGGGAGTGAAGATATCGATTGGTTGACCTTGGCTGATTAAACCGTGGTTGAAACAAACTACCCAAGGCAAATGAGTAGCTACTGAGTTGAGATCATGGGTGGAGAGGATAATTGTCAAACCTTGCTGATTCAAATCAGCTAATAGGTGCAAAAGTTCGTGTTGAACGTGCAAGTCTGAACTACTAGTAGGTTCATCTAAAAGAACGATTTCCGGCTCTCCTACTAAAGCACGGGCAATGAAAACCCTTTGCTGTTGACCACCGGATAGATTACCGATGGGTTGATGGGCAACATGGGCAACGCCGACGCGTTCTAGGAGTTCGCTGGCTACTTGGCGATCGCGTTTTGAAGACCAAGGCAGCATTTTCTGTTTTTGGTAACGCCCCATCATTACCACTTCCAGAGCCGTGACTGGAAAAGTCCAATCTACTGTTTCCACTTGCGGCACATAGCCCACCAAAGGCGGTGCTAATCCAGGCTTTAAGCGCTTTCCTCGAAACCAAATCTCTCCAGTCCAAGGAATCACCAACCCTAAAATCGCTCTAATTAAAGTGCTTTTACCACTGCCAGAAGGCCCCACCAAGCCGGTCAGTTGACCAGGGTAAAGCGTCAAATTAACACCCGTAAAAACTGGCTGGGTTTGGTAGCCACAAGTCAAATTTCTAACTTCAAGTATCGGTTCCATGCACTTATTTTCTCAATGCTATTTAGTTGCTGTTGGACCGACGACATTTGCAGTATTTAAGTTTTTCACTAAATCAGAATTTCCCCCCAAGCTAGAGCCGATAATCCGCATATTGTTAGCCATCATGCCAATATAGGTATGCTCAGGATTAGTATTTTCAATTGCATTGGCTGACCCCTTACCTGGTAACTCGTCATCAGCGGTGTTAGCGGTTTTTACATTTGCTTCGCGGGCAATTTGTTCTTCTACCTTGCTGGGGTAGACCTCAGAACCAAAAATTGCTGGGACGCCCACTTTCCGAACTTGGTCAATAAGCTTTGCGACATCTTTAGCGGAAGGTTCTTTGAAATCTGAAGGTTGGATTGCCCCAATCACTTGAAAACCATACTCTCTGGCCCAATAGGCCCAAGAATCGTGGTAGGTCAAAAGTTTACGGTTTTTAGCGGGAATACTGGCGACGATTTCCCGTGTTGCTTTGTCTAGGGCTTCTAGGCGTTGTAAATAATTTTTCAGATTGGTAGCGTAGTAATCTTTGCCAGCAGGGTCTAAAGTGGTTAATTGTTCGGCGGCTAGCTTGGCATAAGCCTCAGCATACTTGGGGTTTACCCACAGATGAGGATTGGGATCACCTTTTTCTTTCGGAAAGCTGAAGTCGAAAAGCCATTGGTCTTGGGTAATAGTTTTACTGCCTAGTTCAAAGATTTTAGTTTCTTTGGGCTTGGAGGCGATCGCTAGTTTTTCGGTTGGGGATTCTAAATGCAACCCATTGGCGATGATCAGATTAGCTTTGGATAGAATATCGGCATCGCTAGGACGAGGCTCAAAGGTGTGAGAGTCGGTTCCTTCTGGAATAATGCCTTTAACTTCTAGGCGATCGCCTGCAATGTTGCTGACAATATTTGTTAAAGGAGCGACTGTCGTGACAACTAAAAGCTTATTTTGTGTCTTTTGCTCTCCTGCTGGAACTGGAGTGGTTGTTACTTCAGGGGTGGGAGACACCGCCGTATTCTGAGGCGGACTGCAAGCTACTACCATGAAGCTGAGTGCCAATAGCAATCCAGAGAGGGTCTTCATTACACTCAAGCCTTCTAAAATTCAAGGGTCAGCCTATTATTAAAGCTCTACTCAGTATAAAGATGCAATGCCCCCATAGAGTATTTTCGCTGTGAAATATTTAAATTTTTTTTACCAATTGATCTCATGTCCGGCAAATTACTTGTAATAGATGATTGCGAGGGCTACGTAAACGCTGAAAATGGCTTCCTGTTGGGGAGCATCCTAAATGTGCAAAAACCTTGATATCCCTCATCCCCTAACCTCGCTAAATTGTTGCAATCATGGCGATGCCTGCGGTGGTCACTGACTTGTACTGAGCGCAGTCGAAGTAGCTTTGTCGTTCGCGCAGCGTCTCGTAGAGAAGTGCGGGCTAGCCAACGCATTTGTTATTTCGGCGAACGCATTTGTTATTTCGGCGAACGCATTTGTTATTTCGGCGAACGCATTTGTTATTTCAGCGAACTCATTTGTTATTTCGGTGGACTCATTTGTTATTTCGGCAGACTCATTTGTTATTTCGGTGGACTCATTTGTTATTTCGGCGAACTCATTTGTTATTTCGGCGAACTCATTTGTTATTTCGGCAAACTCATTTGTTATTTTGGCGTTTCCATAACGCACCCTACGAAACAACTAGAAGAGTTGAAACCTATGCTTGTCATACTTGTGTGTACACCGTAGCCCATGTTTGGGAGAGGGGCTGGGGGTGAGGGAAAAGAGTTAAGCAAAATTGGGATGCTCCCGCTTCCCATAGGGTAGTAGAACGTTCGCAAAGCCGCTACTTGGTACGATAAAGTTTAGAGTGTCACAACTGACTCTCAAGTAAACAGAAAAGGAGTGCGGACATGGTAAAAGGGAGGTTAGAAGCATTCAGCGATGGGGTGATTGCCATCATCATCACCATTATGGTGCTGGAAATCAAAGTGCCGCATGGGTTCAATTTAGCCGCGCTGCGTCCACTGATCCCAGTATTTCTGAGCTATATAATGAGTTTTATTTATATCGGCATTTACTGGAACAATCACCATCATCTACTACAGGCAGTCCGGCACGTTAATGGGCGTATCCTTTGGGCTAACCTGCATTTGCTGTTTTGGTTGTCGCTAATCCCCTTTGTCACCGGTTGGATGGGCGAGAATAACTTTGCCGCCATGCCAGTTGCCCTTTATGGTACGGTATTGTTGTTGAGTGCGATCGCTTACTTCATCCTTACCCGCGTCCTCATTTATCACCACGGTAAGGATTCTACTCTAGCGATCGCACTTGGTGGAGACTCCAAGGGAAAAATATCGCTGGTGTTCTATGCTGTGGCAATTCCACTTGCTTTTCTGAATTCATGGTTTGCTTGTGCATTGTACGTTTTAGTTGCCTTCATATGGTTTATCCCCGACCGTCGCATTGAGAAGACTCTCATTTCCTAGAGGAGGACATTATTTTATTTTTCCTCCAGTTAAACCTCATCTATGTTGAGAACCGTAGTTTTTGCCCTCACCCTAAATCCCTCTCCCAAGTAGGGCTACGGTGTACACATAAGTCCGAAATATAGCTGAAGAAGACAGGTTTTACCCCACCCTAACCCTCCCCTTGTAAAGGGGAGGGAACCGGAAATCTCATTTCCCCCCTTTATAAGGGGGGATTAAAGGGGGTGATACGGCTTGTGTGTACACCAGCCCAAGTAGGGAGAGGGACTTCTTTCCGGCTCCGCTTCTGGCAATATTGGGAGAAGAGGCTTGGGGATGAGGGTTTTTCTATTCATACAGAACTACAGTTTTCAACGTGGACGCGGTTTAGCTGATTTGGGCAAATCTGCATCTGTTGTTGTGGATGTCCTTAATTCCGTTCGTTACAGCTTAGGAAAAACTTATAATCGCACAAAGGACTGAAAAAAATACTGACAGCGATCGCAGTTGGGCTGTTGTCCGTGCAAAAATTGAAGCGAAGAACTTTGACTTGAAGGCTGTAAATCCCAACGCCAGCCCCTTCTCTGCGAGACACTACGCGAACGGGGAAGTCAAAAGTCAAAAGTCAAAATTGAAGAAGATGCCCTGACTCCAGAAGAACTATTGGATTTTATTGAGCGTAACTGTCATAACGGAACTTAAAGCTAAATAACACAATAATGCCTTAAATTTTAAATATATTTACTGGTAATCCTATGACAGGAATGGAACCTTTAGTAATAGCAGCGGCGGCATCAGCTGTTAGTGGCGTAGCTGTTCCTATTTTTCAGTCACTCTGGGGAGGCGGAGGAAAGCTTTTAGGGCTGTTTGGCAAAACTCTAAATGAAGAAACTAGTACCGCAAGGCGGAAGTCAAAAGTCAAAAGTCAAAAGTCAAAAGTATTATGGAATGGGCTTTTTAGGGATTTTAAATGGTTGCTCTATTTACGCCGTGGCGTACTAGGGAGTTAATTTTTACTGCATCAGAGCAGTATGTTCAGAACTACGAACAACGGCACGGTATCCTGAAAGTGTTGGGAATGCGTGACCCTGTAAAGCTGGAATCGGTCTATACAGCAGTTCAATTTTTAGATAATGATGCTAGGAGTAGTTTGGAATCTATCGAAAGTTTAGAACAATTCTATCGCCAAGCTAATAGTCGCAGGTTTCAATTTCAAGATAAAGAGAAACAAGCGAAGACAGGCGAGAAATGTTGGGAGTTATTGGAAAAGCTCGAAAATAGCGCTGCTAAAGAATTAGCCCACACGCCTTTATTGCTGACATTCTTGTGTTTAGTATATGACCATTCCCAGAACTTTCCAGATAATCGTAGTGTTCTTTACCGCAAGGCACTGCGGATACTGCTAGAAGAATGGGCATCAGAAAAGCGAATTAACCGAGAGAAAATATATCAAGGACTGCATACAGAATTAGAAGAAATACTACTCTCAAAGATTGCCTATATAAATTTTGAGTCTGACAGGCTATTTTGTTCTGGGCGTGATATTGTTGGGCAAATCAAAACATTTTTGGCGAGTAATCTGAATGCACCTCAGCAATTAGATGGTGAGGCAGTTTTAAATGCGATCGCTGTTCAACAAGGGATTTTGGTAGAACGGGCAGATGATGTATTTTCTTTTTCTCATTTAACATTACAAGAATATTTAACAGCACAGTATATTGATGATAATCGTCTAGTCGAAAAATTAGTTACTGAACATCTGATAGATAAACGCTGGAAAGAAGTGTTTTTATTAGTAGCTGGTTTAATGCGCGGTGGTGCAGATGATTTGTTGTTGCGGATGGAAAAGGAAGCACAAAAGTATATTAACACGCCGAAACTGCAAGCTTTATTAAAGTGGGCAGAACAAATAACATCTGGCTCACCAGGAGATTATAAACCTGTGGGTAAACGTGCAGTTGCGATCAGCTACGCCAACGCCAACGCCAACGCCGAAGCCATCGAATACACTCGTAAACTTGAAGAATTAAAAATCTTCAATAACGTTAATTTTACTATGCTGATTGACCAACTAAAAGAACTGAAAGATAAAATTCCTGATGATAAACAACCGCAGGAAGTGCATCGGACATTTCTTCAGCGCCTCCAACAAACCTTAAGAAATGCTTTCAATCTCAGCCCAGACATCATCAATTTATCCCAGGAAGAGGCTAAAGCACTGGAAAATTATCTCTACGCTAATAACCTACTCATCCAGTGCAAACAAGCATCTGTGCTGGTGTCGCGCACAACCTGGGAAGAGATTGAGGCCCGGATGTTGTTGGTTCCGGGTAATTGAATAATTTGGCATCAAGGCTAATATCCTGTCTATCTATATAGCCTTTTGTACAAAGCTTCAGGTTTAACACTACAGGTGGCGAGATGCTCCCAAAGCGCTTCCCACAAAAAGCGATCGCTTATTAAGCTGGGGCATTGATATCACAGTTGATATCATTTCTCACTCAAGGAGGGCGATCGCTTAATTTGGCTGTGATCAGCCAATACCCAATTCTCTCAACTTAGTCCGCTCGTCGGAAATCTCGCAAGCAACCCACTGAGACGAATTTTCATAAATGCTTGAACCTGATTGAAAATTCTGCGATCGGGAAAATGCTCACCAGATTTATTCCTATATTTTGTCCCAATTGGCACATTTATTTCTAAATATGTATGGTGTTATTTTCCTGACTCATTGTCAAACAAAAAATGACGAACCATAAGTTTACTCAAAAACGAAATCTACACCGTTTTTATCCTGTTGCGTATCTAGTAATTGAAAAATTTCGTCTTTCTCCTCTAACTTTTGGACTATTGGCAGCAGTTACCGCTACTGGAGTTTATTTGTTTAGTGCATTTTTAAGTAATACGCTGTGGTCTAAGCAGGGGCAGATGGGGTTGCTTCAAGACTGGATTCCCTGGTTAGTAGGACTTTTCATCAATCCAGTAACATTGGGATATTACTTGTGGAGTTTTCAAGCAATCGATCAAGTAATTCAAGAGCTTGAAATATCTGATGTATTAGAAATTGATAAATTAGAGATTGATCAATTCGTTATTAACCTCTATTCCCAAAAATGGCGCAAACTTTCTGCACTTGCCAGCGCTATTTTTTTCAGCACTATTGTTTTTATAATCCGACCTAGATTAGAATCCAGTTGGACTAGCTCTAGTCTTCTGCCAATATTGACTATTACGATCGCCACATTTGCAGTTGTATATATGGGTAGTATACTTGTCCTCAATCTGATTACAAATATTTGGATTTTCTATCGAATTTTAGGAAAGAAGGATCTCGATATTAATCCTCTTCATCCCGATCGCTGTGGTGGTCTTCGATGTCTAAGTGATTATTCGCTTAAAACTGCCTATCTAGTTGGTGTTTTGGGTATCTGGATTGGCGTGATTGAGTATCAAGTGATTACACAAGATGTCGGAAAAGGATTCTGGTTTGTTCATCTGGTAATTCCATTGTATATTTTTCTATCAATGGAATGTTTTTTTGGGCCATTGCTGGCAGCACATGGCGGTATGAAAACAGCTAAAGAAGAGTCTTTACATAAAATTGCTCGCCAGTTCCGAGCAGAGTATTCAGGAATTTATACTAGTCTGGCTGAAGACACAGAAGCTTTCAAGAAAAAATCTGAAAAAATTCAGCAGCTACGCACTTTATACACTATGACTGATGAGTTGCCTGTTTGGCCCTTCGATGTCAAAACTTTCCGCCGATATCTCCTAACTGTGCCTACTCCTCTTATTGGTATCCTGAGTGGTATAGGTAAAAATTTGTTGATAAATCTACTCAAGCAACAGGGAATCAAACTTGGCTAGTTACCGTGCTGCTATGGGTTATTTGCAAAGCTGTTGTGAATCAGAGTTTTCCATTGGCTGCTGACTCATAATTCAGTTCTATAATCCCAACAGGTGAAAACCAGCCGCCGCACCTAACCAGATTGCAACTTTCACAATAATGGGCTTGGCTGTTGTCGAGATTTTACGCCCTTATATATAGCTACCAATTCCAGTACTTCTTACCAACTTTAGAAGTTAGGCAAACATCAGGGCAATTTCTGGTTAACTAATCACACACAAGTACAATACCGAAATACAAAAAATATCAAAACTGCAAAACCAGTCGCCGCATAAAACACGCTACTAATTCCGCCAAAACCAAAGGCATAGACCATCAACAATGGTCCTAATGTTTGCCCTAATCCAAAAAATGTCCCGTTTATCGATATAATCGTCGCCAAATATTCTCTTGGTGCTAAATCTGCTAACAGTGTTTGGATACTAGGAAAACCAATGCCAAGTCCAATGCCAAAAGTTGTACTAGGGATTAATAGTAACCAGATATTTGACATAGAGGGAACTATTAACATAGCTAAAGCATAAAAAATATAAGATGCACTAATTAAATTTGTGGCGGAAAATCTTCTAGCTAATCTACCTAATTGGGAAGCTGTAATAGTAATGATTAAGGTGATACTGAGAGAAAGCAAAGAAGCAGCACCAATTCCTTGCAGCAAACGCAACCATAGCAATAAATTAAAATCACGAGCAAAGGCGCAAGCTGTACCAGCTATGCCAAATAAAAACAGTGAAGGAACGATAATTATCTTTCTGCCCCATCTATCGGCAAGGACACCAATAATCGGCCCTAAAATTAGAGATGGTAATGTATATACTGTAATCAATAAACCCAAATTCTTCGGGTTGATATTTAAGTCTTTCGCTAACTTTGGAAAAGCCGGAGTTACGCTAGAAACTCCGATAACAGCAATTAGTACAACTGCACAAATAATCTGAAAGTTTATCTCTAGATAAACTGGCCTCTGTCGTTCAAATTGGCTGTTATCTTCTGGTGAATTCATGATACTACCCTGTGTATAAATAATCGAGAACATGAAGCGTCTATAACGCAATACAGTTCAGTTAAGCATTTATTCCTTCTCTTCCTTATCTACGAGACGCTACGCGAATGCGTTCAACTCTTGGAGACGCTGCGCGTTGGCGTCGGCCTCTCGCAGAGATGGCGGTACCCTGCGGGAAGCCCTCCGGATTCAGCAGTCGCTCATGGGGGAAACCCCCTACAGCCCTTCTCCTAAAGGAGACGCTACGCGAACGGGCATCCTACGGCAGGCACTAGCCTCTCCCTTTGGGAGAAGCTAGCGCTGCTTCACCGCTTTGCGTCTACGTTAAAAAATTGACTCTGATAAAGAGCTAAACCTTAACTGAACTGTATTGGTCTATAACGCACCATCCCAATACTTTCGGTGTCGTCCTCTCTGGAGTAACACACCCTACGAAATTTGCTCTTTATTAAATCTGTGTTCCTGTGCAGCGTTTATTCTTTGTAAACCAGTATAAATATTGAACCGTTCTCCGCGCAAGAATCCAATTAAGGTAATCCCGAATTCCTTGGCGACAGACACCGCTAAACTACTGGGAGCGGAAACAGAACAGACAATGGGAACTCCAGCAGTTGTAGACTTTTGCAAAATCTCAAAACTAGAGCGGCCGCTGACCAGGACAATACAATTATTTAAAGGCAAATCGTCACTGAGCAAAGCTGTACCAATCAATTTATCCAAAGCATTGTGTCGCCCAACATCCTCCCGCAGGTTTAACAGTTGTCCTTGAAAATCGAAGGTAGCCGCAGCGTGTAAACCCCCTGTAGCAGTGAAGATACCTTGAGCAGCCCGGAGCTTGTCTGGTAGGCTGTAAATGATCTCAGGTGTTACCGTTGGCCCAGGAGGAATCACTGGACATCCCCGCAGACGCAAAGCCTCAAGGCTAGCTTTACCACACACCCCACAGGCGCTACTAGTGTAGAAATGACGCTCCAAAGGCTGTAAGTCTGGAATCAATCCATCCCGCAATTCTACATTTACGATGTTATGCCGCTGCTCACCATCTACCAATTCATCTACGCAGTAGCTAATTCGTCGGATATCTTCCCTGCTACTAACGACTCCTTCACTGTAGAGAAAACCAGCAGCTAGTTCAAAATCTGCCCCTGGTGTCCGCATGGTTACAGCTACTGTCTTCTGGAAAGGGGCAAGACGAATTTCTAAAGGTTCCTCAGTAGTGAGATGATCTAAACGAGACCGGACTTGACCTTTTTCCATTACCCAAACAGTGGCTTTAGTTTTGCTTTTAGTTGGCGTCATATTTATCAGAGTTGGTGAATTGAAATTTTGATATTAATCTGGAAACAGAGTAATGCTATTTGTATATCAGATGTCAGGTTGATGCTCATCAACTACTTTGTGCCGTTGAGCTAGATCGGCTAGGTTTCTGTTTAGGAAGTAAAATGAACCTAAAATTTTTGGCTTTCAGCAAAATTTTATTTGCAATAGTCTTTGTAATTTCCCTTAGTTTTGCAGGATACCTAGTAGGTAATAACATTAGTCAGAGAGTAATTGGAAAATCTCTTGCTAAACAAGTCATATCTACCTCCACCGTAGGAAAAAGTTCTCGACTACAGACACTTTTAAATGAGATAGTTGTAGAACAGAAAATCCCTGGTGCGGTAATGTATATTACTACACCGAAAGGTTCTTGGTTGGGAGCATCTGGTATCAATAACTTGTCAACTAAAACCCGGATGAAACCTACAGATGGTTTTGCCATTGCCAGTATGAGTAAAACTTTTCTGGCGGTGGTTGTGCTGAAATTAGTGGAGCAAGGGAAGATACAATTAGATCGGGCGATCGCAACCTACTTACCAAGAGACATCAGTCCTCATATTATCAACAGCGATAAAATTACAGTTCGTCAACTGCTCAACCACACCAGTGGTGTTGCAGAATACCTAGATACAAAAGAATTTATTCAAGCTACTGCGAAAAGAAGTCGCTCACACCCTTGGACAGCTAGAGAAGCTATTCAATATATGTACCAAGAACAACCGAAGGCAAATCCCGGAGAAAAATTTATTTATACTGATTGTAACTACATTCTTTTGGAACTGATTGTTGAAAATATGACTAGGGGAACTCTCGCACAAGCAATCCGCAGTCAGATTTTAAAACCATTAGGATTAAAACATACCTTCACGGAACTGCGCGAACCGATAATTGGAGAAGTAGCTACAGGTTATGGCGATCGCAATAAGGATGGTAAGCTAGATAGCTACGCCAAAGTCAATGATGGCAATGGTTTAGGAGATGGTGGATTGGTTTCAACAGCAGAGGATTTAGCCAAGTTCGCTAAAGCGTTATTTGTCAAAAAAACCTTACTTTCCTCAAACATGATCAAAGAAATGCTGAAATTTAGAGATAATGGCGAAGGCTATAGCTATGGGTTGGGTGTAGAACGGTTCTCATCTCCTTTGGCAAAAGCAATTGGGCATAGTGGTATAGCCTATGGCTTCGCAACATTGCTTGCATATCTCCCGAATCAAAATACCACCATAATAGTGCTGCTAAACAATCAGAATGTTGATATTAAATCAGTAGCTAGAACAGGTCTACAGGTTGTCGAGAATAAATGATTCTAATTTGTAATTATGCTTGTAGGGCTGGCATTATAAATTTTCTGGGTCAATGTTCAGTTCTCGCAATTTGGCTGCTAGGCGTTCAGCGCGTTGTTTTTCTTGTTCAGCACGTTGTTTTTCTTGTTCAGCGACTTCTTCAGGTGTGGGAATTAGATTTTCTTCCGCAGTGAAATAGCGCAATTTATGTTCATAAACACCCAAGTACAAATTTAATTGCTGACTCCATAGCCATCCTTGAGGATTAGGTTCTATCGGTTCATAAGTACCGCCAATCAAGATAAAGCCAGCAAATTCTAAATTATTGGGATCGAACCAAAAATATTCTGGTGTGCGAAAGATATCTTGAAAAATTTGTTTTTTCAAACCCTTGTCAGTTGCCGCTGTAGAATCCGAGAGTAATTCTACAATTATGTTGGGATATTTCCCGTCTTCTTCCCAAACAACCCAACTTTTACGAACTTTGCGTTCACATCCCAGCACTACAAAAAAATCGGGACCCCGGAATTCTTCTGACCTCCGCTGGCGTTTACTGTAGTAAATTGTGAGATTACCCGCAGCGTAAAAGTCATTGCGGTTTCGCCACAACAATTCCAAAGATTGTAATAGCAGAATTATTTGGCGTAGATGTAATTCGCTTTCCAAAGGTGGTTCGTCACTATATAAATCCCCTAGAGGAAATATTACATCATTTGGGAATTCAAAATCTTTGGCGACGGACATGGCTACAAGTTTTGGGGTGATATGGGTGATAAAAACTTACCGTAGCAGTAGTTTGAGTTTTAACATCTAGGTTTGTTTTTGCAGACGCACGATCGCATTATAATCAGGAACTCCTTCAAGCGATCGGCTAAAAGAGATGAAAAGTTTTCCCTACACAGACACACTATTGACAATCTATGCTTAAAATACAGTGCAGGGCGTTTTGGCTTCAGTATTCAAAAGAAAATTTACTTAAGTGTTGGAAGTCAGGTTGATGGTGATTTTTAGCCAGAAGTTTGGATAAAATTTGGCGATAAGATTGCATGGTGAGTGAATGAAACGAGGCAACAAGGCGAATAAAGGTTCCTCTGTGCTGAGTTGGTCTAAACGAGGTCTTACCTGACCTTTTTTCACCATCCAGACAGTGGCTTTTGTTTTGCTGCTAGTTTCGGTATTCATTTAATAATTACTATAATAATCACAAAGAATTAGTTAAATTTGCTTACTACACTGTATGCGCGATCGCGTTATCTTAAAAACTGTATCTGTTAGTCTGCCTTTTGGGATTGGTTCGATGTCTTGGGAAGCTGACCCAACAGAACGTAAAGCAGCTTGGTCGCTGTATGTGGAACTTGTGACCCGTATTGCTGTGCAATCATTGGAAGTTGACCAAGGGTTGGTAAGGGAAGCGTTGAACTCTCTCTATAGTTTATTTGGAATCACCCGCGAAGTTCTCAAAGCAGCCGGGCCTGATGTCGGGGGTTCTCGTGATTCCGTGGGGGGAATTGCGATCGCTGTATTGAATAATGGGTTAAGACCATTTTTGGCTAAATGGCATCCATTATTGCAAGCTTGGGAAGCAAAGCGTCCCCTGGGTTTGAGTCCGAAGGAACATGAGCAGAATTGGTCAGAGGAACCGAAGTTGAGAAATGAGTTGGAAGTTTTGCGTGATGGGTTGGAAAAGTATGCCAAGGCGTTGGCGGTAATTGCAGGTGTGGAAGAGTAACCAATGCACCAATCTCAGTTTGATGTTTTCCTTGCTCACAATAGTTTAGACAAGCCTGAAGTTAGAGCAATTGCAGAAGAACTTAAGCAGCACAATCTAAAGCCGTGGTTAGATGAGGATCAAATTTTTGCGGGAGACAATATTCACAAACTTGTCTTCCAGGGGATTTCGCAGTCTAAAGTAGGCGCTTTCTTTATTGGTCAAAATGGATTGGGAACTTTTCAAGAGAATCTTGAACTTGGTGGAATAATACAATGTTTTCTTAAAAAACACGAACAACAAGGTTTTCGCGTGATTCCCGTCCTACTTCCTGGTGTCAGTGATATTCCAGACAGTTTATATTATTTGAGCCAATGGGCTTGGATTAAATTCACTAGTTCAAATGATCAAGCAGCGTTAAGAAAATTAATACGTGGCATTAGAGGTCGAGAACCAGAAGCACAAGAGCAACCAGTAATTCAAATCCCTGATTCACCATTCATAATTCAGCCTCAACCTACTCAAAACGCTTTAGAGCTTCTTAACTCACATCTTAATGTTCAGCCGAACACTTCAGCCATTGAGGCAGTAAAGCATCTTAGGTGAATTCTAGGAATAAAATTACCATAACCGTTGGTTTCGACTTACCTCGGCTCCGCTCGGCACAAGTCGCTCAACCAACTGAGTGGTCGAGAGTTGAGCGTACCCCTGCTCTTAAGCAAGCTACGGGTAGCATCTCGCAGAGAAGTTGAAACTCGTCAACATAGGGATTTTTTTCATCAGAAATCACCTTAAGCCATATCTTGATACTCAGCCTCAACCCACTCAGACAGATGACCTAGCCTCAGAAAAAGGCATCGACTACACCAGACTGCGCGACCTACTAGCAGCACAAGAGTGGGAACAAGCCGATGAAGAAACTTACCGAGTTATGATTAAGGTTTTAGGTAAGAATAAGGGTCACATATTCACCGTAGAAGAGATGAAAAGTTTTCCCTGCACAGACCTACACACTATTGACAATCTGTGGGTAAAACACAGTGCTGGGCGTTTTGGCTTCAGTATTCAAAAGAAAATCTACTTAAATGTTGGAGGTCCGCTTGATGGTGATTTTTACCAAGACATTTGGAGAAAATTTGGCGATAAGATTGGATGGCGAGTGAATGAAATATGGATTTGTGGGTGTGATGAAGACGAAGAAATTAATTTTGATATTTCATCGCCTGAGGGTCATCTTCCCGTCGTAAGTGGGCAACTAGAGGGAAAAGTTATAATTCTTTTCTCTCGCATTGATACTTACTGAGTGTAGCATTTAAGGCTTTCAGCTTAATTTAACTGTTACTGCCAAATGCAACCCTAATGCATCCAGCAAAGCACTCAGGCAATAAAATTCTATTTCTTCTTTCTCGGATAATATCTGTTCGAGTTTGTCATAAACTTGCTTAACTTGTACAGAAAATTGATCAATTCCACATAATCAGGGACACCTGCAAGCGATGGCTCACTTTTAAATTCTAAATATTATCACTGAGGTTTAGCTCATTTGAAGAGTAGCTTCTCAAATTCGCGTCATGTCTGGATATAACCAAAATCCTCACAGTCACAAACGTTATGTTACTTACAGCTATTTTTAGGTAAATAGACTACGCCCTACGCGCACAGTAATGCTGTGCCCCTAGACAGATGTGGTTTAAATACATGAAAACCGTTGTCAAGTATTAGCTTTTATCTTTGCTTTTATATACATTGAAGCAGGCATTTTTGTAACTAGCAATTTGAGTTATCTCTATCTGTCTTATGTAGTGAGTTCTATTCATCCCCTAAGTAGGATTATCCATCTTTATCAGTTTGTTAAGTTATATGAAGGTACTGAAAGCAAGTTTTTTCAGTAAGTAACTCAGGAAATTCAGAATAGTCTTAATTTAGTTGGAGTTTATTATGACTTACACAGCTGATGAAGCAACAAAACCCGCTTTAGAAAGTTTTAAACACTTTGATGTAGATACTCAGCTAGGCCTACTTTGGTTCGGTTACTTGGATCTTAAAGAGCAGCTACAGCCGGCACCTCCTGAAAGGATAGAAGTTCCTGCTAAAGCAGTGTTTGACCTATTTCTGGACTTGTCTCCTGAAGAGCAACTGCAAGCGCAACGCGACATTATTAAAGGTGCAGCTAGCAATATCAGCCAAGCCTATAATGCTCTAAGTGCCAATTCCAGATTAGACGTTTGGCTGCTGCTGGCAGAAGGAATGGAGAATGGAACCATCATTCAAGTGCCGTCCGACTATCAACCACCTGCTGAAACGGACGAATTTGTTGCATCGATCAAAAAACTAGAGTTTGAGCAGCGGATTAATTTCATGCTGACTGCGGTGCAAGCAATGGGTTAGTCAAGTTCAAGAACTTCTCAATAGCTTTCTAGAATCGAGGATAAATGAAAGTAGTAAATTAAGCTAGACTTGGCTGTTTTTGCTCTACTTTTATAGTCGTTAACTTAAAACTACCGCAGAGATGTTCATCTTTGCGGTAGCCTTCATGCAAGTTAATGGATATGCTGTTGGGAGTGTTAAAATTGGAAAAATGAAACTTAAGTCAGATTTTTTCCAGACATACGATCGCATTATAATCAGGAACTCCTTCAAGCGATCGCTTACTTCTATCTAGTAGGACATTCCCTTCTGGCCAATGGACTTGCAAGTTACCTGACTGAATTGGCGCAATATAGACTTGACAGAACAACTCGCCTAAATCATTCTTAAGAATGACGCGATCGCTATCTTTTAAATCCAACTGGGCCGCATCAGCAGCATTCATTAGCACCGCCTCACGCATTGCCCCAGTAATTGAATCTTTGCGTTCCTGCACCATACTATTAAATTGTTTGCCTCGGCGCGTTGCTAATAAGAAATAACCTTCTGGTAATTCTCTTTGGCGTGGCAATAATACCCCAAAGTGTGCCTTCCCATCTGGTGTAGGAAAATTCCAACCAAAGCACAAATGTGACCCGCCATACTGAAACTGATCGCCAGCTTGCTGTAAATGTTGAATACCCGCATATAGTGGGACAACTTGAGCAATTTCTTGACGGATAGCAGCTGTGTCAGCAAAAGTCAGCTTATCTGCCAAATCTGGTTGCACGCGCCTTGCCAATTCTAAAAACACTTCCCACTCTGGACGCGTTTCCCCAATGCGCGGCCCCGGAATTTCTGGACTGAAAATTACCCGGCGTTCGGTGTTAGTTTCTGTTACTCCCCCTGGTATTTCATAGCGAGTCGTCGCAGGTAAAAGCACTACAGTATCAGCAGGTTCCACTAACATTTGGCTGGAGAGAACAATATCCATATGTACCCGCAACGGTATTTTTTTGAGCGCCGCTTCCACATAATCTGGTTCTGGCAGCACTTCTAGGAAATTCCCGCCCACAGAAAACAATACATCTAATTGCCCTTGATGGGCAGCGTTAATCATTTCTGGAGCAATTAAACCTTTACTTGTTGGCACTTCAAAGCCCCAATGTTGACTCAATTGGGCAGCATTTTCTAGGGTGATAGTTTTACCACCAGGAAAGACTGTGGCGTAACATCCCATCTCTGCACCACCCTGTACCCCAGAGTGACCGCGAATTGGCATTAAACCGCAGCCTTCCCGACCGACAAAACCTTTCGTGAGAGCTAAGTTGATAATACTTCGCACGTTATCTTCGCCGCATTCATGCTGGGTAATCCCCATACTCCAAACAAATACGGCTTTATTCGCTTCTTTGACCATTTTAGCAAAGGCGTACATTTCCTCGCGGGATGTACCAGAAAGCCGCTCTAATTCTTCCCAAGATTGGCTTTCTAACGATGTTTTGAGTTCGGCAAAGCCATCTGTGTACAAATCAATAAATGACTCGTCTACCCAGTTGTTAGCAATTATATGTTTAATTGTGCCATTTAAAAATGCTATATCCCCGCCCATATTGATTAAGAAGAAGTCTTCGGCAAACTTTGTACCGAAAACGGCACTTTCCACAATTGAGGGCACCCAGTAGCGCTCCATTCCTGGCTCACGGTAAGTGTTAATGACTACAATTTTTGTGCCAGCTTTCTTGGCGTTATGGAGATATTTGACGGTAACAGGCTGATTATTGGCAACGTTGGAGCCAATGAAGACTAATAAATCAGTACCAATCCAGTCTTTATAAGAACAGGTGGTAGCCCCTGCACCCAGAGCAGCTTTTAGTCCCGCTGTGCTGGGAGAATGACAAATCCGGGCAGCGTTATCAACATTATTGCTTCCCATTGCCCGCACAGCTTTTTGGGTGGTATAATAAGTTTCGTTGACAGTACCGCGACTGGTAATATAGAAACTGAGACGGTCTGGTGTAGTAGCGCGGATGCGATCGCTAATTACCCCTAAAGCTTCATCCCAGCTAACACGGTGAAAGCCTTTTTCTCCTCGTTGACGAATCATTGGGTAAGGAAGCCGTCCCAAGTCTCGTAATTGGGCACTTTTTTGCTTTTGCAATTGCGAGACATCCGCCACTTGCACAGGGTCAAAAGCTGGCATAGTATTCATCCGCAACAGCCGCAACCGGACATTGCAGAGATGGATGCCATCTAAAGTCCAATCTTTCATCCCGGTTGTTCCGAGAGCGCAACCATCGCAAACACCTTTATCGAGAATATTCCACGCATAGGGTAGTTTGTCACGAGACAACCAGATTGCCCGAAAAACTTCCCAATAGTTGTTGGGGTACTGTTCGCCAATCCCGAAAGGCTTCCAACTTGCCCAGTGCTGGGGTGTCCAATATTTCTTGGGTTTCGGCAACATGACGCAAAGAGAGTGAGTGAGGAAAGTGACTCTTCTAGGCTACCGTTTTAAGTAGCATTTAAGTAGCATGACTTTAAAAATCTGGGCACTCGCCGGCAAGAAAGAAGACCACACACTCACCGTGCTGGCTCCTTTGCATCCAAAATGTGAGTTGTATTAAAATCTCTTGACAAAGAACGATTATTTTCTATAATATACACTGCACACGTGTGCAGTAGTTTATAAGTTCAGATAAAAAATGATTAAACGAAGAATTTCAATTGAAGATATTGCTCGGAGAGCAGGCGTTTCTCATTCTACAGTTTCACGCGCTTTGCGAGATAACGCTCTAATTAGCCCTAAGGTGCGAGAGGAAATTAAGCAACTGGCGCAGGAGATGAACTATGTGCCGAATGCTATTGCTCAAAGCTTGCAAAATAAACGCACTAATACCATTGGTGTAGTAGTAACTTCAATCGCAGATCCCTTTTTCGCGGAGGTAGTAGAGGGAATCGAGAAGATAGCCAGACCAGCAGGCTTGAGTGTTTTGTTAAGTGCTTCACACCGAGATTTTGAGCAGGAAATAGCAGCTATTGATAGTTTTCATCGCCGCCGAGTGGATGGGATATTAGTAGCCGACTCACGAATTAGTAAACAGCATACCAAACAATTAACACAAATTGCTGTGCCAACAGTTCTGATTAATAGCCAGACGGAAGACCAATCTGAAATATTTCACTCAGTGGCAATAGACGATCGCTTAGGTGCTAGATTAGCCACAGAGCATCTAATAAGTCTTGGACATACCGCCATTGGTTATCTGGGTGTAAGCGATCGCAGCAGGTCGAACCAGCAGCGCCTGGAAGGATATCAAATGGCTCTTGCTGAAGCTGGTCTACCACAAAATACTGATTGGGTTGCAATTAGTGATGAATATGATCAAAGAACATGCGATGTTACTACTGGACAACAGATGCTATCTAAACTATTGACTGCTGAGGTCACAGGCATCTTTTGTTATAACGATATGGTGGCGGTTGGCGCTCTGTTAACCTGCCAAGAACTAGGTATTTTAGTACCACGAAATTTAAGCCTGGTCGGATTTGATGGTATTGCTCTGGGCCGTTACGTTATGCCGGCACTCACAACAGTTAGTCAGCCAATGTTAGAAATTGGTGGCATAGCCATGCAAATGTTACTCGATTTATTAGAAGAAAAAACTGTGGAAAACCGCGTTTTATCTCCTTTTCTAGTACAGCGTGGTAGTAGTGCAGCATTGATAAAGTAATCTTAAACCGTGTTTATCTTGAAAACTGTAGTTTTTTTGGAATCAGAGGAAAGCCATCTTCAAGCCACAACAGAAAATATCTTCTCCTGAAAAACTCTAGGTTTCAAAATGGACGGGGTTTAATTTGAAAAAATTGGCAACTCTTACTCTCTGTGTCTGGGCATGAAGCATATTCATATTTTCACTCAGCAACACTAAAAATTTTAACCAAACAAAAATTATGTTAACCAAAAAACTAAGTTTATCTCCCGATCGCTGCTTTTCTCCAGAACCAGTTCAAAGACGACTAGCCCATCAATTTTTTGACAGTATATCTGCGTTACCTCTGGTCTGCCCACACGGCCACGTAGATCCAGCCTTATTAGCGAATCCCGCAGCCCGTTTTGGTTCACCGACCGAATTACTGATTATCCCTGACCACTACCTTTTGCGGATGCTTTATAGTCGGGGCGTGCCTCTGCAAGCTTTGGGCATACCTACTAGTGATGCACCAGCAGAAACAGACCATCGGAAAATCTGGCAATTGTTCGCCGAACATTTTTATCTATTCCAGGGTACTCCGTCCGGGTTGTGGCTCAAAGAGGAACTAACTAACGTCTTTGGTGTAGATGAACCTTTAAACTCTCGCAATGCCGGACATATCTATGATTACCTGGAAGGTTTGTTAGCTTTGCCTGAGTTTTCCCCTCGTGCTTTATTCAAACGCTTTAACATCGAAGTGCTTTGTACTACCGATGCAGCCAGTGATTCCCTGGAGAATCAGCGATCGCTCCACGAAGAAGGTTTTACTCAAATCAGACCAACGTTTCGACCAGATGCAGTAGTTAACCTGGATGCTCCTGGTTGGCGTGATCATCTTACCAAATTGGAAAGCACTGTAGGTAGAGAAATTAGCACTTACACTACTTTTGTGCAAGCTTTAGAAGAACGTCGAGCTTTCTTTAAAAAAATGGGCGCAACAGCTACCGATCAAAGTGCAGCTACACCTTATACTACACGCCTTTCTGACCAGGAAGCAGAAGCTATCTTTGCTAGAGCATTAACCGGCAAGCTGAATCCAGGTGATGTAGAACATTTTACCGGTCATATGTTCATGGAAATGGCGCGGATGAGTGTGGAAGATGGTTTGGTGATGCAAATGCATTGTGGTGTTATGCGTAACCATAATCTGGCTGTGTTTGAGAGATTTGGAGCTGATAAAGGTGCTGATATTCCGTTGAAAATAGAATGGACTCAAAATCTACGCCCGTTGTTGTCAGTCTACGGTAATGACAAGCGCTTTTGCTTAATTCTTTTTGGCATGGATGAAAGCACTTACAGTCGAGAATTGGCTCCGCTAGCCGGTCATTATCCCACTATATTGCTCGGGCCGCCTTGGTGGTTTCACGACAGCGTAAATGGCATGGAGCGCTACTTCAATCAGGTAATGGAAACTGCCGGAATTTATAATACTGCTGGGTTTAATGATGATACCCGCGCTTTCGTTTCTATTCCGGCTCGTCATAATGTTTGGCGGCGAGTCGCTTGTAACTGGTTAGCCGGATTAGTAACACGGGGATTAGTTGAAGAAGAAGAAGGCTACGACATGGCCCGCGCTTTAGCTTACGACCTGGCTAAGGTTGCTTACAAATTGGATTAATACTAATTCTCCAAAATTAAGCTATTAGGGCTAGAGTGTGTTTTCAAAGTCTTAGATCCCTCAATCCCCCTTTTAAAGCTACAGTCTACACACAAGTCTTTTTATCTGCAATGGCATTGTATCGACTGACAGTAGCATTGTATTGACTAACAATGGCATTGTCTTGACTGACAATAACATTGTATTGACTAACAATGGCATTTTTCTGGTTCCCATGCTTTGTATGAGAATGAGAAAAGCCTCATCAAGGTAGTACAAATCTAAAAAGTTAGGAGACTAAACGAGTAGTTTGAAAACACGCTCTAGTTCTAGCTACAGAGAAAACTTAGAAATCCAGATTAAATATTGACTTTTTTAATTACGAATAGGAATAAGCAGGAAAATC
This sequence comes from Nostoc sp., assembly GCF_036919675.1. Classification (GTDB taxonomy): domain Bacteria; phylum Cyanobacteriota; class Cyanobacteriia; order Cyanobacteriales; family Nostocaceae; genus Nostoc. The sequence goes on from NZ_JBALCP010000037.1 coordinate 124,864, forward strand.
ATTTATGCCAGACTGGATTTTAAATAAACTTTTTAGCCTAAAAGAGCAGGTAGTAATAGTCACAGGCGGCTCTGGTGTACTTGGTGGGGCTATGGCAAAGGGTTTGGCCCTTGCTGGAGCGCGAGTAGCCGTTCTGGGTCGCAATGAAGCACGAGCCGGTGCGGTAGTGGCAGAGATTACAGCTAATGGTGGAGAAAGTATGGCTGTGCTAGCAGATGTTAGCGATCGCTCCCAATTAGAAATAGCTAGGGATGTTATTATACAGCATTGGGGTCAGATAGACATCCTGGTAAACATGGCTGGTGGTAATATTCCTGCTGCCACAATTACTGCTGATGCGACTATTTTTGAGATGCCACACGCAGCCTTTGAGGAAGTAGTTAGCCTTAACCTAGTCGGTACTCTACTCCCCAGCCAGGTTTTTGGTCAAGCAATGGTCGAAAAAAATCAGCCCCACGGTTGTATTGTGAATATTTCTTCTATGTCTGCCATTCGGGTGATCAGCCGCGTGGTTGGCTACTCAGCCGCTAAAGCGGGGATAGATAACTTTACTCGCTGGTTAGCGGTAGAACTCGCTCAAAAGTATGGAGATGGAATGCGAGTAAATGCGATCGCACCAGGTTTTTTTATTGGGGAACAAAATCGAGATTTACTCCTAAATGCAGATGGCAGTTTGACTATCCGCGGACAAAAAATCATCGAGCATACCCCAGCCGGACGTTTCGGAAAACCGGACGAATTACTCAGCACCTTGATTTGGTTATGCAGTTCTGGTTCTAGTTTTGTCAACGGGGTAGTTGTACCAGTAGACGGTGGGTTTAGTATCTACAGTGGAGTTTAATCATGTATTCACTGGCTGTAACTAACGGAACGCTTTCAGATCAGCAGGTTTCCGAACTGGTTCATGAAGCTTTGGGAAACCCTAAGTTAGATAGACAGCGTATCCTAGTATTAATTCCAGATGGCACCCGCACTGCTCCCATCCCTGAAATGTTTCGATTGCTTCATCAGGAGTTGGGTAAAAGGGTAGCGGCTCTAGATTTTTTGATTGCTCTGGGTACACATAATCCCATGAGTGAGGAACAAATCAATCACTTGGTGGGGATAACACCAAAGGAGCGAGAGACAACTTTTAAAAAAGTTAGCATTTTTAACCACCTTTGGAATCAGCCAGATACCTTTATTTCTTGTGGAGTAATTTTGGCAGATGAGATAGCAGAAATTAGCGGTGGAATGCTGGATCAGGCAGTTGAAGTCCGTGTTAACAAGCTGGTAACAGAATATGATTTGATAATGATTTGTGGCCCAGTCTTTCCCCACGAAGTTGTCGGTTTCTCTGGTGGAAATAAATACTTTTTTCCCGGTATTGGTGGTCAGGACGTAATAGACATATCACACTGGCTAGGTGCTTTAATCACCTGCTATGAAATCATTGGTACACCGGGAATAACACCAGTTCGGCGCTTGATTAACCGAGCCGCTAACCTAATTTCTACCCCGAAACTTTGTTTGGCGATGGTGGTTGCACCCAAAACGAATCAGCTAGCTGGACTTTATATAGATAAACCAGAGTCAGCCTGGGAAGCTGCTGCAAAATTATCGGCCAAACTGCATATTAAATATGTAGATCAGCCTTTTAAACAAGTGCTTTCAGTCATGCCCCAAATGTATGATGACATTTGGACAGCAGCTAAAGGCATGTACAAGCTAGAGCCAGTAGTGGCTGACGGAGGCGAAGTAATTATATATGCCCCACACATTACCGAGTTTAGCTATACACATGGCGAAATCCTAGCCCAAATTGGCTATCATGTGCGGGATTACTTTCTCAAACAGTGGGATAAATTCCAAGCGTATCCTGGTGGAGTGCTGGCTCATAGTACTCACTTAAAAGGTATGGGTACGTTTGATCCCATAGAAGGGGAACAAGCGCGGATTCGTGTCACTTTAGCTACTGGTATTTCTGCTGAACGCTGTGCTGCTCATAACTTGAACTACCGTGATCCGGCTACCATTCGACCCACAGAATGGTCTAACCGTGAGGATGAAAGGATTTTGCTTGTGCCGAAGGCTGGCGAGATCCTATACCGTCTAATATCAAGTCCAGATAATTAGAACTACTTAATTTAATGCCTGTTTGCCGTGTTAAATATAGGCATGATTATTTTGTTTAGCTTGTTTAAAGGGCTTGATAAGATTGATGGGGATCTTGAAGATTATCAGGACGGCTAAATTGAAGCCTACCCTCATCAATCAAAGATTTGAGATAATTATCTAGTAGATACTTTTGTTTACGGTCGAGGATGTCTGCCAGTTTTTTGGAGGATAGGCTTCTCCAGTGGCAAAGTTCTACATACTCAGCAATGAGATGTTCCAAGAATCATATTTTGTGACAGCGATCACCCTATATACAGACTTTATTTATATGCATCCTTTCAATCTAGATGTTTTCATGCAGACACCAGTTGTTGGCTAGTACTCAACGCTTAACCATTAACTGTCCGCTTCCCGACTATCCATTGCAGCCTACCCTCTGGGGACACCGTCGAGATCGACGATTAAATCGAGAACAGCAGAGGCGTTGAGTTTACCTGCCATAGTATCGGCTAGCAATTCTGGAATGTAAGCACGGGCGGGTGCAGCCCCGCCTCGCAATGTGATGTTACTCATAAATAAACGGCTTAGATTGAAATTCTGTCCGCTGCCGTGCGGCACGCCAACATACACGATCACTCCACCAGGACGCGCAATACCAATCGCTGTTGCCATTGCTGACTTACTGCCAACACACTCAAGTACTGACTCTGCACCGCCTTGGGTCATCTCTTTCACAGATGCGATCGCGTCCTCACCTCGACTGCTGACCACATCCGTTGCACCAAACCCTCGGGCAATCTCTAGCCGCGATTCGTGTCATCCCAGAATAATGATGCGTTCAGCGCCGAGTCGTTTGCCGGCAAGCACTCCACATAAACTTGTTTGTCAGTTACAAGTCTGAGGTTGGAAGCTTGGCACTCGAAATGGGGTTGCTGGAATCTTCTCAGGGATAACGCTAGACTGTACTCATGATTATTTCTTGCCACTCAGCGATCAATCATTTGCTCCATCTTTTCGGGGTATCTCGCCCCTTGCACGGTAATCTTAGAGGCAGCGTAATCGATATCACGAAGGTCATCAGGCGTGAGTTCGACTGAGACTGCTCCAATGTTTTCCTCCAAGCGGTGCGGCTTCGTGGTGCCTGGGATTGGCACAATCCAAGGCTTCTGAGCCAGCAGCCAGGCAAGCGCGATTTGAGCCGGAGTCGCCTGCTTCTGTTCAGCAATCTTGCCAAGTAGATCAACCAAAACCTGATTCGCTTTCCGAGCTTCCGACGAAAAGCGCGGGATGGTGTTGCGGAAGTCGGAACTATCGAACGTCGTGGTTTCGTTGATCTTGCCCGTGAGGAATCCTTTACCTAAAGGGCTAAACGGAACAAATCCGATTCCGAGTTCTTCGATCGTCGGTAATATCTCCGCTTCAGGCTCCCTCCACCACAGCGAGTATTCGCTTTGGAGTGCCGTCACCGGCTGAACTGCATGGGCGCGACGAATCGTTTGCACGCCGGCTTCAGAGAGTCCAAAGTGCTTCACCTTGCCTGACCCAATCAATTCCTTCACCGCTCCCGCCACGTCTTCAATCGGCACGTTTGGGTCAACTCGATGCTGATAGAGCAGATCGATCGCCTCGACTTTGAGCCGTTTGAGCGAACCTTCCACCGCTTGCTTGATATGTTCGGGTCGGCTATCCAACTCACTCCATCTCGATTCGCCGTTAGAAGCAGGTCTGAACCCGAACTTAGTGGCGATCGCTACTTGGTTACGGAAGGGAGCGAGAGCTTCGCCCACAAGTTCTTCATTGGTGAATGGACCGTAAACTTCTGCGGTATCGAAAAACGTAATGCCGCGATCAACGGCTGACCGAATCAATGAAATCATCTCCTCCTTATCGGCAGGCGGACCATAGGAAAAGCTCATTCCCATGCAGCCCAGCCCGATCGCTGAAACTTCTAAATTGCTGTTTCCAAGTTTTCTTTTCTGCATTTGCTTTTCTTCCTAAATTATTCTAGAGACCTGATTTAAAGCGATTGCTTGATGTCCTCCGTCCTGGAAGTCCCGTTGTCCGATGATGTCGTCGGGTAATCGTTGGTGGCTTTAGCATCCGCACGACGACAACTCCAGCGCTCAATACAACCAGCGTGCTGACGAGGAACACCGCGCTCAAGCTGCCCCCGTTCGCGACCAATCCTAATGCAGGGCTGGCAAGTCCCAGCGACAGGTCGAGAAAAGCGGTGTAGGCTCCCATCGCAAGTCCACGACTTTCCGCCGGGGCACGACGCAGTGCTTCTACGCCTAAACCAGGGTAAACGAGCGAGTAGCCAAGACCAGTGAGGGTTGCCCCACACAACGCCAATGTAGCCCCAGGCGCGAGCCAGATCAGCGCTTGACCGATCGCTTCGATTAGGATGCAGACCAATGCGACCTTAGCACCACCAATCTTGTCCGGCAAGTGACCGAAGGCAACGCGCCCGACGATGAAGGCGATGCTTAGAAGAGTAAAGGCGAGCCAGGCTTGTCCCCACCCATGTTGTGCAAACAGCAGCATAATGAACGTTGTGATCGCGCCGAAGCCAACGCCACTGAGCGCCAAACCGAGACCCGGCACCCAAACAGCACCCATTACTCTGGTGAATGCAGGGCGGGTCTGGGGCATCGATGGAACAGCTTGGCACGGCGCGACGAGCAGCAGGGTGACGAGCGGGATTAGGGTGGTGGTAATCGCGATCGCCACAAAACCGTATTGGGCGTATAGGGTAGTGCCAACCGGAGCGCCGACCGCAAACGCGGCATAGAGGGCTGTTCCAACCCATGCCATGACTTTGCCTGTGTTCTGCGAACCCAAGAGCACAAGTCCCCAACTCAGCGCTCCTGTGATGATGAAGCTCTCCGCCACACCAAGCAGCGCCCGACCCATCAGTAGAATTGTGACCGAAGTTTCAGGCTTGCCAACGAAGTAAACCGATAGCAGGTAGAACAGCCCGGATGCAACTGCAATCAGCAGTCCAGCAACAACGGCGCGTTTGGCTCCTCGGCTGTCGGCGTAGTAGCCTGCCCACATCCGCGAAAGCAGCGATGCCATAAATTGGCTACCAGCAACAAGACCGACTACAAAGGTGCTGAGTCCTAGTCCTTGGTGGACGTGAAGTGGGAGTACCGGCAGCGCCAGACCAATGACGAGGTATGCAATGAAGACCACTCCGATAATCGGTAGCAGTACTGCCACGGTGGGAGGAGTCGTAGATGTCCGAGAAGCTTTATTGAACATAGAACTGGGCACGTTAAGGGCTTTCGTATAGCTTGGAGCCTTTATTGAGACCTATTTATTGCTTAAAACCTTATTCAATACTTCAGCAGCATTATCGGCTTCAGGCTTGCCGACTTTAGACTTGAGAACGGATACGAGACTGTTCATCTGTGCCTTGGTCAGTCCAGTATTCATGCCGATTCTAAAATGTGCTTGTAGTTGGGAGTTGACACCTTTCATGCTCGAAAGAGCTGCAATGGTCGCAATCTCCCTACTTTGAAAGTCCAGGTTGTCGCGCCCGAAGATGTCTGCGAACAGGTGACTTTTCAAAAACTGATCAATGGCGGGAGCAAACGTATAAACTTCTCCAGAAACCGGACCTCCTGCTAGGCGCGTCTGAATTTCTGTTCCGAGCTCGATCCGACTTTTATCGGTCGGAAGTGGGCTTGCTTCCCTACCCGCGTTGTCCTTGATTCCCTTTGCCTCCCTTGCTTTCAGAACGCTCATGAAGGCGTTGAGGGCGTTTAGACTGCGCGGGAATCCCGCATAAGCATACAGTTGAACCAAAACCTCCTTGATCTCATTTACCGTCAAGCCAGCATCAAGCCCTTCATTTAGGGCAGCAGACAGATGTTCCATATCGCCGTTGGCGGTAAAGGCGGCGATGGTGACGATGCTTTGTTGTGGTGCGTTTAAAGTTTGATCGTTGTTCATTGTTTGTGCATCCGACATACATGAAAGGTTAAATATTATTACAGACACCAGTGCCAAGAACACGATGAGCTTTTTCATCAAAACTACCTCCTTAACGGCGCTGCGTTCTACCAGGCATAGGCTTTGGGTGCCTCGCCGCCGGGTCCGGGCCAAATCTCGTCGAGCCGTCGAAGCGTCTCGTCCGAGAGGGATATCTCCAAAGCCCGCAAGCTCTCGGTCAGTTGCTCCACGGTGCGTGGTCCGATGATCGGAGCCGTGACGGCAGGATTGTGCAACAGCCAGGCCAGTGCGACATCGGCGGGTCGCTCACCGAGCTTTTCACAGAGCGCCTCGTAGTCCTCGATCTGTGAGCGATGCTGCTCGATCTGCTGCTGTACCTTCGGCTCGGCCCGACGACCTTCGCTCACCTTCCGCAGAACGCCTCCCAGCAGCCCATTGCCGCGCGGACTCCATGGAACGAGACCGATGCCGTAGTACCGAAGCGCTGGGATGACCTCTAGCTCAACGGTGCGGGCGGTGAGGTTGTAGAGGCTCTGCTCCGACACCAACCCCAAGAAGAAATTGCGCGACGCGGCAATATTCTGTGCAGTGGCGATGTCCCACCCGGCGAAGTTGCTGCTGCCGATGTAGATCACCTTGCCTTGCTGTACCAGGAGTTCCATTGCCTGCCAAATCTCCTCCCAGGGCGTGAGCCGATCAACGTGGTGCATCTGGTAAAGGTCGATGTGATCGGTCTGCAACCGACGCAGGCTGTCTTCGCAGGCCTTTCGGATGTGGTACGCCGAAAGGTGGCGATCGTTCGGGCCGTTACCCATCGGCTGGTACACCTTGGTAGCCAGGACGCTCCGCTCGCGCCGACCGCCCTGGGACAGCCACCGCCCGATGATCTCCTCGGAGATGCCGTAGCCCTTCTCCATATTTGGGGACTGGGGGCCCCCGTACACATCTGCGGTGTCCATGTAGTTGATGCCGACCTCTAGAGCCTCGTCCAGGATCTTGAAGCTGGTGGTCTCATCCGTCAGCTCGCCGAAGTTCATGGTGCCCAGACCGAGTCGGCTGACCTGTAGTCCGGTGCGGCCGAGATGCTTGTACTGCATTCTGTTTCTCCTCTTCTCTTAATTTTGTTGTCAGCAGGCGAGTCTCTCACCCTGCCAAAGCTGGCTCCTTGCCTATCACTCGTGAAGCGGCATTGCCTGGGTTGCCGTTACTACACCGTTTGACCGCCATCGACGACCAGGGCGTGCCCGACGACGAAGGAGGACGCATCCGAACATAGCCAGATGACGGCATTGGCGATCTCTTCGGGCTGTCCCATCCTTCCAATCGGCTCCTCTGAGACTACCTTTTGGCGGCCTTCGGGAGTGCCGCCGGTGAAGCGAGCCATCATCGACGTGTCGATATAGCCAGGACACACGGCGTTGATGCGGATGTTCTGCGAGGCGTAGTCGAGGGCCGCCGCTTTGGTGAGGCCGATCACGCCATGTTTCTCGGCGGTGTAGGCGAGGTTGCCTTTGATACCAATGATCCCAGCGCCCGAAGAGGTGTTCACGATCGCGCCGCCACCTTGCTTGAGCATCAGCGAGATTTCGTGCTTCAGGCATAGAAAGACACCGCGCAGGTCGGTGTTGACGATGCGATCCCATTCCGCCTCGTCCAGTTCCGCAGCCGGAGCCTTCTTCTGTTCAACACCGGCATTGTTAAAAGCAAAGTCCAGCCGCCCGAAAGTTTCGATGGTCTTGGAAAGAGCCGCCGTCACGTCCTCGGTTCGCGTCACATCGCACTTGACGGCAAGCACTCGTCCGCCGAGGTCTTCGATCATGCGCGCCGTTTCTTGATTGCCCTGTTCTGAAACGTCGGCAACCACCACATTAGCGCCTTCACGTGCAAACGCCAGCGCCGTAGCTCGACCGATGCCGTTCGCTGCTCCGGTTACAAACGCAACCTTTCCTGTGTAGTTTCCATTCTCGTTCGTTGTCATTTTTTACTCCTTGGGTTGCTTATTCGGGAAGTTTTTATCAGGATTTCCACGATCTATTGCCGGGTAATGGAGCCAAGGACGTGCATCTCGACTCCCAAAAATTTCGGTTACGGAGATCACTTGCGGTATTGCTCATCACTGACCTGTTCCATCCAATCCACATTCTTGCCGTCAAGCTGTTCCTGAAGGGCAATGTGCGTCATGGCTGTGGTGGCTGTAGCTCCGTGCCAGTGTTTCACTCCTGGCGGAATGTGAACTACATCACCGGGTCTGATTTCCTGAATGGGTCTGCCCCATTGCTGGACATATCCAGATCCAGCCGTCACAATCAGGGTTTGCCCCAAAGGATGAGTATGCCATGCGGTCCGCGCACCAGGCTCGAACGTAACACTACCGCCAGCCATGCGTGATGGATCGCGTGCTGAGAACAAGGGGTCGATGCGGACGGAACCTGTAAAGTTTTCGGCTGGTCCTTTAGTGGAAGGCTGCGAACCATTTCGCCTAACCTCTACTGTTTGTGCGCGACCGCCAGATGGTACTTGGGTCTGACCCGCCTGAGCGTGTACCAAAGTAAGCAGGGAAAATGACATGACAGTCGTCGCGAGTAGTTTCATTTCCTTCCTCCGTGTTTGTATTTAGTGATGTAAAGCCTCCCCACCGCAGGCTTGGGTCGCCGTGGACTTGATAATGGCGCTTCTCGTGCGATCGGTGCTTAACGAAGCGTCAGTTTTAGATAGTCGCCGTATCAATTACGTACCTGTAACGTGCTTCTTTATTGACGACTTTTCTCCAGGCTTCGTTGACTTCATTAGCTCTTATCACCTGAATAGCCGGATAAATTTGATTTTTCGCACAATAATCGATAAGTTCCTGGGTTTCAGGGATGCCTCCGACAAGTGAAGTATTGTAGTTCACTCGATTCCTGTTGAATGCAAAATTGTTGATGGTGACTTCACCCTTAGCGGGCATACCCACTTGGGTGTAACTGCCGTCTAGCATTATCCCTATACTGAGGGCAGTAGATTGCAGGATAAACGTCTTTTCATTGAAACCGAATTAGATTTGGTACAAAATAAAGCACTGGAACGAGAAGAAAACAGCCTAAGGACAGATAGACATTCACAAATACTAAGAAAATTGATAGCACGTAGATGACGATCGCAGGAATGCTGTTTCTTGGTCCCAGAACTTTTGCGGATTCATGATCAACGGTGAAAAGCCCTCTATAGCTTGCGTAGCCTCTTAATCCATATATAGCCAATGTACTTATAAGGGAATTTACACCATACAAAAGAATCGGAAATTGATCAGTTGGATGATCGCCAACAAAAGCAGTTGGAAATGGAAGAAAACAAATCGATAACAAGAAAAGGTTGTTCAACCAGACCAGTCCGAGCGGCACACTGCGTAAATGGCGGAAAAAATAATGATGATTCACCCAATAAATGGAAACCATCACAAAAGATAGCACGAAACTGACAAATTTCGGAATCAGCGGTGCCATTGCAGCGGCATACTGACCCAAGCTGGAATGATCTGCAATCTCTGGGACGCGCAATTCTAGAACAAGCAGGGTCATTACGATCGCAAAAACACCGTCGCTGAAACTTTCAACTCTATCCTTTGACATGAGTGATGAGTTATTTGGATTTCCCCTCATATTGTTCATCGCTGACCTGTTCCATCCAGTTCACGGGCTTGCAGCAGTCGTTTGTCTCGTGTGGGTAGTTTGCTACGGTGACCAAAATGCAGATCAGTTAGTAATGTTCCCACGTAACCGACCAATGTTCGTCTGTCCGAGACGATCTGATGATCAGGTGTCCGTCAGAAAACTGATACATGCGCGGAAGATCCTTCCCCATCAGTGCCCGCACGTTCGCTCCTTCCACGTGATGCGTGACCGTATGCGCCGCTTCATTCACGTCGTAGCGACCGAAGGAACCCTCATACCCGCCCTGAGCATACGCTACAGGATTGTTGGATGAAGCGGACTCCGGTTTTGCATACATGACCTGCACTGACATATGTCCATCAGGCGTGTAGATCAGCGAACCCTTCGCATCCGTAATGCGCTTTAGTTTCCCGTCCGCTCCTGGTTCGTCCAGCCAGAGCAAATGCCACGCTCCGACTAACGTCTCCCTAGCAGAACCAGGGCTTGCGTTTTTCCTTTCTGTGGATTGCGCCCACGAAGGTCCACTGAGCGCCACAACAACTGCCAACGTCCCACAAAATAGTGCTTTCATACACGATTCCTTTTGTTACAACTGAAATGGCATAACCCCGACTCCCAAGCACGCTTCGTTCTTAGACGTATCTTCAAAATGTTTTGCGCGAGCTGGCTGCCGTTCACCGGCCAGTTAGCTGTTCATGAAATTCCGGATACCGAGCGCCTTCTACCTTGATGTTTGAGGAGGCACTTTCAATGGCGCAAAGATCGTCCGGCGTAAGTTCAATGTCCACCGCGCCGAGGTTTTCTTCAAGGCGATGCAGCTTCGTTGTGCCAGGAATCGGAACGATCCACGGCTTCTTTGCCAGCAGCCACGCGATCGCGACCTGAGCAGGGGTCGCTCTCTTTTGTTCCGCAAATTCAGTGAGCAGATCAACCAACGCCTGATTTGCTTTACGATTCTCTGGATTAAAGCGGGGGACGGTGCTGCGGAAATCCGTATTATCGAACTTCGTATCTGCGTCGATCTTGCCTGTGAGAAAGCCCTTCCCCAGCGGGCTAAAGGGAACAAAGCCGATGCCCAATTCCTCCAGGGTCGGCAGCACTTCGGCTTCAGGGTTTCTCCACCAGAGCGAGTATTCGCTCTGAAGTGCAGTCACTGGCTGAACTGCATGGGCGCGACGGACGGTCTGCGCCCCGGCTTCCGAAAGACCGAAGTGCTTCACCTTACCTTCTTGGATGAGGTCACTCACCGCTCCCGCTACGTCTTCAATCGGCACGTTCGGATCGACACGATGTTGGTAAAACAGATCGATAGCCTCGACCTTGAGTCGCTTGAGCGATGCCTCAGCGACCTGCTTGATGCGATCGGGCCGACTGTTTAAGACAGTCCACCTGTTCCCGTCGTTAGGTCGAGGTGCCCAACCGAACTTAGTAGCGATCGCCACTTGCCCGCAGAACGGAGCGAGGGCTTCACCCACAAGCTCTTCGTTCAAGAAGGGACCGTAAACCTCAGCGGTGTCGAAGAAGGTGACACCTCGTTCGACGGCAGCACGGAGAAGGGAGATCATCTCCTGCTTGTCTTTGGGCGGCCCGTAGGACCAGCTCATGCCCATGCAGCCCAGCCCGATCGCCGAGACTTCCAGATTGCTGTTTCCAAGTTTGCGCTTTTGCATTTTTTGAACTCCTCTCTTTAAGTTAAAGGTCGGAACTGTCTTACTTCACGGTTAGCTCTGGTATTGTTCATCGCTAACCTGTTCCATCCAGTCCACGAACTTGCCATCAAGATGTTCCTGAATGGCGATGTGCGTCATCGCCGTGGTTGGTGTAGCACCGTGCCAATGCTTCTCACCCGGTGCAAACCAGATCGTGTCCCCCGGTCGAATTTGCTCGATCGCACCGCCCCAGAGCTGTACAAGACCGCAGCCTGCCGTCACGATCAGGGTTTGTCCCAACGGGTGGGTATGCCATGCGGTTCGAGCGCCCGGCTCAAACGTGACACTGGCTCCAGATGTGCGGGCTGGATTGGGTGCCTCGAACAGGGGGTCAATGCGAACCGTGCCGATAAAATACTCAGCCGATCCTTTGGCGGAAGGCTGTGAGCCACTTTGTTTGATGTCCATTTTCTGAATTCCTTTACTTAATGTCATGTCAGTTGCTAGTCCGATCGGAGAAATTGAGCACTTATCACCTGCTCTATGTAGTAGGGATGGAAATTTTTTAGGAAGCAAGGTTAGCCTTGATATCTTTTGGGTCGTCAATCGGCGAATCTCTTGCCCCATCAAACCTGAATTGTCTCTTGGATAAAAATCCAGATGCTTACAAGAAGCCGGAATCGTTTTTCATTGCTTTAGTTTCATTGTAGGAATTCTAGAGAGCAAGCAATAAAACGATCGTCTAAGATAGTTGTACAATCCTGCAAACTTACACCTGTTTCGATTCAAGTCGCGATAGATTCTGTATAGGCTTGGCACTGCCAATCCTTTTCTGGAGCTTGATGTGTCCAAAAATCTGTTTGAACTGGTATTAGAAATGAACGCTGCAAAAACAAGTGAAACGTCCGACAGGAATTTACTGAACGACCCGCAGGCAAAGCGCGAGGCAGACCGAGCGCAAGCCAATCGAGACGAACTAACTGAGCGGATTGCCCAGGCGATTCGTCAGGATGGGACGATCGATCTGCTGAAAGGATTACACCTCAAACGCTCCTCTTCGCCTATGGAATTCTGTCATGGGGTCTCTATTCCTGCCTTTTGTGTGATTGCTCAGGGCAGCAAAGAAGTCCTGCTGGGCGACGATCGCTATCAGTACGACCCGATGCATTATCTGCTGGCGACGGTGGAACTGCCGATTGTGAGTCAAATTCTGGAAGCGTCCAAACAGAAGCCGTACCTGAGCGTTCGCCTCGATCTCGACCCCGTCCTCGTTGGTTCAGTCATGGTTGAAACGGGCTATCCCTCTGCACAAAGAAGTGCCAGTGTCAAAGCGATCGACGTGAGTCCACTAGATGCGCCGCTGCTCGATGCCGTTGTCCGGCTCGTTCGGCTGTTGGACACGCCCGCCGAAGCGCGGGTTCTGATGCCGCTGGTCGCACGGGAAATCATTTACCGACTCTTGATTGGAGAGCAAGGCGCGCGGCTTCGTCATATTGCCGTTCTGGGTGGCTACACTCACCACATCGCTCTTGCCGTCGAGCGACTTCGTAAAGACTTTAAGGAGCCACTTCGGATTGAAAGTATCGCCCGAGAGATGGGAATGAGTGTTTCAGGTTTCCACCATCACTTCAAGTCTGTCACTGCAATGAGTCCTTTGCAATTCCAGAAGCAACTGCGGCTCCAGGAGGCTCGCCGTCTGATGTTAGGGCAAAACCTTGACGCTGCTAGCGCTGCCTACCGTGTGGGTTATGACGATGCTTCGCACTTCAACCGAGAGTACAAGCGGCTGTTTGGTACACCACCGATACGCGATGTGGTGCGGCTGCGAGAAGCTGCTAGAGAGACTGCTAGCAGTCTGCCAAGGTAACTTTGCTAGGTTAAATTCGGATATAAACGCTGCATTTTTCGGCGATCATCTTTGGTTTGAAAACCCCAATAGACACTGGCTTTTTGTTTATTACGTTGTTTCTCCCAAGCGGCAATCTCACAAGTTAATGTTTCTGTATTAGAAATACGCCGTTCTGAGCATTGGCGAGATAAAACAGATAATTCAATTTCTACTTGATTCAGCTCTTCGGGTTCGCCAGTTGCTTCAAGTCGGGGAACCCTCCCAACGCACTGGCTCACCAAAAAGCGTGTTTAAGAGTATAGTGAAACTCTAATTTTTGAATAATTCGATCTAAAAAAATTTTTGGGCAACCCGCACAGTCACTGCCTCCATTTCACAGCACCTACAAAAAATAGCGATGCCTGCGGCGGTAAACTACGCAGCTACTCCTTGACTGCTTAATGGCATAAATGCCTGTAATAATTACGGAGCATAGCTTAGAGCTTTTCTTAATGCCATTCGACCATAGACTCATTGCAATTACAAGACTTACTACCAATTGTGCTGGTAGCGATCGCCTTCGTTCCTCTCTGGCTGTTCTCTCGCTATCGTTAAATATTGGGTAATTTTTTCTTGAAATTCTACTCTTTTTATTGGGTCTGTTCAACTATTATTGGTTGGGGCACGCGGCATTGATGATGCTGGTAGAGAATAAATCCTCTCAATGTCACGCCATAATGTCCCTGATATTCTTCAGGCAGTTTCCCAACAATGGTTTTTCCATCATCTGTGACATATTCGGCTAACAAAAAACGGATATTATGCTTCTTGAGTAGCAAATCTTGTAGATCATATTCACGATCCCCGTTAAACTTTGATCCGAATGGCAATTCAACAGGTTCAATTACCCTTTCTTCATCTGCTACAAAGCTGGTTTTTTTACTCCTTTTTTCTGAACCAGCCCGTTTTTTTGCTGATACAGGCGGTTCTTCTCTTTGATTTAGGGTACTTGGTCGGATTTTTGGTTGACCCTTGAGCTTTTTGGCAACTAATAGTTGCTCATCCAGGTTTTCCACATGAAGCTCTAGTTGACAGACTTTTGAAGAGAGCTTATCTATGATCTTCTGTTGTTCTGCAATGATATTCAGCAACCACTCCACCAATGGTGTGCGCTCTGAAGAAGAAATATCTTTGTAATCGGGAGGGTTGCTTATATCAATGTTAAACCAGATTTTTGCTCTCAAAGCAACCCCACTTCATTCGGCATTCATCCCGTCGCCTTCCTGAAATACCTTTATTAGCTTTACCAGTGCTTATTGAGAAGTTACGATTATTAGTACGTTTATTTTTCAAGCTGAAGGCGGAGTATATTTCCATATTTGACTTTTATGAAAGTTATAATTTTACTTCTTTTAAAACTGGTGCGATCGCCATACTCAGGAAGGGGGCGTTTCAAAAATTATATTCTGTGACAGCGATCGCCCTATATACAGACTTTATTGACGTGAAAGTATGAAATCATGCTTCCAATCTAAACGTTTCCGTGCAGACACCCATTGTCAATTGCAGAAATTTCTTAGGTCTTTGTACTCATGTGCCAGTTAGACAAGAACTTTATTGTTCACTTCAGAACTTTATTGTTTGCGTACAACCCTTGTACGCAAACAATAAAGTTCTTTACTGGCAGCGCCTGAAACACTAGTTATTGCGTTGCCAATTTTTTGTTAAAGTTCTTTACTGAAGAAAATGCTAACCGCAATACAATGTGAGCCACAAACAATAAAGTTCTTTACTGTCACAAGTTCATATGTACTAATTGATAAAGGTTGATTTTTATTCTTGGAGAACACTCACTAACCACAAAATATAAGGTTTTAAGCT
Organism: Nostoc sp.; assembly: GCF_036919675.1. GTDB lineage: Bacteria > Cyanobacteriota > Cyanobacteriia > Cyanobacteriales > Nostocaceae > Nostoc. Next base: position 139,926 of record NZ_JBALCP010000037.1, read on the forward strand.
TGATCAATAACCTTTTTTTATTTATATCAGTGAATTTAAAACTTCCAAAGCAACTGCGATCGCTTCCTCGACCAAAGGTAACTTTCTCGTTTCTTTGCGTAGGCTTGCACGACGAACTAGTTGCCACTTCTGAGGAGTAATATTCTCTTGATGAAAAGTATTTGCTGCCCACTGCACTCTTCTCACCGCAAACTCTTCTCTGGTTTCTGCCAATTCATCCAATATATTTGTGGTCATAGGTAATCTGTTCAGATGTCTTTTTACCCAAGCGCTTGCAGGATGATCGAGAAAATTAGCGATCGCTGTCCTGCTAATCCAAATTGGTCGATTGACATCTTGCTTCAAGCGCTGTGCAGCAACCTTTACTGCTTCCACCGTTTTAACATCTCGGTTATCCCAGTCCACATCTAGAGTGCCATTATTTGTTAGTGGTGGCGGCAGATGCTTCAAAAGCCAATTTTTGTCATATTTGTATAATTGACCATAAATTGCTGGTGCTTTACTTCGTAATTGTGTTCTTCCCGCATCAGGATTAGCTTCAATTACCTCTAACCATTGCTTACGGCAATTTTCGAGGATATCTGGAGCCTGAATAAATGAAAATATATGAGGCTTAAGTGAGGGGCATAACTCAGTTGCTCTCGCTTTAGTATTAGGTCGGGGAAAGGTAAACTTTAGTTTATCTGCTTGACGAAGCACTGCCTTCACTTGAACTCCCAGACGTTGACTAATCTCCTTAAGAGTGAGTGATGAGTCTTCCCAGAAAACTTTTAAGGATTCTTCCCAAACAGAACCATAAACTTTGATTTTTGAGAATCGAAATTGCTCCTCTGCTGATTGATCCGCACCTATTCTAGAGTAAACAAAACCACACCTGCAAAAAAATGTACCAGTTGGTTTGCGACTTTCCTGGTTATATGTAATCAAACATTCCTTTATCTGTGGTTTTTTGAAATATTTACAAACAGGGTTAAAACAGGGCCAGGGAGGATTACCGAATGGTTTTAGTGCTTCTTTTAGTTCAAAAAATTCTTGTGCTGTGTATCCTAAGAAGTGAATAAATAGCAGATGCCGTAGTGGATGGTGAACTCTTTTAGGGAAACGCACTAATTGAGCAAGCCAGTTATCGCGAATCTGCTCATCAAGTGGGCATTGCAGCCAATCTAACACTTGCGAAGGGTAGTAATTTTTGAAGAGCCTCAATAATTCCTGAACACGAATCCTACCTGTGTAAGTGACTAACTCTGGATTGGTTTTTACCAAAGATAGGTATTTTTGGTACAAAGCTTCTAAGCTAGGGACGAAGCGGCAATTATTCAGAAGCCAGTCTATATCTGTGGCAATTTTCAACAGAACTTTGTGACCAGGATTTAAGGGGTCTACTGGACGAAGAGATACTAATTGAGTTGCTTGTTCTAAGGAAATAAATTCAGATATGCGTCTACGATTGTGGGTTAATACAGCACTTTTCTCTAAAAAAACTCCATGAGTGGAACAGACTTCAACACCAGGTAACTGATGAAGACGATGCCAGTAACACTCACCAAACTGCTTCTGATCATCTTCCATACACAATGGACAGAAGCGCAAATGAGAAGGCATTTCAATGAATCCAGCGACAATTCCCAAGCGTGTATGAATTTTTGACCCATTATCACCACACATATCCTGCCGAACTAATTGAAGTCGCTCTAGTGGCAGGAAAGGTCTATAAAAGGGTAATAAAGTGTGATTGTCTATGAAATTATCAACTGTGTAAGAATGTCCGGTGGGTAAAGCAGCAACCAATCTGTTCAATTTACTTGGTAGGTCAAAAATCGCGATCGCATTTTTTGTTTGAAATAAATCTTGAACTACTGAAATTTGGCTAGGATAATAGACTCTCTCTTGAAAGCGAGCGCAAACACTATATAACAATTCATTTGGGTAAGGATTAGGAAAGAAACCAAGCATAGGCTATCTTTTATTGAAAAATATAAAAATTAATTTTTTAGATAATTTATTAATGCTTAATAACTGAAAAATATTTATGTATTGCTAACAACCTTATTCAAAATGTTTGTGTTTCAATAATTACAAAAAAACATAAGTAAGTATACACAAATAATTAGAAGATGGTGTTGAGTGGGTTACGACGTTAGCCTAACGAATGAATGAAACGGTATGCAGCAGAAGCCCTAATAGACCCTACATCGGTTTTAATTTAAACATGTACTTAATTACAGGCATAATATAAACTATTTACTTAGTATTGGTCTTAATAATGGTAGTTTTAAGTAACCTACTTGATGCTCAAGTGTCTCCTCACTAACACCAAGATATTGAGCAATTTCTGTAAAAGTAAATGCTTGATTTTCCCATAAAATTTTTAAAGCATATTCCCAAGAAGAACTGTATTTTATTTTTCTTTCCAGTATTGGCACTTTATATTCATCAATTCTATTAAAAGCTGTTTGTGAAGATACCAAACCACAAATACAACGAAACTCACTTTCAGTTACTGTCTTAGCGCTATTACTATAGCCTGTATACTGGTATTTATCCTTAATTAATAGCCGTTGAAAATATTCACCGCCTCGATTTATACATGGGCAATAATCTGTTCCAAAAGGCTTATAATCAAAAGAAATTTTAAAAAAATCTTCAACCGTAGATTCCAAAAAAGTAATTGCTAATAAGTGATGCAAGGGATTTTTTATCTTCCCATCTGAAACAAATATATCTCTAAGCCAGTTACTAGATTTACCCAAATCATTTTTCAACATTTGTAGAAATGGAGGAGAGTAGTAGTTTATGAAATCATTCATCACTTTATTTAAAGAGTTTTTAACTTTAAAATTAAATCTTCCATATTTTTTATATAAAAGTTTAATGTAAACTCTACGTATAGAATCTCCAAAAAAGATAATATTTGGGTGCTTTAAAAGCCAATCAATATTATAAGCTAACTCCATAAAACGTTTAAAATTATTATTTGATAATTCTAAATAGTTATTTGTATGAGTATTTACTGCTTTTTCTGCAAGTATAAATCCCGTTTTGCAATAATATGGTTCTATCTCAATTTTTTGTAGAATAATGCTATGTATTAGACAAACTTCAACCCCAATAGCTTGATGTATGCAATGCCAATAGCACTCACCAAACTGCTTTTTATCTTCTAGTATACATTGAGAACAAAAACGTAAATAATGTTTACGCTTTATATAAATATTTAGCGATCTCAAAGGAATTATTGGGCTATTTTGTTTCATCGTATCTCGAATTAGATTAATTAAGTATGGTGGAGAAAATGCACTATAAAATGAGAATAAAGTATGCTCATCAATTAAGCGATCTGCTGTGTAATAATTTCCTGGAGGCAAAGATGTAATCAAATAATCTAACCTAGTAGCTAGGTATAGATATGCAAAAGAACCTACAGAATAACAACTTTTTCCGAAAAGGTCTTGGTATAAGTAGTTTTTATGTTTATAACTCATCCGTTCAGAGTACCGCGCACAAACACTATAAAATAATTCATCTGGATAAGGATCTGGAAACGAACCAATCATTTTGCTGTATCCTACAATTGGTACTCACTGACAGATTTTATATAACCTGCTTCCTTGAGAGCTTCATAGCCTGAAAGACCTACTGAAGCTTTTTCAGCAACTATTTCTGGTAAAGTATCTTTTGAGTCAGTCTGTTTATTACTTGTCCTTGATTTCTGAGTAGCCTTAATAGGAACTGAAGTAGAGCTTATCTCTTTTTCTTTTAGTAGTTTTGAGTTTACTAACTCGGATAATTCCTGTGAGAGTTCAGTTTGCTTAATTTCCTCTGATGGGCTACTCTCCGAATCAGATTGATCTTCACCAATAACACTAGATGAATCTTCATTTGCTAAACGCTCTATTCCTTCTTCTATAAAAGGTTCGAGATCAATTGGTTTAACATCCTCACAATCCATGAGCAGTCTCAGTTTTTTGTCGGCATCTTTCTCTTTCAAGGCATTCAGAACTTTTGTTGCAGTACGAAGACAATCTTTAGCAACTGATTTGATGATTGAAGCTGTAATTCTCTCTTTACCACTTGATACAGCTCGCACTTGCGCCAGCATATAAATCTTGGCAGCAAAATCTGTAATGCCTTGGCATTCGTAATAAAGGGTGTGGCTTAATTCTGGTGTCAGTGGAGAAGCTATTTGTACATATTGGTATCGCCAGAGAGATTTGACAAAAGTTTGCCAAGTTTCGTCCTCTTTCATTGTGTCCCAAACAAAATCTCCTTGACCTGTTCCCCGCCGTATCTGGCGAAACTGACTGCTTAAAACAGACCAAGCTTTATAAGTTCCCACAAAAATAACTGGCAGCCCAATGGTGTTAATTAATTGTACAAAAAAGTTGAGCATTTTTTGGCAGCCACCACTTTTAGCTAAACTAAGATTTTGGATTTCATCAATTACAAGCATTCCCAGTGACTGGATTGATGCGACACGCGCCATATTAGGAATCATGTCATCTACGGTTTGGCGTCCTTTGGTATAGCGTGTGTAGTACTGTGTTCCCAATAGGTCATCAACCGCTTGAAAAAAGTTGATACAAAGACCTTTGATTGAACCGTCATAAGGACAGTCAAGTTTTAGCCAGACTATTTGTCTTAAAGTCAAGTTTTTATTAAGATAACGGCTGTGATTAATAATTTGCGGATAAAGCAACAATATTTCTTCTACTCCGGTACTCTTGCCAATACCACTAAGTCCAATGATTGTCATGCTCTTTGCTGTTGAGCGTGGGGATCTAGGTACGAATCCATTGGGGTCAATTAAATCCAGTGAACGCTTAGTGTTTTGCCAAAATTGTGGCAATATAGGATTTCTAGCTTGATAGCCTAACCTAATAATGCGCGAAATTCTCTGTTCTAAATCAATGTGAATACCAAGGGGTGTAAAAAATTCTAGAGTATCTTGGATATAATGAAGGCGTAAGTGAGCAGGCTGATTACGCATATCTTCACTGTAGTGTGGAAACTTAGCCAGGCCCTTTGCTGCCTCTAATTTCGTCAGAATTTTTGGTAAAGCTTCAATAAGTGGATTACCACGATATTTGGAAACTTCTGGGTCGGAATATATTGCATTAATCTTTTGCCCTGTGAATACTAAAAATGGAGGTTTGTACACTTCATCATCGGTCATTTCTCCACATCCCCTCGATAACTTCATTTAACATTTCAGTTTCTTCTGGTGCAGGTATATAGCCTTCCTCAGTGTCTTTATACTGATTATTAGCTTGGATTGGAAGGGCTGTTTCTAGTTGATCAGCAGTCTTTTCGGGCCTTAAATCACGAGCATTTTTATCTTGTTCATAATGTTTTTCAGCTTTTCGATTATTTATTATTCCTTTAAGAAGAGACTGTTTAGACTTACCTTGACGAGCTTTTTCGGTTTTTTCTGTTGCATCAGTTTTTTGCTGTTTTAGGTAAGCATTCAAAGAAGCTTTTGCCTGTCTTTGATTGGGTTGAGCATCTTCTTGTGCGAAGTTTTGTTCAGCAAAGTGATCCATAATTTCCTCTAGATTGCTGTCTAAAAAGGTTTTTGAAACAGGAAGCATTTCACAAACTTCCATACGTTTCCCAGCATCGAGAAGTATATAGATCACCAGAGGCTTTCGAGGATCATAAGCAACTGGAACTTTCCAAGTTCCTTTCATTCCAGCCTTGATAAACCACTGCTCCCTCATAGCAGACTCACAGGTGTAACGCAGGCGATTATATAAATTAACGCCTTTGACTCGCAAACAAATCCCATAACGAGTAACGCTAGCATCTGCTCTGTGTAAAAGATTTAAACGAATAATCTCAAGTGTCTCCTGACGAGGACGACCGTAACTACGGATTCCCCATTCCCACAACTCCGACGGAACAGGTTGCACATGATCTTCAATCATGTGCTTTGTCATAGGATACTCAGTTAAATAATGGTAATTATTGTAGTAAAGGATGAGGCGGATCATAATTGCTCGAAATTCATCGAGGGTATAAATAGCATCTAGTCTATAATCTCGCTCACCTCTTTCCTTTGGTTTATGCACTGCTCCTGGTTGAAAATGAATGACCTCATCGTTAATTAAGCGGAACAACCTTTCTACAAAAGGCTTCCAGTCGGGACGGTATGGCGGTGTAGGTGAGATTTCTATACCAATACTTTTGAGTGCTTCTCTAGCATTATTGCTTAAGTATTCGCTGCCACGGTCGGTTTGAAGTAATTTACAAAGATGGTTACAATTCCAATCTTCTGTTGTAATCGTGATACCAAATTCCTGGCAAAACTTTACCTTATCTGTAGTTGCATTTTCCAGAGCTAAAGATGCCCCTAACCAACTCGGCCCTTCAAGAGCCACGCTAAATCCTACAATGCTTCGGGAAAATATATCTACAACTAAGTAGAGAACAGGTCGCCCAATTATACGACTTCTGTCCAAAGAACTAACTAAGTAAATATCAGCTATTGTAGAGTCAATTTGCCAGAGCGCACCTGGAAAAGGAGCCATCTCAGTTGAGTTACCCAGCACCTCTCGGTAGCTGAGGTTAAACTTACGCTTACCTTCACGAGATATGAGTGATTTTTTAAGATCGCGGTCTTTGTAATACCAATAGTTAAACTGTCTCAAAGTGGGGCATTGTTCTTGAGGTAAAAGAAGAGGGATTTCATTTGCATCTTTTTGTTTTATTTTTACAGAAAAACAATCTTCGCACATTCTCTGGTGAGCATCTTTGAGTGTTAATTTCTGCTTTTCATGATATTTCTTTGCACTTTTAACAATAATTATTCGTAGTTGTTCATTTATATTAATACCAGGAGGTTCACCTTTTAACTTAGTTTTTTTACTAGGAGCGCCTAGCTTTTTAGTGATATTCCGTTTTTTACCTTTTCCGCCACAATGATCATAGTTTGGTAGAAGTGCATTTAGTTTTTGTCCTCTTTGCCAGTAAGATCGTAATAACTGGTAAATTGTTGGCTTATTACTTCCTGTCAGTTCTATTGCCTGCCTAACTAATAAACCTCGCTCATAAGGAAAAAACGCTTTATATCCACTTTCAATAATTAAAGCGATTTTGTTCCACGCATTATCTCTAAAATTACGGTGAGTTTCAGGAATTAAATCTTCAGGGCGATGTAGATATGCATAGGGGTCAGTATCTATAATAAAAGCTTTTTGTTCAGTTAATGCTGCTTCAATTTCTTCGGCCCTCTGTAAAACTGGAAATGCTTTAGAATTATTCAGATCAATTGTGACTATATCTGTTCCAGATGGGTCAATCCAGAGTAATCTGATAACGGTAAAAATATCACCACACTCATTGTGTAGTTCAATCAGCATATTCTGGTATAAATTCATTTAGCAGCTCTTATTTATTTCATATTTAAGGGAAGGAGTAGCCAAAAGTGCCAATTTCTTTCTAAACTGAGCCTGTAGTGGTTGGTTCATATCAATTAGCCATTGCCGATTAGCAATTAGATGACGAGCAACTGCAAGGCTACTGCCTGCTTCCAAGGCAAGTCGTTCATCGCACCGAGCTGCTAAATCACTTAGTGAAACGTCTCCCTGAATTACACCTTTAGCGAGTACGGCTGTAATTTGTTTAATATTAAGCTCTGAAAGAGGTGAAAGGTTTTCAATAAAAAAGTAGTTGTGTAAAAATTCAACATTTTTGACCAACACCTCTGGAATATCTTGTTCAGTAACTATGCCCCAGCTAGTTTTATGGGACTCCCAATAACGACGTTCAATTTCAAACTTTTCAAGAACTCGCGGATCTTGTAATTCCCGTGAAGGCTTAACTGTCCTAGCTTGATCCATAATTCCTATACATGTACTTCCTGGAATAGTTACAACAAAGTCTGTGGTCATCACGTTAGGTTCCCCAGTATTAGGATTGACTGGGTGCTTGTAACCACACTGTTTAGCAATATCTAAGGTTTCTTCGAGTTCTAAAGGAAACTGCTCTCGGATGTCGATGACGATAGGCGACCATTCGAGCGCATAAAAATAACGAAACTCACTCATGCTAAACAAGTGGTGTTCTCTTTGAGTTTTCCAACCCAAGCCTTGGACAGAAAAACCTTGAGATGGAAAGTCTATTATCCAAATTGCTGGTTTGTAATTAATACCGCGACCTTGACCACAGCCTTCATTTAGGCGCTTGTTAATGTCCTTCCGGTTTTTTTGGGATTTCTGCTGAAGCATCTGTGTGAGAACTATTTAGAACATACACGTTAATACGTATATTCTAAACTCAGAAGTTACACAAAAATGTGTATGTTCTAAAATAAAAAAACTTTAAATTTCTTTGCAATGTATTTACCTGTGTAAACTGTGCGCTAGCTCTTATCATTGAGACAAAGTATATGTAAGTTTTTTGAGAGTGAGCGTGGCTAATGCCAAAAGGAAGCAAACGAGTTAAAGGAGTCCCAGAACTACAGGACGAGATGAAGACGCGAGTTAACCTCTCCATAACTCCCACAGCTATACAGAAGCTAGATTTAATGGCTGCTCAAAGAGGAATATCAAAATCAGAGTTGGTAGAACGAATTGCGCGAGGACAAATACCTTTAAAAGATCACCGCGATCATTTCATAGATCCTTCGGTAGCAGCTCTAATAGAAGGTGCGGTTCAAACATTGCCTGCGCTTGATATGACTATTTCTAAAGTAAAATTTTTGCCATTTGATCAGCGTGAGAAATTACCTAACTCTCCTGGAGCATATTTAATAACTAATTGGCAATATGAATATATTGATTTTACCAATAACCTTAAAGAGAGATTAATGGATGAGAATCTCTTAAAATCTTTATTAAAATTATTTGAATATAAAGAATATGAAGTATTAGTATTCTGGATAGAGTGTAATGATGCCAGATTAATTAACATTGTTTCAAAAGAAATCAGGAATGTATTCGGCGGAATTAGGGAAGATATTATATCTCGATCTTTGTCTAGAGAACTTCAGAAAAAAGAGGTTACTAAAAAACCTGAACATATTTCTAATGATGTGTATGATTATATCAAAGATATAGTTGGCCCTGGTAAACAAATAAAGTCCCTTATATAGTTAAGATAATTACAAATTTTTGTAATACTCAATGAATCAGCAAATTTCATATTTTTGATATATCTTTAAGAATTTAGATAACTGTTAGAGATTTATCTATTTAACCCTGCCACTAATACATTATTTTAAGTTAGCCTTCTGTAGTCGCAACACTCAGTGTTTGCTCAATTAATTTCAGGGCTGATTGAATATCTGTACTCATAGCATCCGCCTCAGCTTTAATTACAGCCACACTCTTACCAACTTCTGTCAGGGATTTTTTCATGGTTCTGATTCTGGCCAAAGCTGTGCGGATTTGCTGAATTTGTTGTTCTACAGCAGTCACATCCAGTTCTGATTGAAAGGTACGCAATTTATTTAACCTTTGCTGGATCACTAAAAAGCGTATAGCAATAATTAAAAACGGATGGGTTGTGGCGATCCAATAACCTGACTCAGTAACTCCCTCTGCCCAATCGCCAATTTCCTGTGCTAACCCCTCACGGGAATAACTTAAAAAAATTGCCGAATTTGCAGAACGCCGCACCATTGCTGATTGTAAATGTTGAGTGATTGCTTGGCGACCAAAAGGTTTTGAGGGTCGGTTTCTTAGCTCGATCACAATTGATACTTCAATTGCAGCTAGCGATTTACTGGTAAACTTTACCAGAATATCGCCAGTGTCTCCATCATGACCAATATACTCTACCTCTGCACCACTCAACTTTGACCAATTTTGCAGTTCGACAACGACTAACTCCTCATAAGTTATGCCTTTTGCGGTTGTCTGCGAAAGTACTTGTTGTGTTACCTGTTGATCTCGAATTTCCCTAGTCAGTTTTTCGACTTGTTCAGCTAGCGGTTTGACCGATTCGGAAACCACATTTTTCACTGCCACTGCCAGAGTACCGTTTTCCTTAGTGGCATTTACTAATGCTGCTTTAAATGCCCCCTGAATAGAATCAGAGCGTTTAGCATCTAAAAGTTGACGTAATGAACAGAGAAAGCGGCCAACAACAGAAGTTTCCCTGGCGGGGTCAATTTCGTGTGTAAGCAAAGTGCCTACGCTATTGAGTTTTTCAGTGAGGATGGCTGAAGTGAGATTAATTTGATTTTGTAGTGGAGCTAACAATTGACCATTATCTGTCCCTACTTGATTAACTAATTCCTGCCCAAAAGACTCAGCTATTACCCTAACTGCCTGCTGAAACTCCACCAATAAAGATTCCATCTGCTGCTTAATTAATTCATTGCCATGACGAGTTTGAGCCGTTTGCAAGCAAAGAAATCCTAACTCAAAAGCATCCCGGCAAATATCCTCGTATTCTGAGTGGGGAAATTGTTGTAAGTAGCTGATGGCATTTTTGAGAGGGATTGCCATGCGATGAATCAAGACATGGCTTTGTGTCAATTCAATACTGTCGGGTAGATAATAGGAGTCATTGGTGGAGCGGTTCATGGAGCAGTGGATAGACTGGTGACGATAAATTGCACCCTACTACCTATTTTTTATGTCAGTCAAGGTGATGAACAAAAGTTTTGTCAATTTGCAAAAACTGAAGAATTAATTTGGTGGTGGAGAATTATGCCACTGTTCCAACAGAGGGTTAATTACTTCGGCGTTGGCCAAAAGAAAATCAGCCACAGCCATAATTCTCTGGTAAGGTAATCCAGCTTCTCGGCGGCTGGCTTGTCCACCCAACCAGTGATAAGCCGTCGATTTAGAGATGGTACAGATTTTTGCTAATTCTTCATAACCCAATCCCCAACGATAGCTAAAGTCTTGGGGAGACATGAACATTTGGTTGTGCAATTCTAGCAATTGCTGATGTTGTTGAGCTTTAGACATAATTGCCCCGAAGCCCTTCCAAGGATGAGTTATCCAGGGGTTTGATATCATCCTCGAAAGCGAAGTCGCAGGTGCAAATTTCACGAGAGGGACTGCGCTCGTCTAACAAAACCAAGTAGTGCAAGCCAGTCGCAATGCAACTAGCTTGTTGAGTGTAAATGACTCCGATGACGCGACCGAAGTCGCCATTGGGTACTTGAAACCAGCGCACCCATTCACCAAGATGAAATTTCTGTTGAGGTAATTCGCGGGGAATAACCTCTGGTAAGGCTACTGGCGGTATTTGGGGAAGGATATCAGGCATAAAAATCTACTCAATTGCAGATTAATCAAGAACAGCAAGTATTAGAAAAAATCCGTTTTGCAAACAAAAGGTTTCTAGCATGGCGAACAATGCTTACCCATGCCTTGGATAAAATCTCACCTGTTTTTCTTTGAATCACCAAACTAAACCCTCTCAGCTTGATTGCAAGTCAATAGCGAAGTAGGTTGTTATTAGGTTGTTATCATCAATCATAGTTTACTCGTTCTGGATGGTAAATCATATCTGTATACATGGAAATTTCTGATTTATTTGTGTTTTTTGTAGGGTGCTACTGCTGATACCTGTTCTAAAAGCTCTGTAATTGTCGGTTGAATATCCTCTAGTTTGATGGCTATAAGGTTAATGGTATGAGCGACTTCGATAATTTGTAGCACTGTATCTGGTCGTTTCTCAAATTGAGAACCCCAATTTTTATCGATTGTTTGGTACGAGTACACCCCAAAGGTTGCTTCTGTGAGCGTTCGCACGCACGCTGCTCTATACCCTCTTTTTTCTGGCTTTGGGCTTTTAACGTACAAACGGCAGTATTCCAGTGGTTCCATTGACGGTTTATTCTGATTGCGTCAATTAATGATTTTGTCGCCTGTAGTACCGGAAACGATACCCATTAAATATGGTAATCATTAAAACGAATTTTCCTTCTCTCAGAGTGACCGAAGAGGAGTAAATCAGATAATAGTTGAACCTGGTAGTTCTGTAACTGGTGGTTCTCCCCAAGTTTCAATTTGGTTAAACGTGTGTCGGCTGAGGGGATAAAACCGCACGCTGTCTTCTGAAACTTTCACTTGTTTATGGAGTCTTTTTTTAAGTTCATTATATTTATTTTGGTCAAGAACACATTCAAATACTGAATATTGTACTCGTTGACCATATCCTTCTAATAAATCAGATATTTTTTTACGTCTTTTATTACAAGGTATATCATATACTATTATATAAAATAGCATTCAACGAATTTGATATGGCTTATAGAGTTTGCTAGGTTGATAAACAAAATCTTTAAATAATTTAATTTGCTGTGTGATTAAATCCCAACGAGGTTGTTTTTCTGCCTGAGAATTTTGTACTTCTGATTCCAAGCGTTGTAAGAAATATTTGATATATTTTGGTCGACCAGAGTTATTCAGATAGCAACCGCTATCATAATATTCAAAATCTTTTTGAGTATCCATGACTTTGCTATTGATTAACCAAAGTACCAGAGAATCAATAATTGGGGCACGAAATTCTTCAATTAAATCGGAAGCAAGAGCGGCATGGCGTTCTGTACCTTGATGTAGACAAGCGTAGTAAGGGTCTAATCCTTGGAGTTCAATTAGTGTCAACAGATGATTCCACAGGATTTGGTAGCCAAAACTCAGCATGGCGTTGACTGGATTTCCTGGGGGACGGCGGCTACGCGCTATAAATATAAAATCGGGATTATTCAAACATTCACCGAAGGCTGAAAAATATTGTGCTGCACCAGCGCCTTCTAATCCCATCAATCGTTCTATCGTTTCAGCTTCTCCTGATTTTTGTCCCAGAACTTCTAAACTTTTGATCGCAATTTCAGAAGTTTCGGAAGGATTGCGCCGTTGCTGCCGCAGTAAAAAGGTACGACTATTTTTGAGTTTGGCTTGGACTATTTGTCTGGCTACTAACAAGCGTTCAATTGCTGTTAATTGTTGCTGATAACGAGATAATTGACGGTATCCTCTGGCAATTGGCATAAGCCTACCATAACAATATCCCATGCGCGATAAGTAGGCAATGGGGATATCTCGCCATAAACAAGTACGAATTGCTTGGGTAGTGATTTGAGATTTACCAAACATTAGTATTTGTTCTAGCAACGGTAATTGTACTTCACCGTGAATAGTTTCTCCTTGTTTGATAATTAGGGTTTCGCCCTTGAGGGTGATATAACAACCTTGTCGGGAAACGTAGAGTGTACGCATAAAAAGTCAAGAGTAGATCAAAAAAACAATTAAAATATTGTTAGTTAGTTTTTACTTTGTTTGGACAGTTGTGACTGTTGGGAAATAGTTTCGGCTAGCAAAGTTTTAATTTGCGATGGTTGTAAAAAATTCACTACAGTATCACCTGCTGTAGCGTTGACAAAGCTGGCTATTGTAACCAAAATTGTGTTGATAATTACTGCTGCTAGTCCTAATGGTGCAATTAACAGGATAATTAATGTAATAGAGCCGTTGAGTAAGGCGACACCAAGGTTGCGGACTAATGCTGCACGAGAAGAGATATACATATATATGATGTTTGATGCTTGTTGCAGTTTTCTCTATACCTTCAAAGTAGAGGCTGGTTTGAGATTGTGCTAGTGGTTTGATGCGAATGACGAAATTTACTAAGTTTTTTCCTCTCTGCGGCGGGGTCGGCAAAACTCGGAAATGCCTATGTTCTCGTTGACCCGGCCGATGTCCTTCTGTATAAGGATTTTAGCGTTTTTATGTTGGCTGAACACGGGGAAAACTTCTCTAATCTCCGACCCCGTCGCAAATGGCATCTGGACATCAGGCAGGATAAGGGTTTAAATAAGAGGGGTCGCTTTTCTTCTGAGAAGCGGAATTAATGGAAACTGCATTTCTCACAACTTAGAGTAAGATTTGTGATTGAGGTCGCTTTTCTTCTGAGAAGCGGAATTAATGGAAACATCTCTAATACGAGAGTTTGGCTATCCGCCTCAAAGTCGCTTTTCTTCTGAGAAGCGGAATTAATGCAAACTGTTTAGACCACTCCTTCACAGCGTCACCAATAAGTCGCTTTTCTTGTGAAAAGTGGAATTCATCTAAACAAAGCGTACACTCAAGTCTCTTTCAGCCTTAATATAGTCTCGTGAAAAACAAGATCCCCGACTTCTTTAAGAAGTCGGGGATCTGCTGTTTGCAATTATCAAAAATCAAAGAGGACTGCTATATATTTTTATTTATTGCTGCTCATAAACCCTAACGATCGCTTCACCAATTCCCTTAACCTTAACAACTAATTCCTCTGGTTGCGCTACCTTCACATTCCCACCAAAACCAACAATCCACCGCATAAACTCTACATCACCTAAATACCATTTAGGCAATATCACCCGAAAGCGATTGGGAAAGAGTTTATCTGTGGTTTTCTTCAGGCAGAAAATTGACTTAGGTAACATTAACCTCCCACCCTCTACAGGTGGAGACATCTTCATTTGTCTAGCAGAAAATCTCTTGGTTCCCTCAGTAATAAATCGGAAGATAAAATCATTAAACCACAGTTCTACTGTTACCCAAGCCTGTGAACGCTCTTGCTGATCATGACTGAGAAACTGACGCTGGTCACTCGCACTATACCCTAAAAAAATACCGGCGCTAGCAGCAGAGAGTTTCTGTAATTTCTGTAATGACTTTTCTTGTTCCACCAGAGAACGGAATCTCCCTTGGGGTTGACCAATAAACAATCTATCTAAACGTTCAAACCGGAACAGTCCTGCATACTTTCCACTTTCATACTCAAAACCTAAATACCATGCTTGGTTACAAAAAACGATTTGCAAAGGAAATACCAAAAAAAAGCCTTCTTCATCAAGAGTAAATTTACCGCCGCCAGCAAAGCGATTTAATTCCAGCAATTGCCCTTTAACTATTGCCTCTTCTAATGGCTGTAAATTCTTAGAAAGAGCATCATCTGGTAAAAACTCTGGGTCAATCATACTGCGATTAGAAATCGCCCGTACCGGATACACATTACTTATCCCCAACTTACTTTTTAGCATTCGTGTGGCAAATGTTTCATAAATTTCCAATGCTACTGGGTCATCAAGACTTTTAGCCTGAGACTGGAGAACATCAAACACTTTGGTTAATTCATGTGCTGACAGAATCGCTGTTCCGGCAAAGTAGCCATCTCTGAGCGGAAATTCTGGCAATATTTTATAAGGCTTGAGAACCTTTTCTATATCCTTGCGGACAGTATCTAGTCCATCGCCATCAATAATCCCATTTTCTCTGAGTGCAGACACCAGAGTTTGTAAACTCCCCTTTCCTGTATCTTGCAAAAATGGGTGGTGAAGAATCAAGCGAATGATTTGGATCAACCTTTGGAAGCTATCGCAGTCAGAATAAGCATGAGTTACAAAAGTCGATGGGGTAATGGAGTGATCGGGTGGTACGGTAATGCCAGAAGAAGGGGCAATGCTATTGGCTCCAATGAGGGAATTTTGTTGTAGCCAGTGTAAATCAGATCCGATGGCATTTTTATTAGCGTAAATAGTACCGCATAATTTATCCATGAAAGCGGTAACTTCCTCTAAGGAACTTGCAAACAGAGGAGCATTACCCAAAATGCTTTCCAGCAAACTAGGATGAGTAGTTTGCAGATTCCCAATTCCTGGATAGCGAAGAATCAGGGAAATTAAATGCATTAAGCGCTCAAAGTCCAGCAGCTTACTGTAACCGTGTAAGGTAATGTGGTGATTACGATTAGCGCGGTTGGTAAGAGTACGAGAAAGCTGTTGGATTTGGGTTGGAATTTTTTGAATGTCGAACTTGGAAGAGGTGACATCAATTTCTTTTACAGATGCAAATCCCTCTGCTGCTACTGGCGGAAACTCTTGCAGAGATTTGTGCATATTCTCAATGATCATATCTGGAACTTGGCGAGTCCGCTTTTGGTTCCACAACTTGCAAGTTGCAATGGGAGTTTGCAAATACCACCTCATCCACAAAACCTCTTCCCCATGTTGTCCAAGGCAAGCAACAGATGAATTTAGCTTCATCAACAAATCCATCCGCCATACACGCTTGGCATTGGTAGCATCATAGATTACGGAATCACCTTGAGCAATTGCATCAGCAATCTCAGAAATTACTTTTTCTTCTATCTGACTCCACTCACCCTGGATACTTGCATCGCCATAGAGTTGTTGGCGAATTACATCAGTGGAGACAATGCGATAATTCTCCAGTTTTGCTAACTCGGCTGCAAAAGTGGTTTTCCCACTACCGGGGACACCGATGACGAAGTGACAAATCATCAGGAGTTCAAGGATAAAAGTTTTCTACTTTAACTTTTAACTGTTATTTATTTGTTGTCTAGGCTTTTCAAGCGAACAATGACGGTATTAATGAAAAGTTTAATTAATATTTAGGTGAATTCTAGTAATAAAATTACCATAGCCGTTGGTTTCGACTTCGCTCAACCAACTGAGTAATCGAGAGTTGAGCGTTCGCGTAGCGTCTCGCAGAGAAGTCGAAACTCGTCAACATAGGTATTTTTTTCATCAGAAATCACCTTACTTCTCTTTTATAGAAGCGAAGTAATGGCATTGTTTTTCCATTAATTCCGATTTAACCCAATCGGTAGGGTCGAGTTCCATGCGCAGTTTTTCATTGAACGAGGAGCCAACGAGTTTCCATTAATTCCGATTTAACCCAATCGGTAGGGAGTCCGTCTAGGAGGCTTTACCCTGTAAGACTTTCAGCCGCCAAATCGACACCACTGTAAAAAACATTATATATCTTGTACGAAATTAAGTAAAATACATACCTCAAACTCAAGTCAGGTAAGGCATCGACACCACTCAACGAAAAATATAGGGTTTCGGCGATTCGGCGAGTGGTGTCGATGAACATTTCAAACTTCCCTTTACAGTCAGCAGTTAACAGTCTACACAATTAAATCTTGCTCAGACATCTAATCAAATTTCGTCATTCGCATGAAAAGGTATTTACATTCTCGATTTTTCCGAGAAGATATAAATGTCACACTAATTCGCCCAGTGCTATATTATAACTCCAAACTGGCACAAAACACTTAAGTACTGTTAGTGCTTATTTAGCTTGTCCTTTTACTAGCTTATTTCTGAAAACTAATAATTCCCAAAACAATAATTATTACAAACTAAAGTATAACTACTGAATAAAAGTTCAATTTTTTACTGTAATTTAGGCAATTTCCGTTAATAAATTTACCGCCGCCGTTGGTTTCGACTTCGCTCAACCAACTAGGAAATCGAGAGTTGAGCGAAGCGATGCACTGAGTCGGTCGTTGTGTCGAAACTCGTCAACCTGGGTATATTCTTTGTCAGAAATCACCTTAGACAAGACCGCATCCAGTGACTATGGGAAACGTGGCCAAATATACAGCAATCACCTTTGCTCCCGTGCAAGGGTTTATCGAGAAATCCCGTAAACTCCGAGACTTGTATGGTGCATCTCTGATTCTCTCCTATCTCAGCCAGAAGCTAGTAAAAGAAGCTGAAAAAACCACAACAGTCATTTCCCCAGCAATCCCCAACCTCCAAAAAGGAATGCCAAATCGCATCCTTATTAAAGGAGAATTTTCCAAATCAGAGGTAGAAAAAACCTTGTTGTCTGCGTGGCAGGGAATGTTGCAAGAATGTCGGTGCTGGATTGAAGCGAAATTACCTGACTATACATACTACTGGCAGAGGGAGTGGGCAAACTGGGGAAACCACGCCTGGGAAATTTTTTGGGGAGAAGGCGACAGTATTCAAGCGGCAATGGATGATTTAGAAACCCGCAAACTTTGCCGTGGGTGGACTGCCGTCAACTGGATTGGGGAGAGTTCTAGTTTAACAGGTACGGATGGAATTGCATTTCCGGGATTGGGTGGCGTGGAGAGAAATCCTAAAAATCGCCAGTGGACTATAGAAAAGGAAAATATTAAAACCTTCTATAAACGCCTCGCCTGTGTATTAGAAAATCGTTCCCCAGATACAGAACCAGATGGGAAATTTTTTGCCCTCAATGAAAAATTAAGTATCCCCGAATTGGTGAAACGTTTAGTCACCTTACCAGAAATCGCTACCAATTTAGGGATGTCTAAACTAGAAAGCTTCAGCGAAATTTATCGAGGCCCCGAAGCCAAAAATGAGCAAGGTAAAGGACGCTGGACAGGTTGGTTTATGGGCGATGGCGATGAAGTTGGGAAACACTTAAAAAAATTAGCCGACTTAGAAAATGGTGATGATGAACTTCAAAAGTTTAGCCAAGCCATGCGTAACTGGGGGAAAGACTTTAGCAGAGACTTCCCCCAAGAAATTGGTCGAGTAGTTTATGCAGGTGGAGACGATTTTTTAGGTGCAATTTATCGAGAGAAACATCAAGAACCGATTACAGCCAAGGAAGCTTTTGCATGGTTAATTACACTACCCAAAATCTGGGAAAGACATGACCAAGAGATAGGCTTAAGCGTCGGATTTGTTTGGGCAGGTTCCAGCGTTCCCCAAAGGGATATTTTACAACATTGTCGTGAAGCAGAAAAGCTAGCTAAATCTTCAGGACGTGGGCGAGTCACCATCAGAATTGTCTTTAACAGTGGTCAATATGTGCAATGGACTTGTCCTTGGGATTATTTAAATATCTTGACCAAGTATCAAGACAGGGAGAAGAAATCAAACTGGAGCCATATTTATCAAGATTTATCAATATTAGAATCACGTCGGGCTTTTAATCTTGACAAAAAAAGTTTTGTAGAAAAATTCGCTATTCAATTCTTTGATATTTACTTTCCAGGCGAAGGCAAAGAATTACTAAATTCGGAACGTGCTAAACATCTTGTTGGTTTTAGTGATGAAGATGATACTTATGACAGAGCAAAAGCCACAATTGATTGGATAAGTAACTTAATTAAAGTAGGCTGGCATTTATGTTCAAATATCTAATCACCATTAATCCTTTAGGTTTGATGTATGGAAGTGCAGGTGCGTTCCTCTCACCAGAAAACTTAGTGGGTCGTTCTGGTGCTAAATTCCCACCAGAAGCCGCAACCCTATCAGGTTTAATGTTTAGCATTAACAAAATTACAGAGAAGTTTCCTAAAGAAGAGTTGAGTGCTAACCTATTTGTAGCTGGCCCTTTTTGGGCAAAACTCAAAGATAAGCAAAATTTTTATATTCCCATTCCTTGGAATAAAATAATTGCCAAAAAAGCAGTAGATGAGTGGAAATTTAAAAATGGTAAATGGCAGTTAGAAAATAAAAGTGAAAAACTAGAACCAGATTATCGTTGGCAATCTATAAATTCTTGGGAAATTACACCCAAAATTTTGAAGTCTAATCAATCTGTTGCTGAGAATCCTTGGAAATACGTTTCCTTTCTCCATCCCAAAATTAAAGCAACTGAACGTTGTGTAGAAAACTCCGATGGGCTTTTTCTAGAAAATTCCGTCCAAATGGCAGACGACACCTGTTTAGTTTATCTATCAACATATCCTATAGAAAACGGTTGGTATCGATTCGGTGGTGAAAATCACATTGTCGAAATAGAATGTGAGGAAATCAAAAATAAGAAATTTTTAAACCTATTAAATCAGCCAATAAAACGCACCTTTGCCTTAATTACACCAGCTACATGGGGTTCTAATCGCTTATCTTACCGCCATCCTCAACATGAGACTTTTCCCGAAACTCTAGAAATGCTAACAGATAAACCAGTACCCTACCGTTACCGTGCCAAAGGGAATTTAGGAAGGGGACGTTATGCAGTTCCGGCTGGTAGTGTTTATGTGCTTGCAGAACCTTTAAATAAACCTTGGTGCGAATGGCATGAAGCATGGTTTCCCAAAGAAGGTTACAGCCTTAAACGTGTAGGATGCGGTCTATGTTTACCAATAGAAATTAAAGGAGTCGCCTAAAATGTACAAAAAGGCCTATGGAATTATTGAAACTTTAGCACCTTTGCACGTCGGTGCCACAGCCGGAGAAGAAAGTGGTAATTTAAACCTGATCTTTCGTGACCAATTTACTCAAACTGGTATTCTTCCCGGTAGTTCGATTCGCGGTCGCCTGCGTTCAGAAATGCGCCTGATAGATGGAGAACAAGCAGCAAATTATTGGTATGGCAATGAAGCAGGTTCAGAACAATCAGAAATTAATAACGAGTCTATCATCAAATTTGAATACGCTTCTATTCTCTGGCTACCCGTCTTTTGCCCCGGTCAACCAATTGTCTGGGTAACTAGTCCACGTTTACTCCAACGCTACCAAAGAATTGTCGGTGATACTGTCAAATTTAATGGTAAATCTCTCAAAGAAATAGATATACCAGACCCCTATACAGGCTCAAAGAACTTAAAAGCGCGGGAATCTCAAGGTAAAAAAACCTTATTTTTCAATTTAGGTTTTCTGACCATCAACAAAACAGCAGACTTATCCCCTTGGTTTCCATCTGGAAAAGAAAAGCCAGCAGTAATAGTAGAAGACAGTGATATTTCCATGATTCATGACATGGCTTTATATCGTCAAAGTCGCGTGCGCTTAAAACCTGACCAAAAGGTTGTCGATGGTGGCGGCTTCTTTAACACTGAAGCCTTGCCAGAAGGAACTATTTTAGTCTTTCCCATCGCTATCAAAGATGATAAATCAGGGCAGCAATGGAAACCCTTAAATGATACTCAAAACACAGATATTTACCTTGGTGGCTTAGAATCTATCGGCTTTGGCCACTGTAGTTTAACTTTAAATGGATAAGACTTACGTAAGAACTCTCTGAAACTCTTATTTCTCTGTGTCCTTTGCGTCCTTTGCGGTTCGTTTTTTCATGATTTTGCGTAAGTCCTGATGGAGTCTAAATCTAATACCATTTTGGTTGGATTTTGGACTTCGGCTCCGCTCAGTCGAACGATTTTAGATTTTGGATTGTGAAATAGAATCGGAGGTTGGGTTGAACGAACGCGAACAGCGTCTCGTAAAGAAGTGAAACCCAACAAACCACGAAAAATGTTGAGTTACGTTCCTCAACCCAACCTCCAAATCTTAATTACGAATTAGGAATTAGTATCACTTATGACTTGGAAATCTTACGACTTAGACCAAGAAGCACAACGCCTAGTCCTCAAACACCGTGACCAAAAAGGTGTGATTGGCCAATCTCACAAAATGCGGATAACCGTAGCTTATGGCTTAGAGAGGTTTTGGGGAGAACAATTACGACTTTTAGACAAAGAAAAAGCTAAAGGCGAATATTGGCGCGATACATGGAAAAGCTTTGTCAAAATTATGCAACAGGCTGGAATTAAGCTTCCTCAAGAAGATGTCAGCAATAATGAAACCTCAAAAATTCAGCAATTCGCCGCCAAATTATGGGAACTTCCCATTGAAGACCAAAGAATTTGTTTAGCTGTTCTTACTCAATTCTGTGACAGCTTGGTTTGGTGGACTCAACGCTACAAGAAATCAGGATTTGCAGATGAATAATAGTAATGAAGTTCCGTTAATGTTTCAAGCGCAAATCTCAGGGCGCGGGCAGATTCAATATATCAGAAATCCCGAACAGTCTGAGAGATGGGTTGATGAATGGGTAGAAGGTTCTGCAATAGACTCTCCCACGTTTAACACCAATGTTAAAACAAAAGAATATAAAATAACTTGGCGCTTTGTTTCTAACAGTGGGCAAGACGAAGATATAATTCGCCCAGTCATCGCCGCAAAGGGATTTCCATTTTACCCAGGCGCAAGCATGAAAGGCGCTTTTTTACGTGCTTGTAACTCAGAACAGGGTGCAAGATATTGCGGTGGGAAACTGACTAGCAACGATACCATACCGGGAATTCTTCGCTTTCATGGGGGTTATCCTAAAGACGCAACTTGGGTTGACCAACCATTAATTGATGTAGTTCATCCTCAACAAGATTGGCAAATTAAAAATAACGGTAGCCACTCAGCATTTATTCAGATATCCCTCTATCAACCTACTTTAATATTTGGCATTTCCAGCACTGAAAAAATAGAACTTAGTGAATGGGAGACTATCTGGAGTATTTGGGATAAAGCCATAGAACGAGGTATTGGTTCTAGAGTTAGTGCTGGTTACGGTCAACCGATAAATCACCCAGAAACTAAATTAGTCAGCATTAATCTGCGTGGACAAGGATTAGCCTCACAATTAATCGATAAAACCGGCGAATTTCGTCCCAATATTTTTAAAGCTGCTTTACGCGGTCACACCCTGCGGTTATTTAGTGGCGTTACTGATGAAAATACAGCCGAAGAATTAACTAGAGAGCTTTGGGGAGGATTTGCAGGGATAAATGGTGCTGTTGTCGGACAGTTAGGAATTGCTTTTAATGCTGTTGATTTAGAGATTGATGTATATCGGTATGGGAATGTAACCATGCCTATTTATGAATTAAATACAGGAAGTTTAAATATTCTCAGCATGGGTGATACTTCAAAAGAATACAAAAAAGAATTAAAAACATTAGCAACACAAATTTTCAGATTTGCTATGCTGCTTGGTGGCTTTGGTAAATCGTGGCGACGCATTAACCACCACATCTTTTTTCCAGAGTATTTAAATGGTAAACCAATGATAGGTTGTCATTGGGAATTCCCCAAGCAATCAAATCAATACTATTTCCCAGTAAATAGCCTTAGTCATATCACTAATATCCTGAATGATATTCATAAAACTGTAAATAACTGGCTGAAATTAAAAGATAAAACCTCAACTAATAAATTAACTTCTTGGCGTGAATCATTCCATCCGCAAAAAGTGCAAGTCTGGGGACGCATTGCCCAAGATGAGGATGATAGTTTAGCTGTGAGATGGTTTCACGGTAATTACCAAGGAAGCAAATCAATTAAAGGCTCAAGCCTCACAGGTAAAATGAGTCAGATTGGTAGAATTTGGCATCGAATGTATCCTCGGTACATCATAAATAGGGAAGGAGAGATGAAGCGCAAGGGAAAAGAGTTTGTAGAGTTACTCACCATTTTTCCTGATAAAAAAGATGAGAAAACACAAGAATTTTTAACTTTTTTAGCAACCAGCGAGTTTACCAAACTTTGGGGAGAGTAAATATGACTATTTGGATTGTCACAACAGGTAATAGTGATGTCATTCTCAAACAGGATAAAAATTGGGGAAGTTTATATAGTGAAGTTAGATATGATTTGGAATGTACAGAGTTCGCTTCACCTCCTCCGAAAGATCCCTATAATCAAGAGGCAGGATATACAGTCCCTGCTAGAGTTTTAGGTCTAGTCTATGGCAATAAACCAGATGAATACGAGTCAGATTTAAAATTTCCGCTCCTTGATACTTATTATCAACATTTCCTAGATGAGAACATCGAGCCGGAAAGAATTATAATTTTGCTGACAGATCAAAGTGAAATATTTAACCAAGACCAAATTATTTACGAAAAATGTCCTTACTGGCAAGACACTTGTACACTTAGACCTTTATTAGAGTGGTATTTGCAAAAAAAGTTTAACTGTCAACTAGAATTTTTACATCTTACACCAAAAAACGCCCATCAAGGTATAGATAATTGGAATGAAACCCTTTCTTTGGTAGAAGAAGCATTTTGCAAGTTAGACTCTAATCCACTAAAACGTGTTTATGTTAGTCATCAAGCTGGAACACCAGCGATATCTTCGGCTGTACAATTTGTTAGCTTAGGCAGATTTCAGAAAGTTAAGTTTTTAGTTAGTAATGAATATTTTGATGAAAATTATGAACAGAAATCTAAATCAGAAGCTATTGAAAGCTCTAATTATCGGCGGGGCATACAGATTCAAAAAGCCAAGCAGCTAATTATAGGAGGCTTCCCTGGTGCTGCACTCAAAATATTAGAAGATATAGATAGAATAGACAAAGGTGCTATAGCTAACTTAAAGAAGATTATTGATTTTTTTAATCTCCATAGTACTCTAATAGATAGCAGCCAAGATTTTACCATTCCCGAAGCTACTCAGCGAATTGTTGATGCTCTTGATCTCATAGGTTTTTTCTTCAATCAAAGAAATTATCTTCAAGGGATTACTCTTCTTGCTGCTGCTCAAGAAACCTTTTTAAAGATAGCTCTTTTGTCACAATTAGCGATGATTAATGAAACTGTGATTTTAAATGGTAGCTCTCAAAAAGTTTCTTATTTAGTAGAATGGATTCCCCGTGGGTTATTTTTAAAAAAATCTATTAATTATCAAAGTATTAATGAAAAAAAAGGAGTTTTACAAAAATTAAGGTTTCCTGTAAAGAACTTTAGATTTAATACAGATAAAGATTTTGATGTTACTAACAAAAACTTTGCTCTAATTGCCTGGTTAAAGAATATAGATAAGACTTTTGCCAAGTGGCCGTTATTATTATGGTATTGTGACTCTAATAGAAATACAGAAGATGACCTCCGTAACCAATTAATGCACAATTTGTGCGGCGTTGAAGAGAAGGAAGTAATTGATTATTTATTGGGATTTAAAAACCATCAAGTCAATGATGTTATGTCAGCTTATGTTAATCATGTTAAGCAACCATTTTTGAACGCTATTAATTATTTCCAACTTGATTACAAAAGAGAGAAGTTGAATAAAAAACTTCAAGAAATAGCAGACTCTCTTATTTAAGTGCTAAAGATAAAAGATAATTAAGAGTCTAGAAAGAGGCAAAAATTTGGAATGCAACATCCCCATTTTCTGGAATTTCTATAGGTCTTTTGGTGATCCAATAATCTTTGCTATGGTTAAGGAGTTACTTTTTTGCTTTCTAGAATGGAAGCCCTTGCGGCGGGGTCGGTAAAAGTTGCGAATGCTTATTCTCTCGTTGACCCCGCCGATGTCTCTCTGCTTAAAGGTTTCAGGATTTTTCTGTCTATGTATTATGGTTGAATTTTGCTGTAAGTGTATACCCCGTCGCAAATGGCATCTGGACATTAAGCTGGGTAAGGGTTTAAATAAGAGGGGCCGCTTCTCTTCCAAGAAGTGGAATTAATGGAAACCTCAATGGGAACCAATAATGTCTGCCCTAACTGCCGAGCCGCTTCTCTTCCAAGAAGTGGAATTAATGGAAACTACCAAGGTGCTGTACATAAAGAATGCTGGAGCTACAATGTTGAAGCCGCTTCTCTTCCAAGAAGTGGAATTAATGGAAACTATTAAATCAAAAACATTTATTGTACACTTTGAATTTAGCCGCTTCTCTTCCAAGAAGTGGAATTAATGGAAACTTAGGAGAAACAGCTTCAATAACGTAAGTATTATTTAGTCACTTCTCTTGGGAGAAATGGAATTAATAGATGGAAACGCTGCACGGGATTGGAAAAGATTATTAATTGACCTTGCACCGTCACTAAACTAAAAACAAAATAATCAAATGAGAATTCACTGCTCCAAGACTTCCAACTGATAAATTCTTAAAGATGAATATTCTGTCATTAAGCGCCAGCAGCAGTGTTCAGGTGGTAAAGAAGGTCTATCATTGCAGCGATATAAAAAGACTGGCTCATCTCTTAGCAGCCCTGTTAAAGCTATTTGTTTCCAATCCTGATCGCCCAAATCCCAAATTAGATGCGATCTGCTAAGGTATCCTGCATTTAAAAGACTAGCAAACAACCACTCCATAATTTGTTGAATTTGCTCTGCATCCAGCCCACTATCGCTTTGGCCATAGCATTCAATTTCTGGCTTATAAGATTTTGGCTTTAGGAGATTTAACAGCAACGACGGTATCTTTAATAAACTATTCATTATTCAGGCAGACCCATTAAATACACTTATAGCCACAAAAAGCTAATTTTAGTTTTCCCAATAATTGAGATGATCTACAAAATATCTATAAATATTTAATTAACTGTTTTGGTATAGACGTTTTATAAATTAAAAGTTAAAAATAATTTATTGTTGTATAAACGTTTCAACACAGAATTTATAGCTGATGATTAAATTACAATCTCAGCAATTTTTTATATAAAAAAATAATTAGCTATATTTATGGTTACAGCTACCAATAGGCAAGTTGTTGCTTGGAAATTTATTGAAACTGAGTCAACTGGTGGAACAGGTTATCAAGGCGAACGAATTGTTTGGGACACACTTCATCAGAACCTGACGCAAGGAGAAGGGATTGCAATATGGGGCTACCGTGCTTTCTCCCACGAGGAACAAACTCGGCGCGAGATGGATATTTTACTTGTTAGCAAGGATTTGGGGTTAACCATCATCGAAGTGAAATCTATCGATATCAATAATATTGAGAACATTGAGGCTAACCAATGGAAAATGATACCTATTTAACCGCCAATTGCTGATAAATCTTGTCCAACCACATCTGCAATAAACTGTTGACTGGGTTTGATGCACCCCGTAAAAGTGTCATGTATTTCGATAATCTTCTAAAAGAACATAACTTATTGCAAGCGATGCCTACGGCGGGCTACGCTTACGCTCGTATCGTGTCGTAAGTATTTTTCCTCTGTGCAGTTAGTAAAGGACTTTACGAACTAGTAAAGAACTTTACGAAGCAGTAAAGAACTTTATTGTTTGCGTACAACCCTACACTTGAAACCAAGCAGTCAATGCTACTGCCAAAGCATCCGCAGCATCATCAGGTTTAGGAATTTCATCTAAATCCAACTCCCGCGCCACCGCCTCTTGCACATCTAACTTATCAGCATTACCATAGCCTGTTAAAGCTTGCTTGATTTGAGCAGGAGTAAACTCTACGTAGGGAAGACGACGCTGCCCTAACACCAAAATGAGTACACCCCGCGCCTGTGCAACCAGGATTGTACTTGACATCCGATAGAAGAATAGTTTCTCGATCGCTACTAAATCTGGTTTAAATTCCTCCATCAGGGTATGTAAATCATCAAACAAGGTACATAGGCGCTGTCCCATTTCTACATCTGCTGACGTTTTGATTACCCCAAAATCCAGCATATTTACTGTAGTCTCTTGCACTTTGTTGGGAATTTGTGTGCAGGTAATTACCCCAAATCCTAAAATTGCCAGTCCTGGATCTAATCCTAAAATTCGTTTTTCCATTAAATTCACTTTTACCAAGCTAGGGTATTGTTTAACTAGGAATACTGGCAATCTTCACGACTTGCTCTTAGTCTAAAGGAATTGACAAATATAATAGTTCCACGCCTGGTATTTAAAACCAAGTGGTGTACATTTTCTGTTAATTATTGTTTGTAGCACTGCTCCAAATCAGGTATGTCAATTGGTTTTCTCAGACAAGCCCTCAACGCCCTGCAAAAGCAGTCGCGCTCTCGTACTTCCTATCGGGTTAATCAGTGGTTCAAATGGTTATCCCCTGGACTATCGGTAAAACGTTGGTTGTTGATCAGTGTTGGGGGTGTACTGCTAACGAGTTTGGGGTTAGCTATTTGGATTAAGCTGACCCCAATTTTTTGGACGATCGAGTTGTTTAAGAATTTTCTGGGAGCAATCACCAACTTCTTACCCAACTATATCAGTGGGCCTTTGGTGCTGCTTGGCGGCTTGCTGTTAGTGCTTTGGGGGCAAACTCGCACTGTAAGCTCAATTACTAAGGTACTAAGAGCAGAAGGTGGAGAAGAACTTATCGATGTCTTGCTGGCACATCATCGATTGTACCGAGGCCCGAAAATAGTGGTAATTGGTGGGGGTACGGGACTTTCTACTTTGTTGAGGGGACTGAAAACCTACAGCGCTAATATTACTGCTATTGTGACTGTAGCCGATGATGGTGGATCTTCTGGACGGTTGCGTCAAGAATTTGGAGTGCTACCACCAGGGGATATTCGCAATTGTTTGGCTGCCCTAGCAGATGAAGAAAAGTTATTAACAGAATTGTTTCAATACCGCTTTCGGGCTGGAGATGGGTTGACGGGTCACAGTTTTGGCAATTTGTTTTTAACGGCAATGAGCGATATTACTGGAGATTTAGAACAAGCAGTTGCAGCCAGTTCCAAAGTGCTAGCGGTACGGGGACAAGTACTACCAGCAACTCTCAGTGATGTTCGCCTTTGGGCAGAATTAGCCGATGGTCGCCGCATTGATGGGGAGTCTAGTATTCCCAAAGCTGGCGGTAAAATTGTCAAAATTGGCTGCATTCCAGCTAATCCTCCAGCAGTCCCAGCAGCTATTAAGGCACTTAAAGAAGCTGACTACATCATTATTGGCCCAGGTAGTCTTTATACTAGCCTGATTCCTAATTTACTAGTACCAGAAATTGCCGATGCGATCGCTCAAACAAATGCCCCCCGTATTTATATCTGCAATATAATGACTCAACCAGGTGAAACCGAAGGCTACACTGTTGCCGATCACATCAGAGCAATTGATGCTGCTTGTGGGCAAAGACGGCTATTCGATGCTGTGCTAATACATAAAAAACCCCCCTCCGAGCAATCACTCATCCGCTACGCCCAACAAAACTCCCATCCCGTTTTCCTGGATAGAGAAGCCGTAACTCAGCTAGGGCGAAGGATTGTTCCAGCGAATGTTTTGTATGAAGATGAAACGGGTTTTGTCCGTCACAATCCACAGAAACTAGCACAAGTGTTGTTGCGGTGGTACGGTAGAGCTCATCATGGAAGATGAGTTAATAGTCTAAAGTTCATAGTGAGCTAGCTCTTGACTCTTAACCGGAGGCAACGCAAGTCTCCGGCTTTGCTCTTGACTAATTATGAAAATCTTTCTTGCAGATACAGAGGCGATGCTACGTTTAGGCATTACTCTCAGTGAATCCCTAACTCCTGGCAGTGTAATTTTACTAGAAGGTGATTTAGGTGCTGGGAAAACTACCCTAGTTCAAGGTATTGGCAAGGGTTTGGGAATCGCTGAACCTATTGTCAGTCCCACTTTTACCCTGATTAATGAGTACACGGAAGGACGCCTCCCGCTTTACCACCTAGATCTATATCGCTTAGAACCACAAGAAGTTGCAGCCCTGAATTTAGAAAGTTACTGGGAAGGTGTTGAGGTCATACCAGGAATTGTGGCAGTTGAATGGGCGGAACGCTTGCCCTACAAGCCAGATAGTTATCTAAGTGTGAGTTTAACTTATGGGCATGAGGGTACACGTCAAGTCGAACTTATAGCATTCAATTGTACCATTAGCGAAGTCATTGCCGCGATTTAAGCTCATCTCCCGACTTAAATACGGGGGATTTCACTTTTTTGATCACAACACTAGAAAATTTCTGCAAATAGTCGAGGGAGAACTCCCCACTCGTCCTATCTGCCACTACCACGCTCACCATTGTAAATCACTAACATTGTTATCTCAACCAAAAATAAACGAAAGAATTGTTCAACAGCAGATATATTGCAATCAGGTTCAGTTAAAGCTAAAAACAGAGATCCAAGGTTGAATTACAATCCGGTTCTTTTAGTTTTGAACCTATAGTGATTCATAACTGAACAGTATTGATAGATATTCCAGATTGGCATCTAGTGGCTTTATTGCTGTAATCAGCAGTTAAAACCTGATTTAGATAGATAGTGGATGAATCAAGCAAATGTAAATAAACTGTTGTTGGCTTAAATGAGAGTTTTTACAGAACTTAGTCAGCTTGGTTGAACTAGATTAGTTCCCTACTGTCATTCGGAGAAGCAATCTGGATTATTTAGCAGCGAAAGCTAAAAGAG
The DNA here is from genome assembly GCF_036919675.1 of Nostoc sp. Lineage (GTDB taxonomy): Bacteria > Cyanobacteriota > Cyanobacteriia > Cyanobacteriales > Nostocaceae > Nostoc. Next base: position 169,522 of record NZ_JBALCP010000037.1, read on the forward strand.
AAAAGTTTAACAACAATCAAGTTCTGTAGAATTTGTCTAACTTTCCTCACACTTAGTATTCCCAAGTTAGGTTCAAAATCTATCCAAAACAAGAAATTATTTGAGGATTTTTGAAATTATTTTAAATAAGTTTAACTAGCAAATGATTTTTATATTCACATCTGTAATTAGCACTGACATAAAAAAATTAAAATAAAATATCTCGTATTTCTACATAATTATCGTAGAAATACGAGATATTTTATCCTAAATTAGTTGAGGTTAATATGCCTACGTGGATGCACTAGTTATCTCTAATGAAAGAAGCGATCGCCTTTTTAACCTGAGAACCGGAGTCGTCTCTGGTATAGTACGTAAGACCTTTATCAATGAATGCAGAGGTAGTATCTATTAACTGCTGAATAATCTCCGAATTAGTATTATCTATTTCTTCAGTGACCTTTTGTCCTGTAAATCGGTTTTTTCGATCTTCTGGAGGTAATACAATCCGAGGATCTTTATAAGTCTCTTTTGGCTTGGGTTTAAATGTCTCATTTAAGTCAAACTGAAGCCGTAAGTAACGTTTAGAATCGTACCCACCCATGATTTGTCGGCAAATCGTACTACCAATCTCAGATGTAGGTTCCATGAAGATATTAGAAATATGTTGTACCCAGTCTAAGCCTCTCCATTTGCTTATTTGCTCATATTGATATGGTTCACCAGTTTGACCTGTGCCAATAGAAAGGATAGAAATATCTTCCAATCGTAGATTATCAAGTTTATATTTTTGCTTAATTGTTGGAGAGACTGAAGACTGACTAAGCCTCATAACTAGACTTAAAGCTGAAAGAGAGGGGTTATTAGCGGAAACTCCTCCATCAATGTGTGGGAATTCCCAATCACCAAATTTTTCTTTATCTACAGGTACTAATTTATATGGTGGAAAAAAAGTGGGAGCTGAGGCAGAAGCGGTACATATCTCCCATAAATAACAGTCATCGTACCATCTGTCTCCTAGATCAGGATGACAATTTGTAAAAAAGGTTGTATTACGATATAGCGTATCGTAAGCAAGAATCAAGATAATAGGTTTTTCAATATCCTTTATTCTTGTGGATTTATACGCATCTTTGAGGGCACTAATAATTCCATCATGAGAATATTTAGGTGCTGAAAATACATCAATAATTGATTTGATGATGGACGGCAAGTTTTTATAGCGCTCTTTTCTATCTGGCGGAAATATATCTTGACCTCTATCTCTATACAGTTTAATCAGTTCATCACTCTCCTTTCCTATAGCGATCCCTCCTGCTAATATTGAACCGGTAGAAGTGCCAGCAATCAGATCAAAGTATTCGTGTAAAAAGTTTCCTTTCCCCTGATTTCTTATTTCTTGTTCTACTTGTTGAAGTATTCGTGCTGTAATGACTCCACGAATACCGCCACCGTCTAAAGCCAAAATTTTGAAGGACATAGCAATTCTCCTTAATTATTTCTAGGTTCCATTACCTTGTTTAGCTCTCGAAGATCCCTCCTATCCAGTTGCTTTCATAGCGGATTCTCCTTTGAAGTACAACAAGGGAAGGAACTCTCCAAAGTTCTGACAGAATTCTTTTGCAATGCACTGCTTTCCCTTAGAAAGGGGGCTATTTTCCTCCATTTACTCTTTAGAGAGGGGTAAATGGAAGTGGGGGTCTTCTGATCTGAACTGTATTGAGAGTGGCCGCGGGTACAGAAACTGTTTTTTACCTAAGACACTAATAAATTCAAGGTTTCAAGTCGCAATTTCGGATAAAGCGACAAGTTAATTAATCAAGCAAGGTCTAGTACGCCACGGCGTAAATAGAGCAACCATTTAAAATCCCTAAAAAGCCCATTCCGTAATACTTTTGACTTTTGACTTTTGAATGAATGACTTCCGCCTTGCGGTACTAGTACTTTATCAAGCTAGTTTTGAGGGTTTGTAGTAAGCACTTTAGTGCTTAGAAAATAAGGACTAAAGTCCTAACTACGAACTTGCTTACCCATCAATTTAAACTTGACAGACTACTAACCTTGACTCTGGTAGATGAAAATCTTGCCAGTTCAAGTATGACTTTGATGTATAATTCTTTGTCTATTACGTAAGCTTAAATAAATATTTGCTATAAGAAAGTTAAAGCTTGACCCCGGACTTGCGTATTTACCTGGCCTTTGTCATAAACTATCTCACCACCGACAATGGTGGTTGTAGCCCAGCCGGTGAGGTTCCAGCCTTCAAAGGGACTCCAACGGCACTTAGTTAAAAGTTCCTCCCGCCGGACTGGACGGTATGTGTTTAAATCTATAAGCACTAAATCAGCATCGTAACCAGGTGCGATCGCTCCTTTATTGGGAATACCATAGGCCACAGCTACAGCTTTAGACATCCAGTTCACAACTTGAGCAACAGTACACTTTCCCTCCATCGCCGCAGTTAACATTAAAGCGAGGGAGGTTTCCACCCCAGGCATTCCCGAAGGACTATTGGGGTATTCTTGAGCTTTTTCTTCTAAGGTGTGCGGGGCGTGATCTGTAGCGATGAAATCAATCACGCCATCGCGCAAAGCTTGCCAGAGAACTTCGTTATCGTGGGGCGATCGCAAAGGTGGATTCATCTGTGCTAATGTACCAATCTTCTCATAAGCACTAGTATTCAACAACAAATGCTGTGGTGTCACCTCTGCTGTTACCCAACTAGGTTTCTCCTGACGCAACAAATCTGCTTCCTCGGCAGTTGACATGTGCAGAATATGCAGACGACGTTGATATTTTTGAGAAAGTTTTAATGCCAGTTGGGTTGCAAGCATTGCCGCTTGATTATCTTGAATTTGCGAGTGAACAGCTGGATCGTGGATGTTGGCAAATTCTTGGCGTCGTTGGTTGATTCTAGCTTGGTCTTCGGCATGAACGGCAATCAAGCGCGAGCCTTTAGCAAATATCGCCGAGAGTGCTGTTTCGGCATCAACCAGCAACTGACCATGCATCGACCCCATGAAAATCTTAATTCCTGGTGTTGGCTTTGCCAAAAGCAAATCTGGGAGATTCTCTGCTGTTGCCCCAATAAAAAAGCCATAATTAACCAAGCACTTGTGGGAGGAACGTTCTAGCTTGTCGTCTAAAGCCTGCTGTGTCGTCGTCAGGGGGCGCGTATTGGGCATTTCTAAAAAAGAAGTGACTCCACCTTTAGCACAGGCACAACTGGCAGTGAATAAATCTTCCTTATGTTCTAGCCCAGGTTCCCGAAAATGCACCTGCGGATCGATAACTCCTGGCAACAAAGTTAACCCTTGTGCGTCAATTTCAGTGGCTAGTGCTGTTTGGGAGATTTCTGGGGCAACTTCGACTATTTTGCGAGCGCGCGTCAACACATCCCCAATCATCAGTTCACCATTGGGTAGAATTATGCGAGCGCGACGAATCAGTAAATTTTGTGGGGATGACATAGAGTTAACTTTGTTCAGACAGGAAGCTATGTATTACAGAAAACCATGCTTTTAGGTTAAACTTATTCGCGCTCGGAGTAACCAATTTTTGCCGTGTGTTAAAAAAAAGTTTATTTTTAATTTATGAAGAAGCCCGTTAATCAATTTTGGATTTTAGATTTAGGATTTTGTTATTGACCGTACCCTAGAAGGGATGCGGCTTGGGGATTTTACAATTGGTTTCACCCACTAGAGGCGAGTCATGACCCGTAAGAAACACCTCCAATCCAAAATCTCAAATCCACAATCTAAAATTGGTAGTCAAGATGCGAACATGACTAGGAAATTAAAGTTTTCCCGTTAAGATTAACAAATAAAGTCTCACCAGGCGAGTTAATTACCTACATCTTTCGTTCAGTTAAGTAATTTCATGCAAAATCAAGTGCCTGATAACAATTCTAGTCAACAACCTGATAATTCTTGGATCGCAGAGCTAGGTAGAACAATTGTATTGAGCATTGTTCTAGCTCTGGGAATTCGTACATTTGTTGCTGAAGCACGCTGGATTCCTTCTGGATCGATGGAACCGACTCTGCATGGTACGCCAAACCAGTGGGAGGCAGACAAAATCATTGTCGATAAGTTGAAATATAAATTTGCTGACCCGCAGAGGGGAGATATTGTAGTGTTTTCACCTACAAAAGAACTGCAAAAAGAACAATACCAGGATGCTTTTATTAAACGGGTAATTGGCTTACCTGGAGAAAAAGTACAACTTAGAGATGGCAAAGTCTATATCAACAACAAACCCCTCTCAGAAGCCAATTACCTCAGTTCTGGGCAGAGTACAGTAATTGATGTTTGTCAATCAGGGCCACAACCACCTTTTTTGGCAAAACCCCAGACTATACCAGCCGATTCATACTTAGTACTAGGTGACAATCGTAACAATAGTTATGATGGTCGCTGCTGGGGTGTTGTCCCCCGCCAGAATATTATTGGACGGGCTGTAGTTCGCTTCTGGCCTCTAAATCATGTTGGAGGAATAGATAAATCGCCACTATATCCATAAATTAATATTACTAAGGAACGTGGATTAAATAAAATGCAAAACTTCATCCTCTATCTTGCTTCCCTCTCCTTTATAAGGAGAGGGATTGAGGGTGAGGTAAGTCAGGGACATAAATTGTATGTTATTTAATTCTTATTCCTAATGTGGATAAGTAACAAAAGAATTTTAGATTGGGTACTGCTAAATCACCAATCTTTAATCTAAAATTTGTCTTGAAAAGTTGGCTACGGAGAGACTTGTTACAACGCTCTTAACCCGCGCAACGCAGTGGCTCTCCTGACAACTTTTCGCAAAATCTAAAATCCAAAATTGCTATGATGCCTTACCTAGCCAAGATTTTAGTGTATCCAGTTAAGTCACTGGATGGTGTTGAAGTCGAGAACGCTGGAGTTCTTGCCAGTGGCGCACTACAGTATGACCGTGAGTTTGCCATTTTTGACGAACAGGGTAAATTTGTCAATGCCAAGCGTCATGCTAAAATCCATTTACTAAGGGCGCAATTTGCACTCTTCAATAGAACTATCTCGCTACAAATCCCAGGCGGCGACTCACAACAAATTTTTCATCTAGATGACGAACGGCAAGCGCTAGAAGCAACTTTGAGTGATTTTTTTGGGTTTGCTGTCACATTCAGGCAAAACTCTCTTATGGGCTTTCCTGACGATACATCTGCACCAGGTTCAACGGTAATTAGTACAGCAACGTTGGCAGAGGTAGCTTCTTGGTTTCCCGGTTTAAGTGTAGATGAAATGCGCCGTCGGATGCGTGCCAACATTGAGATTGATGGTGTACCAGCATTTTGGGAAGATCAGCTATTTAGTGAACAAGGTGATTTATTTTCCTTTCGAGTGGGAGATGTCCACTTTTTTGGGGTTAACCCATGTCAGCGTTGTATAGTCCCAACACGCGATTCTTACTTAGGGGAAGCTTACCCAAACTTTCAAAAAATCTTTGCGAACCAGCGGCAAGCAACCTTGCCAGATTGGGTTGCTTCATCGCCTTTTAATCACTTTTACAGATTGAGTGTCAATACCCAATTACCCCCATCGTCAGCCGGAAAAATTTTACAAATCGGCGATAAGGTTAACATACTTCCACAATAAAAGTAACATTTATTTGAATTAAAAAATACAACGTAACTTTTTTTGTTTTTATCATTTATTTGCATGAAAATTTTAAAATTGTTGTAGTTAAATATAGGTTTTTGTACAAGTTGAGAGCTTTTGAAACCAGAAAATCAAGTAAGTGTGACTGATCTATTCGCCCCTTTACAATCTCTCAAACAAGGTGACTGGTTCAAGCTGATCTGCGGAGCCAGCTTCCAGCATTTGTCGGCAGTCAGAAGTTTAACGTTAGCCTATACTTTGGCGGGCGCTGACTGTATAGATGTTGCAGCTGACCCAGCGGTAATTGCAGCGGCGCAAGCAGCGCTACTTGTAGCTAGAACTCTTGCTAGAGATGCCCAAAAGCGAGGCTTTGACTACAAAGGCAATTCACCTTTTTTGATGGTCAGCCTGAACGATGGAGAAGACCCCCATTTTCGGAAAGCAGAATTTAATCCTACTGAGTGTCCTACAGATTGCCCTAGACCCTGTGAACGGATTTGTCCGGCACAAGCAATCATATTTAACAATAAAAAAGAAGACTTTTCGGGAGTAGTATCCGAAAAGTGCTATGGCTGCGGTCGTTGCCTACCAATTTGTCCATATGGTATAATTTATACATCTTCATATGTGACAACGCCGGGAGCGATCGCGCCATTGATAATGTCAACGGGAGTAGATGCCCTAGAAATCCATACACAAGTAGGGCGGTTGGCAGAATTTCAGCGATTGTGGCAAGCAATTTCCCCGTGGACCGACCAATTAAAGGTACTAGCCATCAGCTGTCCCGATGGCGATGGGATGACTGACTACCTAAAAGCAATATATGACCTGATTGCCCCACTCAAGAGTGCTTTAATATGGCAAACCGACGGTCGCCCCATGAGCGGCGATATTGGCGATGGCACTACAATAGCCGCGGTGAAATTAGGGCAAAAAGTTTTGGCAGCTAAATTACCGGGATATGTGCAGTTAGCAGGCGGCACTAATAGCTATACCGTTGCTAAGTTAAGGGCAATGGGACTGCTAAACGATTTTAGATTGCCGATTTTAGATCTTGGATTAGAAGACGCCAATCCCCAATCTGAAATCCAAAATCGTTCGACTGAGCGCTCATGCCAAAGTCCAAAATCCAAAATTGCCGGGATTGCCTACGGTAGCTACGCCCGTGTACTGCTGTCACCGATTCTCGAGCAATTAGAGAATAAGGAGGTAAGTAACACCAATATTAAGGCGACTGTTCGCCTAGAAGAAGATGACGGATTACTTTGGCAAGCTGTAGAACTTGCCTATTCTCTCGTTTCCCAGATCAAGTCACAACAGGAGCGTTAATTTCTTGCTCAGGACAATTACCCAGAATGGGTTCTCTTGCACGCAAATCTGAAACTTAAGAGATAGCTATCGCAATACGATTCGGATAAGGTTGATAATTGACATTATTCTCAGAAATGGAAACTAATGATAAACCTTTGAGGATTCTAAAAATTTAGATTTTTGGTTAACCGAACCGTATTGATAGCTATCGGACTGCTAAATCAGTAAATCAGTTTACAACCGTAACGCACCTAGTCTTCGACCCTAAAAGGGTTGGGTTTTTTTTGTAGGTTCCACGTAGTGAAAGTTCTTAGACTATTACTTCAACAACTTTAGAGATATAAGATAGAGGTATGCTTTTGTCCCTCATTCCTCGATAGGTTGAGAGAGTGAGCATTTGTTAAGCACAAACACTGAGTACCGAATTATACTAATAATTTATGCTCGTATAGTCAAGGTAGGGAGTTTGAGCATGAAGTGAGCGCTTGAGAACAGTTAAAGGCTGAAAGTATTCATTTGCTGTTGTTTCCGTCACCATATAAAGCATGACGATTACAGACGATCTCCAAAAGTTATTAGACATTTTGCCCCAAGATTTGCAACAAGTACTAGAGAGTCATCCCAAACGAGATAGTTTAGTAGAAGTGGTTTTGGATTTGGGTCGTCGCCCAGAGGCTCGCTTTCCCAATGAAGCTGAGTATCTGAGCGAAGTACCCGTTACTCAAGAACAGATAGATGATTGCACTCAACGAGTCGGAATCTTTGGCGGAGATAATCGGGCAGGAATTGAGCAAACTTTGCATCGGATCAGCGCCATCCGCAATCGCACGGGTAAGATTATTGGCTTGACCTGTCGCGTTGGTCGGGCGGTATTCGGAACCATTGGCATGATCCGCGATTTGGTAGAAACTGGTAAATCGATTCTCATGCTGGGGCGTCCAGGCGTGGGCAAAACTACTGCCTTACGGGAAATTGCCCGTGTTTTGGCGGATGAACTGGATAAGCGAGTGGTGATTATTGACACCTCAAACGAAATTGCTGGGGATGGTGATGTTGCCCACCCCGCCATTGGTCGCGCTAGGCGGATGCAAGTGGCTCATCCAGAACAACAGCATCAGGTGATGATTGAGGCAGTGGAAAACCATATGCCAGAAGTCATCGTCATTGATGAAATTGGCACGGAACTGGAAGCTTTAGCGGCTCGTACCATTGCTGAACGGGGTGTACAGTTGGTAGGTACTGCCCACGGGAATCAGATAGAAAATCTGATTAAAAACCCCACCCTTGCTGATTTAGTTGGGGGTATCCAAGCTGTAACACTGGGAGACGACGAAGCCAGACGCCGGGGTTCTCAAAAAACTGTTTTGGAGCGGAAAGCCCCTCCTACCTTTGAAATTGCTGTGGAAATGTTGGAACGGCAACGCTGGACAGTACACGAAAGTGTTGCTGACACAGTAGATAATCTGCTGCGGGGGCGTCAGCCTACCCCACAAACGAGAACTGTTGATGACCACGGCAAAGTCGGGGTTACAAGGCAGTTAGCCGTTGTCAACGGTCGCGGTGGACAGCTAGCGACAGTGGAGGAATCTTTCCCACCGGCGCGCCCGTCTAATGGCTGGCGTTCATCTGGGCAAATGGTAGCACTGCCGCAATTGCCAGTAGAGCGGGTAACTGGGCGGAGTGAGTTTGACCGTTTGCTGGATGAATCCTTCAATTATTCGGAGAGCATTGATTTAGGTGCTGCTACCAGACAGCCAGGACCTAATGGTGAAGATTTGCCACTGCATGTTTACCCCTATGGCGTCAGCCGCCACCAACTAGAACAGGTAATCAGTGTGCTAACTTTACCTGTGGTGTTGACAAAAGATATAGATAGTGCTGATGCAATTTTAGCACTGCGATCGCACGTCAAAAACCACGCCAAATTACGCCAAATGGCCAAAGCCCGTCATGTACCCATCCACATGATTAAGTCCAGCACCATTCCCCAAATTACCCGTGGCTTGCGGCGGTTGCTGAACATGGACGACCCAGAAATGGCTGATGATCGCGAACTGCAACTGTTTTTGCACAGTGGTAGCGACGATGAGATGGACGCTCTTGAAGAAGCCAGACTTGCTGTTGAGCAAATTGTGATTCCTAAAGGACAGCCAGTCGAGTTATTGCCGCGTTCTCCCCAAGTCCGCAAAATGCAACATGAGTTGGTAGAACATTATCGCCTCAAGTCGCATAGTTTTGGTGAAGAACCAAATAGAAGATTGCGGATTTATCCGGCGTAACCTCACCCCTAACCCCTCTCCGAAACGGAGAGGGGATGTCACTAGGAGACACTTAACTTAATGTCCTATAGAGACTTTTCTTTAAGAAAAGTAAAACAAGACTTTAATCTCACTTTAGTAGAAGGTGGGCGATTTTTACCTCCTATAGAACCAATCTCACCTAGTCCTCTACTGGCTGAATTTTTAGCAGAAAGTATCCAGTTAGCAATTGCAATGGGTTCTGAGAAAGCTAGATCAGAATTGATTATCAGCCCAATATTGTTTGAAGTCCGAAAAATTCTCAACAGACAAATCAGTTTTTTTTCTGGAGAAGAATTTAATGTTGAACCAGAAGTTGGACTGGCGGGATTTTGCGACTTTCTGATTAGCATTTCGCCAGAACAGTTATTTATTGAAGCCCCAGCAGTGGTGATTGTGGAAGCCAAAAAGGAAAATCTTAAAGGTGGTTTGGGGCAGTGTATTGCAGAAATGATCGCCGCCCAAAGGTTTAATGCCAAATACGAAAAACCTATTGCCATTATCTACGGTAGTGTTACTAGTGGCAACTTGTGGACTTTCCTCAAGTTGAAAGACAATACTGTAACTATTGATTTAACTGAATACTTAATTCCTCCAGTAGAGCAAGTTTTAGGTATTTTAGTGTGGATGATTCAGTCACAGTCAGCTTCTGATTGTTGTTAATTTACTCAACCAGTACAAAGTCATGACTAATGAGCTTTTGAATTATCATATCCTGATGGAGATCAAGATATGATTGTCCTAACTAATTATTGGCACTCTTAATAAGGCTTATTGAGAAATTAATGGAAGGCGATCGCATATTTAGCTAAGGGTGCGATCGCATTTGCTACTCGTTGAAATTGAGATCACAAAATCTGGGAATTTTGCGATTATTTGCTACTTTAAACTATATGCAAATAATTGAAATTTCTCCATTTCAAGCATTTCGCCGAAGTGTGACAACGGTAATGCAGGTAGTTCCAAAGGAGCTACGCTACGTGACAATTTTGACATTACTGGGTGGTTCAAGCCCAGCGATCGCCATTTGGCTCAACAAGGTGATCATTGATGAAATTACTCGCTTATTGAGCATCGGGACAACGCACAATGCTATCGCCCTGATACTTTCTCAACCACTGCTACTCTCCAGTATTGCAGGTTCACTGCTGGTGAATTTGGTGAGTGATGCGATCGCTAGCATCAATAACTTTGTATCTACTTCCCTGCGCGTAGGCGTAGCCCGCCGTAGGCATCGCTCCCGTTAGAATATTTGCGATCGCGGATTGATGTAGTTATGCAAGATTACGCTCGTTTTCCGACTACTGTGCGGGAAAATGTTGCTTTTGGGGATTTACCTAAAATGCAGGATGACGACGCTATCACCGAAGCGATCGCCAAGGCTGGTTTGGCTGGAGTAATTCAAAACCTAGATCACGGTATGGAAACTCTCTTAGGCAAACAACTAGAAGGCGGTATTGATCTATCAGGGGGACAATGGCAGAGGTTAGCGATCGCTCGTGCTTTGTTGCGACTGTCTCCAGCCGAACTACTCATCCTTGATGAGCCAACAGCGAACCTTGATCCGAAAACAGAACATGAGATTTACAACATTTTGCGTACCTTGGTGAAGGGGAGAATAGCCGTTGTAGTCAGCCATCGCCTCGCCTTGGCAAAACTAGCAGACCGAGTAGTAGTACTAGAACACGGTCAAATTATCGAGGTAGGCACTCATGACGAACTCATTGCACTAGGCGGACAGTATCACTTGATGTTTACTCGTCAAGCAAGTAGCTACAATTGAGTCGGGAGTGGGCTAAGGTGTACACACAAGTCGGAAAAACTTCATCCACCAAAGATTTGCGGTGAAGCAGCGCTGCGGGAGGGTTTCCCTCCGCAGGCGACTACTGAACCCGTTCGCGTAGCGTCTCCGATAGGAGAAGGGTGCGTTACGCTGGCGTGACAAAGCTAAATTGTTGCAATTTGGCGATGCCTGCGGTGGGCTACGCCAACGCATTTGTTATTTCGGCGAACGCATTTATTATTTCGGCGAACTCATTTGTTATTTCGGCGAACTCATTTGTTATTTTGGCGAACTCATTTGTTATTTTGGCGAACTCATTTGTTATTTCGGCGAACTCATTTGTTATTTCGGCGAACTCATTTGTTATTTCGGCGAGCGCATTTGTTATTTCGGCGAGCGCATTTGTTATTTTGGCGTCTCCATAACGAACCCTACGAAACAACTAGAAGAGTTGAAACCTATGCTGGTCATACTTGTGTGTACACCATAGGGGGAGACAAGGGAGACAAGGAGAATAACCAATGCCCCATACCCAATACCCAATTAATGCCCAATACTTCTCTACGAGAAGCTGCGCCAACGGCTCCCAACTCTTGGAGAGGCTGCGCCTTAAGCGAAGCTATGCCGCAGGCTTTACGACTCCGGTTCCATCGAGCGGAGCCGAGATGCTCAGGGCAAGCTCAGTACAAGTGCCCCATGCCCCAGTCGCCAGATTCTCTGTGTACTTTTCTATTCTGGTAACTTATATTGCCCAACAATACGCTTGGCAAACTCTGGAACATGCGCTTCTAATTTTTCTGGATGATTTCGCTTCATATACAAATAATTCCGAGTAAAGTGAGAATCAATCGAAAACCGCGCATACTCTAAACCCTTGGGGCCGATTTTTTCGATGACCACACCCATGAGTTTTGCTGCCCACATCGGGAGGGTAACGCCTTTATCGTAAGCGGGAATACTTTGCTGTACAGCTTCCTTCCGGTTGCCTTTAGACATGACTGGTTGAGTATCTAACTGGTCTTTCACCAAATCCAGCATTTCCTTACCAGTGTCATTTCTAACTACAATCCATTGCCAGCCGAAGGGTGCGCCCATGTAGCCAACGACTAAATCAGCTAGGGAGTTGACGTAATCAAAGCAACTCATACAGGATGGGGCAAAGACATCTTTGAGTTGGTTTGTCTTCAAGCCAAAGAAAGGCACTGTTTCTGATGAGCCATCTTCATGTTTGAAGTGAACCCGGAAGTCTTGCATGAATTCGTAATGCACAACTGTCTCAGGCGATCGGCTGGTGGTTTCTAAGAATTTTTGCAGTCCGGCACGGTTAACATTATCTACGCAGGGCGTACCCAAAACATACAGCTTTTCTAAGCCAAGTTGTTTTTCTACGGCTCGTAGCGCCTGGATTTGGCAACCAACACCAATTACTAATAGCCGCTTCATCCCCGATTTTTCTATCTGTTCCAATACAGAAAGGTTGGGGGAAAGTGTTGGTTTATTTACCCGCGCTGCTAGTATTTCTTCTGGAGTCCGGGCGATGATCGGCATAGGTTGAAAGCGGTCTTCTTTAGTGTTTTGCACACAGACGACACCTTCAACTAAGCCGCGATTGAGCATTTCAATGGCAATGCTGCTAACAATACCCGTCCATTGTGCGCCTTCGATGGGCTGTTGTTTTTGCGCCGCTATCATGTCTTGGTGAACACCAAAGTAGAGTTCATCAGGGTTGTCGAGATGGCGCGATCGCGTGTGCGTTTCTTCTTCAAGTTCGCCTATTTGTTGATTAATAAAAGCGCAGGCTTCCTTGACATAGTGAATATAGTATGTATCGCATAGTCCGCACTCGCTACAGAGTTCTTTAGCAGGGCGGCGGCTGGTAGGTTTTAAGGCTCTGGCTTTTTTGTGAGGAGAAACTGAGGTCATGTAAATTTTTTGTTTTATCCAGGAATCGCTTTTATTACAATACCTTTACTGGCTATGAACTTGACGATAGAGATTCAAGAAGAGGATGGACGCTTTTTGGCAGAAGTGATTGGTTTTCCTGGTGTACTGCTTTATGGCCAGACAAAGGAAGCAGTTTTTACCAGAGTGCAAGCATTAGCTCTGCGTGTGTTGGCAGATAAGCGAAGAACATGGGGAAGTAACGCACAACAGCAGCTAGCGCCAGTGCAGCCCAAAAATTTGATGTTTTTAACCAAATGGGCATCTTTTATTTCGAGCAACCTTCATTTGTTCAACTAGTGTTGATGTACTTAGATATACTTGTGGAAATCGGTTATATTCTCTGAGCCAAGCACTAACTTTTGGATTAATCCAATTAATAAAACAATAAATATCACTATGTATATTGTCAAGTTGCAGGTAATTCCAAATTGGTTCATGGTGAAAATTGCGGTTACGTAACCAATGTATACTTTTGATTTTTGGTCGTATTTGTTTAATATTTAGCTCAGAAGATTTAGCATATTTGAATATTTTTTTACAAAAAGGACGCCATATCGTAATTTCATAATATGTTTTATCTATTAAGCTTTTCCAAAATCCAAAACTCAGTTCTGGAATTAAGTGATTTAAGTTATGATTGCATTTTTTAAGAACAGCGTTATAGCGGTTATCGATTGGATGATAACACCAAAATCCTTGCTGTCAAATCATTTCAGCAAAGTTTTTGTATCTCACTCAACTGCACACCGCTATAACAGTCTCATGTTCATAACTGTCTAATTGAATTTTTCCATTACATAACCAATCATTACCATGCTTAACGGATAATACGTTGTCGATTGTATTGCGTAGGGCAATCTCTAAAGTATGTAGACTTGGATATAGTGCCTCGCAAAGTTGAGTATTGATCTGACATATTCTGATGGCGTTGCCGTGATTACTATTTGCAGCGCTAAGATATGGTTTCATACGTGCGGCTGAAAAATTCATCAGAATATCTTTTAGCTCATCATCTGTTAGTTTAGGCTGAGGCATTGACAACTATTATAATATTCGCTATATTATATTACGTAGACACCAGAACGTCCTATGTCTCGTATAACCGAGTTATGGTCCTGGTGTAAAGGAATTTAATTTTGATCGTGTTTTTTAAATAAACCCCCTAAACTTTATATATTTAGGGGGTTTTGTTATATGACAAAATTATTAATGTTTAGTTACAGGACTTACGCAAACAATAGCTGAAACCCTGATTTTTAGGTAGGGGCAATTCATGAATTGCCCCTACAGCGTATAGTTTTGCGTAAGTCCTAAGTTATTTAGTGTAGAGTTAGTATACATAAAGTTTTGAAAATATTCAGTAAAATAACTTAAAAGGTTGCTTTTCTCAAGCCTCTGTATGTGTATCTCTAGTTTTAGCTAAAACGCGATCGCACCTGCCTTCTTTTTTCCTAATTTGTTCCTCTTCAAAAACAAAAACCAGTGACACAAAACTCTAAAACAGGTGCAGCATTTATCGCAGGCGGAACCATAGCAGGTGCTGGTGTTTCCGCAACCGTAGGTGGGATGGGATTAGCCGGAGGATTTGGTGCTGTTGGCATTGGTGCAACTCCTGTAGTGGCTGCTGGCGCTGTGGCTGGTGCTGCTGCTTATGGTGCTTTTAAAGCGATCGCACAGGGAGATGCTACTGTGATCGCTACAATGGGAATTGGTGCAGTCGGCGGTGCTGGTGTTTATAGTGTCGTCGGTGGTATGGGTTTAGTCGCGCCTAAAGTAGGGCTGGCATTTGGGATTGGTGCAGTCCCGATGGCGGGTATTGGTGCAGTGGTGGGACTCGCCGCCTATGGTATTACCAAACTGTTAGACGAATCTGAAATTAGCGAAACTCCAGTACAGCTTTTTGAGCGAATGGAAGAGAAAGTTTTGCTGATGGATGCCTATTCAGAAGCAGTGATGGAATTAGAAGCATTTTTATCTGGTGAGGATTTCAACCAAAAATTTGCTGCTTTGGAAGTCGAAGATGAGTTACAGGCACTTAAGGCTGAATTAAAGAAAAAATCAGAATTTGTTACTCCTAAACCTTCTACTGCCAATATTGAAGCAGAAACAATATCTCTGACAACCCAGTTACCTGAAAGCTGGAGATGTGTACGTACACTCAAGGGTCACTTAGCGGCAGTTAATGCGATCGCTATCAGTCCTGATGGTACTACCTTGATTAGTGGCAGTGATGACAGACAAGTTTATCTGTGGAACTTGAAAACAGGAAAATGGCTTTACATGTTCTCTGGACAAGCAGAGGCAGTTTTATCTGTTGCTATCAGCCCTGATGGACAACAAATTGCAAGTGGCAGTGTCGATCGTAAAATCAGCAGTTGGCAGATGGACACAAGAAAATTTCACCGGACATTATTTTATTTAAGTTCTCCCTACAGTCATAATGGCTTTGTTAACTCGGTAACCTACAGTCCTGATGGGGCAATTCTTGCCAGTGGTGCTGACGATAAGACTGTTAGAATTTGGGGACGCTACACGGGAACAATAAAACGCACCTTGAATGGACACTCAGATGCAGTTTTGTCTGTCACCATCAGTCCCGATGGTAAAATCCTTGCAAGCAGTAGCGCGGATCAAACTATCAGGCTTTGGGATATCAAAACTTGGCAACAGCGCTACATTCTCACTGAACATTTGGGAGCTGTGAATACAGTTGTTATTAGTCTTAACAGTCAAACTCTTATTAGTGGTAGCACAGACACCACAATAAAGGTGTGGAATCTTCAAACTGGAGAATTACTCTCCACTCTGACTGGACACTCAGCGGCGGTTTTATCTGTTGCCATCAGCCCTGATGGAAAAACTCTCGTCAGTGCCAGCAGAGACGGTATCATCAAACTTTGGAACCTACATACTGGCGAACTACTAGAAAATCTTTCTGGGCGAAATCCCGTTGCTTTCAGTCCTGATGGCAAGACGCTGGTAAGTGGCGGTAATGGCGGATGCATCAAGATTTGGAGTCAAATGCAAAGCTTTGATAAATTTAATCTCGACTCTGTATTATCTGGGGAATGGTGGGAAGTCTTGGGTGTAGATCAGAGTGATAATGCCAATCCTGTAAAACTTGCCTACCTTCGATTAGCAAGACAGTATCATCCTGATCTCAACAGTTCTGCGATCGCAAAAGCTTCAATGCAAGCAATTAATCAAGCTTATAAAGAATTCCAGGAGCAGTTAAACACTGACAAATGTCAGTAGGGTAAAATATATAACTCTTCGGAAGTATTGACATCTTAAACTTTTAAAGTGTTAATCTTGCATATTCTGAAAAAAAGTTATAAATTATTAGATTATAGGGGAATAATCTAACCTCTTAGTGTCAAAAACTAATCCGGCTCAAGTAAATATACTGCAACCAGTTTTAACTTCACGCAAACCCTAAACAGTACTGAAGATATATTTTTGTTTAGTAAAGCAAAGATTCCGGACATGAAACGGAACAAAAAATAATCTAAAAATATATCTTGTGTGACTATTTTTAATAATTATATTACTGTTTGTAGTGAAGAACAACAACTATAATTAACCCAAAGAGTAATCGATTATAAGCAAATTAACTAGCAATAAACCTACATAAATGTCAGCAGATTTATTTATAGTTAGTTGATTAATTTTCTGCAAATTATATTTGCTATTCAAAAAAGCGTTTTTGTTATGCTGAGAATAGCAAAAATAATAAATTAAGACGCATCTACCACAAATTCACAACCCAAATGGAGTTATTCTGGCGATGCACCTAAACGAATTGGAAACTACTGAAAATTTAAAAGAAGTGGAAGCAGGGTGGCAAGCACTAGAAAAATCAATTCTCTACTATCAAGGCCGCCCCGTTGGTACGGTAGCCTCTTATGATGCATCTGTAGCGGCGCTCAATTATGACCAGTGCTTTGTTAGGGATTTTGTCTCTGCCGGTCTAATTTTTCTGATTAAAGGTAGAACAGATATTGTTCGCAATTTCTTAGAAGAAACCTTAAAGTTACAGCCTAAAGAAAAGGCATTAGACGCCTATAAGCCGGGACGAGGATTAATACCAGCTAGCTTTAAAGTTGTATCAGAAAATGGGCAAGAATATTTAGAAGCAGACTTTGGTGAACATGCGATCGCTAGAGTTACACCTGTAGATTCTTGCCTATGGTGGATTATTTTGTTGCGTGCTTATGTAGTCGCCACAGAAGATTTTTCTCTAGCCTATCAACCTGAATTCCAAAACGGAATCAGGTTAATCATGGAAATCTGCTTGGCGAATCGTTTTGATATGTACCCAACGCTGTTGGTTCCAGATGGTGCTTGTATGATTGACCGTCGGATGGGCATTTATGGGCATCCTCTAGAACTACAAGTTCTTTTTTACACGGCATTGCGTGCATCTCGTGAACTGCTAATTTGTCAAGGAAATTCTGATATTGTTGCAGCCATTGATAACCGTTTGCCTCTTTTATGTGCTCATATTCGTCAGCATTATTGGATAGATATTAATCGCCTGAATGCAATTTATCACTTCAAAAGTGAAGAATATGGTAAGGGTGCTGTTAATCTGTTCAACATATATGTAGATTCTCTTCCTTATTATGAATTAGATAAGTGGCTGTCAAAAAAAGGTGGTTATCTAGCAGGTAATGTTGGGCCCTCGCAGCTAGATACTCGCTTCTTTTCACTGGGAAACTTAATGGCAATTGTTTCAGACTTAGCCACCGAAGAACAGTCACAAGCAATTATGACTCTCATCGAGGAACGATGGGAAGATTTGGTGGGAGATATGCCAATGAAAATTTGTTTCCCAGCTTTGGAACATGAAGAATACAGAATTGTAACTGGATGTGATCCAAAAAATATCCCCTGGTCGTATCATAATGCTGGTAGTTGGCCAGTTTTAATGTGGATGTTGGCAGCTGCGGCTATGAAAACTAACAAAATAGGTCTTGCACAAAAGGCTATTGAAACTGCCCAAGGACGGCTCAGTACAGATGAATGGCCAGAATATTACGACGGTAAGAAAGGGCGACTGATTGGGAAACAAGCTAGGAAATATCAAACTTGGACAATTACCGGGTTCTTATTAGCAAAAGAACTGATGGCAAATCCCACTTATTTACCATTAATCAGCTTTGGTAAATTACCAGCAGAACAGGTTTCTAGAGCATGTGAGTTAGAAATCGCCAGTGTAGATCCGTATATGACTCGATAGGGAAGTTAGGAGTCAGAGACGCGATTAATCGCGTCTGTACAAGAGTTGGGAGTTAAAATACAAAAGCCTCCTGACTCATGTTTCCATGACAAACCCCCGTCAACTAGCTTTTATCGCCCTGCGAGATGTTCATAAGGGGGCTTATGCTGATGTTGCCCTTGATAGAGTGCTGCAAAAAGTTAATTTGGCTGATAACGATCGCCGCTTGGTGACAGAATTGGTTTATGGGAGCGTCAGAAGGCAGCGCACTCTTGATAGTCTCATTGATCAACTCGCTAAAAAGAAATCTCATCAACAACCACAAGACCTCCGCACCATCTTACATCTGGGCTTCTACCAACTGCGCTATCAAGAGCGTATTCCCGCCTCAGCTGCTGTTAATACCACCGTCCAACTCGCTAAAGAAAACGGTTTTTCTGGACTCACAGGTTTTGTTAATGGTCTATTACGCCAGTACATCCGCCTTGCAGAAAAGATAAAGGCAGATCCGTTACAACTTCCAGAAAACCCAGTGGAACGCTTTGACTTTTCACCCAATCTGGAAAACCTCTTCCCTAGTAGGGAAGAGGTTTTGAATTCTCCCCCTTCCCTACTAAGGAAGGGGGCTGGGGGGTTAGGTTCCGCGTTAACTTTTCCAGGTCAGGTGGAACGCTTGGGTATTTTACACAGCTTTCCTAACTGGATTATTCAAGTTTGGTTAGAACAATTAGGTTTGGCCCAGACAGAACAATTATGTGAATGGATGAACCAATCACCAACAATTGACTTGCGTATCAACCCCCTTCGCACTTCAATTGAGGAAGTTGAGACGGCTTTGCAATCTGCTGGTATTTTGGTGAGACGGATTCCTCATTTACCCCAAGCTTTACGATTGATTGGTAGTACTGGGTCAATTCAAAAACTACCTGGTTTCAGAGAGGGTTGGTGGACTGTACAAGATAGTAGTGCCCAATTGGTAAGTCATTTGCTCGACCCCCAACCAGGTGAGGTGGTAATTGATGCCTGTGCTGCACCAGGGGGTAAAACAACCCACATCGCTGAATTAATGGCAGATAAGGGGAAAATTTGGGCTTGCGATCGCACTCCTTCTCGTCTTCGCAAACTCCAAGAAAATTCTCAACGGCTGAATTTACAATCTATTCAAATTTACACTGGTGACAGTCGTCATTTTGCCCAATTTAAAAACACCGCAGACCGCGTATTACTGGATGCTCCATGTTCTGGTTTGGGAACCATGCACCGTCATGCTGATGCTCGTTGGCGACAGACACCAGAATCTGTCCGAGAACTTTCGCTGCTGCAAAAAGAATTATTAACACATACATCTACTTTTGTCAAACCTGGTGGTGTACTAGTTTATGCTACCTGTACATTGCATCCAGCAGAAAATGAACAAGTGATTTTGGCATTTTTAGCTGAGTCACCTGATTGGCAAATTGAGTCTCCCAGCGGCTTTGAGTTCCCTGATTCTGCCCGTACCATGCCTCAAGGTTGGTTTAAAGTCTGGCCCCATCGACAGGACATGGATGGCTTTTTTATGGTGCGCTTAAGAAAAACCAATAATTCCGAATGAATACTGTTTGGGATTGTACGATTTGATGGAGGTCTGAATCTACCAGAGGAGGCAGCAATGGTTACCCCTTCCAATGTGAAAAACTTAGTTAAAATCCTGATTGGAGCAGCCTGGATCGATGGCAGAATCCAGCCAGAAGAACGGCAATATCTGCGCGAAATAGCTCAAGCAAAGGGTTTGGCTAACGATCCAGAAATTAAGCCTTGGCTGTACGAACTAGTTCCTGTACAACCAAAAGAGTGCTATGACTGGGTGCAGGAGTATTTAGGCGATCGCCCCAGCCTTGAAGATTGTGAAAACTTGATTGAAGCCATCAGTGGCTTAATTTATAGCGATGGTGAAGTTGCCGTTGAAGAAGCCAGACTCCTAACGGAATTGCAAGATATAGCCAAACCGCATGATTCAACTCAACCAGTTCAGACTAAACTTCTAAAACAAATTCAAAAGCTTTACCGCCGTTGGGTTGAAGTGCAAAACTAACCGGGAGTTATGAGTTATGAGTTATGAGTTATTAGTTATTAGTTGACAAGAGGCGAATAATCGCTTCTGTAGATAGATGATTTTTAAGTTTGGCACTTACAACTAAGCACTCGACACTCAGCACTCATCACTCATTACTGTTTATGGCTTCGGTTCACCCAGACCCGGAGTCTCTTCTTTATTGACCTTAGGCACAAAATCAGGACGCTCTTTGCTTTCCCAACCTGCGGGGCGTTTTGAGTTATACCAAGCTATTGAACCAATGGTTACAGCAGCAACAAAACCAACGACATACACCAAGGTAAAAGCCAAGGGAAAATGAGGAGCAGCATCTATGCCTGGTGCTGCTGTCTGCATAAATAAATGCATGAGAATATTCTCCAAGGTTAAATAACAGTACTTAACACACTATCAAATGAGCCTATCACGTAACATCCCCCCGTAGTTAAGTTTAAGCAACTTGATATTGCACAGAAATGTGGACGCAGGGACACGGAAAGCAGGATTTTTACTCCATGCCCAATGTTCAATACAACTCTTGGAGAGGCTGCGCCAACGGCTTCTCTACGAGACGCTCTTGCGTTCGCTCAGTACAAGTGCCCAATGCTCAATGCCCAATACCCAACTCCTCATTCATGAGACGGTCTAAGTCTATCCCGCCAGGATGGCTGTGAGGGTGAAGAACCTGAAGAACCGGAGCTATTTGCGGGAGAGAACGATCGCCGAGTTCTTCGAGGCGAGGGAGAAGAAGAATCAGATTCGACTTTTCTAGATCGCCGCTGTGGGGTAGATGATTCTGAGGAAGAGTTACTGGAACTTGATTCTTGGCTGCGATCGCGCCTTCTCCGTCTTGGGGTATAATCGCTAGATTGCTGTTCTTCTTCAGAATAGCTCCTCCTATTTCTACGTCTTCTAGATGAACCACTATCCTCAGAATTAGAATTTGTAGAACTTTCCCCTTGTGAGTCATCATCCTCAGAAATAGAATGATTCAACACTTGTTTGGGCTTGATGGACTGGGCTTTGATAGTGCCTTTGCGACCTTCTAACTTGGGTCGTTTGGGAAACTTTTCTACGGGCATCCCCTCTGCCGCTTTTTCCATAAATTCGTGCCAAGTATAAGCGGCACTACTACTGCTGCCGTCTGTGGGGTGGTTGTCATCGTTACCTAGCCAGACCCCTGTCACCATCTGGGGAATGTAGCCAATAAACCACAAATCACGGGCTTCGTCGGAGGTGCCGGTTTTGCCTGCAACTGGTCTATTATCTAACTGAGCAGCACCACCAGTCCCGGCTTCTATAACGTTGCGTAGCATCCAAGTCATGATGGCGGCACTGTCAGCGTCAAGGGCGCGTTTAGACGGGAAATTAGCTGACCAGATTACTTTGCCTTGGCGGTTGAGAATGCGAGTAATACCATGAGGCTCTGTATGCAATCCTTGGGTGGCAAAACTGCCGTAAGCGCTGGTCAATTCCAGCAAATTCACTTCGTTGGAGCCGAGAGCCAAAGAATAAGTGGGCCTGAGTTCAGATTTTATCCCCATATCATGGGCAAGTTTAATCGTTGGCGTAAATCCCACATCAATCAGCACCTTCACCGCAATAATATTAATCGAGCGCGTGAGGGCATCTCGCATGTTCATTGAGCCGTGGAAGTTTTTACCAAAGTTTTTCGGTTCATAGCCATCTACAACAATGGGTGCATCCTCATAGGTATCGTAGGGGCTTTTACCGCTAGCGATCGCAGTGGCATATACAAACCCTTTAAATGTCGATCCTGGCTGCCGCTGTGCCTGAGTAACCCGATTAAACTGGTTTTTACCAAAGTCTTTTCCGCCAACCATTGCCTTAATTTCACCGCTGCGGGGGTCAATGGCAACCATTGATCCTTGCTTAAAGTTCTCCCAGCGTCCTTGATTTTGCAGTGTTTTAGCAACTGCTTCTTCTGCTACCTTCTGCCAAGTTGGGTTCAGCGTGGTTTCCACTACTAGACCCCCACTTGCTAGCACCTTAGGAGAAACGTACTTCGGCAATTCTTTTTGGATGTAGCTAGTAAAGTAGGGTGATTCTACTTGCACTCGCTTGGGTAAACTGCTTTTCAGGGTTAGTGGCTCCTGAACTGCTGCCTGCCTTTGCTCTGGCGTAATTATTTTATCCTCTTGCATCCGTAGCAATACCAAGTCCCGCCGCCGTTTTGCAGCTTCTGGATTCTTGTTTGGGGCGTACAAGCTAGGAGCAGGAGCCAATCCAGCAATCGTTGCCATTTCGGCGAGTGACAGTTGATCTGGCGATTTACTAAAGTATACCCAGGCTGCATCTGCTACACCATAAGCTCCATTTCCCAAATAAACCAGATTCAAGTAACGCTCTAGAATCTGATCTTTGGTTAATTCTTGCTCCATTTTTTGGGCGAGGCGGACTTCCTTGAGTTTGCGCCAGATTGTCTGTTCTTGTTTCAGGAAGAGAATCCGCGTTAGCTGTTGGGTTATGGTGCTACCACCTTCTACCACACCTTGCGATCGCAAATTATTCAAACTTGCTCTCACAATTCCTTGAGGATCAAATCCGTTGTGCTGCTTAAATCTTCTATCTTCTGAGGCGATGAAAGCTTTTTTTAAATTATCTGGTATTTGTTCTAGCTTTAGCTGTTCTCTACTGGCTTCACCTTGTTGTTGTAATATGCTTCCATCAGCAGCTTTAATGGTCAGTGTTTGCTCTCTAAGCACGGCGTTTAGCTCGGCCTTATCTGGCAAAGTGCGATCTATTAGACTGACGCCGTAGATGAAAGCTACTATCCCACCACCTACACCCAAGCCTGCCCAAAACCATAAGCGACGATAAAGTGGTTTACCGCCAGTTGCCTGATTGGTCTTCATCCTAGATGGTAAAATTTTCATTTTGCTCAGTAACTGCCTTGCCTGCGCCAGATGTGCTGGTAGTATCTCAATTGTCGATTCTTCGTGTTGATGATGATTACCAAGCGGCAATCACGGTTCCTCCCGATTAGAGTCACTCTAATTAGTTGGTTTTCGCTTTAAACACGAGGTAAGCTTTTATACGTTGATTCCTCTATATAAAGTCCTAACTACTTAACCACTATCAATAAGCTTTAGGGTTATAGCACCATCTTTATGTTAGTTTGACACTCTTCTGGCTCAAGCCACGGAGATTCTTAGTTCAACGAGTCCATTTAATTAGAGCAACTTGCGGTACTCTCACCAGAGGTGGTTCTCTCCCTAAGCGTTACTTGCCGAGTGTCCCTCGGTAGTCGGATTACTCCAAAATTGATTTGAGTTAAGTGCCAGTCGTCTAGTTCCTGTAAATCTTTTATCTACTTTCAGGCTGCTTAACAAAAATTGTCAAGCCACTAGAACAACAAAGTAGAACCCCATAGATTTAATTGTCAAGGTGCGGCGTCTCCATGTTAAACAGCAATCAGGTTTTTAAACAGGTTGATTACCTTTCCTGCTACAGTAAATGGTAATGCAAATTAGCTACCATATCAATAAAAAAAAGACCGAAAGTTTATCAATTGAGCTTTAGTTAAGACGAGTGGGAGAGGCTAGATTGCTACGCTTGATCAATAAAATACTTAACAAAACTCACTATAGAATAATAATGTATATTAGAGTGAGTTTTGTAAAACTACTGCAATTATCATAATTTTTAGAAATATAAAAACTATTGACATTTTCTGGATATCCGCAAACACAGCCTGAAAACAGCTTACTTAAGGAGAGTGTGATGCCTGAGTTGGGCTATGCCTACGCCAAGCCCAGACGAAGCGCTGTTGCCCTTGGTAGTAATATCGGCGATTCACAGACAATTTTAGAAGCAGCTATCGAAACTTTAGTCCAAACGCCAGGTATTCTCTTAGAAGCCAGATCAAGTTGGTACCAAACCAAAGCAGTAGGGCCACAGCAGCCAGATTACTTAAATGGCTGCGTCACATTGCAAGTAGAAATGCTACCCCAGCAGTTATTAGAAGCTTTGTTAGGAATCGAACAACAATTTGGGCGTGTGCGTCAGGAACGCTGGGGACCACGAACCCTGGATTTGGATTTGTTATTATATGATGACTTGATTGTGGATACACCAAACCTCCAGATTCCCCATCCCCGAATGCGAGATCGGGCCTTTGTGCTAGTACCACTGGCAGAAATTGCCTCAGATTGGGTAGAACCAGTTTCTGGGTGTGTTATTAAAGAACTGCTGAAAGAAGTAGACTGTTCTGATGTACATTTATTGATGAACAATTAAAATTACCATCCTTAAACACAGAAGAACGCTGATTTCACCTCTGTATTCACAGATAATCAGATTTTACTATGCCATTAGGTAGAGAATTACCACAACTGCTGAAACAACGCTTGTTTTATAAAGGACGCAAGTTTGATTTTGAAGTTAATCGTTTGCGTTTGCCGAATAAAGCGGAAGGAGAATGGGAATGTATTCGTCACCCTGGTGGTGCCTTAGCTGTGCCTGTGACATCAGAGGGCAAACTTATACTCGTGCGCCAGTATCGTTTTGCAATTCAGGGACGAATATTAGAATTTCCAGCGGGAACTGTAGAACCAAATGAAGATCCCCTAGAAACGATACAGCGTGAAATTGAAGAAGAAACTGGCTATAGCGGCCATAAATGGGACAAACTAGGCGAATTTTTCCTAGCGCCTGGTTATTCTGATGAAATTATCTATGCATTTCTGGCGCGAGATTTAGAAAAGCTGGAGATACCACCACCACAAGATGGAGACGAGGATATCGAAACTGTGTTTTTGACTCCCGAAGAATTAGAGAAAGCTATTCTGGAAGGAGAGCCGGTAGATGCTAAATCAGTTTCTAGCTTCTTTCTGGCGCGTCCGTTTTTAGTTTAATACCAATATGCTGCTAGAGTTAGCGATGCCTACGGCGGGCTACGCCTACGCAGATGCCTACGGTGCAGGCTTTGAATATGCTAACGAGATGATCGTTAACAACGATTTGAGTCGATACGTTGAACATCCGCGTTTTCGATTCATCCCTGGCACTTACACTGACGACACCCAGATGAGCATTGCCATTGCGGAAGTGATTGTTGCTCAAGCAGCGTGGACGCTAGAAGTTTTAGCCGATAGTTTTGTTAGAGCCTTTAAACGCGACCCCAGAGAGGGTTATGCTAGAAACTTCTACCATTTTTTAGTAGGAATTCAGGATTTTTAACCGAAATTCGCCCTGACAGTGATAAAAGTGGGGCAGCAATGCGTGCAGCGCCCATAGGTATTTATCCGACAGCAGAGAAAGTCATTGAGGCGACAACAATTCAAGCGGCAATTACCCACAATACACCTGATGGGATCAATGCTGCGGTTGCGGCTGCTTTGATGTCACATTATTTTATCTATCGACTGGGAGCAAAACGCAAATTAGGACAGTTTTTAGAAGGTTATGTATCTGGAGAGTGGTCTAAACCCTGGTCAGGTAAAGTCAAGTTTAAAGGCTTGGATGAGTGTCAGGGCAGCGATTACTGCGGTGATGCGAAATGATAGCATGAGCGAACTTTTACAAGATTGTATTGCTTTTACTGGGGATGTGGATACAGTAGCTGCGATGTCTACGACGGGCTACGCCTACGCCCTAGCTGCTGGTTCTTGTAGCGAGGAAATTAGACAAGACATTCCCAATCATCTCGTTACAGGCTTAGAGAATGGGGCTTACGGCAGAGATTACCTTATCGGCTTGGATAAGCAGCTGATGAGTTTAGTAAACAAAAAGATGAGCTAATATGTGTCTCTATGCCAGACGCATACATATTTCACACAGATGATAAATAAAAATACAACCAACTGGTGTGCGACTTCCAGTCGCCAAGGCAAGTAATAAATTAGACTTTTCAAACAACTTCTTAAACGGCTAGCGATTTCGTTTAATGATCCCGTTGAGTATGAGCTTTAGAGCTTCTCAACTTTCGTAACTTCAAATGTTTAATAACGGGGAATATTATACCTGTAAAGAGGTAAGAGCGCTGCAAGTATAAGCTGATTTTATCAGCTAACCAGTTATATCTGCACATTTGTTTGACAAATCTATGACAAATTTATGACGAAAATGTGACAATATTGATTTGCTAAAAAGTAACAACTTCTTGATTTGTTGTATATAAAATTAATAATCTTCTGGATGTTTCTATCTTAATATCGGTAAATACTGTTACTACAAAGGATACATTTGTTATATGTGATGTGGCGAGAGTAACTTCATGCGACTCCTTCCCGAAAACTGTATTATTTAATACAAATACAGTTTTCGGGAAAGATAAAATAAAAAATTAGTCAAATTTATTAGTTTATTCCTGTAAGGGAACATTCAGATTTTTCATAATATCAGGGTTTTTGATATTAGAAAAATGTGGTTAAGGACTTGCAGAAAAACTTCGTTAATGTTGTTGATGCCGCCACAACTATCGTAACGTGATGGTCTGTCGATTTTGAAACAATCACGTTCAAGTTGATTTGGCATCAATACCTTCATATTCTTCCTCAGCAGCTTGACTGAGAATTGAGATTTTAGTTGTTGAAAAATATTTACCTTGATGGAGGTTTTACTTAGTGGATAACAAAAGAAGCAGACTAAAAACTGTCTTATTTAAAGCTTGTAGTTCTTTGGGAAAAAAAAGTCTAAATTACCTCAACATAATTCTCTATTTAGTAACAAGCTTTTGGGACTTTTTCCTGAAAGCGGAATCTACCCCAGTCAAGAAAGGCTTTTTCCGGGTTAAGCATCAGCAATTGCCCACAATGAAGAAATTGCCGATAACTGTTAGGCAAAGTCAGCAAGTTAACAAGTTGGCACGATTAAGACAGCGTTTACGTGACCCAGAATGGAGGCGCTACGGTTACTTACTACTGCTGGGCAAGGCAATGGCGATCATGATGCTGTTCATGGTATTGGCCTTCATCCCCAATTTGATGGTCACACCAGCTCTAGCAGCCGATCCAGTACTCAAAGGCAATGACATCGTTAACCCAATTAATACCCTCTGGACGCTACTAGCCGCCTTCCTAGTATTCGCAATGCAAGTAGGTTTTACGATGCTAGAAGCAGGTTTCTGTCGCTCTCGTGAAACCGTCAACGTCTTGATGGAGTGCATCGTTGACACTTGTCTTTGCGGGTTACTATTCTATGCCTGGGGCTTTGCCTTCATGTTCAGTCATGGTAACGGCTTGATTGGACTGAATTGGTTCTTCTTGCAAGGTGCAGCCTCGACTTATGAAAGTACAGGTGTAGCGTTTCTGGCATTCTGGCTGTTTCAGTTCGCCTTTGCAGACACCTGCTCGACGATTACCTCTGGGGCGATGATTGGGCGGACAGGGTTTATTGGCGATCTTCTCTACAGCACTGGCGTTTCTGGATTCATCTACCCAATTATCGGACACTGGGCTTGGGGGCCAGACGGTTTTCTGGCAACAATGGGCAGCAAAGAGGGTTTCCTGCCTTTCTTGGGAATTGGCTTCCATGACTTTGCAGGCTCTACAGTTGTTCACACCATTGGGGGATTCATTGCCCTAGCAGGTGCGATCGCCCTCGGCCCGCGTTTAGGTCGTCGGTTCAAACGCGATGGTGGCGGCCCGATGTTACCCCATGACCTTGTAATTGCTGCTTCTGGTGGTCTGATTCTGTGGTTCGGCTGGTACGGTTTCAACCCCGGCTCGACACTCTCAGCGATGGACTTTGTGGGAACTGGACGGGTTGCCGCCAATACTACCTTGGCAGCATGTGCAGGCGGTCTGTCGGCACTGTTTTTCGTTTATCCGAAAACAAAAAAGTGGGATTTGGGTTTCACAGTCAACGGTTTCTTGGCGGGCTTGGTTGCGATCACTTGCCCTTGCTATTGGGTTAATCCGACAGGTTCTATCATCATTGGAGCGGTAGCCGGTGTAGTTGTAGTTCTAGGAATAGAACTCTTGGAATGGCTTCGTATTGACGACCCCATCGGTGCAGTTCCTGTACATGGTTTTTGCGGAATCTGGGGAACGTGGTCGCTGGGCTTGTTTGCCACTGGTGAATTCGGCGCGACTGGCCCCATCTCACCTGATGTCTCTGCACCGTTAAGAGGTCTGTTTTATGGTGGAGGGATACAAGTGTTGAGCGCACAAGTTATTGGTAACCTAATCATCGCTGTGTCTACATTCGCTGTGGCAATGGGGTTGATGTATTTGGTAAATTTGACAGGGACACTGCGTGTGTCGAAAGAAGGCGAATTGGAAGGTTTGGATTTACACGAGCATGGTATACCAGCCTACCCTGAATATGTCATTAGTCCATCAGTTAACCCTGATAGCTCTGCATTAGAAGAATTGAATAGATAGAGGACTTGCGCCAAGCGCACCCTAAAGAGAGATGATGCCAAAAATTCATCAGTCTCTATCCCCATCACTCGGTGGGGCTTTTTATGGATAGGACTTACGCAAAAAACCTCTCAAACTCTTATTTCTCCGTGTCCCCTGCGTCGCGCCAGTTGCTTCTCCTGTCGGAGACGCTGCGCGTAGCTTGCTTCCCCGGAGGGGTACCGGGGAACCGTAAGGGCGCACTGGCTTCTCTGCGTCGCGCCAGTTGCTTCAAGTCGGGGAACCGCAAGGGCGCACTGGCTTCTCTGTGGTTCGATTTTCTGTTACCTGTGCGTAAGTCCTGATGGAGAAAAAGTCGTTCTGGTCTGGGTGATGCGATGCCTAATGGGGGCAAACTTACCTTTTCAAATACTACGGTTTTTCGATATTATTACAGTAATTTGGGTAAACATAAAGCTACCCTAACCTTCACTATCTCCAAGTTTGGGTAGTAAAGTACACATTGGTGGCTTACCTATATGCCTGTACATTGAACAGATTAACTGCTCAGTCAGGAACTTGCTACTTATTGGTAATACTGATTTGTTACCTTGGCTAGAGTCACATGAAAATTGACTTAGAGCCAAAGTTATAAGAGGATGACCAGAAGAAGCTTACAACTCCTAAATATGTGTCTCTACACCAGACGCATACATGTTTCATACAGATGAGAAAAAATACAACTTTTAACAGTGCCGGTAAACTGACTGCTCTTTTGTTCCTGATAACTATCTTTCTCACGCCTTGTGTGATTATAAATGCAGGCGAACGTGGTGTACTGATGAAATTTGGCGAAGTCCAAAACCAGATATTAGGAGAAGGACTTCACTTAATTATTCCTGTAGTCAATACTGTGAAAAAGCTGAGTATTCGAGTCCAAAAACAGGAAATTTCTGCTGAGGCTTCTTCCAAAGATTTACAAAATGTTTTCACCGATGTCGCTCTCAATTGGCATATTATTCCCCAGGAAGCAAATGCCATTTTTCAGAAAATTGGAGATGAACAAGATGTAGTCATTCGGATTATTAACCCAGCAGTTGAAGAAGTACTAAAAGCAGTAATGGCAAAGTATACTGCTGAAGAAATTATTACTAAGCGAGGAGAAGTTAAAGGTGGAGTAGATGATGCATTGTCCACACGACTAGGTAGCTATCACGTTGCAGTTGATGATATTTCTCTAGTTCATGTCCATTTTTCAGAACGATTTGGTGAAGCGGTGGAGGCGAAGCAGATTGCTGAACAAGAAGCAAAACAAGCAGAGTTTATCGCACTAAAAGCAACAAAAGAGGCTGAGGCAAAAGTTAATTTAGCAAAAGGAGAGGCAGAGGCACATAGATTATTGCGTGACGGTTTAACTCCAGAAATTCTGCAAAGACAAGCAATAGAAAAATGGAATGGAAAGCTACCATTAATTGTAAGTAAGGAAACTCCAAAATTGTTGAATTTGAGTGAAATTTTAAAATTTGATGAAAATTGATATTCTTTTTCACGAAATATTTGCTACATAAAATATAGGGGCGCACAGATGTGCGCCCCTACAACCGATTCCTTTGTAGAAACGTGATAAACTAAATTAACCGTTGGAGAATAAAATGGGAGAATCGAGAATCTTCAACTGGATCAATAGTATAATCAACAGGGTATAAGCTGTTGAAGAAATTAAACCAGTGAATAATTCTTTCTTGAGGTTATGCTCTTGAGGTTCTTTTTGAAAAATGTCCTTAGAACCGAATTGCATCAAGAGAATTCCCACAATATTAGAGAGCCAGTACCCTATAATTGAACAAGGTAAAAGTAATTTTGGGGAAAGTAAACTACATGCATACCCAAAAGCATAAGCTATTGGCAGATTGAATAGTAGGTCATTCCACCAACAGAGTGGTGACAACAAATATCCCAGTACCAGAAAAAATCCACCTCTGAGTTTTTTGAAAATGTCTTTTTTGAAATCTTCTGGAGTAGATTGTTGTAAGTCCTCCAGAGTTGTGTCTCCTGTTACATTCAACTCTTGACTAACGTTTTGGACGCTTTCCATAAAACCCACTATTCCTATCGTCTTAGTGTAGTTTAATATATAAATTAAATCAAAGTCTAGTACAGGAGTGATAACATTTTGGCTTTTTGATGCTGAAAGTTTTACCACTGAATAGTTTCAGCAAAATAGTAAAAAGCAAAATTTAGGTTTAACTCAGCTACAACTTAACAATAACTGATTTCTACCAGAGGCGCATGAGTGCGATCGCTTCTTGGAGAATCTGGGCTAATCCTTCAGCGTTCGTGGAAGTTTAAGAAAAAATCAGTTTTGTCAATAGTAATTAGGCTATAAATTAGCAACTTAAAAGTATAAAATTAAACTTTTTATTGGATCGTGAGGGTAAGAATGAATGATGCTTTGAAATATGACATGTCACCGATAGCGTAGCGTAAAGCCTTCTCCTAAAGGAGACGCTGCGCGAACGGCATAGCTTCGCTTAGAGCGACGCAGGAGCGTCACAGCCAGCCGTAGCGAAAAGTCGAGCATCTAACTTGTGCAGGGTTAAAGAAATAGTGATAATTAATCTCAATAAATTCTAGTTTGATTAATCATGACCATCACTATTTCACAACAGGCGCACGAGGAACTCTGGCAAGAAGTTGAGGAAACCCGACAAAGTAATGACCCCGATGATGAGTTAGATATTACCTGCAAGTGTCCCCAGGCATTGGCAGAAGGATATTCTCGAAGAGTTGAATTGCGACAGAGTTTATTGTTGGAGATTGAAAGCTATCAGCGCCATGACAATTTAATAATGCAAAGCATTGACCATCCACATCCCCTAGAGTTTTGGTTTATGCTTTCAGGGCAATGGAGGGGAAACTCTCTTTGGGCAGTTAATGAGATGGAAGGCGGACAATACGGTTTTTGCGGCAGTGGCATGGCTGTTAGAGGAGAAAATGAGTTTTCACAGGGACGGCAACTGTTGGTGGGTGTGCATTTGGAACCAGAATTGTTACAGTCCTTCATCGGCAATTCTTCCGGGGAACTACCAAAAGCATTGCAACATTTAGTGCGTGAGCCAGAGCAACCCCTCTACTTTCGCTCTAACGTCATGACTCCCATGATGCAATACAATGTGCAGCGGATCTTGCATTGTCCCTACCAGGGCATCATCAAGCGGATGTACCTGGAAGGCAAGGTGCTGGAACTGTTAGCACTGCTGCTGGGGCAAGAAGCAGAAATTCAGATGGGAAGCCGGACACAGAAGCCGTTAAAGCCGGAAACATTAGAGCGGATTCTTTATGCCAGAGACTTGTTATTGCAACAGCTGGA
The DNA here is from genome assembly GCF_036919675.1 of Nostoc sp. Classification (GTDB taxonomy): domain Bacteria; phylum Cyanobacteriota; class Cyanobacteriia; order Cyanobacteriales; family Nostocaceae; genus Nostoc. The sequence continues at coordinate 201,434 of NZ_JBALCP010000037.1, forward strand.
CAATCCACCTTCTACCGCAGAATTGGCACGCTTAGTCAAACTCAATGAATATGCACTCAAACGTGGGTTTCTACAGGTATTTGGCAAACCATTGTTTGCTTATCTCCACGATTACCGCTTAGAACAGGCGCATCAATTGCTGGAAACTGGGGAAATGAAGGTAAGTGAAGTTGCCCAGAAAATCGGCTTTGCCAGTCGGAATCACTTTGCTGCTGCTTTTAGGAAAAAATTTGGCGTTAATCCTAAACAGTACTTGATGCAACGCAAACACTCCTTATAGTGACCAAAAAAACTGCTTCTAGCCAACCACCAGCACAACCACAAACGCAACCAACACCTGAACTAAATCAGCCAGCAAGTCAGACACAGCAAACTCAACCATCTTCTCAGACAGATAAACCGATTGAATTGGTAGTGACAGGTGAGCAAGATGGATATCGCATAGAAGATTCCTCAACTCCTACCAAGACTGACACTCCTCTGCGCGATATTCCCCAGTCGATTCAAGTTATTCCTCGACAGTTGATTGAAGAGCAACGGATAACCCGCATCAGTGATGCATTAAGAAAGGGTTTGGGGTTTGGTTTAGGACTATACTACGTAGGCGATCGCCAGGGAGACTTGGCAAACACGTTCGAGTTACCTAGCTATTTACGCACTGATGCTGCTGTTTTCTATGAGCGAAATAATTTCCGAGTAGCGCTCAACATTAGAAATCTGTTCGATGTTGATTATTATGCATCAGCTCAGCGTAACCTCAGCGTTTTTCCAGGAGACCCACTAACGTTACAAGGAACTATTTCCTGGGAGTTCTGATGAGATCAGGAATATTATGGGAGCATTTTCCATGAGGTCACTAAAATTACATTAGATTGTCTTTAACCTACACAGTCATTGTTGCAGTCCTTTATCGGCAATCCCTCCAGGGAACTACCGAAAGCATTGCAACATTTAGTGCGATCGCCAGAGCAACCTTACCACTTTCGCTCCAACGTCATGACTCCTATGATGCAATATAATGCTCTCTTGATTTGATTTAATCTTCGGATTTTTAATTCATTTATTGACCAATTTTAATTGGCTATAAAATGATGTAATGACGTTCGCTGAGTTTATACTCACAACTTTAGCTATTTCTGGTAATGATTTTCTTTTTATTGGCGAGATTATTCCTAAGTGCAAATATTTGAAGCACTCATAATTTCTCACCTCTTTAAATAAATCTTGATCCTCTGCACAATATTCATCTCCGAGCGCAACTGTTGGGGAAATTTAATACTGGATCGATTTCACACCAACTTTTAGTGGGCTTCGATATAAACCGCTTTTTCACAGATTTTGCATACTTTAGCCCTAGTATTAATAATTTACCCAATCTCGATATCCTCAACCCAAATTACAATATTCCAAGACCCGAATTTGATTCATTAAATTTTGCTGGTACGACCAAGACTCAATCATACGGAGTCTACCTTCAGAATCAAATTGCGTTTAGTGATAACCTGAAACTCATGCTTGGTGGTCGTTATGATTGGTTGTCCAATGAAGATGAACCAACAGGATCTGAGCAGACGGAACAAAATGATGGTGCCTTCAGCCCCCGGATTGGTTTAGTGTATCAGCCCAGCAAAACGGTTTCTCTTTATGCCAGCTACAGTCGCTCTTTTAGGCAGTCTACAGGATTTAACCCGGATAGGAGGGCATTTGAGCCGAGCCGGGGAACCCAATATGAAGTCGGTGTCAAAACAGACTTTCTAGACGGAAAGCTTTCGACAACTTTAGCTGCCTATCAGCTTACTAAGACAAATGTGCTAACCCCCGATCCCGATCCTGAACGAGCTTTGCGAGGTTTCTCCATTCAGACTGGGGAGCAGCAGAGTCGAGGGATTGAGTTGGATATTGCGGGTGAAATTTTGCCAGGGCTGAAGGTAATCGGTTCCTATACCTATACCGATGCAAAAGTTACCGAAGATAATGTAATTCCTGTAGGTAATCGATTAAACGGTGTACCAGAAAATCAAGTCAGCCTCTGGACAACCTATGAGATTCAAGAGGGTGATTTGAAAGGGTTTGGAGGTGGTTTGGGGCTGTTTTATGTGGGTGAGCGGCAAGGCAATTTGGATAACTCGTTTACACTCCAAGATTATTTGCGGACTGATGCGGCGCTTTACTACAAAAAAAATGGTTTTAAGGCAGCGATTAATGTCCGTAATTTATTTGATACGGACTATGTAGACTTATCTTACGACAGAGTTATTATTCAAAGAGCTAATCCGTTTACAATCACGGGTTCCATTAGTTGGGAGTTTTAACTATTGGTGTTGTTGGTCATTGGTTGAACAACTTGCCCTAACACAGTTTCAACCTCTGGACAACATCCGAAATTCAATCTGGAAATTTGAAAGGACTAGGGCAAGGCTTGGGGTTATTTTATCTCAACGATCGCGCTTGTCGATTTACGCACCGATGAACCATTTTTACTGAGCAGATCCGGTACATCTGACAGCTTGTCAACCAGAATCCTTTATTTGTTCGGCAGAATGTAAGCTTAGAAAAGGTATTGATCATGAACTCTCAAAAACTACGCAATCTGGTATTTACTCTACACCGCTACATTGGTTTAGCGGTGGGACTGATTGCAATTCTTGTCGGCTTGACAGGTAGTCTATTAGTCTTCCACTCAGAAATTAGCACCTTCGAGCAGCAGCGCCGCATTGGCACAATTGTTCCTCAAGGTGAACAACTGCCCCTGATGGTTGTCCTGAACACTGTGAAAAAGACATATACTAATTAACCAGACGCAAAAGTCCAGGCTATTTATCTGCCCTCGAAGCCAAATCAGCCGATGAATGTTGTCCTGAAAACCAAGGAAAAGGACTGGATAGAAAACTACGTTAACCCTTACACAGGAGCGATTCTCGGCAATAACTTAAAGCCCAGTTTTGTGGATAAGTTTTTTGAAATCGTCTACCCACTTCACTATGCTCTTTTAGGCGGTGACTTGGGATATAAGTTTGTAGGCATTATTGGTTTACTGATGTCCTTCATGAGCATTACAGGCATTATCCTTTGGACTGGTTGGCGTAGATTGATATCCGGCTTCAAAATCAAGTGGAATGCCCATCCCAAGCGAGTTAACTTTGATGTTCACAAAGTAGCTGGTGTGATTGCAGCAGTATTTTTAATCTTCGCATTTTTCACGGGATTTTGCTGGAGCTTCAGTGAGTTCGTCAACCCGATGATCTATGCTGTCACCTTTAGCCAAAAGCAAGCATATCCGGTTTCTGTTCCCATTGCTGGTAAGTCTGCGATCGGACTAAAAGAACAATTAAAAACGGCTTGGAAATGGTTAAGTTTTCAGCAAAGAATTAGATTCTCAATTAGCAATTTCACCATATCCCCTGTTGAAGTAATTTGTATGCGTTGATGTGTGCTGATGTGAAAAGTTTTGATTGACTCAGCCTCTATTCGGTTCTGATTCCAGATTTATAGGACTTACGCAAAACTACACGCCCTGTAGGGGCAACTCATGAATTGCACCTACCTAAAAATCTTTCTTTTCGGCTATTGTTTGCGTAAGTCCTAATTTGTAAACGTTAATTTTGAGGAGTTTTCAAATCATCAAAATAGAATCTATCCTTTTTGATTGTTGATAAACAAGTTCAATTTTATTACACAAATGATGCCAGTAATTAATGATTTTCCTCTAGTCAGTTGTGCTTATGTATAGTGATAATTCCTTAAGAGCAGAACTCAACGCCAAAGGTTATCGCCAAACCCCACAACGCCAACTGATTTTTCAAATCTTTCAAAACCTGCCAGCAGGGAATCATTTGAGTGCAGAGAAACTATACCTGTTGCTTCTTAAGCGTGGAGAGGGGATGAGTTTGTCTACGGTTTATCGCACCCTGAAAATCATGACACAGATGGGAATTTTGCGAGAAGTAGAATTGGCACAAGCACACAAACACCACGAACTCAACACAACATCAAGTTCTCATCACCACCATATTGTTTGTGTGCAATGTCACCAAGCGATCGAGTTTATGAATAACTCCATCATCGAACAAGGACTTAGACAGGTGCATAAAGTGGGACTGCAACTTATAGATTGTCAGCTAACACTGCACGTCATTTGCCCAGAGGCTATGCACAAGGGATGGCCGCAAAGTGTACCGATTCATTGGGTATGTTCCAGATTTCTCAAGGCAAATCAGGGTGATGATTCGCTCCCGTTGCAACTCTACTAATCCTTCCATTCAGAAAAGGGGAATAGGGAAGACCCTATCCCCACTCCCATGAACAGCACTCGTTTTGTGGACAACTGACCGAATAATTTTACATATAGCAGGGGCAGAAATTTGAACTAATAATAGCTACAATAGAAGTACTGAGGCATCTTAATCGGAAAATGACAGACTTAACTCCAAATAGCAACTTTTTAATAGCAGGAATTGTTTTTATAACAATTGCTGTCATCGGGAAATCTAAACTAGGTTTTATTGAAATTAATCCCGGTTTTTTTGGGAGATTTTTGGCTCTATTTATTGGAATTTCGAGCCTATTATATGCTTTGGGATTACTCAATTTTTCAGCCGAAACTATTGACTTATTAAGAACTTATATGATAAAACAAATTTAACAGAGTCTAAGCTCAATCAATGAGCTTTTGCAAGGCTCATAATAAGTTTGAAATTTTTTTTAGCTGCATTTCAATACATTTAGGTTAAGGGGAAAAGGTTAAAATTACCCCTTAACCTTTGAAAATATTACTAATAATACGCTCCGACAAGACTGTAAATCAGACTAACCATTACCAATAAAGTAACAATCACATAGATAAATTCTTGCTGTAATAGGAAAGCAAATAGGGAAATAAAAACGCGCAGAATTGGAGTAACAATTAGTAGTAAAAGTCTGAGTTGAATAATGCTGCGATCGCTTCGCTACCTAATAAAACTGCTTTTACTACACCTACTGGTGAGCGGAATTTGGATGGTTCTCCCTGAAAAATAGTGATATCCAGCAGGTTCAGCACCGTGATGAATCAAGTAGAGTATCCCCCCACCAAAACGACAACACTAGCTATCAAAACGCCATATTTCATGAGGTTACTGAGCAAATATTCCACTTGCTGCTCACTTGATGTTTTGCAGCGTCTGGTAGAGAGCGTCTGGGGTTTCCCCAAGTGGATTAAGTGGCGTGGGTTGCGGGAATCTTCTGGGGCAAAATATCACTAACCCAACCGTATTGACATATATAGCTGTTCATAATCGCCTGTAATACCCTCTTGCTTGAGTATTCAGGAGCCAGAAGTCGGGAGAAATTCTAACTCAAAAGTCTGATTAAGTTTTCTGAAGTGCAACGATCAAATCAATATTAGATGCTGTATTGTCGTAGGTGCAATTACAGCATCTAATATTGCGCCAGTACTTCCGATAAAGAAAGATAATCTGGTTTTCAACTATAAATACTCTATTTAGCATTAGTTATAATGTTAAATAGAGTATTTATAGATAATGAACGATCGCTAGTCTATTGAGGATTCTGATGACTGAGCTATATGATAATATTGGTAGTACTTATGAGCAGTTCAAAACTAAAGCTACATTGCCAATAGCTGAAAATTTCACATTCTTCAAAATCCTTGATAAATTTCAAGGAAAAACCATTTTAGATTTGGCTTGTGGCACAGGTTTTTATAGCAGGTTATTAAGAGAACAAGGATCTGCAAAAGTTGTTGGTGTAGACATATCACAAGAAATGGTAGAGGTTGCACGCCAGGATGAACAGAAAAACCCACTAGGTAATGAATACCAAGTGTTCGATATTGCCAAACTTCCCAAACTTGGTAGATTTGATTTCGTAACTGCAATTTATCTTCTGAATTATGCAGAAAATAAAGAACACTTACTAAAAATGTTCCAAAATATTCGTAATAATTTAGTGGAAAACGGACGTTTAGTTGCTCTTACAATTAATCCAGATTTTTCTGTGAAAAAATCGAATTCTACAAAATACGGGCTAACAGTGCTAAAACAAGAAGCCTTATCAGATGGCTATTATTCTGAAGCTGAATTTCACACTGAGCCACCTTTTATAATCAACTATTTTATGTGGAGTCAATCCATTTATGAATGGGCTGTGATGGAAGCTGGGTTTAAGAAATTTGCATGGCATCCTATAGAAATTCCCCCAAAAGCTATAGAACAATACACAGAAGATTACTGGCGTGACTTCTTAGAAAATCCCTTGATAGTTGGTCTAAGTTGTGAGAACTAACTCTGTTTAATCTTTGGCTATACAAACGAAAAGCTGACACGGGGAACATGTTAAAACAACTCTCCACTTTCCCCATCCCTTGTACGGCGGCCTTAGGAGTCCGGCTAATCACTAATTATTAAAATCTCTCCGTGTCTGTGTGTCAGCCTAAATAATAAGTCTTTAAGCAGACATAATATCAGTCCTTAGTTATCAACTTCCTTTCTTCAGGGAGTAAGGTGGTTTCATCCTTAGGGGGTTCGTCATCTACGGATTTGGCTATAGTTCTATAGGGTTTGATAATTAGACTGACGCCAATTGTCCAACCTAATGTAACCATCCAACCTGCGAGAACGTCACTGGGAAAATGAACCCCCAGATAGAGACGACACCACGCAATAGCTATTACATATAAACTGCCGAACATGAGAACCAACCAGCGCCAAGAGCTAGCCCAAGTTAAGAATAGCAAAATTGCTACCAGTGTTACACTCGTCATGGCATGAGCACTGGGAAATGCAAAACTAGACTCAGGCGCAATGGACTGCCACAATTGTGGACGCACTCGATGCATCAATTCCTTTGCTGTGCGGTTGATGATGATGCTTCCCAGTGAGGCGGTGAGTAAATAAGCTAGCGATCGCCAGCGTTTTTGAAGTAGTAATATTAGTGCGATCGCACCCAAAATCGGTATCGCCGTCCAAGGCAACCCAATTATAGCTAGCGTCACTGCTAAAACATCAAGCTGGGGGTTTTCTGTAGAATGAACTGCTAACAGAATAGGCACATCCCACGGGAAGCCAGCTTGATTCTGCCATATCTTCACTGTCAGGATTTCAAAAACTTGCAAAGGTAAATAGACTCCTATCAACAGGAGTAAGAGCGATCGCCAACGAGCAATCAACAGGTTTTTGAGAAAATCAAGAGGCGACTGACTCTCTTTATTGGCTTTTTTCACTTTTTATATATTAAGTCGGTTGTAATCAATTAACGTATAAATTGTTTGTCAATGTCATCTATCATTAGTCAGTTTGAGTGACTTTGACTCATGAACACCAAACAAATTTAATCGTGTTGTTCTGAGGCAAGCATGTCGAATCAATGAGTTAGATGCATTTAAATTTCAAAGATTAATAAACAGTATCCTCAACGTAAGATTTGGAGAAGCAGCCCGCATTACTCCCCTTTATGGAGCAGATGGTGGTAGAGATGCAGAGACAGCACCTGGCAATCCTTATTTTGAGTACCAAGTTGATGGTGTTCCCCGATTCACAAATGAAGTATCTACACCTCCTTCTAAACGACAAATCAGATATTATTGAGAGATTCACCATTGTCTTAAACTTAAAAATGACAGAGATTTTACATCAGTTAACTTCTTTTATTTATCACGATTAGATTTAAAACCATTTTTAAGCATGTTGATATATTTTCTTTATTAGACAAAGCTTTTGATCAGTTTTTGATACTCTAAAAATTCCAAGTATCACTAAGATAAGTACTAATACGTCGCACTCAACAATGATGTAAGCGCTGCTTTGCAAGGAGCAACGCTTACGCTTGAAATCTACTTAGCAGCGAAGTAAGCTTCTAGTGCCTCAGAACCACCAATTAATTTACCATCGATAAACACTTGGGGAACTGTTGTCGCACCTGTAACTGCTCGTAAAGAGCGTGTGGTGATATCCTTACCCAAGGTAATTTCTTCGTAGTTGATGCCATGTTCCTTGAGCATCGCCTTAGCACGGGCACAGAAGGGACAACCCACTTTCGCAAACAGGGAAACTACTTCGGGCTTCACTGCTTGAGGATTGATGTATCTGAGCATTGTTTCGGCATCGGACACCTTAAAGGGATCTCCTGGTTCATCTGGCTCAATAAACATTTGGTTAATTACACGATCTTTTACTAGCATCGAGTAGCGCCACGATCGCTTACCAAACCCCAAGTCTGATTTATCTACCAGCATTCCCATGCCTTCAGTAAATTCACCATTTCCATCGGGAATCAATGTAATATTTTCTGCTTCTTGATCCTTTGCCCATTCATTCATCACAAAGGCATCATTGACAGAAATACAGATAATGTCATCAACACCATTTTCTTTTAAAATCCCAGCTAACTCGTTGTAACCAGGGAGATGAGTTGATGAACAAGTCGGAGTATAAGCACCCGGCAAGGAGAAGACAACCACTGTCTTATCAGCAAACAATTTATCGGTTGTCACATCCACCCACTGGTTGTTATCACGAGTATGAAAACTGACATTGGGAACCTGTTGTCCACGGCGATCGGAGAACATAATTTTGCTTCCTGAAGTAATCAATTCCAGTCATAACCTATCATAGGAAGACTAGTATCATGTAACTATCAATCAGCTAAAAAACTTCATTAATAAATGGAGCTATCGCTGCGACAAATTCAGCGGTTGATTCATATGGTAAAACATTACGCCCATTTATTTTTATACCTCGACCTTGAGGCAAACAGGACAGGTAGTCAGCCAAGCGTTCATCTGGCGTTTCTTTTTTGCCTTCTTGGCTAATACTCGATGCAGTTTCCCCCATAACCGTTAATGTTGGTTGCCCAATAGAGGCGATAGAATTAGTATAATCCTGTCGCCAAAACCCTGCTAAAAAAGAAAACACCGCATGGCGACTCGCAGGATTTTCTGCACCTGCAAGCAATGTATCTAACCACTCTGCATCCACAGCATTATCAGAAGCAAAGAGTTGACGAGTCGAGAAAGAATGTAAAAATTTTCGGGTGCGTGCATAGCGATAAAAAGCACTCCCTAAAGGTGAATCTAACAGATTCCAAAGAACTTTTTGCTGCCATTGTGGTGATTTATTTGTTATCAAAGCCCATGTTGGAGGCCCAGAGAGTACAAGTCTGGCAATTAAGTTTGATTCCTTTTGAACTAATGCGATCGCAACTGGTAATAAAGCACCTTGTACTACTACAATCACAGGTTTTTGGACTACTGTTTGTAAAAAGTACTGCAATTGTTCTGCCCAATCACTAGGAGTGTAAGCTACATGAGGCATATTACTTTCACCACATCCTAGTAAATCAGGGTTGTAAATTGAATTACGCTCACCTGTATTATACCATTCGCGACAAAATCGCTGCCAAAATTGCCGTGACAATCCGACGCCAATAGGATGAATTAACAGTAAGGGAATACCCTCAGGTGTTGTATTAATTGGTTGATGAACTTCGTAAGCACAACGATAATTCTGCCAACTGTAAAACTGGCTAGGAGATGCTGTCAAATTGATTGTGTTAGCTACAGTAGATGGTTGCATAATTCCTAGTTTTTAATCCTTGCTAAAAAATCATCTGTGGATGAATTAACTGGTATCCAGCCTCTTTAAGTTTTTCATTCGATACCCAAGCATTATATGGGCGGGTACTTTTGATAGAAGTATCCCATTTTACTTTGGGTAAATTATGTTTTTCAAATAGGCGCTCTAGCAAGTCTTGGCTGGTGAGATGTGCATCATCTACCAAATTGTAAATCCCTTGCAAACGACGGTGACGGGCAAATTCTATCGCACCAACAATATCATCCAAATGAATCCAATTTTTGATATCTTCGCCATTGCCAGGACGGGTTGTACCAGAATATCTGCTAAATATTTTCAACAGTTCTCTGCCAGTTCCATAAATCCCTCCTAAGCGAAAGATACAAACGCGGAGATTTTCACTAGATGCTGATAGCAGTACATCCTCTGTTTTTCGGAGAATCTGTGCATTTAGATTAGCGGGTGCAAGCGGTGTTTCTTCATCTACCCACACACCATTTCTGTCACCATAAACTGCATAACTCCCAGTGTATATTAATTGTTTCACACTCGGAATCTGCTGCAAGGATGAAATTAAAGTTTGGGCAGTTTGTAGATAAGTTTCTTCATAAACTTCCCCATTTTTTGCACCAATACTCAAAAGTACAACATCTTGATTGTGCAAAACTGATTTTAGACTATCTAAGTCATTACCGCAGGTTACTACAACTCTTTGGGATACTGATTGTAGTGCCGGGACACGCTCAGGGGAAGTTGTGGTTACACTGACAACAAAATTCATCTTTTGCTGCCAATATTGAGCAACTTCATAACCAACATAACCACAACCAATGATTGCAACGTTCATAACAAATTAGATACAAATAAATTAAACTACTGATCGAGACTAGATTCTAAATTAAGGGACTGGATGTAAATAAATTTAACAGTCCAGAGCTAACACTCAATAGTCAATAGTACAGAAAGTTTTACCTAATCACTAATGACTATTGTGCTAATTCTTTTTCAATTATGGCAATTATCTCTGGTGAATTTGGCTGAACACTACTATTAAATCGAGCGCTCACTTCACCTTGTTTATTAACTAAAAATTTTTCAAAGTTCCAATCAACAGTTCCCGTTGGCTTAACTGCTTTGGTAAGTCGCTCATAAAGTGGATGCTGCTGCGAGCCTTTGGCATGAACTTTATCGAATAGTTCAAAGGTAACACCATATTTACTCGTGCAGAATTGCACAATCTCCTGATTGCTTCCTGGTTCCTGCGCTCCAAAATCGTTACAGGGGAACCCCAAAATACGTAACCCTGCTTCCCCATACTTCTGGTTCAATTTTTCTAACCCTTCGTATTGAGAAGTATAACCGCAGTAGGAAGCCACATTCACAATTAAGAGTACCTTTCCGGTGTAGTCGTTTAATTGCTTATCCTCACCGTTGATGGTCTTCACCGCGATGTCCGAAATTGTGTTACTCATCTTGAATCTGATTTATAGGGAATATTGCCAAGTTTCCCATATTACAGGTACTCTAAACCCGGTTTATTTAAGGAAATTAGGTTTGTTAGCCAAGTTTCCCACTACGATTCTATTTAACTCAGGCTATAAGCTTGTATGGAAGTTTCGATAGATGTTTCCCTTACTGATTGGTGCTTAATGGGCAAGGCGATGTCTAACGATAAGCCAGGATGCGGAGCATTTTTGCTCAACTGGTGCAGCTGATCAATTAAGATAGCGATCGCCTGTGAGTTTACACTGACAACCAGATTTAACTAAGTGATAATTCTTCTATAAATAGCTCGACAATCTCCTCTCTCAGGATAGGTATTGGAAATATGCGTTGCTTTTGATACAAATTCTTTTCGCAGAGATAAATCATGAATACTGACTATTGTGTATACAGACAAATCTAGAGAGGAAATATGCCAGGATACTTGCGAGTATTGACCGAATAATGTCACGATCAATCTGCGTGATCTAAATCAAAGTGAAAACTTAATTTCAGCAAAACTTATTTTACCTTGTGACAATTTTATGGTTAGAGGATTGAGAGTTAGTATGCTGTTATTGGCGGTTCTGGGAAATCTGGCATGGTCATTTAGTGCCAAGGCTAATTTTAACGGCAAACTCACCGTGGAAATTGATGGCTTGAAGAATAAAGAAGGACAAGTGTGTGCCAGTCTATTTGCAAGCAGTGAAGGATTTCCTAGCGATCGCGATCGCGTCTTACAAAAGCAGTGTACCAAGATTACTGATATTCCCTTTATCATTACCTTTGAGAACTTGAAAGCAGGTAGTTATGCCGTTGCTGTCTTCCAGGATCAAAATAATGACCGCACTCTCAATAGAAATGGACTTGGTATACCAAGGGAAGGCTTTGGATTTTCCAGCAACCCAGAAATTCGCACAAGAGCGCCCAAATTTAGCGAAGCAGCATTTTTGGTCGCAGGCCCAAACACTAATATCCAAATCCAATTGAAATATTTTTAGGCTGAGAACGGATTTAAACTTGGTGTAGTAGACAAACTAGAACTCAAAACCACATATAATATCATGTCTATTTAATAAGTAATCAAGCGGACATGATATCAGACACTACGCATAGTCGCTGAGGCAACGCTTACGAGCGTCAGGGATTGAAGGAAAAATCTAAAATCTAAAATCTACAATCGAATGACTTCTGCTCTATTCTCGTGAATCGTCGTGTGAATCTTCTGGTAGACCTTGTTGTTCCGGTAAGCCACGCATTCGATTCATCTGAGTTAAAGCATATCGTGCTGTTGCTTGCACTTCGGCATCTGGGTCATCTAACGCATGGAGTAACATCTGACTCATTTGACCCATCGTGTCGTAAACGCGCGTCAAGTCACGGATAGCATTTTGCCGTACTTGTGGACTTTCATCTTGAATTGACATTGCTAAAGCCCGGTTCATCGGTTTGAGTGTGCGGGTCCCAATTTCTGCCAAAGCTGCCAAAATTAAGCTGTTTTCTTGAGAATCAGCATCAATCATCAGGTCAACCATAGGCTGAATTGCCCGCGAATCTCCCTGCTGACCCAAATCCCAAATAGCCTTGCGTCGCTTCGTTGGGTCAGAACTGCGTAAGTCTTGAATTAATTCGTCAACGATATTGAGTTTAGCAAGCCGGGAAGTTTTTTCTGGTAGCAGCAATTGTGTGGTGAGTAGTGGCGTAGCTGTTTGTGGACTAGTTACAGTCTCTGGTGAGGGTGGTGTCATTGGGTCTTTGTTAGCTTCACTCAAACTTTTAGTACTTGATATTTCGGACTTTTGTACTTGTTTCACCTGACGAAACCACCTCAGTAGGTAAACAAGTGCGCCAATACTTCCTAGAACTCCAATGGCAAATATTAACCACCAGACAAAACCTCTCTCAGTCAGCTTGGACTTGGAAGTCGGAGTAGGAGAGGCAACAATTGGAGAGGTGATAATCTGATTTTTATCTGCCAAAGCTGCTTGCAGTCTCTCCCTAGTCGCCAGACCAGCAAGTCCATCTACTTTTAAACCCTTTGCTTTCTGGAATTTAGCTACAGCGATTTCCGTACTGTGGTTGTACTGTCCATCTACCACGCCACTGTAGTATCCCAACTGCTTTAATTGGGTTTGTAGTCTTTGCACATCTGATTTTCGACTACCATATCTCAAAACAGCCGGACTAGCAGTAACTATCGAACTAGCTTGTGCAAGTTCTAAAATTTCAGGTGCTAGGTTAGGTGTGGCTGTACTTGCGCGATTTGGGTAAAAACCGACGCAAGAAAAACAGGTAAATATCAAGATTGAGGAACGGCATAGCCTCATATTGCAAGTTTCAGCCTGAACGTGCTTTTGAAGTCTTTGATCCCACAATAACTTCAAGATGACCAAATGTTAACTGTTATTTGTCATTTCTTCTCCTGCTCCCCTACTCCCTCATCTCCCCTTTAACAAGTTAAGGTAAAATTTCTGTTCGGATTCTCTGACTGCTAAGGTTAGGGGGTTCAATTTTTTAGCCGATGCTTCTAAAACTGGTTGCTGTATATTAGCTATTTCGCCGACAGTAACTGTGTCGTTTTACCCTCTAAAGCATCGCGTTGGTTAATCAGATAGATGCTGATTAAAGTAAGGAAAACACCCACCCACTGCAACGGATTGAGGACTTCTGAGAGGAAGAGATTACCAAATACTAGGGCAAAGATGGGTGTGAAGAAGGTCAGGGAACTAAGACTGGTGAGACTGCCACTAGAGGCAAAGTAGAAGAATAACCCGTAGGCGATCGCACTGCCAAATACGCTAGCATAACCCAAAGCCACTAAATCAGATGCTCCTAAATTCTCCCACTGCTGAGATTCGACAACTGATGAAACTCCCCATAGTGGCAATCCACCCAAAATCATGTGCCATCCCGTAGCAGTTAGTGGGTCAGCATGTCGGCACACAAACCGAATCAACACTGTTCCCACAGCCATTGATAGCGCTGCTAACAGCATCAACCACTCGCCACTAGCAAAGAAATCTTGCCAGTTCCCAATTGTGATATTTGCGCCTGAGTCGAGAAAATGGAAAATCCACTCATCAGGTAAGCCAATTAAACCAATGCCTGTGATTCCCAAGCCTAGCCCCAGCCATCCCCAAAAACCAATATGTTCTTGGAATAGCCACAACGACAGCAAGGCAACAGCCAAGGGTTGCGAGTCAATCATCACAGACCCTAACCCCGCACTGGTTCTGACTAATCCCTCTGCCAAAAGGCCTTGAAACAGAGTCCCATCTACTAGAGCAAATAAGCCAATCCACAGCCATGCAGCCCAACTCTTGGGCTGGGGTTTACCCATGAATGCAGCTGCTATTAAAATTAACACTCCAGCTGGTATCAGACGCACACCTGCCATGAATAGCGGTGTGGTGTGGGGTATCACTCCTTTCATGGCTACCATTGCCGTCCCCCATAGGAAAAAGGGGGTAATTAACAGGATGGGGGCGAAGGGAAGTTGAGATGCACTGAGTTTCAGTTGCATGGGTTTACTGATGCCTTTGTTTAACAAGCGCAAAATTTGCTTCACCTAATTTTACCGAATTATGTAGTTTTGCGATCGCGTAGCGTCAGGGAGAAAAGGAATTAATATTCAGGTGTAGCTAAGGTTACACGAGGCTGAAGATTGTAATCAGACGGATAGCTTTAAAAAGCTTTATCAGGCAACAAGCACAAACGCTTCAAATCAGGCAGATATACAGTAGTTTTTATATGTAAAAATCCTACTGATAAAGTGCTTGTTTAAACTAATAATGCAAGTGATTTATCTCTTAGGGCAGTTGACTCAATTTAGTTTTATCACCTCAACAAATGCTGTAAAAGAAATCCAGGTAGAGATTATTTCTAAAAAACTCTTTTCTCACAGTGAAGTAACGACTCTGTACTTTATTGCTCTATAAACATGCATTATGGCTTTGCTAAGTTTAAATACAATTTTCTCCAAAATAGAGCGTTTAGGATCTGCAAGTTTTCCGTGTTCCTGAAAATATGTCAACATTTCATCCATGTTTGACTGTCCCTTTTGAATTTTGATCAATTCAGTTTTGTTATTGAAAAAGGAAATACCTGACATCTCGCTCCATCTCACTGGCAGCCCTGCTTTATAGGCAGCTAGACCTATGGCATTACCTTCGCCTTCATAAACTCCATTTAGCTCAAAATATTTGGCAAGGATTTCCCATGTTTCTAAAAATTCAATTTCTTTTCCTGTTGACTTAGTAACAGAAAACAAATATTCATGGACAAACGTAACATTTTCACATTCTGGATCTAAATTTAAAAATTGTGCTGCTTTTTTTATGACTTCAATTTCTCTAGAAAAATGCTTGTTAGTTTTTGTCAAAGCTTTGGCAAGTTTTTTCGGCATATCCATACAAGCTCTAGCACTTATCCCTGGCTCTAAAAGCCATTCTATATATTCTGGTACAGGTGCCAAGATTCGCATATCTGAATCAATGAATATACATGAATTAAATAGAGATAAAGCCTTAGCAATCGCAAATCTTTTATCGTGGTAACACTTAACACCCTGCTGCTGATGCTGAAATGCCAAAACTTGAGGATATTTGCTAAACTCTTGAGGGTTATCAGTGAGAACAATAAAAGCAGTGTTAGGTGAATATAGTTCTAGGTCTTTTGCTAATAAACTAGCCAGCCCCCGATACACTTTGCCTAATGCTAAAGTGCAAAAACAGAATTGTTGTTCACTCATATTTTTATGATTTGAGGGTAAAAGCTTAAAAATGTGAAAGTACTCAATTACTCATCACCCACTCGTACAGAATTCCTGCTGAATTCTGACTTATGAGTTCTTCTTATCTAAAACCTTTTTTACTCCTGACCGGAGTCTGATTTGAAAAAAATCTCATGAGGTAACAAAAACCGCCAGAGAAAACCAGGGGGAAGGACGGCACTCGATTCAGCATCTATAGGTAAATATTGAGAACGGTAGATTTCAATAGCCTGCTTTTTCTTAGATTGCACTTGATGAATTGCGATCCGATGAGCGCCTACCAATTCATCAAACTTCAGACTGCGAAACAATAAAGACTTCCAAAGCAACCAGATAGCATATTGCCACAGTTCTACTGTCACTTCTGCTTTAGAAATAGCAGCTTTAACCAATTTATAAGTAATTTCATGATCTCGACTGCGATCCTGTTTATGAGTAACGTACACCTCTTGTGGTTGAAAACTACTTAATAATTGCGCCATTTCTTCAATGGTTTGCTGTTGTTCAGTTTCTGTCATTTTGTATAATGCGCCATCACATTTATCAAGAAAGTGAACATCTGTTGATTCCACTCCTAAAATTTTCAAAGCTGCTATCGCTTCTTGTCTACGAAGTTGAACAATTTCTGAACGGGTAATCTTGGTATGACCTCGATGAGAACCTCCTCCATCTGTAACAAAAACAACTTTAATCGGTATTCCTTGTTCTCGCTTGAGTGCAATCATACCCCCACAACCTAGTGCTTCATCATCTTGGTGAGGAGAAAATACAATTACCGACTTCTGGTTAATATTTAGTAGTTTACTGCCTTGATACAGAAGCCAGTAGAACTGTAGTTTAATCAGTAGTTCTCGAAATCGGTATTTCAATAACCACCACTTATTGTGCAGTCCGAACCTTAAGCGATGAAGAAGATATCTTATTTTCATAGCACCAGATATGATTTGAAATTACTATCTGAAAAATTATTACCCAAATGGTATTAATATTTCATCGCAGACATAAACATTACCAAACTGCTAACTAGCATCTGGATTGAATGACAAAGATTAATTTGTATTTGATTTAGATTTTTATCTTATTCGATATTTTATTAAATGTGTGTCAGTACGATGGAAATTTTATGTTATTTCTAAAACTTAAGTGCGTACAGTGATCACGGGCGGCTGCATCATGTCAACAAAATAATTTTATTCTCAATAAGCTCAAAAATCGCATTAATCGTTGCTTATTGACATAAACTGAGCCATCAGACGACTGGGAGTCAGCCGCGCAAAGATCCAGAGAAGCAGGGGCACAACGCCGACTGTTGTTTTTTGCGGTTGGTGTACAGGGTGCTGATATAAATATCCTTAAACAAATTTCTCAGAAACAGTACTCAAATTAGGCACTTTTTCAAAATCTTTGCAGTTCCGAATAACTCAAATCCCATTCACTGACAATGTAATTGCTGCAATGCGTAAATCTTGAGTACTAATGCGGATTCTTTGACGAATCAAGAATAATAGCATACTGGTCAAATCCTAGCGATCACACATTTTTTAAAAACTCTAAAGTAGCCTCGGTTTGGGGAGGTTCAATTTCCAAAGTCACTATTTCTGGTTTTCGCTCTTCTAAAAGTTGAATGAGTTTCTCTAGCGCTTCTTCTTTCGTCGCACTAGAGCTTTTAATATCTGGAAAGCCTAGCACTGTCGCACTAACCCTGCCATCTTGTTCATTTTCAATCAGTACATCGTAAGTCAACTTAGGTACAGTTTTAGTAGAGGAAGTTGTCACAGATAAATTCATCAGATTTTTACCTCCAGCTTTGATATCGATCATAGTTCTCAAAGCTGAAGAATTCTCACAATCAATAAATGCAAGCTATATGCTGAAGCCTGAGTATTCTCCAATGCAGAAAACTGAGCAATTTAGCCTGCTTGATTGAAATTTCATAAAAGGATATCTAAGTTTTCCCAGCTTAGATATCCTATAGCAACATAACCTACATTAAATAGATTGTTAACTCTAGTCTAATTATAATTCTAATTTTTATTTTTAAACAAAGTAAGTAAGCGTAAACAATTAAAGGTTTGTAGTAATGGCTGAAACCCTTGCTATGAGACAATTTAATAAATTTACATTGTGTAACATAGTTTGATTTATTCTTGCCCACTTACTTCTTGGGGTAGTTGATCAATTCATCCTTAAGTATAATGAAAAACTATATGATAATTTCACTAGAATTTTGAAAGCATATGCGTAAATCACAGATAATTTGTAGTGGCGCATATATGAGCGCTTATACTTTATTCAGCAGGTGCGTTACACAGCATTAACGCACCCTAATTTCTAGTTTCTAGGAGAAGCTAGCAACGCTAGACTTTTCTAAACTCGCTACTAATTTTACACCAAATTCTTCCTCAAACACTCCTTTTTTATATTCTAAACTCCAGAGTTCTAAGGCGCAGTCATCCTTAGGTTGAGATGGGAATATTAGTAAATTACACTGCCTCAATTGTGGATAATACTCACATTGCACTTGAGCGATCGCACCAATTTGTCGTCTATCTAATGCCACTGCCAATCTCAGAATCGCACTCAGTTGACTGACCATTTGTCGCTGCTGTTTAGTCAGCAAACTCTGGTAATTTTCATGTTTTTTCTTGGGCGGTGATTTGCGATGATAACGCGCTAAGTTGGCAATGATTTCAATCTCAGTTTCTGTATAACCGAGTAACTCACCATTGCGAATTAGATAGTAAGAGTGCTTGTGGTGAGACGAATGACTGACATAATGACCGCAATTGTGTAAGATTGCAGCTGCCCACAGTAGTTGTCGCTCGTCAGATCCCCAGTGGTGTAGTGTACCTTGAGTTTGGTCAAATAAACTCTGGGCAAATGCTGCCACGCGATCGCTATATTCTAAATTCACGTGGTATTTATTAGCGAGTTTTAGAACATTGCGTTCCCGAACAGAACTTTGGTAGCGCAGCTTATCTTCAATTAAACCGTGGGCTAACATCCAGTCTACAATTACGCCTTCCCTCAGAGAACGCTCACAGACTGTGACTGATTCACTATCCAAAAGGGTCATTACTTCCTGTAATATCACTGCGCCAGCGAGTATAACTTCAGCCCGCTTATCTGGCATACCGGGAATCGCAGCTTTTTCTGAGTTACTCAGTTTCCGCAAGCGATTTACCCACTCTCGCAAGTCTTTAAGACTGAACTGGTAGCCATTTAAAGTGGAAGGAATAACACCTGACTTTTCTCTTGCATGAATCATCGCCAGGGTTTCAATTGTGCCAGATGTACCCACTAAACGCGCAGATTCCCCAAGCTGAAGATTTGCTAGCACCTCATCCACGGAACGTTCCAACATCCCACGTGCATAGGCTTGCAGATGGTGAAACTCAGTGTTGCTGATGGGATCAGTGATGATTAACTCGCTAGTGAGTCGCACTGCACCGACTTTGGTACTGGTGAGAGTGCGCGGTTCGTGACTGTCGCCCAAAATTAACTCTGTGGAACCACCGCCAATATCAACAATCATGTGGGGCTGGTTGTGAAATTCCATGCCCGACAGCACGCCAAGGTAGATTCGTCGCGCTTCTTCTTGACCAGAAATCAAGTCAACGCTTAAACCCAACTCTGTTTCTATTCTGTGCAAAAAATCTTTCCCATTGGGGGCTTCCCGCACAGCACTAGTTGCCACAGCAATGATTGTTTCAGCGTTGATAGTTTTGGCAACTTCTTGGAAGCGTCCTAAAGCAGCGATCGCCTTTTTCATTATCTCTGGTTTGAGTTCCCCAGTGGTAAGATTGCGATCCCCAAGTCTCACGGTTTCTTTTTCTCTGGCAATAATGCTGAAGGCTGGTAGTGTGGGATCAATTTTGACTACTACCATGTGTAGAGAATTTGTTCCCAAGTCAATGGCAGCAATAATCCGATCTTGCTTAGGTGGTTGAGTTGGAACACTCTCCCAGCTAGCCGAAACTAAATTCAGCATCTAGTTTTCTCTCTTTATAAGAAATGATGGCAAACGGTGATATGTCGGGGTAGCTGGCACTGATATTTGTTGCAACACACTTGCTCAAACTGAGTGCTGTTAGCGGATAGCTATGGTTTAGCCCGTACTCAGTAAATTAAAAAATACTCAGCACTCTTCATCTTTGGTCGAGGGGAACTAAGCTAAGTATATTCACCCTACTGTTTCTAACCGTAGTGACTATTTAAAGATATTTTAAGTTGCCACTTGGGGTTATGTTTTTACAAATAACAAATAACGTTATTCTTTAGATGTAAAGAGATGTAAATATGTGTGAATTTAAAGAAGAGAAAATCGTAATAGCCTGTTATTTGATGGATTGATGCTGTATTATTGGCATAATTCGGCGAATAGAGGCATGTTTTTATAAATATCAAATAACGTTATTCTATAGATGTAAAGATGTGTGAATTCATCTATCTAAAGTTATTTGTTGATTTATATGTTAACGACGCCAGAACGCCCTCAGCAACCAGTTTGGCTTGTAATCATCCGGCTTTTGCGCTGGCATAAACCAGAAGGACGCTTAATTTTAATGATTCCTGCCCTTTGGGCTGTGTTTTTGGCAGCTTCTGGGAAACCGCCTTTGCCTCTGGTTGGTGTGATTATATTGGGTACTCTCGCCACGAGTGCGGCTGGTTGCGTTGTCAATGATTTGTGGGATCGGGATATTGATCCACATGTGGAGAGAACACGCGATCGGCCCCTAGCTTCTCGCGCCCTGTCTGTGAAAGTTGGAATTGTAGTCGCGATCGTATCGCTAGCATGTGCAGCTATCCTCGCCTTTTATCTTAACCCCCTGAGTTTTTGGTTATGTGTGGCAGCAGTGCCTGTAATTCTGCTGTATCCAGGCGCAAAGCGGGTGTTTCCTGTGCCGCAACTGGTGCTTTCCATCGCTTGGGGTTTTGGGGTATTAATTAGCTGGAGTGCGGTGACACAAACCATCTCCCAACCAACTTGGTTACTTTGGGGGGCGACTGTACTGTGGACATTAGGATTTGATACACTTTACGCCATGAGCGACAAGGAAGACGATCGCCGCATTGGTGTTAATTCTAGCGCTCTATTTTTTGGGAATTATGCCCCTGTAGCTATTGGAATTTTCTTTGCTGGCACAATCTTGTTATTGGCTTGGTTAGGTGTACTCATACATCTACACTTCGCCTTCTGGATTAGCCTTGCAGTTGCTACTATCGAATGGATTTGGCAGTCTCTGCGATTAAGACAGCGAGACTTACCTAATCCTGTTTATGGTAAAATGTTCCGACAAAACGTGTGGATTGGTTTTATTTTACTTGCTGGGATGATTGCTGGATCTTTTTAACAAGTAAAAAGTAATGTATAGAATTCCCTGGAAGAAGTATTTATGGGTATATTCTTTGATTTGTTTAGTCCCTTGTTTAAGTATGTGCGTACTTGGACAGCAATAGGTCTGCTATGTTTAGTTGTTGTCACCTGGTCAATTACTGCACAAGCTGCTAGCCGCATTGATCCGCAACTGGAACAGCAAGTATTACAAATTCTCCGCGAACATCCAGAGGCAATTATCGAATCTGTTCAAGCCTATCAGCAGCAACAACAACAGAAAACAAAGCAAGCACAGCAAGCATTTTTACAGGATTTCAAGGCGAATCCTCAAACAGTGATTGGTGAGTCTCCTACCATAGGTTCAACTCAATCAAAAGCTGTGCTAATAGAATTTTCAGATTTTCAATGTCCCTATTGTGCTGAGGCGCATAAAACATTGAAACAATTGTTAGCAAAATATCCAGATAAAGTAAGATTTGTTTACAAGAATTTACCGCTAACTTCAATTCATGCTGAAGCATTGCCAGCTGCGACAGCGGCTTGGGCAGCATATCAGCAGGGCAAATTTTGGGAATATCATGATGCGCTATTTACTAATCAAAAGCAACTAGGTGAGGCATTATATTTAGATATTGCTAAAAAACTGAAGCTAGATTTGGATAAATTTAAACGCGATCTTACTCTTGCTACTCCCGCCATTACAAAAGATATCCAATTAGCAGATAAATTGGCTGTTTCTGGTACACCTTTCTTTGTAATTAATAGTCCAACTGTTTCAGGAGTGGTGCAGCTAGAAGATATCGAAAGTATATTGACTGGTGCTAAGTAAGTGGGCGTGAATAATTAAAGGTTTGTAGTAAGGACTTTAGTCCTTAAAATAGGGCTAGAGCCGCTTACTAAGAGACAATTTAATTAAGTTTACTACGTTGGCGATCGCCTCTGGAGTCACACCAAATAAGGTGGCGTTGTGGATTGGCGATAACGTGGCTATGGTCTTGAAATATTACTACCACCCAGAAATAATTTCGGCTGAGTGCCCAGAGTTTTGATTTATGCTACTCAAATGCTACTCAATCACTCTTAAAATTGCTGGGAAAAGCCGTCTATGATTATTGTCGTAATGGGTGTATCCGGTTCTGGCAAAACTACCATAGGAAAACTGCTAGCAGACTCGTTAGGCTGGGAGTTTAGCGACGCTGATGCTTTCCACTCGCCAGAGAATGTTGAGAAAATGCGGCGCGGTATCCCTTTAAGTGAAGCTGACAGGACGCCTTGGTTGCAAGATTTGCAAACAGCCATAAAACATTGGCTGCAAGAAAATAAAAATGTCGTGCTGGCGTGTTCGGCTTTAAAAGACAGCTATCGGCAATTTTTGGTATTCGATAGCGAACGCATCAAGCTAGTTTACCTCAAAGGGTCTTATGAGTTGATTCAAATGCGGTTGCAAGAGCGTCACAATCACTACATGACCGAAAAACTCCTCAACAGCCAGTTTATTACTCTTGAAGAACCATTAGACACTATATCTATGGATGTTGCACAGCCACCCCAGGTAATTGTCCAAAACATTAGAACGGCTTTGGGAATTTAGCTTATTGGTTACAACTGCATGATAAAAAACTTAACACGCATTTTTTGCACACCTGTGCAAAAATAATCTTAATTGCACACGTGTGCAAACTATAGGGCGTGAAAGTACCATTTAACAAATCAATATCGACAACTCAAAAGATATGTCTCAAACTCTAAGTAATGCCATCGACCAAGCTCAAAAGAATCCCTTACATTCGCTAGAAGAATGGGAAGAAGACTTACTTAATCGCTATCCCGATCCGGACAGCATAGTTAAAGAAGGTAAAACCACCGAAGAGTACAGGAATTACGAAGCGCCGATTAGAGATACAGTGAAAGAGTTCTATCGGTTAAATCATCTCAATCAAACCTATGATTTTGTATTAGAGAAAAAAGAACACTTTCTGAAGTTGGATAAGAAAGAAATGTCTGTCTGGGATGCATTGGAATTTTTGAATCAATTGGTTGATGATTCAGATCCTGATACAGACTTAGATCAGTTACAGCACCTATTGCAAACATCAGAAGCCATTCGCGCCGATGGTCACCCAGACTGGATGGTACTTACTGGCTTGTTTCACGATATGGGGAAAGTACTTTGTTTATTTGGTGAACCCCAATGGGCTACAGTAGGCGATACCTTTCCTGTAGGTTGTGCATTTTCTGATAAAATTGTTTTCTCGGAATTTTTCAAAGAAAACCCTGATTACAATAACCCTATATATAACACTACATATGGTGTTTACCAGCCGAATTGTGGCTTGAGTAATGTACATATGTCATGGGGACATGATGAGTATGTATATTACATTATGAAAAACTATTTGCCCGAATCTGCATTGTACATCCTCCGCTATCACTCATTTTATCCTCAACATCGCGAAAATGCTTACGAATATTTGATGGATAAACATGATAAAGAAATGTTTAAATGGGTGAAGTTATTCAATCCCTACGATTTGTATTCAAAGAACCCTAATCCTCCTGATTGGCAAAATTTAAAGCCTTACTATGAAGATTTAATGGCTAAATATTTCCCCTCAACCTTAAAATTCTAAATTTCCGCTAATAGCAAAGGCAAATAATTTAAAAAATCCCCTACAGATATTATAACTGATTGGGGTTGTGGAGATTACGATTATTTTCCCTAATACTGATCACGTTCGTTCTTTCACATATTGACAACAGCAGTAATGGGTTGATAATGACATGTTTGGTGTTCATTCCGACTCTATCCAAAGAATTGGTCGAGATATAACAAGACAAACTCTGGCTACTTAGTATAACAACTAAGCGCACTTGATAAGCATATTTAAGTCAACTTTGAATATCAGGCAACAGGATTTTTATATATGGTGATGGTCTATAACTTTCTACCCCTAAAAGATAGATTTAAAAGTAAATATTTATCTACTATGGTATTAATTTTTCTAAATTCAACTTGAGTAAAACATGTTAACTTTTTTAAACTTTAGCTCAAATAAAAGCTACTTGTTTTTGGCAAATACTCAGAAAAAAAAGCTTGAGTTAGATAGAGATGGAAGAGTTTAATTTACTTTGTAAAGTTCGATAAACGGGGATCATATTTGTAATGATGCAGGTTAAACTAAAGGAATGTAAAACAAAATACAAGTTCGCAGTTAAATAACATAAGGTGCTAAAAATTTTAGTTAGAACCTGTTTTAAGCTACGTACTTCAAATGTTTTTTCACAAAAGAATGTGATTTTTTGATGTAGTGTAGCGCTCATAGTTTTGCTTTAAAAAACAAAACATCTAATTTAGGGAAAATAATAGCACTAACTTCAATCACGTCACATTAAAAGACGTTTAAGATGAGTTGTAATTGCCAAAACTAGCAGTAATGCTAGGTTATGTCTGAAGTTTTCAGACCTAGCTGATATTGTAATAAATTGGCAAATTAATATTCTACTAACCTTTTTAAAATTTCAATCCGTTGTCATAAATAGATGAATATCAAGAGAATTTTGCTCATAGTTGGCATATTAGGTTTTGCTGTTATTGGTTGCACTAATGGCGCTCAAAATAACAACACTGTTAGTAATACTGTTACTAACACTGCTACCAACACTAGTTTAGAGAGTCAGGTTAGTAGTCCAAATAGAAAATTGCAAACAATCGGCGTTGCTCTTGGTGACTTGGGTAACCCGTTCTATAATGCAGTGCAGAAGGGAACTGAGACACAAGCCGAGAAAATCGGGGGTAATATCAGAGTTAATGCGGTTTCCAGTGGCTTTGACCTGAACCAACAAACCAACCAAATTGAAAATTTTACTGCTGCGAATACTGACCTAATTATCCTCAGCGCTGTTGACAAAAAAGGAGTTAAACCAGTAATTGACCAAGCAAGGCTTGCAGGTAAGGTTGTCATTGCGGTAGATTCAGCCGTTGATGCAAATGTGGATGCGATGATTAGTTCCAACAATACCCAAGCTGGAGAAGTTGCTTGCCAATATATTGCCGATCGCCTCAAAGGTCAAGGTAGTGTAGTCATCCTCAACGGGACTCCGATGGACTCAATAAATCAGCGAGTGAGTGGCTGCCAGAAGTCATTGTCCAAGTATCCTGATATCAAACTCATCTCTAAAGACCAAAACGCAGAAGGGACTAGGGATGGAGGACTGAGGGTTATGAGCGATTTGCTCACAACCTTTCCGAAAATTGATGCCGTTTTTGCCACTAACGATCAAAGCGGTGTCGGCGCAGATTTAGCAGCTAGACAAGCAAAACGTAAAGAATTTTTTATTGTTGGGGTTGACGGATCACCAGATGCAACCAAAGCAATGGAAGACAAAGATGGTGTATTTGCTGCAACTGCGGCTCAAAATCCCGCAGGGATGGCTGAAAAAGCGGTTCAGATTGGCAACGATATCATTCAGGGTAAAAAACCTGAGTCATCTGAGATTATGATTCCAGTCAAGTTGGTTACTAAAGAAAACCTTAGCAGCTACAAAGGCTGGTAATTCGTAATTACAACACGCAGAAAAGGCTTGATACACGAGAGTTACAATACTTTACTCTGTTTTTTGAACAATACATCGTTTCTAAATTTGGTGTAAGTAAGAATGACTTTTAGGAGATATATGAATGTGAAAAAGATTGCGTTTACCTCTGGTGTTGCACTTCGCGTAATCGCAGCTAGCATACTAGGTCTCATCAGTGGTAACCTTGTCGGCTGTACAAATGGTTCTCCTGATGGCAACACTGCTACTAACACTGATATTAAACCTGCTACCAATACTAGTGCAGAAACTAAAACCGCCACTGGAAATACAAAGTTGCGATCGGTTGCCTTCACCGTTGGTGATCTAAGTAACCCTTTCTTCGTCGTTATGGGACAAGCAGTTGAGGCAGAAGCGAAGAGAATTGGCGGAAAAAATGTCAATGTTAGTATAGCTTCCAGTGCTTATGACCTTAACCAACAAGCCAATCAAATTGAAAATTTTACTGCTGCTAATACTGATATCATTGTTTTGAATGCTGCTGATAAAAGTGGAATTAAGCCAATAGTTGAAAAAGCCAAACTTGCAGGTAGAATTGTCATTGCCGTAGACACAGGTGCTGAGGGAGGTGTGGATGCCACCATCACTACTAATAATGTTCAAGCTGGAGAAGTTAGTTGCAAATATATTGCTGACCGCCTTAAAGGCAAAGGCAATGTAGTAATAGTTAACGGACCGCCAGTGGACTCGGTGATTCAGCGAGTAAGTGGCTGCGAGAATGTATTGTCTAAATATCCCGATATCAAAATCCTCTCTAAAAACCAGAATGCAGACGGTAGTCGGGATGGAGGACTTAGAGTTATGACTGATTTGCTCACAACTTTTCCGAAGATTGATGCTGTTTTTGCCATTAACGATCCGAGTGGAGTTGGCGCAGAACTAGCAGCAAAGCAAGCACAACGTAAAGATTTCTTTATTGTAGGGGTTGATGGTGCGCCAGAAGCAATCACTGCGATCGGTTCTAAAGATAGTTTATATGCCGCAACTGCTACTCAAAATCCACGAGGGATGGCCCAAAAAGCAGTTCAGGTTGGAAACGACATCTTAAATGGTAAAAAACCTGAGTCACCCACCATTTTGATTCCAGTTAAGTTGATCACAAAAGATAATGTCAGCACAGAAAAAGGCTGGTAAATAATAAAAATTGTGAATTTGCAATTAAAAATTATTTCTAATCTGAATTGAGTCTTTTGGTGCATTGACAGACTTTTTGCACATACTCATGATGTATCTATGTGCATCTGAGAAAATTTCTAAATGTTGGAAAACGACGTTTACAAGTTTCCAAGATAGTGGTCGGTTTTAAAACATGATTTTGTGATGATTTTAATTTCAAATCATTTTTGAGTTTATTGATTTCTAACTCACAATTGCAACTTTTAAATTGTTTTTAGAGGAACTGCTGATGACAACAAGTACTGAAACCTCATTTCCTGATGCACCAACCACCACCCCTGTATTAGAAATGCAAGGGATTACCAAGCGATTTCATGGTGTATCTGCGCTTCAAAATGTTAATCTCACGATTTATCCAGGAGAAGTTCACGCTCTTATGGGTGAAAATGGAGCAGGCAAAAGCACATTGATGAAAATCCTGGCTGGGGCTTACATTGCCGATGAAGGAGAAATTCGCATCAATGGTCAACCCCTGAAAATTACTGATCCGGGGACAGCACGCAAGGCGGGTATTAATCTTATTTATCAAGAACTGAATGTTGCACCTAATTTAACCGTTACCGAAAATATGTTTATGGGTAGCGAGTTGCGGCGAGGTCAGTTTTTAGACCGCAAAGGGATGCACCTGGAAGCAGAGCAAGTGCTGGAAAGCCTTGGAGCCAATTTTACAGCGCAGACTGTAGTTGGTACTTTGTCGATCGCAGAACAGCAGCAAGTAGAAATTGCCAGAGCATTAAAAGACAAAAGCCGCGTTTTGGTAATGGATGAGCCAACAGCAGCCCTGTCTGACCGCGAGAGTGACCATTTGTTTGAGGTAATTCGCAAACTGCGGCGTGATGGCATTGCCATTATCTACATCAGCCATCGCATGGAAGAAATTTATGCCCTAGCTGACCGGATTAGCGTACTGCGCGATGGTCAATATATTGGCAGTCTGACACGCAGTGAAATTTCTCCACAGCGATTGGTGCAGATGATGGTCGGTCGCTCCATGCAAGACTTTTACGAACATCAACGGCAAATGAATCCGGGGCCAGTCGTGCTGGAAGTCAGAAATATGAGCGACGCCCGCAAAAAGATTGAGCCAGCTAGTTTTAAAGTTCATGCTGGAGAAATTGTCGGTTTAGCAGGGCTGGTTGGTGCCGGACGCACAGAACTATCCCGGCTGATTTTTGGTGCAGACCGTAAAGCCAGTGGTGAAGTATTCTTGAATGGCAAAAAACTGGAAATTAATACACCCAGTGATGCCATTGCTGCGGGAATTGGTTACGTCCCAGAAGACCGCAAAGACCAAGGTTTATTTCTGGAGATGAGTTCCCGCAAGAATATTGCCATTAACACACTCAAGCAAGATGCAAAGGGTGGAATTGTTAACTGGGGTTCAGTCAATCGGCTGTCAACAGAAGCGGTAGAGAACTTTAACATCCGCCTAGCCAATTTGGAAATTAGAGCACTGGATCTTTCTGGCGGTAATCAGCAGAAGCTACTGCTAGCGCGTTGGTTAGCCATTAAACCGAGAGTCTTGATGTTAGATGAGCCGACACGCGGCGTAGATATCGGTGCCAAAAGCGAAATTTACCGAATTATGAGCGAATTGGCAGCACAAGGTGTTGCTATTTTAATGGTTTCCAGCGAACTATCAGAGATTGTCGGCATGAGCGATCGCGTCTTAGTGATGCGAGAAGGCCAGCTGGTAGGCGAACTGGACGGCAGTCTTGGTAAAGAAATTACCCAAGAAAAAATTATGCACTATGCAACTGGAGCATCGGAGGTATTAGAATCATGAGTCAGACAGTCAGACCGCCTGCCAATAAATTAGCCAACAATCCCACATCCCGCAACCGGAAATCAATTAGCACTCTACTGGAAGTTGCGGGTATTCTGCCAATCCTAGTAATTATCTGCATCTTATTTGCATTCCTTTCTCCCAACTTCCTCACAGGCGGTAACATCGTTAATATCCTGCGTCAGGCATCAATCAATATTGTGCTGGCGACAGGAATGACCTTTGTAATTCTCACTGGAGGTATTGACCTTTCTGTTGGGTCAATATTGGCTGTTTCTGCCGTAGTTGCCCTGCTGGTATCACTACTACCGGCTTTAAGTTGGGCGGCTGTGCCTGCTGCGTTGCTAGCAGGATTGCTTTTAGGCTTAGTCAACGGCGCTCTCATTACCTTTTTGGATGTGCCACCTTTTATTGTCACGTTGGGTTCACTTACAGCCTTGCGGGGTGTGGCCTTTTTAATTGCCAAGGGGACAACGCTAATTAACCGTGACATAAATTTTGCTTGGGTAGGTAATACCTATGTCGGCCCCTTTCCTTGGCTAGTGATCATTGCGTTACTAGCTGTGATAGTTAGCTGGTTTGTACTGCGACAAACTGTTTTAGGAGTGCAGATATATGCTGTCGGTGGTAACGAGCGGGCTGCCCGATTAACTGGAATAAAAGTTAATCGTGTATTGCTATTTGTCTATGGTATTAGTGGATTACTGGCAGGTTTGGCAGGAATCATGAGTGCCAGCCGTCTTTATAGTGCTAGTGGGATATTAGGTCAGGGTTATGAATTAGATGCGATCGCTGCTGTTATTCTTGGTGGAACCAGTTTTACAGGCGGTATTGGTACCATTGGCGGTACTCTTTTAGGTGCATTAATCATTGCTATTCTCAACAATGGTTTAACTCTGTTGAACCTGTCTTACTTCTGGCAACTAGTCGTCAAAGGACTAGTAATTATTTTGGCAGTGATGATTGATCGCTTACGCAGACGTTCCAGACGGTAAAGAATTAATTTCTTTGGGCATTGGGCAATTCAATTTTGGATTTTGGATTGATGATTTTAGATTAAATTTCAATTTTTTAATCCAAAATCGTTCGACTGAGCGTAGCCGAAGTCTAAAATCTAAAATTCTTACTCCCCTGCCTCCCCTGCTCTCGATTAATGTATGCAGTTAATAACAGCTACTTATAAATATGACCTCCACTACTGCTCGTCGTAAATCCAACACGTTATATGTCGTTTTGATTGCTGGTGCTGCTGCCCTCGGCGGCTTTCTGTTCGGTTTTGATACTGCTGTAATCAACGGCGCGGTTTTATCTCTATCAAAAGCTTTTAACACCAGTAGTTGGCTGACTGGGCTAGCAGTGTCCCTAGCGTTGCTGGGATCTGCGATAGGAGCCTTCTTTGCCGGACAGATTGCAGACCGTTATGGTCGAGTCAAAGCAATGGTGGTCGCTTCGGCGTTATTTACTATCAGTGCCATTGGCTCTGGGTTTGCCTTCACTATCTGGGATTTTATCTTTTGGCGAGTATTGGGTGGGATTGGAATCGGCGTTGCTAGCGTTATCGCGCCAGCCTACATTGCGGAATGTTCTCCCACTCATTTGCGGGGAAGATTAGGATCTCTGCAACAATTAGCGATTGTAGTGGGAATTTTCATCGCCTTATTGAGCGACTACTTTATCGCTGTGTCAGCAGGTTCAGCAGACTCGCCGTTTTTGTTTGGGGTTGCAGCTTGGCGCTGGATGTTTTGGACAGCAGTCCCGCCAGCAGTATTCTACGGGATGGTGGCTTTAACAATTCCTGAATCCCCCCGTTACTTAGTTGCCAAAGGACGGGAGCCAGAAGCTGCTAACGTTCTGACCAAGATTTTGGGGGGTGATGTGCTGCCAAAAATTGAAGAAATTCGGCAGACAGTGCTTCAAGAACGCCAGCCTAAATTTTCCGACCTTTTAAGCAGAAGTGGCGGACTCCTCCCCATTGTTTGGATAGGAATCGGCTTATCTGTATTCCAGCAATTTGTTGGTATTAATGTAATCTTTTACTACAGCAGCGTTTTGTGGCGGGCTGTTGGGTTTTCAGAACAAAGTTCCCTAAGCATCACGGTGATTACAGGAGCCGTAAATATTATTACAACACTAATTGCGATCGCCTTCGTGGATAGATTTGGTCGCAAGCCCTTGCTCATACTAGGGTCGATTGGCATGACATTGACCTTGGGGACGATGGCTTCTATTTTTGGCAACGCTCCCCTGGATGCTGCTGGAAACCCCACTCTCACCGGAAGTGCAGGGACTGTGGCTCTGATCGCAGCCAACCTCTATGTATTTTGCTTCGGTTTCTCCTGGGGCCCAGTAGTTTGGGTACTGTTGGGAGAAATGTTTAATAATAAAATTCGAACTGCTGCACTTTCAATTGCTGCTGCAATCCAATGGGTTGCGAATTTCGTTATTTCCACAACATTTCCTCCCATACTGCAATATTTCGGTTTAGGTTCTGCCTATGGACTCTATACAATTGCAG
This sequence comes from Nostoc sp., assembly GCF_036919675.1. Lineage (GTDB taxonomy): Bacteria > Cyanobacteriota > Cyanobacteriia > Cyanobacteriales > Nostocaceae > Nostoc. The sequence goes on from NZ_JBALCP010000037.1 coordinate 232,664, forward strand.
CGGCTACCTCATTCTTTTTCATTATCTTTTTTATCAAGGAAACCAAAGGAATTGAGTTAGAAGATATGTAATTGGTATCCATCTAATACCTCTGTGGCGTAATTCATAATTCTGACCTAAATCATTCGTGAAAAGTTAGATCCCCGACTTCGTAAAAGTTGTCAGGGATCTGGATACCGGAAATTTTCACAAACCACATAGGATTGCTCTAACTCTTGTGGGGTAGGCAAGATGCTCGCCCTGATTATACAACTTTGATGTGGAATATTTGACAACAACTAGGAATTTACAAGAAATAAATTATCCAAATAAACGAATCACTCCAGACGCAGAGAGAGGAAAAATAGAGAGGATTTTTGCGTCAGTTTTGGGATATTTTTTTATTGGAAGTCCCCTAAATACAAACTTTCGCTTCAGTCAATCAGCAAAAAGATGGAAACTATCAATACGGCTCTTTGTTCTTATGGTTTGTCCGGTAGGGTATTTCATGCGCCGTTCATTGATTTGCATCCCGGATTTCAATTAGTAGGCTCCTGGGAAAGAAGCAAAAAGCTGATACAGAAAAATTATCCGGGAGTAAAAAGCTATCCTTCTTTAGAAGCATTGCTAGCAGATGAACAAGTAAAATTGGTAGTAGTAAATACACCCACTTATACCCATTACGATTATACTAAACAGGCTTTGCTTGCAGATAAACATGTAGTGGTAGAAAAAGCGTTCACTACAACGGTAGCAGAAGCCGAAAAACTGAAAGAATTGGCACAAAAACAGGGGAAAAAATTATCTGTATATCAAAATCGCAGATGGGATAGTGATTTTAAAACAGTTAAAAAAATTGTAGAGTCAGGCTTGCTGGGTGATATTATTGAAGCAGAATTTCAAATTCAAAAATATAAACCAACCCTCAGCCATAAACAACACGTGGAAGTTCCAGGTTCGGGGGCAGGAACATTAAACAACTTGGGGCCGCACTTAATAGACCAAGCTTTGCATTTATTTGGGATGCCTGATGCTATTTTTGCAGATATCCGCATCACCAGGCAGCGATCGCAGGTAGATGATTATTTTGAATTGATACTATACTACGGCAAACTGCGCGTAAAATTAAAAGCAAGTTTCCTTGTGCGTGAGCCTGCACCTGCCTATATCATACATGGCACTAAGGGTTCTTTTCTTAAAAGCAGAGCCGATAAACAAGAAGAGTATTTAGTAGCGGGGATGAAGCCTAATACACTTGATTGGTATACAGAGCCGGAAAGTGAATATGGCTTGCTTCATACAGAAAAAGACACAAAAGTAATTCGGGAAAAAGTAATAAGTTCACAGGGCAGTTATTTAGATTATTACGATGCAGTGTACAAATCAATCGTTAATAATCAGCCAATTACTGTTACTGCCGAAGACGGAATTAATGTAATGCAGATTATAGAAGCGGCTATTAAAAGCAGCAATGAGCAAAAAGTCATAGCGTTGCTTTAAGTAACCTAAAACTTAAACTCAAAATATGTAACTTTCATCCTGGTTAGCTTATAACCTGGAAGCTTTCGTTCGAGTGTAATCTCTTGAGTTACAAAGTCATAATTCAACCATTTTCAAGTAATAAGTCAATGATCAAAATTCTTGTTCATAGCTTTTTTATTCTATTTTTTGCAGTTCCAGCCGTTTGGGCAGCACCTCCAGAAGATAATTCTAATGCAGCAGATGCTAATCGGAATTTGGAGGGACAAGTCAATTCTGTTTCCCAGTTTTCTGATATTAAACCGAGTGATTGGGCATTCCAGGCACTGCAATCACTGGTCGAACGTTATGGCTGTATTGCAGGTTATCCTGACGCAACCTATCGTGGCAACCGTGCTTTGAGCCGTTATGAGTTTGCAGCTGGTTTAAATGCCTGTTTAGATCGGGTGAATGAATTAATTGCTGCGGGTACTAATGATTTAGTCAAGAAAGAAGATTTGGTAGTCCTGCAAAAATTGCAAACAGAGTTTGCGGCAGAATTGACAACTCTGCGTGGGCGGGTGGATACGCTGGAGGCACATACAGCAACGCTGGAGAAACAGCAATTTTCCACCACTACTAAGCTGAATGCTCAAATTATTACCGCCGTTAGTGATACTTTTGGTAATAGGGTGGGTGGCGATCGCGATGAATCCCGTATCTACTTTGCAAACCGGGGTCGTCTCAACTTTGAGAGCAGTTTCACCGGCAAAGATTTATTGCGAGTCCGGTTGGAGTTTGGCAACTTTGCAAATTCCAATGGTGCAAGCCAAATTGCCGCAGCCACAGGCACTGGAATGACACGCCTGAACTTCGACAGCGACAGCAACGATACACTTTTTGTTCCCCACATCCGTTACTACTTCCAAGTCAGTGATTCTCTTAACTTCGTTGTTGGGCCCACAGGCATTGGTTACACCGACATTTCAACCACCGTCACTCCCGCCACAATCGCTGACGACGGCAATGGGGTTCCCTCACTATTTGGGTCATACAGTCCCTTATTCCGGCGAGGTGGCGGCGGTGCAGCCGCTAACTGGAACATTAGCAAAGACTTCGTTCTCACCTTGGGCTATTTAGCAAGCAGTCCCAATGTCCCATCGGCTAGCAGCGGGTTATTTGATGGCGGCTACAACGCCCTAGCGCACTTAGCCTATTATGGTAAGCAAGGAGCGATCGGTGTTGCCTACTCTCATGGCTATAGCCCTGGTGGAGTAGTAGATATCGCCGCTGGGACAGGTAGCGCCCTGTCAAATGCTCCCTTTGGCAACAACATTGCTACTTCCAACAACATTGTCGGCGCACAGGGATTCTATCGCTTCTCCCCGAATTTCCAAATCCACGGTTGGGGTGGATATATTTGGGCAAATGCCAAGAACTCTGGTTTGAGTGATATTTCCAATGGTAGGGGTGGAACAGATTCTCTGTTTGTAAACAATGGTGACAATGCCAATGTCTGGTTTGGGGCGATTGGGATGTCGTTTCCCGATGTGGGGGGTAGGGGTAACTTGCCGGGAATTCTCTTTGGTATACCACCGCGTGTTTCTAACAGTGATGTCCGTCAAGACCGAGACAATGCTTATCATATCGAAGCATTCTATCGCTACCGACTGAACGATAATATCTCAGTGACTCCTGGTTTTTGGGTGATTCTCAACCCGGAAAACGACAGCAGAAATGATACCCAGTATGTGGGTGTGATTCGCACAACCTTCGATTTTTAACTGAATGTGAATGGTTTGCTTGATTAACAGAGTGCTGATTTGAAAAACCACATCTGTCGTAGGGGCACAGCAATGCTCATAGGTGTCAACTTAAAGTAAAAACTTGACTAGAAACAGCTTTCAGAGATTGCCTCGTTACCTCGTTAAGAGTCTCAGACTGGGAATGCCAGTTCGGAGGTTCTGCCGCCAGGGTACGCATTTCCAGCCAGAGACTGGAAACGAGATTTTACGAAGGTTGTAGCTTAAGTTGACACCAATGAGCATTGCTGTGCCCCAAAAGTGCAGTTTACTATCAAAGAATGATTAATAAAAGCCTGAAACGACCTATGCATGGTAAATGCATACCAAGATTAATTTGTACAGTGTGTAAGTCCTAACTTTATACAAAAATTTCCCTACAGTACAGATGCATTTACCTACTTTCATGGTATTTCAAGCTTTTATCTAGCAGTATAAGTACATAGGTTACTGTATTTTTTATATAAAGAAGCTTTCAAAACGGTGGTCATTTTTTGGACGTGCAAGTACCTTGTAAATACTGAAGTACCAAAGATTGTTTCCCAGCTAAGACTTCTTGTCAGCGTCTTTTATGGCAGGATTTAAAAGCAAACTTTCAATGTTGGGTACAAGATTTGGAATTTCAAAAATTGTAGTAACTCGCACATTAACCTACCGGAAATATTTTATGAAGACAGGGTACAAATTAGCACTTGCAACCGCTAGCATTGCTTTGGGTTTTGGTGTAATCCAAGCTAAACCAGCAGAAGCTGCCACACTTAGTGGCCCGATTAACATCTATGCTGCTGCCAGCTTGACGGATACCCTACCCCAGGTTGAGGAACTTTATCGGCAAAGCAACCCCAACGTCACCTTTATGAATACTTTTGGGGGTTCTACTGGTCTCGCTAATCAAATCATAATGGGAACAAATCCAAAGCCAGTAGATATCTTCTTCTCAGTATCCCAAGCACCGTTAGATAATCTGCAACGCGCCAACCAACTAATAGAAGGAACCAGGCAAGACATACTAAACAACACCTTGGCTATAATCACGCCGATAAATTCAACCATATCTATATCAAGCGTTCAAGACCTATTACCGCTTAAAGTGGCTATTGGTAATCCTGTGTCTGTTCCAGCAGGAGTATTCGCCCAGCAATTATTTGCCAATTCCGGGATATCGGGGCAACTCAATCTTGTCTTGGGCACAGATGTGCGTGATGTACTATCATTAGTGTCAAGCAACACTGTAGATGCAGGCATTGTTTACACTACAGACGCTCTAACAGCACTTGATAAAGTCAAAATTGCATACACTCCGCCTATCAACCTTTACTCTCCGATTGTTTATGGCTCTGCTGTACTCAGACAAACTCAAAACCCAGACGCAGCTAGGGACTTCAACTCCTTTCTGGGTAGTTCTCAAGCGTTAGGCGTGTTTCAGGTATCTGGATTCTCGCCTATCCCCGAACCTATGACTACTGGTGGCTCAATAGCAGTAGGTATAGTCGGCCTGATGATGAAGCGAAAGGTAACGGTAAAAGCCAAAGCCAAAGCTAAAGCAGCAGTGGATTAAAGGTTTTTGGCTGTATTCTCAATCAAAATTGAACTCACAACTGCAAATAGGAATCAACCCAGGTATAATCTTGACTTTTCACGGGATGTGGAAAGTCAGATTATGCTGAATCAATAGTTGCAATTCATTATCCCGGAATATTGGATTGTAGATTACGGTGCACTGGCAGACAGGCGATTTATCGGCAATCCTAAACAGCCCACACTATCGATTTATTGGCTAGTTGAGGGTGAGTACCAATTAAGCCTGTTTCGTGGAAGCGAGCGATCGCTTCTAGCGGATGGGCTGCAATAGCGCGTCAGCAGGGAAATCAACCTGGACATAGCCATCTCGCCGTAGGTCTAAGAATGGGTTTGTTTGAGCAAGTCAGCCGCTAATTGCAAGCAAGTCTCGCGTAATTAAATAATCATAGTATGAATCGTTCCGTGACATATTCCATTACAACTGGTTGCAAGAAAAATAACCCATCTGTTTTTTCAAGCAGCGATCGCCGGATCAGCGAGTTAATTAGATTAGGTACGCTCTGCTGATAGACTTGATCAACAACATTTTCACGAATCTCTGCAATCGAGACTGGCTGACGATGAATCGCCTGCCAAAACATCGCTCTCTGTTCGTTATCGGGTAAGGGACTTCCAAATAATAAAATCACCAAGTCCAATAATAATCATTATCATAATTTAGGGGGAGGGATGAGCAGCCATGAGGCTGCTCATCCCTCCCTTTTTGTTGAGTAATTTATTCCTTGGAAGTCCCTAACGTGCTGCAAATTCTTGACCGAGCTATTATTAAGTACTTGCTTGGCTCTTGAAATTCCGATCAATTCAAAGTATCCTGAAGTATCACTGTAGTACGTATTGCCCTAAATTGCAGCGCAGCTTGGCGATGTCACGATGCGGGGGAATACCAAATAGTTTTTTATATTCCCGGCTGAAATAAGACGGGTCATCGTAACCGACGCGAAAGCTGGCGATCGCCACGTCCATGTTTTCACCGAGCATCAGACGGCGTGCTTCCTGAAGCCGTATTTGTTTCTGGAACTGCAAGGGACTCATTGCCGTAACAGACTTGAAATGAGAGTAAAAGCCTGACACGCTCATGCCGAGTTCGCGGGCTGTATCTTCGATTTTCAGCGGCTGATCAATGTTCTCGCGGATTTCCCTGACAACCGTGGAGATGCGCTGCACGTCGCCTTCCGTAGTGATAAGCTGGCTGAGCCGCGCGCGCTGTTTTCCCTTTAAAAGCCGATAGATGATCTCGCGGATGATGAGCGGCGCGAGAAACTTCATTTCGTCCGGCGTGTCAAATAGTTTCACCAACTTGACGACCGCATCGAGTAAATCAGCATCAACCGGGCTGACATCCATCGCCTTGACTCCGGCATCGCTTTTTTTTGTTTTGATGCCGCATTCAATCATCACCGCAGCAACAAGTGCCGGATCGAGGTCTATCCGAAGATTCAAATAAGGTTTTTCCTCAGACGCTTCGACGACATTACTCATAATCGGCAGATCAAGCGTCGAGATCAAGTAATGACCGGAATCATAGTGAAATAATTCATCGTTCAAAAGCACATCCTTGCTGCCCTGGGCGATGACACAGAAGGCGGGCTTTAATACGGATACCTGGCTCTCGGTCGGTTTCAACGATTGATATATGAAAATGCCCGGAAACAGTTCCAAAAGGCTGTCTTCGGAAGCGAGACGAATCATTCTTTCGATCATCTCTTCCCGATTGATCTGCATCTTTCGCTTTTCAAATTCTGCTTCTTTTTGGTTCATAAATTGATCTTAAACGCTTTGTTTCTCTTCAGGACGTGATGCAGCAGATTTTTGGAGAATTGTCCGGTTTTTTTCGATGAACGTCCTCACGCTATCCGTTTTCACGGCCGCATAATTGAACTCATATAGCAAACGGTAGAAACGCTGCTGATGGCAGGTTGGTAAAAATAAACCGAAAGAAAAACAGTCATTAAACCGGAGAATTTAAAGATTATGGAAACGAAAGAAAATAAATCATTTAAAGGCAAGGTTGCCTTTATCACCGGTGGCGGAACAGGTATTGGCGTTGCCACCGCAGTAGCATTTGCAAAAGAAGGTGTCAGTGTGGTGATTGTCGGTTCGTCTGATAAACACCTTGAAGAGGGAATAAATCGTATCAAACAGGAAGGCGGAGAAGCTCTTGCCATCAAGTGCGATGTGCGACGGGCAGAAGATGTCAAAGCGGCACTTGATCAAACTATCGAGGTGTATGGACGGCTGGATTACGCCTTTAATAATGCCGGTGTTGATCATCCGGGAACGCCATTGGCTGATATTACCGAGGAAGAATTTGATCGCCAGATGAATATTAACCTGAAAGGTGTTTTTCTTGGCATGAAGTATCAAATTCCCCTGATCCTCAAAAGCGGCGGTGGTGCCATTGTCAACACATCTTCCGGCGCAGGAGTCAAAGGATTTAAAGGACAGGCAGCTTATACAGCAGTGAAGCATGGAGTCATTGGTCTAACCCGCTCGGCAGCTCTGGATTATGCAACATACAATATCAGGATTAATGTCGTGGCTCCGGGCATCATTGATACGCCGATGATGGATCGATTCACGGGCGGAACGGAAGAAGGGCGCAAAGGAGCTATTTCTCAGGAACCTATTGGCAGAGCGGGAACACCGGAAGAGATTGCCAATGCTGTCATCTGGCTATGCTCGGATGCTTCATCCTTTGTGACAGGTCACACGCTAGTAGCTGACGGCGGACAAACGGTATAAAGATTTGGGAAAAGCGTTTTTACCAGCAGAGCTTTTTAAAACTTTTAGCAGCATTGCCGCTATTGCTTACATTCAGAAAACAGGCGTTGCATAAAACAGGGATGAATTATTGAACCGCGAAGACGCAAAGTGCGCGAAGGAATTAGGTTTATGAATTCGCAAAAATTAAAAAACATTCGGCGATCATTGTTGGGCATCCTATGGGAGCTGTAAAAGAACAAAGTGCCAATGTGTATGCTGCAAATATGGCTGAACGAGGGTTTGTGACTTTATCTCTTGACTTGTCTTTCTGGGGTGAGAGTGAGGGCGAACCACGCAACGCTGTTGCGCCTGATATTTATTCTGAAGATTTCAGTGCAGCAGTTGACTTTCTTGGCACCCGTCCATTTGTTGACAGAAACCGAATCGGAATAATTGGAATTTGTGGTAGCGGAAGCTTTGTTATCAGTGCCGCTAAGATTGATCCGCGAATGAAAGCTATTGCAACTGTCAGCATGTACGATATGGGAGCAGCCAACCGAAATGCACTTAACCATTCGCTGACCCTTGAGCAGAGAAAGAAAATCCAGGAGGAGGCTGCAAAGCAACGTTATGTAGAGTTTACCGATGGTGAAACCAAATACACGAGTGGGACTGTACATAGGTTAGATGAAAACACACATCCTATCCAGCGTGAGTTTTATGATTTCTACCGTACACCGAGAGGTGAATACACGCCTAAAGGAGGATCACCGGAACTCACAACGCACCCGACGCTAAGCAGTAACGTTAAGTTTATGAATTTTTATCCGTTTAATGATATAGAAACGATTTCCCCTCGTCCTATGCTTTTCATCACGGGTGATAAGGCTCACTCAAGAGAGTTTAGTGAGGATGCCTACAAACGTGCAGCCGAACCCAAAGAATTGTATATCATTCCGAAAGCAGGACACGTTGATTTATATGACAGAGTTGAGTTAATTCCCTTTGATAAACTCACGTCATTTTTTACCGAACATTTAAAGTAAGGTTGAAATTTATCTGTTGCTCTCAACCCCATCTAATTTTAAGCCAGTGATTGTCTCCACGGGCGGCGCAGACCCAAGTGCGATCGCAGTTCCAATTCCAGATTTTGAAGATCCCCCCTTAAAAAAGGCTTGCTCATGAATTTCTTTTACCCCCTTTGGAGATCGCCGCAGGCGGGGGGATCTTAACCGAACCGTATTAGATATACGGCAATCTGAAATTTACACAACAGGAGAAATATATGAGTCAACATTTCGTCCTCATTCATGGTGCATGGCATGGCGGTTGGTGTTGGGACGGCGTGATTCGAGAACTGGAAAATGCAGGTCACACGGCGGTTGCTCCAACGCTCCCTGGAAACAATCCTGATGATGACTTGGCATCGGTAACGTTTGCTGACTATCTAGACGCGATCGCGGCTGTGCTAGAGCAACAACAAGAACCTGTTATTCTCGTCGGTCATTCCAGTGCAGGTTTTCTTCTGCAAGCAGTTGCACCCAGAGCAGCCAAGAAGATTGCTCATCTCGTCTTTCACAATGCCTTTATCTTGCCAAATGGTGCTTCGCAATTAGATATGTTTCTCCCCGAAGTCGCCCAAATTTTGATTGATGCTGCGATGACGGTAGCTACTCCCTACGGGAGTATTGCTTCTCCTCATAAAAGCGTACCTATTTTGGAAGATTTAATTCGCAATGCTCTAATGAAAGATGACTCAACGGAAGTACAAAATGCACTGCTGAGTCGTCTGGTACCACAACCATTCGTTCTCTTCAATACTAAGGTCAACACTAATGACTTCTTAGCCTTAAATATCCCTCGAACAGTGTTGTTCTGCAAAGATGACCGCTCGCTTCCACCGGGAACCTATCTCAAGATGGCACAAAGCCTTGGCACGTATGAGCTAATTGAATGCCCTGGAGGTCATGAAACGCTGTTCATTGCTCCCAAAATTATTGCAGATGCACTGACAAAAATCACCATTAACCCTACATTTCATCCGATCGCATAGTGTGCTAGCAACTCAGAGAGCATTCGGGAAATGAGGAATCTAGATGATGATTGAGTCAGAGCGTGAACAACCGTCCGCTCATTTTTTCTACGTGGTGATGGGTATTTTAGGCTATGTCAAGTCGCTTCTCTACGAGACGCTGCGCGAACGCTCCAATTAAAAATTAAAAATTATTAATTAAAAATTGAAGAAGCAAATCTTAATTTTGCATTTTTAATTCAAAAAAGGTCATCGCTTTGGCCTCTTATGATCCCCCCTAAGCCCCTTGAAAAGGCTACCGTGTATACACGAGTCTTTTAGAGCTGCTAAGTAACGTAGGGTGGGTTAATTTTTACAAGCCAATGCATTGGCATTGTCAGTCGATGCATTGGCATTATAAGCCGATGCAATAGCATTGTAAGTTAATGCAATGCTATTGTAAGCTGATACATTGGCATTGTCAGTCGATGCATTAACATTACAGATCGATGCATTAGCATTGTCAGTCGATACATTAACATTGCAGGTCGATACATTGGCTGTGAGGTCTAAAAATGGCTTGGTATTCGTGTACAATTACATCCTGCTCATGGAAAACTCTACCTACCTGCTAATGTTAAATTAGCTTTGCTTTCAGAGTCAGGTGCTATTAAGCCATTTGAAGCCCAATATCAAAGGTTGCTGCGTAGCCAAGGTTTGTTTTAGTAAGCTTGAGCAACATTTGTTTGCCACCATCTTGAAAAATTCCGTCTCCAGCGTTCTTCAACTTGCGTTGTCCCTTGCTGACGTATGGTGTTTGGGTGTGTACTCGATCGGTGATCGAGTCATCAAAGTATAGCTGCGATGCAAACTCATAACTCTGGGCTGATGCCGCATCTGTACGAACCTTAAAGTGGATATGGACTGTTCTGCCTTGATACCAACCAGGATAATTAGTTATGAACTGGACGGTTCCATTCGCGTCCGTCACTTGAGAGCCGCGCAGGAACTTTTTGCCGACGGTACTAAAACCTGGGTCTGTCACGTCCGAATAAATGCCTAGCGCATCACAGTGCCAAATATCCACGATCGCATCTGCGCGTGGCGTACAGCCAGTATTGCCAATCTGCAAAACCCGCAGCGTCAGTTGGAGTGGTACGCCGTCTTTCACTGAACCGTCCCCCGGATCGGAACGGATGTCGGAGCGGTTGAGCTTTTCGTCCACGAAATAGGGCCCTTCCGTCTGCTCTGGAGTCACGACACATGCAGGCAATGTACCATTGGCTAAAGATGATGCTGGGACGGCTAGACTCGATTTTACTTGTGTGGAGCTAGACTTTCTAGGTATGCATCCAACTACAAGTATTGCGGCTCCAACTGTTTTAAATAGAGCAAGTGCCTTTCTTCGACTCAGAATGCCACTTATTTGACAATCATCTTTTTTCATGCTGTGTTCACCATACTTTTATCAAGGTGATATTAAATACTTTCCCAGGAGTTCTAATCACTAACAAATGTGGATTAAATAACCCGCCACTCTTCTAAGATACAAGGGTGCGTTACGGCAAGCTTAAGAATAAAAAATCAAACCGCAAGCGTCCCAACTGGAAAAAGTCAGTTGCGATGGCGTAACCGCCCGCTGGAAGCGATCGCAAGTTACAGCAGAATTCAAGTATTTGAACCACATCTGTCGTAGGGGCGCAAGGCCTTGCGGCCCTACCGCGTGGTCTATTTACCTGAAAATAGCTGTAACTGAACAGCGATCGCTAACTTTTCTCTAAGCTCGACTTTATCCATTTTTTTCGCAACAGGCTTACTATCGCTAAAACCTTTGTGATCCAGTAGTTTTACTTTTTTAACTTCATCGATAATCTGTGACGTGGAAAAAATATTTGCCAAAAAGCCAGGGTTTTGGCGGATAAAGAAAACCGAGTTCTTAATTTTGGATAAAGTCGAGTTAAACGCGATCGCCCATGTCCAAAATCTGTGAGCTGTTTAATTCGATCCTTGACTCTCAGCGAAAAAATCTTGACTCAAAATTCAATCTATCAAAATAGTGAATTAGTCTAACCACTTATGACGCAAAAACCTCTATCTAAGGAAGGATATGGCTAATAAACTAAATGAAGTAGAAATAGGATACTAAATCAGACGAAAATTGTATTCTATGAAACTGAATTATTTCACAAAACAGCTTGTCACAGTAAAACGCTGGATGGCTACAACACTGTTTTGTATGTTAGCGATCGCTTTTGTTTGGCAAGGTACGTTTTTCTCAAACACCTCAGCAATGGCTGATCCTGTTGGAACCTTGATTGCATCGGCAGATGCAGGCGATGAAGTTAAAGACAAAACCAGTAAAGATGCTGGACGAGCTAAAAATTTCATCCAAGATACGACAGATAAAGTTAAGGAAGCTGCCAGGAGCAATGCCAGTAAGGTTGACCAAGCAACGGATGACAATGGTAGTTTTGTTGAGCGCAAAGCAAAGAAAGATGCGGCTACAATTGAAAAAAGAGCAAACGAAGATTCGGCTCGCACACAGAAAGCAGTAGACAACACAAAGAATGTTGTTGAACGTACTGTTGATAGCATCAAGGATGCTTTTGGTAAATAGAGAATAGATATATAGCGATTCTCATTTGAATGAGGTACACGCCAATGCCGTCTCCTACCTTGTATCCGTATTCATCTGTGGTTAATTATTTTTTTCTGTACCTCACCTATGTGGGAACCGCTATAGCAATCCTATTTGATTTCGTTCAAATCGAAAGGCTTAGATTTCCGACTTCTTAGAGGAGTCGGGAATCTTATTGTTTAAGAAGATTATTTTACTAAGTAAATACTGAATTTAGCTCAAAACATTTTAGTATTTTTATATACATATTTTACGCCCAGATGAACTGGCGATCGCTGATAAAATTAGCTGCTGTTAGCGAAGAAGAGAAGAAATAATTGCTAAATATTTACCAGCGATTATGCTGAATATTAAAGTTAAAAATGAGATATTTAGCTTTCTTTTGTACTAGCTTGAAAAGACAAAAATGAATGATCTAGTTAAGGAATTTCCGCAAACCGCTCCTGATAGACTTGCTTTTTTTATACAAAACTAACAGTATCTTTAAGTAGCATTACTTATTTACAAATGTGATCTAAATTTAACTAATTGCAACCTTCTTTTGACGAATTGTTAATGGGTGACAAATTTTTCACGATTATCAATTACGAAGTTATACTTTCCACTACAACTTAGTAACAATATTAAGAGTCTGATTATGTGGATAGCCCGACCGTGGGAAAATCAAAATACCGAAAACCTGAATTTAGAGAGGAAAACCCTATAATATGCATCTGAGCGAAATCACCCATCCTAATCAGTTGCACGGTTTATCTGTTCGCCAACTCCAACAGATTGCCCGTCAGATTCGAGATAAGCATCTCCAAACCGTAGCAGTTAATGGTGGACACTTGGGGCCAGGGTTGGGTGTTGTAGAATTAACACTAGGACTTTACCAGACACTGGACTTAGATCGGGATAAAGTGATTTGGGATGTAGGACATCAGGCTTATCCCCACAAACTGCTTACAGGACGCTACGATCGCTTCCACACCCTCAGACAAAAAGACGGAGTTGCGGGTTATCTCAAACGCTGTGAAAACAAGTTTGACCACTTTGGGGCTGGACATGCTTCTACAAGTATCTCAGCGGCATTGGGCATGGCTTTGGCGCGAGACTTGAAAGGGGAAAAATTTAAAGCCGTTGCTGTTATTGGCGATGGGGCGCTGACTGGGGGTATGGCTTTAGAAGCGATCAACCATGCCGGACACTTGCCGAAAACTAACCTGTTGGTTGTTCTCAACGACAACGACATGTCTATATCTCCCAACGTCGGCGCGATTCCCCGCTATCTGAACAAAATGCGCCTCAGCCAACCGGTACAATTTATTAAAGATAATCTTGAGGAACAGTTTAAGCAAATTCCCTTCGTTGGCGAATCCCTGTCTCCGGAACTCGGACGCATCAAAGAAGGTATGAAACGCTTGGCTGTTCCCAAGGTAGGTGCAGTTTTTGAAGAACTCGGCTTTACCTATATTGGACCAGTGGATGGGCATAATCTAGAAGAATTGATTGCCACTTTCCAACAGGCACATCAGATACCAGGCCCAGTTTTGGTACATGTAGCAACAGTTAAGGGCAAAGGCTATGAAATTGCCGAACTAGATCAAGTTGGCTACCACGCCCAAAGCCCCTTCACCGTAGCAACTGGCAAAGCCATTCCTTCCAGTAAACCCAAACCCCCGGCTTATGCCAAAGTCTTTTCTCACACTCTGGTGAAACTTGCCGAACAAAACCCCAAAATCATTGGGATTACTGCGGCTATGGCAACGGGGACAGGTTTAGATAAACTTCAAGCAAAACTACCCAATCAATATATTGATGTCGGCATTGCTGAACAACACGCTATTACTCTAGCTGCGGGACTAGCAACTCAAGGGATGCGCCCCATCGCCGCCATTTATTCTACCTTCCTGCAACGCGCCTATGACCAGATAATTCATGATGTCTGCATCCAAAACCTCCCAGTATTCTTCTGCTTGGATAGGGCAGGAATTGTTGGAGCTGATGGCCCCACCCACCAAGGTCTGTATGATATCGCTTATCTGCGTTGCATTCCCAACATAGTAATGATGGCACCTAAAGACGAAGCAGAACTCCAACGCATGGTAGTAACTGGTGTTAACCATACTAGTGGCCCGATCGCTATGCGCTACCCTCGTGGCAATGGCTACGGCGTTCCCCTGATGGAGGAAGGTTGGGAAGCGTTGGAAATTGGTAAGGGCGAAATTCTCCGCACCGGCGATGACGTGTTAATCGTCGGCTATGGCACAATGGTTTATCCAGGGATGCAAGCTGCTGAAATTCTCAGTGAGCACGGCATTGAAGCAACTGTAATCAATGCCCGTTTCGTTAAGCCCTTGGATACCGAGTTGATTTTGCCTTTGGCTAAGAAAATTGGCCGCGTCATCACCTTGGAGGAAGGCTGTGTGATGGGTGGCTTTGGTAGTGCGATCGCCGAAGCCTTATTGGATGCAGATATTCTAGTTCCTGTCAAGCGATTCGGTGTACCAGATGTGTTAGTAGATCATGCTGAACCCAATGAATCTAAGACAGAATTAGGTTTAACTAGCCATCAAATAGCAGAGAGAGTATTGCAAGCTTACTTTAAACAGCAAGTATCTGCTGTTGTTTAGTTAATTTTTGTAGTAATCAATCGCTCACACTTGTGATTCAGGTGTGGGCGATTTGCTTGTGAAAATGGCAAGTTTAATATTAAAAATATCATGTTCGGTTAAACCTTAGTTAATTACCAAAAATGATTAAGTATTAAATAATTACTTAAATTTATTTCTATTTTTCCATTATCTGTATATTTAATTTAGTTAATTACTACGCTGATTATACCATCAATTCAATAGCAGGATCAATTCAATAGCAAGCGATCGCTTTATAGTTTTCATGGGTTAAACAAGTGAAGTTTAACCCCGTATTTCGTCGTACTTTTTTCAAATAGATTGATTGAGAGTGAAGAACAACATAATAATTAATATTTAATATTAATTATTGAATTTACGAAAATCATGTAATAGATATTGCATGATATGTCAAATTTTGTCTGCACCTTTTAAACCTAAAAAAAGCACAGTAAAACTATGGCTATTCAAGGAACAAACAATAACGATAATTTAGTCGGCACTTCTGGAAATGATACTATTCAAGGCTTAAACGGTAATGATACCCTTTCTGGGCTAGGTGGAAACGATCAATTATCAGGTGGTGCTGGAAGTGATGCCTTATATGGTGGTGCAGGTAACGATCAATTTGTTTTAGAGAACTTTGATGGTAATGGTAATACTAAAGACCAAGACATCGTAACAGATTTTCAGAAGGGAGCAGACAAAATTGATCTCAGAACTATTGGTATTAGTGACTTCAATACTATCTCACTTCTGACAAGTGAGGATGTAGATACTAATGCGATAATTAGCACCCGCAATAGCCTCTATAACGGCGATTATTATTATCGACTCAAAATCAATGGCATTCGCAAAAGTCAATTGCAAGCCGGTGATTTCATTTTCAACAGTGCAGTTGTGAATGACACCATCAGCGGAAGTGGTTACAATGATGATTTGTTTGGCGGTTTAGGTAACGATAGCCTGGTAGGTAATAGCGGTAATGACCGTTTGTTTGGTGAACAGGGAGATGACAAGTTATTAGGTGATGCTGGAAGTGATACCTTGTATGGTGGTGCGGGGAACGATACCTATTCTTTCCTAGCTAATAGTGCCTTGGGAACCGACACAATTATAGAAACCACAATCAGTGGTACTGATACTATTAACTTTAGCGGTACTACAGTTCCCGTCAACCTAAATCTAGGTGTAACCACCTCGCAAACGATTAATAGCAATCTCAAACTCATTATCTCTGCCAATAACGTTATCGAAAATGCAACGGGTGGCACAGGCAATGACCTTCTCACTGGTAATACACTGAATAACAATCTGATTGGCGGTGACGGAAATGACCGACTCCAAGGGTTAGCAGGAAATGATACCTATTCTTTCTTAGCTAATACTACTTTGGGAACCGACACGATTATAGAAACCACAACAGGTGGTACTGATACTGTTAACTTTAGTGGTACTACAGCTGCTGTCAATGTAAATCTAGGTATAACCACCTCGCAAACGGTTAATAGCAATCTCAAACTCATTATCTCTGCTAACAACGTGATCGAAAATGCAACGGGTGGCACAGGTAATGACCTTCTTACTGGTAATACACTGAATAATACTTTGAATTGGCGGTGACGGAAATGACACCCTCCAGGGAGGTAATGGTGATGACCAACTGTTGGGAGGACTGGGCAATGATATTCTCACTGGTGGAACTGGGAAGGATAAATATCTGTTCCAAAGTAACGGGGTTTTTAGCACAAGCTTAGGTGTTGATAACATCACTCAGTTTGAAGCGGGACAAGACCAGATTGTGCTGAGTAAAACCACCTTTAATACTGTTACTAATAGTGTCGGTCAAGCTTTAACTGACTTTGCAGTTGTCACTAACAATCAATTCGTCAATGCTAGTAAGGCGCGTATTGTCTTTAGTCAAAGTAGTGGCAGTCTATTCTATAATCGGGATGGTAATCTTCTGGGTACAGGAACAGTATTTGAGTTTGCCCGTTTAGGAAATCCTAATATTACTCTGAGTAGTAGCAATTTCAGCCTGATTGCCTAGAACACCAATTCAGTAATCTTGGAAGAACCTCTCCCCTAACCCCTTTCCAAAACAGAGAGGGGCTAAGGAGTTAGGTTTCGCATTGGTTTTTCAACATGACATGAAAAGTCAGATTGTTGGTTCCTGGTATTTAACTCCTCGTTTTTCGTGACGGTCATCAGCAACGATAGGATAAACAATGCTGCGTAACCGATTAATCGCACCCACAGGACGATGCACTGCTAGACCATTCCCAGGAGAAAAACTGAGATTTTCCCCAAAGTCATTTTCTTTGGGAGAATTAACCTTCTGATGCTTAACCGTTAGGCGACCAACTGTAAAGAAGGGTGATTCTTTTTCATTCCAAACAATGGTGGTATCATCAATGGACATTTCTGGGCTAGTTTGAAATTGGATTTGAAAGTCCCAATGATATTCAGCATCAGGCTTTGCTAAAGCTTGAATGATATCCTCTCGGTAGTAGTTGTCCTCTGAACCTGAGGCTTTAGCACGCTGAAGCTCACTTTCTGGTCTGGACTCAAGAGGAAGTTGTTGATGAGGTGGTTGACTGGAAACTGGAGTAAATCCATATTTAATCACAACTGGATATTCCACAGGAACTCGACCTGGTTGTGATGGGTCAAAATCAGATTTGAGTCCCAAAGAATACGCTGAAGCACTCCAATAGCGTTCTGTGAGCAAACTCTTGGGAAACCGTTTGAAACTGTTTTTTAGAAGTGAGGATTCATAGGGATGCAACTTTAGCCATAAAAGCACGAGCAGCTTCAGAATCGGAGACAGCCCTGCTCGATAAACCGTCAAGAAAAAGCTGTGGAAGTCTTTGATGGTTCTAACAAAAAAGAATTCGGTATTGTGGGCAATAATATCTTGGGTTTTTAACTCGTGACTTTGTGGTAGTCTTTCTCCTTCTACCCCTATCACTTTTACGGCCATGGAGCGCGTATCTCCTTCATAATCATTCTTTACTGAAAACGCACCATTTGCAAATCGTAGCCAAACTGGATATTGTTTCGGTTTTGCAAATAAACCTTGTTTTAGGGAAATGGCTTGAAGTTGAGCTTCAGTTAATGAGGTGCGTTTGCTCAATTCCTGCTTAATTGCTGCTTCATCAAAGTCAAAGATTTCTAGAGTTCCTTGTACAGCAGCGTTAGTTTTAGAGTGGGTATCTCTTTTTGCAGTTTTTTTCTTCTCACCTCCGTAAAGATTTTCCATGTTCTTTTTGACTAGCTCACTCATGAGAGCGCAATATTTGGTTTCGTCTTTTTCTGGATATTCAGTAAATAAGTTCATTTTTTGAAAGGTAAGATTAATTAGAAAACACTTTGTGTGTATTTAACAAGTTGGGTGTTTTTTATTATTCGTAACACACCCAAATTCATTAGTTAATCAAGCAGGTTGCCAATCTTCGCGATAAAAAGAAACTCTATACTTTTTCCCTTGAGGAATATTGCGATGCACCACTTGGGAGAGGGTTTTTGTATTCTGAATTTCCTCCCAACCTACTGGTGAAAAAGTTTCTGGATTGAAGATATTTTCCGCTAGTAGAGGATTGGTAAACGCTTGAGAAAAAGCATCAATTCCTATCAGTCGTCCGACTAAAGGTGGTAAGGCTGAATTAGGACGCAAATCTTCTGCATAGAGTCCGACGTACAACTCAATGTTATCTACATGACCGTACAATCGTTGCAGTTCTTTTTGGACTTTTTCATTACTACTAATCTGATCGAAGTCGGTCACGCGGGGATAGCTGCATAAGTCACGGTAGTCGTTATAGCTTCTTAATTTTGCCGTCCGACCTAAATGAATACTAGCTATTTCGGTGGGAATTAGAAATTCAGGTGTGTTGAATAAACTCAGTTGCGCTGCGGGTTGGGAACAGCTTTCCTCAAAGATGGCTCCTAATCCCTTGTTGATAATCATGTCGTTGTTCCACATCGAGGTAGGCATGGGAAGCTTTTGTCCGTTATAGATTAAAGTATCGGGTAGCATACTATGCCAACGATAAACTAAACTAAATTCCACCGACATCCAATTATGGCGATACCACTTTTCATTCGTGAACGCGGGGGGATCGGTGAAAAATTGAAAGTGATAGGGAGTTATGTGGTTGATGTAATCTTCTAAAACAATCTTGAGAAATTCAGCCATGACAATATTTCTTGCCGTTTGGAAAAGGCGTTCATCGTCCCAAGTTGGATAATTTTTTGTCAAGAGATCGCACACGCGATTATGTTCCCTTAAGGAAAGAACATTCAGCATGACATAGCCGATTTGCACGTTTGCTCGTTCTACTTCCAACCCCATCGCAAACAACTTCTGTTTCTTTTCTGGAGGGAACGTTTCTGCTTTTGGGGTGGACTCATCCGTGTAAAGATGGGGCAACCCTCTAAATTCTTCTTTGGGTTTTCCATCTTCATCATAGTAAAAGAGAGGATATTCTTCTCCATTAATAATTTGGCTTTTTAGCTTCCCGCCTTTATATGATCGCAGCAGGTGTGTAATCTTTGGATTTAACCCATAGACATTGCACATATCGATGTGGTGGTTGGAACTATTCCTGCGTGGATCGTGGCGATCGGTTCTTAGAAAGCTATCTGTAAACCATTGAACAAAATAGGGAAACATTAGGGAGGATTTGGGCGAGTATTTCGTTTCCCCAGTTTTGCGATACAAAATCTCTAAATCTTGAATCGGCGGCAGATTTTTCTCAAATTTTTCAGCAGGCGTTAAATTAATGCCGATATAGTTTTCATTAGTCAAGGGTTTCCAATCTAAGGGTGGTAGTTGAAGTCCCGAATATGTTCGCTCAATCAAGGAATCCCAAGATGTATAGGGAGACATTGTACTAAACGGATATGGACGAGTCGGAATTTTTAAGATGGCATTGCTAGTGAGAGTTTTGTTAACTTTCCTGGCAAGACCTGGGTTGCTTTGAATAAAGTTCCAAATTGGTTTAAAGCCGGTTAAAACAGCCGTCTCAAGTTTGTTTTTAAACCCATCTCTTGATGTGTCTCTTTTTGCAGTCATAATTGTTTCTCTTTTATAATCGCTTACAGACTTAATCGCTTGCTTCTACTTGAAAATAAGGGTTATTTCTGCTGATGGTTTTGGTAAGACTAAAACATCAGTAGGAGCGCTAAAGCAGTAGGCACTCATTGAAACAACATTATTAAGAGATTAATTCAATTTGTCAATAATCTTTTGTAGATTCTTGGGTCGATAATCTTTGCGACTTTTCAAACGGTTGATCGTGCTTTCATGAATATCTTCAATGACATCGCCGACCTCACGAAACTTGATTCCAGCTAATTTAAAGAATCCAACATCGTTCTTAAAGTCACATTCATAATTGGGGTTAATGCCTGTGGGGATTACATTTGGATCTAAGTCAAGCCCCAATCCTAAGACACCGATCGAATCAATCATCCACTGTAAGGCAGCATCTGATAACCCGCTGTATTCTTCGGTTCCACCGCCAACGCAACCATGTCCACCTGGAAACCACTTTTGAATCACCCGCTGCTTTTCAGCATCAGGATGCTTTTTCATGGGAGTAACATCAAAGACTTCACGGATTTCGTCGATCGCCACAGCGTGCAATGCATTCTCAACACATCTGTTTAAAGTAGTATCATGGAATCTGTACCGCTTATTTAGCTGCTCGTTCAACTTGCTGAATGCGGGCATCCCAGGAATCCCAAGGGCACCAACGGTGTCAAAACAACCGATCAAGGTGATGGGGACGCGCTCTCCGTAGTCTTTACGGTATTCTACTGCTGTCTTATCCTTAGGTTTAATACCTCGGTTACGGTAAAGCTCGTAAGCTTCATGTGCTTTGGTGACATGGGGGCGGTCTAGAAGACCGGAGCAATAGATCATGCCAGCTAGACTTCTAACTGTGTAAGCACCGCGACTGAAGCCGAACAGATAGATTTCGTCACCAGTAACATAATTGAGACTAAGAAATCGGTAGCAATCTTCTATATTTCTATCGATTCCTAGTCCGGTAGCTCCCCCTAAAACCTTTTGACTCTCGGTTCCAACGCCCTCGTCATAAAATATGATTTGTGTAACCCCGTCACTGGCGATCGGTTTCACGGATTGAGCTAACTTAACCACATTGCTTGGGTAAGGACTTATTAATTGTTGCCAGGTTCCATCACAGCATATAACAAGACGTTTCATACTTGTATTTCAAAGGCTTTGAGTAATTAAATTAACGATGTTTTTGGTTTTATAACACTTTTTACTAACTAAGTAAAATAAAATTTTATGACAGCGATCGCAGCATCAAGTTAAGATAAATTAAGGTGATCGCACTTGATGTCAAATCCAGACTTCATCAATAATCCCTTTAAAGAAATAATTCCCGAATGAAAACGCTGCCGAAATTTATAGGCAGTTTGTCTATATGGACGCTTTCGCAACTAAATAGCACTTGCTGCACCAGCAGCCAACAACCCTAGCCCAAAATTAGCTTCTGGCACAGACTAGTACCGCAAGGCAAAAGTCAAAATTATTATGGAATAAGCTCTTTAGGACTTTTCTAATGGTCTGCTTATTTCCGCCGTGCTGTACTAGGGTTTAGCCTTATCCAAGAATAACTCTTGGCTGGTAAATGGCAAGTTAGCTAAACTAGGATTTAAGCAAACATTAGTATTCAATGGTTGATTGGGAATAGCAACAGTTTGACCTTGGTTGACCTCCGGTTTTCCATCTGTATTCACCTCTATATGCAGATGTGTTTCTGGACAAAATGATCGCTCACTCAGGTTAATAGCTGCGACCAAATCCCAAGCTGGATTAGGAATCAAGGGGTCATTTCCAGAAATCTTTGTCAGAGCATAGTCCTTGTGATGCCTGAATGCTTTCAAGAGTACCAGTTGCTTTCCATGCTGCTTGATCTGCTCGAGTAAACCCAATTTGGTTAGTTGCATCCAATGGAGTTAGATATATTGGCAATCCTGCGGAAAATACCTTTTGTGCTGCTACTGGATCAATCCAGATGGGCGATCGCAGTTTGGCTAAATGGATAAAGTTAAGCTTATGAACGCAGCGTTTAGCAGAAATTATTTTTATTAAATACTTCAGTAAGGCTATGATGTTTTTGGCAAATCTGTTGTGTAAGTTAAGTATTAGATGCCCATTTACCAAGAGGACAAGGGGATGGCCAGATTTGGAGATTTGGGGAAATTATTTCCCCATCTGCACCAGGGCAAACGCAATGCGGGTTTAATCCAAAAGCACCACTTTTTGGTAGCTCCCATTCAGGTGGAGTCCCAATCCCCATCTGTAAAACTCCCCTTGTTCCCTTGTCCTCAAGTCTCTTTCTTCAATAACTATCTCTTTCTATGAAACCTTCCACAAATCAGATTTATCCCGTTATTTGGCACAACGACTCGGTGTCATTAATTGACCAAACCCGGTTACCAAATGAATATACATTTGTAGAAATTCACCGCAGCGAAGATATGGCGCGGGCGATTCAAACCATGATTGTCCGAGGTGCGCCTGCAATTGGTGTGGCTGCGGCATACGGAATGTATCTTGGTGCAAGGGAAATTGAAACAAGCGATCGCCACGAATTTTTGCAACACTTAGATAAAGTAGCCCAGTTATTGCGTTCTACTCGGCCGACGGCGGTAAATTTATTTTGGGCAATTAGTCGGATGATCAAAGCCGCCTACGAAACGCTGGGAACAGTAGAAGACATCAAGCAAACCCTTTTTCAAATAGCCCAAGCAATCAACGCTGAAGATTTGCAAACCTGTCAAGCGATCGGTGACAATGGTTTGGCAGTCTTGCCCACTACCCCAGAAAAGCTGACGCTACTTACCCACTGTAATGCTGGGGCGCTAGCTACTGCTGGTTATGGCACTGCCTTGGGTGTTGTGCGTTCCGCTTGGAGGGAAGGACGTTTAGAACGTTTATTTGCCGACGAAACCCGTCCCCGTTTGCAAGGCGCAAAACTCACCACTTGGGAATGTGTTGAAGAAGGTATTCCAGTGACATTAATTACTGATAATATGGCAGCTCATTGCATGAAACAGGGTTTGATTCATGCTGTAGTTGTGGGTGCTGATCGAATTGCTGCTAACGGTGACACTGCCAATAAAATTGGTACATATAGTGTAGCGATCGCAGCTAAAGCCCATAATATCCCCTTCTTTGTAGCTGCGCCCCTTTCCACCGTTGATTTTGAATTAGCCGATGGCAGCAAAATTCCCATTGAAGAACGCGATCCAACAGAAATCTATCAAATTGGTGATACTATTCTTACACCTGAAGGTGTAGATTTTTACAACCCAGCTTTTGATGTGACTCCGGCTGAGTTGATTACAGCAATTATTACAGAGAATGGAGCTATCGCACCCGGAGAATTGGTAAAATACCAGCCACAGCTAGTAGCTTAACATCAATCCTGTATGAAGATGCACATAACAAGACCCCCTCTGTAGTCCCACGCCACTTACTACAACTCTCTTGCTCAGAGCATCCATCGCAGTGGCTCCTCTTCTGGGTTCGCGCAGCTGGGAGTACGCTTAGGGAAATGACATTTAGTAAGTGATTAAGGTGACATTATATAAGGGACTGACAAAAAATAAATTATCCAAAATTATTTGTACATTTTTAGGGGATCTTGGCCTTGCGCCCCGGAGATGGGATGTTTTTTTAACTGGAAGTCCCTAACATCAAATATTAATAACCTAAGTTGCGGGTTATCAAATACAAATATAGTATTGAATGCGATCGCAGGCTCCAAAGTTGCATCGGTGACAGATTAAGGTTATTAACCATTTGTCAATAAACAATAATGCTGAAAATTTAGCCAAAATCAGGGCGGGAAACACAATTTTTAAGTCAGCGAACGCGTAATATTTAAACGCATCATCTATTTTTGCGATGAAAAGACAGTATTAGCGTTAATTTAATACATTATATTTGGTTTAATATCAAGGAGAATTACGAATTGACAAAAGCAATATCGTCTTAAACTGTCACGAATGGAGCAACTGATTACCGAATTTGAAGATGGGTCGTCTAAAGCAGTGACTGAAATGATTAGCAGTCAAATTGAGCAACAGCGTAAAGCTTACAACCAAAGTTTAAAAGCTCTAACCGTAGCAATGGGTTTATAGGATGGACATGGAAAACTACAAGCTTATCTCGCTTAAAGTCAAAGGATTTCGAGGGTTTCCAGACCGCGCTGGCGAGAGAGAATTTCTTTTTGATAACTCCTGCACTCTGTTGTTGGGCATCCAAGGTGGAGCTAAGAGCAGTACACTCAACGCAATCGAATGGTGTTTGTTTGGAGATAAAGTTGCCAATAAGTCTGCTACAAAGATTGATGAGCGCAAGGATTGGCTAGTCAAAAATAAAACATCAAGCGAAGCAACTGTCGAAGTTACCTTTGAGCGAGACGACGGGGAATTGCTCAAAGTATATCGTTGCGATCGTAAGCGAAGGGGAAAACCATCATTCTATTATCAAACCAATGATGGAACTCTTCATGAAGATGAAAACCGTTTGGCGGTGTTACTTGGTGTCGAATTAAGTGACTATATGAGTTGTATTTATCTTCATCAAGAGGTGATAAATGCATTACTTGTCCAAGAACCCAAAGAACGGCGTAATGCCCTTGACAGACTCATGGGATTAACGAATTGGCGTAATCTTGTCGAAGGAATTAAAAATGCTAAAGCCACCGATGAATTCAAGAAATTTGAGCAGGATTCTGCCCAAATTAAGAACAAAATAGAAACTGCAAAAAACATTAAGCAAAGAGACTTAGCTACTGCTGAAGACGAGGCAATGACCCATGACATTGCAGAAAAAGAACTAACACTAAACGGGGCAAAGTCCCGTTGTCAAACTGTTGTCGAAACAATGCAGCGGTTTGCTAATGACTATAGTTTGTTGTTGCCAATGCTGCCTAAATATCAGACCAATGAAGACTTAGAACAGTTTTTCAAATCAGGCAAGCAAGCTATTAAAAAGCTACGCAATGAGCAGCCAGACGTTGAAAGGCAGAAAGCCTTGCTCAGTCAGGAAAATGAACTAACTCGTTTGAAAGTTAGTTTCGATGGCAAGCGGAATGCTGAAAAGCAACAAGATGAGCAGATTCAGAAATTTAAAGATAAACACGGAACTCTCTCATCTGTATTAGCTAAGAAAAACCAAATTGAGAACGAACACCTACCAGTAGCCAGGGAAGGGCTTTACACAATCAACAACAAGGCAGGGGTGATTCGGGAGACACTGAAGTTTTTGGATTCTGGACAAGATACCGAGCCGCACTGTCCGGTTTGTTCTAATAAAATTACTCCTAGTCAGCTTCGGCAGCAAATAGAAGCATGGCAAAAAGAAATGCAATCACAGATAAAGCCGTTTGAAACAGAAATAAGCAGACTTGAAACAGAATTATCAGCCTTGTCGGGAGTTATCAAAAAATTCGAGCATTTCCAACGCGACTTAGAAGACAAACGTCAAGATATTCGAGATGCAAAAAAGGCTATTGCAGTAGCTTTGGAAACAGAAATTTCCGAGGAGGCAGATCCTTTGGTTTTACTCGAGCAAGCAATTACTGAGGTGAGTAAAGATTTAGCAGAGATTCTACAAGCTATTGAGCAAGGAAATCATCGGATTGATATCATTGAAGAACAACTAGAAGATATCAAACGAATTACCAATATACTCCAGCGGCGGCAAGAAGTTGAAAAGCTATTTGAGATTCAAAACAGCCCTGAACATAAGCAATTTGAATCCGAACGCGATAAATTATCTTCTCTTTGCGACTCTGTAGTGACAATTGGGGAAGCTATTGAAGATGTACTCCGAATTTCTGCCAAAGAGAAAATAGAATCCACAAAAAATCTCATCTCCAACATTTATCGCCAATTAGCTGTCCGCACTGATTATCCAGATATTAAAATAGATTCGGACAAGTATGAAGTGATGGCAGTTGGAAAGGGAGAGACTGAAATTGCCTTGCGGATTTTAAATAAAGGGGACATTAACTGTGCAGCATTGAGTATATTCCTGGGATTAGCAACCTCTAACAATTTAACTCACAATATCAGCTTCATGGTTTTAGATGATCCATCTCAAAACCTTGATCCAGAACATAAAGAAAGGCTGGCTGGTGTCTTGAATGACGTACTGAAAAACAAGCAATTAATCATAGCTACATCCGAAGATGATTTTGCTACTCACTTTAATAACAACTTAACCAAGCCGAAAAAAGTCTATCGACTAGAAGGTTGGACTGAAGATGCTGGTCCCTCCATCAGAGTAGAGTAGGAAATGGATGTAGATACTTACGATGCCCTGAAGAAGATTTCGCTATACTTGAATACCAAATCTAAAAAAGATAATGGATTTGGAAAGGCTTGCCAGATTTTATTGGCTATCACTTTCTGTCGATTGGGGTTTAAAGTAGAAAATTATTTTTCTCAGGGTGTAGACATAGACATTTGGAATCACTCACAGTATCCTAATTTCTCTGTTGAAGTAAAAACAACAATTAAAGGTACTGTACAGCTTGGTGAGAAGGATGTGCAAGGATTGAAAAAAAAAGAGGATGAAGGATATAAAACAGCATTCGCAGTCTTGCTAATAGATTCGCTATCCGGGTGGCTGATAGTAAACGCTAAAGGAATAAAATATGGCAATATTCCTCTTACTAGGTTGAACAATCAAACGCGAATATTACCTGATTTGCAGAAAGAGGTTAATCAGGTATTCCCCAAAGTCATTGCTGATTATGAAATCGAAATACTGAGAAGGGTTTCAGACGACATTTTAATGTATTTGGATAAAAATTTGGAGAAGGAGAAAAGAAACGCGGCATTGAGAGATGAAGAAGCTGAAGAAGATGAAAAAGTTGATTTAACGAAAAATCAGTTTATTAGATCGGACAATGCTTCTCAATTTCTCTAAAAATTCCGATTTTTTGTCAGTTGTTAATAACATATTTTTTAGGTTAAATGCGGTATACCACCTAACGCAGATTTTGTCAATTTGACAATTGAGGTACTAGCTAAAGATAATAATGGTGTAAATGTTACAAAGTGTGGCTTTAATACTAAATTAGTTACAAGAATTCAATCTCTAGCCAAATATTTACACGATGATTGAAACTAAAATCTTACACCAGTCCTAACAACCGCCTCAGAATGAATTCTGAAGCTAATAGCTAAAGTCTTCTAAAGATGACTGAGCAAAAGTTTGAGTTCACTTGAGTGGGCTAAGGAGCTAATTGAACATGAGTTCGACGAACCTCTCCCTGTCTTGAACTAAAGTTCAAGTCTGTCCCTCTCGCCCGTCGGAGAGGGAAAGGTTTTGCACAGTAAAACCTCTTAGAGGTCTTTTTATTCGACTCATTAACTCTAGTAAACTTAACCAAAATGCTGAATAATTGCCTCGGCAAATTCAGAACATTTTAAGGGTTCAACTGGCGGTTCTAGCAATCGGGCTAAATCGTAAGTGACTTGACTACTCGCGATCGCATCGCTTAAACCTTTCTTAACTAGGTCTGCGGCTTCTTGCCAACCCAGAAACTCCAGCATCATCACACCAGACAAAATCACTGAACCAGGATTAATCCGATCTAAGCCAGCGTGTTTAGGTGCAGTGCCGTGGGTAGCTTCAAATATGGCACTAGCATCACCAATATTTGCCCCTGGACCCATTCCCAATCCCCCAACAATGGCGGCAGCGGCATCAGACAAGTAATCGCCGTTTAAGTTCATTGTCGCCAAAATCGAATACTCATCCGGTCTAGTTTGGATTTGTTGAAAAATACTGTCAGCAATCCGGTCATTCACCAAAATTTTATCTTTCCATTTGCCATCGCCGTGGGTTGCCCAAATTGTGTTAAGAACAGTTTCAACTTCCTTGACAACTTGCGCTTTCTTATCTGGAGTGAGAGCATCAAACCCAGGCTCAATCTGGTGGGCGTTTTCTTCCAAGGAAATATTGGGGTTATTTTCCTTGTTACTCAAAATCCAAGATTCCTGTTCAGTGACAGTTTCTTGGCGAAATTCGCTGGTTGCTAGTTCATAACCCCAATCGCGGAATGCGCCTTCGGTGTACTTCATGATGTTGCCTTTATGCACCAAAGTCACCTGTTGCTTGTGTTTGGGCAATAGCAAGGCGTGTTTGATCGCACGTCTGACTAGGCGCTGAGAACCAGTTTTGCTGATGGGTTTGATACCAATACCAGAATCAAGAGGAATTCGTTTTTTCCCATGTTCTGGGGTGGCGGGGATCAGTTCTTCATTGAGAATCTTAATTAAGCGATCGCCAATTTCGCTACCTTGTCGCCACTCAATGCCTAAATAAATATCTTCCGTATTCTCTCGATAAACAATTACATCCAGCTTTTCAGGATTTTTGTGCGGTGAGGGCGTACCTGCATAGTAACGGCAAGGACGCACGCAGGCATACAAGTCAAAAATTTGCCGCAGCGCCACATTTAAAGAACGAATTCCCCCCCCAATGGGAGTAGTCAAAGGCCCCTTAATAGCTACACCATATTCTTCAATAGCCGTGAGAGTGTCTTGAGGTAAATATTGATAAGTACCGTATAAATCGCAAGCTTCGTCCCCAGCGTAAACCTTGAACCAACTAATTTGACGCTGACCCTTATATGCTTTGGCTACCGCAGCATCTAGCACTTTTTGGGTAGCAGGCCAGATGTCTATACCTGTACCATCGCCTCGAATAAAGGGGATAATTGGATTGTCAGGTACGATTGGCTCACCATTTTTGAAGGTGATTTTTGCTCCGGTTGCGGGGGGGGTAATCTTGTCGTACATAGTTCACACACTCCTAATCGATACGCTGCTAGTTAAAAAAACCTTATCTGGCAGGCTTGTATATTTTGCTGTATCTTTTGTTTACCAAGCCATAAGGCGCAGATTTTCCCCCTATTCCCCTTGTACATTATTTGGGGATTAAGTGTGGGATTCAGTGAAGCGATCGCAATTTTGTACGATCAAAAATAGTAAACTACTTTTCGCTATCAGTGCTTCGCCTTAAAGAAGCCTAATAGCTTACCACTTTTTCACTGACCGCTAAAACGAGAATGGCATGACAGACCCAATGATTTTATCAGGCCCTGCTAATGACATCGATTCCCTGCGACGACCATTAATCACTGGGTCTGAAAAAGTCCAACAACAGATAATCCCACAGTTAGCTGAGTTGGGTAATGAGGGATTAGACGTGTTGATGGAATTTTTACTGAAACGACGTGAGAACCCAGCGACTTGGGTTGATGGCAAAGCTTACCAAGTCCTCTATAACTCTGATGCACCTCAAGCTAAAGAATTTTTGCGCTCCTGTTTTCCTGAGGGAATTGTACCTCTAAAATCAGAGTGCGGCATTAATTATAATTCTTTGCAACAACAACTGGCTGTTCAAGACTTCCAAGCTGCCGATCGCGTGACTATAGAGAAAATGTGTGAACTATCAGGGCCAACAGCTGTACAACGAAAATGGTTGTATTTTAGTGAGGTAGAAAATTCCTCCGCTGTTGACTTGCAAACTATTAACAACCTATGGTTAGTCCACTCCGAAGGTAAATTTGGCTTTTCAGTGCAGCGAGAAATCTGGTTGAGTTTGGGTAAAAATTGGGAGAATTTCTGGCCTAAAATTGGCTGGAAAGAAGGTAACAGTTGGACGCGTTACCCTAACGAGTTTACCTGGGATTTGAGTGCGCCTAGAGGTCATTTACCCCTCTCTAATCAACTTCGGGGGGTACGAGTCTTTGCTTCTTTACTCTCTCACCCTGCCTGGTCGAAGAATCCAGAAAAATGATTTTGAGCCTACGTACAAATAGATTATGATAAATCCCACCAAACGAGAATTCTACGTCATCATTGAACGAGATGAAGATGGCTACTATGTCGGAGAAGTCCCTCAGCTAAAAGCCTGTTACAGTCAGGGAGAAACAATTGATGAGTTGATGGCTAATATGAAAGAAGTAATTGAACTTTGTTTAGAAACAAAAAGCGATGAAGAAATACCATAATTTATAGGTATTCAAAAGGTAGTAATTTAATGCCAAAACTACCAGTTTTAACAGGTAAAACAGTTATTAACGCCCTTGAGAAAATAGGATTTCAGGCGGTGCGTCAAAAAGGATCTCATGTACAAATGGAACATGAGAATGGACGCCTAGTAACTATTCCTGTTCATGCTGGTAAAACAATAGGTAAAGGATTACTACGCAAAATACTACGCGATGCTGAACTGACGAAAGAAGAATTTATCGCATTGCTGGAATCATAGAGTTAGGAAGTTTTCTACCAATTCCAAACCCACTATCTCAAATTGGATAATGGCAAACGTTCGTCTAGAAGAAATTAAACGTAGATTTAATAATGTCACCGCTATTGAGGATATTACCTTTGAAATTCCTGATGGTGAGTTTTGGGTTTTAGTTGGGCCATCGGGTTGTGGTAAGTCTACAATTTTGCGAACGATCGCTGGTTTAGAAACCGCTACATCTGGTAAACTCTTTATTGGCGATCGCTTGGTAAATAATATCCCAGCCAGACAACGGGATGTGGCGATGGTATTTCAGAACTACGCTCTCTATCCTCACATGAGTGTGGCGCAAAACATCGGCTTTGGCTTGGAGATGCGGAAAGTTGACCGGAAAATCATTCAAGAACGGGTGATGAATGTGGCGCGATCGCTTTCTCTGGAGCACCTGCTGGATCGTAAACCCAAACAACTTTCTGGGGGACAGCAACA
Organism: Nostoc sp.; assembly: GCF_036919675.1. GTDB lineage: Bacteria > Cyanobacteriota > Cyanobacteriia > Cyanobacteriales > Nostocaceae > Nostoc. The sequence continues at coordinate 263,265 of NZ_JBALCP010000037.1, forward strand.
ACGGGTAGCATTAGGGAGAGCGATCGCTCGTGAACCACAAGTGTTTTTACTTGATGAACCTTTATCTAATTTAGATGCCCAATTGCGCGATGATACAAGGGCAGAATTGAAACAGCTACATCAAGAATTAGGCATTACAACAATCTACGTCACCCACGATCAAGTTGAAGCGATGACTTTGGCTGATAAAATTGTCGTGCTAAATCGAGGGCGAATTCAACAAATCGGCGATCCCCAAACTATTTATGCAAATCCTGCTAATCAGATGGTGGCAAGTTTTTTAGGCAGTCCACCAATGAATATTTTGCCTGCAATCTATGAAAATAACGATTTTGATGTGAGTGGGCAGTTATTAGCGATTCCAGCAGTTGTGAAAGAGAAATTACAGTCGCGTCAAGGACACAGTTTTGATTTGGGGATTCGTCCAGAGCATATAAAAATTAATACTGACTCAGAACGGGCTGAACGCCCCGCTACCGCTAACAAAACTCAAAACTCAGGACAGTTATCAGTAGAAGTTAAAGTGGTGGAACCTTTGGGAAGGGAAACTTTGATTCGTGCTGGTTTACCTGGTTCGGCGGTGGTGTTGAATATTCAGGTGGGTGGGGATGTGCGTCCGCGTCCAGGCGATCGCCTTTCTCTACAACTCGATTTAAATCAATTGTTTGTGTTTGATCCCAAAACTGGGGACAGAATTTGATAAATAGTTTTTTAAGCTGTCAAAAAATAATCGCCAATTCCCAATTTTTTGTAGCCATAATCTAAGAAAATAAAAACTGCAATAAAGACTTAATGGATTAGCTGCAAAAACTTATATGACTATTAATCGACGCCATTTCTTGTTTTTACTCACAGCAGGTGCGGGTGCTTTTGCATTAGATGCTTGTGCATTGGCAGAGAAATCTCCTGAAGCAAAGACTGCAATACCAAATACAACACCAAATACAACACCAAATGTAACACTAAATACAACAGGAGCTATCCAAGTACCACCTTTAGCTTACGCCTACGAAGCGCTGGAACCACACATCGATGCCAAAACGATGCAATTTCACCACGATAAACACCACGCAACTTATGTGAAAAACCTGAATGCGGCCTTAGACAAACACCCAGAACTCAAAGGTAAAACTGTTGAAGAACTGTTGCAGAAACTTGACAATGTACCACAAGATATTCGCAAAACAGTACGCAATAATGGCGGTGGTCATGTGAACCACTCAATGTTCTGGAAAATTATGAAGCCGAAAGGTGGGGGAGAGCCAACAGGAAATATAGCCTCCGCGATTAATCAAAATTTTGGCTCTTTTGCAGCTTTCAAAAAACAGTTTAACGAAGCTGGTGCTGGTCGTTTTGGTAGTGGTTGGGTTTGGCTAGTGCATAACAAAGGTGGCAAGTTGGAAGTGACAACTACAGCTAACCAAGATAGTCCTTTAAGTGCAGGTAAATATCCCATCCTGGGTAATGACGTATGGGAACATGCATATTATCTAAATTACCAGAATCGCCGTGCCGATTATTTAGATGCTTGGTGGAACGTGGTTAATTGGGATGAGATTAACAATCGGTTTGCAGCAGCAAGTAAATTTGCCTGAAACCAGACAATAATTTAGAGTTCTAGGGGCTTAAAAGCTGGCAACAAAAACAACATTTTGCTGCCAGTTTTTTATGTGATGCCAAATGTGTAAAGGATAGATTGTTTCACCAAAAAGTGTAATACCAATTAACAAAAACCTTGATACATATAGATTTATCGTAGGGGCACGACAATGCCCATGCATGTCAACTTAAGGTAAAACTCCTTTAAAACATCTCGTTTCTAGCCTCTGGCTGGAAATGTACCTCATTAAAAGCTAGACTACCTCTATTTTTGGCGGAGGTGTTATTTAATAATGGCGACCGAGTAATGGCACTTGGTATATTCTTAGGAATTAGGATTAATATTTTGTCTGCTTAATTTCCTCCAAACAATATCTTTACCAACCCTGCTCTGACAAAGTTTGATTTTTGCTCACCTCCCTCTTGCGGGGAGGAATCATTTTATGTGGCTAATTCATCCTTTCACTCAGCAACGCCCTCTTTCTCGCACTCCCACTCAAAGCGGTTTTTGAGAAGGTACACCTACAGCACGGGGAAAATTAGCTGGTGTGTTTGCTACCTTTCGCACATAAAGGCAATGACGGATGCTATCACTTAGAGGAGTGGTAAATTTTTCAATTAATTCAATCACGCCACCTAGCTGGTTAACAGCATTTTGCAAAACTGTGGTTTCTTCCTCTGTCCAATTACCACGATAAATTACGGCTAAACCACTTTGTTTGAGTAATGGTAGAGCATATTCTGCACAAACAGAAGCTGTGCCAACAGCGCGGATTAGGGCAATATCGTAAGCTTGTCGGTGTTGGGGTTGCTGACCGATTTCTTCACTCCTACCAACGAGAGTTTTGGTATTGGTCAAGGCAAGTTCAGTTAATATTTTTTCGATGAAAGTAATTTTTTTCTGGATTGAATCCATTAGAGTAATTTGGCAATTAGGCGCAGTAATTATCACTGGAATACCTGGAAAACCCGCACCCGTGCCAATATCAATTACAAACGCACCTTTTTGAAGAGACGGGATAAATTGCCCCTGTGGCGCAATTCCTCGCAGAGAATCCCACAGATGTTTTTCCCAAAACTCCTGGGGATCGGTGATGCGAGTTAAATTTAGTTGGCGGTTACCTTCTAGGATTAACTCATAAAGCCTTTGGAATTGCGCTTGCTGTTGGGTTGTTGGTTCCCAATTAAGAGTTTGCTGCCAAATTTCTGCCATCTCAGGCAATAAGTAAGTCATTAGTTAGGAGTTAGGGACTGACAAAAAATAAATTATCCAAAATTATTTGTACATTTGTAGGAGATCTTGGCCAAGATCCCCTACGTTCGCGGAGCGTCCCGCAGGGATGGGATGTTTTTTTAACTGGAAGTCCCTTAGGAGTTAAAAGTTATTTTCTTTATCTACCCATCTCCTGATCTCCCTTATCTTTGTCATTTTCCCCTGCTTTCCTTTCATACTGCTGGTAGGGGTTCTTTTACTTTGCCTTCCAGTGTCTTTGGGTCTACTGATTGTAGTTCACCGTGGTTGAGTGTCCAGCAACGGTCTGCGATCGCTAACAGATCCCCAGCATCGTGTGTCACTACTAACAGTGTCCAATCTTGTTTCAGTTTCGCTAATAAACTTACAAGTTGCCGACGCATTGACCAATCTAACCCAGCTGTGGGTTCATCCAATAACAGTAAATTTGGCTGGCGAATCAATTGCACTGCCAAAGCTAAACGTCGTTGCTGACCACCACTTAAGGCATGAGGGGCAGCGGAAAGCGATAAATGTTCTAATCCCACCTCACTCAGCGCCTGTCTAACTCGTTCTGACCCTAACTCAGGATGTCCTAAACGCAATTCTTCTAAAATCGAACCACCGCAAAAGTGCCGCTCTGGAAACTGAAATACCAACCCGGCCAATTGTTGTAGCTGTTCGGCTATCAGTTCTTGTTCCCGCCAGAAGAGTGCGCCAGTAGTGGGTTCGGCTAGTCCTGACAAAATTTCTAGTAAAGTACTTTTTCCCGAACCACTCGGGCCAATAATCAGACCTAGCTGCTGGGGTGCTAATTCCAAGTTGATCGATTTGAGAATCGCTGTTGGGCACGCTGTCGGGTGATAAATTAGATTTCGGAGATAGAGCATTTGTTAAAATTACCAAAAAGTCAGCAAATTACTGATTAGCTACACTGAGAGCATCTGGAAAATTCTGGAAAAATTTCTAGCGCATTACCCGGATTAACACCTTAATTTAGCAGCAAGAATAATCCATTTTTTCTCCATTGTGGCAGACTCACCCTTAAACAATGGTTACAACAAGCCTGGGAACATGGAAAAATTACCAAAGTCAACCTTTATATAAAAAAATTTTGGTTGAAGCAGAGGCAAGTTAAAACTAACCATTTTTTGCATTCTAAGTAACACATACAACTATTTCAACCGCAATTCTTCTGAGGGTTAAAATGACTAAAAGGTTTTCTTCGCCTCGATTAGTAGTGTTTGCTAGAGTCACTACCTTTGCTCAGACTGCTTTTGGCGCTGCGATCGCACTTAATCTATGGGTAAATCCCTCCCTGGCTGGCGATCCATTTCGCAATCGCGAACCTCATCAAATTGGCGACCAAACAGAAGCAGCTTTTAAAGCGATTTTCCAACAGGGCAACTATCCAGCGGCAGAGCGTTATCTGCAACAAGCACTATCCAAAGAGCCAAATGAACCTCTTGCTTATGCCATGAATGCATCTTTAGCATACGGAAATAAGGATTGGGCTAAACTAGACACCTACAGTCAGAAAACTCTAGAAACTGGACAAAAACTGATTCCAAGCGATCCATTGCGTGGTAATTTATACACTGCTGTTGGTTATTTTTTAGAGGGTGCAGTAGTTATCACCCGTGAGGGTACAGTCAACGGTGTGCCGCAAGCCTTTAGTCGGTTACGGCAAGTTTATGAATATTTAGACAAAGCTGAAGCAATTTCTGCCAATGATCCAGAACTGAGTTTAATCAAGGGTTATATGGATTTACTGTTGGCGGTTAATTTGCCTTTTGCTAGCCCAGATCAGGCAATTGGACGCTTAGAACAAAATGCTGCTCCTGGGTATCTCGTGGATCGGGGTATTGCTCTTGCTTACCGGGATTTAAAACGGTATCCCCAAGCCTTAGAGTATGTCAACCGGGCGATCAAAACCACATCTGATAATCCAGAAATTTATTATCTCAAAGCCCAAATCCTGAAACAACTGGGGCAAAAAGAAAAAAGCCAGCAGATGATCCAGGAAGCGATCGCTAATTTTGACAAAGCATTGACTAAAAAATCCCAACTCCCAGGCGATTTAGTCAAACAAATTGAGCGTGAACGCACTAGTGCTGTTAGCCTGAAGAATGCTGGGTAATTGGGCATTGGGTGCAGAGGAGAAGAATTTTTCCCCTATTCCCTATTGTCTACTTTGATATGCTTATTTCCAGAAGAGTAATTGAGATATTAGACCAAAATGGAGATTCAGTTCCGCGAAATTAATCCTTTTGATATGTGGATTTGGCTGAAATTCAGCACAAATCCTTCTGGGCGTGAAAAGCAATATGTAGAAGAAGTTTTCAATTCCTGGTTTTATCTGGGTAAATTGGGTGCATTTAATGCCGAGAATCTCCAGGTGCAGGACACTGGACTTGATATCAGCTACATGAATTATGATGCCCAAGGGTATGACAAAAGCCTGCTCGCACTGATGCACAACATCGGTGAGTTTGAATATGAGGGTCAATGGGGACGTTGTTGGTTTGACTTAGGAACCAGTGATGCGATCGCCCTGGATATTTTAATCAACGCCCTCACACAGCTAAGTGAGGAATATGTCACTATTGAAGAATTATACATTGGTGGCGAAAATTCAGATTGGCCGGTTGAGGATAGCGAAAGTCGTCCTCAGTCTATTTATGATAATTAGTGACAAAAATGAATAAAGCAGGCGAAATTCGGGTAATAGCTTTGGGGCTAATTCGGGATGGCGAACGCATATTTCTTTCTGAAGGCTACGATCCCGTAAAGCAAGAAACATTTTATCGGGCTTTGGGCGGTGGGGTTGAATTTGGCGAAACCAGCTATGACGCTTTACAACGGGAGTTTCAAGAGGAAATTCAAGCAGACTTAACGAATATTAATTATTTAGGTTGTATAGAGAACCTGTTTACATTTAATGGTAGGCAAGGTCATGAAATTATTCAGCTTTATCAATGTGACTTTGCTAATTCAAAATTTTATCAACTGGAAAGTTTAGTTTTTTCAGAATCAAAAAATCATAAACATAGGGCATTATGGATAGATATCTCTCGCTTTAAATCTGGGGAATTCAAATTAGTACCTCAGGTATTTTTTGAATATTTATAAATCATCTGGAAATTTCAATGGTAGATGCGACGCCAAATAGCCCGCCGCAGGCATCGTTCCAATAAAGGCTAATCCGCGTTAATTCTGCTTTAGATTTGGGAGCATTCCAAATAATTGGTCATTGCAGAACGCAGTCAAGCAAAGCAATCACAAAGACTCAGAGATTGCAACATTTGTGCAACTCTTAGAGACGCTCCGCGTTAAGCGAATCTATGCCGTTGGCGCAGCCTCTCTAAGAGTTGGCTTTACGCTCCATTCGCAATGACAATTGGGCATTTTTATTACTTGGATTACTCTGAGATAAAACTTACGCACACTCTACGATTCTTCTGGCAATTCAATAAATTAAGCTTTTTGGCGATTTTTGCGTAAGTCATATGCGAGTGTCAATTGGGTCTTAAATCGTTAGATAATTCTACAATACCCCTAGACCCATCAATCCTTACCCGTTGACCATCTTGCAGGAGCCATGTAGCACCTCGAACATCCATTACAGCGGGAATCCCATATTCCCGAGCAACAATCGCACCGTGAGAAAGGCGTCCCCCAACTTCGGCAATTAATCCTCCAGCCCTTAATAACAAAGGTGCCCAGCCGGAATCTGTGTAAGGCACTACCAGAATCGTATCTCGGTCAATCTCCGGCACGTCTTGTAAATTTCGCAACACCTTCACCCTGCCTTCAGCTTGGCCCTGACTCGCTCCAATACCTTGTAAGATTTGGTCAGAGTAGAGTGCAGAGGGAGCTAAGGGGTGAGGGGGTGTATTGCCATAGACTAAAAGGGGTACTTGAATGATCTCACTATCTTGGACGAATTGCGATCGCCTCAATTCCACTAACTCATCCAACTGCTCAATTAACCTGAAATCTTCACCCACAACTAGACGCCGCACTTCATCAAAGTCTAGAAAAAAGATATCTCCTGTTTTATTAAGTAAGCCTGACTTTAACCAAATCTTCTCTAAAGCTACAAAACTCCAACGCAATTCAGCCAAAATCCGTGAATAAACTTCGGTAACTCGTCCTTTGATATCTACACGCCGTTGTATAAAAGAGCGTTTGCGTTTACCAGCAAAAATGCTATTAATCGCGTCTTTAGCGCCTGATTGTGGTTCGTTACCCTGCATTAACTGCACAAACATCTGCTTAATCATCTGGGGATTCTCCCGCCAAGTGGGAACGGAAATATCAGTTCCCACTTCGCTTAAATAGCCATAATCCTGAAGCAATTCGTCAAATTCTTGCAGGATCTTCTCTCCCTCTAGAGTTTGCTTTAATTGCTCAAATACTTGCTGTGGTTCAAACTCAAGCAATATCTGCTTGGCATCTGTAGCTATTGCACTCAGCGATCGCAATGCCGCTACCTCTGGGGTAACGCTGTTATCAATTTGCCCATCCTTCACCCGAAAAATCGCCTGCCGCAGAGCAGCACTTAAGGGAGCTAAAATGCTGTAATACGTCCCTTGGCGCAGCAATTCCAGAATAAAGTCAATTCTTATTAGCAGCTTGGATGGTTCCAAGTTATCTATATCTTCCTGCGCCAACTGCGACAACCCAGGAATAAACCGTTTTTGATAATCCCGCTTGAAGTCCTTTTCTAAATTTAATTCCCGCTTTAGCAACTTCCCTAGTCCGGGCAAATTTTCCCAAGTTGACTCCCAAGACGGTTTACTGAATTTAGCTCCTCTGGTTAAAAATTCCAAACTTTCTGACGGCAGTCCCATGCGGAGAAAAATATCTCCTAAGAGGGATGCATTAAAGTAGACTCTGGAATAATGCAGAGTTGCTGTTTGGGTGAAATCTAACCCCAAGGCGCGTTCGGTTTTGCGGTTGCCGTTGGCAAAGCCTCTGGAAGAGAAGCTATTGCTCAAAACTAAAGTAAAAAGGTCTCCCCAAACTCCACAAGTTAATGGACGATTAATCGACCATGTTAAAGGGTGAATTACTCCCGGAATCACTTCGGCGGCGATTTTACGTGTCCAGATGGGTAGGAGAGTGGTGATCGGTCGAGATTGCAACACCCAGAGTGTTTGACCGTCGTAACTCCACTCTATATCTTGAGGAGTGCCATGATAACGTTTTTCGAGTCGGTAAGCTAAATATGCAACTTGCTTGATTAATGCTTGTGGGACTCGTCCTTGGCCCTCTAATTGCACAGAAGAGGAATTTTCTGTCTCAAGGACAAAAGCGCGATATTGTTCAGGTGTGACTTTTCCCGAAACGACTTGCGTCGCGCTTCCTGGAAGGGCTTCAATGATAATCGCATCACCTTGCTGAGTAATGGGATCGCGGCTAAAAGCTACGCCAGAATATATACTCTGGACTTGTTGTTGAATCAGCACTGCCATTGCTGTGTCATTCAAGCCGCGATCGCGCCGATATTGCACGGCAGATGGCTGATTGTAAGAAGCTTGAACTTGGGCGATCGCTGACTGCAATGCCTGGGGGCTGGTAACATTTAAAACTGTTTCATACTGCCCAGCGGCGGAAGCCTGTTCTGAATCTTCTCCAATCGCAGAAGAACGCACTACCAAAGGAGATAATTCTGATGGCTGGAGAAACTCTGTCAACAGTTGAGGATCGTCAATCGGGGCCAGTACCCACCCTTTCGGGACTGGATAGCCCCAGCGCTTAATTTGAGATAATGTAGCCGCTTTTTCTCCGACTATGGCAGCATCCAACTCTTCATCTAGAGAAACCATCACGCGATCGCCGCGTAAAAATTCCAACATCGCTTGCGATTCTGTTTGTGCATCTTGGGCTGGCAGGTTCAGATCATCAGGAATTTTTTTATAAATCCAGCCCATTAAACCAGCTAAGGCTACAGCAGCAATTATTCTGGGGATATCGCTAATGTGCAAAAGTGCCACAAACAGAGGAAACAGAAGCAAAACCCCAAATTTGACTACCCGTCTCGATTGCAGAATTGTAAAGCTAATGAGTGCAAAGAAAGATACAAATATTGCCACCAGTGGATCATGTACGACAAATCCCCAGACTACATTTGTCGTACCTGCGCCTCTGCCTACCCAGTATCTACCTATTACCAGAGCGATCAGGGCAATCAATTCCCAAGGCGATCCCTCTGGGAAGAAAACGCGGGTGAGTAAGACTGCTGCAACTCCTTTAAAAGCTTCTGACAAGACTGCCAGAATTCCTACAAACTTACCGCCGTGATAAAACGCAGCTGATACACTAATGTTTCCTGTACCAACTTGTGATAACTGCTTGTGCGTAAGCGCGTAAGTGATCCATCCAATCAGGGGTAATCCGCCCAAGAGGGGGCAGGCAATTAAAATAACTAAGATACCCCAAGGTTCAAACATTCTGGATTTTGGATTTTAGATTTAAATTTTCCATCTAAAACCTCAAATCTCAAATCTAAAGTTTTTCTGAAATTTTTGATGGTTAATAGGGCGTTTTTATTTACTAGTTACTTAACGGACACTTGGCTACGACGGAAACCGTTTAAGACAAGTGTCCTTCTAGACTACTAATGGTTTTAGTTTAGCGCATAGGCAGCTTGCAGCGCCCAGATTATCAGAGCAGCGATCGATCCCAGAAGCAACACGGTAGAGATAGTGACTACTTTTGGGGAATCTGCACCCTCAAATTTCATAATTCCTCGATTTAAGTCAGACACCGCTTTGTAATCCTCTTTTGTTGGAGCATGAGATATTTGTCCGTTTTGATTGTAGTCCTTCTATTTGCGGATGATGTTAAATTCCTAATATTATTTTGTTTAAGCTTGACAATTTTTCCATCACCATAATTACTTATTTCTTTAGAGGTATTAGTCTTATTTTTACAATGATCGGGTATGGGGAAGAAGCAGAGGAGCAGAGGGGAAGGCCGAAAATGCTAGGGATTTTGTAATTAAATTACAAGAACAAGCAGAAAAGCAGAGGGGAAGGCTGAAAATGCTAAGGATTTTGTAATTAAATTACAAGAACAAGCAGAAAAGCAGAGGGGAAGGCTGAAAATGATCGGGATTTTGTAACTAAATTACAATATGTACTAAAATCAAGGACTTGAGTCACAAAGAGAGCAATCATGGCATCCATCCGCGAGTTGCACGAACAGCTGGTTAAAAAAGAACGTTCGGCCGTTGAAATTACCCAAGAAGCTTTAGAGCGCATTCAAGCGTTAGAGCCGAAATTGCACAGCTTTTTATGTGTCACCGCAGAACGGGCATTAGAGCAGGCGGGTGCTGTGGATGCCAAAATTGCTGCGGGAGACGAAATTGGGCTGCTAGCAGGAATTCCGGTTGGGATCAAGGACAATTTATGTACTAAGGGAATTCCTACCACCTGCGCCTCCCGGATTTTGGAAAATTTCGTGCCGCCTTATGAATCAACGGTGACGCAAAAATTGGCAGATGCTGGGGCGGTAATGGTTGGCAAAACCAACTTGGATGAGTTTGCGATGGGTAGTTCTACAGAAAATTCTGCCTATCAAGTCACGGCTAATCCTTGGGATTTGTCACGGGTTCCGGGCGGTTCTTCCGGGGGTTCCGCTGCTGCGGTATCGTCACAAGAATGTGTGGTTGCTCTCGGTTCTGATACTGGTGGTTCGATTCGGCAACCTGCATCTTTTTGCGGTGTGGTGGGCATGAAACCAACTTATGGTTTGGTTTCCCGTTATGGTTTGGTGGCTTACGCTTCGTCTTTGGATCAAATTGGGCCATTTGCAAACACAGTGGAAGATGCCGCAATATTATTAAATGCGATCGCAGGTCACGATCCCAAAGACTCTACCAGCCTCAAAGTTGCCATCCCCAACTACGCCGCCAGCTTTATACCAGATTTAAAACCCAGAGGTCAGCTAAAAATCGGTATCATTAAAGAAACTTTTGGTGAAGGATTGGACTCTGTAGTAGAACAAGCTATTACCAAAGCAGTAGATCAACTACAAAGTTTGGGAGCAGAGATTCATATAGTTTCCTGTCCCCGCTTTCGCTATGGCTTACCCACATACTACATTATCGCCCCATCAGAAGCCTCAGCAAACCTGGCTCGTTACGATGGCGTTAAATATGGTTACCGCGCTCCTGATGTAGATAATCTGCTATCGATGTACACTCGTACCCGTGCCACTGGTTTTGGTACAGAAGTTAAACGCCGGATTATGATTGGCACTTACGCACTTTCGGCTGGTTATTACGACGCCTACTACCTAAAAGCGCAAAAAGTCCGCACTCTGATTAAACAAGACTTTGAAAAGGCTTTTGGCATGGTTGATGTGTTAGTCTGTCCTACATCTCCTACTACAGCATTCAAAGCAGGGGAAAAAACTACTGACCCCTTGAGTATGTATTTAAATGACTTGATGACTATTCCTGTGAATCTTGCTGGTTTACCTAGTTTAAGTTTGCCATGTGGTTTTGATGATCAGGGGCTACCGATAGGATTACAGCTAATTGCCAATGTGCTGCGAGAAGACCAACTGTTTCAGGTAGCTTACGCATATGAGCAATCCACTACTTGGCATCTGCGTAAACCGCAAATATCTTGAAAATTGTCATTAGGCATTGGGCAATTCAATTTGGGATTTTGGATTGATGATAGCGCAGCGTAAAGCCTGCGGCATGGCTTTGCTTAGAGCGAGTCCGCGTACCCCTTCTCTTAAGCAAGCTAGCAAGAGCGTCTCGTAAGAGAGCGTCTTTTAGATTAAATTTCAATCGAAAATCCAAAATCTAAAATCTAAAATCTAAAATTCTTACTCCCCTGCCCATTTATCAGTCTAATTACTGTTCACTGAATTAGTGACCATTGACTGTTGACCATTGACTTTTGGAGTCAGGGATTCAGATGTAATTTGTGGTGGATTAAGTATATATAACAGACCAGCAGATGCAGCTACTAATAATAGAATGTAGGTAACAACAAGAGGTATGTATGTATTTGGTTTGTTGTCTGAATCCTTATGATTATTATTGGAGTCTTGGTGGACTACATTGCTTATAAGAGTATGTGATAAAGCATTTCCATCCAGTCCTAAAGCATCTCCATAGCGACGGATGAATCCTTGAACAAAAATAGGCTCAGGCAATTCTTCAAATCGTTCTTCTTCTAAAGCTTGCAAAATACCTGCTCGAATCAGTGTTTGAGCTGCTATTTCTTCTATGCGAATAGATTTTTCTTGTCTTACTTGTCGCAAGTATGTGGTTATTTCTTTTAGCTGCTCAACTTGAGCTTCGTTTAAGAGCGTCACAGTCTTCTCCTAGTATGGGCTAATTCTACTATTCATATAAAGACTTAAATACGCATACGTATTATTACTGAATAATTAATATTAGAAAAATTTTTGTATCATGGTTGTAGCCTAGATTTAAAAATACCAAAGCTGCTCATACTAAGTATTTTTTCTATTAAAATACATACTTTATAATTAAAAGATTAGGGCATGAAAGTTAATAAACTGCAATTTCTAATACAAGTATTTTCCCAATTGCTACTCTGGGCTGGGATAATTGCAGCGATCGCTTACTGTGCCATCTCTCTATTTATTTTTATTGGACAACCTCGGTTCATTTTCTTTCCCTCTGCTGTCATTGAAAAGACACCAGAGTTTTTTAATCTCTCTTACGAAGAAGTTTGGTTACCTATAGCAGTTAAAACAGGCAAGGTAGAACACATTCACGGTTGGTGGATACAAGCCAAGGAACCTAATACCAAGGTGTTGCTATACTTACACGGAAACGGTATCAATATTGGCGCAAATATAGCTCATGCGAATCGGTTTCATCAGCTAGGGTTTTCGGTATTGCTGATTGATTATCGGGGTTATGGTCGCAGTGAGGGTATGTTTCCCAACGAAAAGCGGGTTTATGAAGATGCAGTCACAGCTTGGAATTACTTGGTGCAGTACCAAAAGATTCCACCCAGCCAAATTTTTCTTTATGGACATTCTCTAGGGGGTGCGATCGCCATTGACCTAGCACTGAAACACCCCCAAGCCGCTGGTTTGATTGTGGAAAGCTCTTTTACCTCCATCCGCGATTTAATAACTTATCGAAACATGTTTTGGATGTTTCCTGTGGATTTAATCTTGACACAGCGGTTTAATTCCATTAAAAAATTGCCAAACTTAAAAGTGCCAGTTTTGTTCATTCATGGCGCTGCTGATTCGACTGTACCCTCTTTCATGACCCAAAAACTGTATGCCGTTGCTCCCGAACCAAAGCAACTATTGTTGGTTCCAGGAGCAGATCATAACGACACAGCAGTAGTTGCCGGTTTGCAATATTTGCAATGGGTAGAGTCTTTTGTGCAACAAGTGCAAGCTAGTAGCTATTTGAATTCCTGAGCATTCATCAGCTTCAACTAGCTTTGCGTTGGCGCAGCCCGCACTTCTCTACGAGAGGCTGCGCCAACAGCAAGCTCAGGGCATCGCGCTGCGAAGTGTACACAGTAAGCCTGTCGAACTGCTCAGTGACCACCACAGGCATCGCTTATGGTGTTGGCACAGTTGCTTACTTCAAAAATCTTCATCAAAATTATATTTCGATATATCGCGATATATTCCGATATATCGTATATTAGAGAAAGTTGATTTGAGATTCATTTATGTTTAGACACTTTCGGTCACACTTTGGCGCACCTGCATGGGCAGGAGTTAGCGAAGACGATTCATTGCTTGTCAGGTCTTGGTTTGGGCATAGCAAGCATCATGGTAGAGATCATGGCAAACACTTCGGCAATGAAATGTTTGGTCGTGGTTGGGGAGATGAACATCGGACTCGTCGGGGTGACATCAAGTTCATCCTGCTGGAATTGTTATCCGAGCATCCTAGTCATGGTTACGACTTGATTAAAGAGATGGAAACTCGTTACGGTGGTTTCCGTCGCCTCAGTCCTGGCTCAGTGTATCCAACACTTCAATTACTGGAGGAAGGTGGTTATCTCAAGAGCGCACAGGAAGGTGGCAAGCGGATTTACACGATTACGGATGAGGGTAGACAATTATTGGCAGAACGTGCCCAACAAGAAACTTCAGATTCTCCTTGGGATACTGTCAAAAGTTTCGTCAAAGGTAAGCCCCAAGAGTTTATTGAGTTACGAAATGCCGCAACAGAATTAGCATCTGTTGTGGTGCAGGTTGCTCGCAGTGGCAATATGGAGCGAATAAATCGAGTCCGTGAGCTTTTAGAGCAAGTTAAACGGGAAATTTACGCGATTCTTGCTGAGAAATGAGTCGGGAGTTGGGAGTGAGGAGTCAGAATATATATAGATAGACCTAACCCCCAGCCCCTTCCCTGCAAGGGAAGGGGAGCAAGATTTAAAGCCTCTGACGCCACGCAAGGCTTGCCACCCAACGCAGTGGCTCCTCCTTTTAGGAGCTACGGTGTATACACAAGTCTGAAATAAGTTTACTCACCTGGTTTTTCGCGTCAGTTTTACCCCACCCTAACCCTCCCCGATGGATTGGGGAGGGAATTAGATTCCTGTTTCCCCCCAATATTCGGGGGAATTAAGGGGGGTAATTTGACTTGTGTATACACGGTAGCCTTTTAGGAGAGAGGAATGGAAGTGAGGTTAGAGTGTATTGTATACAAACGATCGCTCGCTATAGGGTTCTATTAACTAATGAAGCGATCGCACTTAAATCTGGCTCGATGAGTGAGTTCAGGAATGTCCACAACTGCAAATCAGTAAAATCTGGAATTGCCATAAATGCGCCGACTTCCTGCAAAAGTTGCGGATCGTGGGTGGAGGCGATGCCAATAGTGCGGATACCTGCGCTCACCGCCGCCCAAATACCAGAGGGAGAGTCTTCTAAGGCGATCGCTTCTTCTGCTGTAATCGCCAACTTACTCAGGGCAACTTGGTAGGGCGCAGGGTCGGGTTTACCTGCAATACAATCATCCGCTAAAACAATTGTGTGAAAAGCTTCTTTGATTCCCAAAACCTCTAGCATAAATTCTGCATTTAATCTAGGGGCATTAGTTACTAATGCCCGTTTTAACTGATGTGTATCTGTCCATGCTAGTAGTTCAGAAAATCCACTCAGCGGTTTGAGATCCGGGGCGAGTTTGCGGAAAAGCGCCTCTTTTTCGTCTGCAAATTTTTCCCCTTCTACTACTGATAATTGTGGCAGAATGTCTTTGACAATTTCTGGATTTAGCCGCCCACTAATTTGGGATTTATAAAATGTTTCGTCAATTTCAATGCTGAAATTTAACAGCATTTCCTGCCAAGCTCGGTAGTGTATAGGGTCAGTGTTGACAATAGTGCCGTCTAGGTCAAAGAGAATTGCAGCCAGCATGATTTTTGGGTAAAATGTAAATAATTGTTAACTTAATTTAAATAGTTTACATTGTTTTTTGTCTTTATACAGCGCAAAAAGTCACAAATTAATCTGCTAAATCCTAAAATCTATACTGGATTGGGCATGTAAGGGCAGACAGGTAGAGCCTCTCAAGTAACTGTCGTATAATTGATAACCTTCTATGTAAGCAAATGCTAGCCGCTACAAACTCTTTTCGCGTTGATGATTTACTAGTACAGATTTACAACTCTGAAGTCGAAATGGCCCAAGATGTTGCAGAAATCGCGCAAAAGCATTTACAGCAAGTTCTTACACAACAGGATACAGCTGCTGTATTGTTAGCAACAGGTAACTCCCAACTCAAATTTATTGATGCTTTGATTGCATTGGGTGGTGTAGATTGGTCACGGATTATTCTGTTCCATTTAGATGAATATTTAGGAATTACTGCTGACCATTCTGCCAGTTTCCGGCGCTATATGCGAGAACGTGTAGAGAAGCTGGTTATTCCTAAGAGATTTCACTATATAGAAGGTGATACATTGCAACCAGTAGCAGAGTGCGCTCGCTACACTAAATTACTGCAAGCACAACCAATTGACTTATGCTGTCTTGGTGTTGGGGAAAATGGACATTTGGCTTTTAACGATCCAGCAGTAGCAAATTTTCAAGATCCTTACAGTGTGAAACTAGTGAAACTGGATACAGTGAACCGTCAGCAACAAGTAAGCACAGGTCACTTTCCGAATCTAGAAACTGTCCCACAATATGCTTTTACTGTCACCATCTCGACAATTTGTTCAGCTAAAAAAATTATCTGTCTGGCTCCAGAAAAACGTAAAGCGAATGTGGTAAAAGAGATGTTAAAAGGAGCTATAAATACGGATTGTCCGGCTTCTATTCTCCGTCAACAACCCCAAGCAACGTTATTTTTAGACGTAAATTCTGCTAGTTTGCTGTCGTGAGGGAGTAGGAAGTGAAGCGGGTGAGAAGTCACCAAATTTACCCCAATGTTGTTATACTTGTTGAGTAAGTAAGTGGGCGTGAATAATTAAAAGTTTGTAGTAAGGGCTAGAGCCGCTTACTACGAGCCAAGGTATCGAATGCTGCCAATCAACAGAAAGTGCATCTCCCTGCTACCAGCAATCCAAAAAAACCCCAAGACCTTTTCTTAGTATGCGGACTCCAAAGTTTAGGGCAACATTGTGTTGCAGTCCTAAAGGAGTACGATGTTAAAGTCAGCGCCATTGACGATGTGCAGCCCGAACATTGGGAAGTTCCAGAAGTACCTAGCTTACTAGAAAAGTTAATCATCGGAGACTGCCGCCAGCCAAGTGTTTTAGAACAGGCAGGTATAAGGCAGTGTCGTTCAATACTTTTAGTGACAAGAAATGAGCGGATGAATATAGAAGCTGCATTTGCAGCACGACGTCTTAATCCGCATGTTCGCCTGATTGTACGTTCTGACAAACAAAATTTCAACAAACTTTTGGATGAAAATTTAGGCAATTTTGTTGCCTTTGAGCCTACCCATCTCTCAGCTTATGCCTTTGCTTTAGCAGCTCTGGGATCTGAAGCTATTGGATATTTCACCTTAGAAGGGCAACTATTGCAAGTAATAAAGCATCAGGTAGAAGCGAAGGATAGTTGGTGCAATGGCAAGCCAGTACATAGACTCAATCTCACAACTCGCCGCATTTTGAGTCACACACCTATTTTATCTGATCCACTCAGAGAATTGTTTGAGTGGGACCCAGAAGCAGAAGTTCAGGTAGGAGACACACTCGTTTACATTGATGTTGCATACGAACTGGCTTTATCTGAGCAACACCAGAAATCTTATAGCCAAAGGTGGCAGTGGCAACAGCTTGTTCAAGGCATCACAGCAAATAATCTCAAGGATAAAATAGCACAATTTTGGCAATCTTACTACCAAAGCCAAAATCAAATCCGGCGAATTGCAACAATCTATGCCATTACCGTACTCATCCTGTGGCTCATTGGAATAATTCTTTACCGCTTGTATTATCCTCACATCAGCCTGCAAGAAGCTTTCTATGCGACAGCAGTCTTGCTCTTGGGAGGATACGGAGATTTATTTGGCGGTGTTGAGTTTACATCACAATCACAACCCTCAGACTATATTCCGTGGTGGTTGCGGTTCTTTAGCCTGGGACTCACGTTGACAGGCCAAGCTTTTGTGGGAGTATTATATGCACTGGTAACTGATGCTCTTGTCACATCAAGATTCCAGTTTTTCAATTCCCGTCCTCCCATGCCACAACGCAACCATGTGGTGATTATTGGCTTAAATCGGCTGGGACAGAGAGTGGCTGCTCTTTTGCAAGAACTCAACCAGCCGTTAGTAGGAATTCATACTACCACTCTCCACCAAGACACTTTACCTGATATGCCCCTTATCGTTGGCAATGCTAGCGAAGCACTCACTAAGGTGAATCTCTCCCGTGCCAAAAGCATCGTTTTAGTTGGGGAGGATAACATGGAAAATCTGGAAATTGGTTTGATGGCTCATGCAATGAACCCCGTCACTAACTTGATTATCCGCTCTCAAGACCGCCAATTTAGTGATAATGTAGCCCCTCTGTTCCCCTATGCTCAAGTTCTGTGTGGCGCGGCTTTGTCGGCGGAAGTCTTTGCTTGTGCTGCCTTTGGAGAAAATGTTCTGAGCTTGTTTCACTTGAGCGAGCAAATAGTCATGGTGACGGAATACAAGATTGAAGAGGGCGATACCCTGAATGGGTTGCTTCTATCCGAAATAGCCTATGGCTACAGTGTTGTGCCGATTCTCTACCAGAAATATCAGCGAGACAATTATTCCTTGATGCCCTGGTATGATGTTAAGCTTTATGCTGGCGATCGCTTGATTGTTTTAGCCACAAGCAGTAGTTTGCAGCGAATTGAATGGGGTGAAATGCTGCCTCGCCTTTGGCAGGTGCAAATTGAAAAAGCTCTGACTACAAATGCTATAGTCTATGGTGCTGAAGAAATAGTCTTGATTACGGGATGTAGTTCCGCTAATGCTAGGCAATGGATGAATAATTTGCCTGGAGTGTTACCAATACAACTTTATAAACATCAAGCTCAACGTCTTATGCGTGAGCTAACAAAAATACAAGTTTTGGCAAATGTAATCTTTATTGGGCAAGATAGTAGCTCGACTTGAGCGAAATGGCGTGTAATTGTAGGGGCGCAATATCAATGTATTGTGCCCCTATGCGTGTGGTTTAACCGCTGTAATAGCCTGAAGTTTACATAAACGTCGGTTGTACGTCTTTTACAGTGTGGTGAATACTATTTAGAACGAGGAGAACCTGTTACTTCATCAGGATCGCTATAAGCCCGGATTTTATCACGATTACGAGGCAGAAAACCAAATAAACCGCCTAGACCAAGTAAACCTAGCCAACCCCAATCGAAACCGCGATCGCTAGTTCCTTCGGAAGCTGCGATGCCTGTATTCCTATTAGTACCTGTAGTGTCAGTGCCTGTACCACTACCTGTTGTACCACTGCCTGTAGTGTCAGTGCCTGTACCACTACCTGTTGTACCACTGCCTGTAGTGTCAGTGCCTGTACCACTACCTGTTGTGCCAGTGCTTGTGCCACCACCTGTTACACCAGCGCCTGTACCGCTACCTGTTGTACCAGTGCCTGTACCGCTACCTGTTGTACCTGTACCAGTGCCTGTACTGCTACCTGTTGTACCTGTACCTGTAGTTCCAGTGCCAGTACCTGTAGTTCCAGTGCCAGTACCTGTAGTTCCAGTGCCAGTGCCTGTAGTTCCAGTGCCTGTGCCAGTACCAGTACCTGTAGTTCCAGTGCCTGTGCCAGTGCCTGTACCACTACCTGTTGTACCTGTACCGCTACCTGTAGTTCCAGTGCCTGTACCTGAGCTACTACCGGAGGTACTGCCACCACTGGAGCCTCCACTACCGGAGCCTCCACTACCGGAGCCTCCACTACCGGAGCCTCCGCCGCCTCCGCTTTGGGCAGAAACAGAAGGAGGTAAAGACAAAGTAGCGAAACTGATGGCAAAGACAGTAGCCAAAACAGCTTTAGAGAAATTAATAGGCTTCATGGTTATGGTTCCTTTTTTCTAGATTTCTGTGATTGATTTTCAAAACCGATATTGTCTACTCAATCCACTGCTAAATTAGGTAAATTTTGACAAGACACATTCAGAAGTCTTTCACCTAGTTTATTTTGGAAAAATTGAAAGCATTTAAAGCTTACACAACAACTTACAATTCCTCATAATCAAACTAATTCATAATCGGTAATTACTAATTTATCATTGTAAACCCATGACTAAACTTACTTGTTTATAACAAACTCAGGTAGGATTGCTATACAAACCTTAAATTATTCACACTCACCTACTGAATGAGTACAAGCGATCGCTAAGTTAAATAGGATTTTCATCTCAAGAAATATTATCACTTTATTGACATTAGCTTTTAGTTAGTTGGATACAAATAAACTAGGAATTTTAAGCAGCCAGATACTGCCAGTGGTTGAGACTGTGTTTAAGAAGACTCTACAATAATATTTCACTTGAGAACTTATAACTTCATACTTCAGGTGTGTCTTACCTTAGACTTCAGGAATATTTTTAACGCTATCTACAGGTGACGGAAGCCGAGCGCGAGCGCGAGCTAGGATTAATTAACGATCTACTAGACTTACAACGGCTGGAAAGCTCATCTTATCCAATTATTACACCTGATGCGTTGCTCTGACAACACTGGTTGCCTTCGGTTATTGAGCCGTTTAAAATTCGTCTTCAAGAACATCAGCAAACTCTACAGATAAATCTCCCTTCAAATCTCCTGTCGCTGTTCTCAGATGGCATTAGCTTGAAACGAATCTTAGTAGAATTGCTCAATAATGCCTGTAAATACACACCTGTGGGTGATAAAATTGTCCTAACTATCCGTCACAATTCCTCGGAAGCGGCCGCAAAAACTATTATTACTACCAGTAATTCAGCAGATATTGCGGTAACAGAGTTACCACAAATCTTTGAGAAATTTTATCGCCTCCCCAATGCAGATATCTGGAATCAAGGTGGTTCGAGATTAGGTTTATCTATAGTACAGAAATTAGCCTAACAACTGCAAGTAAACAATAAATGCTGACTTTAATTATAAAATAAATAACCAAATAATTCATAATTATAAATTATTGTGACTTCTCATGGTTACACAAAAATGAGATAATTAAAGCAAATTATTAGATTTCCAAAAATGTCATTAACTATATCTTCCACACCTCAGGGTTTTAGTGCATTTATTACTAATTTGGGAATTCGAGATACAACTGATGATTTTGTATTTATTAAATCATCAGTTCCTTGTGTTGCTGATGGAGTCTTCACTCAAAGTCTTTTCGCTGGACCAAGTGTTTCTATTAGCCGCGATAACTTAAAAGATTCACAAGCACAAGGAATTGTCGTTATATCTAAGAATGCAAATGTAGCTAATGGTTCTGTTGGGATCGCTGACGCCCAAGAGGTTTTGCAATTGGTTGCAACTGAAACTGGAATTGCTGAACATAATATTGTGATAGCTTCTACAGGTGTAATTGGCAGACGTTACCCGATTGAAAAAATCCGAGCAGGTTTATTAGGATTGGGGAAAAAATTGACTGCTGCTGATTTTCATGCCGCAGCCCGTGGTATTATGACCACCGATACAGTAGCGAAATTAGCCACACGGCAAATAGGAAATGCCAAGCTGGTAGGAATTGCCAAAGGTGTCGGCATGATTGAGCCTAATATGGCTACCCTCCTAACTTTCTTTTTTACTGATGCTGCAATTTCTGCAAATAGCCTTCGTTCTATTTTTCGCTCTACTATAGATAAAACTTTTAACTGTCTGAGTGTAGACACTGACACTTCTACTAGTGACTCCGCCGTGATTTTAGCTAATGGAATAGCCGGTGAAGTTTCAGAACCAGATTTTGCCAGCGCATTGCAAGAAGTTGCACAAGAATTGGTGCTGAAAATTGCCCAAGATGCAGAAGGTTCTACCAAGATTATTCAGGTGACTGTAGATTCGGCGATTAACTATGCACAAGCTAAAACAGTAGCTAAAGCAATTGTGAATTCACCATTAGTAAAAACTGCCGTCTATGGAGCAGATCCGAATTGGGGACGAGTTGCTATGGCTATAGGCAAATGTGAAAATGAACAGCAGATAAATCCAGAACGAGTTATCATCAGTTTTGATAATGTGAAAGTTTATCCTAATAGCTTAACTAATGAAAATCTGGAACAGTTGCGGCAAATTATGTCCAAAGATAAAGTAGATATTCATGTTAGCCTCAATATTGGCGAAGCTTCTGCAACTGTATGGGGTTGCGATCTTTCAGAGGGTTATATAGAAATTAATGGCAAATACTCGACTTGATTAACGATATTTTATTACTCTCGTGACAGGATAATCAAGGTATTATCAACTTAACCTACTAAGGGTATTTGATTGGGTTCAAGAACGGCTACATGATTCCATGTAGATTATCTGCCAGATTTTTCTCTATACCCTCCCTAGCCAAAGTTTAACGTGAGTTCGACTAACCTCTCCCTGCCTTGAACTAAAGTTCAAATCTGTGCCTCTGGGACTCGCAGAGGGACGGTTTTACGTAGTAAAATCTCTTGGGGGTCTTTTATATCAAGCTAATTAGATGGACACTATATAAGCCGTCGAATTCACGTAAGAAGAACTTTGGCGTCAGGCAAAAATGAGGCTACAGGCTTGATGGTGTACGTAATTCCACTGGCATGATATTAGTCCTGATCTAGAGATGCATAAATGGCATAGCTACATCAATAGCTAAAAGTAAACCCCCACTTACCAATTGCTTTGTTAAAAAAGTTGACAGAGGTAGTTGTCAATGTATTATATTATAATACATAAAGAATGAGTTAGATTAAAAAGACTTCCTTCCCGGTACAGCACGGTGGAAATAAAATTACCATTTGTACGCAATTAGTTGATATTACGAAAAAACTTTTTCAAAATCTCATACTTCACCCAAAATAACTCGATCAACGCTGCATAACTGACAAATATGGATTTTGACTATTTTAGAAGCAATGAAGGCACTCCTACAAATAATACCCGGCAAAGCTTGCTTGCTAGCGGTTGGCGACCGTTTAACCGAGAATTAGACTGGGAGTTTTTGTGGCAACTGTTGTCCAGTGACTCGCGCGAATTAACTCAAAAAAGTTTGAATTTAGCGAGTAATGTTGCTGATATTTTGGGACGAAATAATTATGCTTGGTGGGCTAATTTATTAAATATTGTATCTGATAATACCCGCTACGAAGTTGAAAAGTTTTGGAATTACATTACGCCAGATCCTCAATCACCAGATCATCGCTACAAAGATGTTTTGAGTACGGAAACGCCCATCGTCCAATTTGTCAGTCGTAGTAGCATTCCCATTGATTATGTTCTTAACCGACTGCAAGAAATTACTGTACTGCGAGTTTTACATGTATTGGGTAATCCCGACATTATTACTCAGTATTATTCAGAAAGAGATTTTTATTTTCCTATAGATAAATTTGTGAACTGGGAACGCTTAGACGTTATCAATACTGTTTATGCTTACTGGTCGAAGGATGACGTTTGGTTGCAAATTGACCCCTACGATCGCGGACGACGACAATATACTTTAATGGCGAAAAATCTGGCGCCACTAATTAACAAAGCAACTTACGATCTAGCAGTTATGCTGAGTGGATATCAAAGTCGTGTAGGCAAAGTTCACAGTCAATTTGCCATTCGCACATTTCCCGCAGATATCCAAAACTTTACTGATTCTGTACAGCAAGCGATTCTTAATCAAAACCAGTTAGCGGTTGTTGTACATGGGCAACCAGGTACAGGTAAAACAGTCTGGACACAGGCAGTAGCAAAAGAAATTCTTGTACCTTTAGGATATGTAATTTTTATTTTAGATCATGATGCGATCGCTAACTTTGTCCCACCGACTTACATAGAGCGTATTTGTATCGTTATTAACGAAGCTGATAATCTAGCGCAAAATCGTGCTTCCGAGGTAGCGCAATACAATAATAAAACCGAACACATTCTGAGTTTACTGGATGGCACTTTGTATCAGAGTGTAATTGATGAGTCTGGTATTCAGATGCAGCAACGGTTAGTTATTTTGATGACTTGTAACACTACTGAAAGATTAGATCCAGCCATGTTACGTAAGGGTAGGGTGGATTTAATATATGAGTTTACGCAACTATTTGTTTAAAGAAGGCTGTTATTGTTGAACTACACTATTTCCCCCTCCCCGCTCCCCATCTCAGTCGTGGCCTAAATACCTTAAAATTGCTGTATTTCTGCTTTCAGCACTTTCACCTTTTCACCTGTTTTTCTGATCCAAGTTGATGCTCTTTGCGCCAAGCCTGGGGAGGTAAACCGTGATGTTGGCGAAACTGGCGGGAGATAATGAGACACATCCTGATAGCCCAATGCGTTTGACAATCCAGCAGTTTACAGTCTCTCCTGTCTGCTTTGCTACTCGGTTAGTTAAGTAACCAGGAGAGTAACCAACTGCAAGAGCCACATCACACAAAGTAATTCCTTGATGATAATGGGCTTCGATAAAGTTGAAAACCTAATTAAATTAAGGAGGCAGAGCCTCCCTATGGCATTCCCAGCCGGAGGCTGGGAACGAGGAAATCTCTCAAAGCGGCTTTTGCGATCGCTTACCCATTTACCGATTATGATTGATCCCAGTCACGGTACGGGTAGGTCTGAATATGTTCCATCTATGGCAATGGCTGCCAAGGCAGCTGGTACAGATGCCTTAATGATTGAAGTTCATCCCAATCCAACGAAGGCTTTATCCGATGGCCCCCAATCTCTCACCCCTGATAAATTTGACCGCTTGGTTCAAGAAATGTCAATTCTGGGCAAAGTAGTCAATCGCTCGTCTACACCTGCATTGGATAGCATTGGCGAAAACCAGATTCTTTTCATGCCAGAACTCTCAAAGTAGATAGACGTAATCTTAACTGATTTTTTACAAATGGCTAAACGCGATCAACAGATTCTTTCTTGTAAAAAATCCGTTGCGTTGGTCGGGTTTTCATAAACTACCCCGCCCTGCTGACGCTGAGGGGGGTTTTTACCTGGATTTTTCACAGGTTAGAAATCCGGGTTAGAGGGCAATACAGTTTAGATAAGACCAAAACACTTGTAGAGACGGCGATTTATCGCGTCTCCAAAACCAAAAATTTTTACCAGTAGTACTTAACTGAACCGTATTGGGTTAGAGGGGTAGTGATTACAGCGTCTGTAATGAGTTTTATTACTTAGGATGGTTTTGGATTAAATAAAGTTGTATTTAAGATTACAGATAATGAAAAACTAGATTTGTAGGGAATTAATTTTCCTCTGTTATCAAGGAGTAATAATGGTTTTAAGTCAATATCAACGTGCTGTAGGCGTATTTACTCATCGTCGAGATGCAGAACAGGCACTATATGAGTTGAGAGATTCTGGCTTGGCGATGGAAAAAGTATCTGTAGTTCTACAGAATGTAGACCGCAATAATCAGATTGCCGATGATCAAATTAAAGAGCGCACTGGTGATAAAGCCGACGAAGGTGCAACAGTAGGAGGGCTTTCAGGGGGCGCTGTTGGTGGGCTGACTGGTTTATTAGTAGGTCTTGGTACTTTAGCAATCCCTGGAGTTGGGCCAATAATGCTGGCTGGGGCAGCCGCAACTGCTTTGGTTACAACCCTTGTTGGCGCAAGTATTGGTGCTGCTACTGGAACTTTTGCTGGTGCATTAGTTGGTTGGGGAATATCGGAAGAACAAGCAAGAGCATATAACAAGCGAGTAGAGTATGGACATTATTTAATAATCGTGGATTGTACATCTTTGGAAATTGCTACAGTAGAAGCAATTCTACAGCGTTGGGGTATTGAAGAGTTTGGCATTTACGAGCATTTCAACAATGAGCAATTACCTACAAATTATCTGACCATGACAACTTCTGCTACTACTCTTCCTAATAAAAGTGGGATTTTGACCAAGTATGCTATTAGTTACTTTGATAATATAGATAATACTGAAGCGGCAATTAATGATATGTATGTCGCAGGTTTTCCAGCAAACCAGATTTCCTTAATTAGCAAAGACTTTTCTCAATTGATTGGGTCAATAGATGTTAATTTAAGTGAGCGCTTTGACGCTATGAGGCTAGGAATAGGAGATGAGTGGGCACGCTTTTACAACGAGCAAATTGCTCAAGGCAATTACATACTCATCGTTAGTGGTACAGACAATGAGCTTGAGCAGGTTAACTTGATTCTGGGCAATTATGGGGTTCAGGAATGTCAAATTTATGACCCGATGTTAATTCGTTCTTGAAAAGGAGTACTGGAAAATTTAACAGTTTTGTCAGAGCAAACAAATATACAGCTATACTTTCAAAATCTTACTGTCTTTAGCTGTATCTGTTACAGCTTATAACTCAGGCAGAAAGACAAGTATTTCAAGCGTGTCCGAAGTAGAGTAATTAATAATATTCCACCCGGAAACCGGGCGAATATATGGCTAATACCAATTATCTATGAGGTTGTATAGAACAAGGGGCTTAAGCCCCTTGTCTTACCAAGCCTGATTTTGTGGAGTTTCACAAAGAATTGGTATAAGCAATAGTGCTAGCTAAATTACTTGATCTAAATCTTCTCAGAAATTTAGAAATGTAATTAATAGCCTTCTATTGTATAACCAGCAGATTGAACTATCTGTTTAATTGTCTCTTCAGAAGCCGCAGTATCTACAGTTACAGTTTTTGCATTGACGTCCACATCTACTTTGGCATCAGATTCCATAGTCAAAATAGATTTAGTTATTTTCTTGGCGCACTCATCACCTTTAATATTCGGAACTTTCAATTTAATCGCCATTACTTACCTCATTACGTCAGATGGAATTTCTATTTCATAAATATAATAACAGTTAAGATCGGGAATGTAAATCTTACTAGAGTGAGGAAATTGGGCATCCAAAAGATAGTAATAAATAATAGCTATACTTAAATAGTTATTGAAATAATTTGTAGGTAAAAAATGAAAAAAATGCCAAAGTATATAAAGTAATTTATGAAAATCTACTTAGTACTACTAACTTCTAAAAACCCGCTTTTTTAGTTTATTCTGAAGACTCCACTAGAGATTTCAGATTCTCCTATAGGCGTTCCTGTTCAACATAGTTATTCATACACCACTACCTGAACATACAAACGTTTATACGTAAGTCACAAAACTTTTTATCTATAGTTTTTAACTTATTTTTATGCACCGGGTACTTCTGCTTAACGTTCAAAGCATATATATATCCAAAAAGCAGCTGTCTTATGGCATATATCTACTGTGGGCTTGATAACAAAAACCTTCAGTAATGCAGTTGTGGCAGGAGTGTTGAACGGTTGACCCCTATGGTTTTCAGTGCCTGCCGTTGTCCACTTCCTTATTATGCTTTGTTGGGTTGAGGAAAGGGACTGCCGCGATTTAGTTGAAAATAGGGCGGTTGCAAAGAAAGCGGGATGATTTAGCAACTTCCAAAATTCCCGCCTGCCTCACGGCAGTTGCTACAACGCGGGGAACCCAAGCAACGCACTGCCTCCCCTGCAATGCCGAAAATAGTATAGGATATCGGGCTACCTATTTTTTTTGAGTTCCTGCATACTTCTGACGACCTTTGTGACTAAATTTCTGGGTGTAAATCTGACGCTCTCAGTCAATATCTTATTTTTCATCCCAGGAACGACAACAGTTTTGTTTGTCATTAAGCCCCGATAACCAATCCTAGCAACAGTTTCCGTCTCCATCATTCTCTTAATGTGAGCAATCTTTGAATCTTCCATTGCAGCTGTTTGTTGAAATTCCGATGCTGGTGGTCCTGGACAAAGAACAGTCACGCTGACACCTGTGTCCTCTAATTCATTAGCGATCGCTTCTGAAAATGATAAAACATAGGCTTTAGTAGCGAAATAAACTGCCATTAAAGGCCCTGGTTGAAAAGCAGCGGATGAGGCCACGTTTAATATTTTTCCATAGTTTTGCTCGATCATATCCTTGAGGAATAACTTAGTTAAATGAGTCAGACTCCCTATATTTAGCTGTAGCATTTTCAGTTCAATGGTGAGGTCTGTTTCGTTAAATGCTCCATAAGTACTAAAGCCAGCATTGTTAATCAGCACATCAATTTTGATAGATGCTTGCTGTAGTTCGGTGAAAATTTCTTCTGGGGATGTTGGGATAGATAAATCCTTAGCAAAAATTTTCACAAAAATACCAAATTTTTGCGGAAATTCATCTATAATTTCATTAAGTTTTTCTTCATTATTATCCACTAACACCAGATTATAACTATGACGAGCAAAAATATGGGTTAATTGATAGCCTATCCCACTAGTACCGCAAGGCGGAAATCAAAAGTCAAAAGTCAAAAGTCAAAATGAATACAGCGTAAGCGTTTCGTTGATTTGGAATGGGTTGTTTATTTCCGCCGCGCTGTACTAGCCGCTCCTGTAATTAGAGCAGTTTTTTTTCGCCGACTTTCAGATGTTTGATTCATGTTACAAAAATGACTAATTTGAGTTAATGAATTTAACTTTTATAAAAGTAGCTACAGCAATATATAATATTTGCTGTAGCTATTTTTATGGTGACAAAGAATGATGCTATCCACCTGAAATGAGTATGTTTCAATCCAGCATATTAAGCGCAAATATAAAAATCTGTATCCAGATAAACAAGAGCAAGAATATTTCATATCGTCATCTATGCCACAGCATAATTCCGTTGCTATAACTGACGTGCAAGCAGCACAAGAGCGGATTTTGGGCATTGCCCACCGCACACCCGTGCTGACTTCTAGAATTGTTAACGATCGCACCAATAGTCAAGTGTTCTTTAAGTGCGAAAACTTTCAACGCACCGGGGCATTTAAATTTAGAGGGGCGTACAATGCCCTAGCCCAACTATCGGTAGTACAAAAACAAACAGGCGTTCTCACCTATTCATCGGGAAATCATGCCCAAGCGATCGCCTTAGCTGGACAATTACTAAATATTCCCACCACCATTGTCATGCCTGATGATGCTCCCGCTGTTAAGCAAACTGCGACTCGTGGCTATGGTGCAGAGGTAATTTTGTACAATCACCAAGCCACAAACCGGGAAGAATTAGCCCAAAATCTAGCACAGGAGCGTTCTTTGACACTCATTCCCCCTTACGATCATCCCCATGTAGTCGCCGGACAGGGGACAACTGCTTTAGAACTGATCCAAGAAGTTGGTCAATTGGACTTACTATTAGTTTGTTGTGGCGGTGGGGGATTACTTTCCGGTTGTGCGATCGTAGCCAAAGCATTGTTACCCAATTGTAAAGTAATCGGGGTAGAACCAGCACTTGCCGACGATGCTACCCGCTCTTTTCACACCAAAACGCTGCAAACTGTCAACAATCCTGATACCATCGCCGATGGTGCGCGGACTCCTAGCCTTGGTCAAATTACTTTCCCCTTAGTGCTGCATTATGTTGATGATATGGTGACGGTATCTGAAGAAGCGATTCTTCGCACCATGTTTTTTTTGTGGGAACGTCTGAAAATTGTAGTTGAACCCACCGGAGTCCTCGCAGCCGCAGCCTTACTAGAAGGTGTGGTGACAGCACCAGAGGCGAGGATTGGTGTGATCATCAGCGGTGGAAATGTAGATTTGGCGCAAGTTGGTAAATTGTTTTCTGTAGGATTGTATTGAACCGAGTATGCACTGCCCAATTTATCAAGTGTCTGTTAACCCAGAAAGGAGAGCGTGGTTTCTATTTTTACGATCCAAATGGTCATAACCTGGAAATATTAATCTGTGCATAGATTTTTGGTTGACACATCTTATGCTAGATTACCCGCTTTTGCCAACAGGGAATTTGAATGATAAACTCTGCACCCTTTCCAAGTGCAGAAATGCACTCTATTCTACCGTGATGTTTGTCTACTACGATTTGATAAGTGATTGATAATCCTAAACCAGTACCTTGTCCTACAGGTTTAGTAGTGAAAAAAGGATCAAATATTTTTTGTCTAACACTATCACTCATACCTACCCCATTATCCTTAATGGAAATGACGATTAAATCAGGATTGACTACTTGGGTACGAATAGCGATCGCACTATAATTACTCTTAATCTCCTCTGTTTTTCTTTCCTGATTGAACTTTTCCAAAGCATCAATCGAATTATTCAGAATATTCATAAATACCTGATTGAGTTGCCCAGCATAACATTCAATTTTTGGCAAATCACCGTAATTTTTGATAATCTCAATTGCAGGCTTACCTGGTTTGGCTTGAAGACGGCTTTGCAAAATTAATAAGGTACTCTCAATTCCCTCATGAATGTTAACAGGTTTCATGTCAGCCTCATCTAACCGAGAGAAATTACGCAATGTCAGCACAATTTCCTCAATACGTTGCGTGCCAATTCTCATAGAAGATAAAGTTTTAGGCATATCTTCCTTAATAAAATCAACATCAATATTCTCTAAAATCTCTTCAATTTCTGGTGTGACATCGGGATAGAGATTTTGATAAATATTAATTAAATTAAGTAAATCTTGTGTGTAATTTTCAATATAATCCAGGTTGCCATGAATAAAATTTACAGGGTTATTAATTTCATGAGCAATACCAGCAATCATTTGCCCAAGACTGGACATTTTTTCTGTTTGAATAAGCTGGCTTTGAGTTAGTTTTAATTTGTGCAGCGTTTGCTTTAATCGCACATTTTTTTCATTTAATTCCCTAGTTCTTTCCTGTATTTTCTCTTCTAAGTTTGCGTAGAGTCGGGCATTCTCTAAAGAAATAGCTGCTTGTGAAAACAGGATTTTTAATATTCGTATTCTATCCGAAGTAAATGCTCCCACTGTTAGATTATTTTCTAAATAAAGTAAACCAATTAATTTTCCTTGATTCACGATAGAAGTACACATAAGCGATTTGATTTCATGGTCAATAATATACTGATCTATCGTAAAACTTCCTTCGTTAGTGGCATCAGATAAAACTACATCTGTTTGGGTTCTTGCAACATAATTAATTACAGATATAGGTAATTGTTGATTATTTTCTAATGGTATTGATTGACCAACAGTTAAATCGTCTTGTTCTACACTTGCTTGAGCTTCAATAAATAACCTTCCTCCTTTCTCTAGAAGCAAAATACCAGTCTGAGCGCCAGCATTCTCAATCACAATTTTCATTAAGTTTTCTAGCAAGTTTTCCAATAAAATTATTTCTGATAAAGCTTGTGATGCTTTAATAACTGTGAGTAAATCTAGTCCACTTGACTTTTCATTGATAGTGGAAGTAGTAATAGTATTACTTGTAAACCCTACTTGAGAGTGAGTGGAAATCTTAGTAATTAATTCTGGGTATTTTAATTCTAAATCCTTAAATTTAGCACCTGCTCCCCAACAACGATAACCATAATGTGCCTTTGTCATATATAGCGAAGCAAATTCATTTCTTCCTAGACTAAGATAAAATTCTGCTGCACATTCATAAGCTAGCGCCTCTTCATGAATATATCCAGAATTATGAGCACCTTGAATTGCACGATCATAGTGTTCCATCGCTACTAATGCTTGTCCTAAAAATCGTGCTTTTTCTGCTTCTACTAGTTTATATTTGTGCTGATTATTTACAGGTGCGTGAGTCGCCCATTCTTTTAATTGTTTTTGATTGTCTTCCACTTTATCCATAACAGTTTTTATATTTGTTTGGGAAGTAGTATTTAAACATAAAGCCAACAATGCTAGAGAATAATAAAACTTATATTGAGGTAAATAAGCAGTTCCACTAGCTGCAACTTCATACTGTTGTGCTAATTGAGCATTTTTAATAGACTGACCATAATCTTTAAAGAAATAACTTAAAATACTTTTGGCAAGATAAGCATAAAAGATGGCTGTAATATTTCCTGCCATTCTCTGCATTACTAATTCATTAAAACTCTCACCTTCTAAGTAAGATTTGTTATCCTGTCCTTGGACTAGTTCAATTACCATCTGTTTTAAGATAAGCAAACAAACTGTAAAATGTTCTTGCTGTATTTTGTGTGCTAAATTTATATATTGTTCAAGTCTTTCTTCAAGAATCTCTAAATTTTCTCCAATCCAAAAAGGATGCCAACAAACTAATAACCCATTGTAACCCACATACTCAATATCCCCTGTATCTAAACCACTTTGAACACCATCTTCTAAAGGTTCTATAGTTGCTTGAATATGTTCTTTCCAATGTCTAACAAAAATATTAAATAAGGCGTAAACTTTAGATTTAATTTCTCTAGCGTTAAATTGATCTAAAATCTGTAAAGATAATTTACCAAAACGATATCCTGATTCAATATCCTTAAGAGGTCCACATAAAATTAACCCATAAAAACCATAGGCATAAGCTGCAAAAGATGAATTGCCATATTGCACACATAAATCAACCATCGTAAAAGCAATCAGTGGTAAAAGTGCAGGATCTGCTAAATAAGCGGGAGGCATGGCTGTCATTAGTATCCTCATCGCAGCTAGCTTATGAGCATCAGTCATTTCTGGCAGATTGACTAATTCTTCAATTGTTAGCTCTGCTGGTGGAGTTTGAGACAATGAAACTCCTAGTATCTCTAGCACCTGCAAATCTAAATCTAATGCTTCTCGCATTCGATTTTGAGCTACATAAAACTGAATCTTTTTCTCATATACTTTAACAGCATCAAGAATACTTTTACTGTTACTTATAACACTGATAAATAATGCTTCTGCCTGCTCAAAATTTGTATTTAAATATTCTGCTTCTACAGTTTCTACATGAAGCTCAAGAGTTAATTCATAATGAGTTTGCCAACAATCGACTGCAAGTAAACTTAGACCTTTTCTAAGAAACTTTACAGCAGATTCGTAAGCAGCAGAATTCTTTGCTTTATGTCCAGAAATAAGATTTAACTCAGCTAGTTTATATCTTTCTTTTGGAGAATTAATTAGTTCAGCACCGATATTTAACTGGTTAACAATATCGAAGATTTTTTCTTCTATTAAACTTTCGTCAATATTCTTTAATAGGAGCCTACCAATATTTAAGTGAATCTCCTTTTTCTGCTCATCGGGTATCAACGCATAAGCTGCTTGTTGCACACGATCATGAAGAAACTTATAATCAATTACAAAAATATCAACATTATCTAATAGCTGTGGTAGTTTATAGCTATCACTTAAAGGTATAACCAAACCAGCTTGTAGTGCTTCCCAAATATCTAATGCTGTGTCATTATGAGATTTTTCGTTAACACAAGAGAGTATATTTAAATTAAATCGATTGCCAATACAGGCAGCTATTTTTAAAATATTTTGTGTAGTGTCTTTGAGTTTTTGAATTTTATTTATCATTAATTCAACAACATTATCAGTAATTTCTAGGCTCTGAATGTGCTGAATGTCCCATTGCCATTGACCAGTAACAAAGTTAAAATAAAGTAGATTTTCTTGATGAATAAATTTAATTAATTGATTGATAAAAAACGGATTACCAGCAGTTTTATTGAAAATTAATTGTGCTAATTCTTGAGAGTTCTCTAAACTAGATTTTAGAGTGTCGCTAACTAATTGATAAACATCAGGAATTTTTAGATTTTGACAATGAATAATCTTGACAGAGATACTATTTTCCTCAATTTTCTGCAAAACTAACATTAAAGGATGACTGGTATCAACTTCATTATCTCGATAAGCTCCGATTATCAATAAATATTGAATGTCAGTATCTGTAGCTAATAACTGAATTAATTTTAATGAAGCTAAATCTGCCCATTGTAAATCATCTAAAAATACAACTAATGGATGCTCTTTTTGAGCGTACAAATTGATAAACTTTTGAAAAACCAAATTAAAGCGATTTTGTGCTTCTGCTGAAGCTAGTTGTGGTACTTCTGGTTGTTTACCGATAATCAGCTCTAGTTCAGGAATAACATCAATAATAATTTGAGCATTTGGGACTAGAGCTTCTAAAAGTTTTACTTTCCAAGTTGCTAGTTGTGCTTCACTTTCTGTCAGTAATTGCTGCATTAACTCTTGAAATGCTTGAATCAGGGAAGCATAAGGAATATTGCGCTGAAATTGCTCAAATTTACCAGCAATAAAATAGCCTTTCTTTTTGATAACAGGTTTATGGATTTCATTCACTAATGCTGATTTACCAATACCCGAATAACCAGCAACTAATATTAATTCTTTATTGCCTTGATTAACTTTTTCAAAAGCAGTCATTAAGATATCTATTTCTGCTTCTCGTCCATACAAATTTTCGGGAATTTGTAGTTGGCTAGACTGATCTTGCTGACCAATCGAAAATTCGATTATAGAATTAGTTTGCTCTAACTGATTGAGACAGTTTTCTAAATCAGTTTTAATCCCAAAAGCACTTTGATATCTTTCCTCAGCAGTTTTGCTGAGTAATTTCATAATAATTGCAGAAATTACTTGAGGAATTTCTGGGATTAACTGATCTACTGTTGTAGGTTGTCTGGCAATATGACAATGAACTAACTCCATTGGATCAATTACTCGAAACGGTAACTGACCTGTGAGCATTTCATAAAAAGTTACACCCAACGAATAGAAGTCTGTACGGTAATCAACTGTTCGGTTCATTCTTCCTGTTTGCTGTGGAGACATATAGGCTAGAGTTCCTTCAAGCAAATCAGGATTACTGAGTTTGGGTTTTTCTTGAAAAAGCAATGATGAGATAGAAAAATCAATAATTTTAACTTGATGAGTTTCTAAATTAACAATAATATTCTGTGGTTTAATATCTTTATGAATAATACAATTTTTGTGTAATTCACCTAAAGCTTGGGTAATTTGAATGCCTATATTGAGAAAATCAAGTAACTCTATTTTTTCTACCTGGATCATTTTGGAGAGAGAAGTCCCATCAAAATTTTCTAACACAATGGCAAAACCATTGTTGTATTTTTCGAGGCCATGAGCTTTAATAACTCCTGGGATATCTAAATTTTTGAGCAGTTCATATTCATGTTTGAATGCCGCTATATCTTTTAGCTCAGGGTATTCTGTTTTTAAAAGTTTAATAACTACTAGTTTACTATCTTTATTTCTACTGGCTCGATAAACAGTAGTTTTGGTTCCTTCATAAATTAATTCTATAATTTGGTAATTAGATAATGTAATCATTTGTTATATTAATACTTAAAATAAGTTTTCAAATTAGGTAAATGCTCATCCGATTATTCAGATAGTAAATATATTTTTAAAGTCGGTCATGCAACAAGCTTTAAAAATGTATATAACCACCAAATAATCTAGGTTTTGGCAATCTAGATAATCCTAAATTTTGTTGAGTTTATCAAAATGCACCTGATTAATTTGAATATACCTTTACAACCAAGAATCCCACTCACCAATAATTTCTTTGGTGTATTTTATATGGAAGCATTGGTGTAGAATAGCTCGCGTTGCTTGCATTGCAGACATTACTGTAGCTTCCACGCAACCAGAATTGTAACCGTTGTTAATCCAGTCGCCAGTTAGGTAAAGGTTATCAAAGCCAGACTCATCAGTTTTGAGTCGATACTTGGTACTTCCAGGTACAGAAAGTACATAGCGTTCTGATGGGTTAATGTTAATTCGCCAGTATTGAGCTTTAAAGCGTTCTACTCCCTGACGGTTTTGAAAATCTACTAGTAAATTCCAATTCAAACCTTGGGGATTTTTGGGGTGAGTAGGATCAGCCCAAAGGTGTCCGATGTAATTATTGAGGAAGTGAATTGCTTGTTGCTCTACTTTTTTTTGGGCTTTGGCTGGAAAATCATATTCTGTGTGGGGAGGAATACCTGGATCTGCAATTACGCCGGTGAAATAAGCTACAGTGTAAGGATAATGCTGAGAAGGCCAATTTTCTCGTACTATTAACTCGCTCATATCTGCATAAACATCGAGTGGTTCAATATAAGCTCCTAGTACGTGACTAGATTGTTGCCATCCCAATTGCTGTAAGGTAGGCTTAAGCCATATTTGTCCGCCTTGAGTAGTTACTGTCTTAACTTGAGCTAGCATATCGTGCCATTTTTGATGCACTGGATTTTTTTTGGCATGGAGCAATTCACCGCAAATAGAGGGTAAGGCGGCTATAGAAATTCCCAGCAAGACAATATCGAAATCATCGCCTTTGGTGAGGGTGATTTTGTCTACATTCTGCCAAGGTGTCCAATATGACTCAAGGTTAATTTCTTGGTCTTGGAGTTTTTGGGCTTCTTCATCGACAATCTGATCATAAAGAGGTTCACTAGGCCAGCAACGAATGTCTTTAACTTTGATGAGTGGTTGATATTCTTGCTCTGGGTTTTTTAAATTTACTTGGCGAGCCAAAGTGATACTTGCAATTGATTGCTGATCTTTATCCAAGTGCAACTGCTTGGCAACATGGAAGAACTTAAATTTTACACCGCGACGCTTTAGCACTTCATATAGTGGAGTGATGACTACCTCCGCCATCCCTGATTGCATTTTCCACATGATTGCGCCATTGTATTTGAACAACATCGTGGTGAGGATACGGATAGCTGTTCCTGCTGCTAGTTGCGGTTCATTGGTATTACCTTCTGGAAAACCATACACTAAATCGTATAAGACACGAATAAATGCTGATTTAACACTTGATTCTCTAGCTCCGTGTTTTCGTAGCCAGTCTATGTAGTTGTACTCATCTAAACTATCTAGGGAACGAAAATGAATTACCTCATCTACAAATAAACCCTGGATGTTTGCTAATGCTAGGTCGATGAGTGTTAAACGCCAAAAGATTTCAGGATTTTGCCCGCTTTTAGATTCTAACTGATGGCTCAAGTGTTCTTTAAAACGGTCTATTAGCTTAAGAATTAACTGGTGATGTTCACGTCTATGAGTTTTGATATTTTCAGGCAGTGATTGAGCTAGGTTATAGGCAAGTTTTAAGAACATTCCTTCAGAATTCAAGTCTAGGTCTTGGAGGATCTCGCCAATGTATTGGTTGATATTGTTAAGCCATTTTCCCCAAAAATTAGGTTCTTGGAAAAATAACTGAATCAACTGGCTAGGAAATTGCAAGAGACTACTATCTGAGAAAAATTCTATTACCTCTTTGCCTAATGCTATTTGTTTGGCAATAGATGCTGAGGAACTTTTAAAAGCATAGGACTGGTCGTAATTATCAATTTCTGCGTAGGTCTGAATGACGAATTTGATGGTACTGCAAATATGTTCCCAAAGAGAATAAATATCGCCACCTTCCCAAGGAACTAGAGAATTGGTAGGGAAGTTAAAAGGCAAAGTTACCCAATTTTGATTAATGTATTCTTCTAAGACGATGAAACTGTGGGGTTTGAATGCGTCTTCTATGGTGCTGAAAGGCCCGTTGCCACCAAGTTCGTCATAGCATTGCTTCAGTAGACGAAAGGCATTTTCGTAGAATCCAAAAAAAATGTGCAGTCCATGTTCTTCGATGCGGTAGTCTGGTTCATAATCAGGTGCATGAGGTTTGATATTGCGTCCAGTTGCACATTTACCACCTAAACGCCAACCTGTTTGATAAATAGTAATGTCGTAGAGACTATCCCACCCTGCTTGACTGGTTAATTCATAGGCAGTGGTTAATGATGCTATTCCACCGCCTAAGATAGCGATCTTTTTTGGCTTAAAAATTTCAGACATATTTGTTTTTCTTTGCGTGCTAAGGGTGAACAAGAAAACAGAAGATAGGGGAGATAATTTAATCAGTATGGGCTAAACCATAGCTATCCACTAACAGCACTCACTAATTTTTCTATGGTGCTTGCCAAACGGTTTTTCCATCTTTGAGGGTGAAGTCGAAATGCAGGACGAAACCAAGCTTTACGGGGATATTTACTGATTTGCTACCTGCGGGATAACCTTTGTCTAGTCCTAAGTCTTGGACGATTGGTTGGCTAGCAAAATTATTGATTTTTAATTGAAATTGATCGCCAAAACCATTGAATCCAAAGAGTTTTCCACCATAGAAGGTTTGTAATTGCATGGGGGATTCAATCAGTGCTTGATAGCAGGCTTTTTTACTGTTTTCTACGTCGCGGATTTGTTTTAGGGTAACCAGAGGGACGACTCTGTTTAGGAGATATTCGAGGAGATTAAAGGGTAACTGTAAGCCAGGAATCAGAATTTCGTCATTGTTAAATAATAAGCTAGCGATCGCGCTTGTTGCTTCTTCAAAAGTGTCCCATGTTTTGATAGCTTGATGTTTATCTCCTGTACTGATGCGTTGAACTTCCAGCAGACGTGCATCTAGAGATTGACTTGTCGGAGAAAACTCTTTAAATACTAAGGTGTCTACGGTTAATAAATCCGGTTCTTGATTTAAGTCAGGAATCTGAAGTGTGCCAAGTTGTTTAAAGAAGCCGTAGACTTCTCTACCAGAAACTAGGATGGGAGAATTATTCACGTACAAGTAAGGCATGAACCAAGCTAGGCGTTCGGCAATGAATAAAGGCCCGACTCTTTTACCTACTACTGTTAACATCCAAAAGATGGCTTCTTCTTCATGCACAGTTCCTTTGTCATAGTCGGGGGGATAAATAGAACTTAAAGAATCTATCTTGTTGAACGTCAAGATGAGATAGTTCATTGCTGGGCGATATTCAATCTCTCCGTTATTAGGATCATTGAGATATTTATCACACACTTCTTGCAACTTCGCCATTGAACCTTCAACGACAAAGCCATACATTTTTGTCCCTTTGATTTCGTAGGGTTGATTAAACGCCTGTCCATCTGCTCGTTCTATATATTTGGGGTATGATGATTTGTTACCACCTCCGCAAAAGTAATTTTTGAAAAAACTACTCATATCTTGTTCCATCTTTTTGCCTTTTACCGCTAAATCTTGGAACAATTGATCTGGTTTTTGTTGTATTTGGGTAAGGTAATTTGTGAGTTTTTGGGGTTCTTGAAGTAGGGCAGTAAATTCACTAACAGCGCCTAAAGCTGTATGGAAACTTGTTTGCATTGTCTGCAAAGGGTTGTTGGTGTTCATAGGGACTTGGGTAATTTACTAGGTTATTTTTATACTTATTAACTATTTACTCATATGTACGGACATATGAGAATATTAGATACCTCTGTGTTTCTGTACTATTGTGTCAAAGGAGTTTTAATTTGTCCTTACTAAAACCCGATAATCTGTTAAAAAAATGACAATCATTCTTCAGCACAGGGTCTTGTATGAAGTGTTCCCTTTACACTGGCTTTTCTAACAAATTGCTCAGACAGCGAATCTTGGCACAAGATTTACCACCAACGCGACCAATGTCAATCCAATAGCCAATGTCAGCAAAGCTCTTGATGTTCTTGAGGGGTTCGATGGTTTGGGGCGATTGGCTACGGCATTGGGGGAGAGGGCGCGATCGCACGGATGCATTTGCCCAAAGTAAAACTTAATCAAGTGCTACAAGTGACATTTATAGTCTAAAAGTTGTGTTGATGATCAAGTAGCGATGTCTACGACGGGCTACGCCTACGCTTACTTACCACAAAAATTTGGTTAAAAAAGCAGGAACCTCAGGGTTTTTATGAATAATGTTTACATATGTTAATAGTGTTAATTTTATTTAAGTATAGATATTCAGTATGGTTGCCATAAAGACTGTTCTCAAAGATTCAGAGCAAATCACTCGGTTGTTTTCTCATCTCGAATTTGATGGAAAGAAACTCAATCATCAACCGGGTAGCGTATTGGGAAGTACTGCATTGATTGCGGGAACCACCGTTGGGGCTGGGATTCTCGCCTTACCAGCTGTTACCTTGCCGTCTGGTATTGTGCCATCCACATCTGGGCTGATTGCTGTTTGGCTCTACGCTTTAGTTTCAGGGTTATTGGTTGCAGAAGTGATCTTAAACACGATGCGAACAGAAGGGTGTCCGAGTATAGGTTTTTTGGGAGTTGTTGAGAA
Organism: Nostoc sp.; assembly: GCF_036919675.1. Lineage (GTDB taxonomy): Bacteria > Cyanobacteriota > Cyanobacteriia > Cyanobacteriales > Nostocaceae > Nostoc. Next base: position 302,584 of record NZ_JBALCP010000037.1, read on the forward strand.
GATCCTTGGTAAGCTGGGAGGGCGAATTGCTGGCGGCGCATATTTATTCATGCACTATGCTCTCTTGGTGGCATACATCACTGAAGGTGGAGAGATTTTAGGATCTGCAGCAGCAAAAGTCTGGGGTGTGCAGATATTGTCAAAGTGGGTGGGCACAACGACTTTCACGCTCTTATTTGGTGGCATTATGTATCTTGGGCGAGAAAAGTTTATTGAGAAATTAAACAGCGCCTTTGTCGGAATTGTTATCGTTTCCTTCTTGGGACTATTGTTTCTGGTAGGAGGGCACATTCAGAGTGCCCAACTATTATTTCAGAATTGGAGTGCCCTTGGTAGTGCCATTTCAGTAATGTCTGTGGCGCTATTTTTCCAAAACGTTGTGCCGCTGGTTGTGACGCAACTCGAAGGGGATGCCCACAAAATTCGTCAGTCCATCTTTATTGGTTCTGTGATTCCTCTAATTATGTTCTTGGCGTGGAATGCCGTAATTTTAGGAAGCGTCAGTCCTGATATCCTACATGACACATCTGATGGTAGAACTGTTTTTGACCCGTTGCAAATTCTCCGAACAGGTGGTGCGGGGGAATGGTTAGGAGTGCTAGTATCTATTTTTTCAGAGTTTGCGATCGTCACATCATTCATTGGATTTGTATACGGGTTGCTGGATGTGTTCAAAGATATTTTCCTAATTACACAGGGCAAACTTTCTAGTCGCCTATCCCTCTATTCGCTGGTTCTTTTCCCTCCTATGACTCTGGGAACACTCAATCCCACCATTTTTTTTACTGCCTTAGATTACACTGGAACATTTTGTATCTCAGTTCTAGGTGGAATTATTCCGGCGTTAATGAGTTGGAAGCAACGTCAAGAACAACAAAACTCAGATAGTATAAATCAATCACTCGTTCCTGGTGGGAAGGTGACACTCATGGTGATGATTGGAGTGGCGTTAGCCATGATGGGAAGACAAATTCTGGCAATTGCCACATAGTCAAACCATCAATGAAATTTTATGTTACACAAATAACTATAATTGTAGTATAAAGATGACAAACACAATCAAATGAGTGATTCTCGCCTCGTCCAAATCAGCAAATATCTCAGTAAATATCTGCGACATACACCGGATGCAATTGAAATTAAACTTGCTCCTGCTGGTTGGGTTGCTGTTGATGAACTACTTACTGCTTGTGCTAAAAACAAGTTTCCGATTAACCGTCAGGAATTAGAGGCGGTAGTTGAATCTAACGAGAAACAACGGTTTTCTTTTGATTCTACAGGGACTCTGATTCGTGCGAACCAAGGACATAGTGTAAAAGTAGATTTACAATTAGAATCTGTTGTTCCCCCAGATGAGCTTTATCACGGTACGGGACACAAATCTGTAAAGGCTATTATGCAAACAGGACTTTGCAAAATGTTACGACATCATGTCCATTTATCAAAGGATATTGCAACAGCACAAACTGTTGGTGCAAGACATGGAAAAGCAGTAGTTTTTGTTGTGTATGCTGCGGCAATGCATCAGGCGGGTTACATTTTCTATTGTTCTGCTAATGGTGTTTGGTTAGTGGATCATGTCCCACCTGAGTATCTACAAAAAATTTGAATTTTAATAAGTTGTTAAGATTTATTTAGAAATCCGAAAAGAGGAACTGTTTCCTTGTTTTGAGTATTTGATAGCATTGGTTCTACCCACAGCTTCTTTCAGTATTTGTGCTTGGCGCGATCGCTCTGAGCTAATATGCCAAAAGGCATATTCCACGCTTAAAAAGCTATGATTACGCAACTCCCTTATGGCTTTTTTCTGCCCAAGACTTGCGCCATAGCTATAGAGTTATCAAAATTATCGTTAGTTCATTAAACTGACGCGAATCATTGCTTAAATTACTGATTAATTAGTGGATCACCAAATAGAGGGAATTATGGTAACTAGGCTCGAAGCATTCAAATCACCTCGATTTATCGGAAAACCGATTTTAGCAGATGTCGAATTTTTTGACTCTTTGGCAAAGATTGACCAATTTGCTGCTGATGCAGGCATAAAAATTTATGTGACAAGCTCAACTCGTATACAGGGAGGTAGTGTATCTGGAGCAATTGTACACCCTGCAAGTCGGTCAAATCATTTGGTAGGTCATGGCATTGATATGAATATTATGTTAGGACAAGAGCTATTTAATAGTGAAGCTTTGGATAAGAACAACTTAAATAACCTTCCAAAAGTAATTCATAATTTTATTAAAAGCATCCGTCAAGATCTTATTCTGCGATGGGGTGGAGATTTCAACTTTGAAGATCCAGTTCATATTGATGATGGTTTAAATTTGAGATAACCTGCCACTTGGGATGCGAAATATCCGATTATTCAGTCTGAGATGATTGCTCTATCACAGCCTAATACCGTCTCAGGACAGCCAAGACTTTTATTTTTCACTCAACCATTTATACAAGGAAATGACGTACTTTCCCTCCAAAAAGCACTTGTACAAAAGGGTTTTAACATCAAGTTAGACAGTATATTTGGTTCGGCTACTGATGTTGCTGTAACAGCATTTCAGAAAAGCCTTGGCTTAACCGCTGATGGAATTGTTGGTTCTGGGACTCGAAAAGCACTTGGGTTGTAAGACTTTTAAGTAATACCATTTTGATTTTTGATTTTGGATTGTGAAAGAGTTGCTGGTAATCGGTGTTAGCGCTCTATTTGTCGCAATCATTATTCAAATTGGTGTAATCTGCTTGAATACAAAATACCCCAATCAGATGTATCTCTTGCTTTAGACAGACGCGATTAATCACGTCTGTCTCTATCAATAGGGCACGCATTGCTTACAGCCGGAGACCTTCAATGGTCTGCTTCCGTTGTCAAACTGCTCAAAATGTTCCTTGAATAATTCCGCCATCTTGTTTACAGTAACTTGAAGCCGAGGTGATTGAGAACTTTACGCAAGCGATCGCGTCCCTTCAATGACTCGACAGTTGCGATCCGCCCGGCTGAGTGTTCTGACCAATCACCAAGGATATTCATCTTTTGTTCAGTATAGAAGTCTTTGATGATATTGTTATAGTGAGCGATCGCTTCTTCTTGATCTGCCAATTTATAGGTTTCACGGTGCAGCACTGCTGATTGTGGCAACCTTGGCTTAATCGCTGCTTCTACCTCAGGATTCGCATAGCCGACACACAACCCAAACACAGCATACACAGAGGAAGGCAAATTCAATATCTCTGCTACCTCTTGCGGGTGGTTCCGGATTCCGCCGATATATACTGTTCCTAAACCGAGTGACTCAGCTGCGACTGCTGCGTTTTGCGCCGCCAAACTTGCATCGATTGTTGCCGTCACAAACATTTCCAAGTATTCCAGCGCATCATGAGATATGCCGCGACTGTCAGCAACGTAACTTAGACGCGCCAAATCTGCTAACCAAACCAAGAATAAAGGCACTTGCTTAATATGTGCTTGGTTTCCCGCTAGCTGGGATAACTCCTCTTTGCGCTGTTGATCTTCGACTGCTACCACACTCCAAGTTTGCAAATTAGAGGAAGTAGATGCAGATTGGGCGGCTGCAATTAGTAACTCCAGAGTTCCCGCTGGTAGAGAATCAGATAGATAAGACCGGATTGAACGGTGAGATAGTAGTGCTGTCAGGGAATCATTCCATGCAATTTCCGGATTGAAGGGAATTTCACCATAGCGCGATCGCAGTAGTTCTGTAGGATTAGTCATAATCAATTCCCAGATTCACATTTCAAAAATTTCCAATTGTTTTATTACTAACATCAATTCCATTTGTCGGGGTATATATCTGTACGCCCCTACAGCCGATTCATTGTACTAGTACCGCAAGGCGGAAGTCAAAAGTCAAAAGTCAAAAGTATTATGGAATGGGCTTTTTAGGGATTTTAAATGGTTGCTCTATTTACGCCGTGGCGTACTAGTTTAAGTTTTTGGGGAAAATGCAGCGTATTGCTCTTTTGTCAACACTGCATCTTTCACATTTACCTCTTTGGGAATTAACTTCAATTTATAATATGTATCCGCAACACCTTGTTGTAGATTTATGAGATTGTCATCAACTGCTACAAGACCAAAAGTCCGTCTGTTAGTTGCTTTTTTCATCGTTTCTAAATCAATTCCTAACACAGGTGCTAGAGTTTTTGCTACTTCTTCTTGATTCTGTTTAGACCATTCTTCTAAATTTTGAATTTCCTCCAGTATTACCTTCACAGTTTGAGGATTTTCAGTGACAAATTTGCGAGTCATCAAATAATATCCTCCCTGTTTATTAATTCCTCTGCCATCAATCAGGACTCTGGCTTTAGTTGCCTCTTGAGCAGCTGCATAGAAGGGGTCCCAAATTACCCAGGCATCTACACTACCCTTGACAAATGCCCCCGCAATTGGCAAAGGAGAAGAAAAGAATAATTTATGTTAGTTGTTAAATGGGATATTCCTGATTTTTATCAACGATATCCATTTGGTAATTAAGCGGCGAAAGATTAGGTTAATCATCAAAATGATTTCTCTTAACTACGTTTATACTATAAACTTATAGGTTTACCGGAGTATATAGATAAATTTAGGTTAAATTGATATAAAAATAGCGGGAAGTAGGGTAAATTGATACTTCCCTGCCTATTATCTCAGTGTCAAAAAACACAGCACTAATTCAGCAAATCAGGTTCTTCACGGATAATCCTGTCGTAAAGTGGCTGGAAGCTGAACCACCCACTTATATGTGACCCCACTTGAGTTTGTGTTAAACGGGCTGTTTCGTGTTTGATAGTAGTGGGTCTACCCGCAGCTTCTGCTAGCAGTTGGGCTTGGCACGATCGCTCTAAGCTAATGTACCAAAAGGCAGCTTCATCTACTGTATGTCCCACAGTTAAAATGCTGTGGTTACGCAGGATTATGGCTTTCTTTGGCCCCAAAGTTTGCGCCAGTCGTTGACCTTCAGAAGTTTCTAAAACAACACCTGTAAAATCGTCAAATAGCGCATGGTCTTCGTAAAAAGCACAGGAATCTTGTGTCAAGGGGTCAAGGAGACGACCTAAACTAGACCAGGCTTTACCATAAAGTGAATGAGCGTGAGCCGCCGCAATCACATCAGGTCGAGCTTCATGAAGCTGAGAATGAATGGCGAAAGCAGCTTGATTCACCTCAGCATCGCCTTTAACCACCTCACCTTCTCTGTTAACCAAGATCAGGTCAGAAACTCGGATATGACCGAAGTATGTTCCGAATGGATTGACCCAGAAATGGTCTGTAAACTCCGGATCACGAGCCGTAATATGGCCGGCGATTCCCTCGCTGAACCCAAATTTACCAAACAGGCGAAAGGCAGCGGCGAGGCGTTGCTTGCGGTGCAGGCGTTCGTCTTCAACTCGCTCGAATACGGGGGGTTGTGGTCTATCGGACTTGGGCATGTTCTTTTTCCTCTTCCTCTTTGCAGGGAGCGTTAGAATATCCAGAGCGAAAGGATTTGACGCTATGAGATTCTGGGATGAACTGGTGACGCAAGACGCAGCCAGTATCATTACCCAGAAGATGGATGGATACAGATGCGCTCTGAGATGTGGTTTTGACGGCGTGGATATCACCATCTGGGGGTAAGAAGCGGTAGATATCCCCTGGTTGAAGCGATCGCACTTCAGTTACTTGTAATTGTGCGTGTCCTTCGGCGTCACCGTTATCTACACGGCGATAGACTGTTTCTTCTTGATTACCTTTATATAAACCAATCAATCCCCAAGCCAAATGGTCGTGGACGGGAGTCGTTGAACCTGGGGGAATCACCAAGCTGAAGACTGAGAGGGAACGGTCTTTGGCGCGATAAAGCAGCCATTGACCAATACCGCCGCCCATTTTGCTTTCGGGATTGATTTGAGCAAACTTTTCCGGGAGCCATTTCTGTTGGGCAAGCAGTTCTTGAAAATAGGGTTCTAATCTAGCTAGAGTTTGGGTGCGATCGTCAGCAGTGCTAGCGCTAATTTCACGCACTGTTGCTACAAAGGATCGTAGTTCCTGGCTCTCAATAAACCATTGGTCTTCTGGTAATGGTTCCAAGATGGTGTGGTTCGTCATTTATATTCCTCGGTTTGGGAGGCAACTAACATTTACTAATTCGTAATTCACGCTATGTGCGACTTATTGTTAAAACCCCGCTTCCATTCCTCTCTCCGAAAGGTCGAGAGGCTTTGATTCTTTCTCCCCAACGCTACAAGGGTTGGGGTTGGGGGTTAGGTTTGAGAGGAAAGTTGCACACGGCGTTAATTCGTAATTCGTAGTTAAGAATTCAATTACGAATTATTTTAATGCCAGGGTGAAGCTTGAAGCCAAGTTGCTCAAGTTTTAGACGAGAAAGAGACTCCTTCAGAATGATAGTAAAGGGATATCGCTGGAATACGGTAGCTTTACCTTGTGACAATAGTAGCCTAGCACGGCTGATGCGTACTGGATATAACGGTTGTTGGTTGGCATCGAGAATCAATACTTTGGTCATGAATGATATTCCTTACGAATACAGTTATTAAGGGACTATCAAAAAATCAATCATCCAATCTTGATCTAAGGGATTTCCAACAAATAAATTATTCAATCTTGTGGAGTGGCCAACATGAGCGCCTTTGGCTACAGGCGACTTTTCTGACTATCCCACAAGAAGTAGTTGAATATTTTTTTTATTTGAAAATCCCTAAGCAACAACAGTTGCTTGTCGCTCCCGCCGTTGCACTTCTGCCCGGACTAGGGGAATCACATCACGACCATAAGCGATCGCATCTTCTAATGGATCAAATCCCCGAATCAATAGAGTAGTTACCCCTGCATCATAGTAATCCACAAGGGACTCTGCTACTTGTTCCGGTGTACCAACCAGGGCTGTAGTGTTACCATAAGCACCAGTAACAGCAGCAATTGGTGTCCACAAGCGCTTATCGAAAATTTCGCTTTCTTGGGCAAACTGTAACAAACGATTGGAACCCACTGCTTGCGGTGATACTAAATTAAAGTAGGGAGTTATCGGTAGCTGATTTTCGGTTTTTGCAGCCCGAATTTCCTTAACACGCGATAGAATTGAGTGCGCCCGTTCCCAAGCCTTCTCCTCAGTATCACCTAGAATCGGTCGCAGTGAGACACTAAACCGTGGCGATCGCTCTGGTGGTGTTACAGCTTTTACTTCGCGTATCCGTTCCTTAACCGCCGCAATCGGTTCTCCCCACATGGCGTAGACATCACTATGCTTTGCACCCACAGGTACTGCTGCACCAGAAGCACCGCCAAAGTACAGGGGTATGTGGGGTTGTTGTAAAGGCTTCACATCTGAGTAAGCATCTTTCACCCGGTAGAATTCGCCCTCATAGTCGAAGGGAATATCACTTGTCCACACCCGGCGCACAATGTCGAGGTACTCATCTGTACGGCGATAGCGAGTATCGTGGTCAAGCCAATCACCATCGCGTTGCTGTTCGGCATCGCTGCCACCTGTAATAATGTGTACGGCAATGCGACCATTAGTAAAATGATCCAAAGTTGCTGTCTTGCGTGCGAAGAGTGTAGGAGCCACGAAACCAGGGCGGTGGGCGATTAAAAACTTCAACCGTTCTGTTGCAGCCGCCGCGAACGATGCCACAGTTAAGCCATCGGGGCCAGTTGAACCATAACCAACCAGTACGCGATCAAAGCCACCATCTTCATGTGCCTTAGCAAACTTGCGGACGTAGGCGGGATCTATGGAACCGCCAGTGATCGAAACTGTCGGCCCATCTAACTCAGATATTTGTCGTGTTCCAATCATTCCAATAAATTCAATTGCCATAGTGCATCACCTCAAAAATTACAAATCTTGCTCAACTTGGAGCTAAGAAGACACGCTGAACTTTATCTTTAGAAATGTTCTCTTTTTCCAATACTTTTAATAATAGGTACTCACCTGCGCCAGCCTGATTGACAGCGACTTTTTTACCTACAAGACGGATAGGAGAGTCGCCGCGGACTACGATCGCACTGCTCAATGATTCAGGTCTAGGACGCTGAACAGCCCCAATGCATAGCTCCTGACCGGCGGCGATCGCTGACAAACCAGGAATGTCCCCGCACCCGCCTATATCGGCTTGATTAGCGCTAATTGCTTGGAGTAAAGTAGCACATCGGTCAAAGGGGCCAGCCCACTCAGTTTTGATATTTTCAGCCGCAAGCCTCTTTTCTAACTCTCCTCGTTGACGGGCAATTGGTACCACACCTCCTTTTTGGTATCCCAGGCGAATCAAACTGGTTTTCTCTTGAGTTTGGTTACTGACATTTTGGGCAGTGTTAGTATTTGCAGAGTTATTGGGAGCGCAGCCAGAAATCACCAAACCTAGCCAGGAACTAGCAACCAGTAAGGCACTAAGGGACTTGACTGAGCGTTGTGGCAATAAAAACAAGAACTTTTTGAACTGATTCAACAACTTTTTTATTACTCCTTTTATTAAAGAAAAGATCAGAATGAGAGTCTAGAGGTCAACTCCAGCACTCTCGTCTTTACCGCTAATTAGGGATTTTCAAGGAATAAATCATCTAATTTTGTGGGGTGGTCTCACAATCAATAGTTGGATATTTTTTATTGGGAAATCTCTTAGCTGTGATATTAGTACCTATAATACGGTAAATCTGTCGAATAACCGTTGAATAAACTACAAGCAGAAATTATCACATCCAAATTTAAAAAGCAAGTCGATTGTCACGAGTTCCAGGTGTGAGGAACGCGAAAAAGTGGAACTGTCCATCTCATCTAGATGTGTATCGTTGGTCCATAATGCCAAAAAGCGTTGGATTTGCTTTACTCTAAGCTTTATTGCCAACGTTCTTTACCTAACTCGTTGGAATCCCAATTGAACCACCCAGCAAAAGACATACCAGAAGCTAAACCTAGCAACCTGTCGGGAAACTCAATATAACGGTTAAAAACCACATACATCTAGAAAGACAAAACTTGCTGTTGTATGGCAAGCTGACAACACGCAGACATCCGTTTAGCTGTTTTTACGAAGGCTGGAGCCATTTTGCCGCAAATGTATGTAGATGCGGATACAAAGGATGCTTATGGACGACGAAAGAATAACAGGAATAGTGATGAGTTAATTCTGCGAGTGTATGCCGATCGCGCACCATCCGGCTTTACTCTTTATGAAGATGACGGTGAAACATTAGACTATGACTCGACCGAGCGTCCAATTTATCGCTATCGCTCAACTGAACTCAAACAGCAGCAAATCGGTGCTGACACAGTTAAGGTCACAATTGCTGCTGCTACCAACGTGAATGGTTCTACATTTTCTGGAGCAGTGACAACACGTCAGAACAATTTATAATCTGCCATAAAAGGTCGTGTGATGAACTTTTTTAACTCGGATTGCACGAAATTCAGAACTTTTTATATACATTTCTAAAGGATTCACCAGAAATAGTTTTATCTAAAGCTAACTTTTCACAAGCATTTTGAAAAAATATAAACCAGTTTTCCTTACACGTTCGGCTGTTGATTCAATTAAATGTCACTATGCCAAAGGGGCATTGTACCGAGATTTGTGTAAAAATCTACATTCCAGGTCTGTAAAGCCTTATCCTATCAATGTTTGATAATTTGCTACATCGGACTCAAAAAAGCCCTTATTTACAACTAAGAATCAAGCTTTTTGAAGCGATCATGCATGAAATTACAAACATCTCGGTACAATGCCTACCGCTGTCATCTGCAAAAGCCCTTTGTCAAGCACTAGTACGCCACGGCGTAAATAGAGCAACCATTTAAAATCCCTAAAAAGCCCATTTCATAATACTTTTGACTTTTGACTTCCGCCTTGCGGTACTAGTCGCCTTCACTTTATTGTCCAGCTATTAACACGCTGCCCCGTGAAAGTTAACGTTGCCGTTACTGGGGCATCATCATTAAGCGGATTTGCATTTAGTGAGAACGACCTTAGTTTTGCTGTTGCTTGTACTATCCCAGCTTTCGGATCAAATGTCGCACGAAAATCGGTTCTGGTAATTGAGCCTGGTAATGTCGCTGTTGGGTAATTGAAGTCGAGTCCCGTGGCAGTAATTTCTCTATCTGAAGTACACTCCCAACTGCCCTGGACATTACTAAAGGGTTGAAAAGAGGGATTACCAGTTTGGGTTGAGGCACTGCTCACAAAGTTTCCATCTCGGGTGAACGTTGTAATCCCATAAAACTGACCCCTATCACCAGATAATGGCGTCAGGTATGTGCCTGTCACAAGTTTGTGACAATCCCTTATGGGTTGAGCTGAGACTTTGTGGATATTCACGAAGAAAGCAGTTGTGAGTACCAACAGTAGACAAATCGTTAACGTGACGAAAGCATTACGAGTTTTCATTCTAAAACATCCGCTTATAAATACATAATTTATTAAATACCATTACTGTTGGTATTTTTGATTATGGACGTGAACTAACAGCGTTTTTTAAGAGAATCTTTTATGTATTTATACTTAAAACAAAGTTACAAGTAAATAGACTACGCGGTAGGGGCGTAAGGCCTTACGCCCCTACGACAGATGTGGTTCAAATACATGAAAACTGCTGTACTAGAGCAGTTGTTCGTTATTTTAATATTGTCAAAAGGGCGTAATTGCTTGTAAATGTAGGCTTTTTTCTAACTGCGGATGCTCGAAGCGAAGTTCTCTAGCGTGCAGATGTAACCGACTGGTAACTGCACAGCATCCATAAAGGCGATCGCCTAAAATAGTTACCCCAAGTCCTCGCACATCAGCTGCATGAACCCTCAATTGATGAGTGCGTCCAGTTAGCGGCTTAAATTCTACGCGGGTGTAGTCTTCTTCTCTCGCCATTACCTGGAAGTGTGTCAAGCTGGGTTTACCGTGCTGCCAATCAACTTTTTGATTAGGGCGATTTTCAGGATCTGCCCATAATGGCAGTTCAATTGTACCTTGGTCAACTGTCACAGCACCGGCAAGGATGGCTTCATAAACCTTGTAAACCTGGCGTTGCTGAAACTGCTGGCTGAGTTGCCGATGGGTTTGACGATCGCGCGCCAACAACAAAATACCAGATGTTTCCTGATCTAGGCGATGCACAGATGCAAGCGCCATGCCATCAGCTAACAGATGACGTAAGCGACTCAAAACACTATCTTGGCGATCGCGATAACGACCAGGCACCGAAAGTAACCCAGCAGGCTTGTTTACAGCAATCAGCCATTCGTCTTCATAAATAATCGGGATCTCTCCTTTGGTAGGGGAAAGTGGGCTAGTTGTGTATACATCTCTATTTGGGATTGAAATAGATTTCAACCCTGAGAGCAAAAACCCCATTAATGGCTGACATCGCTCGGCACATGCTCCATAAAATTCTCCCTGAATTTTATCCTGATTTACAGAAGACGCACCCCACCAAAATTCCGCCATTGCCAGTGGTTTGAGATTATGTGTTGCCGCATAATGGAGCAGCTTTGGGGCACAACAGTCTCCTGTGCCAGTGGGGAAGCCTCCTGGCATCAATTCCTGCAATGATCGCGATCGCCCGGAAAAATTAGTCAAGCTGTATGTAGCGTGCATCTGAGCTTGTAATTGACGGGACAGTGCTTTACGTTGTTGTTTCAGTTCGCTAATTCGCGCATCCGTCACTGCAATTAACTGTTGAAGGGGCTGTAATACTGCATTTTGCTGGCGTTTAAGTTGTCGTCGCTCAATTCCCTGCTGACGACTCTCTTCGTCGAGTTGTTCAAGAGTAAGTGGATCGCAGATTTGCTGACGTTTTTCCTGTCGTTGATGTTTGCAATGGCGATGGCGATCGCTCATTGCTTGCAAATGTTGCTCAAATTCATCAAATAGGGTTTGGTACTGCTGGCGTTCGGTCAGTTGCTTCAAGGTAAGGAGTTCTTGCTTAATCGCGTCCAACTGTGCCAAAGTGCGGGCTTCCTCTAAAGCAACTTCGTCTCTTCCTGGAATTGGTGGCACCCAGTCCTCAACCAGACTGCAACCATTCAAAAGACCGGAAAAGGCTTTGAGTACCCGTTGTTCGCCATTAGGCAGTTCAACCAATAGTATTCCATACATCTTGCCTTCACGAGAATAACAATCATTGTTGGCAAGCTGTTGCATTAGTCCGTGAGCGATCGCTTCAGCCATTGAGGTGCGGGGTAGTTTTAGGCGATGTCTACGACGGGCTACGCCTACGCCACTTTGGAGACAACGCCCTTCATAGTAATAGCTAGGAGATGAGTTGCTGATAGCATTGCAGTCAATGAAATTTGAAATATGCAGAACTACCATACTTGGAACAAACCCTGAAATAAAAAAAATTTAAATAATCTGAAGTTGTGAACTACCCACACTTCTCAGTCAGGGAACTCGTTCCCAGTCTCAGACTGGGAATGCCTAATAGGGGGCTGCTGCCTCAAGACTAGCAGCACCGCAATGAGGAGCATTTCCAGCCAGAGGCTGGAAACGAGGTTTTAAAGGGGTTTGCGCTTAAGTTTGATCATCTCACGCGGCTCCACCATTTACACGGATGTTTTGCCCAGTGATCCACCTAGCTTCGTCGCTAGCGAGAAATGCTACTACGTCGGCGATTTCTTCCACCTCTCCCAGTTTGCCAAAAGCAGCCATTTGGGCTACACGGTCTATCTGCTCTTGTGTTTTGCCTTCTCGAAACAATTCTGTATCGGTGGCGCCAGGAGAAATAACATTAACTGCGATCGCCTTTGTACCCAATTCTTTAGCTAGTACCCGCGTGATTTGTTCAACAGCACCCTTGGTTCCTACATAGGCACTATAAGTTGGCAGCATCATCACCGTAGTTGATGAGGAAAAGTTGATAATCCGTCCCCCTTCTGCCATGTGTTGCGCGGCTTGTTGGCAAGCAAAAAAAGTGCCTTTGACATTAGTGGCAAAAATTTTGTCGAAATCTTCTTCTGTCACTTGAGTAATTGGTTTATAGAAGATGATTCCGGCATTATTGACCAAAATATCGACTTTACCAAAACGTTCAAGTGTTTGCTCAAATAACCGTTCGATGTCGGGTACTTTGCTAACATCAGCTTGGATAGCGATCGCTTGTACTCCCAACTTTTCAATTTCCGCAACAACTTCCTGTGCTTTGCCCGCATTACCCGCATAATTAACGACAACAGATGCGCCGTTACCTGCTAATTTTAGTGCGATCGCTCGTCCAATTCCCCGCGATGCACCAGTGATAATTGCAACTTTTCCGGCTAAAGATGCCATAGATTACTCTGATTTTATTTTGGTTCACCCAAGTAATTATCTGCTGTTCAAGTGCTGTACCAAGATTAAATTTAGCGATCGCCTAACAATTGGATCTTAAATTAGGCAGGCAGGCTCCTGGTTACAAAGCTGTTCAGAAAGCTCTTAATCGCTTTAATTTAAGATTCTGGAACGATCGCAACACCATCCCTGAGATTGAGCAGCCCTGAGATAATAACTTGATCTTCTGGCTGTAATCCTTCAATAACTTGGTAATTATTACCTTTGATCTCGCCTAGCTTCACTCGCCTTTGCCGAGCTACTTGTTGGGATATACCTTGGGGAGATTTTTCGGTTTCAACTACATAAACAAAAGTGTCCCCAGCGATACGAGTCATTGCTGTTGTGGGAATTAAAACTCCAGGGCGCTGATTCCAGAACACTCTAGCCCTTACCAATTGATCTGCACGTAGCTGACCGTTAGGGTTGTTAAAAAGTGCTTTGATTAGTATCCCTTGTGTTTGATTACTGGCATTAGGTGCAATAAAAAATACCCTACTTCTACCAAGCTTCTCACCTTGTGTGTTCATGACCTCCACTGGCATTCCCTTACGCAATTGGGGACCTTGCTGTAGTGGCACAGAGATATTAACTTCTAAAGGTCGATTTTGGGTGATATTAACTAATTGTGTGGAAGTATTAACTAAATCACCTACTTTCACGGCGATGTTGCCAACTGTGCCACCAAAGGGAGCGGTAATTTTGTCGGACTGGAGCGGGACTTGTTGGTTTGGAATATTTACATTAGCTTGCTGCAAGGCTTTTTCAGCCTGCAAGATGTTGGAGCGTTGTGCTTGAATCCTGGAATTAATTGCATCTAGACTAGTCTTAGCAGTGGTGAGCCGATCAGCAAACTGATTGCGAGTCTGTCGAGACACGGCTCCTTCTTGAGCTAGGGTGACAAACTTTTCGTAGTTCTGCTGGTACAATTGCAGATTCGCAACGTAGGATGGTCGTTGTGCTTCCAGAAATTTGAGTGTAGCGCGGGCATTTTCCAGTTGCACTAAAAATCCTTGAGGCACAGCATTGTTCCCACTGACACCTGCTTGTGGCGTAGGATCTACTTGGAGAATTGCCGCTCCTTGGGTGACTGGATCTCCCGATTTGACAAATATCTGGGTAACTTGGCCCTGAATCCTCGGCTGAAGGGTGACTGAGCGCTGGGACTTTAGGGTAGCAATAAAATCTGAACTTTCCTCAATTATGCCGCTTTGTACTGTCGATATTTTGACTCTTACCCCTTGAGGTTGAGCATTAGCAGTTGAAGGTGCTAAATTTTGCGGAGTGAACAAACGCCAAACTATAGCTGTTCCGCCCCCTAATAATAGTAGTGCAGGTAAAAATAACCAAAGCCACCGCCGTTTTCCAGAAGGTGGCTCAAATGGGGTTTGTGGAGGTTTGTCTCCAAAATCATTTTGAGGCTCAGGGGATGTCATGGCTGATGAGGAACTTAAGGAACAAATTAACTAGATTCAATCAAAATTGCATCTGTTGATATTGAAATTACTGACTTAGCATGAGGTTTTGTGGCAAATTATGTGTTATCCCATCCAAATATACAGTTTTGATAATTCTGTCTAAATCTACCCAAAGGTGAATTCCTAATTTTTCATAGACCATCGCTGATCAAAATGACTTGGATTAATCAATCGAATGCGAGGTGCTATTTTAAGCACCTCACAATACATATCGCTTAATGGTCAAACGTTAATCACGATTAAACAACTACAAAATTGTTTTGGGTTAGTGACAATCCAGTTGATGATTGTGCAAATTTTACCTGAGTAAACCCAGATGCACTACCGTCAAGGTCAAAGCCTACGGCGGGCTACGCCTACGTACCTATGAACTTGATCGCGGTGCGACAAAGTTTGAAGTATTCCAACACGACTTCGGAGTACCTCAACACGATTTTCAAGTACTTCAACACGATTTTCAAGTACTTCAACACGATTTTCAAGTACTTCAACACGATTTTGGAGTACCTCAACACGACTTCGGAGTACCTCAACACGATTTTCAAGTACTTCAACACGACTTTCAAGTACTTCAACACGACTTTGGAGTACTTCAACACGACTTTGGAGTACTTCAACACGACTTTCAAGTACTTCAACACGATTTTGGAGTACCTCAACACGACTTTCAAGTACTTCAACATGACTTCGAGGTATAGCAACCGCCAGGATAGTTAGGACGTAAACTAAAGGTGTTATCGTGATCTGCTATCGTCTGCTCTGCCATGCCTAAACCCTACAGTTACG
>NZ_JBALCP010000038.1:0-6028 GCF_036919675.1 Nostoc sp.
TGCTGTGGCTAACGTATCCAAATGCTTGCTCCTGTTTGTTTTGCATTAAGTCTACATTCTACCTCTATTGGTAAATTCTTTCCTAGAAATCACCTTAGTTGCTAGTAATCCTTACAGAGTAATAATACCAATTTCTAGTAATGATACTCTGAGTAAAGTGCAACAATATATACCCAGTGCTTTCCCAGATCAATCTCATTTAGGGGATTATGTGAATGCTGGAGCATTTAGCGATCGCGCCCAAGCAGAAACGCTATCGAAAAAGCTGCGCTCCTATGGTCTTGATGCACGGGTAAAATACAATTAAATTGACAAACTCAACTGCGAACCTTCCTGGGTTTTATTCACTTCAATCCTGGCTTGGAAAGCTTCTTTAAGGTGGGGCATGTGAGTCACAGTAAGGATGCAGGCAAAATCGGAGGAGATCGCATTAATCGCTGCAATCAAGCGATCGCATCCTTCAGCATCCTGTGTACCAAAACCTTCATCCACAATCAACAATTGCAACGCCGCCCCCGCCCGTTGCGCTAATAATTTTGCCAAAGCTAAACGGATGGCAAAGTTAATTCTAAAGGCTTCTCCACCAGAGTAAGTTTCATAAGCTCGTGTTCCTCTAGAATCGGCGATTAAGATATCTAAGGTATCTATCAGCTTGGCATTTTTCTTTGTTGATTTAGCACTGCGTCCAGCTTTTTGAGTAATAAATTGTACATGAAACTGATTACCACTCAGCCGCGAAAGTAGTTGATTTGTTTCGGCTTCCAGTTGCGGTAACACATTCTCAATCATCAGTGTTTGGATGCCATTTTTACCAAAAGCTTGCGCTAATTCCTGATAAACACGATATTCCTGTTTGCAAGATTGTAATTGCTGCTGCTGTTGTTCGTACTGAATTTGCAGTGTCTCCAATTGATGCGCCAACTGTTCCAAACGCCCCAACTTGGCTATTTGCTCATCAAGTTGCCGTCTGCGGATTGCTAGCTGCTGCTCTAGAGCTGGAATTTGGGCAGATGGGTTAGCTGTTGCTTGTAGTTGCTGGATAATGCTTTCAATTTGTCCGCCGAGTTTTTGCCGCTCCGTTACTCTGGCGCTTCTGGATTCCTCTAACTCTTGCAATCTCGTCTGGAGTTGGGGATACTGCTGCTGGGCTGATAGCAGTTGTTGATAGCGCAAATGCCAAGGTTGAGCTTGGCGGACAGCTATCCGCAAGTTGTTATGCTGCTCGGAACTGTAGCCAATTTCGGCAATGTGACGCTCAAGAGCCGCGATTTGTTTAGCACATTCAGAATCAGTCTGATCCTGCTGGATTCTGGCTTGTAATTGAGCAATTTGGGACTGAAGTTCTGGTTTTCGGGCTAATAGTTGCGCTTGTCGTTTAGTAGCATCTTTAATCTGCCCTTGTTTAATTTCTGCCCATCGCCACCGCTCAACTTCGCTCCGGGCGAGAGCGTGGTCTTGTTCATTATAATTAACTTGTTGCAGATATTGGTCTAGCTGTCGGAGTTCGGCTTGTTTATCAGGAGCATAATCACCAGCTTGGAGCGATCGCTCTAAATGTTGCTTTTGGGCAGCAATTTGTTGTAACTGTTGTTGGACATCAGTTGTAGCTTCTAATTGTGCTGCCAACTGTCCCCGCTGTTCACGTAAACCATCGTAAATCGCTAATTGTTGGGATATTTCCCGATATTCTTGCCTTAATACCTGAATTTCTCTGTCTGACACAGCCATTTGTTCTCGGACTACCCAAAACTGCCCTTGAGTATCCTCTAACTCAGTCTGGGTTTTTTCCACCACCCGGCTCCAATGATGTTCATCTAAAGGACGTTCGCACAATGGACAAAGAGCTTCAGGATTTTGAAGCATTTGCAATTTTTGCTCCAATTCTGCCAGCAGTTTTTCATAGTCTCGTTGGTGAGCTTGCAGACGTTCGATAAAGTGACGCCTTTCTTGCCCTTTTTCCTGCACTCGTTGCAGATAAACCCGCTTTTTCTCCAGTTCCTCAATCTGAATTGCCACATCCATCACCGCTTGTTGCAGTTGCGGTTGGCGGCGTTGCTGGCGTTGCAATTGGTTCTCAGTAGTTTGGAGTTGTTCGAGTCGTGCTACTAAACCAGCATGAGTGCGATCAAGTTGGCTTTGTAAAGTTGCTCGTTGTTGCAACAAAGGAGTCACTTGCATTTGCAATTGATCCAGGCGAGCAACATGGTGACGGGCTGCGGTTAGTTGTGCCAAAGCAGCTTCTACTTCACCTGATTTAGTCAGAGTTTGCTGAATATCTCGCTCTTGTTGCTGTAAAGCTTCGATTTGGGCTTGGGCTTGTTGCAGTTGCCGTTCGATTTCGTGAATTTGTTTGATAAGCTGTTGTTGCTTTTGTTGGCGAGTCTGTTGGGTACGGGTGTATTCTTCAAATTTGGCAGCAAAGGCTTCTTCTTGAGATTGGAGACTTTGATATTGGGCGTATCCAGCTTTAATCTCAGCTTCTTGGTGTAATATTTTTTCTAAATCTGATAGCTGAGAACCAATAGCTGATTGTTCTTGTTGCAGGCGATCGCAATCTTGGGTAAGATTTTGGTATTGCTGCTTTACAAAGCTGAGTTGTTGTTCCCAATTTTGGCGCTGGTGCTGGACAACTTGCAAACTTTGTAATTGAATATTATCAAAGGCTTGCATTTGTTGCAGTTGGTTAAGTTCGGCTTCTAACTCGACTCTTTGGGCTTCGGTTGTCTCGCGTTGTTGCAACTGAATTTTTATCGACTCCAAAGAACGCTCTAACTCTAGCGATCGTGCTTTTAACTGACGAGAAGATTCCTTTGCCCGTTCTTCCAAATCATCATACTGATTGAGTTTCAACAACTCCGCTAAAATTTCTTTGCGTTCTGTGGGGCGCTTGAGCATGAATTCATCTGCACGACCTTGACGTAAGTAGGCAGAATTAATAAATGTATCATAATCAAGCTTGATATGTTCTAGAATCAAATCCTGGGTTGCTCTTACCCCTTTGCCAGTAAGTGAGCGAAACCCAGATGGTATTTCGATTTGAAATTCCAGGACGCTAGTACCTCCTCGAATTCGGGTACGAATCACCCGATATTTTTGCTGGTTACTTTGGAAAGTAAAATCAACCCGAACTTCTTTTGCGCCAGAATAGATGACATCATCTTCAGCAGTGGCGCGGCTTTCACCCCAAATTGCCCAAGTGATTGCTTCCAGAAGTGAAGATTTACCCGCACCATTGGAACCCGAAATACAAGCCGTATGCAAACCGCGAAAATCTAAAGTTGCATCACGGTAACTAAGAAAGTTTTTGAGAACAAGTTGTACTGGGATCATTCAGGCTATAGTGCCACACCTACTTTTAATAATTAACAGTACAGATGCACTGTTTGTTAGTTTAGCTATCTAGATATCAGGTTTCTAGTCTTGAAGACTTCAAATTTACAAAATTTAACAATATAATGAGTAAATTTTTCTTGTTGCATGAAAAAGTTTTGCTTTTTTCAGAGAAAAATGAAACTTCCGTGGCGGCTTCTGATTATTTTTCCCTGTTGTCTGAGATGAAAACATTTATAAAAGAGTTGTTACAAGCATTGAGATTATTGGGCTAAATTTCGCGTCAAAGTAAAAGAATCAAGGTGATAGGGGAAAAAACGTTAATATACTCAGTAAAAATGTACATTTATGAGATAGACATCATAAACCAATGGATATAGCTCTACTCGTTAAATTTATCGCTCCCTGTCTGCCATATCTGTTGAATGTGGGTAATAAAGCCGTAGAAGGGGCATCACAGAAAGTAGGTGAGGATGTTTGGAATAAAGCCAAAGCTATTTGGGCTAAGTTACATCCCAAAGTAGAGGCTAAGGAAGCAGCGAAAGAAGCAGCAACGGATGTGGCGCAAAAGCCAGATGATCAAGATTTACAAGCAAGTTTGCGGGTGCAATTGAAGAAGATTTTAGAAGCGGATACAGCACTTGCAGAAGAAATAGCTAAAATTTTGCAAGCATCAATTGAGCAATCCGGTGACAATATTCAGGTCAGTGCTAATGCTTACGACCAAAGTACGGTGAAGCAAGTTGGGAAGATTGACGCAAATCAAGTAAGTTTTTAATTGAATAGGGTGAATAGAGTACTGCCCACCCTAAAAATTTTGATGTTTCGAGTTCTGAGCACGAACTTCCGAGTTCCCAACACGAACCGCCGAGTTCTGAGCACGAACTTCCGAGTTCCAAACACGAACCGCCGAGTTCTGAGCACGAACCGCCGAGTTCCGAACACGAACCGCCAAGTTCTGAACACGAACCGCCGAGTTCTGAACACAAACGGTCGAGTTCTGAACACGAACGGCCGAGTTCCGAGCACGAACTTCCGAGTTCACAGCCACAATATCAAGCAAAATTTTTACCTACTGTAAGCAATGGCAGAGGAACCCAGCCCCAGTAACTCGAACAACATTGAAATGAAACTCACTGCCTACGGTGACAGTAAAGTAACTCAAATAGCACAGATAAATGCAGCAGAAGTCAAGATTATTGTTGACCGAATAGAACCAGTACTAGAGCGATTGCAACAAATCTCCAAAGTAGAATCGCCAGGAGTTCTTAAAGCAGGCAACCCTAACAAAAGTTTGGCTTATTGGCAGGGACGTAAAACAGAAATTGCCCAAATACAGCAATGGTTAACTGATAAAAATACTTTCCTAATTGGCATAGAAGGCATCGGTGGCACAGGTAAATCGATGCTAGCAGCTAAAATTTATAACAAAATTGAGGGTTTCCCTAAGCGATTTTGGGCTGATGTTAGTTATGGGGCAGGTTTTAGCGATTTAGCCCGCCAAGTCCTCAGTGAATTTGGCTTTCCGGTTCCAGAACAAGAAGCGCAATTAGTGGACGCGCTGGTTAAGTGTCTGCAATCTGGGCAATTTTTACTCATCATTGACAACCTGGAGAGTTTATTACAACCAGATAGACAGTGGGGAAGTCTATTTTACGGCGACTTTTTCCAAGCATGGGTGGAACATGGCGGTAATAGTAAGATAATAGTCACCACCAGGGAAAGACCAGAATTAAAAGGCTTTGAGTGGCTAACCCTGAAAGGTTTGCAAGTAGATGAAGGGGTAGCACTGTTAACTGTATTAGGCATTCGGGGAGATTTAACGCAGTTTGTGGAATTAGTAGATGGGCATCCTCTACTGTTGAAATTGGTAGCAGACTTATTAAAGGCAGAATATTCACAAGACCCGGACTTAAGTAGGTTAGCAGATTTAGGCTTAGGGAATTTGCGGCAATTGTTGACAGATCCCCAAGTGGTAGGTATCCATCACCGGAAAAATGTAGGGATGGTGTTGGTGTTAGATGCCAGTTTTAATCGGTTGAATGAGTTACAAAAGGCGTTATTACTGAATATTAGTGTTTATCGTGGTGCGGTTGACAGTGCAGCAGCAGTGGCTATGTTGCCGGGAAGTTCAGCACCAGAGATTGAGGAAGAATTGAGGAATCTGGTTAAGCGTTCTTTGTTGGTAGATAAACTCAATGGTAAGCGGCGATTTGATTTTCAGCCCCTGATTTTGGAGTATGTGCGGTATCAGGCTGGCGATCAGAGTGAGGCGCATCAAAAAGCCATAGATTATTATTGCTCAATTGCTAAACAACCGCCTTGGAAAACAAAAGATGATGTTAAAGAATACTTAGAAATCTTTGATCACTTTTATCAGTTGCAAGATTATAACTCTGCCTTTTATAGTATTCGGATTTGCGATGATTTTTTAACCTTGCGGGGTTATTATGCAGACCAAGTAGAATTATATGGGCAATTGGTAAGTAAATGGGGAGAAATTGGCGCTAGAGAAAACTGGAATTATCAGGCTGCTCTCATTTTATTAGGCAATGCTTACAACTCCCTGGGACAATACCAACGGGCGATTGAGTTTTTGCAGGAGTCTTTGGAAATCAAAAGGGAGATAGGCGATTCTCCAGAGGAGAGGCTTCGCCAACGCGATGGCGAAGGTGTTTCCTTGGGCAATTTGGGCAAT
>NZ_JBALCP010000039.1:0-5713 GCF_036919675.1 Nostoc sp.
ATAACCCCCTAACTGTTAAGGGAGAAGTCGGATTTTCTTGGCTCTGTTCAATATAACGGAATGTAACAATACTATCTTTGGCAACTTGGTATTATCGTTACCCACATCCGACGATAAAGGCTTCGTCGCAATATTAGCCTTGGAATTCTATTCCAAGGCTAATATTTCATTGAGTGGACTTCGGCTATCAGTCGGCGGGATGTCGAGTGAACACCATACTTTGACTGTTACAAAAATATGGTTAATCACAAGGGGATTTTGCCCCAAGTTTTGTTAATTGAGATGGTGGCTAGATTTACGCGCCCGCTGTACTACTCTCCTCAAGTGGGATGAAAATAATCGTAAATTTCTTGAGCCAAACGCGGCCCAATTCCTGAAACCTCAGCGAGTTGTGGGGTTGTTGCTTGCCGAATATAATCAACTGAGCGAAAATGCCCTAGTAGCTGCTTTTGTCGATGATGTCCTAAGCCAGGAATTTCATCTAAACGCGATCGCTTCAATTTATCACTGCGCTGCTGACGATGGAAACTGACTGCAAACCGATGCGCTTCATCTCGCAACCGCCGCAACAACTGCACCCCTGGTTGTTCTGAATCAGTTGTCAAAGGTTTAGATTCCCCCGGTAAAAAAATCTCTTCTCGCTGCTTCGCCAGACTAACAACTCGCAAGTCTTCTAATAAATTCATCTCTTGCAAAACAGCAACAACTGATGATAACTGACCTTTACCACCATCGATCATGATTAAATCAGGCCAATCTGGATTACCCAAACGTGACAACTGTGGATCGTCGCCATACTTGCGAAACCGCCGTTGAATAACTTCAGCAAGACTTGCAAAATCATCTGAATGTCCCGCCGTTACCGTGGGATTTTTAATTTTGTAGTGGCGATAATGCTGTTTGGCGGGTAATCCGTCGATGAACACGACTTGCGAAGCTACAGCATTTGACCCTTGAATGTGAGAAATGTCATAACCTTCGATGCGGTGGGGTACATCTGGTAAATCGAGAATAGCGGCTAAATCTTGCATTGCTTGGTGATTGCGATCGCCAAATTTCTGCATTCTTTGCAATTCATACTGGGCATTTCGCTCTACCATCTCAATTAATTCTGCCTTAGTTTGCCGCAAAGGAGTCAAAATCGTCACTTTTTTCCCCTTGCGTTGAGTTAAGACATCTGCCAATATCTCGCTATCTGGTAACTCATGCTGCACTAAAATCTCTATGGGTATTTCCACTGAGTCAGCAGTTTGGTAATGTTCCTCTAAAGCTCGTTGTAAGATAGCTCCCGATTCCGCTTGAGCATCTGCCACAAAGGCTAAACGTCCTACCAATTGCCCAGCGCGAATCTGGAATAGTTGAATGCAGGCGTGTTGTTCGTCGGCTGCTAGTGCGATCGCATCCCGCGAAACTGTATCATCTGGTAAGGAAACTTTTTGGTCAGCTGTCAGCGACTTTAACCCAGAAATTTGATCGCGAATCCGCGCCGCTGATTCAAAGTTCAAGTTCTCAGATGCTGCGTTCATCTGTTGGGTCAAAATATCAATCAGTTCCTGAGTTCGCCCTTGAAAGACCATCGCCACCTTTTGGACAATTTTGCGATATTCTTCTGGTAGCATCATCTGTTGACACACACCCGGACAACGCCCTAAATCATAATTCAAGCAAGGACGGTCTTTGAAAAGTGGTTGAGGTCGTTGTCGCTGTGGGAAGATGCGCTTGCATAGGCGGAGAATTTCTCGCAATAAACCAGCGTCAGTATAAGGGCCGTAAAATTTATCCTTTTCTTTGCCGAATTGGCGTTTACGGGTAATAAAAATTCGCGGATAATTTTCTGACCAAGTGATGCAGAGATAGGGATATTTTTTATCATCTTTGAGCAGCACGTTAAAGTATGGCTGGTGCTGCTTAATCAAATTGGCTTCTAGCGCTAGCGCTTCGGCTTCTGTATCAGTGACGATGAATTCAATTTCTGTCACCAACTTAACCATCGTGGTGATGCGTTCACTCTTGTTGTAGCCATCCCGGAAATAGGAACGGACACGCGATCGCAACTTACGCGATTTACCTATATATATAATGCGATCGCTCCTGTCCCGCATGAAATAAACCCCCGGTTCCGGTGGAATTTCGGCTAGACGGTTTTCCAATCTTTCTGGCTCTTTAACCAGTGGTAGTATTTGAGTAGATATTGCCACAACCAAAATTAGGTAATCTTTCTCTATTTTAAGAAAAATTATTTTTTCGTGCCGATTTAACAGAGTAATTATCAAGTAAATATAAAGTAGGTAGGCTTTTAGTCGGCACACAGAGAAGTCTGAGACTCGGTTTCTAACCTAGTACAGCATGGCCTCTACCATCTCAATTAACAAAACTTGGGGCTTACAGCTATTTTCAGGTAAATAGACCACGCGGTAGGGGCGCAAGGCCTTGCGCTCCTACGACAGATGTGGTTCAAATACATGAATTCTGCTGTAACAAGGGATTTTGCCCCTTATTAAACTTTGGACACAGTGTACTAGACGCCCTACTGCAAGCATCAGAACTTTGGAGCAGACGAGAGTTTGTTTAGCTGTGGGCTGCTACTGTCAGAATAAAAACTTGGTTTTTTGAATCTATAATTAACATTTTAAAATCGATAATGATTTATTCTTTAAAAATTCATTTTCTTATAAAATTATTTTGTTTTCTTAATTTAGCTAAGTTTATATTTTTGTTATTAAATATAATTAAACTTTTCAATATCACTTATATAAAATTTAGATAATAAATTATGATAAAACAATACTTTTGGGGTTGATTTTAACTTAGAACATTAAGCGATTTAACGGATTTAGGAAGTTAAATTTACGAATATCATTAGGAATATAGCTATTACAATAATTTCAGGCACGAGTTGAACTATGAATCTACAAGACTTTGAAGCCCAATACCGGGAAGCTATGGCTGAAACCCTCAATGATCTGCAAACAGCAGTTTTATTGTTAGCGCAAGTACAACATAAAATTTCAAAAATTGGCAGTTCTGTGCAACATATTAGTGAGCGAGTTGAAGAGTTCATTGCAGACCAAAAAGCGGAATAAATGCACGTCCAGTAGAAAAGTTTATCTGTGGCGACAAGTCAACTCTTCTTCAATTGTAAGTATAAGATCCTTGAGTTTTAAAGGTTTGACAAAATAGCGACGTGCGCCCAAACTCAGAGCTAGTTCCTGATCTGCTTTAAAAGCAAAGGCTGAAACCACAATGATCGGTATTTTTGACAAATCAGGTTTTTGCTGGACTTGTTTTAAGAGCGAATAACCGTCAATATCTGGCAATTTCAAGTCTAATAACATTAAATCTGGCTCAAACTTCTCTATAGTTGAGAAAAAAGTAGAGCCTTCTGATAAGCTTTGGACATCGTACCCACAATAACTTAGATAGTCACTCAATAACATCCTATTGAGATCATGGTCTTCAACTAGCAAAATTCGTCTAACTGTGTGTGACCGTAATGGCTGATCTATATTGAATAATTGTACTGTCATTGCTACCTATTATCTTAAGTAAAAGCCAACAATTATGACCATAAACTAGAACAGGAGTGTATTTAAACTGTAAAATTTATAAAAACTTGACTTCTGTAATCTAGTTAAAGATATTAATAAATTAAATTTAGCAGCACTCCAATACTTAATAATAGTATGCTTGGATATAATCCTAATCAAATATTAATTTTTTCTTAGTGAATTTTTGAAAATTTATAGTATTAAATAAACGACTAATTTAAAAAATCGAAGTTGCCAACTTGTATTAGTAAAACTACTTAAGTAATACTGGAACTAACTTAGACTAATTGCCCTTCCTAGAAAAGTTTTCATCTGGATGTTAGAGTAAGTAATACCATTTTCCGAAATTGCTGTTACAAATATGTTGGTAGGGACGTAGATATGTAGACCCTTCCAAACGATTCATTTGTTGCAAATATTTTTATAAATAGTATAACCTAGAAGATTAAATCATCTTATAGCTGGAAAGAAGTATTCATAAAAAAAGGGAGCTATTAGCTCCCTTACTTATTTGTAGTTTGGAACCTGCAATCTTAAATGGACGCTTTTTTAAATTTGCGTTGCATCACAAAGACGCCAGCAACACCCAACAGACCAATTATTATTGATGGTTCTGGCACTCTCTTTGGAGGAGCGGTGTATCCAGGTGTGTGCCAAGTGTAATACTGGGTGCTGGATATGCCGTCATCAGAGGCTGTAATTTCAGATCCAGTGGGGTTAAAGCTATAGGCGTAGTAAGTATTATTGCCATTAACTACCTTGGCAATTTCACTAGCTCCGATTCCGCCTTGGTAGGCGTTTAATGCAGCTTGCACGCCAAGGAGGTCTTTGAATGATGTCAGTTGATCTATTTGAGCTTGCAGCGTTAGCTTCGTAGGAACAGAGGTTAGAGGCGAGTTCAGCGTTAGTTGAAGTAATGAAATCTGAGTTTGAACTTCTGAAGCGCTTGGTAAAATTGTTTTTCCTGGAAATAGTGATGTCAATGTTTGGGTAAGTTTAGTAGAAACTGTATCTAAAAGTTTGGTCCTTACATCCACTTGACCAACCAATTTCAGTTCCACGCCCCCATTTTCTCCGAATTGGAAGCTGCCAATGTTAGGGTCTCCTATTCCCAATAAAGGGAAAAAACTCGTTACTAATGATTGGGTACTCGGTGAAAACCCATTCCACACTGACTTGAATGGAGTATAAGTAGCCAACAGATCACTCAGCCATTGCGGACCAAAAGTATTCCAGTCACTAGCAGTGACACTGGTAACGGTGGCACTGTAGTTTCCTTGTGTGGCGGTGAAACCAACGTTAGAAGTTGGGTTTTCGGTAGTATACCAAAGCTCCACGTTAGAGGAGACATTATCATCACTCAAGGCTTTGGAGGCAGCTATAGGATCATTTGCAATAAACTTGCCATTTAACCCACCAGTATAAGTTCTAATTTCATTTGGGTTATTGAAACTAAAAGATGTAGCGTGTGCTGGAGCAGTGGCAAGAGCACTTATACCAATAGCCATTGAGACACCAATTACAAGTTTCTGAAAAGTCATTTTCATTGTTTTCAAGTCTCTGTTTAGTTTGGAAGTTAAGTTTTAAACTACTGCCGTTTTTAGGCTTGGGCTGTATTGAATACAGGCTTTTTGGCAATATGGCTGCTTAAAAGCTATATCCGTATTTTTTGGATTTTTGGTATCTTAGCTGACACTAATAAGCTTAATAAACGCGGAGACATGATTGGGTAAAGTTCCTGTTAATTATCAATAAAAAAATGAAGAATATTTTGAGACTTTTGTACGTTTAATTACTTATTTATTTTAAAAACTTTAGTTACAAAAACTACTTAAAATAAATTTTGATTTGAGTATAATATAGTCATTCACAGGGGCGCATATCTGTCATGGGTGTCAACTTACAGCTATTTTCAGGTAAATAGACCACGCGGTAGGGGCGCAAGGCCTTGCGCCCCTACTACGACAGATGTGGTTCAAATACATGAAAACTGCTGTAAGCCTTGGTGAATGGAATTTGCACGCCAGTTGCTCATAGGGAAAACCCCCAGACGCTCTCTACCAGACCAGAGGCAATACGGTTCAGTTAAGGCTAAAAAGCTGATTAGTGATGTGAAATTTTGGAGCTTCTACTCGTTTTCCAGTACCTCTGTGTTTTGGTTTTTT
>NZ_JBALCP010000040.1:0-7851 GCF_036919675.1 Nostoc sp.
TTTAGAAAATGCGACCACTAAAATTCATCTCTGTTTTGTCAGACTTATGCTCCGAAGATTAGCTACTTTATAGATCCCAAATGGGTTCTATATAGATTTCAGCTTTTTACTTCTCTGTTTTAACCAAACATGAGAAGAGATATTTCCGCGCTTGCACACCCTTATATCTGCGCTGATTTGGCGACTTGCGTCTGGATACAGCAGGCTCAGTTTTTTCCGTTTTACCAACTTTCGGTGATTGGGGATCGGCTAAGGTATCCAGGGCAGACAAATGACGAAACTCGACGCAACAAAGGTTAGCGTTACCGCCAGGGCTGCCAGATTTTTCTCATTTTACCAGCATTAGGTTAAAAGTTCGGATTTACATAGGATAAACACAAAAGTTTACATCCTTTCGGTTTTCATTAGTGTTGGAACATTCTCGGTGGTTGGGGTTGGGAAAGCATAGTTTCAAACCCCAACCACCGAAAAAAAGGTAAAGTTCCAATTTCAATAGAAAATTCGGAACTTGGTAGAGAGACTTGGCACAAGGTGACAGCTTCTTTAGCATTGCGCCAAATAGATGTGAAAGACGCTCGGTCAACAAGTAGCAACAAAGAATCCAAAGGGGTTATGACTTACGCATTGACAGAAAGATAAGCATATGCATCTAAATAGGAACGATAGCGCTCCGGTTCGAGTTGTGAGATTCGGGAGCGCCCCTCAAACCCAAAACTCTGGGGGTTAAGGTGAATTCTAGTAATAAAATTACCATAGCCGTTGGTTTCGACTTCGCTCAACCAACTGAGTAATCGAGAGTTGAGCGTTCGCGTAGCGTCTCGCAGAGAAGTCGAAACTCGTCAACATAGGTATTTTTTTCATCAGAAATCACCTAAGCGCCCGAACATTAACCCGAACTGAGGTTAAGTTTTAGCGCATCTTTTGCTCAAGGAACTCTAGAAAGACTTTGACTTTCATTGGGACATATTTTCGACTGGGGTAAAGTGCGTTAATCGGGACCGGAGCTGATGACCACTGGGGTAAGACGTTTACTATATCCCCACCCTGTAACTCCTGCTGAAACAGAAATTCCGGTAGCAGCCCAATCCCTACTCCAGCAACGATTGCTTGATAAATGGGGGCAATGTCATTGCTGAGTAGTCGTGGATGAAAGGAGAGCGTTACTGTTTCCTGCTGTTTATTATGCAATGTCCAGGTCACTTCGTTCTGACGATGAACCATACAAAGCAGCGTATGACTGGTCAAATCAGCAATTGCTCTTAGTTCGCCAGCAGTTTTGAGATAGGTTGCGCTGGCAAAGAGTTTCTGACGATCTGTGCTAATCCGTCGCATGATCAGGGTTGAATCGTCCAATTCCCCAATCCGAATCGCTAGATCATACCCTTCCTTCACAATATCCTTGTATTCGGTCGTCGCATTCAGAATCACTCGAATATCAGGGTAGGTCAGCAGAAATTCCGGCAAATTGGGTGCGAGAACAGACCGTACAAACAACGGGGTAGCTGTCACTCGGACGACGCCTTGCGGATGTCCTTGCAGGCTGGCGATCGCATCATCACCATCATGTAACGCATCGAGAATAGGTAAACAGTTTTTGTAATACAGTCGTCCTTCTTCAGTAAGAGAAACCCGCCGCGTCGTGCGATCAAATAATCGGACTCCTAGCCGTTGCTCTAGCTTATTGACCTTCAGACTGACGGTAGATTTAGGCAAGTCTAGCGATCGCGCGGCTGCGACAAATCCACCCTGTTCTGCGACTTTGAGAAATACTAAAACAGCATTCAAATCGTCCATAACCTGCACTAACTGCGATGAGAGTATCTGTACTCTGCTATTGTTCAATATTACAAACAATCAATTCATAAAAACTACCTTTATCTGTATAAGTTGATTAATCATACTAGAGATGTCAAACATAGGGAGACTTGGAAGTCGAACCAGCAACGCATTATGAAATCAAGTCTTGAACGAAAAATACGGAAGCTATCAGGAAGGTGATAAATGGCGGATAATGTCGTGTTAGCAGGGGCGACCGGCAATCTGGGCGGGCGCATTGCGCGTGCTTTGTCAAATCGCGGAGCGAACGTCGTCGCACTTACTCGGAGTGGAACTTCGGACGAGACGAAACGGAAAGCATTGGAAAGCCTTGGCGTGAAGGTTAGGACAGTCGATATGGCGAGTGTTTCTGAGCTAGCCAGTGCATGCGAAGGATCAGCTTGCATCGTATCTGCCCTGCAAGGACTGCGGGACGTGATTGTTGATACTCAAACCGTACTGTTGGAGGCGGCACTTAAGGCAGGCGTTGCACGGTTCATTCCATCCGACTTTTCTACTGACTTTCGAACCTTAGCACCGGGTGAAAATCGCAATTACGATCTAAGGCGCGAGTTCCACCAGCGGCTCGACGTCGAGATGATCGCGTCGACATCGATCTTCAATGGCGTCTTCGGCGAGGTCTTGACGCAAAACGTACCTTATCTGAATTTTGAAAAGAAAATGGTCGGGTACTGGGAAGATCCCGACTGGCGGCTCGACTTCACCACAATGGATGACACCGCAGCGTATACTGCCGCCGCTGCTCTCGACCCAACGACTCCGGTCGCCCTTGGGATTGCAAGCTTTAGTGTTACTCTACGTGAGCTTGCAAAGTTCACCGACGAAGTGCTGAAGACTCCGTTTCATCTGGTCCGCTTGGGAAGTCTGGAGGATCTAAGTAGACGCAACAAAAGTGAACGGACGGCCCATCTAGAGGGAGAAAACGAGCTGTATCCGCAGTGGCAGCAGACGCAGTATGAACACAGCATGTTCAGTGTGCACCATGAATCGTTTGACAACGATCGCTATCCCGATGTGAAGTGGACAAGCCTTACGGATCTGCTTGCCCAACGGTCCCAAGCAAGTGGAGCCTAATTCAGACATGATTCCGGGTTGTGTTGCAAAAAGTTATTGAGAACAGAAAACTCCCTACAAGAGAAATTGCTCAGCTAGCTACTCCAAAGATTTCAGCTATAAATTTGACCCGTTCAGTGACGCATTCTGCTGCTTTAGCATCGCAGCACTTAACAAAAAATCGAGAGTGTTGCCAGATGAATCGACAGCCCGGTACAAGTATTTCTGCTTTCCTTTGACCTCAATATATGTTTCATCCACTCGCCAGGAGTCATTGGTTGGCTTCAAGTAAGGTCAGCAACGCTAGGTCAGATTGAACACAAGCTTCCTACTCTACCATCTCTCTCTGTTTTTACAACACAACCGTCATATGCAATATCTTGTTATCTTCACACCCAAACAAAAATTTGCAAGCCCTGAAATGCCCTCTGACTTCCCGCAACTGTTACTCGAGGAAGAGGCGCGAGCGAAAGATCTCTACATGGAGGGACTTCTCCGTCAATCGTGGGTGCTAGGCGCGAGGGATCGTGGCGCGGCCGTTCTCTTTGAAGCGGAGTCACCGGAGCGCCTGCAAGAGATAATCGACAGCTTTCCACTGATCAAGGCTGACTACTCTGACACCCAGGTCTTCCCTCTCGCCCCAGATCCTGCATTCGCAAATAAGTCCTGATCAAAGCCGCATTTCTCCGACCGGAAAACCCACTAAGCGTTACATAGGAGAGTTAAAACATGAAAGTCCTAGTTATAGGAGCCGCCGGCAAGACCGGTAGAGCTGTAGTCGAGCAGGCTATGGCCGCTGGTCACCAGGTCACGGCCTTCGTTCACAAAGCTGACCAATACCAGGTCTCGGACGTTCACGTCATCGAAGGTGACGCCACCGACAGTCTGACGATGGACGCAGCAGTCCTCGGTCAAGACGCTGTTGTTGACACGATTGGCGGTAAAACGCCTTATAAGGCAACTACCCTCGAATCGAGCGCCGCCAACACAATCATCGCTGCCATGCAGCGAAACGGTGTGCGTCGTCTGGTGGTAACTTCCATGATTGGCGAAGGGGATAGTGAGGCGAATACCCCCTTTTATGAGCGCTTACTTGTTTCGACCTTTTTGCGCGGCGCGGACAAGGACAAAGCGGCAATGGAGTCTGCTGTCGAGTCGAGCGGTCTGGACTGGGTGATTCTTCGCCCAGCTCTCCTCACCGACGATCCCGCCAAGGGGAACGTTCGAGTCTTTGATCCCGAAACGGGCGAGAAGGCCGATAAAATTACACGTGCCGACTTGGCTTCCTTCATGCTTGCCCAGCTTTCCAGTAACGAATACCTCCATCAAGCCGTTACTATCGCAAATAGCTAAGAACTCTTCGACCACGCTCTCTTTTTGGGGTCAGCAGCGTGTTCGTTGAGGCTTCGGCGTCTGCTTTCTTGCGGGTATGCCTCCTTTTTTGTCCGGTTTTCACAATCAAGTAAGCTAAACAGATTGAGCATAGGATAAAAAATGAAAGCAGTAAAGATTAACGAATATGGTATAAAATTGTTTTGGATTATACCGATGTCAAGCATCCAGAGCCCAAAGCGGACGAAGTTTTGGTGAAAATTCACCTCGCGCAGGTCAATCCGTTGACTGGAAAATCCGCGACGGTTTGGGGGAAATGTTCAGAATGAAACTTTCGATAATCCTTGTTCTTCTTGCGTCGTTTCATTAGTTAGAACAATCAGTATGTCAACAAGAGAAACCAGTGTAAAGGATGAAGCGGTAATCAAAGCAATGGTGGCAACGTTTGCCGAGGCGTGGAACGCTAAAGATGCGAAGCACTTGGCGATGTTGTTTGCCGAGGATGCCGATTTCGTGGACATCATAGGTCGTTGGTTTAAAGGGCGAACCGAGATCGAACAAGCACACGCGCAGGCGTTGGCGTCGTTCTTAAGCGATAACCACATGACTATTACTGACACTCAAATCAAATTCCTCACCCCGAATGTGGCAGTCCTGCATAGCACTTGGGAAACCACTGGACAAAAGAGTCCTGATGGAGTAAATCGAATACAAGATACAGGTGTCTTGACAGCCGTAACAACCTGCAAGGAGAACACCTGGCAGATTATCGCTTTCCATAACACAGGCACTGTGCCAATTTCTGAATGAAGCGTAACAAAAAGTTTGCTTTAAGCTACTGCTCCTAGTAGGTGTGGTAGTAACGGAACGAAAACTAAGGCGCTAAACCCACAAAGTATGCCGGGACTGTATTTCTGCATGACTTGATGTCTGAAACTATCCCACTAATAAAATTCTTTGAACCCAAATATGGACAGTAGCAAGGTCAGTAAACGCATCAAAATATACTTTTCGACGTTCACGGGCGTACGGATAAACGACGGTATTTACTTTGATACCAAGAGCTCCACCGCTCCTGCTGGAATCTAGTTACAGAGATAACGAATACCTCCATCAAGCCGTTACGATCGCAAATACCTAAGAACTCTTCGGCCACACTCTCTTTTTCGGGCCGACAGCGTGTTCGTTGAGGCTTCGGCGTCTACTTGACCACGCGGTATGCCTCCTTTCCTGTCCTGTTTTCTACAACCAAGCAAGCTAAATAGAGGTGACATATGCAATATCTTGTTATCTTCACACCTAAACAGAAATTCGAGACCGATGGAATGCCCTCTGACTTCCAGAAACGGGAACTCGAAGAGCAGGCGCAAGCGCAAGTCCTTTACGCGGAGGGAGGTCTGCGTCAAGTGTGGGCGCTGGACACGAAAAACCGCGGCGCAGCCGTTCTCTTTGAAGCGGAGTCACCGGAGCATCTGCAAAAGATGATCGATAGTTTTCCACTGATCGAGATTGATTACGCTGACTACCAGATCTTGCCGCTCGCGCCGTATCCAGCATTCATGAAGAAGTCCGTCTAATCGCACCGCATAATAATACGCTCCAGCGAACGGAGCCTGGTGATCGGGCTTTCTCTGTTTGTCGGCCCTTGTGTTGCCAGTCGCTGTCACTGAGCTTGGGTTCGTTAGCCCGTCTTCACTGGCAACTTAGCACAAACTGCCAAGCGGTGCCCGAACGAATTGTTACCAAGCAATGGAGAAAAAAGATGCAGTCCGACAATGAGAAGCTTGAACACAGCAATGCTAATGCAGCCGAGATCCGCCATCCGCTCACCGAAAAGGATGGCGAGCTCGTCGCTGTGATGCGGACGGAGGCTGCTTCCTCCAAAGGCAAGCTGAGCGGACCGAATGCTCGCGGTTCCTTCGACGAGATCATGGAGAAA
Source organism: Nostoc sp. (assembly GCF_036919675.1). Taxonomy (GTDB): domain Bacteria; phylum Cyanobacteriota; class Cyanobacteriia; order Cyanobacteriales; family Nostocaceae; genus Nostoc. The sequence goes on from NZ_JBALCP010000040.1 coordinate 6,161, forward strand.
ACCCCGGACGCGCTGGGTGTAAGCTATGAGCAAGGTGTAGTTGGGGGTCTGCCAGGCGTTTGGTGCCACCCGCAGAACCCACACCTGGGCGTCGCCATCATCCATCTTCACGGGGGAGCGTATGTACAAGGTTCGGCGCACGCGTATCGGCATCTCGCCGGACAGGTCGCCGCACGCACAAGCGTATCCGCGTTCGTCGCAGACTACAGGCTGGCACCGGAACACCCCTTTCCAGCCGCCTTGGACGATGCCAAGGCGGCTTATCGCGGACTCATCGAACAGGGCACCCAGGAAATCGCGATCGTCGGAGACTCAGCCGGTGGCGGTCTGGCTCTGGTCCTATTGTCAGTCACACAATCCGATGCGTTTGCAGGCGGTGGCGTTGCTCCCTCCGCTGCCGTTGTGATGTCGCCCTGGACAGACCTGGCCTTGACAGGACTGAGTTTACAGGACCACGCAGACGACGATCCACTGTTGACGAGGGAGGTGCTGTCAATGGCTAGCGCCAGCTACCTGAACGGGCACGATCCAAGCGATCCGCTGGTCTCGCCGCTTTACGGCAGCTTCACTGGCTTGCCCCCGATTCAAATTCACGTTGGAACGAGCGAGGTGCTGCTCGATGACACGCGCCGCTATGCCGAGCGTGCCCATGCCGAGGGAGTCGATGTGACGGCTCACGTGTGGGAGGGAATGACGCACGTTTTCCCAGGGAACGTCGGAACACTGGACGCAGCGGAGGCGGCTTTGGACATGATAGCTACTTTCCTGAAGAGGAAGCTAGGCACCTGCTGAGCGGGCACCACATAGTAGAAGAGACGGGTTAACGACAATCGACAACATCACACTTTCAGGAGTCATCAAAAGACGCTTTGAAAGAATCGCGTAAAATTGCACTCACCTCAGATGCGATCGCGCTCAAACCGAAAACGCTTGATTTTGTGCAAGCGGCATCGGTGCCGATGGTGGCAATGACTGCCTATCAAGCACTGTTTGATCATGCGGATCTCAAGCCGGGTCAAACTGTCCTGATTCATGCTGCATCGGGCGGGGTTGGCATGTTCGCAGTCCAGTTTGCTAAATGGAGAGGGGCACACGTCATTGGAACTGCCTCAGCCGCGAATACAGAATTTGTTCGATCCCTGGGCGCAGATCAAGTGATCGACTACAAGGCCACACCCTTTGAACAAGTGGTTCAGAATGTTGATGTCGTTCTAGATACCTTAGACGGCGACACCCAAGCACGGTCTTATTCAGTGCTGAAGCCGAGTGGCATTCTGCTTTCAACCCCCGCTCCCCCCGATGCTCAAAAAGCTCAAGAACGAGGTATCCGTGCCGAGATGGTGAATATGGAGATATCGGCCTCGCTGTTGGAAGAAATTGCTAATTTACTCGATTCTGGGCAGGTTAAGACAGTTATCGCTCAGACCTTTTCCTTGTCTGAAGCCCGTCAAGCTCAGGAACTAAGTCAGAGTGGGCATGTTCGCGGCAAAATCGTGCTGCAAATTAGCGCTTAAGAGCAACAATGTTTCACAAACACATCTCAGGAGTTACGCACTTGGTATAGCTGCCCATAGAAACACAATTGATAGTAGCATATATAGCAACCGCCAAGGTGGTTATGACATAAACTGGAAGTAGTCCCAAATCCTCCTTCGGCGCGATCGCAATCATTTCATGCCCAAACCTTACAG
>NZ_JBALCP010000041.1:0-6589 GCF_036919675.1 Nostoc sp.
TGCCGAGTCATTGAGGAGCCGTGTAATGGGAAACCATTAAGCACGGTTTTGAAGACCAGCGAGTTTCGTGAGGGACTCGCTGAGTTTACTCTTGAAACCGTTGATCCAGTTCAATTTGAAATTCAAAATCCAGATAATTCAAAATTGGAAAATTGGAAAATTGAAAAATTATTTAATTAATTTTGAATTTTGAATTGATAATTTTTAATGCTTCGTGCGAAGCGACGGTCAATTAACATCTTTTCTAATTCTGTTACTCTTTATTTTGGCAACTGTGATGACGCAAACCCAAACTGATCCGCAAAATGACTCGAAGAAACCTGACAAAGCTGTTAAGGAGCGCGAACCCGCCCAAGCAGAGCAGCCTACTAAACCTAACTCTGTGGGAGAGAAAGAGAAACAGAAACCCTGGCAGAAGATTTCTAAACTGATTTGGGTTATTGGTACCGTCTTACTGCTAGCAGGGGTGGGATATGGCGTTTACCGTCTGTTTTTTTACAGTCCTGCGGCATCAGGACTATCTCTGAGTGGACGGATTGAAGGCTACGAAACTGATGTCTCTGCCAAGATCGGCGGTCGAGTTGCTCAAGTCTCTGCGCGAGAAGGCGACACTGTTAAACCCGGTCAAATCCTCGTACAAATTGACGACTCTGACTTACGCGCTCAGTTGCAGGGAGCGATCGCACGAGTGCGGGCTGCCGAACAACGATTGCAGAGTGCCCGTCAACAATTGCCTGTGTTGCAGGCACAGCTTAAACAAGCCAGCTTAACGACCGACCAATCTACTCAAGACAGTCAGGGACGTGTGCTGGAAGCAGAGAATGCAGTTGATCAGGCGCGTTCTAATTTAGCTGAAGCTCAAGCTAATTCAGTGCAGGCACAGTCAAAACAACGCCGTACTAGCCAACTGTATGCCGAAGGAGCAGTAGCAGCACAGCAGCTTGATGATGATAATGCTATTTTGGGCGTGAACCAGGCGAGGGTCTCTGCTGCTCAACAGCAGGTAAAGTCAGCGGGCGGACGACTTACTCAAGCACAGGCAACGCAGCAAAACACGCCGATTCGTGCCGCTGCGGAACTCCAGGTGCAGAAACAGATTGACCAAGCCAAGACTGACACTGCGGTATCGCAGCAGGAAGCCCAGGATGCTTTAGCAACCCAAGCACAGATTCAGGCAAATTTGAATTATCTGGTGATTAAGAGTCCGATCGCAGGAGATGTAATTACACGATCGATAGAACCTGGCGAAGTTGTTGCCGCAGGCGCACCGCTCTTGACACTGGTGAATCAGCAGAAGCTTTACCTGCGTGGCTTTGTCGAAGAAGGGAAAATCGGTCAGATCAAACTGGGGCAACGGGCACAGGTTTATCTTGATTCGTTTCCCGATCAGCCGTTGGAAGCAACGATCAGCCGGATTGATCCCAAAGCAAGCTTTACTCCAGAGAACACCTATTTCAAGAAAGACCGGGTGACGCAAGTGTTTGGTGTCGAACTCACTCTCAACAACAATGGACAGGGAAAAGCAAAGCAAGGGATGCCTGCGGATGGGCGGATTCTTCTACCAGAATCTGAGCCGAAGCGATCGTCTACGCTGATGCCTGACTTTCTCAGCTTTAAGCCATGACACAAACTCTTCCCGCACGGGCTAACACTCAGCGCCCAAATGCACCGATTATCTCCATCCGTGATTTAAGTCACCGCTACGGAAAACACGCGGATGAAGCCGTCGCCGGGATCAATCTAGATGTCTTTCCCGGTGAGATATTTGGGTTAATTGGTCCCGACGGTGCAGGCAAAACAACCACGTTTCAGATTTTATCGGGCGTGATGCCTCAAACCAGCGGCATTGTTGAAGTATTGGGAGCGACACCGAGAGAGGTACGCCCCCAGATGGGCTATTTGACTCAGCGTTTTAGCCTTTACCTAGATATGAGTGTTTTGGAGAACCTGAAATACGCGGCAGGTTTGCGAGAAGTAAGTGATGCTGACCTTAAGACTCGCAGCGATCGCTATTTTGGGTTACTAGACTTAACCCGCTTTAAAGACCGTTTAGCCGGAAAACTTTCGGGCGGCATGAAACAAAAACTTGCTTTGTGCTGTACGCTGATCCACAATCCACGAGTGCTCTTGCTTGATGAGCCGACGACAGGCGTTGATCCCGTCTCGCGGCGAGAGTTTTGGGATATTTTGGCGCAGCTTTCGAGTACGGAAGGCATTACTACTGTGGTTGCAACACCCTACCTAGACGAGGCGGAGCGCTGTGACCGCATTGCCTTTATGTATGAGGGCAAGATTCAGCAGAGCGACACGCCCGCTAATGTGAAGGCAAGCTTAGGAGTGCAGCGATTAGAGGTATTTTTGCCTGTTGCCCAATTGGATCAGGCAGAAGATACGCTCACCAGGAATGTTGATTTTCGAGAAACTATTTCTGATGTGCAACGCTTTGGCGATCACCTTGATGTGCTGACTGCCCAGCCTCAGCAAACCACGAAGGATATTTACCGAATTTTAGAACAGCAGCAGATTCAGGTCGAGAACGTTAATATTGATTCGCCCACGCTTGAAAATACCTTTGTGTCAAGGCTACGTGATCTCAAAGGTGATGCGGCGGCTGGCGAATATCCGCGTATCGATCAACAAGCGAAATCTACGGGAACGGCGATCGGGGCAGAACATCTCAACAAAGTATTTGGAGATTTCCATGCCATTAACGACTTCAACTTAGACATTCAATATGGTGAAGTGTTTGGGTTATTAGGCGCTAACGGTGCCGGAAAGACAACTGCGATTAAAATTTTGTGTGGATTGTTGCCCGCGAGTTCTGGCAAGGTTTCGCTTGCAGGTGCAACGGGCGCATTACGCAGTGCGTCGGTGCGTCAAAAAATTGGCTATATGTCGCAAAAATTCACGCTCTATGATGACTTAACGATCGGTCAAAACTTGGATTTTTACTGCGGTGTTTATAGCATTCCCCTTCGCCATCGTCACGCCAAAAAACAATGGGTGCTAGAAATGAGCGATCTGGTCGGTCAAGGCAATATGATGACGGGCGATCTTCCTGGTGGTTGGAAGCAACGGGTTGCCTTCGGTGCCTCAGTCATGCACGAACCCAAGATTCTGTTTCTCGATGAACCCACATCGGGTGTCGATCCCCTGGCACGACGGCAATTTTGGCGCTGGATCAATGAGTTTGCTCGCAATGGCATGGCAATTTTAGTCACCACTCACTACTTAGAAGAGGCGGAGCAGTGCCATCGTTTAGGCTTTATGGTAGCGGGAGAATTGGTTGCTCAAGGATCTCCGCGTCAAGTCAAAGATGCCCAACCGGGGCAATTAGTAGAGTGGGAGTGTGCCCCGTTACAGCAAGCTTCAGACCTGCTCAAACAACACTTCGATCGCTCACGAGTCTCGATTTTTGGCGATCGCTTGCACACCGTTCTAGATGATCTTCAAATGCAAGTGCCTCAAGTCGAACAGTGGCTCAAGGAAGATGGCGTTGACGTGCATAGCCATCGTGAAATTGAGTTCTCGCTAGAAGATGTGTTCATTGGTGTAGTGGATCAAGCGCGGCAACGCGGTCTTGATGTCCCCACAGACTAGGAAAAATCATTATGGCAATTCGATCAAAACGCATCATTGCTCAAATCATTAAAGAACTAACTCAATTGGGACGCGATCGCCTGACGTTGGTTATGGCACTAGCCCTACCCTTGGTGCTACTTTTGGTGTTTGGCTTTTCAACCTCCCTTGATGTCAACCGCATCAACATTGCGATTCAAGACTTAGATAGCACCCGTATCAGCCGCGAGTATATTTCCACTTTTGAGCGCACCAACAAATTTAAACTGGTTGCCCAAGGATCAAGGGTTAACGTGCCTCGGCTGCTGGACACCGGACAGGCTGCTGCTGGGGTCATTATTCCACCAGAGTTTGCGCGCGATCTGCGGCGACCTGAGCGAGAAGCTCAAGTGCAAGTATTGGTAGATGGTACTGATGCGAATACGGCTAACCTTGTACGGGCTTATGCTAGAGCAACGACCAACGCCTTTACCGAAAACCTGCGATCGCCCGGTTCATCCACCACCAATTTGATCGCCGAAAATTCACGACCCTCTGGCTCTGCGACTCCAGTGACCCTACAGACCCGGCTCTGGTATAATCCCGGTCTGGAAACTTTGAAATACATTGGACCCGGAGCACTGGCAATCACAGTGACGCTGTTTCCAGCATTACTGGCAGGGCTAGCGACCGCAAAAGAAAATGAACAGAATACAATTACTCAAATTTATGCCTCTAGCATGACGGGAGCAGAGTATTTGTTGGGCAAAGCCGCTGCCTTTTGGTTAGTAGGCATGGCAGAAGTGCTGCTTACTCATGTCGAGTCGTGGGGCTTTTTCGGACTATGGTTTGCTGGAGATCCGACACCTGTCATCGTTGGGTCGGCACTGTATATTGCCTGCGTTGTCCTATGGGGTATTTTTATCGGTGCCAATTCCAGCACTCAGAGTGCTGTTATTCAGTCGGTCTCCTTGACAGCTTTCTTACTATCTATGCAATTTTCTGGGTATATTTACCCGATTTCTAATATTCCAATCTATATTCGCTGGATTTCCGTGCTCGTGCCTGCCCGCTACTACATTTTGCTCACGCGCGATGCTTATGTGCGTGGCGTAGGTTGGATCGGCGTATGGAGTTCGATACTGGCATTAGCCGCGTTGACAAGCTTCTTTTTCTTTCTGGCGTGGCGCAAATTGCAGAAAATGCAGGTAGAAACATGAGGCATAATCTGATGACAACTTTCTTCGATCGCATTTTAGGCAGCCGCTTTTGGGCACTTTTTCGCAAAGAAGTTTCGCAAATTCTGCACAATCGCCAGTTATTGACTCAAATCTTGATACCGCCTACTCTTTTGCTGATACTGTTCGGGTCTGCGCTGAACCCAACGTTTGAGAACCTGCGGGTTGGCATCACCGACTATAACCATAGCCGGGCTTCACGAGAATTTCTTGAACTCTTTAGTCAAACCAGCGCCTTTGATATTGATCGGTACTACGCCAATGAGCAGGATATGATGGCAGATTTAGCGAAAGGCAATTTGACTGTTGGCATCACGGTTCCCTCGGAATTCGATCGCGACCTTGCCCGCCAACGCCCGACGCAAGTGCAGGCACTCTTCGATGCTGTAGATGCCAATACTGCTAGTATCGCTTCTGGCTATTTGAGTCAGTTGGTGGGTGACTACAACTCGCGACGTTTGGCTAGCAATCAACGTCGTCAAGGCACAGGGATCACCGCAACTAATGGAATAAGTTCAACCACGAACAACTCATCTAATCCATCAAACCCCACGAGTACGGCATCGACTACGACCAATGCTCTGGCTCAATTGGAAAGTTCAGGAGCTAATGCAACCCTACAACGCAATCAAGTTCAACTTGTAACCACGCTCTTCTACAATCCTGGCTTAGAAGGTTCTTGGTTCATCGTAACTGGAACCATTGGCATTTTGCTAACTACGATTGGTCTTCAAGCCGCTGCTTCCTTAGTGGTAAGTGAGAAAGAAGCAGGAACAATCGAACAACTGCTGATGACACCTGCTTCTAACACCGAAGTCATCATGGCAAAAATTGCGCCGCTACTGGTTCTGCTGACCTTCGATGCTGTGACTGCACTTACGGTCGGAAAAATTGCTTTCAATTTGCCGTTTCGAGGCAATCTTCTGGTGTTTTTGAGTATCTCAGTGCTCTATTTTTTGGTAGGAATCAGTATCGGCATCATGATTGCCTGCTACGTCAAAAGCCAGCAACAGGCACAGCTGATCTCGTTCTTTATCAGCCCACCGCTCATCCTCTTGTCTGGAGGCAATTCACCCATTGCCTCCATGCCAACCTATGTGCAGTCGTTGACTTATCTTGATCCACTGCGTTACTACATCGAAGTTTGTCGTGGCGTGATATTGAAAGGAGTTGGGCTGGCAGAGTTATGGTCTCAAGTGCTGATTCTGTTACTGTTTGCGATCGTGCTACTGGCATTGAGCATTCGGCGGTTTCGCAATCAATTAACGTAAGCGATCGCCAAGGCTGGGCTGTGTTAAGAAGCGTTGCACATTCCGTCTTTGGCTCCAAATAGAATCGATTACAGGAAAATCATAAATACATTGGAACATAGCAGTAAAAGGATAAAGCAATGACGAAGATCGCATTGGTAACAGGATCGAGCAGAGGACTTGGTAGAAATGCCGCTTTGACTCTTGCTAGAAAAGGGGTCGATGTCATCGTGACTTACCATAGCAAGGGTGAGAAGCTCATTATATAGTAGCTGAGAGCGAATATCTCAGTGTTAAGCTGGGACGTGGTAACAACTCGTGCAATTTGGCCCCCTTATGATACTTAATTGCCCGAATCGTCGCCATACCCGAAGTACATCCGCCATAAGTCCTCTCTATGTGCGGAGGCGCACCGCTCGTCCGTGACGTATTTTTAGCTTTTAAACAACCAATACGGTTCGGTTAAGCTCTAAGCGGTACTAAGAATAGAAAAAGTGAGTGTTTCTAATTTAGCTCCTTGCCCTCTATGTATCGGTTTCTTGG
>NZ_JBALCP010000042.1:0-97152 GCF_036919675.1 Nostoc sp.
AATTGGAAAATGTGCCTCGAATGTTACAACTTCGAGCTGCTTATCTCAATGGTCAACTTACTAACTGATATTTTTGCAAAGGTGAGATGCTCCCATTACTTTAGCTTCACACCATGCTAGTCAAATCCTTGTTAAAAATTTTAATGAGTTAATTTCTGCATTTGTAAAGTATGAGATTCCAATAATAGTGATAGATGAAGTTACTAAAGATGAAATGTTAACTGCTTTCCAAAGAATAAATACAACAGGAACAAGACTGTCTAAAGAGGATATTTTAAGAGCTAGAAAAGAATATATGGGCGAAGATGAGCTTTAAATATTAAATCTCAAGTCTAGGAGAAAGAAAAATTGTGGGTTGCTTCCAATTATTAAAAGCAAATCAAACAAGTTGAGGATTTTGTTGTGTAAGTACAAGTTTGAGTATCCACGCCACCTATTTTTTTAGTTTTTTATCTTGCCCATTGCTGCAAAATATAAGCATAAAAAGCCTCTTTATCTACCTTATCCATTGCATAGATTTTCCGACCACCAGAAACTACTTTAGTACGCCCCTGACTAAGACCAGTGGTGATAATTTCTGTTTCCCATTCGCCCAATTGATAGAATTCCGGGTGTCCCAGATAAGCTGTTGCCAGCACATCCCAGAAATAATAATCTTGGGGGATAACTAGTGCATAACATTGTCCAGCTAAATCAGAGATGGGATAATGGCGTTGTCGTCCCATTTTTTGCACTAATTCCGATGTGAATGGAACATTATTAGTTAAATCCAAAGGACACATAATAATTTCAATTTGCGTTTGCCATACCCGCGCTGCTGAAATTGCGTCCCAATAAACATTCCATTCGGCAGAACCATCTTGTCCTGCTTCCAGACTTTTTTCCACATTACCACCAACATTCAACGCACCCCCCATCCATACAATTTTGTGAATCTTGGCTTCAATGTCTGGTGCTTTGTCCAAGGCTACTGCAACTGTGGTCAAAGGCCCAGTTATTATCAACGTTACGGGGCTTGATGCGTTACGTAACACCTTGATCATAAAATCTTGACCTGTTTCGGCAACCAGAGACGTAGTGATGGTTTCGCTTTGATTGAGAATGGGGAGATGGTCAACGATAAACGAATCACGGCGATAGAGAGTAGGAAATGGATTGATACCGCGCACAGTGCTTTCTGCAACCGGGATATGAGAAAATCCCATCAAATCGAGAATTTTACGTGTGGCGCTAACAGCTGGTTGGACATAACAATCTGCTGGAGTGACGACAACACCAAGGAGTTCAATATGATCCATTGTCAACAGCAGCATAGTTGCTAGATAATCATCTACACCGCCATCGTGATCCATTAATACTAGTTGTTTCGACATAAAAGGAGAATTAATATGGATAAGTTTATGGAAGCAGCAATTCAAGAAGCAAAACAAGGCAGACAAGAAGGTGGAATTCCCATTGGTTCGGTTCTCGTCAAGGATGGCAAAATTCTCGGCAGAGGACACAATAAACGTGTGCAAGACGCCGATCCTGTCACTCACGCCGAAATTGATTGTCTCCGCAATGCTGGGAGAGTTGGCAGCTACAGAGGTACTACACTCTATTCAACTTTAATGCCGTGTTATCTGTGCGCTGGAGCAGTGGTACAATTTGGCATTAAAAAAGTCATCGCTGGAGAATCCAGCACTTTTCCTGGTGCCAAAGAATTTATGGTATCTCACGGTGTGGAAGTAATTGATCTTAATCTTGACGAATGCGAACAAATGATGAGTGAGTTTATTCAAACTAACCCGGAACTTTGGAATGAAGATATCGGTAATTAGAGACGCGATTAATCGCGTCTGTACAAGAGTTAGGAGTAGCCCTGCCAAGGTGACTTTTGATCGGAGAATTATGGCAGGAGCGATCGCTATCTCAAAAGGAACACACAACAACAGGGTAAATACTGGGTGCAATCTTTGAACGATTTGTCAAACAAAGTCCAGTCAGTGTGATGATCCGGGGGCTGATAGAAAGAGGCTACTCATCACTTCTAACCCAGCAAAAGTGTGCTGTTATTATCAATCAGGGGAATTCCACTAGTAGCCATACCTGGATTGGGCTGTGATGCATTATAGGTCTGAATATAACGCCGCACTTCTAGCGGAAAATCAGGGTAATCTAATACTGCATCCCCATCAGCAATAGTTGACCAGAAGTCTCGCAAACTAGGAGCTAATTCTTTTGCCTGTGATAATGGTAAGTTTAATGGAGAGTGAGTTAGTAGCTTGACTAGGAAGGGGAAAGAGCGATCGCCCATCCACTGCCGCGATGACTGTTGCAAGTCGGGGAACTCAGGCACTGACTCTACCCGATGGGATAAAATTTGCAACGATTCTTTACCTTGGTTATCCCGATGAAACTCTAGCACCCGGTAAGGGTGAGGATAGCTAACTAAAGAGCCAGTGGTAATATCATATACTCCATCTGAGTAAGCAATATCCTGAACATGCAAATGCCCGGTAAATACTAGCTTGACTCCGTAGCGCCTTAGCAACTGCAACAGTTCTGCTGAATTCGCTAACATATAGCGATTTGCCAGTGGGTGGCTCGATTGATTGGGCAAATGCTCGACCACATTATGATGCACCATCACCAGAACTAATTCATCACCAGACGCCGCTAGCACCTCTTCTAACCACCGTAGCTGTTTGGTATCCAAATACCCCACCTGCTCTCCCTGGTCATTAAAGGAGTTAGAATTCAGTCCAATCAGCTTAACTCCAGGCAGCAACTGACGAATGTAGTAAATCTGCTGTGGATCGTCATAGCCAAACTTCGTATAATAGTAGGGAAAATCTGCAAAAGCGATTGATTGCTGATCAGCCAACAGCACAGGAACGTCATGATTACCAGGAACAACATAGACGGGAAAAGGTAGTTGGGCTAACCGTTGTTGCAACCAAGCGTGGTTTTCTGGTTCGCCGTGCTGGGTTAAATCTCCTGGCAACAAGAGAAAATCTAAATCGAGTTGTGTTAAATGTTCTAGTACACTTTCAAACGCCGAGATACTGACTTCTACCAGATGAAATCTGCTGGGATGATCCCAGATTGTGTGGGGAAGTGCCAGGTGTAAGTCGCTGACTACTGCAAAGCGAAAATTGAGAGCCATTGATTTATGAAAATGTTAAAAACAGGGGTTAAAATAAGCCTTTTCCCAAAAGTATAACCCTTACTTTCTCTCCCTGCTCAAGAGTGCGTCTATTTAACATTTGTATACATTAAGCATCGGTTAGACCCTATGGTGATAATTAACTGAAGGTAATAATTCAATAGTGTTAGCGGCACAAAATGTAATCGTTTAGTTTCTTGGTTTCTCTACTACTCCCATTTTCGATAAAATAACTTAGCAGATCACCAAGGAACAGGTTCAGAATCATGCCTCACGCTAGTATTGGGATTATTGGTGGTAGCGGTCTGTATAAAATGGATGCGCTCAAAGATTTAGAAGAGGTGCGAGTCGAGACTCCCTTTGGTTCACCATCGGATGCTTTGATTTTGGGGACTTTGGATGGTACACAGGTAGCTTTTTTGGCGCGTCATGGCCGCAATCACACGCTTTTACCGTCTGAGTTACCGTTTCGCGCTAATATCTATGCGATGAAGCAATTGGGTGTAGAGTATTTAATTTCAGCTAGTGCTGTGGGTTCCTTGAAGGAAGAGGCGAAACCACTGGATATGGTGGTGCCAGATCAGTTTATTGACAGAACTAAAAATCGGATTTCAACGTTTTTCGGTGAGGGAATTGTTGCTCACATTGCCTTTGGCGATCCGATTTGTAAGAACTTGGCTGTTGTGTTGGCAGATGCGATCGCATCTCTGAATTTACCACAAGTTACTCTGCATCGCGGCGGTATTTATGTGTGCATGGAAGGGCCAGCTTTTTCCACTAAGGCAGAATCGAATCTTTACCGCAGTTGGGGTGCAACAATCATTGGGATGACGAATTTACCAGAGGCGAAGTTGGCAAGGGAAGCCGAAATTGCCTATGCAACCTTAGCGCTGGTGACAGATTACGATTGTTGGTATCCAGATCACGATAGTGTGACAGTGGAGATGGTGCTTGGCAATTTGCTGCGGAATGCTGTGAATGCTCAAAAGGTGATTCAAGAAACTGTGCGGCGCTTGAGTGAAAATCCACCGCCGAGTGAGGCGCATTCGGCGTTGCAGTATGCGATTTTGACTCAGTTGGATAAAGCACCAGCGGCGACCAAGGAAAAGTTAGGGTTATTATTGCAGAAGTATTTGTAATATTGGTGATGATGGCGCACCATCATCACCAATATTACAGGCGATGTCTACGATGGGCTGTTCGGCGTCGCACTTTCTCAATTGACAAAACTAATCCACCGACTCCACCCAATGAAACGTCAAATAATGTTGGATGTCCAAGGATGTCCAGAGTTTATGTAGCAGCAAACTTAGATACCATTCTTCAGCAGTAACCTGTACCCCCATCTGAGTCAGATCAATAATTCCCGAAGCTACAGTGCAGTTGCAGGCAATTACCGACAGGACAAAAAAGTGCTCAAAAAGCTAAATTTTTTCGAGTAGAGATTTTTTCTTTCTATGTTTTTGTTACAATTAGTGAAATTTATACCTAAAAATACCACTATGGCTTTATATGCTGAATTACATAGGCACTTGGGCGGCTCGGTCGTACCCCGAGTTTTATGGGGATATTTCGAGCGACATTCTTCGGAGTTGATGTCCCGCTTTAGTGACTATTCAGAATTTGAAGATTTTTACACTCGCCCACGCAATACCCTAGATGAGTATCTAGAATTACATACCCTGGTAGAAAGTGTGCAAACTGTGGAGACTTTGCCTTATTTTATCTATCGCTTGGTGCGGGGTGCTTACATTTTTGAAAATTTAGCTTATTTGGAACTGCGCTACACTCCTTATTTACGGACACCTGAGCATCTGAATCAATCACAGAGAATTGACAAGATGGCAGAAATCGTGCAAGTAGTCGGACTTGCCAGCCACCAGCCAGAATATCCGATTGTTACTAGCCAAATTCTTTGTATGCACACGCGCCTACCCTATGAGGTGAACAAGGCGATTGTTGATTTGGCGGCGCAAAATAAGCAGTATGTCTGTGCAGTAGATGTAGCAGGAGGTGATAGCTATTATGCCGATCGCTTAGATGAATGGATTAGCTTATATGATTATGCGCGATCGCTGGGCGTTAACACCACGGGACATCTATATGAAACCACCGCCGGTTGTTACCCTGAACTGTTACCCTATTTGATGCGAATCGGTCACGGCATCCAAATCCCCCTACTGTATCCAGAGTTACTTAATGATGTAGCTAAACGCGGACAGTGTTTAGAGGTTTGTCCCACAACTTACCTGAAAACTGGTACTTTGCAAGATATACGTCAACTCAAATTAGTTTTTGACCGTTGTTTTGATGCTGAAGTCGATATTGCTATATGTACTGATAATGCTGGGTTGCACAATATGCGTCTGCCATTTGAGTATGAGAATCTCTTGACTTACGACATTATTAATTTTGCACAACTACAAGCTTGTCAGGATGCTGCTTTCCGTCATGCCTTTGCTTGGCCTTACAGTCAACGCCCTGCATCCCTACTGAATGGGTTGCTCAAACCTGAACCACCTAAAGTTTTAGCAATGAGAGACACTAATTAACCATTACCTAAAGGGTGAGGATGAGCTTAAGCACTCCGCTGTAGTGATCATTTCTGTATTGCTAATTTATCTACGGCAATCTTGATCATGTGCAATCGCCTTTAATAGATCGTCGATGATCGCATAGACTGTAATATATTTCATTTAGCATATTCCCCTCCCTTTTTCTGACTGGAGGGTATTTTATTGCACAAAGCGATCGCCTGAATCAATAACTAGCAACTTGAGTGAGTCATAAGCTTTTCTTGCTGATAATCTTAGAAGCAATTTATCAAAAATCGCCTTTTAATTGAGCTTTCTTGACAATTAATCAAAATCTCTCGAAAATTCGCCTGCTGATCTTTTTCAACTTCCTCATCTTTGCCCCACTTTCTTTGTTACCAGAAGCTATAAACTATAATTTATGGCATCTACTATTCAAGCTCTACCAACAGAAGTCGTATATCTCATTACAGCTGGTGAGGTAATCGACTCTTTAGCTTCTGTGGTGCGGGAATTGATAGAAAATTCCCTAGACGCAGGTGCAACACGAATTGTGGTTTCTCTATGGCCGCAACAATGGCGAATTCGTGTGGCAGATAATGGTTGTGGAATGAACCTAGATGATTTGCAACAAGCAGCCACAGCCCACAGTACCAGTAAAATTCGCTCTAGTGCCGATTTATGGAAAATTAATAGTTTAGGGTTTCGTGGTGAGGCGTTGCACAGTTTGACGACTCTGGCAGATTTGGAAATTTTGAGTCGTGCTGTGGGTGGAAAATTAGGATGGCAGATTAGCTATGGCAATGGTGGGGAAGTTGTGCAAGTTGAAGTAACTGCGATCGCACCTGGTACAGTGGTTACAGTTTCTCATCTTTTCGGTAATTGCTCATCTCGTCGTCAGGGATTACCCACAGCAGCACAGCAAATGAAAGCCGTGCAAGCCACAATTCAACAAATCGCCCTATGTCATCCCCACGTCACCTGGCAGATTTGGCAAAATGACCGTCAATGGTTTACCATCTGTCCTGCTGCCACAACTGGGCAACTGCTACCGCAGATTTTACCCCAGCTGCGACAAGGTGACTTGCAAGAAGTGAAACTCGAACTCCCCAACCCGCCAAACTCCTGTACAGACGCGATTAATCGCGTCTTTGCCCACTCCTCACTAAATTTAGTGGTAGGATTACCCGATCGCACTCATCGTCATCGTCCAGATTGGGTACGTGTAGCCATCAACGGACGGATGGTTAAGACACCGGAACTAGAGCAAACGATATTATCAGCATTTCACAGAACATTACCACGCGATCGCTATCCAATTTGTTTCTTACATCTTGCCATTTCTCCCGATCAAATTAACTGGAATCGCAATCCAGCAAAAACAGAAATTTATCTTAACGAAATCATTTATTGGCAAGAGCAAATTACTCAAGCAATTAACCAAGCACTCAGCATCTCTTCTACCAATCTCAAAGAAGCTGTTCACACAACACGAGTTAGTAAATTACTCAAAGCCGCAGAAGCCAAAGGCGGCTATAATTTCAATCCTCAAAATCCCAACGAAGATCACAAAAATCCTAACTCCTTAAAGGCTGTCGCTCAAGTTAGCAACACCTATATTGTGGCGGAACATCCACGTGGTATGTGGTTGGTGGAACAGCACATTGCCCATGAGCGAGTTTTGTATGAGCAATTGTGTGATAATTGGCAACTTGTGCCCGTCGAACCTGCAATCATTCTTTATCAATTGTCGCCAGCGCAAGTATCGCAACTGCAACGCATCGGTTTAGAAATAGAACCCTTTGGCGAACAACTTTGGGCTGTCCGTAACATCCCTGCACCTTTACAGCAGCGAGACGACTGTGCAGAAGCAATTTTAGAACTTAGTTGGGGAGGCGACTTACAAACAGCCCAAGTAGCTGTCGCTTGTCGCAGTGCCATTCGTAACGGTACACCTATGAATCAACAAGAAATGCAGACACTTTTAGATAATTGGCAACGCACTCGCAACCCTCGCACCTGTCCCCACGGACGCCCAATTTATCTCTCCTTAGAAGAATCAGCTTTAGCCCGGTTTTTCCGGCGTAATTGGGTAATTGGTAAAAGTCATGGAATTTGATGTTTTCGGTAATGCCAATACTCGCCCCTACTTTATCAAGGCAAACCATGATTTATATAAGGGACTTCCAGTTAAAAAAACATCCCATCGTAGGGGCGCAAGGCCTTGCGCCCCTACAAATGTACAAATAATTTTGGATAATTTATTTTTTGTCAGTCCCATATGTAATATAACGGTTATCGACAAGCGTGAGTTACAATTTTGACCTCTTTCCAAACCTCTCTCCTAAAAGGAGAGAGGCTTTGAATTTTTCCCCCTTCCCGCTTCGGGAAGGGGGTTAGGGGGTTAGGTCTATTTGCATACTTGTACCTTACCTGATTGAAAATGGCTATAGGTTAATCAGTTGTTGCTGTAGTCAATCCCAACTTTTTATCTAAAAAATCTTCTTCTAAGGTATTTCCGTTATCGCGTAACCAGTTTTTTGCAACTTGATAGTTAGGAACTTGAACGGCAACTATATTCCAAAATCTAGGGGTGTGATTACTTTCTAAAAGATGGGCTAATTCATGCACAATTAAGTAATCAATCACAAAGACTGGAGCTTTCATAATCCTCCAGTTAAAGTTTAAATTATTATTAGGTGTACAACTACCCCATCGGTATTTTAAATCAGAAAAAAGTATTTGATTATATTGCACACCCAAAGATTCAGCAAAATCTTTTACTTTCGGGGGAAGTTTAATATATGCGCGTTTAATGTACCAATCGCGGAATAATTGAAAAGCAGTTTCTTGATGACAACGTGATATTAAAAAGCGAGAGTGAAAGCGCACATTAGGAACTTGATCGTCAGTGATTTCTAAATGGTAATTTTTACCTAGATATAACAAAGTCTCCCCAGATACAAATTCCTTGTAAGTGGTTTTATCTGGGTATTTTTGATTATGATTTAGTTTTTCATAAAGCCAGAGTTTTTTAGATTCAACCGCTTGGTGAATTTTCTCTTCAGATAGCCCTATAGGGGCGCGAACTAATATTGTTTTATCTCGTTCTACTGAAAGGGTAACGCTTTTACGTTGAGGCGAATAAATAATATGATAATCTAGCTTCATTGGTTATTCTCTGCTCAACTTAGCATGGTTTTCTTTTGACCATTCTAGCAGACGAGAGATCAGTTCTTTCCTTTGTTGAACAATATTAGGATAGGAAACAAAATCAGGAGAAAGAAAGAGTTTTTGTAATTCTTCTTTCAGTCGGTTTTGTGCCGGGATTGAAGCCCAAAATCCAGCAGTTTGAACTTCTTGCTTAATCAAATTGAAGGTATGTAAAGTTAAGTTGACATCTTGGGTAATCTCATCTTCATTCAGTTCGCGGTTATCAAATAGTTGGGCTTTGAAAATACGAAAAATTGGCATTTGAGTTTTCCGATCTAGCCCATAAGTGTTTTCTTGTTCCTTTGATTTAATCTCCTTTCTCAGTTTTTCTACTTCTTCATATATGCGTTCCCAATTATCTGCAAATTCTGTTAATATTTGTTCTAATTTATCCGAGAAGGAAAGGAATAATTCAGGATCTTCGTTAAGATTTAAGTTGATATAATGTCTAATTGCGTGTTCTACTGTGGCGGCTTTAGTTTTTGTGCGGGTACGGCTGTTGATAAGGGTTTCAAAGTTATCATCTATAATAGAAATTGGTGCGACTTTCTGCTCAATGCCGTGAGATTTGAGAAATTCATCAGCAATGTTACGCAATTTTTTAGGTATGCCTTTAAGACTAAAACGTGCATCCCGAAAATGTTTATAAGCTAGGTGATTAATCGCAATAAAATTTTTGTAATCTTGCCAGTAATCCAGGGCTTCTTTACGTGGCATAACTACATTAAAGGTTTTGGTTAGTTTTTTAAAGGCGAGAATATATGCAAAGCGGATATCTTCATCATAGAATAAGTCATAGAAGGCATCGGCATCAGAAAAATCTGTTAACTTGTATTGTTCTAAGAAGTTCCATACTTCTCGATTTGCTAAGATTAAATCGTTAATTTCTTGTTGTTCGTCACGGATTTGGCTAATGATTTCTTGTTGTTCTTTATCTTGATAAGTATCTAAAGCTTTTTTGAGATGATGTCCAATGCCAACATAATCAACGACAAAACCTTTATCTTTGTGTTCTTCTCCTACTCTATTGACACGGGCGATCGCTTGTAATAAATTATGATCTCTAATCACTCTATCTAAATACAAAACTTGTTCGATGGGAGCATCAAAACCAACCAATAGCATATTATTGACGATAATTATCCCGACTTTGCCATTGATGGATGTATTTCCGGCTGTTTCAGTTGCATCAAAGGATAATTTAAAGGGTTGAATGCTGGTATTGTGATAGTTACTATTCGTGTAAGTTTTAATATGAGGCGGATCGTTATTATTCCCAGAAATCACTACAGCCGTCTCTAATTCTCGCAGTCTGGCTATATTGATATTGAAGGGATTGTTGACTTCTAATTCTGTAATTTTGCCTTCAATGGCTGCATCTAAACATTGTTTATATCTCCAAGCTGCTTCTCTGGATGTAGCGACGACTTGGGCTTTAAATCGTCCAGAAAAGACATATTCAATATAATGATCTACCATATCACGGGCTTTTGCCTCGATGATGGGCATGGCTTCTAAATAAGCGTCACGAGTTCCATATCCCAAAATTTGCAAGCGTTCACTTAAATTATATTCACTGAAAACATCGCTAAATTTAGCATCCATTCCGGCTTTATCGCTAATTTCGGCGTTGTGGGTACGTCCTTCGTAAACAATTTCTAAGGTTGTTCCGTCTGCAATGGACTCCCTCATGGTGTATTTGTCGATATAGTCGCCAAAGGTTTCTTCGGTTTTATCAATGGGAGTTCCTGTATAGGCGATTCTGGTAGCATTGGGTAAAGCACGGTCTAAATTTGTCCCCAGTTGTGTATATTGGGAACGGTGCGCTTCATCAATCATCAGCAAAATATTTGGACTTTCGTTTAATTTGGGGAAAATTATCTCTAAGTCTTTTTCTTGGAATTTTTGCATCATTGCCATGACAATATCGGGCGTATCATTGGCAAGTGTTTAATAAGGGTTCTTCAACGTGGTTTTTTTCATCTAGTCGAAGGTTTTCTCTATGATTTTGGGATGCACTCATGGTTTGTTAGTAAGGGTTTGACGGAGGTTTTTCCGGTTAAGAGGTCTTGCATTAAGCCGAGTTTAATAAAATTTAGCTTTTCACAACTTTGATATAAAATTACAAGTTTGTCATCTATGGTTTTTAAAATTTTTGCTACTCTATTTTGTTCCTCTAATTTTCTTGGAACAGTAATTAATAAATTTGCAACTGTTGGTAGATTTAATCCTGCTTTAGCACCAGATTCATTAAGTTGAGGAATAGACTGTTGTGCAGTGTGACCAGCTAAAAAATTTCCTAACCACCAAGGATTAACTCTATCTTGATCTAAGGTTATGAGTGCTATGTGTTGGTTAATATATGCTTCTCCAAAATTTTCTGGTACAACACCAATAATGCCTAAATCTGCGGTAACTGAGACTAATAAATCACCAGTTTTTAGCAAAGTTCGCTTTGCTTCACTGCTTAAAGGAGGTGTTACATACTGTACATTATCAAGTCGCAAATTGATGTGTTCCCTAGTTAAATTACCTATTCGTATAAACTTTGCACCTTCATCTGAATAATAGGATGCCCAAAATCTTGATCCACTTGTAATTTTCAATGTTACGTTTTCTAAACGAAAAATATCCCACTCATCGGGAATCATCCCTAAAGGCGATCGCTTAAATTTATGAGTACTTGGATCGCGTAGTTGACCATGTTCATCTATCCCGCGAGTCAGGAGGTCTTGCATTAACCCGGTTTTGATTCTTTTGTACTTAGCGATGAGGGTTTCTGTTTGTGCGATCGCTTTATCTATTTTTGATAATACTTCTGCTATTTTAGATTGTGTACTTATTGATAAAGGTACAGGTATTTTTATTTTACTTAATGCAGCTTTAGAGATTTCTGAAAAAGTTGTACCCTCGCCTTTTTCTTTAATTAATTTAACTCTAAATAAAAGGTTGTAATAGTGAAACTCTGGATCTTGTTCTGGATTAAAAACAATACTTTTACACCCTTGATTTGTACAGAAATTAGTAGTAGGTAACGCAAGATAACCAATGGGAGCGCGAGATGATATTACTAAACTTTTTGCAGGTAATAATTTAGCTGAACAGCTTTGAAGACCTGCAATTGTAATTTTACGCTCACTTGAATGAATAAATAGGCTCTTAATTTCACTTAAATCATTGGGAGTAATCCAAGCAATATCACCATTCCAAAAGTCTTGATTATGAGTTGAGGGAGTTGAACCAGAATAAATAGTACCTAAATCACTAATATATTGAATTTTCCAATTTTCAGCATTTACATTTATCATAATTTGCAAACTAAATATAATTAAGTCGTAGATTGGTTTGAAGAACGAAACCCAACAGAAACACAAAAATTTCGGGTTTCACTGCATTCCACCCAACCTACAGTATAAAATCATAGCCATACTTATATTTCCTAGATAGTGACAGTACCAGCAGCAGACAAAACTTGTTTTGCTGTTAATTGTAAATTTGGAAAGAGAGAGGAAACAAGTTGATGCTCATTTTGAAACAACTTCTTTTGATACTCATCTCCTATTAACTTACAAATAGTAATCGTTGGCTGCTTATTTTTGCCAATATATTCTCTACCACCTACCCCCAAATAATCTATAATCCAATATTCAGGTACACCTAATAAAGCGTAATCTTCAACTTTACGAGCGTAATCATTTTGCCAGTTGCAACTAACAAATTTCGCAATTAATTTAATTGATTTTCCTGATGTGATTACAGGTTCTTGTTGCCATAATAGTTCATTAATTAGTTGTGTCTGATCGAGTACAATTACATCGGGGCGAAAAGCCGTACTTGTTCCTAATAATTTAATCAAACAGCGATGGGGTGTAAAGTATGGTAAATTATAGCGATCAATTTCTACATTCAGTTTTCGACTCGTAAAAGATGATACTTGTTCATGGGGCCCTGTTGGTTCCATCTCGATTAATTCCCCATCAATTATTTCATAATGATTGTTGTCACCATATTGAGTAATAAATTCATTAATTGCCATCAGTTTTGATGCTGACTGTACCATAATAATTTTTCCTCATAATTATTTAAATATAATTGAGCTTATTCAAAAAATCATTTAACTCTTGTAACGTCTCCTCTCGTTCCCGTTCCACCGTTCCAGCAGCAACCGCATATTTATCCCAAAAATTCTCAAACACAAAAATCACCGTTCTTCTAATTCCATTTAAAAATCTATCTAACTGTTCAGATACTAAATCATAATGCTTTTGCAAAATCAACTCCTTCGCTTCCTCCTCCGTAATTACACCCCCAAAACTTGCCATGAAATCCTGAATATTCCCAATTCTCGCTTCTAACTTTTTAATATCCCCCGTCAAAGCTGCAAATTTTTTCTTTTTCTCCTTATCCTTTTTAGCTTCCGCTTCCGTCCCCAACTCAGCCAACTCCTTCCTAGCTTGAATTAATAACTGTTCATGTTCATAAATCTGATCCTCAGCCCCAAATTTCTTTAATAAAATCTTTGACTCAAACTCCAGTTGTTTCTGTTTAAGAGTTGCCTTAAAATTCTTTAATTCATCCTCCGCTTTTTTAAATTGTTTCAAAACTTGCTCATATTCCTTTACCTCCGCTTTTAACTCCTTGGCATTTTCCCCAGAAAATAAAGGCAGGGCGATTTTTTCCTTACTCCTTTTAACCCTTGCCGTTAGTTCATCCTTCATTAACTTAGCTGTAATCTTTTCATCCTCTTCAGCTTCATACTCTAATAATTCCTGTGCCGTTTCCAGCAACGAATCAATCTCAGCATCCTTTTGAGCGATATCACTTTCTAACTGCTCAATTTCATCAGCTTCAGCTTGAAAAAATGCCTTAATAATATAGGAATCAGGGATTAAAGTAGGACTCCAACCATTTTGGATAATCGTTTTTAAATCATATCTAATATTATCCCACCAATTAACAAACACACCCGCCACTTGAAACAAATCCAACACATTCACAGGCACTAATTTATTTTTCAAAGAATCAATCAATTCTTGTCGGACATGAGGTAATTGATTGCCATTTTTAACTCCCCCTTCCCCTCTCTTATCAGGAGACGGGTGTCCGTTAGGACGGGGTGAGATAGGTGCTAAACTAGCAAAATCATCCTGAGCTTCTTGCCACCAATCAACTAACAAACTATCCATATTATCAATAATTTGACATAAATATTGATTGCTTTCAATCAGAGTTTTTAAATCATCTTTCCTGTGAATATGAGCGTGAAAATCATAATAATCAGCATCTTTATCTTGAAACACCAAATCAGATTTTAAACCCAACTTTGCCAGTATATGAGACTTAGCAGCCACTTCTGGCTTAGGAATACCCCCCAATAAATGCGCCCTAACATCTTCCGGTTCGGGTTCTGGAGTATTATCAACATAACGACGCACGTTAAGATTCCAATCATTCCCCGCAATTTCCGCAATATCCACCAACCGAGAATATTTGTCTATTTCTTCTTTACGGGTAAAGATATAATCAATTTTTTCAATATCTTCAGACCTTAAAAAGTTACGATTCTTCCCTTCTCCATATTCGGCATCAGCATTAATAAAAAATACTTTATTTTGTAGTGCATCTGGCTTATTTTTATTCAATACCAAAATCACCGCCGGGATACCAGTCCCATAAAACAATTTTTGAGGTAAGCTAATAATGCCTTCAATCACTCCACCATTATCTTGTAACATTTTATCGCGGATTTTCTTCTCATCACTGCCGCGAAATAACACCCCATGAGGCATAACTACCGCCGCCCGTCCGTTCTGTTTTAAACTAGCCAGAATATGCTGCACAAACATTAAATCAGCTTTTTTCGTTTCCGGCGCAAATCCATAACTAAAACGGTTTTGATGCTGGAGTGCGGCACTATTATAATTTTGAGCAAAGGGCGGATTAGCAATTACAATATCAAACTGGTGTATCTTGCCATCTTTGACATTAGCAGGGGAAACTAAAGTATCACCAAATTCAATATGACCTTTAAAAATATTGTGCAGAATCAAATTCATTTTGCAAATAGAAACCACCGTACCATCATTATCCTGTCCATGTAATTCCAGATTTTGCTCATTTCCCCCTTGTTCATTAACATACTGCACCGATTGAATTAACATTCCCCCAGAACCAGCAGTGGGGTCATAAATACTCATTTTTTCTTGTGGTTTTAATAACTGCACTATCAACCGCACCACAGAAGCAGGAGTATAAAACTGTCCGCCTTTTTTACCCGAACTATCAGCAAAGAATTTAATCAAATACTCATAAGCTGCACCTAATAAATCAGGAAATTCAAATTTATCATTAATTAAAACAAATTTAGGATTATTAAAATGGTCAATCAATAAGCGTAAATCTGGGTCTTTTACCACTCGTTGATTATTGATTTCCCGATTAAAATTAATATGTTTAAGAACTCCAGAAAGTACGGAATTCTCATCTTCTAAAGCATTCAAAGCTTTATTGAGCATTTCTCCAATATTGCTCTGTAGATTCTTAATGGCGGGTTGTTTTACGCTATTCTCATCTATAAAACTATCGTGCCATCGGGCGCGATTTGGAACAAAAAAAGTCTCACCGTAGCTAATTTTTTCTGTTAATAACTCATTAATAGTATTTTCGTGCAGATGCCGATAATCTTTACGAATTTTAGCCCGCTTTTCATCAAAAACATCAGACATCCGTTTCAGGAATAGCATCCCAAAAATATATTCTTTATATTCGGATGCATCCATTTTGCCCCGCAGAATATCCGCC
This sequence comes from Nostoc sp., assembly GCF_036919675.1. Taxonomy (GTDB): domain Bacteria; phylum Cyanobacteriota; class Cyanobacteriia; order Cyanobacteriales; family Nostocaceae; genus Nostoc. The sequence goes on from NZ_JBALCP010000042.1 coordinate 15,697, forward strand.
GCTCCCATTAAAAAGTTTTCTAACTGGGAAAGTGTAATTTTATTTGTATTCATTTACGTTAATGCTTAAATCTTTACAAGATTTAAGTAATTTATAGGTGGGATTTGAGGTAGATTCTAATTTACTCCTTTTTGACCTTATAGATCCCCCCTAACCCCCCTTAAAAAGGGAGGAAATAAGAAAATCCGGTTCCCTCCCCTTTATATCGGGGAGGGTTAGGGTGGGGTAAAACCCAGATTTATCAAGCAACAGCGTCTTGCTTAAGCTTTCGTATCGGACGCTTGCGATCGCTTCGACGAACGCCCCCCGCCATTTTGTACTCATCGCTATTCTTGCCATACTTTGCAGCTACACTGAGTAACATGTGTTCTGTTAGTTCCATCAGCGACTTTTCGGTAACTTCTAAGGCTCCCTGAGTCATATCCAGGGTGGAGAGACTTGAGTTATAAGCTTCCAATTTATCTTGCGTTGTTTTGATGAGGGCTGCAAAGGAGTCAATTGTTACCCCATTTCCTAAGTCTAAGGTGGGATTGATCGATTTCAAAGCTGCAATCCGACGCTGCGCTCTATCAATTACTTTAGACCCGCGTTTTGGACGTGACATAAATTACTTTCCTATTATTAATAATGCGTCAGGATAAAAACTGACTTATACCCTGGACTGTACAGCACTAGGATAGACATAATTAGGGTTAATTGACACCCGCATTATTCAGTATAGATTTATTCATTTATTACAAATATATTAATTATCTTTATGTAAATTCTTGGAGGTTGCCCGAATTCAATCAACAACTGTCCGAATTCAATAAACGGCTGCCCGAATTCAATCAACGAGTGCCCGAATTCAATAAACGACTGTCCGAATTCAATAAACGACTGCCTGAATTCAATAAACGACTGCCCGAATTCAATAAACAACTGCCCGAATTCAATAAACGGCTGCCCGAATTCAATATAGGAACTTATAGGAATCTTATTTGAGTTGTGAAAATTTTTGTTATGGTCGTTCTTGGTCATTTGTCCTTGGCCAGTTGTAATTACAAAGGACAAATGACTAATAACTAATGACTAATTACATCTTCACACCTAACTCTATGTAAGAATACTTATTGAACTATTGATAAATATAATTCTATACTACATATTGGAATAAGAAAGGCGATCGCAGACTCTTGGCCGAGGGCGATCGCCTTTCATTTAACCCCTACAATTGGAGTCAACTACGATGATGACACAAGAAAAAAAGTTCGCCAAAAGTTAAGCTTTTTTCTCTAAAGAAAAAATATGGCATTCCTCGTATCGATGTGGTTAACTATGCCTGCGATCGCCATATTATTTTTTTGCGAAGAGCAATTGAATATGCTTTCATCAAAAGATATTGTAATTAACTTAACTGTTAATAATCTGTTCCACAGCAACAGAAATATCTGGAAACGCCAGAGGTTGAATTGTTCCCGCAGTCAATGTCAATTTTGTTGCGTATTCTCCATCTAAGATTTCTCGAAACACCACAAGGTGTAGCTTTTTAAGATTGACAACCCAATACTCTAAAATACCTGCTTCTGCGTAGATTTTGCTTTTTATCTCTAAATCTTTTTCTAAACTTGAGTTAGTATACTCAATTAACAAAAAAATATTTTCTGGATAGGGATGATGCTCTCGATACTCGCGTCCTAAACGTTGGACAATAAAAATATTAATTTTTATTGAAATTTAATACTTATTTGTCAATAATTCACCTTTTCAGATTTTACGCAAACAAAAAAACTCCACTTCCTAAAAGTTAGTGGAGTAATTAATCTTAGACTATCAGTAATGAATCATCGCTAATATTGCTACTTGCAGTGTTCAAACTAAATTAGTCTATAGCTTTCTTAAGTTCGTCTTTAATATTTTCTACAGTGTGAGTAGCTTGGGCTTCAGCTTGCTTTGCTTGTCCTTCAGCTTTATCTTGTGGATTACCGGTTACTTCACCCACAACCTCTTGGATTTTTCCTTCAATATTTTTTGCAGTAGCTTCTACTCTTTTTTCGGTACTCATGGTTTTTATTTCCAGCTTGTAGTTGATTAAGCTATTACATAAACTAACAATAGCGGATTAATTTTTACTTCCATCAACCGATAGAATAGTTTGAGAGATTATATTATCTTAAGACAGATACGGAGGATCATAAGAGCACGCAAGGTAAAAAAAAATGAATATATCATAAATAAGATATATGTTATGAAAACTTGCGGTGTCCAGATCCGCGACTCCGTAAAAGTTGTCGAGGATCTAAATTTTCACGAATGATTTAGGACTGCTATATGCATTTTCATAGAGAATTAGTATAAATCAAAACAAATTTTCAATCAAAGGAAAGTAAAGGAGTGGCAACAAAACGTCAGAAAAATGTCTGGATGAGTGCAATTAATGACATCATTCGGGGTGCTTGTGGAGGTTTTTTATTTGGCATACCTTTACTGTACACAATGGAAGTTTGGTGGATCGGATCACTGGCAAAACCACAACTGATGATGATGGCGATCGCATTGATGTTTATTGTGGTTTACTTGCTCAATCAGACAGAAGGTTTTCGGAAACGCAGATATAGCTGGCTAGATCATCAAGCCGCAATGGATACCGTAAAAGCGATCGCGATCGGACTAGCTTGCTCTGCCTTTGTGCTGCTACTATTGCGAGAATTAACACTAGAAACTTCCCTAAAGATTCCTTTAGGGAAAATCATCTTTGAAAGTGTGCCCTTCGCTCTCGGTGTAGGATTAGCCAACCAGCTTTTGGGAGATACCAGAAATGGCGATCCAGAAGGACAAGCAACCGATCAGGTAAACAGCACAACCAATAACAAAGAAGATGAGATACAGGCCACCTTCGCCGATGTGGGTGGAACTCTGATTGGTGCAACTATAATTGCATTTAACATTGCTCCAACAGATGAAATTCCTATGCTAGCAGCCGCAGCCTCGCCACCTTGGCAGTTGGCAATGATCGCCACATCTTTGCTGATTTCTTATGGCATTGTATTTCAGGCAGGCTTTTCTAACCAGCAAAAGCGTAAACAGCAAAAGGGAATTTTCCAACGACCATCGAGCGAAACCATCATGTCTTACCTAGTGTCACTGCTAGCAGGCGCTTTCATGCTGTGGTTCTTTCAAAAGTTAACTTTTAACGACCCTTGGACAATGTGGTTAGATCACACATTGATGCTGGGATTACCTGCAACTATTGGCGGTGCAGCCGGAAGGTTAGCAATATGACTAAAACAGAACAGCAACCACGCTCTATTGCAGAGTGGGTAACATTCAGCGTTGCTTCACTTATCCTAGCAATCATTGTGAGCCTGGTTGGCTACACTTGGCTGAACGAAAAGAATCAACCTCCCATCCTTTCTGTTACCAAAAAAGAAACAATTCGGGAAATTGGTGGCCAATTTTATGTTCCCTTTGAAGTTGTGAACACCGGAGGAGATACAGCTGAGTCAGTTCAGATTATGGCTGAGTTACTGATTAACGGCAAAGTTATAGAAACTGGAGAGCAACAGATCGATTTTTTATCTAATGGTGAAAGGCAAGAAGGTGCATTTGTATTCAGCCAGAACCCGCGCCAAGGTCAGTTAAACCTGCGTGTTAGTAACTATAAATTGCCCTAGTGAAGATTTAAAACCGCAGATAAACGCGGACTAACACAACTGATTGTAAGGTGGGCATCTCCCCCGCCCTTAATTAAAGGCTGGCAAGATAGCCACCCGATAAGATTGGATAATTTATTTCTTGGAAATCCTTAAGCTTTAACCTTAGCTTTTGACCAAACACCATTTTCATCTTCATCATATTGCTGATGAACAGAGTCCCAAGCAGCTTGTTCAGCTGTGAACTCGTCATTTTTCTCATTGAAGACAGCGTTATAGCGCTCAATGAATGTACTCTGAGCTTGATCAGAAAGATGAGCGCGAACCTCAGGAGACAAATCTTGTGGGCTGTTGCATTGTCCAGGACAAGGGCGAGCAAAGGTTTTTTCAATTGTGTGAATATCTTCAGCACCAGCACTTTCGAGCAGCAATTGAAATTCGCCGGTGCGATCGCTCCCAACTTCTGCCATCACTAAGAAGTCGCCAGCTTGTAAGCGGGTTTGGTAGATAGCCGCTTTATCTTCTGGCATCCCTAAAGTAGTTAGAACCGATACTAGACCAGGCCCGGCACTACCTGCGATCGCTCCACTGGCAGCCCCCAACAGTACTGCACCAATAGGTCCTGCTGCCACGATTGGACCGACAAAGGGAATAAATAGTACGCCCACACCCGTGAGCAAGCTGAGAAAGGAACCAAACAAGGAACCAAAAACTGCCCCTGTTCTCAAACCTCCCAGAATCACATCCTTTTTTGTAATAAAGCCAGCAATTCTAGTTTCTGACTGGAAGTTTCTGCCCATGACCGAAATATGGTCTCTAGGCACACCCCTGTCTAGTAAACGTCGAATCACATCATCAATTTGCTTTTGTTCTTTAAATACAGCAGAGATAGTACGTTCTGCTTTATATACTTCTGGCACTTAAATAGTCCTTGTATTATGTTGTTTTTGCAATAAATATGGTGAAGAGGTAGATGCAGCCAGATTAATCCTTTCACAGCAATTAAGGGAGGAATCATTCCTCCCTTAACTGGTTTGACAGACAGCCATCCTCAAGTGATGACGTTATGAGCTACACACCAACAGGAGTCTTAGCCCCTGCTGCTGGCTGTCTACCATCTGCGTCTAGTGCTTCGCCTTCAATAAATGAACGCAGCATCCAAGCTATTTCCTCATGCTGTTCTAACAGTCCAGTTAAAAAGTCAGCAGTTCCCTGATCGTGGAACTTTTCACCAGACTGATCCAGATGATCCCTTAAATTCCGAATAACCTGCTCGTGATCATCCACTAGATTAGATACCATCCCTGTTGCTGTAGGAACACTACCAGCATGTTCCTTGAGGGTAGCAATCTTGAGAAATCCTTCCAATGAGCCAACCGGATAACCGCCCAAAGCACGAATCCGCTCTGCCACTGCATCAATATTTAGAGTTAGCTTTTGGTAGTGTTCTTCCCAAAGCTGGTGCAAAGAGCGGAATTGAGGACCGACCACATCCCAGTGGTACTTTTTGGTTTTCACCAACAGTAGATAGGCATCTGCCAAATCTTGATTCAACAGATTAATTACACCTTGACGCTGTTCTTCTGTCAAACCAATGTTTATCGCACGCATTGTTTTCCATCCCTAAGCAAACTTATTTATTAATCTACCAAATTTCCGAGATAATCCACATCAACCAAAGGAAATATTAGGATTTGAAATTAATTCTCATAACCATAATTATACTTATGTCTAAATAGGTAGTTTGAAGCCAATACTTAGTATTTAGCGAACTTTATTGATTTTTGCAGCTACAATCATAAAAATATTAATTAAATATAATTATAAATCAAGACATCTATAATCCAAACGATCTAAACGTAAATTTCCCCAAAAATGCTCAGGCTGAACATAAGTATTTCAACTTAATTGAAATTGCCAGCTTTATATAACTATTTAGTAATGGGTCACTGCTTTTATGCAATCACCCATTACTACCAAAAAATTACCAAAAAAAGAAAGTATTAAATCTGTTACTTACCTGTAATCTTATCCAAGAAATTCTTTACATTTGTTTCCGCTGTGGTTGAACTCTGGGAATTTTCCGGACGCTTTTGTTTGTCAATATCAGCATCTCCCTGAACCTCATTTAGTCCTTTGTTGGACTCCTTTTGAACCTTTGCTAATCCAGCTGGTGGTGCTTGAGCGGCTTCGTCAGTTTTGCGCTGAATGTCAAGCAGTTGTGTAGTAGCTTCGGTCGGGTCACTTTGGTAGCTATCGATCGCAAAAGCAGGAAAAGCACTAGATAACAATAGTAAGGCGCAAGTAAAAGCCACAACGAGAAAACGTACTGGACTTAAGAGAGATAAAACAGAAGCAATAATCTTCATTTGAAATCCTCGATAACAGCTTTAAAAACGCAGAACTTTTACTGAAAGAGCGGAAGCTCATTACCTTATTTGGCACATTTGAGCAATAATAAAACTAGCAAGCTACGCTTCAATCTTGAAGTTCTTCAAAAACGAACCTAACGAAGAAACTGTCTTTGTATTTATGCATCGAATTAGTAAGGGATAATAAGCAAATACCACCTTAATTCTTTAGCAAAATCACTACATTTTATATTGACATTCTTCTCTGCGAGGCTCCCTGTTTTTACTTTTACTTTGAAAACGCTAACGCCTGCATCAATCTCTAGAATGAAATTTCCTATATCTTTAGTTGCAATAGAATCAGTCTCTAGGTATATCGACTTAATTTAGTTTTGGCAGGTGAATGGCTCTACTATTTATGTTCAGTTAGCTTGACTTTATGCAATCAGTAGAAAAGGGAGCATCCCAAATGTGCAAAAACCTTGATAGCCCTCATCTCCTAACCCCGAATCCCAAACATGGAAGAGGGGCTGGGGTGAGGGAAAAGAGTTAAGCAGAATTGGGATGCTCCCGTAGAAAAGAACATCCCAATTTTGCCAGAACATGTTTGTAATTGCGAACGGCAGCGTAGTGTTCGCGTAGCGTTTCGTAGTATCTGGCGATTGCCTCACTGGACTAAGTTGCGATCGCAATTACAATTCCTTGGGTTTGATATAAATTACACATTTGGGATGCTCGCCAGTAGAAAGACTTTTGCAGGCTCTTGCGTTTACTGCTTATTCATGTGAATATTTTAACAGATAAAATCCGGTAAATCGCTAAAATTACCGGATTTTTTGCAAAAAACCGATAAAAAGTACTTATATTACACAAATTTACACAGCGAATTTAGGGATTTATGGCAACCCGTGTGTTAGTCAAAGAAGGACGTGCTATTGGTGCGGTGGGATTTGATGTCAGAAACGGAGATTATATTATCATTCAAGCTAAAGCAGTCATTCTGTGTACAGGTGCTTGGGCTATACCAATGTCAAACAATCATTCACTTTTCATAAAAAATTGATTTAGTGAAAAATATGCAGTTAATTGATACATTTACTACTCACCGTCTGGTTGCTGAACGTCTGCAATTTAAACATTTGAATGAACTTCATCGGATGCATCAAGACCTGCAAGTTATGGCAACTTTAGGCGGTGTTCGTTCTGATGAAGAAACACGACTTTTTATTCTAAATAACTTGAATCATTGGCAGCTTTATGGATTCGGATTATGGGTATTTAGAGACAAAATTAATAATCAGTTTGTTGGTCGTGCTGGACTTCGGAATACTGATGTAGAAGGTAACAATGAAGTAGAATTAGCTTACGCTTTAATAGCTAAATTCTGGGCGAAGGGGTTAGCGACAGAAATGGGTAAGGAAATATTGAAAATTGGTTTTGAACTACTAAATTTGCCAGAGATAGTTTGCTTTACTCTCACGACTAACAAAGCGTCACAAAGAGTTCTCGAAAAGTTGGGGTTTCAATACGAGCGTGAAATTATCCACGCAAGTTTACCCCATTTGTTTTACCGCTTAACATCGGACTTCGCCTGCAAGTGAGGTTTTTGTACAAATTGCCACTGCGCTTGACGCAACTTTTACCAATTGCAGACAACCTGAATAACTTTTCAAACATCCTCTAAGAGTCCCCATTCCCAATTTCCTCTAAACTTGATAAGTCTGCTTTATTACCTCTTCTATTGAACTTACGTGATGGAACATTTCTATTAATTCATGGGATCTTGTTTTTCGCTTCGCCAGCAGCACTTTTAACGGCCTTAAATAATGAACATCTGGATCATCTCCCAAGGCGACTTCCGCTGCTTGTAAGACTTTTGTCGCATTTCCAAAAATATCCTCGTTGTCAAACGCTTCTTTTGCAGAAAGTTGATGTAACGCTGCATCGGGTACAGTTGCTCTACCCAGCAAAGTTTTATCTAACACCAAACCTTTCAATAATGTCAGCAAAGCCGCATAGATTAAAAAATCATCACAACTATCACAAGCCTTAAATTCGATGCGTCCCACTTCATCTGGAATGCGGGCGATTTTTGTCAATGAAGGTATGCTATTAATCAGTTGTTCCTGTTTTTCAATAAAAACCAGAGCTGCTGGTCTTTTTCCGGTTCTGATAAACGTTCGTACCGATAACCCATCCCATAAACCTCCGTTATAAAAAGGGGAACTATAACTAAAAGGGACGATATAAGGACTGTAATAAGTTAACTTTTTGCCAATATCAATCACACCTTCAGTAGACAAATCTGCCACTGAAATATTTAAATCTGGACCGTATGTCACCATGTGAATATTAGCAGTTTGTTCGTCAGGATAAGCCTCTAGCTGTTTTATTTCATAATCGTTTAATGGGGGTTGAGGCTTAAAAACCAGATTGTAGGGATTAAAACTGACCAAAACAGGTGAGAAACCAAAGTTAGCAGCAACTTCACGTAGCAAATCAAAACTTTCTGATAATTCAGTAATAGCGCCTTGAATATCAGAATGTATAGTTGTTCTAATTTCGATACCTTTAGCATGACAGTCTATCACCTTGTCAGAATCTGCAAATCTTTCAAATCCCTCAATGTACCATCTCTTTATCTTAATACCAGCATCGCCGATGCGTAGTTGAGGATAGTCGCTGGGGTATGTAGGTAGCCTTTCAATAATTTGATTGAAATCAGCAAATTTTGTGTGGGAAAAATCAGCAAACTTTCCTTCTTTGTTTAGGAAAGCGACTTCATGCTCAATGCCAAATAAAAACATTATAAATCTACCTTAATTACAATGATTTGGACTCACTCAATTTGGGATTTTTCCATAGTTAAAACTGCGAGGGCTGCTAAAACGTTTTTACCCAACAGGATTTTAAATCCAAAATCTAAAATTTGCTCAACCTAATCTAACTAGTACGCCACGGCGTAAATAGAGCAACCATTTAAAATCCCTAAAAAGCCCATTCCATAATACTTTTGACTTTTGACTTCCGCCTTGCGGTACTAGTGCCAATTGATATAAAGAAGAGAATATATGCGACTATTTAGCAATAGTGACCTTACTCCTATCAGCATCAAATGCTACTTCAAATTAGAGATTATATATGGTGTGATGGGGTCTGTTTCATTGTTATTCAGAGGAGAATTAGTCATAATTCTTGTATAATACCGATAATCACTTTAATTTGATTCATAAATTTAATTATAAAAATTCTCAAGATTACTCTCAGACGGATTTTACCTCAAGATCGATTGTTGCGATTTGGAAATTTCTCTGGTTTACGCCTTTATACACACCTTTATACACAAGGAGTTTGCCCTTGGTATTGGTGGTGCGATCGCACTTTCTTGATTTTTCTCTGCTGTCCCTACCATCCTCATAGCCACTGGGTAGGCTAGCTTAGTAGTGACTGAGGAAAGCTACCAGACGTGAGTTTATGACAAGTACCGTTCAATCCCCCTACAGCAGCGAACAGATTGCCGCTTGGTTGCGTGGACTGCTCACCATTGCTTGGGCAGATGGTAATTTTGATCCTCAAGAACAGGAATTAATTGCCAGCATCACCAAAGATGAATTAGCTCTTGGGATTAAATGGGACTCACTAGAGATAATTACGCCAGAGGAATTAGCCCCAGTGTTGGGTAAAGGTACACCAGCAGCGGAAAATTTCTTAAGGACAGCGATAATGGTAGCGATCGCAGATGGTACCTATTCTCCCAGCGAAGATCAGGTTTTGCAACAGTTCTGCCAATCCTTAGAACAGCCAGAGAATTTACTCGAAGCCCTTCGCCACACCCTAGAACAGCCACTGCAAATTAACTTAACAACCCCCAGCCCTAGACTTACAAAGCGTCAAATTAATGCACTACACCCCCTGCGCGACTGGCTCGATCGGCTAGATATCCAAGACCCAAGAGTAGCCCGCTTTTTGTGTAAAATGATTCCCTCTCAGTGTCCCTTTGAGCGGGATGTCACCTTATTTGGACGTAAGATTGTTCACATCCCACCGATGTGTAAAATTAACCCGTTATATGAGCAACTGGTGGGCTTACGTTTCCGCGCCCTCTCCTATCTGGCAGATAAATGTGGTGAAGATGTTTCACCATATATTTAGTTAGAGTGAGAAGTGAGGAGTTATAATTTTAACTCCTAATTCCTAACTCCTCACTTCTCACTATTATTTAAGTATGCAATTTATCGACCAAGCAAAAATTGAAGTTGAAGCTGGTAAGGGCGGCGATGGTATAGTCGCCTTCCGGCGTGAGAAGTACGTGCCGACTGGTGGCCCCTCTGGTGGTAATGGGGGACGAGGCGGTTCGGTATTTTTCGTTGCCGATGAAAACCTGCAAACCTTGCTAGACTTCAGATACAACCATCGCTTTCAGGCAGAAAAAGGGACTCGTGGTGGCCCAAATAACTGCACTGGAGCAGCAGGAAAGGATTTGATCATCGAAGTTCCCTGTGGTACAACCATTTATGATGCTGAAACTAGCGAATTGCTGGGGGATTTAACTGAGCCTAAGCAAACTTTGCGGATTGCCCAAGGTGGTAAAGGCGGCTTGGGAAATCAGCATTTCTTGAGTAACCGTAACCGCGCCCCAGAATACGCCCTCCCAGGATTACCAGGGGAAATAAAGCAGCTGCGTCTGGAGTTAAAACTTTTGGCCGAAGTGGGGATTATTGGCTTACCAAATGCTGGTAAATCCACTTTAATTTCATCTTTATCAGCTGCACGTCCAAAAATCGCAGACTACCCCTTCACTACCCTCATCCCAAATTTGGGTGTAGTGCGGAAACCTACTGGTGATGGTACTGTTTTCGCCGATATTCCCGGACTAATTGAGGGAGCAGCTCAAGGAGCAGGGCTGGGACATGATTTCTTGCGCCATATTGAGCGCACGCGGGTGTTACTTCACTTAATTGATGCTACTAGTGATGATGTGGTTCGGGACTTTAACACAATTAAGCAAGAATTACAAGCCTATGGACGGGGTTTAGCAGAACGCCCACAAATTTTGGCGCTGAACAAAATTGATGCAGTTAATCGGGAAAGTGTCGATTTGGAGGCATTAGCTACCCAACTTAATCATCTCTCCTACGCCCCAGTTTTTGTGATTTCAGCAGTTACTCGCACCGGGTTAGAGCCGATGTTACAAAAAATCTGGGGAATTCTCGACCAAATCAAGGTTCCTGAAGAAGTGGAGGTATTTAGATAATTACTAATTCGTAATTCGTAATTACTACTTTTAGAAGGGAAGTAGCTGTCGGTAGTAGAAATACTTTGTTTTTTACTCACGGGATGAAAGCTCTTAAAATTACGAATTACGTTAGCGCAGCGTAAAGCCTTCTCTACGAGAGGCTGCGCCAACGGCATGGCAACTCTTAGAGACGCTGTTCGCGTTCGCTTAGAGCGAGTCAGACGCTACGCACAGTTGCTAACGCTGCGCTACCCTTGCGTTGGGAATCTCCGCAACGTACTGGCTCCCCTACATTTAAATTTCTTAATATAGCTTGAAATATTAGCGCCGACTTACTGATTCTGAATCAGGGGAATCTTAATCAAAAACTCAGCGCCTTGTCCTGGCTGCGAAATACATTCTAAAGAACCGCCATGTCTTTCTGTAATGATCTGGTAGCTAATGGCAAGTCCCATCCCCGTACCTTTGCCGATGGGCTTGGTGGTAAAGAAGGGGTCAAATAGTAGTTTTTTAAAATCTTCTGGTATTCCCAATCCATTGTCGATAATTCTAATTGTTACCTGATTTGGCTCTTGTAGTTGGGTACAAATGCGAATTGTCGAAATTGGACATTGGGAATCGGGCATGGCTATTCTCCTTGTCCGCTTGTCGCCCTCATCCCCACTCCTCACTCTCTCTTCTAAAGCATCGATCGCATTTGTCAAAATATTCATGAATACTTGGTTTAGCTGCCCAGCGTAACATTGAACCTGCGGTAGTTTGCCGTATTCTTTGATTATTTCAATTGTCGGACGTTGGTCATTAGTCTTGAGGCGGCTTTGCAAAATCATCAGAGTACTGTCGATTCCTTCATGGATATCAACGGCTTTCATTTCGGCTTCATCTAAGCGTGAAAAAGTTCGTAAGGAAAGCACAATCTCCCGAATGCGGTCTGCCCCAATGTTCATTGAGTTGATTATTTGTGGCAAATCTGACTTCAAAAAGTCCAGTTCGATTAGTTCTGCAAAATCCTCAATTTCTGGCACAGGTTGAGGATAATGACTTTGGTAGAGTTGCAAAAGTGAAAGTAAATCTTGAGTGTATTCCTTGGCAGGGCTGAGGTTGCCATAGATAAAATTGACCGGGTTGTTGATTTCGTGTGCCACTCCTGCGACTAGTTGACCCAAACTGGACATCTTTTCACTTTGAATTAACTGAGTCTGCGTGTGTTGAAGTTCGCGGAGTGCAACTTTAAGTTCTTCGGCTTGTTGTCGTAGTTGCGCTTCCGACTTGAGCAGGGCTTCCTTGGCTTGTTTACGTTCTGTGATGTCCCTAACAACAGCTACCCGACAGAAAGGCTCTCCTGTTTCAGGATGTTTAACTATAAACAGGCTGCAATCAGTGGGAATTTCTATGCCCGTTTGAAAATGCCTATAGCGAAACTCGCCTTGCCAGAAACCATGTTGAAAGATCAAAGGAGTAATTTGCTGGATGAATTCTACAAAAGCTTCTGGTGAATAAAAATCAACCAAGGATTTAGTTTTGGCTGCTTCTAGGCTACTAAGTCCCACCATCTTGAGTCCGGCAGGGTTCACATAGAGAACTTGCCCTTCCATTGAAGCAATGCCAATAAAGTCGCTGCTGTTTTCAATCAATGCTACAAATTTTTGCTGTTCCTCTTCTGCTCGTTTGCGTTCTGTAATGTCCAGAACCATTGAAGCAACGCCAACAACCTGGCCATCAGGAGCCACTAACGCGTTGTTATACCACTCACAGACCATCGTCCTGCCATCTTTAGTGACGTTCTCGTTGACACTAAAACTTCCTCCACGTTGTGTTAACAGGGCAGTGATCACCTCATTTACGTGTTTTATGGCGTTTTCAGGTACTATAATTTCAAAAGGATTCCCCAGCATTTCCTCTGGGGTGTATCCAAAGATTCTTTCTGCTGCCCGATTCCATGTCTGAATCTCAAAGTTAGTATTCCATTCAATAATGGCTAAAGGTGTTTGTTCAATCAGCAACGCCAGTCTTTGCTGTGAAGCTCTGAGTTCTGCCTCTGCTTGCTTGTATTCGGTAATGTCGCGAAAATACCAAATTCTACCGTAATAGTCTTCTAAAGGTGATGTCTCACCACAAGCTCCTTGGTGTTTACGCACGGGTGCAGAATAGCGGTCAAAAATCTTTCCAAACTTCAGGAAAATTTCATCACGGCTGCTTTCCTCTGGATGCTGGTAAAGATACTCCACCTTAGCCAGAAATTCGTCTGGATTTACTAGTTGGTCTACTACCCATCCTAGGAGTTGGCGATCGTCGCCTGTCTGGAGGAGTGCCGCAGGAATTTGCCATAACTTGGAGAATTTCTGATTGAATGATGCAACTGTACGATTTTCATCAATAATCAGAATTCCGTCGATGGAAGCTTCTTGTTGAGCTTGCAGCACAGCATTAATGCGGTGTAGGTCTGATGCTTGCTGGCGATCGCGCAGTGTGCCAGTCACACCCAGAACCTTTCCGGCTTCATTCTGTAAAATGATATCTCGAATACTACCCACCAGAAATTTATTACCAGTCTCATCCTCAAAGCAAGACTTTTTTGTAGAGATGATATGGGTTATACCCTGAGCATCGGTAAAAAGATCCTGGTTCTCATTAGTAATATTTGTGGTGAAAACCAGTTCATCTTGTTGCCGAAACACATCAGCTTCTGCTTGAGGAAAAAAATCATAGTCTGACTTGCCAATTAATTCTTCTCGGCTATGACCGACGAAATGACAGTAGGTATCGTTAAGTAATACCCAGCGATGTTGACGGTCTTTGACAAAAATTGGGTCAGATATGCCATTGATCATTTGATGCAGAAATGTCGGTGAAAAGTTTTGCTGCTGCGTGTTTTGTTTTTGCGCGGGGTTATCTAAAAATCTAGGATGGTTCATACCAGAATTTATCTCTAAAATTAAGCAATAAAGAAACCTCTCTCTAGTTTTACTACGTAAAATTGCCCTTCTCGCCCGTCGGAGAGGGAAAGACTTGAACGAAAATTCAAGGCAGGGAGAGGTTTGTCGAACTCAGGTTTATTTAGCTCTGTGTGTCAAGATGAGTAGTATTTATTATTCCCACACTAAATATGGATGCAACAAGCAAAGCAATGTCTAACTTTTGGTGTTTTCAGGAGATTGGCGGCTGCGGACTAGGAAGATTTTATTCTCTCCAGGAACAAAGATGCATTAGCGATGCCTGCGGCGGGCTACGCCAACGCATTCATCATCTGTGGCGTGGTTTTTTTAAGTAGCAGAATTAATACAAAAGCTTAAAAGCCTTGCTTACTAGTAAAAAAACGGGGTTAAACTAGAATTACAGGGTAACAATCATCGGAATATTATGATGAGCGATCGCGACTATACATTAATCATTGACAAAAGCGGTAGTATGTCCACACCCGACCAAATGGGTGGTAGAAGTAGATGGGAGATAGCCCAAGAGTCTACTCTGGCTTTGGCAAGAAAGGCCGAACAGTTTGACCCCGATGGTATTACTGTTTACTTGTTTTCCGGTAGATTTAAACGCTACGATGATGTCACCTCAGCCAAAGTCGCACAGATATTTCTCGAAAATGACCCTTCTGGGACGACAAACTTAGCAGGTGTACTTCAGGATGCCCTAAATAATTACTTTCAACGCAAAGCTGCCGGTAAAAGCAAGCCAAACGGAGAGACAATTTTAGTCATCACCGATGGTGAACCAGACGATCGCAAAGCTGTGTTTGAAGTCATCATTCATGCTACTCGCCAGATGGAACGTGATGAAGAATTAGGAATTTCGATCATTCAAGTAGGTTCAGATGCCCAAGCAACTAAGTTCCTCAAAGCTTTGGATGACCAGTTGCAAAGTGTTGGCGCTAAATTTGATATTTGCGATACCGTCACTTTAGACGACTTAGAAGATATGAGCCTTGTAGATGTATTGACGAACGCAATCACTGACTAATGCATATATCAGCCCAAAGTCCAATAATTCTTAACTTTTAAATGGAGAATTGAAGAATGCTAGAAAATCGTGACTATACCTTGATTATCGACAAAAGCGGTAGTATGGCAACCCAAGATCAAAAGGGTGGTAGAAGCCGATGGGTTGCAGCCCAAGAATCTACTTTAGCTTTAGCTAGTAAGTGTGAGCAATTTGACCCAGATGGTATCACTATCTATGTATTTTCTGGTAAATTTAAGCGATACGAAAATGTGACATCCAACATAGTAGCGCAAATTTTTCGAGAAAATGATCCCTCTGGTACAACTGACTTAGCAGGTGTGTTAAAACACGCAACCGATGATTACTTACAACGGAAAGCAGCCGGTCAAACAAAGCCAAATGGTGAAACAATTTTAGTGGTTACTGATGGTGAACCAGACGATCGCAAAGCAGTCATGAAAGTGATTATTGAAGCTTCTCGCCGTATTGATCGAGATGAAGAATTAGCAATTTCCTTCATTCAAGTCGGCACAGATCCCCAAGCTACCCGCTTTCTCAAAGTCTTAGACGATGAACTCCAAAGTGCTGGTGCTAAGTTTGATATCTGTGACACAATTACTATGGACGATATGGAAGATTTGAGTCTATCGGAAGTGCTGCTCAATGCCATTAATGACTAGCTATACTATATTATTAGGAATTACAAAAATGGATTCCATTGATCAGCTGTTAGCTGAACTGCAAAGTGAATACAAAGAAGTACAACCTCAACAGCAGCAGTCAAAATCAGCCACAACCAAATCTTTTATCCCACCATCGCCAAAGTCGGCATCTTTTTTGGATAACCTTTTGGCAGAAGTTCAGGCTGATTTTGCAGAAAAGGATGCTGCTATTGAGTCAAAAAGACAGCAAGAATTAGAACAGGAAAGAGTTCGACAAGAACAACTCAAAGCCAAACAACTAGAGGCTTTGCAAGTACAGGCAAAAGAATGGTTAGCCAAAGTAGATCCACTTTCGTCTGAAGGACTTTGGTTTGAAAGGTTTGCTGAAAGTTACTCCTCAAAATTAGAGGCAGCGATTGAATATTTAAGAAGCAATTAATAAATAAGTCAAAATTTAAAACCCTACTGATAAATCTACTATCTAAAATTATAAGTTAGCAATTATTATTTATTACCTATACTCAATATTGATGGTGATTTGTTCTGGCTAAATGTTGAACAGCCCATTCATGCATAGCATAGAGAATTGGTTGCAAAGTTTCTCCTAAAGGCGTCAGAGAATATTCTACCTTGGGTGGAATTTGAGCATACACTTGTCGATGAATAATGCCGTCTTCCTCCATTTCTCTAAGTTGTTGGGTCAGCATCTTTTGCGTAACTCCAGGTAAAGCCCGTTGCAATTCACCAAACCGTTTGACGCCAATCATTAATTCTCTAATAATCAAAACTTTCCAGCGTCCGCCAATCACCTTTAGGGTAGTTTCTACTTCACAAGTTAGCCTGCTATTGTTTTCTGCTTCAGCTTTCATAGTTAGTTTTTAGGAAGTACCTGACTCGGGTTTGCTGGGTAGTACCGCTAGTTTAAAGTATAGGTATATCCACAACACTCCACAAGGTTTAACTGCTCTGTTTGATGGACTAAATTTTTTTGGCAATGTGAAAAGCAAAGATATATGAGAGATGAAGACTGCCTCCAAAGTCATCTTCTATACTGTGTCTCAACCCTGCAAATAATGCTTCTTTGTTGGATGGAGCTAACTTTAGCTACGGCGAGTAAGTGTTTAAAAGCATTAAATATTCATCAACATTATATTATACTGGAAGAGTTGATTATTGGTTGTTTTAAGTCTTCTATACTCAATTACTTCAAAACCCTAATAGGCAATTCAACCTCAGCATTGAACGAAACATCCGCCTGTTGAGCCATACTTAGCGCTTTGCTTCGAGCTTCTATAATTATGACCGATCTCACGCCCCAAGCTTGGTTGACGTTCAATCATTAGATTTACTGCATCTGAGTAGATAACAAGAACTTGCAAATCATCAACAGCGGTGATTGATACCGGACTGGGTTCCCCAGTAAACAGTGCCATCTCGCCGAAGAACTCACCACCAAAGATAGTTATTACCTCTAAATCCAAGAAGCGTCAAAAATCTCAGGCTATCTAGGAAATGTAGAAACCCCTGACTCAAACTTTCGTTAGCCAGGGGTAGTTAATCATTAGATACGCAAAGATATCTATAATTACGTAGCTATCAACTCAGAATCGATTTGCGACGGCGCACTATCCTGGACTAGCGATCGCGTTTCACCGTTGCGCTGGAGGATACCACCAACCATTGCCAACACGGCGTTTACCTTGCGGGTTCGCCACATATCTACGAGTTTTTGCACTTCGGTTGGAGACATCCGTCGCATCATCGCTTCGTAGAGATAAGCAGCATGTCCAGTTTCATCTTCGGCAATATTTAGCATTCCTAACTTCAAGTTCCGAGCGGTTGGCTCGTTATCAGGTAATACTTTCGCCATTCGCGCAAAGTCTTTACTAGCATCTAACTCCAGAATGTATGTGCTAGCCATAAACACATCCCAATCAATCACATGAGGTTTGAGCTGTTCTTGAGGGTAGCCCTCAAAGAATGCTGCAAAAAAGGGACTACGCTGCTGTTGTGATTTTTTTGTGGATGGAGTTTGGGGTTGACGCTTGAAATCTATAACTTGTTTATCCAACTGTTGTAAGGCGTGGGCAAAAATTTTACCATGCCTAGTTTCATCTGATGCATGTTTTGCTAGTTTTTCCGCTAGCCATGTATCGCCTTCGGCAGCTGCGCGATCGCTAAGTGCAGATAAAAACGGCACAGAGCCAGATTCGGCCAACTGAAACCCCGCAAGGATGTTGGGGCGGGTTTTCAAATCACGAATTTGAGCAGCAGAGTAATAGGCAAAGACACCTGAACCAGCTAGATGCAGAATGTGAGTCAAGAAGTTCATCAGGAATTCCCGCTGACAATTGGAAGGTTACAATTCTTATACTAATCCGCATTTTCTATTCGGTTGCTGCCAGAGCGTCTTACCATTTGGGATTTTGAATTGCCTACAGTTAACAAATATATCTTTGCATTTTGCTAATATCATCCCACAGAGGTAATGCAGGTGAGTTTGAATGGATAAATTAACTAAACCAGTGCGATTTTGGCTTTATGCAACTATCATGATTTTGGGTTTGCTCGGCTGCGATCGCTTTGTCAGTACTTCTGGAGAACCAGTTGAGCGAGTCAGTGATGGGGATACTATAGTAGTTAAAGATGCTGATGGCAAAAATTTTACCGTGCGCTTTGCTTGTCTAGATGCGCCAGAAATAGCTCATACTAACAAAGAAAAGCAGAGTAAACGCATTAGCGATCGCAATCAATTTACTTGGGGTGTGAAAGCTCAACAACGGGTGCAACAACTGGTGCAACAAGGAGGCGATCGCGTGACTTTGAATATCACCGATAGTGATCGCTATGGACGTAAAATTGCCGAAATTCGTTTAAAAAATGGTACTTTTGTGCAACAGGTATTGTTGCAAGAAGGTTTAGCAAAAGTGTATCGTCCCTATTTAAACAAGTGTCCTAGTAAAAACTTAGTTCAACAAGCCGAAGCTAAAGCCAAGGAACAACGGCTTGGCGTTTGGAGTGATACTAAATTTATTAACCCTTGGGAATATCGCAGCCTATATAAAAAGTAAAAACTTTAGCTGTTTCTAACTGAATGCACTACATTTTTTGGCATTGCATATTTGCTGGATAAATTAGCAACTTCCAAAATTCCCCCTGGTTACTGAGCGCAGTCGAAGTATGCCCCCCTACTCCTCTCCCCAAGTTTGCAGTTGCAAATAAACTAGTACCAAGGTTACTGCTAGTAACACCGTCGCTGCTGCTGCCGCATAACCAAAATCAAATTGCTCAAAAGCCTCTTGGTAAATGTAGTAAACCAGCAAATTAGTCGAATTCAGTGGCCCACCGCCAGTCATCACAAAAACTTGCTCAAAACTCCGCAATGTAAAAATCGCGGTAGTGATGATTGCAAATATCACAGTAGGGCGCAATCCAGGCAGAGTAATATACCAAAATTGTTGCCAAGCATTTGCTCCATCCAAATCTGCTGCTTCATAACGACTGGGAGGAATTGCTTGCAACCCTGCTAAAAAAACTACCATATTGAAACCGAGTTGTTTCCAAATACTCATTAAAATAATTACTGGCATTGCCCAAAACGTGTCTCCTAGCCAAGGTATGTTTGGAATGCCAAAAAAATCTAAAAGTCCGTTAACTGGCCCTGATGTTTGAAACAGCCAGCGAAATCCCAACCCAGCTGCCACAAGTGAGATAATTGAAGGCAGAAAATAGGCACTTCGTAGGATGCCCCGCAAGGGAATAGAGCGGTTTAATAACACTGCCAATCCCAAAGAGATAACTAAACTGGGAATGATGGTGGCAACAGTAAAATAAAATGTGTTACCCAAAACTTGCCAAAAGTCGGGGTTGAGTAGCAAGCGCCAATAGTTTTTTAAGCCTATCCAATAAATACCTTTTAGAGTGAAACTACCAGCAGTGAAACTGAGGTAAAACAAATAGGCGATCGGCCAAATGATAAAAACGCCCAGCAAAATTAGTGCTGGTGTGAGAAAAATCCAGGCAGCTACTGGATCATTATCCAACCACGATTTAGTATATATTTTTGGCATCTATAATTTTTCCTCTTAGCTTAATAATTATGTAAGCCGCAGTATCAGTACTGCCGGATAATACAGCAGAAATACTCTACGCCAGAATTCAAATTCAAGAACATCGGATTTTAGCATAGGCGATCGCTTGGGTAAGCTCTTGGTTCATAATTATCTCTACTTGGAGTCTTTACTTAAACTTAGTTCTGCACGTACTTGATCAAGCGTGTGTTTTCCCGGTTCCTGCGATTGCCTCACTGTTTATGCCGGAGAATATAACCAGCAACAGGCAATTTCAGCAAGCTTTATAGATGAGCTAGTTGCCACACTCAATCCTCAGAAAAAATTTCATCAAATAAAGACCGCTTAACCCTAAACTCAATTTCAATAATCTGTTGATAAAGACTATCCAGACTCTCAATACTAATTTTACCGTCTTTGCTTATCTTTTTGATAACGGCTAACGTTCCTTTGATATTCAAACCAAGTCTTTTAGCTTCTCTTCTAGCTGTCGAGTCGTCTAACAAAACATAATCTGCATTCAACTCAATCCCTAAAGCGATCGCTTCCGATTCTCCTTTACCCAATCGTTGATTTAAGCTGTTGAGAAGGGTTATAAGGCTGGATGTACGAACTCGAAGTTTACCAGCGTTGATTAGCGTTTGAATGGATTGGCTAGCTGGATCTGACTTAGCGCTAATTTCCTCAGCAACAGATTGAGGAATGTAGAAATCATCAGGATATTCGATAAATTGATTCAAGTAGCTCAGTTTAGCGAGAAAAATCAGTGGTGATGAATTGAGAACAATTTGCATTCATTTACCAGTTTTTTTCCACAGCAACATCTTCTTCAGAAAGGTAAGAAAATTCAATTCCCATGAGGTCTAGAATTTTGAGGAATTCTGCTGGCTTCAGTTGCATAACTTCTGCGGCTTTTTGAAGGCTGATTACTTTAGCAAGTAAAGCACCAAGTAAAAATAGAAAATTTTCTTTCTGCTCAATGCTGTGGAATAGCTGAACTTCTAAGGCGATCGCTTGGGTAAGCTCTTGGTTCATAATTATCTCTAGTTGCAGTCTTTGCTTAAACCTAATCCTAATTTGATCCACTCTGTTTTTTGAAAAAAAAATTAGATCGTTCCGCTTCGCTACACTCAAAAAGGGTAAAGGAAAGAAGGGCAGAGGGCAAAAGAGCTAAAGCATAAAGGGCTAAAGAGTCCTCCCAACCGCGCAGACAACACGAAAACCAAAAGGGTAGCCGATGACGTCGCGCTCCGCCCTACCGTTGCTGAGGCGGGACGCGGAACGGCAGCCCTTAGGATCGGTGATCCAGGAACCGCCCCGCAGCACCTGATTTTTATTATCATTATCTATCCATGCACTTCCATCACTAGGCGCTCCTTTATAGCTATTATGCAAAGTATCTTGACACCACTCCCAGACATTCCCGTACATATCGTATAATCCAAAAGCGTTGGGTGGAAAACTTCCTACTTCTGTTGTTTCTTGACGATATTTGCCCTCTGGTTCAGAAGCGTAGGTATAATTCCCATCGTAGTTAGCTAACTCAGTTGTAATCGTCTCGCCGAAGTGAAATGATGTCGTTGTTCCTGCACGACAGGCGTATTCCCACTCTGCTTCACTAGGTAGGCGATATTTACGCCCAGCCTTTTGACTCAGCTTTTTGCAAAACTCTACTGCATGATTCCAAGACACTCTCTCTACAGGACGTTTTGCTCCCTTAAAATTAGACGGATTGCTACCCATTATTTGCTTATACTGTTCCTGAGTCACTTCAAACTTGCTCATAAAAAAAGCAAGCACATTTACAGCGTGCTGTGGTTGTTCATATTCGGTTCGACCATTTTCATCAGGTGGCGAACCCATATTAAAAGAACCTCCAAGAATCTCAACCATCTCTAAAGTTATGCCATTGCCTAAGTCCTCCTTAAAGAATTTAGCTTGCTTATTAGAATCTCGTTTAATTACCTGTCCCTTTTGATCTACCGTTATTGTTTCAAACTTAACCGTCCACAAGGGTAATCCCAATGCTTTAGATGCTTCTTTAGTAGGGGGAATATATTTGGGTTCAGCTACAGAGATAGTTGTTGATTGATTAGCAGGTTGATTAGTAGATTCAGGTGTCGGTGATTGACCCTTAAAAATTTCACGACCTACTACTGCTGTCATCAAACCTACACCCCCCAAGCCAGCCCACTTCAAAAACTTTTGTCGGGTTATTCGCTCTTGAGTTGGTTGAGTGGGTTGAGCATAGCTTGACTGCTGAATCGGAGATTTAATCAATTCTTGGCTTGCTACAACTCTAGTTTCAATTGCAGTGATGTCCGTTTGTTTAAGTCCTAAAGTCCGTTGAAGTTGCCTTAACTTCTGCCGAACATCATCACTATCAAAGGAATTTCCTGCTTTAATTGTTTTAATTAATTCCTGCTCATAGTGCTGTAATCTTTGGCGATATTCTACTTCCTCTCGCTACCTTTGTTTCTCTGCCTCCTGCTGCTTTAGTCGTACAGCTTCTTGTTGTTGTTTATCTGCCTCTTGTTGCTGTCTGATTTTATCTTGCTGTTTTCTGTATTCTGCTTGTGAATATGATTGAATAATAATTGCTTCAAGTGCAGATGTTTCCGCATCATTTAGTTCTAAAATTCGTTGAAAGCGCTGAAGTTCTTCACAAGTTGTGTCACTAAGAGGATATTCAAATTGAATTGACTCTCTAAACACATCTTCATACTGCTGAAGCTTTTGTCGATGTTCCTCGATCGCAGCAATAATTGGATTTTCAATTGCAGTCACATTCCGAGCAGTCAGATTCAACGCTTGATGACGTTGCGTTAGTTGAGAGCGTTTGAAAGCACTGAGCGGATATTCTTGCTGAACAGCTTCTGTAAACTCCTGCTCATATTGCCGAAAGTTTGCTTGATGCGTTGCAATCTCCGCATTAATCCGCCTCTCGATCGCACCCACATCCCCTTCACTCAACCCCAACGTCTGCCAGGTTTGCTGCAACTGCTTCCGCGTCACCTCATCTGGATAATGCTGGCGCTGCGTCGCCTTCACAAACGCCTGCTCATACTGCTGGAGTTTTTGATGATAGCTTTCGATCTGGGTTGTGATTTGCGCTTCAATTGGTGCAACATCTACATCCGTCAGTCCCAAGCGCTGCTGCTGTTGGCGTAAATTATTCCGGGTTGCCTTGCTAAGAGGATATTCCTGCTGCGTGGCAGTAAAAAACAGCCGTTGGTAGTCCTGGAGTTTCTGGTGATATGCCTCTACCTCAGCCGTAATCTGGGATTCTATCGCGGCAATATCTCTATCTGCAAGTTCTAATTGCTGCTGGGTTTGCCGTAAGCGATCGCGGTTTGCTGCACTCAGGGGAAACTCCTGTCGTAGTGCCGTTGTAAACGCCTGCTCATAAGTTTGTAGGTTTTGCTGATGCGTCTTAAACCGTGCAGTCACTTGTGCCTCAATCGGCATTGTGTCCTCATTCCGCAGCCCCAAAATTTGCTGGAGATTTTGCAGATCGTGGCGATCGCTATCCGTAATCGTGTCATCTCGTTCCAGTAGTTCAGTAAACACCTGCTGATACTGCTGGAGTTTTTCGCGGAACTCCTTGCGATACGGTTCCAACACCTCATCTTCGATCGCCTTCGCCTCAGTTGTCTCCAATCCCAAACGAGTCCTCTGATAATCTAATGTACGACGACCAACAAGGGAAATTTCGCCTCTATGAATAAATCGCGCTACCTCTTTACGGTATCGCTGTCTGGGATCACCTGGAGCCACCTTTGTCAGTCGAATTTTAAAGCCTTCTCGAATTGCATAGATTTCCGGCTTCATTGCAGGTTGAAGTTCTCGCACCTTCTGACTGGCGTATTCATGGAGTTCATCGATGGAGATAAACTCATCCTGATCGCGATCGGCTTCTCCCGATTTGATACCTTCAACCAAAAAACGAGTGTAAATCGATAAATCTTGCCCCTCTTGCTCAAAGGAATATTGAGTCGAAGTAGAAGAAGTCAATACGGCTCGTCCTTCACCGCCCAACTGCTCCCGGATGTCAATTGTGCCGTCATCTTTGGCAGACATCCCCTCAGCAAACGCGCCACTAAAGCAGCTATCCAGAATTACCACCTGCCGCCGGGAGCGACTTTCGATCATGCGATCGTGAATAAAATTGGCAGACACCGACGTTGAGCGAATCAATTCACCCTGCGGTGTCTTACTGGTGTTGTGAGTCGCCAGATACAGCCTACCGCGATCATCTTTGATGCCGTGTCCTGAAAAGTACAGTAGCAGCAAATCATCCTTGTGCCGATTGGAGAACAGCATTTCGATCGCCATTTCCACAGCTTGTCGTTCAGGATTTTTTAGCAGGAGAATATCTGACGCAGCAAACTCGCCCATCTCTGGATGCAGCAGCACCTCACACACTGCTTCCACATCTCTAACTGCACTGGGCAACGGATTCAGCCCTGGCTCATACTCACTGACCCCAATCAGCAACGCTAACTTCGCCATTTAACTCACCTATGCTGCGATCAAATCCTCTGCGGCTTTAATCTCTGTGTTGTTCCCTTCATACCAAGTATTAAAATATCACATATATCAATTGGACGAGTTTTGTTTAAATTTTTACAGCAAAATTTAATCAAGCGTAGGCGTAGCCCGTCGTAGACATCGCAACATGGAAAGAGACATTGCTAAATCAAAGGATGAAATTCCACCTATTTATGTGAGAAAAATCCAGGCAGCTACTGTATCATTATCCAACCACGACTTAGTATATTTTTTTGACATCTATAATTTTTCCTTTTAGCTGTTATGATTCTTTGCCCTGATTCTACCCCTAGCTTGGTTTCTCCCAGCATTAGCGATGATTGCCAACTAGTCGCCCCTTTAAAGCTGGGAATTATGGCTTCTGGGAATGGCAGCAATTTTGATGTAGTTGCCCAAGCTATCCAAGATGGGCGGCTAAACGCCCAAATTCAAGTTTTAATTTACAATAACCCCTCAGCGAAAGCAGCCGTAAAAGCAGCTAATAGAGGTGTAGAAGCTGTTTTATTGAATCACCGCAACTATCAAAATCGAGAAGAGTTTGATGAGAAAATTGTGCAGACATTGCACCACTACGATGTGGAATGGGTGATTTTGGCAGGTTGGATGCGACTAGTAACGTCAGTTTTCATTGATGCCTTTCCTGAGAGGATTATTAATATCCATCCTAGTTTGTTACCTAGTTTCAAAGGAATTCATGCTGTAGAACAAGCCTTGGCATCTGGAGTAAAAATCACTGGGTGTACAGCGCATATAACTTGTTTAGAAATGGACAGTGGCCCAATATTGATCCAAGCCGCAGTACCAGTATTACCGGATGATACAGCAGAAACACTCCACGCCAGGATTCAAATTCAGGAACATCGGATTTTGCCCCTAGCGATCGCTCTGGCAGCCTCTTCGTCAAAAGTTACACTAAGCCTAACGTAAAAATACATGATGTTGTTGGCGATAATAAAAGAACCCTACCCCGCTTTTCGGGGCTACCGTGTATATACAAGTCGTATTACCCCCCTTAATCCCCCCTTGGAAAGGGGGGAAACAGGAAATCTGGTTCCCTCCCCTTTATAAGGGGAGGGTTAGGGTGGGGTAATACGAGAGTCCAAACCCAGGTTCGTAAGATATTTCCGACTTGTGTTGTACACCACCGTAGGCTCTTCCGGGAGGGGAGACAAAGCACAGCTTTGGCGGGGTGGGGTTCTTCGGGTTTAATAAATAATCAAGCGGACATAATATAAAAAGTCATAAATAAACAGCTAACACTCTGTTGCATTTAGGTATGACGAGCAACAACAGTCATGATTTAAACTTCTGTTCTATTTGCAGATATTCAGGAACGCCGACGAGTTCTTGAAAAT
Organism: Nostoc sp.; assembly: GCF_036919675.1. Lineage (GTDB taxonomy): Bacteria > Cyanobacteriota > Cyanobacteriia > Cyanobacteriales > Nostocaceae > Nostoc. The sequence continues at coordinate 41,502 of NZ_JBALCP010000042.1, forward strand.
CTTGAAAGCTAACCAAATCAGGTAATTCAGTGGTGGTTCCTTGTTCTTTTAAATGAAGAAAACAAGCAGTCATTACCTTTGTGACAGCTAGTAAGGCAGTTAGAGGGAAAAACACAATTTTGAAGCCCAACTGTTGTAATTCCGCCACAGAAACTTCAGGAGTTTTACCACCTTCAACGATATTAGCTACTAGTGGCACATCTGGGAAAGCTGCGGCGATCGCTTTTAATTCTTCAATAGACTGGGGAGCCTCTACAAATAGTATATCTGCACCAGCGGCAATGTAAGCTCGACCACGAGCGATCGCTGACTCTAAACCTAGTGACGCACGGACATCAGTGCGAGCAATAATCACCAAACCGCTATCACCCCGCGCCTCCACTGCTGCCCTGATTTTACCAACGTGTTCCGCCTGGGAAATAACTCGTTTGCCCTCAAAGTGGCCACATTTTTTCGGCCATTCTTGGTCTTCTAGTAGTACACCAGCCACCCCCAACTGGACAGCATCCTTAATCGTGCGGACAACATTTAAAGCGTTACCATAACCAGTATCTAAATCTGCAATTAGGGGAATATTCACCGACTGAGCAATTCGTCCCACACTATAGAGCATTTCGGTAGCGGTGACAAAACCGTAGTCTGGTAAACCCAGTGTGGAAGCGGCAATCCCAAAGCCACTTGTAGCCACTACTTCAAAACCTGTCTGTTCGACTAGCTTGGCTCCCAGACAATCGTAAACACCTGGGATGACGATAATTTCAGGACGTGTAAGTAACTGCCGCAGTTTTTGAGAAGAAGACATAAAAAATTCAAAATTCAAAGTTCAAAATTGCAGAAACTTGAGTAGCACCTACGCGCACTCTATGAATTCTCGCTAATAACGGCGGTACTTTTGCTACTCTCCCACAAACCTATTAACCATTAGCTTCAGCAGCTTCATACGCTTGTAGTAGCCTAGCATGATCGAGAGTAAATCCTACTTGCATGGCTATCTGGGCAAATAAATCAATCTCAGACTGTTGCCAATCACGGGGTTCAGAACACTGATGTGCAATTAACAAGCCAAATAGATGCTCATCTTTGATAATGGGTGCTACTAAATTTGCTTTCACAGCAAAGGATTTGAGCAGGCTAATGTGACAATCAGCCAAATCAGACTCATAAATGTTGTTGATTGCAACAACGCGACCAGACTGGTACTTTTCTACATAGCCTTCAGTGAAACAGGAGTCGTGGATTTTAGACCGCAAAACTTTGGGATAACCTGGAACCACTGATTCGGCAATTATAATTCCCAACCAATTAGCGTAAAAGCTATAAACTAGTACTCGGTCAGTACTCAGGGCTTTGCGAACCTCTTCCACAGTGGTTTTGATCACATCATCTTCGTTGAGCGATTGACGAATGCTGCGGGTAATATCCACTAGTAACTGACTTCGCATCCTTTCAGCTTCGATTCGTTGCAGGAGTCTTGCATGGTCGAGAGCAAATCCCACTTGTATAGCTATCTGGGCAAATAAATCAATTTCAGACTGTTGCCAATCACGGGGTCTGGAGCAGTGATGTGCAATCAATAAACCGAATAGCTGTTCATCTTTAATAATCGGGGCTACTAAATTTGCTTTGACACCAAAGGATTCGAGTAAGCTAATGTGACAATCAGCCAAACCAACTTCATAAATGTTGTTTATGGCTAGAACGCGACCAGACTGATACTGTTTTACATAGCCTTCATCAAAACATGGGTCTTGAATTTCAGCTCGCAAAACTTTTGGGTAGGTGAGAACAACTGATTCGGCAATCACAGTTCCAGACCAATCCGGGTTAAAGCTATAAACCATTACTCGGTCAGTACTAAGTATTTTCCGAACCTCTTGTACAGTGGTTTTAAGGACATCCTCTTCGTTGAGCGATTGGCGAATGCTGCCGATAGTATCCGCCAGTAACTGACTTTGCACACCTTCAGCATTGACTCGTTGTAGGAGTCTGGCATGGTCAAGAGCAAATCCCACTTGCATCGCTATCTGGGCAAATAAATCAATCTCAGGCTGTTGCCAATCACGGGGTCTGGAGCATTGATGTGCAATTAATAAGCCAAATAGCTGCTCATCTTTGATAATCGGGGCTACTAAATTTGCTTTGACAGCAAATGATTCAAGTAAGCTAATGTGACAATCAGCCAAATCGGCTTCATAAATATTGTTTGTGGCTACAACACGACCAGACTGATACTTTTCTACATAGCCCTGACCAAAACATGGATCTCGGATTTCAGACCGTAAAACTTTTGGATAAGCTGGAACCACTGATTCGGCAATTATAACTCCAGACCAATTAGCGTTAAAGCTATAAACCAACACTCGGTCAGTACTCAGTATTTTACGAACCTCTTCTACGGTCGTTTTGATCACATCCTCTTCGTTGAGCGATTGGCGAATGCTGCGGGTAATTTCGATAAATACCTGAGCTTTATCTGCCTTCGTATCTACCTGTTTTAGAAGCTTGGCATACTCAAGGGCAAATCCTACTTGCATGGCTATCTGAGCGAACAAATCAATCTCAGACTGCTGCCAAAAGCGAATTCTAGAACACTGATGTGCAATCAATAAACCGAATAGCTGCTTACCTTTGAGAATAGGTGCTACTAAATTAGATTTGACACCAAATTGCTCCAGCAACTCAATATCACCATCATTGAGATCGGACTGATAGATATCATCAATAGCACGGATGCAACCATTCTGGTATTTTTCTATATACCCTGCCTCGAACCAAGGGTCAGAGATTGTAACCCCTAACATTTTCGGTAAACCAGCTGCTACTGATTCTGCCATAAAGGTTCCATTAGTGTTGGAGTTGAAGCAAAAGATGGTTACGCGATCAATGCTTAAAGCTTTACGAATTTCTTCTGATGTAGTTTTGAGAACATCCTCTTCATTGAATGATTCTCGAACCCAGCGGGTAATTTTCATCAATAGTTGCGAGTAATCAGCTTCGGTTTCTTTCTGCTGTACCAAAACCGAAAGCAGCTCTGTGAATAAGTTGATGTTTCTCTCTAACATCACTAATTCATCTTCGCTTGCGATGAAAGTTTTAGTAAACTCACTGTCTGGACGTAGCTTATTTTTGATAATATTAGAAGTGACAGCAGCCTTGCTAACTCGACTAATAGCTCGATTAGCTATAAAAGTTGCGATCGCACCTGCCAAAATTGCTGTTCCCCCCATCCCAGTTAACAAGAGTGACAGTTGTCCCTGTAGAGCAAGTTCAGTTTGTATTGAACTTTTCGCACTCTCTTGTTTGACTTGCGGAATTTGTTTGGTAATTAAATTAATGCCGTAGTAGTAAGTAGCTATTCCAATTGTAACCACAGGAAGGACGCTGATGCTTAGTGCCCAAACTATTGCTTTAGTCTTTAAACTCCATTTTTGTTGCCACAGCCTTTGTTGACGATTTCGTCTTGCTTGAGTTTGAGAAAAAGACTGACTCATAAATGAAACCTGGATTGCTGAAATTCAGAATCAAGTGAATAACCTCACCATCAAATTTTATACAAACCTTATTGAACATAGACTGGCTTTCAAGAGTATTTTCAGGCACTAACCTTCTCCGTCATGTCCGATAATATTTTTGTTGGCTTTAACTTCAAAAAAATCTGATCTTCTGATTAACGGGCTTGTTAACAATCAAATGGCGATCGCTTTGTTTTAATGTCTTATTTTCTCATCAGGTGTTGCGGTTTTCTGGCAAGACAGCCAAACAATCTTTCTTTTTTAACAATATTTATTATACAGACTTCTCACAGTTAGCCTCCCCCGTAAGAAAGGGAAGGAATAATGCGAAAATAAGCCTTTAAGCGCTTGACAGGACAGAAGCTTAGTAATCACCTTGCTGAGGTTTGGGTAGCGGCACGAAGTCCGGGAAGGTTATGAAAGAACGAACCACAGAGACACAGAGAAGCCAGTGCGCCCTTGCGATTCCCCGACTTGTACCCCTGCGGGGAAGCAAGCTACGCGCAGCGTCTCCCTTAGGAGAAGCAACTGGCGCGACACGGAGGAATGAGAGTTTGAGAGGTTTTTTGCGTAAGTCCTATATAAGAAAAATTAAAGCTTTTGTGAATAATCATCCATTCACAAAAGCTTCCCGCTCAGATTCAAGTTCACGAACAGGCGATCGCTTTGCTAGCTTGCTCATTAAAAGCAACACCAATATGAGCGTAAAAATACATAGTTTATTGTTTCTTGCTATAACCATTTTAAAACTTACGCAGAGGAGATAGACAAACGAGACAACCTCGTTAAGAGCCTCTGGCTGGAAATGCTCTTCAATTGCGGCTCTGCCGCTAGTACCGCAAGGCGGAAGTCAAAAGTCAAAAGTCAAAAGTCAAAAGTATTATGGAATGGGCTTTTTAGGGATTTTAAATGGTTGCTCTATTTACGCCGTGGCGTACTAGTCTTGAGGCAGCAGCTCCTCATTAGGCATTCCCAGTCTGAGACTCTTAACGAGATAACGAGATAATATATAAGTAAAATTGAAGCTGTAGTTAACACAACTTCTTCTGTAGTTATGAATGCTTGCCTACGCACTAATTCCTACAAGCTCAAAATTTATTTTTTAATTGCCGACAATTGCGACATTTTCCAGAAATAGCTAGAAATCCAATTGGTAATAATGTGAGCGACAATCGGCACTAATAAGTTGCCTGTGAGCAAGGCGCTATATGCCAATATCATCCCGACAATTGTTGCCCAAATCACATAAGGCCATTGTTGGGAACCGCTGAGATGCAAGATACCAAAGCAAAGACTGGATAAAATTACAGCTGTAAGATCAGAGCCTAAAGCTGGCAGCATCACACCTCTAAATAATAATTCTTCACTCAACCCCGGTAGTAACCCCAGCCAAATTAAATCTGGTAAGGCTAAGGGTTTCAGTACCACTTCTAGGTAATAATCTGCACTTTTACGATAGGCAGTCCAAAAGCGATAAATTAAGCCACTTAATGCGGTGATGACGAACCCTAACCCTACACCCAACAGTAATTCTCTTTGGTTCAAGTCCCAAGAAAATAGGGAAAAGTTGCCCAAGTGCAACGAAACTTTGGCGACTATCAACAAAATGATTGCAGTCGCTCCCATCGCCCCAAGTACTTGGATGCGCGTCAGGTATGGAATTTCTGGCTCTTGTTTGTGTTGTTCAACCACGGGTTTTTAAGGGGAGTGGGGCATACTTCGACTGCGCTCAGTAACCAGGGGGGCAGGGGGAGAAATAACTTATAATTTTTAACCTGTAGAGACGCGATTAATTGCGTCTCTCCAAACTCCTAACTCCTGTACGCGATTAATCGCGTCTCCTAACTACTGGCTGCAAAGGTAATAAATTGGGACGGAGAGCAGAGGGATTGACGCCTGCTTTGTGTGCTGCTAATACACCCACTGCTTCTAAATATGAGTTTACCTGTATAGTTTTGATCCCCAAGGGTTGGGGAGGAACTTTGATAAGGGTTTTATTTTCTTCTACTGTAATTATTTGGCATCGTCTTTGGCTTAAACTCAGTAAGGCACTGCTACCACAAGCAGTTGCAGGTACGATCGCAGCATCCACTTGATCTGCCCAAATATCTTCTTGCTCTGATGGGATCAGTCTTTTCTCTATTATAAATTGTGGGGCATGACTTAATCCTACAAGGACACACGGCAAAAAGGTATAGCCCAATTCTTCAGCGGCGGAACGGGGAGATAAATCAGGTTGTGGAGGTTCGCTCAAAAGGGCAGGAGAATGGGCGCAAGGAATTTGAAAGGTTCGCACTAACAAATGGCTAATTACGGCTTCTGCACCCGCTAAAGGATCGACGCCTTCACCGTGGCGGTATTTCTGTACTGCTTCCTCATCCATATCATCGGGGAAACGGGCAACAACTGCGATCGCTTCTGCTCCCGCTTTCTTAATTAATATCTCAGCTGCCCGTAATAAGCTATCCGGGTTGCCAATTGTTCCCCAACTAGCTCCCGATGCTGTACTCCGTAATTCTACATTTAATGCTGCATCAGTAATTACATAATCTGTTAAGGTCAATCCCAAAGTTGCTCTAGCTGCATCTGCTGCTTGTATATGTCGTAGTCGCAACTCTGGCTCAATGGCTTGGTCTAAAAGCAAACCTACTTTGTTGGTGCGGACTGGATGTAAGCCCCAGCATCCAGAAGCAAATTTGTCAAGCCCGTAACCTTCAACATAGAAAGCGTTTGGGAGATTCCAGTACAAACTTGCGCCATTAAGGACATTGGGGTGAGTAATTAGGCGATCGCAAACCTGTGCTATAACTTTGGCAACAGGTAAAGCATCTCCGGCATAACCCCCAATGGCAGCCCCAACGCCAGTTGGTACAATTAAGATAGCTGTGTATGGACGATTCATCTTATAGTTATCAGTACCCAGTTATGAGTTATGAGTAAAAATTATAATTACTTCTCACTCTCCAGGGCTATTTCGTTCTAGACATGAACCGCCCAGAACTAAAGTTCCGCACCTCATAACTAAAGTCCGTTTTAAGGGACTATAACCTTTTCTCAGTCGTCTTTAGACGACTTTCGCTATTAGACTCAGAATTCATTCTGAGGCGGGCTAGATGAAAATGAAATAGTCTTTGCCCACTCTCAACTATCAACTTCTAACTCAGCACTCACTACTAAAGACTGGGTATTCTTTGTCACCACGGCTTCAACTATAGCTTTTTGTTTGTCAACGTCCACAGAGGTAACTGCCCAACGGAGGGGTTCCCCTTGTTTATTCAACTCTGTTTCAATTACTTTTAGTAATTCTGCGGGAGTTTCTTGTAAATCAATTTCTGCGGTAATAAAATGAGTCGTCATCTTGGTAAATCCTGTTGATTTGTAGTTTCTAGAATAGCTGATATCAGTTGCTCTGAAAAACTTATGTTATTTATCAGATTTGGTAATGTTAAGTGAACAGTTATCAATAATCAATCCCGATACTGATAACTATCTACTGATTATTGGTCTTTGCCAAATTGTAACTGATAAAGTACATCTTCTTTTTCAGTCTGAACTTTCAAATCAGAAAGGGGTTTGGCAATACAAAGCAATACGTAACCTTGCTTTTGCAAATCTGGACTAACGCCCATACCGTCAGTTTGATCCACAGTTCCCTCACTTATTTGACCGGCGCAAGTTGTGCAAACACCTGCATGACAGGAACTCGGCAAATCCAAACCAGCAGCATCGGCAACTGATAAGATTGTTTCATCTTCAGGAACTTGCAAGGTATGAATTTCGCCTTGGTGATGAATTTCTACGGTGTAACTTTTGGGCATATACAAAGAAAGGTGATGCAACGAACAAATTTATTATTTTATCTGAATTAGTTAAAAATATCTAGATACTAGCATAAAAGTTTAGGTTAAATCCTGAGATTATAGTCACTAATTCTGAACAATTTTTAGAGGATGTTTGAAAAATCATGAATGATGTATCAAATATTTTTTACCCCACCCTAACCCTCACGCCACTTGCTCCACTTGGGGAAACCCCAAGACCGCAGTGGCTCCCCTTATAAAGGGGAGGGAACCGGATTTTCTTATTTCCCCCCTTTATAAGGGGGGATTAAGGGGGGTAATAATTCAATTAAAATCACAACATACCATTTTTCAAACAACCTCTTAGACTAGTAGCATTAATTACTATAATTAGAATTATTAGTTAAATTTATTACAAATATATATGCGCGATCACGTTTCTTTAGAGACTGTATCTGTAAGTCTGCCTTTTGGCATTGGTTCGATGTCGTGGAAAGTTGACACTACACAAAAGAAGGCGGCTTGGTCGCTTTATGTGGAATTGGTGACGCGCATTGCTGTGCAACCATTAGAAGTTGACCAGGGTTTGGTACGGGAAGCGATGAACTCTCTTTATAGTTTATTTGGCACAACCCGCGAAGTTCTCAAAGCAGCCGGGCCGGATGTGGGTGCTTCTCGTGATTCAGTGGGGGGAATTGCGATCGCAGTGTTGAATAATGGGTTAAGGCCGTTTTTGGCTAAATGGCATCCGTTGTTGCAAGCGTGGGAAGCTAGACGACCTGTAGGGATGAGTCCTAAAGAACATGAGCAGAGTTGGTCGGAGGAACCCAAGTTGCGAAGTGAGTTGGAAGCTTTGCGCGGTGGGTTGGAAGATTACGCCAAGGCTTTGGCAAAAATTGCTGGTGTGGAGGAGTAACCTATGGAAAAGTTTGATGTTTTTCTTTGTCACAACAGCAAGGATAAGCCTGCGGTTATCCTAGTTGCCGAACAGCTAAAGCAACGCGGAATTTCACCCTGGTTGGATATTTGGCATTTACGCCCTGGTTTGTCTTGGCAAAATTCTTTAGAAGAACAAATAGACCAGATTCGAGCAGCAGCTATTTTTGTAGGTAATTCAGGATTCGGCCCTTGGCAAGATCAAGAAATCAATGCTTTTTTGCGGGAATTTGTTTATAGAAAATGTCCAGTCATTCCTGTACTTTTACAAGATGCGCCACAAGAGCCAAAACTACCTGTATTTTTGAGAGGTTTAGTGTGGGTAGATTTCAGTTTACAGTATCCTGAACCGATGGAACAGTTGATTTGGGGTATTACTGGGGAAAAGCTGGAGACAACCCCCATAATTCAGCCGACAACGCCTAAAACAGATAACCTGGACTCAGAAAAAAACTACACAATACCGCGCGAGCCACCACCTAACCCGCCTCAAGAAAACCTACAAACCGAAACTAAAATAACAAGTACACCGACCCCAACTAGTCTGCCATTAAACACAGCCAGGAGACCATTTTTGAAATGGGCGGGTTGGGGAAGTGTAGGCTTAGTAACATCAGTGGTAGGTCGAGAGATTTTGATCAAACTAAATCAGTCTACTGAATGCATCTCACTTGAATCTGAAAGAGGCATTGACTATACTAAGCTATGTAATCTGCTCGACAACAAAAAATGGAAAGAAGCGGATAGTGAGACTTATAAGGTGATGAACAAAGCTCTTAACGAAAGATGGAGCAGCGAAACATTATTAAACTTCCCCTGCAAAGACTTACGCACAATTGACAGCTTGTGGGTAAAATACAGCAATGGACACTTTGGCTTCAGCGTCCAGAAGAAAATTTACTTGAGCGTGGGCGGTAAAGCTGACGGCGAGTATTACCAAGAAGTCTGGGATAAGTTTGGCGATCGCGTAGGATGGAGAGTAAATAGTAGTTGGATATATTACAAGAACGTAACTTTTGACACCTCAGCACTTAAGGGACACCTCCCCGTGGGTGAACAGCGTATAGGAATGTTCTCTTCTCTCGCATCGAGACTTGTAAACTGTAACATCTAAGGCTTTCGGATATTTATAAAGATTTATTACAAGCCCCGAATGCACGGTAGAATCAACATTTCATAATTCCAATACCTGGCACTGCGCCTGAATAAATTTTTCTGCTACCTCATGCACCTCAGTGTCTTCAGTTACTCTCTGCTTGTCCCAAGGTAAACTCATCTGTCCCGGTGACTTCTTCTTACCTTTATTCTTCAAAGAAGGTAAAAAACGACTACCCCAATGATTCCTTCTCTCTGGCTTCGGCTTTGGGCGATATTTCTTACAAAACTGGCGATATCTAGCCGCACATTCTGACAACGTTCTCCCCAATTGCAAAAACGCCGGATGCCATTGAGTAATACCATCACTACTCAAACGGTCATGAGTGCCGTAATTGCTGAAGTCGTAGAAAAAACCCTGCTGTATTCCTGCTGCTTTCGGGTTAGCGTGGATATATCGCAGAGTGTTTAAGGCACGGCGTTGGTCTGTATTGGCAAAACCTGTACTGTGGTAGCGCTTTTCCCAAAAATGCCCAGTGCGGTTGAGCATTCGGTTAAAACACATAGCAGTATACCAATTCAACCAGTGCATAATTTTCGGTAAATCTTCCGGCTGTTTGGGTTCTAATAGATAATGCACATGATTGCTCATAATGCACAATGCATAAAGCTTAAATTGATATTTTTCCTGTGCCTTCTTGATGGCATACAGAAAAACTTCACGGCATTCTAACCGCGTTAGACGAAATTCGCGGTTATTGCAGCGAGTTGTAATGTGATAGCAAAAGCCAGATTGAAAATTGCGTTTTGGGCGAGCCATAAAAAAATCGCTAAAATACCATGCTTGCTATAATGCACTCACCAACAAACTTTTGAGAAAATGTTATAACTTTAACTCTTAAGGTTAGAACATCAAGCCTTAAGATCATAATATTAAGCCTTAAAGCTAGAACATGAAGGCTTAAGGTTACAACATTAAGCTTTAGAGCTACAACATTAAGCCTTAAAGCTAGAACATTAAGCCTTGAGGTTACGACATTAAGGCTTAAGATTAAAGCGATTCGCTCTTGACTATAGCGGTTCTCAATTGCATAGAATACAGTCCATTTGTAGGGGCACAGTAATGCTCATGCGTGTCAACTTAATGTGAAACCCTTGTCAAGACGTGATATTGAGTTCTCTAGCTTCCCATCACGATCCGCGTCACCCCACCCTAACCCTCCCCTTGTAAAGGGGAGGGAACTAAATTTCCTTGTTTCCCCCCTTTATAAGGGGGGATTAAGGGGGGTAAAAGGCCTGTGGGACACGCATTTGAGCTTAAGTTGACACCAATGAGCAATGCTGTGCCATATTGTGTATTGCATCCATAGACGCGTAGCGGCTTAAGAGGTTGTTTGAAAAGTCATGATTGATGTATCAAATATTTATTACCCCACCCTAACCCTCCCCTTTATAAGGGGAGGGAACCGGATTTTCTTATTTCCCCCCTTTATAAGGGGGGATTAAGGGGGGTAATAACTCGATTAAAATCACAACATACCACTTTTCAAACAACCTCTAAGGCAGGGTATCAATAACCGCTATAGAAGTAAAAGTGCGTAGTTTACCGCACTTCTCTACGAGACGCTGCGCGAACGACAGGCTCAGTGACCACCGTAGGCATCGCTTTTGCAACAACATTGTAGTTTTCGTACAACTTAAACATAATATTATTTCACTGAAAATCAACCTTTCGTGATTAAATTCCGAGAAATTACTGGCATAAATAAAAACTTTTGTTCATAAAAATGCGCTTTTTGCTGAACCAGAATACAAGTCAATTAAGACAAAATAGTTCTGTAGAGCTATTAAAGGTGTAAAATTGTGCCTCGAACAAAACGTAGTTCCCGGATTTTAGAAAAAGCTGAGTTTAGAGTTGCCGGACTGAAAGCTATCGATCCAAATATCAATTTTGATGATACTTACAGCTTGCAACACCTGAGTCAATTAATAGAGCAGTTTCACAATATGCTTAATGATTATAATGCTGCTATAGCTATGATTGACTCTTCTAGAAAAAAGCTGGATGAGATAGAAAAAACCTTAAGTCAGGTTTCAGACAAAATGCTGGTGGGGGTTGGTTTTAAGTACGGCAAAAACAGCGATGAATATGAACTTGCAGGTGGCGTTCGAGACAGCGAACGCATCCGTAAAAGCAGATTGACACGCTTGAAAGGTAACACAGATAAAATATCAAATAAAAATGCAATAACCGCTTAGTACCCTTGCGCGGAAGTTTAAGCGACTAAAGTTAAGTGTATTTTGGGCGAGGCATGAAAAATTAAAAGTAATGAGCCGAAGGTGACATTCAAGGTGTCTAGATCCCCGACTTCTCAAAGAAATCGGGGATCTATTGTCTCACGAATGATTCAGAACTGCTATATAATAAAACTTTGCATTAACCCAGAACTTCCGCAATCTGAAAATTGAATGACCAGAAAAAAAAATACAAAGCAACTAAATTTATTTATGGGGTTCTTAATCTTAATTTTGACTTTTGACTTTTGACTTTTGACTTACCCAAAGGGGTTGACCCGGTTTATACATGATAAATTTGCTAAAGACTATCTAGAAGAGTTATTAAAAGATTACGGAGAAGTCAAAGCATCAGAAAAAGTTGCAGGAGAGATTAAATAAATAGATGTTTTATTTACTCCTGCCAAACAGCAAAACTCTAATTTACAAATACTCGGTTTGTTAGGAAGATTGGCTGAATATCCTGCAATAATAGAACCCTTCCGCAATCCAGCTTCTACCGATGAAATCTGCGACTGTATTCTAAAATTATTAGAAGTCAAGGCTTTATTGCGACGAGAAGCTAAAGCCAATAAAACCAAACTTCAGGACTCAGATATTCCCAAATTGTGGATTCTTACACCTACCATATCTGAAACTAGATTGTCTAGCTTTGGAACTATGCAAAAAGAAGGTTGGTTGTCGGGAGTACATTTTCTACCAGATGCCTTGCGGACAGCAATTGTGGCGATACACCAACTACCGCAAATACCAGAGACTTTGTGGTTGAGGCTTCTGGGTAGGGGAAGTGTGCAATCACAAGCGATTATCGAATTGCAAGCGTTACCATTAGATCATCCATACCAGAAAGTAACTCTAGAATTAGTTTACAACTTGCGCGAAAACTTGAGAGTAAATCAAGAATTAGAAGCAGATGATCGGGAGTTAATTATGCGACTAGAACCACTTTATCAAAGAGATAGAGAACAAGCCAAAGAAGAGGGAAGGCAAGAGGGAAAACAAAAAGGAGAACAAGACTTAATACTGCGTCTACTAAATCGCCGTATTGGTGAAATTGATGCCTCATTAATCGAGCGAATTAAAGGCTTATCCATTGAAAAATTAGAAAATTTAGGAGAAGCATTGCTAGACTTTTCTAGTGTTGCTGATTTAGAAACTTGGTTAAACCAACAATCAATCTAACTCATTTCGATTGATAATGAGTTAATAATGCGACTAAAACCACTTTATCAAAGAGACAGAGAACAAGCTGTACAGGAAGCAAAAAAACAAGGAGAACAACGTTTAGTTTTACGCTTACTCAATCGCCGCATTGGTGAGATTAATTCATCATTAATCGAGCAAATTCAAGACTTATCGATTGAGCAATTAGAAAATTTAGGAGAAGCATTGCTAGACTTTTCTAGTGTTGCTGATTTAGAAACTTGGTTAAACCAACAATAAGGATATAGCCATTTTCAATCCGGTGAGATACAGGTATGCAAATAGACCTAACCCCCTAACCCCTTTCCCGAAGCGGGAAGTGGGAAAAATTCAAAGCCTCTCTTCTTTTAGGAGAGAGCAATGGAAGTGAAGTACAATTTTTACCTGACTCGATCAAGAACCGCTATAAATCATTAATAGATTAATTAATTTATAACCAAGTCGGATTCTACAGCTACACTAAACAGGGTTGCTCGTATACTATAAAAGTTTAAAGATATTTGCTTGACGAAAACTAAACTTTCAGTATAAAAAAGATTTGCAAACAACCGATTACTCATAAAGCTTTCAGCTATAAAAATCAGGTAAACTTTTATAGCTAAAAATTGCCTAAAAATATTTCATAATTAAATGGAGAACATCCCAATGGAGAACACAGAAATGCTAGAACAATACCGTAAGCATGTTGCGGAACGCGCCGGACTCGGTATTCCGCCTTTACCATTGGATGCGAAGCAAACCTCAGAATTATGTGAATTACTGAAAAATCCGCCAAAGGGTCAAGAGGATATATTATTGCATCTATTGAGTGATCGCGTTTCTCCTGGTGTTGATCCAGCAGCTTATGTCAAAGCTGGATTTCTCACCGCCATTGCCAAAAAGGAAATCACCAGTCCCTTGGTTTCGCGGATAGAAGCAGTGCAATTGCTAGGGACGATGGTAGGTGGTTACAATGTGCAATCTTTAATCGATTTGCTGCAATTCCCCACCGTATCCCTCTCAGACTCATCTGAAACGCCTCTGGTGATGGGTGGACAAGGAAAGGAACCCATCGCCGCCTACGCCGCCAACGCCTTAAGCAAAATCCTCTTGGTGTACGACGCGTACCACGATGTTTTAGAGTTGTCGAAAACCAATCCTTTCGCCAAGCGGGTAATTGACTCTTGGGCGGAAGCTGAATGGTTTACTATTCGTCCCACAGTACCAGAAGCTATCACTGTCACCGTTTTTAAAGTCCCTGGCGAAACCAACACCGACGACTTATCCCCCGCCCAAAGTGCCACAACTCGCCCAGATATTCCCTTACACGCCTTAGTGATGTTAGAGTCACGGCAACCGGGAAGTTTGAAAACCATTGCCGAACTGAAGAAAAAAGGGCATCCTGTAGCTTATGTGGGAGATGTCGTTGGTACAGGTTCCTCGCGTAAATCTGCCATCAACTCGGTATTGTGGCACATGGGAAATAATATACCTTTTGTGCCAAACAAACGCGCTGGGGGTTATGTTTTAGGTGGTGCGATCGCGCCAATCTTCTTTAACACAGCTGAAGATGCCGGTGCTTTGCCTATTCAGTGCGATGTCAGCAAACTAGAAACTGGCATGATGATTACCATCCATCCCTACAAAGGCGAAATCACCAATGAAGCAGGCGAAATCATTTCCACCTTCGCCCTCAAACCTGACACCATCCTCAATGAAGTCCGCGCCGGTGGACGCATCCCCCTACTTATCGGACGTACCCTCACCGACAAAACTCGTCTTGCGCTTGGTTTAGAACCCAGCACCATTTTCACCCGTCCCCAGCAAGCCTCTGATACAGGGAAAGGCTACACCTTAGCACAAAAAATGGTAGGTAAAGCTTGCGGATTACCTGGTGTGCGTCCCGGCACATCCTGCGAACCCATCATTACTACCGTTGGTTCCCAGGATACCACAGGCCCCATGACCCGCGACGAATTGAAAGAACTCGCCTGTCTTGGTTTCAGTGCAGACTTAGTGATTCAGAGTTTCTGCCACACTGCTGCTTATCCCAAACCAGTAGACATCAAAACCCATCACGAACTCCCCGACTTTTTTGCTTCTCGTGGCGGTGTTGCCCTCCGCCCCGGTGATGGTATCATCCACTCTTGGTTAAACCGGATGCTGCTACCCGACACCGTGGGAACTGGCGGCGACTCGCACACCCGCTTCCCCTTGGGTATTTCCTTCGCCGCCGGTTCGGGATTAGTGGCATTTGCAGCGGCTTTGGGTGTCATGCCTTTAGATATGCCAGAGTCAGTTTTGGTAAGATTTAAAGGTGAATTGCAACCAGGTATCACCCTGCGGGATGTCGTAAATGCCATTCCCTACGTGGCAATTCAAAAAGGTTTGTTGACAGCAGAGAAGCAAAATAAGAAAAACGTTTTCTCCGGGCGAATTTTAGAAATAGAAGGTTTGCCAGATTTAAAAGTAGAACAAGCCTTTGAACTCACCGATGCTAGTGCCGAGCGTTCTTGTGCCGGATGTACAATTAAGCTGAGTGTAGAGACAATTTCGGAATATCTGCGTTCTAACGTAGCGCTGCTGAAAAATATGATAGCACGGGGCTATGATGATCCGCGTACCATGCTGCGCCGTGTAGCAAAGATGGAAGAATGGTTAGCAAATCCTGTGTTATTAGAAGGCGATGCTGATGCGGAGTATGCCGAAATAATTGAAATTGATTTGAACGAAATCAAAGAACCAATTGTTGCTGCTCCCAATGACCCCGATAATGTTAAGTTATTATCGGAAGTTGCTAATGATCCAGTGCAAGAAGTATTCGTCGGTTCTTGTATGACGAATATCGGTCATTATCGGGCAACAGCGAAAGTTTTGGAAGGTGCAGGTGAAGTTAAAACTCGCCTGTGGATTGCACCACCAACGCGCATGGATGAACACCAACTTAAAGAAGAAGGTGTGTATAGCGTTTTTGGGGCTGCGGGTGCTAGAACAGAAATGCCAGGATGCAGTTTGTGTATGGGTAATCAGGCGCGAGTTGCTGATGGCACAACAGTGTTTTCTACGTCTACCCGCAACTTCAATAATCGCATGGGTAAAGATGCGCGAGTGTATCTTGGTTCAGCGGAATTAGCCGCAGTTTGTGCGCTGCTGGGACGGCTTCCGACAGTGCAGGAATATTTGGATATTGTGGCGAAGAGAATTCATCCTTTTGCTGATGATTTGTATCGGTATTTGAACTTTGATCAAATCGCCGGTTTTGAGGATGAAGGGCGCGTGATTCCGTTGGAAGATATGCCGAAGCTTGAGGATATTTTGGGTATGCCAGCTAGTAGTTTGCGTTAGTAAATATAGTAGGGTGGGCAATGCCCACCTAGTTTTTATTATCTGGGTAAAAACGCCAGCAAAAGATATCTACCATAATGCCGTGAAAAATACCTTAATTAAAGATGGCTGGACAATTACGGCTGATCCCTATCCAATTAAATATGCTGAAGTTACAGCAGTTTTCATGTATTTGAACCACATCTGTCGTAGGGGCGCAACGTCTTGCGCCCCTACCGCGTGGTCTATTTACCTGAAAATAGCTGTAAACTGTTTGAGGATATCGCTGGTGAAAAAGCAGCAATCAAGCAACTTAATAAAGCGATCACCTTTTTTTTGTCAGTCTGTAAAATAGAACCTGATATTTACTATCCTTCACTCACTACTGTTCCTCATCCTTTTCTAAATCTCGCCAGAACAGCTTGACAAACTCTTCAGCCGCAGCAGGCTCAATTTCCTGTAGTGCCTTGCGAATTTTCACTACTGTATCACCTGGTGGATCTGCAACCTCATTCACCCACCCAAAAACACTAGAACGATTGACTCCCATAACTACAGCCAATCGATTTTGGGTGATGCCATAAATTTCTAGTACCCGTTTGAGGGCTTTTCCTGCTTTTCCCATACCTCCGATTTTGTCAGAGGCTTATAACCAAGTAAATGTTTGTAATTACGAACAAGATGGTAAACTAGTTATGTTCGTAACTACAAACATAATTTTAGTAACAATTGAGGTCAACTCAAATGAACAAAAACTCTCTACCTTCCATGCAACCACATTCAGACCGAGAACCTGTTAGTTTCCTCGTCATTGGTTCGCGCCAGACTGTCACCAATACCATTCACACACTCTATAGAATGGGTTTTGCACAGATTAGCGAGTGGAGTCCACTTTTACCTGCTTCTGAACCAGGCAAAGTGATGAAAATTTTAACCCGAAGCGTTTTAACAGACTGATAATTGTATCTATAATTGTGTTGCGATCGCCTTTGGGTATGCCTACGGCAGCAAGATAGATCATTAAAGTAAGTAGGGTATTATACTCTACTTACTATTGATATTTATCTCAACAATTGGACAATAACCTAAAATAGGTTATGATGATGAAAGTCTACTATTACTTGCAAGGTAGGTATCGTAATGAAGACTAATAGAGAGAATCTACCCTTAGACCAGATTCTCTTAGAGGATAGCTTACAACTGCTCAGTAATCTGCCAGATGCATGTGTTGACTTAGTTGTATCCTCTCCACCCTATAATCTAGGCAAAGAATACGAATCAAGACAGGCTCTTAAGATTTATTTGGAAGAACAAACAGCCGTGCTGCTTGAATGTAGCCGAATTCTCAAAAATACAGGCTCGCTATTTTGGCAAGTTGGTGCTTTTTCTGACCGAGGAATGCTGATTCCTTTGGATATTCGCTTTTTTCCGATTTTAGAGTCATGCAGATTAATTCCTCGCAACCGAATTATATGGGCTAGGCAGCATGGTCTTCATGCCCAGAAAAAGTTTTCTTGTAGACATGAAACTATTCTTTGGTTTACTAAGTCGGATAATTATAAATTTAATCTAGATGCTATTAGAGTTCCGCAAAAGTATCAAAATAAGAAACATTATCGAGGAAATCGTAAGGGGGAACTTTCATGTAATCCAGAAGGTAAAAATCCTGGTGATATTTGGCTATTTCGGAATGTGAAACATAATCATGAAGAACAAACTATACATCCCTGCCAATTTCCAGAAGACTTGGTAGCTAGAATTATCTTAGCTACAACAAACAAAAGTGATATTGTTTTTGATCCATTTATGGGATCTGGTACTGCGGCAGTGGTTGCTAGAGATCATGAACGCCATTTTATCGGGTCAGAAATTGAACCAAAATATCATCAAGTTGCGCTGCGCCGTCTCAGTGGCAATCCAGATAAAAATGATTCTTTTCCCAATTTAAAAACATTGCGCGATTACGTTGAAAAAACTGGCCAATCTATTGATAAATTCAATTTTGATCTGCAAGTAGGAAATAAAGCTTCAGAACGCAGCAAAGCAAAAATTTATCCAGAAGAGTATCACTTGCAAGAAATGGAAGATAGATTAATCTATGAAGAATCTGCTTTTGCAGCTAATCTAAGAGGTGAAGAAATTCCAGTAGATCCAAAGCTTAATGGCAATGGTCAAAAGACCTCTTTGCAAAATCCAATAGTAAAGCAAGTAGAAGAAGTAGAACAAATTGAACTGAGATTATGGAGTTAATAGATTAATTATTACAATAAGCGAAGCAGACAACGACTACGGGCTGAACGCCCAGCAATGATTTGGCATTCACGACTAACTCTAGTATTCACAGTTCTAGAATATCTTTTAAATAAATACTCAGTCCAGATAATGGGCACTATTGTATTTTGTTGTTCAAATAATCCAACCAGTCTGATTGGTATATCAAAAACTTTGTTTTTAGCCAAAGCTGTTAACTGATTAACAGCTTGCTCGTAATAAAGAGTGCTATTGGAAGCAGGAAACATCAGAGCCTTTGTCACCATAATTACCAAATTAGTCGGGTATCCAACAAATTCGGTTTTAGCTTTGAAGAACAATTCTGAGCGCAAAGTGTTATTGAGTAGGAAGGGATAGTTAGAAAATTGAATTTCAATAATGATGCCAGTTTTGGCAAAATCAACGTCTGTACCTAAAAATCTATAAGGTACTGGAATAGGTATATTTGATTGCCAACCATCATGAATAAAGGCAGCTTTAATATATTCGTTTGTACCTACTGGATCAAATATTGCATTACCCTGAATTCCAGCTTGATCTGAAGCCTTGATGTGCAAAGGCATTCTAGTAAGAATAGTACTAATCTCATGCCATTCGTTCTGGTATTGGGTATTAATGATTGTATCTGCTGCGTTAAAGTCAACATATTGAATAATAATTGTTACGTCTCCTTTTGGGATTTCAGCAGTTCTTTGATAAAAGCCAGCGGATCTATTTCAAGGACTTGGGCAACTTGTAAAAATTCAATCAAGTCAAGCCGACGCTCTCCACGTTCATACTTTGATACATAGGATTGCGGAAGCTCTAGCTTTGCCGACAACTCTGCTTGAGTGAGCTTGGCAGCTTTGCGCGCCTCGATAAGTAGCTGGCGAAACCGATTGTACTCTTCGCTGAAAACTGATTTAGGCACTTTAGCTTGCCTTTTTTCTGGCGATGGTTTATTCGATCTCGATCAGAGTTAGTATATATTGCTGAACTCTGTTAAATTCTAAAACCTAATACGGGATAAACCCAAAATAGGTTTTTTATTGAAGGAAATTTAGGCTGAGAGTCCAAAGATGTTTCTTCTAAAACGGGATGCTCCCTGATAATCAAAGATAAATCTTTACTTTTTTCACAAGTTCCTCAAATTGTTTTGCTGTATATATAAATATGGGGCGAAAACCTTTAAGAAATTTAAAATTCAAAAGTTGCTAAACATAGTTGAGGGTTTGGTCATTTTTGACAATCCAGCATCTGGAAACCCGAAACCGTAAAGACCAATTACTAATGAAATCGGAGGTCTATATGATGTTTAAAAAGATTCTAGTTGCATTAGATCGCTCGGAAATAGGGCAACAAGTTTTTGAGAAGGCGTTGGGTTTAGCAAAGTTAACACAAGCTAGCTTAATGCTACTGCATGTTCTATCTCCCGAAGAAGAGGGTAGTCCTTACGGCCCTATGCTGTCTAATTTGGACTACTATCCGGGATTGAGCAGTCAAAACTTTGAATTATACCAAAAGCAGTGGGATACCTTTAAAGATCAAGGAATCCAGATGCTGCAATCTTTCTCTGCCGAAGCTAGCACAGCAGGTGTAACTACGGAATTTACACAAAATATTGGTAATCCTGGTCGCATCATCTGTGATTTAGCCCATAGTTATGGTGCTGACCTAATTGTCATGGGGCGTCGGGGTCGTTCTGGGCTGATGGAACTATTTCTCGGTAGTGTGAGTAACTATGTTCTTCACCATGCTTCTTGTTCAGTGCATGTTGTGCATCTTTCAGCTACTCCGATAACAGATGAAATTATAAAAAAAACTTCAAGCAACTTTCAGGGTTAACTAACTACTAACATTGCATAAATCTTAGCGAACCAAATTCTGAATTTGGTTTATTCTCGCCTACCTACTTACCTGAATCGATCACCTCTGTAGAGTCAATCTCCACAAACGATCCTTAACTGCACGGTATTAGGCTAAAATTGAGCGTAGGCGTAGCCCGTCCTAGACATCGCTTTTTCAGTGAAAAAGAAAAAGTCCGCTACCCAAAATTAGAGTTGAGAGCGAAAAGTGGATCTATGAAAGAAGATACTATCGAGATCACTGGTTTTCATGCTCATGTTTACTTCGATACTGCGAGTCGCGATGTAGCTGCGCGTGTACGTGAAGGATTGGGCGCTAGGTTTGATGTGCAACTCGGACGCTGGTTTGACAAGCCCATTGGGCCTCACCCAAAAGGAATGTATCAAGTTGCTTTCTTACCGAATCAGTTTGATAAAGTCGTTCCTTGGTTAATGCTCAATCGTGAGGGATTGGATATTCTCGTCCACCCTGACACAGGCGATGCTGTCGCAGACCACGCGGTTCATTCCCTATGGTTAGGAGAAAAGCTAGATTTGAATATTAAGTTTCTTCAACAGCTTAGTTCGACTTTATCCAATTAAGGAAAGTAGCCCAATTTATGGGGTAAAAGTTCTAGTCTGGGGCTTGCCGCACGTATCGCAAGAATGGAATTGAAACAACTGGTTTACTTTAACATTTACTCAACCAGTACTTGCTTGAGTAAAGCTATCCACATATCAGATGGCTCGGAGTAGTAATCAATTTCTTCAACTTGATATTGATAAGATTCATAACCTTGTCGTAAAACAATGCGATCGCGGGGTTTGATGCCTTTGCCGACTCCAGTCATGTACCCGATCATTCCTTCATTGAGGCGCTCAAATACGTAGTCGCTTCCCCAAACTTGTAGGCTATAATCGTGTATTTTATTTTTCTTTTTTAATTCGTTTGCTGGGCTAACTAGGGCTAACTTACTTAAAAAACTAAAACTTAAGTTCATACTTGTCCTGATCAAAGACATAAGTGAGTTTTCCCAAAGAAGAAATCTATAACGAAGAGTTTTGGACTCTAGGTGAATCTCAATTCCTTTCAATCACCAATCCAGAATCGAATAGGTAGACAATCTAGTACAGCGGGCGCAAAAATCCACCTACTATCTCAATTAACAAGACTTGGGGCTTAACAAGGGATTTTGTCCCAAGTCTTGTAGGCAAACTGACGCCACAGTGTACTAGTTAGGAATCAACCGCATTGACAGTTAGTAAAGCCAATGAATCACCCAATGTCTAATTAAGTGTCTGCACCTATAATTAGCAAAACTAAATTACAAGCAGTTCTTTGATAAAGTACTTGTAAAAAAAATTTAAATTATTATTGTTTAATTTTTCCCAAATGATATATTTTGCCCAATCACCCTTTGAGGTCGTTGCTCATGTTGCATATATCAGGTAAAAGTTCACTATTGATAATACTATTGATTAGTTTCTTACCTTGAATTTTGAGCATCATGCTAATCATATTATCCCGTACCATATCAGAGGTGTATAGCAGCTATTGATTGACTAACTACTTAAATTTACAGTACCATCAACCGCAGCTTCAACTGTAAAATCACCGAATTCTTGGCCAATATGGGGTTAGATATAAGTATTTTTTTAACTAGATAATATTCAATTTATAAACCTTTTATATCTTTATAATGTCGGATATGTATATTTATTTAAGATAAATACGATCTAGTCCCTACTTGTGGTTTTTCTGGCTACATCTACCTGCTTCAGTAGTACTTCTAGGGTGGAGGAGTTATCTAAAACGACATCTGCATGAGCTACTTTTTCTTCGATAGATAATTGGCTGTTGATCCTGGCTCGTGCCTGTTCTCTATTTAAATGGTTTCGTTGTATCAATCTTTGTAGTTGTTGCTCTTGGGAACAACGCACTACCCAGATTTCTGTAACCAAATCAGTCATCCCAGCTTCAAATAATAGAGGCACTACTAACACCAGTGTTTGTGAGGAAGATTGGGCAATTGCTTTGAGGAAGCGATCACGCACATCTGGATGAATCAAATTCTCTACCCAGTTGCGTTGATCTTCACGATTAAAGATAATTTCACCCAGCTTTTGGCGGTTGAGGCTGCCATCTGGTAGTAAAATTTGTTCGCCGTAACGTTGAGCGATCGCACCAAGATTAGGCGAACCTAAAGATACTGCATCTCTAGCATAAATATCTGCATCCAAAATCGGCAGGTTATAAATGCTAGCTAAATAATTGGTGACAGTGGTTTTGCCTGTGGCAATACCTCCGGTTAAGCCGATTATACGTTTAGACATTGGTCATTTAATACTAAGAATTTGTCGCCCATGTTATCATTGCTTGGGTTAAACCATCTAAAGTATATTCTTCAGCTTCTATATCCACACGTCCGAATAAAGCATGACAAGTTTTGGAGGTTTGCGGGCCGATAGAGGCAATAGAAACTCCTTCTAATAATTGACTAGCATCAGAGTTGCTGGGAAATATGTTGTTAGTAAGTTGACAGAAAAATTGTACAGTTTTAGAACTGGCAAAGGTAATCACATCTACCTTGCGGTTTTGGAGAACTAACTCTGCCTCAAGTGGAATACCACTAGGACAACAAGATTGATATGCGGCAACTTCTATCACCTTTGCTCCCTTGAGAGTT
Organism: Nostoc sp.; assembly: GCF_036919675.1. Classification (GTDB taxonomy): domain Bacteria; phylum Cyanobacteriota; class Cyanobacteriia; order Cyanobacteriales; family Nostocaceae; genus Nostoc. Next base: position 64,427 of record NZ_JBALCP010000042.1, read on the forward strand.
AATTCCTTAACCAAAACTTCTCTGCCGCCGCTTTCAACTCTGGGAAATAAAACCTTTTTACCATCCAGTTTCTCTGGGAAATTTTCCACTAAAGAATCGGCAATAAAGTTGGGGGGAATAAAATCTGGTTGGAGAGAGTGTTGTTTGAGACTATGGGCTGTTTTCTCGCCAACAACGGCAATTTTGACGCCTGCTAAGGCACGGGTATCTTTACCTTGGGCGATTAGCCTTGCAAAAAAGTAGTCTATGCCATTGGTAGAAGTGAGAATTAACCAGTCGAAGTCAGATAAATGAGCGATCGCATTATCCAAAGCTTCCCAACTGGAGGGTGGTCCGATTTCTAAGGTAGGCATTTCGATCACTGTTGCACCTGATGCAATCAGGCGATCGCTAAATTGGCTTGACTGTCCTACTGAACGTGTCACCAGAATTGTTTTGCCAGTCAGGGGAAGAGGAGATGAGGGGGGGAAGTTACTTAACATAGGTTGGGGTGTGGGAGTACTCTCGTTCCCAGGCAGAAGTTGGGAATGCGTTTCTCCAGGCTCCTGCCTGATAATTTCGTCTAAATATATATTCTCAGGTTGTAAGTACTTGCGTAGCCCAACAACTTCGCCAATAACAATTACTGCCGGGGAAAGGGATAATTCGGTGGTTTGTTCCAGAATATTGCCCAGTTGCGCTGTCCAAATTTGTTGACGAGGAGTTCCTGCCCAACGGATGATGGCAATGGGTGTTAAGTGCGATCGCCCGTGTCGCACTAGTTGATGGACAATCTCTGGCAGATGTTGCCCTCCCATCAAAATTACCAGTGTCTCTAAGCGTGAGAGTGCTTCCCAGTCTAAAACCTCTGGTTCATGAGCTGTAAGCACTGCAAAAGTGCGACTCAACACCGGATCTGTGAGGGGAATTCCTGCTAACAAAGGTGCTGCAAGGGCTGAGGAAATTCCTGGTACGAGTTCAAAATTACAACCAGATGCTTTCAACGCTTCAATTTCAAAAGTGCAACGCCCAAAAATCAACGGATCGCCTGATTTGAGCCGGACAACTTGTTTTCCTTGCTGGCAATGCTTTACCAGTAACTTGTTAATCTGTGCTTGGGTTGTACTGGGTTTACCACCGCGTTTCCCGACATTCAACTTCAAGCAATCAGTTGGTACGCACTGCAATAATTGAGCATCTACTAGGGCATCGTAGACTAAAACCTGAGCAGCAGCTAAGAGATTGTAAGCTTTTACCGTCAGGTATGCCACATCTCCAGGTCCAGCACCTACGAGGTAAACTTTGCCCCTTTCTTGAGTCATAGTCATTTGTCATTTGTTATTTGTGATTGGGCACTTGTACTGAGCGGCGTCGAAGTATTGGGGCAGAAGAGATATGTTTTAGAATACAACTTGGGGTGACGACATAGTTTAATGAATCTTTGATACTCATTAATCAGGCTTAGAACTCCGTTAACAGTAAACCAAAAAGAAACCAAAAAGTTTTTGCTGAACGGCGATGCCTATCAAGAACTTCGCACTGTGCTTGAGTCTCAAACCTTTAAATACTGATTAGACAGTCAAGGAGCGCTAATAGGTTTTTTGTTATCCGATTAAGTTCGCGTTTAATATATTGCAAACTTTACCCGGATTTCTACATCCCGTGAAAAGTTAGAGGTTCGACTTGTGGAACCTCTGCGTCCACAGAAACGTGTGGATACCATATCTCATTTCAATAGTCTTTTCGGATCGCGGTTATTAGGTTCAAAATGTTTTAGTGTTCATGGCTTTTCCTCTCCAAAGAAGGAAAGAATTTGCTCTATCAGATAGTCAGGGCGCTCTTCAGGGATGTAGTGACCAAGCGAGCATTCTTTCACAGCGATCGCTCACGAGCAAGCTAAAATTGATTGGCAGGATTAGCGCAAGTCAATGCTGTTAACGCTGGGTTGAATCAACCAGGTATGAGGAATTAAGACGATGCAGTTGCTGTTTTTAGTATTTGCGTTGCTTGCAGGGACGCTGCTGCCTACTCAAGCTGGAATTAATGCTCAATTAGCCAAACAGCTTGGACATCCACTACTTGCAGCGACAGTATCCTTTTCATTGGGAACAGTGGCATTGTTACTGTTTACTGTCATGTCACATCTCTCATTACCTGCATTGGGACGATTAATTCAGATTCCTTTGTATTTATGGTTAGGAGGACTCCTTGGTGTGATATATCTAACCGCAACAATCGTCTTGGCTCCCTTATTGGGGGCTGCCACTATGATTGGGCTAATCATCCTGGGACAAATGCTGGCGGCAATAACTTTGGATCATTTTGGTTTAGTTGGTTTTCCTGTACACCCACTGAGTCTCTGGCGAGTTGTTGGAGTAATTTTGTTAATCACTGGTGTGGTCTTTGTGCAACGAACTTAAGGTGGTCGTCAACCAGTAATCTTTAAGTAATGCCTAGATCGATAGCTATGGATAATGCCCTTTATTCAATTCGTTCGGGGATTAATTTTTTGGATTAGCTGATTAACTTGCTCAACCATCTCCTTGTTTTCCTCAGCTTGGAATAACTCTCTGGCTTTTTTGAGATTAACGATCGCTTCTTCTAGCTGTTGTTCCCTTCCCAAAGTGATTCCCAAATTATAGTAAGTGTATGCATCATTGGGTACGAGGCTAATGGCTTTTTTGTAATGTGCGATCGCTTCTTCTGATTTCCCTTGATCATCCATCGCATTTGCCAAACCCGTGTGAGCCTGTGCATGTTTGGGATCAAGGCGAATCGCTTCGGTATAGTCGGCGATTGCCTCTGTTAGCTTGCCTTGGGCGTAAAAAGCACTTGCTAAATTATAGTGAGCATCTACATAGTTGGGATCGAAGCTAATGGCTTGTTTATACTGGGCGATCGCTTCTTCTAGTTTGCCTTGAGCGTACAGAGTATTTCCCAAGGCATTATAACCTGCTGGATTTTTTGGATCGAGGCGGATGGTTGCTGTATATTCGGCGACTGCTTCTGCTGGCTTTCCTTGAGCGTAGAGAGCATTTCCTAAGTTATAGTGAGCGTCTGCATAGTTGGGATCAAGACTGAGGGCTTTCTTATATTGGGCGATCGCAGCTTCTAACTGATTCAGTTTTGCTAAAGTCAAACCCAAATTCAAGTAGGCTCCAGAGTCTTTAGGATCGAAGCTGATAACTTTATTGTATTGTGCGATCGCTTGTTGTGGTTTACCTTGATCGTTGAGAGTATTTGCCAAAGCAATATAAGCTTGTGCAAAGTTGGGTTCTAGTTCAATTGCTTTGCGAAAAGCCGCCTCTGCTCCTTTTAAATCTCCTTGTTTGTAGAGATTGGTTCCTTGCTCAAAGTTAGCAACTGCGTTTTTTTTCTGAGGAACTGCTGCTTGATTTGAGCCAGGAATTTTTGATAAAACAACGCCAACATCTTTACCAAAAACAGTATTAGCATTGTTCAAACACAAGCAGATAATAGCTACTCCCAGTAGATTCTTACTTTTCAGCATTTTTGTTACTTTAATTCCTGAGTTGACAAGTAACTGGAATTGAATATAGTTTTCCATTTCTACACACTTCATTCAACTATTTAGATATGGCAAAAACTTTTTTTATTAATTTTTATATTTCTATTAATATTATATAATTTAAAGATTTTTTAAAGGAAAAAATTAAAAAATACTATCCTTCATTATGCTAATTTGAGAAAGTCAGAGATTAGATGATGAATCACTATTTCAAATAACTCCTTATTCTTACCACAAATGAGCAATAAACACAATAAGTTTTATTTATATAAATATTATATAATCTGGAATTATAAATATTGTGTTAATTTTAGAACTAATGTTAAAATCCGCTCGTAAAAGTTTCAGACGATTGATTAATAAACTGTACAGTGACTTTTTATTTGTCGCCATGACAAATTAGTGTCATCAAGGTATGAATCCTGGACTCAAAAAGCGTTCGGACTAGAATCACCATGTGAAACTTACAAGCTGTATCAACACAAATTGTTACAAGTCTAAAGTGGGTCAGTCCTAGTTTGATGACACTAATTTGTCTCAACGCCATTTAATTTGTCACTGTACAATAATATAGTCTTTACGCAATTCTTATTGATAATATAAAATTGTGGCTAATCCACGGAAAGCGTTATCGGTAAATGATTGTAGAGATTTAGGTATGACCTGAATCCTTACAAATAAATTAACCGCAGAGGCGCAATCGGAGATTTTCACGACTCATTTAGGATTGCTATATAAGAAGAGGTGGTTATCCAGCAACAATTACTAATAGTGCTGGTGCTTTTAGCAATGTTTTAAGTGTTACCCAACAATTTGGCAGCTTGCTAATCCCTCTTTGTAAATTAGCAACAACAGGTAGCAAAATCTACGGCTACTCACTATTTTCTCCAGATGTAAATGATAAAGGTAATCCAATTAACCTGCTTGATTGGACAAATGCATCTGTATTTCCTCAAGATACTCCTAACACTGTTGGCGGCATTGATTTAGCAGCGACTAATGTCGGTATTGTGAAGGCTGTTCCAGAACCATCATTTGTCGCTGGCGCACTTCGATTTAGCACCTTTATAGTTGCTGCGAAATTGAAAAACAGAGGTAATAAAAATAGCAACTTATAAAGGCGTAAAAGTAGTCAATTTGAAGTTTAATCAATAGTTTGTTTTCACTCAACTTCAGATTGACTTGACTTAGCACTCATTTTATCTAACAGTTGAGTGATTTTTTTAGCTTTTTCAGGTTGACGTTGTTTTTGTAATAAATCTTTAGCTTCTAGCAGGTTAGTTTTGGCTTCCTCTTCTCGCTCTTGCTGCATGAGAATATTCGCCAGACGCAAGTAAGCATCAGGATTTTTCGGACTGCGGCGAATCACTTCCCGAAATAATTCTGTTGCTTCCTCTACTTGACCTTGCTGGTTTAAAACATCTCCCAAAAACAAGCGCACCACATCATTAGTAGAGTTGAGGGAAATCACTTTGCGAAATGCTGCTTCTGCGCCTTGGTAATCTTTTGCTTGAGCAAGATTGATTCCTTTTTGAAACAAGTCTGAGGTAATCAAAGTTTTCCAAGCGAAATAGCCAAGAATTGATAGACTGAGAACAACTACCAGAGCAGGGATAATAGAACTAGTGGGAAAGGTTTCTAACATTGTCTAAGCCAAAAGGCAGGCGATAGGAAAAATAAGATATTCGATAAAAAAGAGTTTCCAAATAAATTGATAAAATTGAGCGATCGCACTTTTATCTTGTAAGTCTACTGCCAAACTCCGCAACCACATCCAAACTAGCAGCGCTAAATGGGCAATTACCAGAAATATGGGGTTAACTGAGGCAACATGTAGCACACCAACTATAATTATCCCCAAATAGCAGACAGTTATCACCCAAAGAGCCAGATTAAACACAGCTTGCGAACCGAGTTGGATAGTGAAAGTAGAGATATTATAGAGGCGATCGCCTTCCATATCTGGGATATCTTTAAAGATAGCGATCGCAAAAGTAAACACCAAGATAAATAATGTCAGCACCCACACCACAGGGGGAATTCCTTGGCTTTGTTTCAGCACCCAACTATAGTGCAAATACAATCCTAAATTAACAATCGTGCCGCGCACCGAAAAAATACACAGCGCTGCCCAAAATGGAAACTGTTTCAAGCGAATTGGCGGTAAAGAATAAGCAGTACCAATGGCCAAACTAATTGCTACCATGCCCAATAAGAATGGCCCAGTTAGCCACGCCACAACTAGCGCCAAAATCCCAGTCAAAGCGACAATTAATTGCCCCGTCTGTTGAGAAAACTCACCTGATGCCAACGGTAAATGAGGCTTATTAATCTTGTCAATCTCAACATCTTCTAATTGATTCAGCCCCACAATGTAGACATTGCCACACAGACAAGCAATCCACGCACCCAAAACCCGACTCAGTGGAATGCCAGAAAATCCAGTAGAGGAAACAGCAATGGCTATTAAATACAAACCCAACACACTCAGACTTGTACCAATAATCGTGTGAGGGCGAGAGAATTTCCAGAAAGCGTATAACCAATGGAAATAGGATTGAACGGGTTTGCCTGGCAAAGGGCTGTTTTGATAACTCTGGCTCATGAGTAGCTTAGATTCAGTATTCCGGCTTATTGTTAACCATTGTCACAGAATTTGGTCATTAACAAGAGCCAAAGGTCTAGACACACTGTATTTTCATCGGGGAGGGATGGTTACCGCCGTTGGCGCAGCCGACCCTACAAGAGAATCAATCTAGCTCATGAAGACACTCAATCCCGAAAAAATCTCACAATCAACCATCAAAAGACCTCTTCCCTGCTCCCTATAACGCTACAATCTATCAGAAAAGCAAAGAAATACTTAAATCCAGAGCGCCTTCATGACCGCTGATTTAACATCTACAGCGATATTTAACTTTGTGACCGTGCTATCCGAGGCTGCGGCTGCGTATCGAGAACACAAAGGCACACGTCCTAATCCTGAAATATTAGTAAATGCGTTGCTACAAGCAGAAAAATCTGCCAAGCAGCAACGGTTAACTTATCCGTTTGAGTCTCTTTTAGGTAAATGGCAACTTTGCTTTGTCACTGGCACTAATAAAGTTAGAGAGCGCGGGGGAATTGTATTAGGCAAGGGTTTGTATGTACCCAAGTTTATAACAATCCATGTTTCCTTTAATGCCACTTTGGAACAGGATTCAGGCAGAGGCGAAATTGTTAATCAGGTTGAATATGGCCCACTTTTGTTGAAGCTCACGGGGCCAGTGCAATATTTCAGTAAGAAAAATTTATTGGCGTTTGACTTTAACCACATGCTTATCAGTCTGTTTGGTCGTGTCGTTTACAACAGACCAATCCGTTTTGGTAAAATTAAAACAGAAGATTTCTACAACCTGCCCATAGCTAAACTACCCTTCTTCGGCTTCTTTTTACAGACGGAAGATTTCATTGCAGCTCGCGGTCGTGCAGGAGGATTGGCATTTTGGATTCGAGAAAGTTAAATACAGTGGAGAGAAAACCCCTACCATCTAAAGGGCTTTCTCTCCACTTCTGATTTTTCTTTTTTTGTGCCAACCATCAAATTGGACGACAACCAGATAAAATACTGTGCATATTTACTACTTGTCCAATTACTGCGATCGCAGGCGCACCAAATCCAGTTTGCTCTACCTGTTTGACAATTGTCTCTAAAGTCCCAATCAATTCTTCTTGTTCTGGCCGTGTACCCCAGCGCACCAAAGCAATGGGCGTTTCTAAATTCAACCCAGCCGCACTTAATTGTTCCACAATATAAGGCAGATTGTGAATTCCCATATAAATTACAATCGTTTCGGAACCATGGGCGATCGCACTCCAATTCACTATCGGTCTATATTTACCTGCCGCCTCGTGACCAGTAACAAATGTCACTGATGAACTATATAGACGATGAGTCAAAGGGATACCTGCATAGGTGGCGGCTGCAATTCCCGATGTAATCCCTGGCACAACTTCCGTTGATATTCCAGCTTTGACTAATTCTTCCATCTCTTCGCCACCGCGACCAAAAATAAACGGATCGCCACCCTTTAGCCGCACCACAATTGCATTATCCTGCGCTTTATCAATTAGCAATTGGGTTGTTTCTGACTGCAACAACGAATGTCTCCCCGCACGCTTACCAGCATTAATTTGCTCTGCTTGGGGATTAATCATTGCCAGAATTGCCGGACTCACCAAGGCATCATAGATAACTACATCTGCACATTCTAATAAACCTTTCGCCTTCAGGGTAATTAATCCTGGATCTCCTGGCCCCGCACCTACTAAATAAACCTTTCCCAAATACTTACTTTTCTCTGTCATTGTGCGGTTCATCTATCTATTAAATCCCAAATTAGCTCGGCTAATTCTGCACTTGCTCCTAGTGGCTCTGCCAATTGGAAATTCACCGCAGAAAATTGTAATTTTAGCTCCTCTATTGAGGCGGCGATCGCATCAGTTATTCCACCAGCAAATAAAAAGTATGGCAAAATTGCAATTTCCCGATAACCAGCAGCTACCAACTCTTTGACTCGTGATTCTAAACTAGGAGGTACAGACCAATAAGCAACCACTGCTGCCAAACTTCCTGCTATTGCTTGGACTGGTTTTTCAGAATCGGGGCGACGGCTACCATGAGTTAACAAAATCCATGCTTGTGCTTTTATAGTAGCGATTTGCTTTGCCAGTAATTTTTCTAAATCTGGGTGAGAGCCTAAATATGGTTGCAACTCAATGATCATATCTTGACCAAGAGCCTGTTGTGCTAGTGCTACTTCGGCTGGAATATCTGTCATCACATGCACTCCCGGCAGCAGAAATAGCGGTACAATTTTCAGGCGATTCTCGTTTTCAGATAGTTTGCGTAGGCGTAGCCCGTCGTAGACATCGCAAAAAGCACTCTTGGCAAATTGTTGAATCTGCTCGGATAAAGGCTGAGAACTCATTTCCAAAGCAGCTATACCAACCAGATGTTCGCTATTTGATGGGTTGTGGTTTTTTGGCAATTTGTTGCATACCAGCTTTGCTAGTTGCTGCATAGCAATTTCTGGGCGCGGATCGCGACTTCCGTGAGATACTAGCAGATAGGCAGATGACATCGGCAAAGCTTAAACTCTCAGTTACTAATTCTCATATTTTACTTAATATTAAGCTGGTGGTAATAAGGACTCTGGTGATTATTGAAACTATTCTCAATTACTAAATATAAGTATTATTAATCACTTTTATATTCTCCCACTCCTGCTTGTCTTATTCTTCTTTGGCAGTGTAAGTATAAAATTGATCAAAGGCTCCCACCGTTTCAAATTTGTAAGAAGGCATCCAAGAATTTATTTTTAAATCTGTACGATAAATGCTAAAAATCATGTAATCTTGTCTTTCTGTAGTCCTGGCAACAATTTCTTGGATTTGCGGGTTAGCCGAGTCAACCAACTTATCACAATTAAAACGGATTAAATTTTCGATAATATTCGTAGTTTTTTTGCATACATCGGTTTTTAAGTATTTTGTCAACCGTTGCACTGCATATTCTTCATATTCAAGCTGACTGGGATTGGTCTTCGCCATTGTCACACCTAAGGCGGCGAGTCCTGCTGCTGCTCCAGTATATGCAATGATGGTTAGGGGTTTCATATTTGCCAAGTGAAATTCCTTGTAATCGTTAGATTTCAGAGACTCTAAATCAACTGAGTCCGTTCCTGGAACAAAAACTCTTGATCGCTTGCCAAATAATTGCTATAATTCAAATTGTTGAATGGCGAGCGTAGCCAAGTGGTTAAGGCAGTGGTTTGTGGTACCACCATTCGTGGGTTCAATTCCCATCGTTCGCCCTAAATAATTTCATAGTTATCCATATATTCTTATAGAAGATGGGTTGTGGTTCTGAATATTCATAACCATTACTTTAGCAAGGATCTGCCATCTCCAAGTTCATGGACTTGGAAAGACCGCAAATCCACTATAATTCATCAGATTAGCTTATAAATAATTTTGTGTATATAAGCAAATCTACTTGCCCAAGAAAAATTAGTGGGCGATGTCCATTTTTCTACAAGATGCTATGTGTAGGTTGCTTGTTTGCGCTGTGAAAGCCTTTGTTTTAATCATAATTTAATTGTCATATTTTTGACTGAGCGTTAATAAATCAAGATAGTGTTTTCTCATGAATCACTTAGGATTGCGATGGCAATGGTTGAAAAAAATAACTGGAAAAAAACACGTAAATATTTTGAAGAAACAGGTGTCAAATTCGTGCGAGTTCTTTGGTGCGATAATGCTAACATTATCCGTGGCAAAGCCGTACATGTAGGGATGCTAGCTCACTACTTTGAGCATGGGATGGGTATTTCCCTAGGGCAGCAGGGAATTCCTGTGATGTATGATGCGGTTGTGCCAGAAACTGATTTAGGGCCAGTAGGTGAAATTCGCTTAGTACCAGATTGGTCTAGCCTCAAGCCTAGCCGTGAGAGTCCCCAGTGACCCTGGTTTGGGCTGTCCCAGCCACTTAGAATTGAAAACTGTGGATGCCTCAGCTAATCCTTACTTAGCAATAGAAGCAGTGATTGCTGCCGGACTTGATGGTGTGCAGCGTGGTCTAACACCTGGAAACCCGGTGAATCAAGACCCTGGATATTTATCAATTGAAGAACGTTTTAAGCGTATCCGGGATGCGGGAAGTAATCAGGCATCTGTTAGAATTAACTCCCACGACTAAATTAATGTATTCTTCTGATGCCCATTCAATTCCAGAATTGTACTACTTGGGTGCAAAGTGGGGTCGTCAGCTTTTAAAAGAAGTGCTAGAGCAAGCAATTGCAGATTCTGACATTACTGTGACTCAAGCAGAGGCGATCGCTGTAGCAATTTTACGTGAAAATGCCTTAGTTCTCTACCAATCAGCGTCCAGCATCAGCAAGTCGTAACCCTCAAGTAATTGAGTTTGAAATAAAGCGTCCCTTTTCAACGAAATAAGCGGATTCTCGCAGCACTGAACAGGCAGACACCAAACAAAGTGCGTCGGCTAGCAAAAACCGCAGGCATCACGGTCGTTGTCTAAGCCATCACTGAAAATTAGCTGTATCTCTTGCTGTGTGAGAATCTTGGCTCGACCGTGCCGATTGATTTTCATTGTCAGACTGTATACCCTGTATCACAGCGTACATCTGAACTGTCTTAAGTATCCTTGCGTCTTTGTCAAGATTTTGAGATATTAAATTGAAAAATTAATTCAGATAGAAACTTATGGCAACCGAGCAAGAGCTTCAATCTCTTTTTAATACCTTAGATAGCGATCAAGACGGCAAAGTCTCCATTAATGATCTTTTTTTAAGTCCTGGCTTAAGTGCAATCATCTCATCAGAAACAAATACCACTAGTCCCCAGGAATTGCTAGTAAATTATGATTCAGACAAAGACGGCAGTATTACCTTTGAAGAGTTAAAGGAAGCAGTTGAGAAAGCAAATAATTTAAACTAGCAGTCAAAAAACAAGGGTATCAATACCCTATTATCCTCATACCCTGTAAGGTGTGAGGGTTATTCTTCTCATTGTCATTGGTAAGAAATGTCAAAAAGTGGGATTGTAAGTAAGCCAATATGAGTATGTTCCACCCCCTGATTATTTTTAATATATAGAGAATAATAAATTTTCTTAACTCCAAACCCTTGTAGAGACGCGATTAATCGCGTCTCTCCAAACCCCTGTACAGACGCGATTAATCGCGTCTAAATTGTCAACGCCCGCCAGGTACGTTGACCAACTATTCCATCTGTTGCTAAATTCCGCTGGTTTTGAAAGGCTTTGATAGCAGTCTCTGTCAGTGCGCCAAAAATCCCATCTACTCTTACGGCATAACCGTTAGACACTAAAAGCTGTTGTAAGGCTCTAACAGCAACACCAGAGCTACCGAAATTAAGAGTAGGTAGAGGTTGGCTACTAAACTTCTGGAACCGTCCTGTAGCCTTTGCACGGACTTTACCTCCAGGCTGAGAATACTTCTTAGACTCACCTAAGTTAGAAGAAGCTAGGAACTGATTCTTTTTGCTGATTTTCTTAAGTATGTGTTCTTTATCCACTGCGATCGCACAAGGAGAAACCTGGTAAATTCCATCTGTCTGGATGAATTCAGGTGGTGTGGCTTCAGCCGTTATCTCTAACTGACCCTGTTTTGACTGCTTTACGTCATTTTCCATCTGAAATAATTGCTGCTGTGGCAAATTGGCCCCAGATGCTTGTCTTATTGTTAACACGTCCATCATCATCAGGCCAATTTCAGTCATTGTAGTTCATTTTAGGGACTGACAAAAAATAAATTATCCAAAATTATTTGTACATTTGTAGCAAGGCCTTGCGCCCCTACAAATTTTTTCAGATAATATTGAATTCCCTCCTTAACCGCCCTAGCAGCGCTGCCCCCTCATAGCGAGCATTTCTTGGGTGATGGCAGCATTCTGGTAAGCGGACACCGCTTTGGCATAGTGGGGATTGAGTAAAGTTAATCCCTGATCATACACAGAAATCGCTTCTGTAATATTGTTTTGAGCTTGGTAAACTTGACTCAAACGGCTATAGATTTTCCAGTTTTGGGGATTGAGTTTTAAGGCTTGGTCATACCCACTGACCATGTTCTTGCAGGATGCTGCCTAAGTTATAATACACCACTGGCAAGTCTGGCTCAAGAGCGATCGCTTGGTTGTGGTAAGTAACAGCAGTTTTCAAATCCCCTGGTTGTTGGTCAATTCCATAGCTAACTAGGGCTGATGCGGAATTAGACCTGTATTCATCAGAGCCTTCCCTTAACTCAGAAGCTCGTAAGCACCGCCGCGCTCCAGCGCCTGCTGGTAGGCCGGACGCGTGTGAATGCGATCCAGGAAGGCCATGAGCTTCGGACGGCTCGCGTCCAGTCCGGCTCGCGCGGCAGCCGCCTCCAGGGGGAAGCTCATCTGGATATCAGCTGCGGTGAATTCGTTGCCAGCGAACCACGTGCTTTTTCCGATCTCCGCTTCCTGATAATCTAGGTGCTGCGCGATCTGAGGCTGAATAAACGAGTTCTTGACGCGCTCGACAATGGCCCGAGCGATCGGCCGCACGAAAAAGGGTATTGGCCCCTTTTCGATTTGGTCAAAGACGAGCTTCAGCAGCAGCAAAGGCATGGCCGAGCCTTCTGCGTAATGCAGCCAGTAGGTGTAGCGTAGCCGCTCCGGCGTACCCGGAGCAGGAATCAGCCGTCCGTTACCGTAGCGTTCGACCAGATACTCAATGATGGCACCGGATTCGGCCAGGGTCAGGGCGCCGTCAGTAATCACTGGCGACTTGCCGAGCGGATGTACCTCGCGCAGCGACGCTGGTGCTAACATAGTTTTCGGGTTGCGATCGTAGCGCTTGACTTCGTACTCTATGCCGAGTTCCTCCAGCAGCCAAAGCACACGCTGGGAACGGGAGTTGTTCAAATGATGGACAGTGATCATCAGATTATTCTCTCAGCTGTATATTCATCGGACTAGTACACCACGGCGGAAATAGAGCAACCATTTAAAATCCCTAAAGAGCTTATTCCATAATACTTTTGACTTTTGAATGAGTGACTTCCGCCTTGCGGTACTAGCCTTTCCAAAGTGGTCAAAAACCTGGATAAATATATTCAATTTTTGGCATTTAACCTTTGTCTGCTTCGTGTATTTGCGGTTAAAAAATGTTTTTTAACTACGAAGACGTGAAGAAAAATCTTATTTTTATGCCTACACTTTGAAAAGGCTAATCTTAACTACAGCAATTCTAGTTACTTTCGGCCTCGCTTTTGCATTTCTTGCTGACGCATGGGCATAGCGTCAATTTCCTTAAAAATTGCTGTCGCCTGGACTGGTGTAGCATCACTGCGCTTAACACCACCATCTTTGCCCACCAAAATCACGCGGAAATTTTCTTTGTCAACTCCAAAGCGATCGCGCAACTTGGCGGCAGAAGACTCATCTATTGGCTGTCTGTTGGCATAGCTTTCATCTGTTGCCAAAACCTGAACAAGAACTAAATCCCGATCTGCAAAACCGCTGTTATGCTCTTGCAATAGTTGCATTTGCTGCTGATAGGTATGGTTATCAACAGACGGTGCAAAGACTAGTAGCACGCGGTTTTTCCATTTTTGGGAACTGAGGTTAAATGAAGACATTTTGATGGCATGATTGGTTGAACCTTGGGCAATATCAGCTTTGCTAACTGGCGACAGGACTATACATGCTAATAGGGGGAGGGCAATTAATACTGAATTCTTCATAATGGGTTGTTATTTGTTTTCTATCCTTTCAAGCTATCATTGGTTTCCCTACTTTTCCTCTATCTGTTGATGGTTTATCTTCGTATTAGGTTAGGTGAGGAGATGGGTGAGAATCACTCAAACTATAGCAGGCTGATGGTTTATCAAAATCTAGCCTGAAAACTTATCCTACCTCCTCAACAAAAGAGAAGTTTTGCCTTGTGTTTACAGCGCTGATTATGCCTACTGTTCAATATAGCGACGCGGCGTATAAACCCAGATATTACCATCGCGGCGCTTGATGGTTCGGGTTTTTGTGGAACCAATGAGAATAATTGTCCGCATATCAGCGGTTGCTGGTGTTAACTGGTCAAGTGTGATCGCTTTCACTGTCTGTCCTGGTCTGCCGAGATTTTGCGCCAACACTACTGGCGTATCCGGTGTTCTATGTAGCAGTAAAATCTTTCTCGCTTCTGCCAGTTGCCAGGTACGCTCTTTGGAAACAGGATTGTAGAAAGCAATTACGAAATCAGCTTTAGCAGCAGCGGCAATTCGTTGTTCGATCGCAGACCAAGGCTTCAAGATGTCAGAAAGGGAAATAGCACAGAAGTCATGCCCAAGAGGCGCACCAATCGCTGCTGCTGCTGCCTGCATGGCTGAGATGCCTGGTGCTACATGAATGTCGATACTATCCCATTCGGGTTTGGCATAGCGATCGCATACTTCAAAAACCGCTGTTGCCATTGCATAGATACCGGGATCACCAGATGAAACTACAGCTACATATCGCCCAGATGCTGCCAAATCAAGGGCCATTTTTGCCCGTGCTTCTTCTTCGCGGTTGTCGGACTCATGCCGTTGCTTGCCATTAGCCAAAGAACCAACTAAATCTAAATAAGTTTTATAACCTACTAAATCAGTTGCAGACTTGAGTATCTCCTTCACTTCTGGAGACATCCATTGCGATCCACCAGGACCCGTGCCTATAATCGCTAACCGTCCGCGTGGCTGACCGATGGTGTTGGGGTCAATTGGTTGAGGGGCAATGGCGATCGCCAAATGGGGAGATGAGGGAGATAAGGGGGATGTACCTGTGGCAGCGATCGCTGCTGCTTGGGCGGGGCTATAACCTTGTGAAAGTAGGCTTTCTAGCTGATTTGGGGTAAAAAAGCGGGCAGGCACTCCCAAGGCGCTAGCTACGGCGTGGATTGCTGGATCGGCAGCAGCGGTGATGGGTGCAAATATCCCGGCGACTGATGCTCTTTCTAGTCTGGCATCAGCTAGTAGCTGCTGTACTAAAGCGACTGCATCATCTGCATAGCCAATCATGCCACTAATTGCGATCGCTATAGTTGCTGGGTGGTAGACAAGGCAGTTGGCTCTAGGAGTGACCAAACGTTCGGTAACTTGGATAGTCAAATCTCCTTTTGGATCTATGGGCAGTTTACTATCGCTCAACCAAGCTGCTGTGCCTTCTAATTTGACTTGCGCCCCAGCTAGTAAATCTGAGATAAATTTCTTCGCATCGTCTGGGTTTGCTAAATGGTATCCAGGGGGAGGAAACAATAACGTTGTGCCCAAACGGAGGTCACCTGTGGTCGTAATTGCAGGCTTGACATCAAGCGCTTCGGCAATGCGGCGAGCCAAATCGTTTACTCCAGCAAGTCCGCCCAAGAGGGGCACAACAGCACTACCATCTTCAGCCACAGCTAGCACTGGTGGTTCCTGTTGTTTATCCGAGAGTACGGGAGCCAGCGTCCTGATCAGAATGCCGGCGGCACAAATGCCAATCAGCGGCGTTCCTTGGGCGAATAACTCACGCAACGTCTCGCCAAAATTAGTAAAGCTGACATCCACTCCCGATGTGCGGCCCGCTAGACCGTATAGTGTTGCCCCTGGTAGGACAGTGATTATTTTGCGTGCTACTGTCACGCTATTTTGACCTAGTACTACAATGGCGGGTGCAACGTTGATCATCATAAGTAGATATCTTATCAAAATTTGATATCCTTATTACTCTTGATCGCGACTAAGGTTAAGAACCAACGAGAAAATCAGCATTTCTGCCTTATGTGCAAATTTTCATTTCTTTGAGCAACTTTAGTTCGTAAATTCTCCACGACCGTTCTTACACTTCCCATCTGTCGCGTTCTTTTTTCAAATTGGTAGCTACTATATCCTTGACAAGCTGTAAAAACTCATTTAACACAGTAGATTGGTGATTGCGCCGCATTAGTGCAACAATCTGGATTTCCAAGTTTTCTCCTTCAATTGGTCTGTAGACAACTCCCTGACGCTGAATGTTTTGGACATTTTTCAGGAGTAATGATACCCCAACTCCACCTGCAACTAAGCTTAATACAGTCAGCATCCAAGTTGCTTCTTGCACAATTTTTGGTTCCTGACCAAAAACCTGTTTACAAAAGTCGATAATTTGCTTATAGAAGTGGACTATCTCTGGTGAAGGGAAAACAAAAGATTCATTCGCTAATGCCTAGACCTACACAACCTGACACTCTCTAGTTTTGAAGATAAGCTAGCAAGGCAAATCTACAATAATCTCAAATTACAAATTCAATCACAGATAAATATGTTTGTGGATTTGCACAGTAGCCAAAACTTTGGCGTTGCGCTACTCCTTGTATACAACGCAAGTCAGTATTATGCAGGCGATTTTCCTAGGTCACTCCTGTGCGACGCCGAACAGCCCATCGTAGACATCGCTCCCCTCTCAAGTTAATCAACCAAGCACTGTACAGTTGCTTCTGTACAGTGACTTTAATTAAGCAAACCAGCCCGCAACGCTAATACAGATGCTTGGGTGCGATCGCATTTCCTAAAATTAAAAAATGCGACGCCGAACAGCCCGTCATAGACATCGCTCTTATCTCAATTAGCTTTCCGCTCTTTGAGAACTTGATCTAGCAAGTTTCTAGCAGGTTGTGCTTTAGCCAACGCTAGTTGATGGTCATTATAAGCACGAACAAGGCGGGAAAGACTGCTTACACCTGCCTTGAGTTGCTCAAGTTCTTCACCAGCAACCAGTTCCCCATCAAGCATCCGCCCAATCAACGGTTTGATGTCGCCCACTTCCTGACGGACTTTTTGAAGCTTTTCTAGGTTACTGAGTAAGCTTTTAAGTGAGTTCAAGATGTCGTCAATATCCTGGGCATCCTCCACTGGTTCGGCCGAATCTTCAATTGTCACTGTATCTTGGTCTGAAATTGTCGGCAATTCCTGTGCAGACGTTTCATTTTTAACCCCGTTTGACCGTGCCATCAACGCTTCCTCAAGGAATTTTCCTTAGTGTATCGCTTATCCCAAGTTACTAAAAATAGTATTGTTATAATTCGTTAAATTTGGTGAGTATTAATACAGTCCATAATCAGGGTCACTTTCAATCGTTCAACGAATATGGAGGGTTAAATCTACTTCTGTTGCGGAAGAATCCACAGCTTTCTTATTCAGTTATATATCCTTCTTATCAGAAGTATTTCTATTTATTATAATAGGCAGAAAGGACTCCTATTTTATTTTTTAAAAAACTCAGTCCAATTTTAAGATACTTCTTGAATGTTGCCTATTACTTGCCTATGCAAGTAAGTTTAGAGGGAGCATCCCAATTTGGCAAAAATAAAAGAAGAAAGATTATTCGCGATGTAGACTCACGAATAATCTGGGAATTCAATCTTGTGGTTCTTCTGACTCTTGCTCAGATCCAGAAATAACGACAAATGATCTCCAAATGCTGCCCTCAGCGGTCACTCAGGCAGCATAACGCCCCAGTTCAGCCGACGTTTTGCCGTAAACGGTCGGCTGGAGCGCCTTGGAGAGCGCATTGTGTCATTGCATTTTCAAGCTTGATTTATTGCACTTGGCTCCATATAGATAATTTCCCAAATATGGCCATCTAAGTCACTAAAACCATGTCCGTACATAAAACCGTGGTCTTGTGGTTCATTGTAGGTTGTTCCGCCGGCGGTGACTGCCTTACGAACCATTTCATCGACTTCTTCTCGGCTTTGGGAAGATAAACACACAAGCACTTCTGTGCTTTTCGTGGCATCACAGATTTCTTTGGGCGTAAAAGTCTTGAATTTTTCGTGAGTCAATAGCATAACGAATATGTCATCGCTCACGATCATACTGGTAGACGTCTCATCAGTAAATTGGGCGTTAAAACTGAAGCCAAGTTTAGTAAAAAACTCCACAGACCGATTGAGGTCTTTTACTGGGAGATTCACGAAAATTTTAGTAGCCATGTTTTCTCCTTTTGAAAGCTCATTTACGTGTGTCAACTGCCCTACCCATTCTTGGGATGGGGCTTATGATTCAAGTTCCCATTTCTGGGCAGACCACAGTAGGCTGATTGACCGCAGCCCTAAGTTTTAGAAAGTCCTCACGAATATTCATCGCAGTGTTGTAGTCAGTGTGACACTCAAACCATAAGTGTCAACTTAAGCTATAACCCTTGTAAAATCTCGTTAAGAGTCTCTGGCTGGAAATGCATACCCTGGTGGCTCTGCCGCCAGGAGAGGGAGGCGGAGCCTCCGAACTGGCATTCCCAGTCTCAGACTGGGAACAAGGCAACACGAGGCAAAACTCCATCCATGCAATCGGCGGCGTTGAGTCTTTCGTATCTTTGCTCTACTACGAATGTTCGTGAGGTCTTCAAAAACTAAGGTTGCACCGGACTGAACAGACCGAGCCAATCACTTATTCAGCAAATGGTCACAGTCTTTTCTGAAATGTCTCTGTCTGCCTGACAACTTCAAAAGATGTCCTTTGGCAGACTTCGTGCCTTTTCCGTGGCAAGGAAGACTCAAGCCTTCGCCAATAACTCGTCGAGGCAGTCAAAGCTGGAGTTCCAGCCTTCGATAACCCCCATCTCTTCATGCTTGCGACGGTCCTCAGCAGACTCATGCATAATTCGGAGTGTGAGTTTGGTATTAGTGCCCAAATCCTCGAAAACCGCCGTCGTAACCATTCCCCTTGGCAGATCAACGTTCATGACCTTTTCAAAACCTTCATCAAATTCATCACTGGTAACAATCCGTTCAAGGGGCACGATTTCCCGGAAGACGCCTTTAGCCGGGTACTCCGTGCCGTCTGGGCCAATCATGACGTAGCGCCATTTACCGCCCGGACGCAGATCCAATTCAGTCACCTGGGTCGTAAAGCCTTTCGGTCCCCACCACTGCACTACGTGTTTCGGATCAGTCCATGCCTTAAACACGAGTTCACGCGGCGCGTTGAAGACGCGGGTGATGACGATCTCGCGTTCCGATTGAGCATCAGTGGAATCATTTTTATTGCTCATTTTGTTTCTCCTGGGTTTGTAATTCGTGCAGGTAATCATCCAGCCGATCAAGACTCTCTTCCCAGAATTGGCGATATTGCTCGATCCAATCCGCCGCGTCCTTGAGTGGCTGTGCTTCGATCTGGCAGGGTCGCCATTGAGCCTCACGACTCCGCGTGATCAGTCCGGCACGCTCCAGTACCTTCAGGTGCTTAGAAATTGCCGGAAGACTCATCTCGAAGGGCTTGGCTAACTCAGTGACCGATGCCTCACCCTTGGCGAGGTGAGCCAGGATCGCACGGCGTGTGGGATCGGCAAGGGCGGCAAAGATGACGCTCAGTTGATCGGTAGACATTTTTATTTAACCGGCCGGTTAAATAAAAATTAGTTTAAATGTACTATTGAAGAATGTCAAGCACTGACTTAACCTGTCGTTTGAACTCTTACATTGAAATAAGGTTGCTTTGTAGCCCATCAAGAAGGCAATATCTTCTGGTCTGCATACAATGGGCGTCCATTAACCCAAGTTAGTCGTAGATGTAACAAATGATTGCTCATCTCACTACTGCCCGATGTTAAGCAATTTCGCCATAGCCAACCGTTGCAGTTTCCCGGTAGCACCACGAGGTAGTTGATCCAAAATGTGAACTTGCTTGGGAACTTTGAAGTCTGCTAGCATGGTTGAACAGTAGGCTAAAAGTTCTTTTTCGCCAGCTTCTGCCTTGAGAACAACAGCGGCGTGGATATCTTCTCCTAAAGATTTGTGAGGGACGGCAAAGGCCAAGGCTTCGGCGACGGCGGGATGGTGCAGCAAGACATCATCCACTTCTAAAGGAGAAATTTTTTCCCCACCCCGGTTAATCAATTCTTTAATGCGTCCAGTTAAGCGGAGGTAGTCGTCTGCATCCAGTGTGCCCTGATCCCCTGTGCGGAACCAACCGTTTACAAAAGCTGTGGCGTTGGCTTCCGGGTTGTTTTCGTAGCCATCTATGACATTAGGTGCTTTTACCACCACCTCGCCCAAGCTTCCTTGAGATAGCAGATTGCCTTCAGAGTCCATAATGCCGACTTCCACACCAAAGCCATAACCTACAGTACCTGGTTTGCGAACTTTTGGCGGTAGAGGGTTGGTGGTCATTAAGTGAGATGCTTCAGTCATGCTGTAAGATTCCACCACGGGAGCATTGAGAGTTGCCTCTAGCTGTTCAATGATTATCGGGGGCAAGGAAGCGCTACTAGAGCGAATGAAACGAAAGCGATTAGCTTTGACAATTTCTGTGTTGCGGCTAGCGCGGGCCAAAATTGTCTGGTGCATGGTTGGCGCTGCGGAGTACCAGCTAGGTTTGTAGGTATCTACCAGTTTCCAAAACTCTAGGGCATTAAAACCATTGAGACAAATTAGTGTGCCACCCGAAGCCAGGGTTGCCAGCAAGCAGCCGACCAATCCGTGAATGTGGAACAGGGGCATTAGGCAAAGTGTAGTGTCAGCCGCAGTGAGTGAGTAAGCAGCAATGATGTTGCCGGCTGAGGCGATTAAGTTGCGATGACGAATCGGCACACGCTTGGGACGACTGGTAGTGCCGCTAGTGTGGAGAATCATCGCCATATCATCGGCGTTGGGGGCTACGGGATTCGAGGATTCTGCTGGTTCTGAGCCTGTTTTGACTAATTCAAAGCTCAATGTGCCGTCAGTGTTTACCTTGGCATTAATCAGGATCATGTTAGGTGTGACGGCGGCAATGGCTGCTTCTGGCCCCTCAGACAACGTAATCAGTGCTTTTGCCTGGGTATCTTCGTAGTAAAAGGCAAATTCTTCTTGCTTGTATTTGGGATTCAAGGGTGCAGCAGTGCCACACAGGGCGGCAGCCAAAAAGGTAATAGCCATTGGTGAACCGTTAGTCATGGCAATGGCAATGCGATCGTTCCGTTTCAATCCAAAGCTGTTGAGTTGGGATACTAGTCCAACAACATTCTCGCGCAATTGCTTATAGGTTAGCGATCGCCCCCCAGGTGTAACTAAGGCTGAATGATTGTCTTCCCCTGCTAAAAGCTCAAATAAGTTCATTAAAAACCTCCAGTAAACCGCATCCTCTTGTGGGAGTTGTTAGTAAAAGGGACTGGGCATTGGCAAAGAAACTTTTTCCTTGTCCCCCTTATCCTCCTTGTCCACATTCCCCATACTTTGACGCCGCCCTTCGGCTACGCTCAGGACAAGCTCAGTACAAGTGCCCAATGCCCAATTCAACCATTATTTGCTTTCTTTTGTCAGTAAGTTGATGGCAAAAAACAAGAGCTAAAATTAACTAAATAGAGTATCTATCGTTACTAGAAATCAGAAAAATCTTTTTCAGCAACTAAACCCCATCGATAAAATATGGATCGTCGGAATTTTCTAAAGTATGTCACTTTAGCAGGATCTAGCTTTGCCTTAACGAGTTGTGTTCAAGGCAAAAATTCCAAATCGCAGGGTGAGTTGTCTCCCTCAGCGTCGCCTGTGGCGGCAAATGAACCTCTGAAGGTGGGATTTGTTTATATGGGCCCTGTGGGTGATTTTGGCTGGACTTATGCCCATGATTTAGGTCGCAGAGACATGGAAGCCAATCTTAACGATAAGGTAAAAACTACCTTTGTCGAAAATGTCAACGAAGGTGCTGACGCTCAAAGGGTGATTCGCCAACTAGCATTAGATGGTAACAAGTTGATTTTTACAACTTCCTTCGGGTACATGAACCCAACAATTAAAGTTGCCAGAGACTTTGGTGATGTTGTCTTTGAACACTGTACAGGATACAAACGTGCTGCCAATGTCGGCACTTATTTGGGACGTTTTGAAGAACCGCGTTACTTAACTGGCATGATTGCTGGCAAAATGACAAAATCGAATGTAGTTGGTTTTGTTGGCGCATACCCAATTCCAGAAGTAATTCGGGGAATCGGTGCATTCACTCAAGGAGTGCGGCTAACAAATCCCCAAGCAAAAGTTAAGGTACTTTGGGTACAAAGTTGGTACGATCCAGCTAAAGAAAGAGAAGCGGCTCAAGCTTTGGTCAATTTAGGTGCGGATGTACTGACGCAGCATACTAACTCTGGTGCTGTTGTCCAATTGGCTGAGGAAAAAGGCATTTATGCTTTTGGCTACAACACTGATATGAGTAAATTTGGTCAAAAAGCCCACCTGACATCAGCTATTAACAAATGGGGCAAATTCTATACAGATAAAGCCTTGGCTGTAATGAGTAATACTTGGAAGTCGCAAGAGGTTTGGGATGGCATTGGTGAAGGGATGGTGGATATTTCCCCAATGAATCAGGCGATTCCTGCGGATGTGCAAGAATTGGTGAATGCGAAGCGCGATGAGTTTATTCAGGGTACTGCACATCCTTTTGATGGACCGGTGAAAGACCAAAAAGGGGTGGTGCGAGTCCCAACGGGTAAGGTGTTGGATGATCAGGGACAACTGGCGATGGATTGGTATGTTGAGGGAATTGAAGGGTCAATTCCTAAGGGGAAATTATAGTAAGCAATTCAAAATTCACTAAAACCTCCCTGGCGTAGAGAGCAATAAAAGAACAAATAATTTTAACCTTGGTTTATCTCAGACATCTGACCCTTCGGGTTCGCCAGTTGCCTGCGACGGGAAACCCGTCTTCAGCACTGGACTCACCACATTTGAACTTCTTAGCTTCCAGTTTGGAGTAAGTGAATCTACAGCAAACGATACATTTATATTTAAAGTTGGAGTAGAAGCGCCAATAGTTGCAACGTCCAGCCAGTGGGATTTTTCTAGATTCTATTTGCTCCGATTAAACTTGTATTTTACCTGCTGATACCAATTCTATATGAGGGTGTATAAAACTATAGAATAGGGTGATAGGAAAAATTAAACATTCTCTAAAGTCCAGTTATTACCCGACAACGATTTGAATCCAGATTAGTAAGAATTGCTTGACCTAGATTAGGGAGAAGTCGCCAAAATCCGATCAAGCAGGTGGCGACATTCGGTGAGTTTAAGAGCGATCGCTTTTAAGTAATAAACTCTGCGATCATCCGACTACAACAGGCTGTAATCCCAACAATGCCTTAATGTGAACAGCTTTGCAATCAGATTTGTTTTGCTAGAAGCGCGGATGGGTAGGTGTTGGCAAGAGGGTGAAGACAAAAATGGTTGTATTGCCCTATATGTAACCAGTTGAGCTTGAAAGCCGCTTGAGAGTAGCGGCTTTCTGCTGACTACGGTTCTTGTGTGTCTACTTTTGGGTGATAGTAGTCTTGAACGTATTTACTAGTCACTTCTAGCAGTTTGTCGTGACCTTCAGGACTTACCTGTGGGAACTCTGACCGGACGTTGCTGATATAAGAGGTAAAATCACTTTCACTGGGATCGAAGAACTCTTGCCCAATGACGAGTGCAGCATAAGTTTCAGACATCTTATTGCTGAATCCGTGCTCGGTGAGTCCATCACCGATGTAGCGAAATAGCCAGTTAGCATCAGGGTCCTGCTCAATCAATTTAGAAGCGTTTACTATGAAGTCTTGGTATTCTCTCATTGGGGTTACTCCTTTGGTTGTGTTGGGTTTACGAAGTTAACCACTCTTCAGCTAAACACACAAAACACGGGTCAGCTGATAATTCCATAGAATTATAAGCTTTCCACAGATGTCTCAGTTTTGTACCCCTGTAACTATTCCAAAGTCTAAGGTCGAGTACAAGTACCTCACCCCTAACACTCTCAACAGTGGAACTGGCTAGGGTAGTATTTTTAAGTTTCTACTCAATTCAATTGTGGATTGTTCATCAAGATTTATCAATCTCAAAAATCGTTGATATCTACCCGACAAACTTAATTATCTTTATCTTTGGTATTTTTTTTAAGCCCTCGAACTCACGTAGTATTAATCCAGAGATTTTTCTAAAGATGAGTTTGTTTGCCGTCAAGCCGCGATTCTGACGAAAGATACATCTAATGATCAACAAAATATCTAAACATCTAGAAAATTTACTGCGGTAAAGCTGGAGTTGTTAAGCCTTCTCAAGCCAAGGGATTGAGACGGAAAAATTATGCATTGTATAAATTTAGCCGCTTAACATTTTGTTTCATGTTAAAACGTTATTTTCTACTTAAATACTTAAACGTATTACTCGCAAATCCAGTATTAGTTAGCATCCTAATGCTCGCAGCATTGACAAGCGCTTGTCAAAACAGCGATCCGGCAGCAAAGGCACTCAGCCCCCCAGCATTGCCGGTGAAACTTCAGAAAATTGATGCAGGCACGCTCGAAGAAAGTTCTGTGTTTGTAGGAACGTTAGAGGCGCAGTAAAAAGTCACCCTCCAGCCACAAACTCAGGGTAGAATCGAATCGATTCTCGTGTCTAGCGGTCAGCAGGTGCAGCAAGGTACAGAAATCGCATCGTTGAGCTTGGATCAGACGCAGGCAAATGTTGCAAGTTCGATCGCAGCGGCTAGTTCAGCGCAAGCGGTATTAGGAACGGCTCAAGCACAAGTTTCAACAAGCCGAAGCCCAGCGAACTAAAGCCGCGGCAAATGTTCAGCTGCAACGAACACAATTCAATCGTAACCAACAGTTAGTCAACGAAGGAGCCATAGCTAGGCAAGAGTTAGACCTTGCCAGAAATAATTTACAAAGTGCGAACGCCGATTTGCAAGCTGCAAACAAACAAGTTGCTGCATCAGGCGCAGCGATTCGGCAAGCACAGGCAAATGTGCGCTCTGCCCAAGCGAGTACCGTTGCCGCGCAAGTCAATCTCAATTTCAAACGAGTGGTAGCACCGAACACTGGCGTAGTGGGTTATTTTCCCGTGAAAGTGGGAGATTATGTCAACACCGGACAAACGATCACCACGCTGACGCAAAACGATTCGCGTTCAGGTTTCAGCGACCTATACCGGGGCGGATGTAGAAACTGTCGAAACTGCGGTGACGACCACGTTGGAGCGACAAATAAACGGTGTCGAGGGAATGCAGTACATGACCTCGAATAGTTCAGCAGGCAGTAGCCAAATCTCGGTATATTTTGAGTCGCAGACGGATAAAAATATTGACCAAGTGAACGTTCAGAATCGGATTGCCCGGGCCACGCCTCGCTTGCCGACGACTGTGCAATAATTCGGTGTGACGGCGCAAACTTCTTCAACCAGCATTTTGTTAGTATATGCGCTTTATCCCCAAAATAATGAGTATGACGCACTCTTCATTAGTAACTATATTGACCTCAATTTGCGGGATCAGCTGCTGAGAACACCGGGAGTTGGCGATATCACGATTTTTGGTGAAAAGGAGTATGCCATGCGGCTGTGGCTCGATCCGAATGCACTGGCGGGTCGGCAATTAACCGTGACAGATGTGGCAACGGCACTGCGATCGCAAAACATTCTCGCAGGAGCCGGAACGTTGGGTCAACAGCCTGTACCTCCGGGTCAAAGTTATAGAAATTCCGCTGCGAGTACAATGGTCAGTTTAAGTGCGATTCGTTGATTGGTGAATAACGGTAATCAGTCCGTAAATAACTAATCCAGCCTGACAGCAGATTACTGTCACCAAAAAGGCTGAACTCTCGGTCAGATGTAGGTGAAAGCCCTACCATTCAGACTCAGAATTGACTCCTTACCTGCCCACACCGAACAAGCTCGGTTCTTGCAGAGTGAAGCTGGGAACAGGGCGCAATCAGACGACCGTTGCGGGTTGACACTGGCGCTAATAGGGAGTTCCTATGATGAAATCGAGCCTAGAAAAGCGACTTAGCCATGAGCAGGGCGCAACACAAAACCCCTGACTTCACTGGAATACATTCCCACCGAACATTTAAATACTATCGGTAAGAGTCCAGGGAATCCAGTAGTCGAATTGGCTACATCTAACGGAACAATCAATCTCTCCGAGGGAACGAATAAAAACGAATTGTGGGTCTAGGGGATGTCGAACCCCGTGTAGACCAGACGAGCGGATTAATCCCCACAATTCGGGTAGGACAGACCGTAATTGGTCTGAGGTGTTCAGAATACACAAACTCCAGAAGAGAAAATGATTAGACACAGTTACAAAACTAGTGAATCTTGGAGAGCATTACCGTGGAAGAAATTCCGCCGAAATCTTTTCCGCCTTCACTCATCGCGTGTACAAAGCGATTCTTGTTGGAGACAAGCGGAAAGCTCGGTCACTCCAAAAGCTTATTTCTAAATCCACCTCGGCTCGATTTCTTGCAATAAAGACAAGTATCTCAGCTAAATGCTGGTAAGAAGACGGCTGGTATCGATGGTAAGAAATCCCTATCATTCGAGGAACGCTTCAATTTAGAAGAACTACTCAAAGACAATAGTGGAAATTGGAAACATCAAGACTTACGGGAAATCCCCATCCCCAAAAAGGACGGGACAACCAGAATGCTTAAAATACCAACCATCGCGGATAGGGCTTGGCAGTGCCTAGTAAAATACGCACTCGAACCAGCACACGAAGCCACTTTCCACTCTAGGAGTTATGGATTCAGAACTGGGCGCTCTGCCCATGATGCCCAACGGTATATTTACAACAACCTAAACTCCAAGGCGAATGGAATAGAAAAACGAGTTATTGAACTCGATATCGAAAAATGCTTCGATCGGATTAACCACTCAGCAATAATGGACGAACTCATCGCCCCTAAAGGACTAAAACTCGGTATCTTCCGATGCCTCAAGGCAGGTGTAAATCCAGAATTTCCTGTGCAATGTTAATGTGTCCCCCTGCAATGCCAATGCATCCCGATGCATTAAAAACGCTACGCTTTTACGCAAAACTGTACTTAGTGATGTAGGTCATGCTGAACTCGGCTCGGAGACTTACGCCAGCAATGCGAGAAATAATGGCAAGCCGGCGATCGGCATCGCAATTTATCAATTACCAGGTAGTAATGCGCTGGATGTGGCGAAAAACGTTGAAGCGCAAATGAATGACCTGATGAAAGACTTTCCGCCCGGATTAAAAGCCAAGATTGTTTACGATACCGTTCGGTTTGTGCAAGCGTCACTCGAAGAAGTGGTGAAAACCCTCGTCGAAGCGATCGCCCTGGTCGTATTGGTAATTTTTCTGTTTCTGCAAAACTGGCGAGCGACGATTATTCCGATTGTTGCCATTCCCGTTTCGCTGATTGGCGCATTAGCATTTGCTTACGCGTTTCGATTCTCGTTGAACAATTTGACTTTATTTGGATTAATTTTGGCGACAGGATTAGTCGTAGATGATGCGATTATCGTTGTCGAGGCAGTCGCCCGTAAAATTGAACAGGGTGTTAGACCGTTTCAAGCGTCGGTCGAGGCAATGGACGAACTCACTGGAGCGGTACTTGCTACCTCGCTGGTGTTGATGGCGGTGTTTATTCCAGTGGCATTTTTCCGGGGTTCGACTGGAAAAATGTATCAGCAGTTCGCGTTAGTAATTGCCTTTTTGATCACGATTTCAGCGTTTAATGCGCTTTCATTCAGTCCCAGTATGTCGGCGATTTTGCTGCGCCCGCCACGACCCGCACGCGGCGCACTTGGCTGGTTTTTTGACCGATTTAATCAAGTATTGGCATGGATCATTCAACGGTATCTAGCGATCGTCAATTTTCTGATTCGGATTCGTTACGTTGTCATTGGATTGTTTGTGGTCGGTTTAGCTGCGACTTATTTTATGTTCACCCGTGTTCCGACCGGATTTGTTCCGAGTGAAGATCAGGGCATTCTATTAGGCATTATTCAAGGCCCGGAGGGGGTTGCCCTCGGCTATACCGATCAAGTACTTGAAAAAGTTGAACAAATTCTCCAAAAAGAACCGCTTATTAATAACGTTTTTGCAACTTCGGGATTTGGCTTTGCAGGTAGTGGGTCAAATCGAGGCGTGTTTTTTGCCCAGCTCAAGCCGTGGGAAGATCGCAGCAAATCCGATCAAAGTGCTTCTGCAATTTTAACCCGAATTAATGGCGCATTTCAAACGATTCCCGAAGCCGTGATCACCGCAGTCAGTCCCCCACCGATTCAAGGCTTTAGTATGTTAGGTGGATTTGAATTGCAGCTGGAAGACCGCACCAACGGGCGATTGACAATCGATGATTTTTTCGCCAATGCCCAAGCGGTTCTAGCGCAAGCAAATCAAAAACCAGCCCTCAAAGACGGTGTGTTTACACAGTTTACCGCCAGTACCCCACAGTTTGAAATCGACTTTGATCGTGATCGTCTCGAAGCGCTCAATGTCAATTTTCAGGATGCCGTGACCACACTTGGAACCGCCATTGGTTCGCAGTATGTAAATGATTTTATCCTCGGACAGCAGAGCTACCGCGTTTATGTTCAAGCAGACGGCAACTATCGGCGATCGCCGAATGATATTCGTCAGCTTTATGTGCGATCGACAAACAACCAAATGGTTCGATTGAGTGAGTTTTGCAACCTCACTCAATCGAACCATCTGTAATCAATCACTACAACGGCTTCCGCGCTATCGATCTGCAAAGCAGAGAAGCATCGGGCTACAGCAGTGGACAAGCGATCCAGGCAATGCAGCAAGCCGTGACCCAAGTAGCAACACCAGGGGTTGGCAGTGACTGGATTGGAACTGCCCGCGAAGAATTAAGCGCAGGTAACTTGGGCATTCTAATTTTTGGCTTCGGGATCATTATGGTGTTTCTCACACTTGCTGCTCAGTATGAAAGTTATATCGATCCCACAATTATTTTGCTGACCGTACCGTTAGCGTTGTTGGGTGCGTTGAGTGCGCTGGCGTTGCGCGGTTTGATGAACGATGTCTACGCGAACGTGGCGTTGGTGATGCTGATCGGACTCGCCTCAAAAAACGCCATTTTGATCGTCGAGTTTGCTAACCAAGCCTATAAACAAGGCATGACGATTCGAGAGGCAGCCTTGACCGCAGCCGAAGAGCGGTTTCGACCAATTGTCATGACTTCGAGTGCAGCACTGCTCGGATTTTTCCCTCTCGTAATCGCCACAGGAGCGGGTTCTGCCTCGCGCTGGTCGTTACGGCGTTGTTTGGGGGGTTACTCGTGGCAACGATCTTAAGTTTGCTTTTTGTTCCAGTGCTATACGTAATCATCAAGACTTTGGAAGATCGCTTCTTGAAGCACAAACCTTCTAATCGCTCCCAACCGCCTGCCTCAAATGCAGATGAGGATGAACAATCAAGAGCGATGCCTTCTCTTGGAGAGGCTTCGCCAACGGCAACGTCTTCTCCTTCGGAGACGCTAACGCGAACGACAACGAACACTCATCAACATTCATCTGTAATCGTGAAGCAAAATGCTGATGATAACAGACCTAATGATTCGAGTTATTGAAAAAGGGAATAGGGAGTTGGGAGTTGGGAGTTAAGAGTTATTATCTTCATCCCCTTCATCCTCCTTATTCCCCCATTCTGCCTTCTATTACAAGAGGTAAAGATTAAGTTACAACTTTGGGAGCTGCTGAGACAATGTAGAGTATCTTCTAATAATTTAGCAAAGTTATAAACTTTGAAGGAAAGCAAATGAATGCTAGACTGATCGCTTTCTCTGGCATTGTGACAGCATTTGTGGGTGCAGGAATTGGTTTTATTGCTGCTGATTTATTTCCTTGTCCCTACACAAGTCAAATGTATAAAGACTTGGATCAAAAATATGCCATTGTCGGTGCAGTTGCTGGTTTGGTGATTGGTTCGAGTCAGGAAATGATTCGAGAACTTAAGCAAGAGCGGGATGCGGAAGAAGACTTGCTGCGGGATTTTAACAAAGCTATTCAATCAAGTACAGATAAAAAAAATTACTGATCTGTTAGTGCAAGACATGGTTCTTTCAAAAGACTTCCCTACTACAACAACACGCTACTGTGGTGAAAGAAGTTGAAGAGTTGTGCTGCCTAAATTTCCGTCCAAAAAGTTGAGACACAAGGAGGTGAGAGTCAAATTAGAAATGCTCTCGTTTTCAATACTTAATACTGCTTAGAGCTTAACCAAACTATATTGCCTCGGAAGCGGAGTGGCTCAGGCTCCGCTCAGTTTCAGTCTGGGTTAAAATAAAAGCCTGAAACTCTCTTCACTTCTCTACAAGAGGCTGCACTAACGTGACGCTGCGCGAAGAATTTTGAATTTTAAATTGTTAATGGTGTTGTTAAATTAGCAGTAGCAGAGTTATGAATTAAAAACTTTATTCAAATTTTCTGGCTGCGTTACCGCCAAATATTGAGCCGTCATTTCCGGTGTGAGTAGTTCTATCATGACTTTGTTTTCCAACCAGAACTCAATAACATCAAATAAAGAGTCGCGGTTACAACGTAATACTCTCCAACCTTCCCGTTTGCCAATCAACTCAATTTTTTCTTGACTAGAAGAAACCGAGATTGCTGCATGAGTAGCTGTGAACCCAGAAGGAGTAACATCTTCTGCAAATATACACTGGTTATCTCCTTCACCAGGCATTAGCTGAGTTTTTAACGGATAAACTTCAATCCCTGTTCCATGTTCGTCAAAGGGAAAAACCATATAGCTACCTGAGTTAGGGAAGAAGGGAAAAGCTTGCCCATTGAAGACTTCAGCCAGAACTTGGGCAACGTGTAGGGGATTTTGAACAGAAATAGATATGTGATGAATCATACTTAATTACCTCATACCCCATAATCATGATGGGGTTTATAAATTTTTTGTTTCGTGGAGTGCTTATCTTCCACGAGTAGATTGATTATTTTTCACTCCATTTCTATTCATTTATGCAAAGAGTAAAACAAATTTATTTTTCACGGAATTTGGAAAAGCTCGCTTCCATTCCTTTCCCCTATTAGGCTAAGGGCAACTTGCTGACAAATAATTTGTTGTTTTAACCTTTTACTAGGGGTTTCTTAATATTGCTGGGATAATTTGAGGGTGCTAAGTATAGCCAACCCTAAAGGAGGTATAGAATTAACCTTTGGAATGAGTAGCGTCTAATGCGATCGCAATTTGCATTTCCGACCCCTTTTTGCGGTGACGTGTACCAAGTTAAAAGAGAAGTATCAATGGCATAAGGTAGAAGACAATCCCAAGGAAAAAATTTCAGCCCGAAGCATGAAAATGCGGAAAATATGAACATGAATGCGTGAACTACTTAAATGAAAAAGCATTCAAGCGTTTTGAGAAAGCAAAATGCCCGTTTGCTTGCTGAATTTACTGAAATGAATACGTCATATATCGAAATGAGAAAGCATTCAAGCATTTTGAGAAAGCAAAATACCTGTTTGCTTGCTGAATCTACCAAAATCAGAAAGCAATTAGGCGTTTTGTGAAAGCATTCAAGCAAAATACTTACTAAATCTACCAAAATGAGAAAGCAAACAGGCATTTTGCTGATTCAACAGGTTGCGCCCAGGATTCCCCAACTTCAGTTTCAGTTTGTTGGGAACGGCAGTTGCTCCACTACGCACTGAAAACCTGAAACCTAGATCCCCTCTTAAAAAGGAAGGAACTCTTAAAGCCTCCTTTTTAAGGGGGTTGACACGTAAATCCTATAGATGCATCAGACATAACTTACCAGTGGCAATGGCAGTTAGGTTTCAAGTTAGCGACAAAAGGCATTAAATTGGGTATATCTACACAGTTAAAATATAAGCTCTATAAGTGTGGTATCCAAAAAAAAAAGCCAGTCAAATTACTAAAGTCTTTAAGAATCAGCAGAGAGCTAAGGAAGCTTTTACCATAGTGCCAAGACGAACCAACCGTCGCTATGCACTCATGGCATTGATCCTCTGCTTGATAATTGTTGCTTGCACCAACACATATCAATCATCCCCTTCCCCAGTCAATAAGTTATCCAGTCAAAGTACAGATTTAAGGATTTGGTGGGATAAAGGTTCTAATTTAGAAGAGGATGAAGCGCTCAAGTTGCTGATTAGCAACTGGGAAAAACAAAGTGGTAAAAAAGTCAAGCTGACTTTTTACACTAACGATGAACTATCTGAGAAGACTAACAGGGCACTTCAGGCGCGCAATCAGCCTGACATCGTGATGAGTAGCAGTGCCGAGAGGGAGTTGATACCGCATCTGGCGTGGGATGGTAAACTGGCAGATGTTTCAGATGTTCTTGAGCCAGTCAAAAGCCTTTATTCTGATACTGTACTAGAAGCTGTTCATTTTTATAATAACGTTGCTAAAAGTGGTAGCTATTATGCAGTCCCAATTAATCAGTTAACAATTCATATCCACTATTGGCGCGATTTATTAAAGCAAGTCGGTCGGAGTCAAAAAGATATCCCTAAAGATTGGGATGCTTTTTGGGAATTCTGGAAACAAGTGCAAGATGACTTACAAGCACAGCCAAAACAGAATCAAAAACCAAAAATTTACGGCTTAGGTTTTCCTTACTCTGTTGCTTCTGCGGATACATACTACATATTTGAGCAGATTTTAGAAGCATACAATGTCCAAATTTTAGACTCTAAACGTCAACTTCGTTTTGATGACCCCAACGTGCGAGGCTCAATTGTTAAAAGCTTAGATTGGTATACCAAATTCTACCAGCAAAACTACGTTCCACCGGATGCAGTCAATTGGTTAAATCCAGATAAGTAGGTCAACCAAAAAAAACGTAAGATAGATAGAGTTCCGAAATTAAGTGATAAATGATGCCTAGCGCGTTAGGAATCATACTAACTG
>NZ_JBALCP010000043.1:0-11101 GCF_036919675.1 Nostoc sp.
CAGTTAGTATGATTCCTAACGCGCTAGGCATCATTTATCACTTAATTTCGGAACTCTATCTATCTTACGTTTTTTTTGGTTGACCTACTTATCTGTAGCGTGAGCTACGCACTCCAGCACTAAAGTATGGGTATCGCCTATAAACTGTTCTGCGGAGTTGATATCAAATCTGTAAATCGGCATTATTCTGCTTAATAAAGCTCGTTATGTAGAGCGCTATCAATTTATTTAAATTTGATAATACATTAAAATATATTATTACTCCTCCGTTTATTTACTTAATTCGTCATAAATAGTTATAGAAACTCAATTTTTGGACAATATACAAACCTTTTCCGTATACAGACCCCATTTAAGTAAACAATATAGAAAATTTCCGTATAATTCACCCTGATATTCAGAATTTTTACGACTATCATCCTGTAGTCAGATACTGTACAGATTTTTTCTGGATATCAAACTATGGAAAAAAACCCGAAGAATTTGATCAAACAGGTTCAGGATGTAATTCGCTTTAAACATTATTCATACAATACTGAGAAAACCTATATTCCAAAGCGTGGTGGTCAAGGTGTTCGTAATCCGCTTGACTCATAAAAAATCTATCATGAATACGCGATTTGATGTCGTTCGCTGGCGCTACTCGACTGAATCGATAAAGCCATTACGAAAAAAATAGACCTAATAAAGCTCGATTTATGAATATAGCTGTACAGACGGGCTATGACACTCCTAACTCCTTCTTTGCATTATGATATACAAACCCCGTCAACAAAAGCTGTTGAGATTGATTGCATTGTTCTTAGTGGGGACATTTCTGCAATTGTTGTTTTACATGCCGACACCAGTCTTATCCCAAAATTCCAGTATTTGTAGCAATATTACAGCCCCACTCACTCCTGAAGAACAAACTTATGCTCGTGGTGCTTGGCAATATTTTGTCAAAAATTATCAGCCAGCAACGGGATTTACCAATTCTACTGGGGGTTATCCTTCTGGTACACTCTGGGACATGGGTAACTACCTGATGGCATTAAATGCTGCACGTTGGTTGAATCTTACTGATCAAACAGACTTTGATGCACGCCTCAACAAGTTTTTGACGACTCTGAGCAGCCTGAAGTTATTTGAAGATACCTTGCCCAATAAAGTCTATAACGCAGCCACTGCACAGATGGTTGATTATGGCAACAATCCCCTTGAGCGGGGTATTGGTTGGTCTGCTTTGGATGTCGGGCGAATACTTGCGGCGTTTGATGTCATCCGTACCTGTCATCCTCAATATAATGATTGGCTTAAAGGAATTGTAGCAAAGTGGCAAGTGGCGCGATCGCTCAAAGATGGACAACTTTTCGGCGCTACTGTTCTTCCAGACAACAAAACGTTACTGGTGCAAGAAGGACGACTCGGCTACGAAGAATACGGCGCTAGAGGTTATCAGCTTTGGGGTTTCTCTGCACCCAAGGCTATTTCTTTAGAACCGTTTAAGTTAGTTGAAATTAATGGTGTGCAAATTCCCGTTGATACCCGTGATTTTAAAAGCACCAACGCTAATAATTATGTTGTTAGTGAGTCTTATATCCTTGATGGGATTGAATTTGGCTTGCAAGGTGAATTAGCTGATTTTGCTGTCAGGGTTTTAGATGTGCAAAAACGACGTTTTGATACCACAGGCCAGTTGACTGCGGTCACAGAAGACAATATTGACCAAGCGCCTTATTTTCTTTACAACACCGTTTACGCAAACGGTGCAAACTGGGCAACTATTACTGATGCCAATCAGCCTTATCCACAGTTTCGCAGCATTAGCACAAAAGCTGCTTTTGGCTGGCGTTATCTTTTTCCAGATAATGCCTATGCCCAAAAAGTTTTTGATGCAGTTAAGGATCTCCGTAGTCCTGATGACAGTGGTTACTATGCTGGTATCTATGAAGAATCAAAACAACCCAACAAAGCTTTGACAGGTAATACTAATGGGCTAATTTTGGAAATTTTATACTACAAAGGTAAGGGAAATCACCCCTTAATTGCTTCCACTTCTGCGAGTGTATCTACTGGCAAGCCCAGTGAAAATGCTTCTCCTGCAACAGCCTTAAATCAACCGAATTCTACTGTTACGACTCCGGCTGCAACCCCTACAGACACTTCTAAAATTACGGAAGTGACTGTTGCACCTATTCCACCAGTGGACAGTCCTAAGCCATCATCTCAGATGAAGATGGATCGACCACTGACTGTTATTGAAAGGCGTTATGCGGAAGCAGCTTGGCGATACTTTCAAGCGAATTACCACTCCAAGAGTGGGCTAATCGACGATCGCAGTGATTTCAAAGGTGCAACTCTCTGGGGCTTAGGAGATTATCTCGCAGCACTTCATGCAGCGCGATCGCTTGATATAATTACCCCGAAAGAATTTGACCAGCGCACCCGCCATCTTTTAGGAGCCTTGACAAAGTTACCGTTATTTGCTGGAGAATTGCCGGGTCGGGGTTATGATACGCGATCGCTCCAACCAGTAGATTATGGTGGAAATCCAGTTCCAGAAGGAAACGGCTGGTCAGCTTTAGATTTAGGCAGGATACTAGCAGCGCTTTACAACTTAAAAACCTGTCATCCAGAATATACAGCCGCCGTAGATAAAATTGTGCTGGATTGGTCATACTTGCGTGTGGTACGTGAAGGTATTCTCTCCAGTGCTATAACCGCCAAAGATCAAGATGGGCGATCGCTTACCCGCGTCAACCCTGAAATCCGCTTGGGTTATGAGGAATATGCAGCTCGTGCTTTTCAATTATGGGGATTTAATGTTGAGCATTCTGCTATTGGCGGTGAATATCAAACTGCTTTAGTAGAGGGAGTGAAAGTACCAATCCAACGCCGTCGCACAGATACTAACTCCAAAGTTAACCAATACACAGTTAGCAATCCTTTCTTACTCTATGCACTGGAGTTTGGACTAGATCGACAAATGCGATCGCTTTTTGAACCAATTTTTCAGGCGCAAGCTGAACGTTACCGTCGCACCGACACCCTCACAGCTTCAGCCACCACTTTGATTGATCGTAAACCTTACACTGTCCACAGCACAATTACTGGAAAAGGTGAGCCTTGGGCGGCTTTAGCAGATGACGGGCAAACCGTACCAAAGGGGCGATTGGTAAGTACAGCAGTCGCTTTTGCCTATCATGCCCTGCTTCCAGAAAACAAGTATAGTCAAGAGTTACTGCAAGGAACGACCGACTTATACAATCCATTAGCCGGTTTTTATGAGGGTTTCTATGAAGCCACAGGTAAAACAGCAATTGGTTTCACCAGCAGCACCAACAGTATGATTTTGCAATCCTTGCTGTACAAAGTGATGAATCGACAACCCCTAATTCGTCCGACTACCATGATGAACTCTCCTTGGTGGGTAGCAGTTAACAAAAGTGATTCTGGACGAGGTCTACCCAACACTACCACACAACAAATCAGGTTAATTTCTGATACTTCTGGAAGTTACTGGGTTTCAGGTAGCGAAAATACTCCGCTAGTAACTGGCACAAAAGTTACAGAATAAGTTGACACGCACCTCACTTTAAGCTCATCCCCCGCCTTGCAGGGATGGGCTTTCGCCCTGACTGTTTGTAATTACAAAGTTGTGTTTGTTATTAATCAGTTGTATTTGGGAATACTTGTACATGATGCAGTAGCTTTCACGAGCAACAGACATCTCGATTCAAAATCCCTGTTTATTCTTTTAAATCTATGAACAAGGTACGACTGGCGTTGATGATGCTAATTTTACTAGGAAGCATCTTTGCAAATAAAAATCTAATGGCGGTTACTGATGCCCCAAGGCAACTCGAAAACCGGAAATTAAACCAAATTCGCAACCAAACAGCTTCCAATACTCCTGTATTACTGGGACTCTATGCCCCGGATTATTTAGGAAATCAAAGTAAAATTGACAGCGAATTGCGTCAAGTCGATCAATGGGTTGGTAAGCGCCATTCTATTGCTGGATTTTTCTTAGATATTGAAGACTCGAATCCTGCCTACAACATTCCAGTTCCCCTAAAACAACTGAGGCAAAATGGATACACAGCCTTTATTAATCTCAAATCTACTCGTTCAGCGGCGCAGATTGCTAGGGGAGACGTAGATAGTTCTCTGCAAAAAGTGGCAAAAGCCTATGCTGACTGGGCAAATGCAGGCGAGGGCCGGATTGCGTTTATTGCACCGTTGCAAGAGATGAACATTACTGGAGAAGCATACAGCAAAGACCCGCAGAACTACAAGTTAGCTTATCAACGTATCCAAAAAATATTTAAAGAGGCTGGTGTATCTTCACAGACAATCCGTTGGGTATTTGCGCCTAATGGTTGGAGTGAAAATAATGAACATCGCTTTGAAAACTACTATCCTGGGGACAAGTCCGTAGATGTCGTTGCCTTTAGTTCGTATAACTGGGGATATTGTAGTAACTCTTCTTGGAAACATTGGAATAGCCCCAAAGAGGCTTTTGAACCATATATCAAGCGGATGAAGGTTATGGCTCGCAGTAAGCCGATTTTCATCGCTCAAACAGCTAGTACAAGTAATACGCAAAATGGGTTACAAAAAAATGCCAAAGACCAATGGTTACAAGACTCTTACACTCAGCTATCTAGGATGGGTGTAAAAGCCATCCTTTACTTCAATATTAATAAGGAATGTGATTGGGCAATTAACAGTAATAGTGGCAAATCTGCTGGTTATAAAGACGCGGTAAATAATCCAGCTTTTGGGTATTTATCCCCTGCTGAATTGGCAAAGAAGATATAAATGGCAATAAGCGTCATCAAAAGCATGATTTTGCAATCAGTTTTGTACACAACTACAAATCAACAACTCCTGCTTTGTCCGAGTCTAGCGACGTGGCAATGCTCTCATACCCCATCTATACTCATTGCTGCCCCTGATAACTTTAACCTTGATATCCAAACACCATCGCCACAAATTGTTCCAAAATCTACTGTTCCTACAGTCATCCCACTACCGCCAAAACCAATAACTACGCTAGAAAAACCTGTTACTCCTTCGCCAACAACTTCTTTACCACGATTGACCCAAGAAACAGATCAAATTGCTGCCGCGCGGGCTTGGAAATATTTTGAGCGTAACTGGAATCCCCAAACAGGTTTAGTAAATTCGGCAGACAACTTGCCCTGGACAACTTGGTGGGATCAGGGTAGCGCCTTATTAGGAATTCATGCAGCTTACCAGTTAGGGTTATTGCCAAAAGATAGGTTTCAACAACGGATGAACACGTTGCTACAGACGTTGGAAAAACTGCCGCTACCTGCAACTGGTTTGCCCAACAAAGCTTATAGTACCCGTACTGTTGAAATGCGCCAACTCAATGATACTCCCGATCCCAAGGGTATCAGTGGTTGGTCAGTCTTGGATATGGCGCGATTTTTATTAGGATTGCATGTAATGCGATCGCATTATCCAGAATATAGCGATCGCATTAATCGCATCGTGACTCACTGGAATCTATCGAAACTTGTCAAAGATGGTTGGTTAAATGGTGCTATTCCTAAAGCAGGTGGACTTCTCGAAGTACAAGAAGGGCGGTTAGGCTATGAGCAATATGCTGCTCATAGTTTAAAGTTGTGGAACATTCGAGCTACTAATGCTCTTTCCAATCCACCAGTTAAGATGGTTGAGGTTGATGGTATTACTCTGCAAATCGATCAACGAAATTTAAAAAACTCTGGAGCTACTAACTATTTAACAAATGATCCTTATTTGCTTTGGGGTTTAGAAATGGGTTGGAATGATACTGTCAAGCCTCAAGTGGAAAATATTTTAAAAGTGCAACAACAACGATTTAAACGCACTGGAATTTTAACTGCTATAAATGAAGATTCGTTGGATCGTCCTCCTTATTTTCTGTATTACAGTGTCTACGCCAATGGTAAAGCTTGGCAAGCCGTTAACGTTACAGGAAAAGCCTATCCCCAATTCCGGTTTGTCAGTACGAAAGCAGCATTTTCTTGGTTTGCTCTCATGCCAGATCATCTTTACACGAAAAGGCTACGAGACTTTGCTCAAAATTTAGCCGATAAAAATCGCGGCTATCTTTCAGGGCGATATGAAAACTCTAAACTAGGTGTTAATGCTTCAGTTGATGTTAATACGAATGCAATCATTTTAGAAAGTTTGCTTTACCAAGCTAGAGGCAGACATCCACTGTTGCTTAATGCCAGGAGCCAGGGGGAACAGGGGAGGCAGTAGAAATAAATAAAATTTTTAACAACTCCTAATTCCCAACTTTTAACTCAGCACTTTTTCTCGTTGCACTAGCCTATTAGATTAATTACTGGTACTAAGATGACTTCAGTTTCTATTAGTGATAATTCTTCAAATTTTTCTGGCAATAGTCGCTCATCACTCAAAAAAAGAACACTGTTATTTCGCTACCTGGCAGAAATCAATTTAATTTTTGGGTTCTGGTATTTGCAATGGCGCATTACCCATTCGATCAATTTTGATGTGCTTTGGATTTCTATTCCTTTACTGATAGCAGAAATTTATAGCTATCTCGGTGGTGTAATGTTTGTAATTGGGTTATGGCGTCCTTTAGTGCGACAGATTAAGTCTCTTGACCAGATGATCCCACCTCTACACAGATCCGAATGGCCAACAGTAGATGTATTTGTGACCTGCTACAACGAGCCACCAAAAATTGTCGAAGAAACTGCCAAAGGTGCTCTGACAATGGATTATCCGCCAACAAAGTTACGGGTTTTTGTCCTTGATGATGGTAACTCGGTTGATATGCGGGCTATGACAGAAAGATTATGTATTGAGGATTTGCAGTCACCACAACTACAACAAGAAGCAGCTCGAATTGATGCAGAACACTCTTGTTTGTTGCAGCGCCTGAAGCAACTGGAAAATCTCACACCTAATACTCAAGCCGCTGAACAATGGCTGCAAGCATCATCATCAGAACCAATGGTTAACCAGTTGGCTACCGAATTTGTGCAAAGTCTGCGACAGTTTATACTTTGGTTACCTCCAGATCATCAAAGTATAAGCGATCGCCTAACTACCGAACGGAAAGCCTTAGAAAAAGCTATTCGCAACAAAGAACTGGAACTAGTGGAACTCTCCCGGTTTCGCTACATTGCTCGTCCCAAGACACCTGGCGTAGCCCATCATGCTAAAGCAGGCAACATCAATTACGCAATTTTTTCTGGAGAAACAGCAGGAAATTTTATTGTTACTCTAGATGCGGACCACATTCCCAAACCAAATTTTCTCAAGCGAGTTCTGCCTTATTTTTATACATATAATCTTTCAACAGGAAAATACGACCAGAATAAAATTGCTTTTGTACAGACCCGCCAGGATTTTTACAATATTCCTCCAGACGATCCTTTTGGACATCGAGCAAATTTATTTTATGGGCCACTTCAACAAGGTAAAGATGGTATGAATGCTGCGTTCTATACGGGCACAAATGCGATATTGAGGCGTGAGGCATTAGTTAGTGTAGGACTGCAAAATTTTGCTGATGAATTCATCAAAGATGAAAAACGTTTAGATGAATTTGATTTAGTTGGTGGAGTATCAAGCAATAGCATTACGGAAGATATGAATACAGCCATGCGTCTGCATAGTGCTGGCTGGAAATCTATTTATCACAATGAACTTTTGGCACAAGGTTTAGCACCAGAGGACCTGAGTTCTACTCTTAAACAGCGACTACGCTGGGCACAAGGAACTATCCAAGTGCTAGTTAGGGAAAATCCACTGACAAAATCAGGGCTAACGTTTTGGCAAAGGTTGCAATATTTTAAGACGATGTATAGTTATTTCTCTGGTTTTGCAACTCTAGTTTTTATTTCTTGTCCAATTATCTATTTTTTTACAGACATTGTTCCAGTTAAAACCTACGGATCTGACTTTGCCCTCCACTTTTTCCCAGCTTTTCTTATCAACCGTCTTACTTTCATAGCAGCTACCTGGGGCATTCCAGCTAGAGAAGTTTGGCGCTCTGAACAATATGCGATCGCTTTATTTCCCTTGCTGATCCAAGCGGTATGGAGTGTGTTTACAGGACAAAAACTCAATTTTCAAGTCACACCTAAACAAAGGCAATCTGGTATTTATCTTCGACTGGTTTGGCCACAGTTAGTTGTCTTTACCCTTACTATTTTGGGGATATTATGGAGTCTTTACTGCTTTGCAATTGGTCATCTAAATAATCCTTTAGTTCACCTGCTCAATGGTGCGTGGGCTATCTATAACCTGCTACTTTTGTCGGTTATCATCCGCGCATCTGTTTGGCAGCCTCCAAAAGAAGCTTAAGAGGGACACAAAGGAGAATAACTCTTAACTTCCTTATAAATCCAATCTAGAAAACATAGCTATGAATACCTATTCAGACTCAAACAACTTTGGTCAACAAACTGTCTTAACAATTTATGCTCATGCTGATGATGAGGTTTTACCTGCTGCTGGCACTCTCAGTCTGATGTCCAAGGCAGGATGGAATATTCGTTGCTTAATTTTGACTGATGGCAGTCTTTCTAGTTCACCTGTTAAGGGTACACGTCATCAAGAAGCAGATGCAGCGGGTAAAATCATCGGTGCAACTTACGAGTTTTATGCACTTGAGGAGTATAATTTTTCTACACAAGCAGTAATTAAAGTTACTGAAGATGCTATTGAGCGTTGGCAACCGGATCTGATTATTACTCATGCACCACAACCTGAAAAATATGGACATAGAGATCATGAAGTATGTGCGATCGCAGTTTCTAATGTTGCCACCCGTAAAAATATAACTTTATGGTATTCAGCACCACCTGTTTTTTTACGTGGTTTTGAACCAAACTTTTTTGTGAATATCACCTCTGTAATTGAGGAAAAAGTTGCAGCTATTGGTTGTTATGAATCAGAGTTAAATAAAACATTTATGCAACTTGATGCCATACTGGTTTTATCTCGTTTTTGGGCACGAGAGTTAGGTCAGAAAGATGGTTATTTTGAAGCTTTTGAAATCTCCCGGCAATGTGTGGATGCTAGCTTTTTCACTACTATAGTCAATAAGAATTACCAACCAATCAAACAAAGCTAATTGCATATAAAACACAAAACCTTTGTAATCGACCACGGATGATTGCCAACAAAAACACAATATCTCTCAAGGAATTAAGGAGTTACAGGGATTAATCCCAGCGATTCTACCTCATTGAATAAAGGTGAAAAAACGGCTATGAGAAAGAGGAATTAAGCAGCGTTTGTTACTTGTTCACAAGAAGCAGGAACTTTTGGAAGCAAAGAAGGAGAAGGTTTACCAGTGTGTGTCATTGCTGCTGTCATAAAATCGATGACAAGCAACGCTCTTACTTGAGCGTAGTGATAACAGTTAACATCCTTTGTACAAAAATACTTACAGTTTAACTTTGAGAATCAAAATTGGCACGTCGTTTTCCTCACAGCAGGACAAATAGCTCTAACAGATAGGCATTATTAGTTGGTTTTACACCCTCAACTTTCATAAAAAACCATAAAGCTGGTTCAACTTGCAGTAGCTGGCAACAAGTACAGATAGTTTTGGCAAGTGGTATTTTTTCTTTGGAACTAATCTGTTATAAACTATGCTCTATCTATTGCGGTTTACTTATGTCAATGCCAAAATATAAATATATCTTTTCAAAGCAAATAGTAGGAAAATAAAACCATGAACTTGAGTGTAAAAGTCCTAGAACTAACTGGAATTTTAGATGGAATTAGAGGTAATGAATTGCGTCGTGAAGTTAGCGGAATTGTTGCAAATGGAACTGATATTTTGTTGCTTGACATGAAAGAAGTAAAGTTTATCGATAGCTCTGGTTTAGGTGCTTTAGTGTCAGCAATGCAAATAGTGCGAAATGCTAATGGGAAACTTTTTGTCTGTTCTATTAGCGATCAAGTCAGGATGTTGTTTGAGCTAACTAAAATGGATAGGATCTTTCAAACCTTTACTGATCAAGATGAATTCAATCGCCAGGTGTTGGCAACGCAATAGGCCGCTAAACAACACAACATTTGAATAGACCTGTTCTGAAATTTATAACCCACTCTGTACAAGGGTTTTCAAGCCTGCCTACATGTCTTCAATCAATATAGGAATAAGAGTTTGGCATAGTTGATAATAGTTTAACGTGAATTCGATGGAGCTAAAAAATGGTAGGAGGTAGAGCAGGTAAATCTTTTGCATAAATATCAATGGAAGGTTTTTTAGGTAAATAAGTATAAGCAACTAAACCAGCCATCAAGTTAACCAAAAAGTTAAATGGACTACGATGACGAGAGTGTTCTATTTGACATATATTTTTCAGATGGTCATAAACGGACTCAAGACAGCATGTTTGCGTAACAGAATTTTATCAATCAGTTTTACGAAACGGTTTTTCATTTTCTTTTTCGATTTTGCCACTAATTGCAAGCCTCGCTCATCTAACTCCCCAAATAACTTTTGACCAGATTATCCTCTGTCACCAAAAAGTTTACTTTCTTAATCCTTAGTCATATCGGGGACTGGTTTTCGGTCGTCTACATTGGCAGGAGTTAGCTGAAATGCTAGGAATTCTCCACAATCATTAATAATCAAATGAAGTTTGAAACCAAAGTGCCAACGAAGGTGAATTTTTCCCCCATTTGACTAATCCTTTAAATACTTTGTGAGAATGCGCTCTACAGTTATGGTAAACATTAATTGGCGTGGAATCGATAAAGCTGAATACTTCAGATGATTCTATTACTGGAGATGTGAACGAGAATTCTTCTTCGTTGCACTTGATTTTGCGATCGCGTGTTAGGGAATAACAGTTAACAATACCTGATTTTGGGCTTAACCGAGAAGTATTGATTGAGGCAGCTCTTCTTTGTTCAATTTTTTGAATATTTTGCAGGCTGTAACCAGTTTTCCTCGCTAGCTCATTTTGAGACAAGCCTTTAGCTTCTCTCGTCTTTTTCAGTTTTATCCCTCTTCTGTCACTCTCCGAAAACATTTGTCATTTCTGAATTCCAGAGCTTTTATACAGGAAGCGTAGGCGTAGCCCGCCGCAGGCATCGC
>NZ_JBALCP010000044.1:0-43126 GCF_036919675.1 Nostoc sp.
GGAAGGAGAAGCAGCCGTCGGCTGTTTCTCCTTCCCCCACCTCACAATGATTATCATTCTTATATTTGGTGATTTTTTTGCTTGGAAGTCCCTTACCAACTACAGCCAATTCATCAAGAAGTTCTGGTTGTTGATAGTCAACTTCTCTAAATAATTCGTCTTGCACTTCGTCAGCCACAACCGATTTATTTACAGTTTCAGCACTGATGCGGCGTTGTTGCGGTGCGAGTAACCCTACAAGA
Organism: Nostoc sp.; assembly: GCF_036919675.1. GTDB lineage: Bacteria > Cyanobacteriota > Cyanobacteriia > Cyanobacteriales > Nostocaceae > Nostoc. The sequence goes on from NZ_JBALCP010000044.1 coordinate 243, forward strand.
TAGCGATCGCTTACACTATCCTCATCTACTTCTTCTTCCTCACCACCCGCAGGCCCACGTAAATCTGCCAATACTGCCTTTTCTAATTCATCACGGATTGCGTAAGGTGTGGGTAACTGCGATTCCAGAATTTTGCTAGTTTCATCTGCTTTTACTTCTAGCTTTTCCTCAACAATCGGATCAGTCGCAAGTATAAATTTCTCTTCTAATAATTGACCTTCGTTTGTTGAAGGTATAAATTGCGTTTCTAATAGTTTCCTCTGTTCCCAAAGTTGAGGAGTTACTTTAGTTTCTAGCGGCTTTTTCTGAGAACGCGATTTTTTAGATTTAGGCTTCTGCTTGTTAAAGAAATTGATGATATCAGTGGCAATCTTCTCTGCAATATCGCCATTTATTAACCAATCGGCATCTTCTACTTGATCGATTCCATCTAGCAAAACCACAAGCTGAGACTCTGGTGCAGATACAACCGCACTCCAATCAAGCTGAATATTATGTTCCCGCAGTTGTTTATTGATATTTAATAAATCTAATTCACCTGGAAGTACAGAAGGAAGCTGAATAATTTCCATATTGCTGATAAAAGTATATATAGTTAGCCTAAATTATGCGTGTAAACTTCTTTCTTACTCCCTTCTCCTTGGGGGAGAAGGGTTGGGGATGAGGGCAAATTTCGCAATTCAGCAATGCCATTTTTCTTTCTTATTCCCTATTACCCAGATTCCACAATTGAGAATCAAAATTTTCCATCCAATAAAGCAGAAGAATTAGTTGCAGGAACAATAATCAACAATGCTCGCATGGCACGAGTCATACCAACAAACAAAGTACGGCGATCGCGTGCTAAAATTTCTGTAATTTCATCCTCCGGTGTACCTTTGGGAATTGTTGGATAGGTTGCATCCAAAAATCCTGCGATCGCTACAATGGGAAATTCTAACCCTTTCGCAGCTTTAAGCGTAATAACTTTAACACCTTGTTTATTTAAGTCCAAGTCTTTGCTAGACATGAAATGCGCTTCTAAACCTAAGTATGAAAGTTGACCAGCTATTTTTGTCCCAGCACTTTCTGTCGGCACAATTACGGCACAAGCGTTAATACCCAACCGAAATTCACGGGCAGCACTTTTGCAAAATCTTACCAGTAGTTCTGCTTCATCCCCTGGATTATTTACGGCACGGACAGCCGGTGGTGGGCCATTGTGGATATAGTCTCTAGTTGGGGAATGGGAAGCTTCTCCGATTCCCAATTCCCTATTCCCCATTCCCTCATCATCTAAAATCGAATTTGCCAAGTAAGATATTGCAGCTTCGTTAATTTCGCGGGTGGTACGGTGATTAACACGCAGTACTCCTGTGCGTCCGACAAATTTCAAGTCTTGGCTAACGTCACTCCATCGAAAGCTACTACCATATATGGATTGATTGGCATCGGCGGTAATAAACAGGCGGTTAGGGTGACGGCAGACTTGAGTCAAAATACGTAAAGTATTGGGGTCTAAATCTTGGGCTTCGTCAATTACCACTGCATCATAAATCGGCGGGTTATCCATCTCCCGTAACGTTTCCAAGGCACGGGTACGAACTTGCTGCCAAGTTTCGAGTTCTTGTTTTTCTAGCAGTTGGTAAAATTGTTGACGCAAGTGCCAGATTGCTTGACGTTGCGTTTTGTTAAGGGAAATTGCCCTACCGCTTCGTGGTGTTACTTGATAAGCTTCGAGAGTTTTGATTTCGCGTGCTTCGATAACTGTAGCAATTTCATCAATGAGATAATCAATACTCAGACGTTTTAACGTTTGTTCTTGGGCTTGACGTTGTAGTAGGTTGCCTTCTAGAGAATCAATTGCGTTCTTTAGCGCCTGTTTGATGGTTTTTCGTAGGACATCACCAGAAGCAATATTGGGTTTTCCAGTACTTTGGGAAATGACTGACGCAATTATTGCATCGGCAGTTTTGACATTAACATACTGTATATCTTTGCCCAAGAGACTTGCTAAAAGTTGTTGAGAAAACGCAACCAGTGCATTTGTATAGGTTGTAAATAGGATTTTAGGTTTTTCGATTCCGTTGGCTTGGAGGATTTCTACCAATGCACGAACACGGTAAAGTGCAACGGTACTTTTTCCCGTACCGGGGCCACCTTTTAGCAGTGTAGGGCCAGAAGCGTTGATTGCCCAACTGACGAACTTTTCTTGTTCAGGATTGAGTTTGAGTAAAAATCCCAGCAACTCACCTTCAGTGAAGCGCAATAAATCATCAGTGCTACCCGTAACAAAGCTGGGTTGGTTCAGAACTTGGTCAAAATTGGGTTCAGCGATACAATCAAAAATGCGATCGCACCATTTACTTGGTAAGTTGACTGCCATTAAATCATCTAATGTCCGACACGCGATTAATGTAGTCCAATATTCTTCCGGTAGTCGCAACCTATGAAGCAAATCTTCGGTGATTTCTACGGGTAGTGGGCTTTCTGTGTTGGAGGTATCAGGCAAAACCAAGCTTGAGGTATAAGTTGGTTTTACAGCCAGGAATGCTTCTACATCTGGCAGAGTGCTGATATCAATATCGGTTGTTTCTGCAACTAGCTTATCGCCTTTGTATACATCTTTACGAGCATCTACACCCAGCAAGATTACCCATTGATCGCCAAAAGTATAAATTATGCGATAGTCGCCTGAACGCAAGCGATAGACATCACCCTTATAGCCGTGTAATTTCTTCTTTAAATTACCGTGAGGTTTGGGATCATCCCGCAATACTTCGATTTTCTCCAATATTTGCACCACATACTCTTTAGGGATAGCTAAGAGTTGATTGGTGAAGGTGGGTTTATGGATAATCTCGAAGATCATGGTAGATGAGTATCTATACGTAGATATAACTAGGTTTGTTTAAGTGTTATTCAAAATTATACTCAATCTTCAATGAGGAATGGGAAATTGGTAATGGGTAATGGGATAAAAAAAGCTTTTATCTGCTTTATGCAAATGATTTAAATAAATGCCAGCAAGTTAAACTTTTACTCATTTTTAAAATGTAATATTTGGTTGATAACTATAGTAATTTATTATTATAAAAGTTTTATTTATAAGCTAGAAAATTATAAAATTATATTGGATTAAATTTGGGTGTAATTAGTGTCTTTTGATAATGTTTGTAAAATATTAGCAGAGAAATATCCAACGGATTTTGCCCGATGGCTGCTACCTGATGAACCACAAAAAATAAAAGTATTAAAAACTGAATTAAGCATCGAACCAATTCGAGCAGATTCTGTCACTTTTTTACAAACAGAGAATCGTATTTTGCATTTGGAATTTCAAACAAGAGCAAAATCTGAAACTCCTATTCCTTTACGAATGTTGGATTACTTTGTCAGGTTAGTGCGACAGTATGATGTTCCAATAACGCAAGTAGTGATTTTCTTACAAGAGACAAGTAACGAAATCGCTTTTACTGAAGAATATGTAAATGAAATGACACATCACCGCTATCGTGTTGTGAGAATGTGGGAACAAGATTCGGCGTTTTTTCTGGATAATCCTGCATTATTACCGTTAGCACCTTTAACACAGACAGATTCACCCCAAAGGTTATTATCGCAGGTTGCCCAGAGTGTTGCTAGAATCTCAGATAGGGAAACTCGGCAGAATATCGCCGCTTACACAGAAATATTAGCAGGTTTGAAGTTTGAGAAGGATTTAATTCAGCAATTTTTAGGAGAGGAAATTATGCAAGAATCTGTAATTTATCAGGATATTTTGCAGAAAGGAGATAAGCAAGGTGAAGAACGTACAATTATACGCCAGCTTAATAGACGGTTTGGCGAAATAGATTCATCATTGATTGATAGAATTAGAGTGCTATCTGTTGAAAAGCTAGATGATTTAGCAGAAGCATTACTAGACTTTTCAGAAGTATCTAATTTAGTAGCTTGGTTAGACGAACAAGAAAGAAATTAATTTCAGGAGTTGATAAACTATAAAGTCGGAGTTAAAAAATCCGGCTTTTTCTATAATCCGTATTCATATAAATTAAAGTAAATCTAAATTACTTAATATTTTTACAACAATAGGCTATTTATTTTATAGTAAAAATGTACTATATTAATATCCGATCAATTATTGAGTGAGAATTTTATGCAAGAGTCAGTCAATGATGAAAATATTTTATATCCAGGTGCGTATCATTTGTTTAATTGTTTAGTTCGTAGTCGCTTTGGTACTCTTGATGAACTTGAGGAAGAAAAACCTGGAATATCCGAACGCATTCGCGGATTGAATCTGCAACAGTTAGAAGGATTTGCAATAGCTTTTATGGAATTCACAGACGCAATTGATTTAGAGGTTTGGTTAGATGAATATGAACATGAAAAGGATTGGAAAAATCGGTTTGTAAAAAAGGTATTTAATTGGTGAAAACTTATAACCCACCCTGCAAAATTCTAGTTCCCCTTCTACCCAAGGGAGAAGACGCTAGGGTGAGGGTTCATATTCCATATTCTGAACCTAAAATAAACTCAACTGCCCATTATCATTATCTTGATTTTTAGATTCCGCTTGCGCCTTTTTCTTACTTCCAGATTTACCTTTTTTCTTGCCTTTATCATGTAAACCCTGTGCTACCTCTTCAGCATAGCGTTGGTGATTTAATTCTAATAATCTATCTAGCACTTCTCGCCGTGCAATTTCGCTGATGGTGAAGCGTAAGCCTTGTTTGGTTTGGTGGAAACCATGAGATAATTCTAAATCTTGCCAACCGTAAGCAGCAGCTACAGCATTATCCATTTCTATGTGCAATTCGCGCAATTGTTGAATATCGGCGGCGGTTTCGTCGGGGTTGTGGAAGCGGTTGTAGGTTTTGGTTAATCCTTCTTGGCGTGTTTGCATGATATTTTGGCGATGGTTGTAGTAGCGATCGCCTATTTCTTCTAGATTTGCAGTTGATGTGGGGAAGGGGAAGGTTTCAAATACATCTGAGGGAGAGTAGTTTAGAAGTGAGAGATTCGTTGAAGAATAATTCCAACTCCAAACATAATGAGCATTAGATTGAAGAATAGCAAAACTTGCATAATTTTCTAATGGGAAAATAGCTAACTTATGAGCAAATACCCATTGTATGGGTACAAAAGCAAAACTTAAATGATTATTTATCAATGAAAGTGCTATGACACGTTTCATTCCTAAAATTGCAGCATAAAGTTCTAATGCTTTTCTTGCATAAAGCCACCAAAATCTTGCATAACCTTTAGCAGAAGAGTCTGATTTTTTTCCAAGGTTTTCTCGCTCTGGTTTAACTTTTTCTCTAATAATAGCTAAACATTCAGGATAGTCAGAGGCATAGGGAATACCTTTTGGGTTTTGTGGATCATCATGTTCAGCATCTAAAGGCCAATCAAAAAAATTAATTATCCAACGGCGTGGTGATTGTTCAGGGCTAGAATTTAAATCTTCTCCATTTAAATATGGAAATATAACGTCCGCATTTATTGGATTTTTATCAATTAGTATATTAGCTTCTTCAGAAGTTAATATAAAACCCATACCTAATACATAAGAACCAATAAAAGCTTTACTCTTATTTACTGCTAAACGTTCAGGTTTTCCTACAGCTACACCTGGTATAGTAAGAAAAGGTGTAATTCCAGAAACAAGCTGACCATCTAAAAAATATAGTCCACTCCATTTACCTTTATGTAGCCAAACATTAGCAACTCTTACTGTGGCATTGCCCTGCCATTTTAAACTACGTACAGCCTTGTAAACGACACTACTGGTTATTAGCTGATCAAGTGCTACTTCACGAGTATCACCTTCAGCAATTGTGTTAGTAGCCACTAAGCCAAAATTCCCATCATCATCTAATAATTGTTTTGCTCTCAAGAAAAAATAGGCGCAAATATCAGCATTACCACGTCTATTATTTGCAATCCATTTAACTAAAAAATCTCGATAAGCTGTACCGAAAGCACCCGTAATTTTTTTTCCACCCATAAAAGGTGGATTTCCAACAATCGCATCAAATCCTAATTTTTTATTTTCGTTCGTCGTAAGCAATTTAGTTTTTTTCTTACTCCTATTATCATTATTAAGCGAGGAATCGCTCACTACAAATACTTCAGGAAATTCCAACTCCCAGTGAAAAGGGTGCAACTTTTTTAAATCAGGACAAATGGCTCTATCTTCTGACAAAACGTCTTCTCGTCGTTGGAAAGCAATTAATAATCTTTGCCTTAATTTTTCCTGTTCATCAATAGATAAATTAACTAAATAACTAGAGATTAATAAATTACAACCAGAAACTAAATCATTAATTCTGGAATTAGCTTCATGTAACAGCCATTGCTTCTCTTTTTGGTCTTGAGTAGTTAAAACAGGCTTTGATTCGATTTGCAGCCGTAACTCAATTACTTGCTGAATTTCTCGCCGAATTACATCAGTTAAAATATCTAATTGTTCCGATTTATCTTTATATTTACTCGTATCTAAATTCCAATAACGCAACTGTTCCAAACTCACCCCAATCAGCGAATCCCCACACTTTAGGGCATGATCCACAAAGGTAAACGGACGGTTCTTTTGCAGCGTTATCAACCACAGGGATAACTTCGCCATCTCCACCGCCAAGGGATTTTTATCTACCCCATACAAACACCTGTCCGCAATAATCCGCCGCGCCACCGTCAACCGTTCATCCGCATCCTTGGGAATTACACACTCCTCTGGACGCGACTTAGATAAAGTTCCCTCCGGTGCTGTTACCACCTGACCCGGATTCGCCTTTTCCGCATTTTCCCACGCCTCAACCAACCGTTCCCCCAAATAGCGACAAGTCTGCACCAAAAACGCACCCGAACCCATCGCCATATCGCAGATTTTCAACTTCAATAACTCTGCTGCTGACTTGAGTTTCCACTGTTCTTTCGGCTTCCCCTCAGCCACACCCTCATACACCAACGGTTCCAAGGTGTACTGCACAATTTCTTCCGTCAAACTGCGCGGCGTGTAGTGCGTTCCCGTCTCCCGGCGATCGCTTCCCTGCGTTACATAGACGCTTCCCGTGGGAATCACTACTGGATAACCTAAAGTATCTAATCTTACTAACCCAGCAAAAGGCAACACCCGATTAAATAATTGGCGATCGTTATTACACGCCGTCAACAAACGTTGTTCTTCATAGGGTATCAACTCCTGCTGTAACCCCTTCTGCAAAGCCGACTGCGATCGCCCCGTTTCCGCTTTCAGAAATTTAACCAATTCCCCATTCTCTATCCCTTCCAACCTTTCCAAAGAAACTTCCGGTTCCTGATACCGTGTTCCCATCAACCCCAAAACAGGCGAACTTGCCCTGACTGCTGTATGGTCGAGTAAACCTTCATAAACATGACCAATTTGTTCAATATCCAACGCCCGGAAGGATAGCCTACGTGGTTCTACAGTACCAGCCACCTTAATTTGTAATATTTGTAAAGCTTCCAATAGGTGCAGCACAATGCGGTTATTCACTGGAATCGGGTCGGCGGGAGTTTCTTCCCAGAGTGTCCCCGACATTCGACCTTCTAAAAATGGGAACCTGTCAGGATCAAATAAACTACCACCATAGGCGGGAAGCTGCAAAACATCGTGCTGAACACCGCCATAAACTGCCCGAAATGTCGCCAACAGCCGACACCAAGCATCATAACGCCGTTCTAATACCTCCTCACCTTCTTTATCAGCCCGTTGCTGCAAGTGTTCCCGCAGAGTGGAAACAGCATAACACTGGTCGTAAAGGGGATCGCCCAGTAGTAACAAACCCCGTTCCTCCGCCGAAAACAAAAACACCAGCCGCATCATCACCGTCAACGCAGCTGCGTAAAGGTCTGTTTCAGAAATACCTTGAAGGAGAGTGCGGTTTCTATCTTGGTCGATGTGGTCTAACGCTTCTACCAACACCTCCACCGCCTTGCGGACTTGATAGCCAAGTTGGTCGGTAACTTCTTGTTGGTCGGTAACACTTGCTTGCAGCAACGCCTCCAAGCTTTCCGAGTCATCTACCCCAAAAAAGCGCTGTACACCCAGCAAACTCCGAAATGCCCGCAGTGTGATGTGTTCTTCTAGCCACAGCGCCCCATACCAGGAAATAAAACCAGTCGTTTCCCCGCGTGGGGCGTTTACCAGCAGCCAATGTTCTCCATTCGTCACCAATCCCAACCGCACATTACAAGCGTGCAGCAACTCCATCATCCGCGTCGCTGGACTTGCTTTCCAACGGCGGTCTTTGAGGGGTTTTTCTAAATTCTGCTAAGGGGATACAATCTGTACTAATAAGCGAGGTTTACCCTCACCCCGTCCTGACGGACACCCCTCTCCCCAAGGGAGAGGGGAAGGGGGTGAGGGTTCAACTACCACCCAGTCGGGACGCAAAGTTTCACCCTGTTCAGCAATAGTTGCAGCCAGCCCCGTGGGAATGCGCTGACCTGTTAATAAAACTTCATCCGGCAATTCTAAAGTCTGCCGCAGCACAAAATCTACCCACGCCCGATGAATTGCTGAGTCAGGTTTTGCCCCTAATTGATTATCTTGCCATTCTTCGTATGCTAATCGTAACAGCTTTAAGTGTTCTGGATCGTGGGCATCTAAACCGTTAGGAAATGCTTTGAGGAGTACAGGTAGACTGAGAAAGGGGCCAGAAGCTTCAACTAGCGATAACCATTCGGCGTGGTGACGGGCTGTAGACATGGGAATTGGGAATGGGGAATGGGGAATGGGCTGATGTTTTGAAAGTTAAAATTTAGCTAATAGAGATTTATTGTTTAGGTAAGAAAATAGAATAATTCAAAAACTTAACACACCAATCATTGAAACTTTCCCATAAGTCATCATCATCTTCTAAATACACAAGAATATAATTTGCTTTTGATATTTTTAATCTTTTTATCATTTCTTCTGGTGTGATAACTTCGTAGTCTTCCATACTAGCGCAACAAAAACAATCTCCCGGTTCAGGAATTTCAAAAGCTTCATCGGTAGCAGGTAAATCCACTCCTGGTTTTTCTACAGTTCCTGGATAACCTCTATCTTCCCATTCTTGTGTTGTTGCAATTGATGATGAGAAAGCTACGTATGTGTATTGACAAACTTCGTAAGCAACAGCCATTAAAGCTAAATCCTGATCTTCTGTTTCAACATAAACAGGGAGATAAGCTAAATTCTCATCTTCATCGTCTTCATTCGTTTCTAAAAAATCTTCATTTTCTTCATCGTCTCCATTTTCATAATCATATTCGGAGTAAAATTCTTGTCCTGTCTTGTAAGGTACTAAAACAATAAGTCCATTTTTGCTCATGTTTTTATTCTTTTTAAAATTATGTGTTGGTAACTTGAGATGAGCTATTAATAAATATTTATCTAGTTAAAAAAATCTCAGGGACATTCAATTAACAATGGCCCTTCAGGAATAAAGCGAGAATTATAATAAGACTTTTTACCTAAACCTTTCAAAGAGCCAATTTTTCTAGGAGAAGTTAGTGGTTTCAAATCTTGCACTTCCCAAAAACTAGCCCAAGTCGGCTTATCAGTAGCAGTAGATGGCGGACGAAATTTAGCTTTACCTGGATATCTGCCATTGCAAGAATTGACATGACCAATGTACAAACCATGCCAAGATGCTTCTGAGTCTAAAGGTTGATCTGCATCTGAATGAGAAGCATAAATTAATACTTCCACACTTCTATCTCCCCGCAACTCATCAACTTTACGAAATAGCTCAAAATCCATACTTCCGAAAGCTGTTTTAACCGTTTCATCACATAATTCATGCTCTAAGTTAGCTATTATCTCCATCGCTGAAAGCAAATGCATTTCTGGAACAGGTGCAAGAATTGCAAACGAATGTGTTTTAACCATATTTTCGCAAGTTAACTTTGTAATTATATTTACAGTTATACTCACCGTGCTAGCTTTTGGGGAATCAAATAAGTAACCGCTAAGGGAAACAGTCGTGGTGTCGGATTTGCAAACCTAGCTTGAATTGCAGCCACTTCGCGCTCAATTTCTGCGGGAATTTGCTCTACTCTCACCTTAAGACTGTTGACATTGCGCTCGAACTGTTCCTTCTCTGCGGTATTAAACAATTCCAACTGCTTAAACTCAGGTTCATCCAGTTCGTTGAGAATGCTTTGACGCAATTCCGTTAAAACTGCTGTAATATCAGCCGCTTCTTTTTGAGCGCGATCGCCTAAGTCTCGTTGTAAACTTTTACTACGGTCTTGAAGCCGTGCCTCCAAAGCTTGCATCAAAGCTGATGCGTGACTATCCCATAATTGGGCTAATTTCTCTGTAACATTTTCCGGTGCTAATTCTGGTAAAGCTACTGAAACAGCTTCTTGAATTTTCATCACACCCAAGCGGCTAAATTTTCCTTCTTTCAGCAACCCACCCGCCATTATTACTTCCTCATGTAACCGTTGCTGGTCGCTTCCTAAAATCACCAATCGACCGTAAGCTATAACCGCAGGTGTATCTAAAACCGAATTGGGAACCAAACGCGCCGTCACCCGATGCAAAGCTTTTCTACCTTCCTTTGACCAGACTTCAGCACGTAACAAGCGCAAACACATCTGCACCAAACGATGATTCAAGTGGGCTAACACTACATCATCTCTACCATGCGCCAATTCCGGGTCAAAAACAATTGGACGAATTTCTTTGGTGTGGGGATGGGCTAAACCTTCACTGCAAACCGCCCAACTGCTTTTGAATGGTGGTAGGTAAAACACCTTTCCAGCAATCCCCTCAACTTTCCCTGCTATCAAAAGTGGTTGTTGGGCTAATTCCAAACCAATTTTGACCACAGCCTCAATATTATCCGGTGTCAATCTCAAATGCTGGCGCGTCTCATTCAACTGTTCTCGCAGCTTTTCAATTTGCTCCCGTACCTGGCGCTCAAATTTCAACATTCGCCGCACAACTTCAGACTCCCTCTCTGCGACTGAAGTATCCAAAACGCTGCGATACCCCATCATCGCTTCTTCCACCTGCGCCGCAATCACTGGCCCCACCTTACCTAAATCTTCGCGGATGTTGTTAATTTTCAACGCCGCCCGCATGAGAAATTCTAAATCGCCTTCTAACTCACCGGGACGTAGCCCAGTTGTATTATGTTGATAATCTTTGCCGACAAAGTGGTAAATTCTCACTTCTTTAGCTTTTTGCCCATGACGGTCAATTCTACCGTTACGCTGTTCCATCCGGTTCGGGTTCCAGGGAATTTCATAGTGGATAAGGCGCGAACAAAAATTCTGCAAATCTAAACCTTCACTCGCCGCATCCGTCGCTAACAAAATTCGCACTGGGGAAATATCAGGAGATGCTTGAAACGCTGCTTTTACCTGTTCTCGATCTTCTGACTTCATCCCGCCGTAAAGTGTCATTAAGTGATCGCATCGCGTCCCCGCAGGGGAATCGCCCTGTACCAACCCTTCCACTGCTAACAAGTTATGTAACCACTTCTGCGTAGCTCGATACTCTGTAAAAATTATTACCCTTTCATTTGACCATTTGCCATCGGGTTTAATGTGGGTATGAATCCAGTTAAGTAGTTCTTTGGCTTTGGCATCAGACACTCTCGATGTCGTCTCTGCCCATTCCCGCATCTGCCGCAGTAAAGCCTGTTCTTCCGCACTCAGTTCTCTAAATAACCTAGTTGTATTAGTAATTGCCTCATCTGTCGATTCTTCATAAACTTCATCATCTGCAAAATCTTCTTCAATTTGTGCCAATTGGCGGCGCAAAATACCTTCCGTGGGTCGAGATAAACTGCTATAAGTGCGGCGACGGGCATTTTTTAGCGATTCTTCATGCTGTGCCAAAGTAGTTGCAAACGCTTGGGGAGACGAAAACAACCGTTTTTTTAACAACTTGAGGACAAATTCAGTAGCATATTTTTCTGTATTATCTGCCACCCCTTTGCAGCGCAATTCAGTATATCTTTTGAGGTTGGTGTGTGCTTGTCGTTCTGCTGCGGGATAGTCTACAGGTATAGCCTCTAACTGGCGCTGTGGAAATAAGTCAGAACCGTCCCAACCTTTCATCTCCGATTTGAGACGGCGAACCATGATTACTTGTAACTGCTTGCGATCGGGTGATACCCCTCGTGCAAACCGTTGGCTATCAAGTAATTCCAACAGGGCTGTAAAACTTTCGGGGTAGCCGTTGTGTGGTGTCGCCGTCAAGAATAGTTTATGTTCAAAATGCGGTACTAAAAGCCGAATAGCCGCAGTCCTCAAAGAATCAACAGCATAGTTTCCACCGCCAGAGGGAGCAACATTGTGCGCTTCATCCACAATCATTAAATCAAACCGCCGGGGATACATCGGTTCCCCTTCACCTGGTAACATTTCTCGCAGAAGACGAAGAGGGCGATCGCGTTTGAGAAAATCTATTGAGGTAATCAACCGGGGGAAATGCTGCCAAGGGTTGACGTGGATTCCCCGCTTCCGTCGTAGTTCCTTCATTAAGGTACTGTCCACAACGCGGAAATCTAAACCAAACTTATCGCGCATTTGGTCTCGCCACTGAATTTGCAGTGAAGATGGACAAACTATCAAGATGCGCCGGCAGCGATGACGGATAATTAATTCTTGGGCAACTAACCCCGCTTCAATGGTTTTACCTAATCCGACATCATCTGCAATCAGCAAATTAACGCGAGGCATTTGAATTGCTCGTACTACTGGATCAAGCTGATAATCTTCAATATCGATGCCACTGCGAAAGGGGGATTGTAAAGTGCGAATATCAGCTGTTGATGCTGCTCCCCAACGCACAGCATCGAGAAATGCATCTAACCTCGCAGGTGCGTCAAAACCTGTGGGTTTGGGCAACTCCATCTTTTCATAAACTAATGCCCCAGGCTCTAATTCCCAAATTACTTGTAGTTCTTCACCCAAACCATCATCTTCAACAGAGGATAGACTGACCAAATGCTGGCTTTTTTCCACTGCACTCAGCATTGGGTTGGTGGGTAAAGTCGTATTACGCACATCCATGACAACGAATTGCCGGGAGCGAACGTTAACCAGTTGACCTTGTTCTGGGATAGCTCTGACTATAGCCATGATTTGGGGAATTGGGGAATTGGGGATTGGGAATAGGGAATAGGGAATAGGGAATGGGGAATTATCAAAAACAGGTTTGTGTTGTTATTATTGTTACTTCTCTTTTCCTATACAGTCAAAATTATCAGTGATGTGTTCTCAAGATAGTGGTGCAAAGCATCTGTCGTGAAAACACACTCAGTAACTCAAACTGTAAAATGTATGCTAAATTTTTTATTTCATTGGAATTTTTGTAGTTTGCGTAGGCGCAGCCCGCACTTCTCTACGAGAGGCTGCGCCAACGACAAGCTCAGTGACCATCGTAGACATCGCTGTGTACGTCAGGAGGGCAGGTTGCTAAACTGTGCTGTTTCTCGCTTTTAGCAGAGGCCAATAAACCAGACCTTTGCTGATCTGTAGATACCTGTAGGCGAAGCTTTCGCTGCGATCGCTTATCCAGCCACAAAGTAAAACTTAGAACATAAAAAAAATCTAGAGAATCGCGTATTCTTCCAAAAAGTGTAAATAAATACGCTAAATATAGAATAATCAACCAGTACTAATGTACTTGCCTTAGTTCAGATAACCAAGGGGACTGAGGTACAAACTGCATCAAAATTTTCACAGATATAAAGTAAGTGCTACATATGTCCATTTGCTTCAACGGGTTTAAGGTAGAACTTTCCGCTAATACGTTCACCGCCTATGTTCAAGACATGCCAGATAATAGAGGGCTACGAGAATTACGAGAAAAACTCCAGTCGGACTGGTTTCTTCATTGGCGCTCTGGCAAAGTCTACGGAATCCCTAAAGTGCCTCAACAAGAACAAACCTTTGGTAAACCTGTTGAATTGAAAACTGAAGAACACCTGCAACTTCTAGCAGCTCGCATTGATAGTGTCTTGCCAAAGATATTTGCCCAATATTCAGCTTTTCGATTTAAACCCTTCACATTCCTTTCTCAAAAAGAAGAGTTAGTCAGTTCTATTGCTACTAAGATCAAAGACTTACCATCACTGATTTCTTCCTTCAAAATTAAACCCAAATTTGCACTCGAAGCAAAGTTAGTTGAACTGCGACACGAGGAGACATTTATTGGTCTGTTTCTACGGTTAGAAACTCGTTGGGAAATCCTTGCATCTCTGAGCGATCTACAAAATGCAGGAGTTAATCTTCAGGATCTATATGTTGTTCGTCGCCAACCTCAACCAGGACAACGCCGTTTGGTTGGAAAAATCAGCCACATCTATGAAAAAACGGTCAACTTATTAGAATCATTCGATGGAATTACTTCTATCAATGAAGATGAAGTATGGCTAGAAGGCTCCAAAGCGTCTTTTGTCCGTTGCCTCAAAACATTGCTGGGAGATAAGTATGATGCTTTTGAATCAGAAAGATTGATTCAGGAAGCTAATTTTTTAACTGGCCCTGCACTAGACAATATTTTGATTCGCATGGAGACTTTTCTAGCAAAAAAATCTCCTATGCAGCTTGCACCTAATTTACTTGGGTATATTAGAGATCGTATTGAAGCAGTGAATGATGATAGTTACCAAACGGTGATTTCTACTTCACCAGTAGAGTACTGCTTTGATGCGGCCCGAACAAAACGAAACCTATACGCTTGGAAAGGAATTGAGAAATATGGGCCTTTTAGTCGTGAGATTTTCTCAAAAAAATCCCCAGAAATATTGGTTCTTTTTCCAGATACCGTTCAGGGTGCAGTGGAAAATTTTTTAAACGCATTTCGAGACGGAATTAGTATCAAGAAAAAAGTATTTCAAGATGGGATTGAATATTGGGAGGAAAACTCCAAATACTCAGGTGGATTTGCCAAAATTTTTGGTCTTGTTAATCCTAAGTTGACTCTACGGCAAATTCCCTGGCTCAATAGTAAACAGAAACCGCCAGCAGTCGCTTATAGAGAAGCTGTGGCGCAGGTTTTAGAAAAAACCATGCCAGATGCAGCTATTGTTATTGTCTTAGACGAACATGCAAGGCTTCCAGACCCAGAAAATCCATATCTTCAGTCCAAAGCTCTGTTACTAATGGCTGGAATCCCTGTGCAAGGCATTCGGGCATCTACTCTAGGGCAATCACGTTATTCACTGCAATACACGCTGCAAAATCTCAGTGTTGCTCTCTACGCCAAAATGAACGGGTTGCCTTGGACAGTAGATCATGACCTGACGATTAGCGATGAACTTGTCATCGGCATAGGAACTTGTGAACTTTCTGGGAGTCGCTTCTTTGACCGACAAAGGTTTGTAGGTATCACAACAGTTTTTAGAGGTGATGGAAACTACCTCTTGGGCAATCTTTCCCAAGAGTGTTCTTATTCTGAATATCCAAGTATTTTGAAAACATCTACTGTATCAATCTTACAGGACATTAAGCGACGCAACGGTTGGCAACCAGGAGATACTGTTCGCCTTGTATTTCATGCTGCTAGACCTTTCAGTAACCTTGATATTGCAGATATTGTGGCACAGTGCGTTGCAGAGGTTGGAGAAGAACAAAACATTGAATTTGCTTTCCTAACAGTTTCTCACGAACACCCGTTTACCCTGTTAGATAAGTCGCAACAGGGTATTTCTCTCAAAGATGGTGTTAAAAAAGGACAATTAGCACCACAGCGAGGCATAATTGTGCAACTTGGAAGATATACGCGACTTTTGTGTACTAACGGTCCAGTACTATTAAAAATGGCGCGATCGCCTTTACCAACCCCTTTATTAATTCACCTACACCCACAGTCCACTTATCGGGACTTGACGTATCTTTCCGAACAAGTGCTAAAGTTTACATCATTATCGTGGCGCTCCTTGCTTCCAGCTAGCAAACCAGTGACTATCTATTACTCTGAACTAATTGCCGAACTACTTGCCCGCCTTCGCAATATTCGAGATTGGTCACCTGCATTGCTCAATATCAAACTTCGTGCAAGCAAGTGGTTTCTATGACAGATGCAGTAGCAAAAAGCTTCGGTTATCAATTGGATTTTCTGACACATTATCTGGGGGCAAACTATAACTGGGAATCACCAGAAAGTGGCTTTGCACGCTATATTTTTTATCGCGCTGATAGCAAACCACCTTTTAGTGTGGCAACAGATGCAGCAATTAACAGTTTGGAACCAAGACGACTACATCAAGCTCCTGTTCTTGCTGCTGTGGGTTATGAGCTTGCTTGTGGCAGAGTTTTTGGTGAGAGTTTTTTGTCAGCTTGGGCAAACGGTTTGACGCGACTGGCCTCTCGTGAGGCATTTCCTTCGGATCGAGCTTCGTTTTTTTATCGACCTGTAGAACTGTTGGGTATATCGCTTGGTGTAAGCTCTTGCCCAAAGGTTCACCCTGAAGACTTGCGTTGGTTGCAGGATGTATTAGCAGAGGGAGAACAGAGATTAGTTCATGGCGAATTATGGACATTTATCCTCGGCACTTATGCAGCAAAAATTCTTTCTGTATCTTGGAAGCTGAAAAATCTACCGTTGCCAGAAGAAATGACTATTGATGAACTGGCCCTAGTCAAGTTGATATGTACTGTTCATTCACCTTTGGCTCAAATGCTTGGTTTCAGAGTGCTTGAGAGTGAAATAGATAAGGCTTTACTTTCTAGTTGTATAACAGCATCTGTCTCGGCGCATGACACTTCTCATGCTGCTGTACTATATCTTTCTCTGCAAAAAACTGTTAACCAGGTGTTTCTGGCAAGCTGGGAGCATTACTTTCAAGTTGGTAACAGCATAAAACAACCAGTGAAATTAATTAGGTTTCTTTGCGATCGCTTCCATCTTGTTGCTGGACAGCTTCACTCTCCACATTACGGAATGGAAATTACTGATGAGTACGATGTCCAAGAAATCTTGGACTCTCTATCGCAACTTCGTTCAGATACTGATGCTGTAGTGGCTAAGGTGATAGATGCAATGAGGCAGAAACTTGGTAATCAGATAATTAATAATCAAAAAATTATGATTACAGGAGGTAATGTTACCATGAGCAGCAATCAAAATTATGTAGAAACTATGTCAGAGCGCAAAATAAATATCAACCAAAGTGGGGCATCAATTGGTGTTGGCTATAGTGAGAACGTTGAGGCAAATCAACTCGGTGGCACTATAAACAACTATCCTTCGGAGCAGAAGCAGACTCTTGCAGAAGCAGCCGCAGAGATACAGCAGCTTCTGCAACAGCTAGAGCAGACTTACCCCACCAACACCACAACAGGGCAGATGGTAGTAGCAACAAAAGTTATTGAGCGTATAGAAAGTGACCAAATTTGGAAACAACGGGTTGTAAACGCAGTTAAAGAAGGTGGTCTTCAAGCGTTCGAGAAAGCCATTGATAACCCTGTAGGTGCTTTTATTGTAGGAGCGATTAAAGGTTGGCAGGAAGCTGAAATTGAGTGATGTCTACTGCTAATTTAACAAACACTCCCAGGTTTCGAGCATTTGATCAAGTTGCTCCTTTGTCGCGCGTTCACGTAGTGTCTCCGTAAGGAGAATCGCGGATCACGAGAATCAATTATTTAACCTCAGTCGCCAATATTAATTACCAGCATTATTTCATAACCTGTCCTTGTGGAAGAATTCACCTTCGTTGATTAGCTCGATTCAAATGAGTATTCTATTGTTTAAAAAATAACAAGATTCCATGTGGATTATCTAAAAATACATCTTTATTAATATTGTGATTTTGCGACTTATCCTCTTGTAAATCTTGACTTGAAAGTGAGTACACATCAGTTGCAACAAGCTGATATCCTTGACTATTTAAATAACCAACTAATTTATCAGGCATTACATGAGATGCGCCGTAACTTGGTAACAAATTATGTTCAATTTTATCATGGTCTAAAATATTTAATTGCACAACACCTGTACGACAAAATATATCAAAATCAATCGGCTCGACTAAGCCACTTGTAGTAATTTCTATTGAATTTAATTCCATCACCAGTTGCTCTATACTCGCAAAATTCCGCGACCACGGGTTGCCCATTAAAAATAGCCGTATCGATATTGCCTCTGGCTGCATCTTCACGATATCAAGTAATGTTTTTGTAACCGCATTTGGTTGTAAGTAATCTAATACTCCATGAACTGAAACTAGCCGCAGGCTATTTGGAGTGTAAAGTTTTGTCAGTTCTAGTTCTGCTAGATTGCGATCGCAAAAATAATTTAACTGTAGGTTTGGGTATTGACTACGTAAAGCTAAAAACTTTTCTGGCGGATTAGTAGCAATGTCATAACAGTCGATTGTCGGAAGTTGATAGCGCGTTAAGTCAACTCCTTCAAAACCAAAAAAAACTTCACGTTCGGCAAAACCTGCACCCAAGATAGCTGCACTATCACCCTTACCTGAAAGAATCGCTTCCCAGGTAAGGGGATAAACATTGGGGGTAAGCTCCAAAAGTCTAGCTCGACTAATTTCTAAGATATTGCCACTGCCCTTGTTTTCTAGGAATCTTACTGCCATAAAACCTCGTTATATTATGAGACAACCTTGGGACGACTGATTAGGGTGATATCTTTACCTTCGCCTAAACGGTATACTTCTGTGCGATCGCCAACATCAATTTCAAAAAACCTATAGCTTGTAGTAAACCGCGCCCACGGTGCCAAAGGATTAATTTTTGGGAGATTGGTTGTTGCTTGGTAAGTAATTTCAAACCCCGCTCCCCCATCTTGCTTGAACATCCGCAAAAAACATTCGTAGTCTCTAGCGTGCCAAAAATCAGTCGTTCGGCGACGCACCACATCTTGTGAGTCAGAACTCATCGCCCGTGCTGCTGATGCGGACACGATTAATTGCAAATTGTCAGACATTCGCGTTAAAGCAAGTTTCTTGTCTGGGTTTGAGAATATTTCATCAACAATTGGTCTAAGCTCAGGGTGTAAACAAGTTTCGGCAATGTAAAACCCTGAATACTTGCTGATATCGTTCTCAAATTCCCGATCAACTAGTCTTTCGGAGTCACAACTAATTGACTTTCGTAAGCTTGCAAAAATCAAGTCTTCATATAACTTCTGCTGCGATGCTGGCGTTGCTGCAAGAATTTTGAATGCAGACCCACGCATCCCCTGAATTCCTATCAAAGCACAGGTACAATCGAGGGATGCCGCCCACATTGCTAGAAATTTTCGATAGTTGGTATTGGTATAAAGCATTAACGCTTCCTGGTAGTCAGGAGCTTTAATTTTGAGTAGATGCTTTACTGGGTTGGGTTTAATTTCCCATCCAGGCTTGCATAGTAAAGCCCATAACGCAGAAGAATCTTCAATGGCATCCATGCATTTATGCCCTCAGCAAATTAATGACAATTATTGGTCTGTCCGTTCTTGTCAAACCTCATGCGGGATATCAAATCCTTAAGATGGGCTGGATCTACACCAAACCTATGAGCAATGTCATACTCCTCATCTTCAGTTGGCGGTGCATTTAGTGTAAGTAAATGCTCCAAAAAAGGTTGCGACCCCCCTAAAGGCAAACCATCATCCGTAAAAGGTAATCTATGTTCGTGCATTGACTGCTCAAATACCGCAGGGCGGGTATTTTGTAGCCACGCTACAACCTCACCAGGTTTTGGCGGCTCTATCCCCAGTCGATCGCATTCTTCTAATAACTCGTTTGATAATTGCAATTCTACTGCGGAGACGCTGCGCGATGCTCCTTGAGGAGCCGCCAAAGGCGATTCTCCTGCGGAGAGGCTGCGCGATCGCTCCACCAAATCCTGCAACCACTCCTGTAGTTTTTCTGTCTCTGGCAGTTGCCAACCCAGCGTCCGACAAGCAGCTACAAACTCTTGTCCAATAACAGCTTCCCTATGCAAATTTTTCAGAAATGCAGCATACTCGTCTTCCGATAAGACATTAAGCTGCTGCTGAAAAAACTTTTGAATTTCTCGACTTAAGCGAAATATACGTGATGCCTGAAAATCATTGTCTTTCTTGATACCCTCAATATCACCCAAGCCAAGGGAGAGATTATCTACAAACCAAACCCCTACCTGGCCCACTTCTGGTACTGATAAACCCAAGGATTCGCACGCAAATATCAGTTCTATACCCAAAGAGGTATAACCAGAAAACATCTGCTCCAAACTACCCGGTTGAGGAACCGGCTTACCACTTTTTTGAGCTAGGTCAACTAAATCTAAACCCAAATCAACTAAACGCCTTAAAGCTTTCGCCAAAGTGCCACCCAATATCGGCAGTAAATCATCTACCTTTTGCCGCACACCGGGCGCAAGGGTAAAAGATACTCGGTCAGTATCCCCTCCAGAAAAGCGTTCGCGCTGATTTGACACACGTTTTTTGAACTTGGTTTATCGAGATTTCTCTTCAGTTTATAGAAACAACAGGGGTTTTAGTTACAAACCTTAAGTTTTATATCAAAACCTATATCGCTAGAACAAATAAACACCTCACTATCAATAAACCTTGTAATTTTAGTGATGCACTATCTTTCTTTAATGCATTACTAAATGTTAAATAATATTAAGTTAATGCATCACTAACTCCGCAAATCGGTAAACTTTACCTAAAAAGCACAAAAGAAGGGCTTGAGATAAATCGAGCTAACTCGGTAAAAATCGTGCAAGAGCTAACAAAGATGCAAAAGAACTACAAAATACTAGAAGTACTACCAAAACAAGGACTAGAACCAAGGCAATTTCTACGCCACTGTTTTGATATCGCCGAACTTAGTCCCAGAGAACTGCTCGAAGAAGAAACCGACTCACAATACCGCAAAAAATGTATCACTGTACTATGTGCAGTCTTAGGTGTACAAAGACCAACAGTTCGCAAGTGGGGAAGTGATCTCAATTTTGATGGGATACCCAACTACTCCAAAGTTTCACTTGCTTACATTCATACTGCCGAAATCGTGCCAAAGCAGCTAAAGAGCATCTTGAGAGGAGAATACAACGCACCGTTCGTAGATGCTCAAACGTTTCTAGAAAAAATACTCCTTGAAGGGTTAAGCGAACAACAAGTACTACAAACTGTCTCTCACGCCAATTTTCGCGCAACTTGTGTCAAAACTCTCACGCAAGTATTACATATTGGCACCAAGTCAGTCCAAGATTGGGGTCAGGATATGTCGTTTCACAAAATGCCCAAAATTCATAAGCACACCTTGGGCTACGCCTTGGCTGCTATCTCCAAATCGTCATCAAAAAACTTGCAGAAAGCAGCGTGACTTATTTAACTAGTCGAATTAGGAAACTTGGTCTTAGAGATTAAGACCGCGCATACAATATTATGACTACAACAACTTTTGCAAATAATTTATACGTCGAGCAGCATCAGGTAGACTCCAATCCTACCACTCACATAGAGCAAAGTACTCTAGAATACCTCCATACGGCTTTCCTACTCTATGAGTACAAGCAGACTTACACCAAAAAAGAATATCGCGCACTGTTACAAGAGTACGGCTGGGACAAAGGCAGTGGTGAGGAAAGGCGATCGCTCCGAATTGCCGAGAATTTTCAAGCATTTATCAGTTGCCCGGAACACTTAGCAGTTTTACCAATATCGCTACTACTTCGATTATGTTCTGTGAACTACAAAATCTTAATTGATGAATTGAGAGATATTCCTATTGGTGGATTGACTTGTGAATTAGTGTTAGAACTGATTGAGACAAGAAGATTATTTCTCAGAAGCACGAATCAAGAAAAAAAAGATGGCAACTGGCGAGCAACACAAGATGGAAGTAGATACTATACCTTCGGTAAAATCATGGAGGATGACCACCAAACAGGGGTGCTTACAGATAAATTAATAGAAGAGTTAGGATTGTCACCGCAGCGAATTGTCAGAATGGCGATCGCTGACTTATATTCCAAGCATCAAGCTGAGATAGCCAAGAATGAAATCGGCTCCTTTGGAGAGCTAATCCCTTGTGAACAATCCACTGACACCATAGAAGAATTGATTCCTGCCAACGATGAAAGTGTCGTCAACCCAACAAATCTTGAGGTAATGCAGCGAGAACTTGAAACCTTGTGGCAAAGGGATACAGAAGAATATGACTGCGAAGAATATTTGGAAGAACCTCAAGAGTCGGACATTGACTTTGAAGAAGATGAGATTGAGGCAGTAGAAAGTACATTGGTTGGGATGTTCGGTACAAATGAAGTCCCGGCAACTGATGCAGAAATCCTGGCAGATATATTGCGGAAAGCTTCAGATTATTCCTCAGTGCGCCGGGGGCTATGGCAATATCAACAAGCTAAAGAACAAGCTTGGAAACTCCTCTCGGATGCGGAAAGGAAATCTATATGGCAGATGCTTCCAGAGGCAATCAAAAAGCTTAGTAATGCCAAGAGTGAAGGGTTGATTGTCAACTTTTATGAGATGGAGTCAGGAGGAGTATATAAAGTCTTCACTACAGATTACCCACTAATAGAAGAAACAATTAGTAATAGTCGGTTAGACAGATGGTTGGCAGACTTGAAAGTTAGGCAGAACTCCGATTCTAATTGATATGTGTTTAAAGCCAAGTGCAATAAGTTAACATTAATTAATACTTTGAATCTCAATGAACTCAACAGCAGCAAACAAAAAAATAGCTGTTAGCCTATTCTCCGGGGTGGGTGGATTTGATTTGGGATTTAATGCAGCAGGATTTGAAATCGCGATCGCCATTGATAACAATCCCATCGCCCTAGCAACATACCAACATAATTTCCCTCATGCCACAGTCTTGTGCAAAGACATTCGGGAGGTGACGGGGGAAGAAATACGCGCCTGTATTCAGGCGAAGTATGGAGATTGGGACGGGGAAATTCATGCAGTTTTTGGTGGGCCACCATGCCAAGGATTTAGCGTTGCCGGACTGCAAAATGTTAAAGATGAGAGAAACGGGTTGGTAGGGGAGTTTGTTCGGCTGGTGTTGGAACTCAATCCCCTTGCGGCAATCATGGAGAATGTGCCGGGGATTGAGAATCAGAAGTTTGGCAGCATTACTGCTAACCTCCAAGCAGTGCTAGAAGAACATTATTTTCTCTCAAAGTGGAACCTCACTGCTTCAGATTATGGAGTTCCGCAAGCTAGAAAAAGGGTGTTTTTTGTTGCATCTAAGTTTGGAGAAATTATACCGCCGGAGCATCAACCTCAACATACAGTTAGAGATGCGATCGCGGACTTGTTGCCAGTCCCCCTACTCCCCAAGCAAAACACTCAAGAATGGCATCCAGATTGGGTGAAGGGAGAATATGCCAAGTATCTTGAGAAAATATTCCCAAATCTTGGTATAGTAACCAACATTGGAACGGGATTCGCAGCGACAACACACGCACCAGAAGTAATTCAGCAATTCATCAACACTCCTCCAGGTGCAAGGGAAGCTAAATCCAAATCAAAAAAGCTGCAATGGGATGGATTCTGCGTGACGTTAAGAGCGGGGAGTGGCAACCGCACTGCATTACGTCCTCTCCATCCAGAACAGCCACGAGTTATATCTGTAAGAGAAGCTGCTCGTTTGCACAGTTACCCCGATTGGTTTAATTTCAGCGAGCTTTTGAGCGGCTAAAGCATTATGTTCAACAACAACCAGAAGGTAGTGCCATCCTTTTATCTTTTCCTGAGAATCAATTGATAGACGTTTCGTTTTTAGATGAAACGATTATTCGACTACAGGAAGATATGAGTCAAGGGCAGTGTCCTAGTAGCACTCTTCTACTTCAAGGATTGACACCGGATACAATTGCCAACTTAGGAGCAGCTATTGAGTTTCGACATCTCAAGCTAGCTTTTCTCGCAATTGAACCCAACGGACAGTGGGAGTGTGTTGGGCAACTAGAGTTAAGTTTACGAGAAACGCTCAATTTGCTCTCAATACATGGCAGTTTGACTGCACCTAAACTTTCAGAACTGCTCAAATTAGCTGTCAACTCAGCGAGCAATCGCCTCAAACGTCTCTATGACCTTCACCTTGCTCGACGAGACTATGAGGTAACAAATAAGGGGTTGCAATACACTTACTACTTCTGGAAATGGACAGAGTAACAGCCTGTGTAGTGCGGGTAAATGTTGTTCAAAACTGCTGCTGTTCAATAAAAACAGTACACCAGAAGTACTAATAAGTTTTGAACTTGCAAATTAAAACTCAATCTCATTAATTCAGCCAATGCACAAAGTCATCTTTTACCCAGTACAAAATGGCGACACAAGCCAAATCATTCTGAGCAATGGTAAACGCCTATTGTTTGATTACCGTCACCTAAAAATTGGCGAGTACGAGGATGAACCCGCTATTAACCTCAAAAATCATCTAACAATTGAACTAGCAAATGCAAAGCTAGATTATTACGATGTCTTGGCTCTCACCCACGGGGATAATGATCACATTTCAAACAGTACTGAATTCTTTGAATTACGGCACGCTGCCAAATACCAAGGCAACGGACGAATCAAAATAAATGAGTTATGGGTTCCAGCAGCTATATTACTCGATACCAACACAATTGGGCAACGGGGAGCAGAATTTGTCATTTGGCGACGAGAGGCACAACATCGCCTTCTCGAAGGCAAGGGTATCCGTGTTTTTTCTAAGCCAGAAATGCTCAAAAGTTGGCTTGCGGAAAAAGGGCTGACACTTGAGTCGCGTCGGCACCTTATCACCGATGCTGGGCAAACGGTTCCCGGTTTTTCACTTGCGAGTGACGGAGTTGAGTTCTTTTGCCATTCCCCATTTATTAAACACGTTGATGAGGGTGACGACTTACGCAATGATGCATCACTTATTTTCCAAGTTCGCTTTGAAGTTGCAGGTGTCCAAACTAACTATCTGGCTGTAGGAGACTCAACCTGCGACGTACTAGAAGACATTGTACGCACCACTAAATGGCATAACAACGAAGATCGACTGAAATGGAATCTGTTCAACATTCCTCATCATTGTAGCCATCATGCGCTTAATTCAGAAAAAGGAGATACGGAGACAATTCCTGTTCCTTTAGTGAAAGAACTTCTTCTGTATGGCCAGCGAGAAGCTTATCTGGTCAGTTCAAGTAAACCGATAAACAATAATAGAGAAGCCTATGAACAGAAACAACCACCTCATATTCAGGCCAAA
The DNA here is from genome assembly GCF_036919675.1 of Nostoc sp. Taxonomy (GTDB): domain Bacteria; phylum Cyanobacteriota; class Cyanobacteriia; order Cyanobacteriales; family Nostocaceae; genus Nostoc. The sequence continues at coordinate 25,412 of NZ_JBALCP010000044.1, forward strand.
AATTGCTACAAAAGGTATTTGGATCGGATTGGTGGACGAAGATTTATAGTGACTATGGAGGAGCCAAACCTTCAAAAACCCCAACCTTTGGAGTTCCAAATTACTAGTGGAGGAGTAAATTTGAATCCTTCTACAAGCTATGGAGTTAATATCATTGTATCTTCTCCAGCACCGAGGGCAGGTTAGATGTCAGATGAATACATCGATTTTGGTGAGCCTATTGCCCAACTCACTGAAGCTGCTTTGACAATCCCGATCTCACGCAGCATATTCAGGGCTTGCCTTACACACAAATTCTTTGAGCTTATAGAGCTAAGATGCATTGTTCGAGAAGAACAACGAATTGCGGAAATGCTCGTTGTTGATTGCACTAATGATAGTGTTCCAACTAGAAATGAAATTGGTATCCTCTATCAAGAGCGAATTGGGTTAATCTTCTATTCTGAAGAGACCAAAATGCTTGAAGTGCGAGCATTACGACAAAATTTTCCTGCAACGCCGCACCAGAATTATGTAAATAAGGGTGAACCTGCTTCACTGTGTCTGTATTTTGAACCGTGGCAAGTAATTGAGCGTTCCTGGACTCCTCAAAGCCATTTAAATCGAGTACTTTGGTGGCTTGCTGAAACTGCGAAAGGTACACTGCACCATGAAGACCAGCCCGTTGAACAGTTTTACTTCCGCAGCCCTTTTGAAATTATTTTGCCACCGGATTTTGATGAAAAAATCCAACAAAATGACCTTTTTCTAACCGTAAAACGAGTAGAAGATAGAGTTCTTTTGGGATACTTTTTGCAGACCTCTCAAGAAAAAAATGTCCAACTAGGGTTAACATGCATAGTTCTTGCCCTTCAGCCAGTAACTCACGGTGCTGTTGAACACTTTCCATATGATTTAGGAACTCTTGACGGACAATTTGCAGCACGGGGAGCAACTCTGTTTAATCTACTTTGTGCGGAGATCGAGCGCATCGTGGGCTGGGAAGGAGTTTCTAAAATAGCTGACAGTCAGACACTCCTCATCCTTCAAATACCCATTCAACGAAATGACAGCACTAATGTAGAGCGGAGCGAGTATAAAGCCTTTTACATCAATGTTAATCTTGGGCAATTGGGTGAAGCATGTGGCGTATTAACTGATGGCAGGGATGGTAAATATTACAAAATACCTTCATTAGTTGAGATTGCAAGTTCGTCTGACGCTTGGCGCTCTATTGATGTTGGCCCGCTCGAAGTTACATTCTCTTTAACTATTGCATCTGCACGACAAGCTTCGGGCATTACTACAGATACTGCTGAATTCTCTGGTGTGCTTGCAGGTGTTGGGGCATTAGGTAGTGTTCTTGCCGATATATGGTATCGCGAGGCATGGGGAACATGGACATTTGTTGACCCTGATTACATCAAACCACACAATTTAGCCCGACACACTACTAAACATTTTCAGGTTGGTCAGTTCAAAGCAAATGCCGTAAAACAGATGGTGGAAGAAATCTATTTTCATGGCTATGCAAAGGCTTTCGCCATTGTTGACAATGTAACTAACTGGTCAAATGTTCAGTTGAAAACATCTGTTGAGACAGCAGACATAGTGGTCGATGCAACAACGACACTTGCAGTACCGCGCGAATTGGCGATCGCTCAACTCAAACGAGCTGCATCAGTTTTCCTAACTCCTTCCGGATATGGATCTGTCTTACTTCTTGAAGATTCACAACGCGATATCCGAGTAGATGTACTAGAAGCCCAATATTACGGAGCAATATTGAATAATACTTGGGGTGAGCAACATCTTAATGGGCATCAAGGACACCTCTGGGTTGGTGCAGGATGTCGTGATGTATCGAAAGTAATACCGACAGATTTACTTCAGGTTCACGCTGCAACCCTCGCAAGACAAATCAGGCTTAGACAGGGGCAATCTGATGCTGTAATTCTGGTATGGCACGTTGAGCCACAACTAGGAGTTATCAGTGCCGACAAAGTATCTGTTGCAGCACCTTTAGCTATTTCAGTTGATTACTGGAAAATAATTTGGAACGTTAATTTACGGGAGAAGGTTAGGCAGTTTCGGTCAGCTAATCTCCCAAACGAGACTGGTGGTGTTCTGCTTGGCTACGTGGATCAAAAGTTACAAACAATTTTTGTTGTCGATGTCCTTCCTGCTCCCACAGACAGCATAGCCGATCCAAGTGGATTTACACGCGGAGTTCAAAAATTAGAAGAACAAATTAACTCTGCACAGACAAGGACAGCCAATATTGTGTCTTATATTGGTGAATGGCATTCGCACCCACCAGAAATTTCGACAAAGCCAAGCAGTGACGACATCAAACTTTTAGTCTATCTTGTTGAGATACTCAAACATGAAGGACTTCCAGCGCTCATGCTCATTGTTGGTGACAACCAAGAAACTTGGTCAATAGGAAAGGAGTATAATTGCTGAACCATTCAAACTAAATATGCTAGTTTCTCCTATATCCTAATTAATTGAATATTGCTTTTTCTAGGAACCTGTCGAGTCAAATAGCAACAGTGTTAATGCCTCATAATTTTAATAAAGATTAAGCAAGTTACTTTAAGAAATTAGGTTTGTGGAGCAAAATATTTGGGTTTCAAGAGTAAAATAACGTAGGAACAAATACATGGTATTAGATTTTATAGAAAAAAATTTTGATGATTATAATCGCAAAGCTCGGTTAACGCCTGCATTGCTTGCGGGATTACCAATTGCATTAGTTGCTCTTGCAGTATTTCCAGATCAAGTTTGGTCTTGGGGAGGAGTAATTAGTTTGCTAACTTGGTTTGGGGTGCTAAGGTTATTAGCACAATTTGCCCGTGATATGGGCAAAGCTAAAGAAGAGGAATTGTATAATACTTGGGGTGGTAAGCCTACAACATGTTTGCTACGACATCGCAATGTTCAAAACAAAGTAGAGTTAGCTCGTTTGCATAGCAAACTGCATAATTTAACAGGGCAAACTTTGCCAAGCCAAAGTGAAGAATTAGCAGAGCCGGAACTAGCAGATCAAGTTTATGATACCTGTGTTCGGTTTTTGATAGCTAAGACACGCGATCACAGCAAGTTTTCCTTGTTATATGAAGAAAACTGCAATTATGGTTTTCGACGAAATTTATTAGGAATAAAAATCATTGGAATAATTACTTCATCCTTGGGTGCGCTTTTGCTTGGAGTTCAGTGCGCCTTTAGTATGGGATTATTTAGTATTTTTGTAGAATTTCAAACAGATAAACAAATCTTAATACAGAAAAGCTTCCATTTATCCAATAGCCCTTCTACTACACTCACTTACCTAGCAATAGATATAATTTTACTTATTGCTTGGCTTTTATGGATAAATTCTAATTGGGTAAAGAGTGCAGCTGATGTATACGCTGCTAGACTATTTGAATCTTGTGAGAATCTACCCTAATCTCTCCTAAGTAAGTGGGTCAAATTAAATATCAAACCTCACCCTGCCTCCAACTTCCCTCTCTTTACTAAAAATAGGGATTGAGGGTGAGGTTTGATCTTATGTTTAATTACGCCTACCTACTTAAAACTCAAACAACACTGTGATTTTACTGTATTAAAATGTTTAAAAATTATGTACTTTCCCCTTAATTATTCGACTTGATGCGTAAATCGTGAAAGTGAGAATTGGTTAATCTTGTACTGTTAGCAACGTCAAGTCAAATTTTTAGAAGCTGCTGGTTATAAATTATACTCTATCTGTACTTTTATAAAAAAACTCCATGCATAAGTTAAATTTTTTACTTAAATTATCTTTCGTTACGATGTTATCGGCAATGTTTCTGTGCCAACAACCAGCTTATGCTTGGAATAAGGCTGGACATATGGTTTCAGGAGCGATCGCCTACAGTGAACTCAAGCAAAGCAATCAGCAGACGATTGATAGAATTGTTGCCATTTTGAGAGAACATCCTGAATTTTCTAAGTTTGAACAGCAGTGGAATTCTCTAAAAAAATCTAGTATTCCTTCTCAAAATGAAAATTTGTATTTATTTATGTGGGCTGCACGATGGCCTGATGATGCTCGTGATAATCAAAAATTTAATCATCAAACGTGGCACTACATCAACTTTCCTTACGACCCTGGCAGTTCTTCAAATTCAATTCCAACTGAGGAAGCAGGCGAAGAAAATATTCTTTATGCTTTTAAAAAAAATATTAGTATTGTTCAAAATAATACCAGTAATAGTCAAAAAGCAGTTGCAATATGCTGGCTATTTCATCTAGTAGGAGATGTGCATCAACCATTGCATACTACTAAATTAATAACTAGTCAATATCCTGAAGGTGACAGTGGTGGAAACCTTTTCTACATTCTAGTCAATCAAGACAGCCAAACAATAAGTTTACACAAGTTTTGGGATGATCTAGTTCTTGGCTCGGAAAACTTTCAAACAGTTCGTAACACTGCAATAAGGCTAAGAAATTCTTATCAACGTCGTAGAATGCCAGAATTAAGGGAAACTCAATTTGATAATTGGGCAAAAGTAGAAAGTTTTAATCTAGCTAAGCAACAAGCATATCTAAATGGAAGACTGTCTGGTAGCATTGACAAAAGTGAGGGAAAGCTTTTACCAGTAAATTATGCTGTGAGTAGCAAATCAATTGCAGAACGTCGGATGAGTCTAGCGGGCTATCGTTTAGCTGATTTGCTTAATAAGTTATTCGCAGAACATTAAAGCTGATTCCAACTGCTAGAAAACACCCCTGGCGATTTGTTGGAAGTGTGATGAAGGAAGCTGCCTAAGCGCGATCGCATCTGATTGTTGCTTGGTGTTGCTGGCTCTTCAATACCCGTGAAATCAAACTTATTTGGCTGAAAGGGTGACAAAGGAGATAGATGAAGAGATGGATTCTGATGAAGACTAGTTTTCCAAGCCAGAAGTCGAATTTGGTTCAAAGACAGATATGCCTAGCAAGCGTGAGATTGCAGAGATTTGTACTGACCTGAGGCGGAGCAAGCTAGGTAGAGTTACTTATAATAAGTTATATGAAAGATTCGATGAACCTGAGCAGAACTGGCTGAAAATTCTAACTTTTGCTCTATCGGAGTATGCATATTATTATTCAAGCGTTGAAGAAAAATTTTGGTATGGTTTTTGTCAAAGGTTAAAACTTTCGTGTAATCAAAGTTTAGAGAAGACACTACGTCGGATCGTTGGTGAAGGGTTTGACCTACTTGGTCTTGTCAAAGCTAAAGGAGGGTATCCCTATGTATCAACCTTATGGCTGCAAAGTGGTATTCCTCAACAAAACCTCAATCATTTTGCCCACTTAGTTCAGGAATTCTCAAATGAATATGGATGGTGGGAAATTGCCCATAGCTCATGTGAAGATATTTCTGAAGAACTGTTTGATTTTTGTCAAGAAAAGCATCCTCAATGGACTACTCTAATTCATTTTCTTAAATCTAGTTGCCCGCAGAAAGAAAACGAGGAAGTTGAACCAATATCCGGGCAGTTACTTAAAGGTATTGCTATTATTGCTGTTGAACTTGAACGTCAAGGAACATTACCTGAAACGCTGAAAGATGACAATGAGCGCGAAAAGCTGTTGAGAAACTATTACTTACCAAACAATTTTTTCTTGAGGGACTGGAACAGTTTAATTCAGGTTTTAACTCCTAAACAGCGTCGTTTTGGTAATAGCCGTAAAATAATTAGTCGTCGCCAAAAGCCTCTATCACTGGTTTTAGATGTTACTGAATCATTGAATATGCAGCTAGTGCTGCCAGAACAAAGCCTTTGGAAGAAAGGTTGGGAAGGCTTAAGTGGTACTTTCTGCCAAATTCCAGCAGCACATTGGGAAGGTACTATTCCCAATAATCCAGGATTAATGATTCCCGAACAAGTTGTAAATATCAAAAGTGGGGCTGAACTATGGGAATGGCAACTCTTAGATCATCGAAAAAATTGCTTAAATGAGTGGAAGCTTGAGGGTGTAGCCAGAAATCTGCCTTGTCTAATATTCGATGCTGGGACAGGCGAACACTTAAATTTAGACTCTGCTAATCCTAGCATTATGGGAGCCAAAGAAATTATTTTCTTTACTCCTAAAGGCATTTGTCTAGACTTTGGTAATGGTATTGAAATTGTAGATACTTGTGTACCATCTAGTATTAGAGGCTGGCAAGGTAAACAGCTGACACTGACAACGAAAGAATCATCAATTGTCTTCATAGCTTTCTCCGATGAAGAGATTAATACATTCCCAACGATTAGCTGGAAAGTTTCTTCTGAGGAACAACCAAGCTTAAGAGGACTGAAGCTCAAGGGTAAAAAATCTGTTTATCTAGAAATTCCCACGTTCTGGTATCCGCCTATTGAGGGACAAATATTCTTAAATGTTTCTATCGAAAATATCACCCATCAAACAACAATTATTACTACAACTGAAATAATACAACCAAGCGATAAATGGCAAGCAATTCCTCTCGATAAATGGATTATTGAACCAGGGAAATATGAAGCCCGCTTTTGGAATCAATTTCATCGCTGGTCATATAAGTTTGAAACTCAGTCAAACTATCAGATGGCTAGCAAGCCAGAGATTAAAAATTTACTAATTAGTAGCAGTTCGCAACGACAGGTAGAAAACTTACCTATTCATAGTAGTTATGCTGATACTTTTTGGGCAGAAGAAATTAAAATAAAAGGTCTTTTACCTCTAGAAATTATCAGTTTATCTTTATATGATAGGCAGGAAACTGTATCTTCTCAGTGTCAAGCAGATTTATTGGGTAATTTATACATAAACTTGGCATCTTTCTATAATTTATTATCTCCTGATTCTAATTGGTATGCTTTAGATTTCCAGAGGATAGGTGGGGAAACACAACGTTTAATAGAAATGGAAGTTGCTTCCCTGGTAATTAGCTGCACTTGGGATAATCAAGCAGTTCAAATATCTGGTTTATTCCCTAACGAACTTTATTCTCTTTCATGCTGGAATTTACTCTTACCTGAAAATTCGCCAGTAGAAATTAAAATTTTCCCAGTTTCGTCAAATGAAGATAAAATTAATGTTCCGTTAAAATTGCAACCTGGAATTTATAATATTCAGATATTAGGCTCACGTAAACTACGACATAACCTTGGTTGGTGGTGTGGTAGTAATCAAAATGATTTACCGGATGAAACTTTAGAAAATGAAGATTTGGCAGATTACTGCTACACCATTCTAGATAATGAATCTGTTAGTGATTTTGTGAAATCTGCCAATAAATATGACTATGACCCCTATTTATTACAAACAGCTATTGATAGCCTGAAAAATTTACCCTGCTATCTTCCAGAATGGTTGCAGATTAATTCTCTTACAGAGAAACTCCAAGCTATTGTTGAAAATCTAAAAGTCAAGTTGAAAAGTCCGGCAAGTACGCAAAAAGTAACAATATCAAAAGGAGCGGATACTGTTCATGTAGCAGCTATTCAAGAAAATTGGTTATTAATAAGTTTAACAAACCCTAAAAAACGTAATTTTGTTTTTAAACAAATAGAAATAAACATTGAAAAGAATCATCGGCAGAAAGGAAATTTAAGTATTCATCTTCCTAAACAACCTGTTTACAATGATATTCTAGTATTGAAATACAAGAATATAAATAATATTAACAGCTATATACCTCTAGAATACATTCAACAAACTCAGCCTTTAACCTCCAACGAGGCTCAAAAAATATTAATATCATAAAATCATGTTTGCCGAAAAAATTACTCGACTACTCAGTAATCACCGTAATTCCGATAATCGAACAATCCCACAGCCTTTAACAAAGCATCAGATTATTTCGCTGCTAGTTTCAAGTCTTTCTCCCAACGAATCTCAAGAAAACCTAACAGATACAATTCAAAATACTCTAAATGAATTGCAAGCAGAAGGTGAAATATTAGCAGGAACCCGAAACCATTACTGCATTGCTCCTCCGATGGTTTTAGCCCAGAATAAAGAAGATTTAACAAGTTTGCTATTTCGGGGCGATCGCGCTTATTTGACTCTGGCTCATCAAGTCCTAGAAAGTCAACAAAACCCTCCAAATCCTTTAGTGTTACGACCTAAAAGTAATCAATTTCATAGGATTAAAAACCGTCTTCATCAAGTTGGTATTCGTTTGCTAGCTATTTCAGATAGCATTGAAAATTTCCCAATCCCAAGAAAACCTTTGAAATCGGAGTTGCGTTCAACTTGGACAGAAGACCCTTTTTCTATCAAAAATTGGCAAAATGGAAGCTATATTCAGCGATACGTACCCTGTAATGAAGCGCAGAAAGAACGTTGGCGCAATCCGAGCCGCGAAAGTATCAAAAACGAAGATATATTGCACTTACCCACAGGTGAATATCTCTGGTTTGAAGACCAAAATTTTTATGAATTAGAGCCAGATTTAGCTATTTTAGCCATGTTCTACCAGGACAAACAAATGGGATGTCCTTTAAAAATAATTTGGGATGAACCTCCAGGAAAGTTAAATTTGCAAGGTGTCTATCTTCCCAGTACCTATGCACGGTGGTTATGGCATATTTCTGAGCCTGGAGAAGAATACAGAACTCGAAATTTTCAATCAAAAAACTGGCCACTTGTAAAAGAAGCATTTAAACGTTTAGGAGCTAAATTAGTATGACTAAATATCTAGATCCAATCGCAGCAGTTGAACAACCCCGTGCAGACTTTATTCGCTATTTACTTACAGCTTACCCCCTATGTGACCCCCATCTCCGCTACGGTTTTAAGCAATTATTAGAGCAACCTGGAAACCTTTGGCAACATCCTTACCTCGAAGGTTCCCAGCCGTATAAATCAAGTCTTAGTATCAATGATTTGGTCGAACAAGGGGTTTTACACCCTGATATGGCAACACTATTTATACCTAGTAGCCGTCGGTTGTACGAACATCAAGAAAAAGCTATCCGCGCAGTTGTGGAACAACAGCAAAATATAGTCGTTGCGACTGGTACAGGTTCGGGAAAAACTGAGTGTTTCCTGACACCCATGCTCGATATGCTGCTGAAAGAAGGAGATAATTTATCGATCGCTGGAGTGCGGGTGCTAATTTTATACCCGATGAACGCTCTGGTAAATGACCAAGTTAAACGTCTGCGGCAATTATTATGTCGCCAAAAGACGACAACCAAAACTAAATTTGGATTCTACACCAGTCGCACCGAAAAGGACAGAGGTAAAGCAATAGAGTCATTAAGAGAAGAATTTGCAGCTTACGATCCAGAAGAACTGCGGCAATTATTTACCTCGGCTGAAATAGAATCTATAAAAGATGAGGAATTAATTGATAAAGCTATTGAAAAAACTAGCCAAGTGCAATTACTCTCAAGAGAAGAAATGTGGGAAGCACCACCCCATATTTTAATTACCAACTACTCCATGCTGGAGCATATGTTGATTCGACCCAAGGAGCGAGAAAAAATTTTTGAGGCTTCAGTAAATACTTTCAAAATGTTAGTAGTAGATGAAGCTCACACCTATGATGGTGCTAAGGGTAGTGAAGTTTCCATGCTGTTGGAGCGTTTTAAAGCTTCCGTAGGTGTGGAACAAAAAGGTAAAATTCGCTGCATTGCTACCAGTGCCAGCTTAGGAGATGCTTCGGTTGATGATAAAGTTATCGCATTTGCAGGAGAGTTTTTTGGTGAAACTTTTAGTCAAGTAATTCGCGGTCAGCGTCTCAATGCCAAAGACCGATTAGGCAAACCTTATACCCTACCTGCTGCACTTACTAATGAAGAAATTATACAATATTTAAGTATTATTGAATTACCACAACAAGGTTCTCCAATTAGTTCTTGGTTTGACCCACTGAGCGCTATTGTACCCGAACAACAACTAAATTTAGCTGAGTCGCAAGCTGATAGCGATATCCACAAATTCCTCTGGTTTGCTCTTAAGGGACATCCCTTAATACATAGACTGATTAACATACTTTGTCGGGAACCTAAACCTTGGGAAGAAATAGTTCGCTCTACAGAATTATGGGGTGTAAATCTGCCAATTAAATTAGATGGTAGCGTTGATGATACAGATGCAGAAGTTGCACTAGCTCATTTGCTGCAAATAGGTACTCTCGCTCGTGCAAATCCAGATGATTTACCTTTACTTCCTGTGAGATTGCATCTTTTATTTCGCAGTTTAGAGGGACTTTATGCCTGTATTAATCCCAAATGTTCGGGAGCAGCGCACGACCCAATTTATTCAGACCGTGAAGTACGGTATGGGCAACTTTATTTGAATGAGAAAAAAACCTGTGAATGCTGTGGTTCCCCTGTATTAGAATTGGGTAGTTGTTCTCAATGCGGTCAGGGTTATGTATTTACTCAACGTCAAGATTCGGGAGAACTAGAATCTCTACCCAGATCAATTCAAGCATTAAAGGAGAATACCAAGATTTACACTTTGACTTCTGGCAATTTAGACAGTGTAACAGAAGAAGAGGAAATGGGTGAAGATGAAGAGGAACAAGAATCAACAATACTAAAAACTTTTAAATTTGAACTTCAGAAGCATGGCTGGATTGGTAAACTTTCAGATGAAGCGTTTACAAACAAAGTAACACCAGAAAATGAATTTCTTTTAGCATGGCATCGCAAAAAAAATGACGGAGATGAAGGCGGTTGTTATTTAAGCAGATGTGCTGCTTGTGGTGCTGGAACTGGGCGCACTACTCTAGCAATTAATCGATTTGTGACTTATACAGATGGCCCATTAGAGGCGATGCTTGATAGTCTCTTTGAACTACTACCAGAAACAGAAAAGACTGATAAAAACTCTTCAAAGCGGAAAATACTTACCTTTTCAGATGGTCGTCAAGATGCAGCCTTTTTTGCCTCTGACTATCAACGTACTCATACCGAAATGCTATACCGACAGATGCTTTGGCAAGCATTTAATCAGATAAAAAATGCTGAAGGTATTACATCTGTTAATCAATTAATTAACCAACTGAAAGCAGAATTTTTAGAATTTTATATTCCTCACCCTGACCGAAAATCTGATGTAAATTATAAAAGCTACCGTCCTAACGATCCAGAAGAGGAACCTAAAGATAGAAAAAATAAAATAGATGCGGAAGATTTAGCTCAGAAACGAGCTAAGGAAATATTAGTTAAGGAATTTGCTCTTTATTTTAACCGTCGTTTAACCTTAGAAGCATTTGCATTGTTAACTTGTCATATAGAGTTGGAGAACCATTTAATAGAGTCAGTTGCTGGTAAATTTGAAATCAGCAATGATGAGGCGCAGATTTTGTTGACAGTTATTACTGACATCATCCGTCGCACAGGAATTGTTAGCATTGAAGGCTCATCCAGCTACTTTCAAGAAACCGGAGGCGATGGTCGCCGTCCTGAAATGATAGATGCTCAGGGTAAGTCTAAAAATTACCTATTTTTAGAAAAGTCAGATGATGAAACGAAAAAATATAAAGACTCTCCCTCTTTTATGCCTTGGAAACAAGGAAAGGTGAGAAAACCACCAAATCGTTTGGGTTGGTACTTCTTACAAATATTTGGCGAAGAGGAACTTCCTAGTAAAGAAGATTTTATATGGCTTTTCCGGCAACTTCAAGACTTTGGCTTACTTGTTTCAGCTAAAAAAGGATTTCAACTCAACTGGGGACTGTTAAATATTTTTGAAACGCGGCTAGATTGGTATAAATGTAATTGCTGCCAGCAGATTTTTCATGTTCCAAGTTTATCAAAAATCACTCTTGGAAAACTTAGCGTTCAAAGATGTTCGGCTTATAAATGTGGTGGTACTCTTGAGTCTTACACACCTGAAAAAATTGAACAAACCTCTGCCGAACATTACCAGCAGTATTTAATTAAACAACGCTTACCCTTGCCACTGCGATCGCAAGAACATACAGCACAGCTAGGTGTTGCTGAACTAGAAAAACGGGAAAACCGTTTTCGCCAAGGTCGCATCAATATGCTCAGTTGTTCGACAACCTTAGAAATGGGTGTAGATATTGGTGAGTTGCAAGCGGTGGTTCTTCGCAATTTTCCTCCCCATGTTAGCAACTACCAGCAACGAGCCGGACGCGCTGGACGACGCACAGATGGTGTAGCTATTACTTTAATGTACGGTCAACGCCGTCCCCACGACCGCTTTTATTTTGAGCAACCAAAAGAGTTAATTGCTGGTAGCAATCAAATTCCCAAGCTTGATTCTGCTAACTTCCAAATACAGCAGCGTCACATTCATGCTGAGTTACTAGCTGCATTTTTACGAGAAAACTGGAATCTCAGTGCAGAAGAAATAAAAATAGCAGAGTTTTTGGATTTACCACTAGAAAATCCTGCTTCCTCTGAAAATTTCACTCCTGCTGCTGAAGCCAAGATTTGTAAGTTACAACAATGGCTAAATAGCGATGAAGCAGCACAGCTAGCTGTGCAGTGGCTAACTCGGTTAGGTAGCTTTGAAAGTCAAGCAGCTATAGTTCTGAAAGGCTTTAAAGATGGGATTGAAGATTTTCAAGAGCAGCAACTTCAAGATTGGAATAGTTTAGCGGAAGATATGCTTGAACTACGAAACCGCATTACCGACCCATCTGAAACAAAAAATTTAGAGAAAATAGCCAGACTTATTGCTGGGACAAAGCGCGAACTTGATAAAATTGGCTCTCGTCGCCTACACAACGAACTAGCGCAAGCCAGTATCCTACCAATTTATGGTTTTCCTATTGACGTAGTTCGCCTTTTGACCGGGGAAAGCAATGAGTATAATTCGGCACAAGGAAAACATCGACTAGAACGCGATCGCCGACTTGCTCTTGGTGAATATGCTCCAGACCAAGAAATAATAGTAGATGACCGAATGTACAAAAGTGTTGGCATTCTCAAACCAACAGAATTAGAACAAAAATTTTATTGGGTTTGTCAAAATTGTAATCATTTTTTAGATGCTAATACGGGAGATGAACTAGTAGAATCCTGTCCCGTCTGTGGCGATGAGCCATCTTCACCTGCTGCTAAAAAAATGAAACTTTACAAGGTTCCCAAAGCATTTACAACTGATTGGGAAAAGCTTCCAGAAGTCACCCCCTATATCAAACCGCAGCGTCAACCAGTATCTCAGATTTTCTTAATAAATGATGGGGATTTATCAGAAACCTTACCACCACAATTGGGTTTGTATACTCTTACTGTTAGCAAAGGTGGAAATTTCTTTTTAGCTAATCAAGGTTCCTATGGTAAAGACAAAGGGTTTGATAGAAAAGGATTTGCAATTTGTACTACCTGTGGACGCGATTTGAGCGATTTATTACCCAAAGGAGAACCGAAAAAAAGCCGAGGTAAAAAAGGAGCCAATAAAAACTCTGCAACTAGCCAACAATCATCGCAAATTTCTCATACTCATCCCAGAACAGGAAAACCATGTTCTGGCCGCTATACATTGATGCATTTGGGACATGAATTTTGTAGCGATTTACTAAAAATTGTCTTTGACTCCAAAACTGAACCCACACCCCTGTTCGGCGAAGACGGAGAACGCGAAGATGACGGCGAAATTTTTACCAATACAAAAAATCGCAACCGAGGTTTAGAATTTTGGCGTTCTCTCACCTATGCATTGTTAGCAGCAGCAGCCCAAGTAATTGACGTACCGCGTACAGAATTAGATGGGCTGTTTACGCCTCGTTCGGACAAACGCGCTAACATTATTATTTATGACAATGTGCCTGGAGGGGCAGGATACAGCCGTCGCGTTGCCGAACGCTTTGATGAAGTTTTAAAGACAGCATTAAAAATAGTTTCATCATGCAACTGTGCAACTAGTTGTTATGACTGTTTGCAAACTTACTCAAATCAGCCATTTCACAACCAATTTAACCGTCATTTAGTGGCAGATTTTCTTAGACCGATAGTTGAGCAAGTGAGTCCAGATGAAGAATTACAAAAATTTGCTCCCAACTCTAACAGAATAAGTTTGTCTCTCATCGCAGATATCTTACCAGCAATTTGCCGAGCAGCTGCACCAGATACTTTAATTTATTTGCCCAAACTAACTGATGAGTTTGGTTTAAATAAAGGTTCAAATTTGCCTTGGTTAAATCTGCTTACAGATGCAGTTTACTCTATGAGAGCGATTAATAAACCAGTTGAATTAATAGTAAACCATTTGCCAGACCCCAATGCACTTTCAGATGCTTCTTTAGACCAACGAAATCACCTTAAGGTTTGGCGAAAACGCTTACAACAGTTGATAGACCAAGGTTTAGTAAAACTTTATCAGACTTGTGCTGAACATTTTCCTGAAAATTTACATCAGGATGTCCCAACTCTCTGTTTCAATAGCAACCAAAGTAATCGTATTGTACTGTCATTGCAGCAATTCTCAAATAATGAACCACCAACATGGTTTCAAACCCGAAGCCTAGAAGGTGTTAAAACAGTTTTTAGTCGGTTAGAAAAATTACGCCAGGAAGCAAGACTTGTTCAAGCATCTGAGTTAGAAGATATAAACACTACCGTAATCTTCTTAAACCCTTCTGAGAAGGAATGGCGCGGCGACTTCAGCATGTCAGAACTTAGAAATAAACTGAGATTAGAGGCTGCTTTATCTGGAAGCGAGGTGACGAAGATTATCTACCGCGATCGCTATCTGAGGGAAGAAGGGGCTTCCATTTTAGTTGAATTATTAAAATGGGGTAGATTTGATACTCAATCTCATGTCGAAATTCTCACAACTGAAGATAAGGATGTTAAGAATGCTAAGAACGCTTTTACCATAGAGAAAGAGCTTAAAAAAATATTTGTTCAACTCCAACCGAATGAAAATAATTTGTTGGTTCGAGTTAAACGCTCAGTTGATTTCAAACAATGGAGTCACCTTATTCCTCACGGTCGCGTTCTGGAAATCTACCGACAAGACGGACTGCATTATCAAGTGATTTTTGACATCGGGATGACCTTTTTAGCAAGAGAGCGCGGAAAATATCGTGTTAAATTTACTACTTATGTAGTAGTTGAGAAAACCATTTAAAATTTGAGGATGGTGAAGAATGTGTCGGAATTTCCTTCGCCATCAACCTCTACTTCGGGTTCGAGTAGTAACTGCCGCAAGTTGTTTAGACGTTGCCAGTCAACTGCAACAACTTTAGACATCAATTAAAAATATAATCTTTAAGCGTTCGCTTCTTCTCACCAGAAGAATAATTGAGAATGTATCGCTAAGATGCAGAAACCACCCATGCCGAAAAACTGGATTATTAAAGTAGACAACTATTTCCATGCAAACCCCAATTGCATCATCGCCACCGCCCATGTGGACGGCTTCCCGACAGACCTACCCCTAGAACCCAACATCCGAGAACCTAACCGCAAAAGTGCGACATACCGACAAATCTTTGACTCTGTGACGACCGAACCTGTAAAATTCTTCTCTCGTCACAGTGGAATCGTTCTGTCAGCCAATAAAGTTAAGCCTAGCAAAAACAAAACCGAACTGGAACTAGAAGTTTTAGAAGCTAACGAGGGGGGTAGCGATGGCATTATCAATGGAGGTCACACAGTTTTAGCTTTTGAAAGTGCTAAAAATTACAAATATGACCTAACCCAAGCCAGAGTCAAAGTTACCATCCACATTGGCCTCCAGGAAGAGGAGGCTAAAGATATAGCCCTCGCTTCAAATACCACATCGCCAGTAGATTCTCGCTCCAAAGTGAACGCCAGGGGAGATTACAAATTTATCAAGCAGTATTTAGCCCAGTTAGAAAGAGCAGAAGATAGAAAATTTAGAATAGCCTATTACCAAAACCAAAGCGGCGCTCCTAGAAATGCTCAGTGTAATGTTAACCACTTGTTCAAGCTTCTAAACTGCCTCGACAGAAATAGATACAATCCCGACGGCAATAAACGAAGCAAGCACCCTACAGGTACGAACACCCCTAGTCAAATCACAGACACTGAGAGAGAAAGATTAACTCTTTTATTGCCTCTACTTCCCAAAGCTCTGTGGATAGAGCAAAGACTGTACGAAATCATCCAAGAACATATCAGCAACCCCAGAAGAAAGGGTGTCAACGATTTAGCATCAATCGATACACGCAAAAGTACCCTTCTCCCCGACAGCAAGTACTCGTTTGGGTTTGGTGCGCCAACTGACCTCGCACTACCCATAATTGCATCCTATCGGGTATTCCTAGACCAAGACTATAACTGGATTATCATGTTTGACGAATTCGCCGAAAACTTTCTCCAACACCTGTGGGTTAACTATTACCGTAAATACTTGATATCGGAGAAAACAGCAGGAAATACAGTGGGGACTAAAATTTGTCGCAACTCAGAAATTTGGGAAAGTCTGTACATTTCGGCCCAAAGTTATCTCAATCAGCATTTGGTGAAAATTGTCAATTCCGCCAAGCGTGAAGAATTAACGCTCACACAAGGCTAAAATCTCCACTAAATAAATAATTACAGCCAGCAGATTTCAAGTCAGGTGAACTACACCAAGTGTTCTGCGGCGGGGACACCCGGTGCTTGAAAGCATGGAAGAAAGGCGCAGGCGAATTTATTCTCTACGAGACGCTGCGCGTTAAGCGTAGCTATGCCGCAGGCTTTACGCCGTCCCCATTCTTCAATTCCCATGCTTAAGTTAACGGTAGTTCAGCACCGGAGTCTTCCCCAAAAAGCCAATCGCCATCACTGTTTGAATTTACCTCGCCATCCACTTGAAGATTTAAGGAAGGCACCAACTGTTCAATTTGGCTTTCAAGCCGGGAGAGCGCCAACGTCAAAGAAGCAAGTTGCTCCCTATCCTTCTTAATTTCATTTGAAATCCCCACCCGCAATTGATTTACCCTTTCCTGGAGGGTATGCACTTCCGTTTTGGTCGCAGAAGGGATACTCACCTTCTCTGACAACGCGGCGATTTGAGCTTTCAAAGCTTCAATTTCGGCAGCAGTTGCACTATCAGGACTCTCTTCAGAGAGTGCATTTCTAATACAAGAGAGCACAAACTCTTTAAAAGTTAAGCGCAAATCCTCAGCACGCTGCTTGGCCTGCTTCACCAACTCCCGGTCTTCTTCTGACAGAAGTTTTATATTTATCTGCGGATATTCCACCAATCCCTCGCGCTTTTGTTGTGGAGAAGTGATTTCTAACCAGTTCTTTAACCATTTGCTTTGAGTTCTAATATTTACTTACTCCCCCTACCTCTTTATCTCCCACTACCATCATCGCATACGGGATATCCGCGTATATACGATATAGATGATTCTAGATGGGTAATTTGATCGTGTCTGGGAAACAACTATCATAAAGATACCGGGAATTATAGTTCTCGGCATCATAATCATCAGTGGAGTTTATAGAATTTCATTATGGAAAATTTACCTGTATTAAGCGTGGAATCACTTGCAGTGGAAATGGTGACTCTACCGCTTGATGAAGCCCGGGTTGCGCTTGTGGATTATTATTTTCCCAACCGCCAGAGAATTAATTCGACGGAGCAGCTAATTGAGCTATGGGTACATTCTGTCACTATTAAAAGCGACCAAACGCGACGGGCATATCGGCAAATTGGTTATGAGCTTGTTGATTATATGCAGTCGCGGTTTGGGATATCTGATTTGAGAATGGTAACGTTATTCCATCTACACGCAAATCTTGCTTGGCTGAAAGATGAAAAGCCAGTACGGGGACAGAAAAATACTTATGGGCTTAGTAAAAA
>NZ_JBALCP010000045.1:0-34465 GCF_036919675.1 Nostoc sp.
CTTTAGAAAATGCGACCACTAAAATTCATCTCTGTTTTGTCAGACTTATGCTCCGAAGATTAGCTACTTTATAGATCCCAAATGGGTTCTATAGAGAGCAAGAGCGATCACGAGAAAGAGTTTAATTGATAATGCAGTAATGGGAGTCAGCGCACCATAACTTTATAACAAACAGGTATTACAGCTTGACTTATTTTTAAGGATGCGATCGCACTTATAGAAAGCTTTATGTAACAAGAGTTTGATAAACTCTTCAAAATTTTAAACCTCTTCTAATTGTATTGCTGGCATGATAGTGTTCACAAAAAAATCTCAGTGGCGATTGCCTAACTTAGCCCTCAATTAAGCAACACCATTTTCTCGGCAATATCAAGCTACCACAGCTAAAATCAGTAAATATACTTGCTATTAATGATTATTATTATTATCAAGATGCTGTCTTTTGTTTTTTTTGAAATATTTTATTCTTTGGAAGTCCCTAACGTGGCACTGACCACGATCGCACTTGACCCAACGTGACTGGCATAATATTGGCAACGTCGATCGTGAATCGATATACCTTCTTGGCGCGACTGCTGTTCTCGGAGTCGAAAAACTTGAGTTTCACATCCCAGCAATTGCTGTTAAGGCGACAGAAGGGGCTTTTTTCAACTTCGATGCTTTCTAATCCCATGCCACTAACAATCGCTTCAGAAAAGGTAGAAGCAGCTTGAAAGGCATTGGTGGCGGCGAAATTAAGAGCGCGATCGCGGTCTAGCTGTCCCAAGTTTCGCAGATCGTAGTAAATACGATGCAGAAAACTCTTGAGGGAACGCCGCATTGCCACACCATCAGGAACGCTGGCTTCAGGGCTAACAGTGTTAGCGGCTGCTTCCACAAGGGAGTTGACTTGCCAGCCATACATTCCTCGGATGTTCGGTAGGGCGAGGACAGGGACAATTTGACCAGAGAAGAGTTCGACTGTGCGATCGGTTAGACTGCCGGGAATACTGACTCGCTCAATATAATCATCGCTGGATTGGGGCTGAATTTGTCCAGCCAGCATCATCGCAAAGACGGCATAGATTTCACTGGCAAAAGCCTTTTGGGGTTCTAGCACGTAAATGGGGGTGAGTTCCTGGTTCAACGTCCAGATTAGGGATTTACCTTCAGTGGGGCTTAACTCTAGGTAATTAACCATCTGGCGGGCATCGTAGGGATTGGCGGGAATTAATACCCCATTGATGCTGACCACAGGTATCCGTTGTTTGAAGGTGTCGCGGCGGGCTTCGGTGCCGAAATCGTAGCCGAGGGTGCCGAGGGCGTAGACTTTTTTGGAGACGGCGCTCTTAGTGATGGTGGAAGGGGAGAGGGGGAGAGGGGGAGAGGGGGGAATGTCTGCAAGTGTGGCTGAGGCGGTAATCAGTTGAGTGGGTGCAGAAGTGTGAATCTCACTTTTGGGTTGAGAAAAGTCTGTTACTACAGATTCGTAACTATCTGGCAAAGAATTGCTGATCGCTGGCAGAACGATTTGTGGACGGACAGGATGAGTAGGTTGAACGCTAGACAAGGGTTGCCCCGTCAGTAATTGATAGGCTCCAGGAATATTTAATTTCCCGGCTAAACAGCGTTCTGGTTCTTCCACTTCTTTCGGATCGCAAGGAATGGCACTGTTGAGAAAAGCCATCCGCACCGCTTCAGCGTTAGGTTGTTCGCCACGTTGCAATTGCAGACTCATCAGCAACGCAGAGATACCTGTCATTAGGGGAGCCGATAAACTAGTGCCTTCTTGCCGCACAGGTTCATCGGTGCCTGGTTCTGCCGCCAGGATGTTTTCCCCCGGTGCCAAAATGCCCTGTTCCTGATACTGTCCGCCCCAATTACTATAGTTTGCGGGTTGCCCATTGTCCTTCATCATGCCCACTGCTAAAACATTCGGTAAAATCGCCGGAGCGCAAAACCATTCGCCTTTGTTATTGCCACTGGGAGCCACAATCAGAATGTTATTATCCTGACATTGTTTCACCGCTTTTTGGATCATTTCGTGGGCAAACCCGGTTTGAGTGGGGTGGCAGGCGGCACAATGAATGATATTTACCCCCAATTCCAATGCTAGGTTAAAAGCATGAGCCAGGTTCAGGGGAGATAGAGCTTCATCGCTAGTTGCTGTTTCAAACAGGGGAATGTTAATGGCGGTGCAGTAGGGAGCAACTCCTTCAACGGGAGAACCAGGTTGCCCGAACATCGTGGCAAAGATGCCAGTCGCGTGGAAGATACCCCCTAGACGTTCTTTCACTGGTTTGGGAATTTTGTCTTCTAAGGCTTTGATCTCTGCCTCTAATGCTGCAATTGCGGCAGCATAATTGATATTTGAAGATATTTCTGGTTTCAGTGGTCGGTGAGCGGAGCCGAACCGTGGTTTTTGCTGTTTGGAGGTGCTTAACTGGCGATATTGCTCCATTACTGGAGCATCTGTGTTTTCTAGTAAAGCATTGAAGATGCTGGTGATGGAACCATGCGATCGCACCGGATTCGACGGTGTAACTTGAGCGATGGATGGCGAAATTTGATTCGCTTTGCTATCCCCTGCATTCTCCTTTTCGCTCTGCTTCAATGCCTTTTTTAAAGCCTTTTTCTTGTCCGTCAACGCCCGAATTTGACGTTCCTGTTGGATATGGATCGGATCAATAGGCTCTAGTGTCTGTTGCCAAAAGGGATTGACTCTACTCAAGTTTGCACCGCGAAAGCAAGCGCGATCAAGGTCGGCAGGGCCATCAAGCACAGCAATTTTGATGCGGGAATCGCCGCGTGTGAGGGCTTGGAGTTCGGCAAAACCAGGAATCGTAATTAAATCAGGCATAGGAATTTAGAGGTTTAATAATTTATTGAGGAAATATTTTGAGCAAGGCTTTTTATTTTTTCAGCGAACCCAGCATAAATTCTCCAACTGACGACTCAACATAAGCGTTGAGTTGGGCAACTTTGCCGAACTGTTCGGAGTTACCGCCACCGATCGCAGTGGGAGCTAATTTCATGGCAGTGGCAACGAGATAAAATGTTTGATACAAAACACCAATATGTTTCAAAATCAAACCATAACCGATGCCATGATATTTCCAAAATAGCCGCCCAAATCTAGCAGTCACAATTAAAAGAACTTGCGGAATATCCTGTTGTGCAGTTGCTTTCCAGGCATCGAAAATTAAAGCTTCAACCTCTGGATGCCAATCCGCGATCGCGTGCAGAGTGTGAGATAGGGGTTGATAGTGGTATAATCCTGCATCTAATCCCTGACATCGATTAATTACTGGATAAATCTCTAATTCGTATAATGCACCGCCAGAGGGATAGGGACGTTTTGTGCATTCTCCAATGTTCATAGGATCATCTTCAAGGGTGTAAACCTCTTTGACTCTGGCACAGCGATATAAAAACTCTCCTAACTGAGATAATGTAATGGGCTGATCGTCGTAGTCCCGAATCGATTGTCTGGATTCGATCGCCTGCGTCAGTGAAATATCGGTTTTGGCTAAGGCTTCTAGGTTAGGTTTCTCTAAGGAAATTACTTGTTCGCTCATGGGCGATTTCACAATAGGAAATTGCTCATGATCCTCGAATTGAGGAATTTCCGATTTACTCGGCTCGTCTAATCGCTGTAAACGAGTTTGGCGATGAAACAGCAGGTTATGAAATTTCCATTGGGATAAGGCTTTACTTTCGGGTTCTAACGCAATCATCCCAGTTGCCATGAGCAATTGCATGAACGCTTTCACTATCTCTGCATCAATCAGCGCATCTGCTAAAGTTAAGAGGGTGTTTGACACATCAACTTCAGCCAGTTTGCCAATTAAGGCTGTCGCCCGCCAATCTAGCAGAATAATTTTGGCAATGGATAGGGGAGATTCTAAAACAAACTGTTGGTTTTCTTGACGCAGAAAGGCAAAACGAGACAGCATCAAAGGCTGTTGCCAATCAAAAACAGGTGCAACAAATTGATAATTTTCGGCGATCGCAATGGCAGTTGCCAACGGTAAAACGGAATGACTTATCCAGCCGAGGCTAATTAGCTTTTGCAACTCAAACTCAAAATTTAAACTGGCTTCGATGCCATCCAATTCAGCAATCACAGCTTGGAGTTGTGAAACAGTTTGGGTAGAATGCAAGAGGTGTTCTAAGGCAGTTCTCAATCCTGGCTGAGGATGTGATAATGTCAGGCGGTGTTGAGGTGATTGCAGTGTGAGTTGATCGCCTTCAGTTGTGAGGGAGATGTCAGGGCGGAAAGAAACGGTGAAGAAATCGGACATCTTATTAAAATACCATTGGCATTGGGTTCATTTGGTCTTCGGTCAAGGGGGTAGTCAGCCATCCCAGTTTCACAGGCACATCATACAGCCGTCCAGCCCCAAATCTTGACCAGAAGTGGCGTAAACCAGGGGCGATCGCTTTGACAACAGGTAAGCCAATATCGGGGCGGGTTTGGTTCAGCACCAGCATTTCTAGCCCCACTTGTCTGGCTGTTTCCACGCAGGTTAAAACGTCTTGATGAATATCATCACTCCATTGCTGCGGGTAATCTGTGTATAGTTTCGTACTTTGCTGACTGCAAGGTGCGAGATAAGGCTGATTAGCTAAGGTTGCCTGGGTAAACCAATGATATAAGGCGGAGTCTGAAGGAGTTGAATAATCTTGCTGGTCTACAGCAAATCCAATTTGATTGACTTCGGTGACGGCTCGTAAAATGGCAATTTTCGGGTCGAAATGCGCTCCGTATCCGGCGATGATGCGTTCGTCACCGCCACCAATATAGCGAGATACGGCGGCAAAGGCGGGAATTTTCACGTCTGTGGTTAAATCAAGCACCCACAGTTCGCGTTGCTGGCTCCGATACCAATTCTGCAAATCTAATAAGTAAGGTTCGTTGAAACTGGCGAAGTCCACACTGGGACGGGACAAGCGATTATACCACCAAATCGCTACACTATCTCGCTCTACCAGTTCCAAAAATCCTTGTAAAATCGCATCTTCTAGGGTTCCTCCGGCGGCGTTGCCGTTGGAATCGGCGGAACAGAAGCGATGCTCTTTAGGCAGTTTGTAATTATAGTAACAAAAGGCGGTGGGGAGGTATTTGTGCCGTTGCTCAGTTAATGACCATACAGGAGTCCAATCGATCGCTTGCTGTTCGTCAAAGGGTTTGGGAATCCAGTCATGATCGACGATCGCTTTCTGATTCAACTCCTCCCGGTTTTGATACTGAGTATCACTAAATAGCAAACACTCTTGCGGATGAATAGCGCGATCGCCCAACTCAGCCAACTGAGAATTAATTCGAGGTTCATCCCCTTGATAGATGCCAGAATAGCGTTCTATTGCTTCACAAAAACCGCTAGCTTGGGATTGGCGATCGCTCTTACCTTTACCGCCACTTTTGTGTGCTAAGGATTTTCGTAGCTTGTTCAGACTGGAAGAAGTACCGAAGGCATGGGTGGCGCTGTAGGTATGCACAAAGGGATTGTTGGGGTCAGAAACCCGCACTAGAGCGCTGACGACTCCGGTAATCGGGCTAATCAAATGCTCATAGCGTTGCAGAATTTGCTCTGGTGTAAAGGCGCGATGTCCGCCATCTTGAGTAAATAGCTTTTTGCGGCTGGTAAGGGCGATCGCACTTTTGACCTGTTGACTGACTAAATCGGGATTCCCACAGGCGGGACATTGAGGACGCTGGGTGAGTGTGTGGGTATGACAAGTGAAATTTGTCTGATCTAGCGTGATGATTTTTCCTGCCAATGTCTGAATTTTTGATTCTGGGATGCACTGCTTAACCAGCCATTTAGCAATTTCAGTAGTGGTTAGTGCGATCGCAGTTTGTACAGTCGAAGGCAACCCAGCAACAGCAGTTGGTAAACACCCATGTTCCTGTTTCTTCTGCCGCAAAACGGATGCTTCCACTTCCCGGTTCCCGTTGAGTCGATGGGCAAGGCATTCCCAACATCCTGTTTCCCCTGGATGAAAGACGGAACCAAACCAAAGCATTCCGCCAATCGGTTTGACGAGTAGCCAGGGTTGCTGAGTTTGCAGCATTTTCTGATTGATGCGGCTAAGTTCTGGTTGCAGATAGTCATCTGTCAAGACTACTAGTAGAGAAGTCGAATCGGGCTTGGGTGCGTCAGGCTGCCACGGCTGCACCGCCAAAGCAATCGCTTGTAATGACTCAACCAAAGGTTGCGCGTCAATGGCTCCAACAGTTTTAATTAATACTTGTGTATTCGGTAAGCGATCGCTCACTACTTGCGGATCTACACCTAGCAGACTCCAAAATGCAGCAGCTTCGCTCTTGAGGCTGTGGGCGGCATCGGTGAGGTAGCCTTTGGCATCGAGGCGATCGAGGACATATTCAATATGCTCAGGTGCGACTTGTCCATCTAGCTTTTGAATAATTTCTTCTAGGGTGTATTGACCATTGAGCAGAGGGATAATCTGGCAATAGAGGCTACCTGTCAGCGCGTAGGTGGCATATTCACCCAGTAAATAGACATTTTTGGGTTCAACGATTTCGACACGGAAATGAGGTTTAATTTGAGGAATTTTCATTGTTTTCATTGGCGAAGAAAGTGATTTTACAACGTTGAGCAAAGATTTTAGCTTTTTACAGTTAGGTATTTAAAATAGGAATTAAGTGGGTTTATCGCTTTAGGAGTTTTTTATGCCTTCTCCATTTCCCGGTATGAATCCTTATCTAGAGCATCCTTCCCTGTGGGCAGGAATCCACCATCGGTTAATTAGAGCGATCGCTAATCACCTCGCCCCCAAGCTTCGCCCGAAGTACATTGTGGCAATCGAGGAGCGTGTGTATGAGGTGAATGGCGACACGGCTCTGCTGGTGGGTGTACCAGATGTCTCGGTGCAAAGTTCGCTCTCTTTAGCCCGACCGACTGAATCCAATCTTGCGGTTGTTTCCCCAACAATGCCGATGGATGTGTTGCTACCGATGCCAGAAATTTTGACAGAAGCATACTTAGAAATTCGCGCTGTGGAAACTGAGGAAGTCGTGACCATCATTGAGGTGCTTTCTCCGAAAAATAAACAGGTGGGAATCGGGCGGTTGCAATACGAAACAAAGCGGCTAAAGATTTTAGGTAGTGCTACTCATTTGGTTGAAATTGATTTGTTGCGCCAGGGAAATTCGATGCCAATGGTCGGAGATTTTTTGCCAAGTCACTATCGGATTGTGGTAAGTCATAGCGAAACTCGTCCGAGGGCTGCTCTTTATGGGTTTAATTTGCAAGATAGGATTCCTGAATTTCCAGTACCGTTAAGGGCTAATGAACCAGAACCAACCATCGACCTCAAGCGATTGCTCGATGATATTTATGATCAGGGAAGCTATGACTTAAGGATTGATTACAGCCGCTCCCCAATTCCTGCTTTGTCAGAACCGGATATGGCTTGGGTGAATGAGATGTTGCAACAGCAGGGGTTGAGGTAAGTAGGTCGGCGTAAATAATTTTCTACTGAAACTAGCAATGTCGAGAAAACCAAGAAATTTCCAAATTGGAGAGACTTATCACATCACAACTCGGTGCAACAACCGAGAATTTAAACTGCAACGGTGGGAATGCCGGGAAGTGTTTCTTTATGCCATCAAGCAAGCTCTTGACAAATTCAAGTTTAAGCTGTATGCCGTCTGCATCATGTCAAACCACATACATTACTTGATTGAACCGACTCAACCTAATGATTTGCCGAAAATCATGCACTTCCTCAACTGGTACACCGCGATGTGCTTTAATCGGATGCAGAAGCGCACGGGGCACTTTTGGGAGAAGCGATATTTTTGTGATGGCTTTCCCGTATCAGATAAGGAACGGGCACTCAACACACTGCGCTACATTCACGGAAACCCCAAAGCTGCAAAAATGCGATCGGGATTTTTTTATGAGTTCAGCAACTATGGCAGTTATGACCAACTCACCCATGATGGCTTAACTCAGTGGCATCCAGCATTCTTAACCCTTGGCAACAACTTGGAAGACTGCGCCGGGAAATACCGAGGGTTCTGCAAGCGGTACAACCCGAAAAGTAAGCCAGCTAGAAAGTGTAATTGGGGAACTAAACTCCTATCTGGCTTAGACCTCAAGGGAACCATAAGCAGCAGAGACGAGCGAAGGAGTGAAAGGAATCGAACCAACAAATCAGCCAATTCAACTCAACCTTCATCTTCTCCCGCTTCCTCATCTCCACCTGCGAGGTGCCAGGTAACGGAAACCCCCGTCGTGAGGGCAAAAGCCTCGCAATTCATCCGGGCTAACCAGGCTCTACGAGGGGAGTCAAGGCAGAAGTGAAGTCGAAATTGATTCCGGGGTAGAGCAGGAACTTACTCCGCGTCGTCTCCGTCATAAGAACATCTACACCCCCCCATTTCAAACAATATAGAGGCTGAGGCTAGTACTGATGCACTACTACCAGAGGCATCCGCACCCAGATGGGACAGGGCTTCTTCTGACAATTCAGCCAGTTCAGCAGGCAATTGTCCAGTAGTGATGCGGTTGACGGGTTGTGCCGCTTGGGGCATCAAGTTTTTGTTATCCATAAGATGTTTTTCCTTTTTTCCTTTTTTCGTTTGTAGATGTCCCGTTGTCGAGCCATTGCTCAGTCGGTGGGTCTGACCGCTTTTGCGTGTTAAATAAGATTGTGTACAGACGGGGAGAGGGCGAGATAGCTAGGCTACCTGGAGTGTCTGTGGTTCTGGTAGCGGTTTCCCTGTCTGCTCGTAGCCATATACCAGGTCTTCTAAAACTTCCCTGGCATTTTCAAGGGCTTCTTCATAGGTCTCACCGTGGGTTCGAGCGTATTGCCCCCACTCAGGTGAACTAGCGACGTATGCTTGGTCGGTCTTAGACCACTGAATCAAAATGCTATATTTCATTCTGAATCTCCTTGCTGTAACTGCTCCAGTTCCTCTAGTACGCCACGGCGTAAATAGAGCAACCATTTAAAATCCCTAAAAAGCCCAATATTTACTTAGGAAAGAGAAAGCGATTACCGAAAGATATTGAACAGACCAGAGGCGATCGCTTCATCTTATACCCAAATCCGCCCCCGCCGAAATGGGGGATCTGCCTCGGTTTTCTGTTGTTTTGCCATCTCCTTAAACCAGTAGCCGTAATCTTCCAATCCGGTTGATCGCGTCAGCCGTTCTTGGGGGTCAAGCTTCAGCTTCAAAGGAATCTCCACTTCCTCCCAGACGGCATCACCGCTGAGTGTTCCCACTGCCCGATTGGATGTTTTATCGGCCAGGATTGACCCGACTGTTTGATTCAAAGACCAATAGCGCACTAAGCCCAGTTCTCGCCCAGTCATCGGGTACAGCCGATTCGCTTCAATCTCTGCCAGACTTCGCGCATACCGCCACACCCGCACCTCCAGCAGTTTGCCCTGAAAGCGGGAGTCTGGCACGTCTGGTTGTCCACCTAAATAGGTATTGCCAAACGATAAGACTGGGAAAATTGCCTTTTGATTGTCATTGTGTACCCCATTAATGTAAAGCTTTGTATCGCCGGGACGACTCCCTGCCCGTGTCACTGCAACATGATACCAGCTTCCAGATGTGATGCCTGCACCCACCGAAGCGATCGCTTCACTAGAGAGGGGAGTTTGAAACTTCAATTCGCCGCCTTCCAGATAAAACAGCGTTTCCCCATCGGCAAAAATCACCTGCTTCCCGGCATTCGTGGCAGGATACACCCAGGCTTCGATTGTAAAGTTTCCTTGCGGTTTTAGCGCTCCGCCACCAGCAGAGATCCCCTGATGTTTTTCATCAAGCACTAACACCATCTGGCTACCCTGCAATCTCACAGGGGGGATGGGTGGAGCGATCGCCGGAGTTGGCGTTACAGGTGGGTTTGATTCTCCAGAGGGTTGAGGTGGACTGGGTGCGACATTGGGTGAGGCGCTTGCAGGTTCTGGCAAGGTTCCAGATTGTTCGATCGGTATAAACTGTTCAGGTAATACTGGAGAGGGACTGGGTGAGATATTTGGTGAGGCGCTTGCAGGTTCGCTCGGCTGCTCAATGGCACTCAACCCTTTATATATTAGGTTTCCATCAATATTTTCAATTCCATCCAAGACTATTGAGGTTTTGTTGAGTGAACCATCCCCCTTTCTGCAAGTGGCTGATAGTAGATTTCCCTGAACAGAGATGTCGCTACAACTTCCTTGGTAATTACTAGGCTTGTTAGGGTCAATTATTGTTAATTGTCCATCAATATTTTCAATTCCCTTCAAGACTATTGAGGTGTTGTTGAGTGAATCATCACGTTTTCTGCAAGTGGCTGATAGTACATCTCCCAGAATAGAGATGTCGGTGCAAGTTTCTTGGTAATTGCTATTGATTACGGCAGGAGCGATCGCGGTATCTGATGGTTGAGTTAGTGCAGCCGGACTGGGTGCGACATTCGGGGGGGCGGTTGCGGGTTGGCTTGGTAAACTTTCGGATGCAGTCGGTGAAGATGAGCTTTCTTGATCGGAGGGAGCCGCAGGAGAATCAGAAGACACAGATTCAGCCCTTTCTAGAATCCACCAATCTTTAGTGTCTTCCGCAGTTGTAATGTAGCCAACAGAGCCAGTATCAGCACACAGTTTTTGATTATTGTAGGAACAGTTGGTGAGGTAAACCCGCTCATCATAGCTAATTGCACCTTTCTTTCCAGAAACTTTAGTAATCAACCAGCTCTGTTTCTGTTCATCATAGCCATCTTGCCAATAGTAGCAATCGTGGCTATTGGTAAAAGCCCCCAAAATGTCATTATTACCTGTTGCTAATTCTGTAGTTTTGATTTTGATGCGACTTTGTGATTTTACCACCTCACCCTCGTTACCTACAAGTTGAAGCGTCACTTTTCCCGTGTTTCCTAACTGGGGAAAGTTGTATTGCCCGCGATCGACAGCAACAAGGTATTGATTTGTTGCATGCTTGAGATAAAAGGTGTCACCAAATTTAACGGTATTATCAGCCATAATGTTTCTCAAAACTAGTTGGTGAAAATAAGTTTTCTGGTATCAAAGGGAGCTTTTTTGAGTCATAGAGGTTAAATTCAAGTGGGCAAAATTGCTACAATCGACATAATCTCCCTCTCTATCCAAATCCAGCACAGAGTAGAAACAGCTAATTTTGGGCTGTTTTGTTTCGTTTTTGCGATCGTGGTTCCTCAAGAGAAAAATTTAGAGGAACGTCCCCGCAGCGAAAGTGTGAAAGCAACCACAGCCAGATGTTTTGAGTTGGTTATAGCTGCGGTACTCAAATCCTGCCGGATCGTTAAAGTTTGCGCCGTGCAGTAATTTCATCCGAATGTTAACCAACTCTTCCACACTGCCGTGAACCACATCAACGGCTTCATGCGGCTGGATTAAATCGGGACGTTTGACGGGAGGGGATTGTTTGGGAAGTTTCATAGTTGGGTTTTTAGTGAATTGCGGCGTGTTGTGGATGGGATGATCCAAAACGTCCAGTGAATATTCTTAATCATTATGCCGAGAAGGGGGCAGGGGGCCGGGGGCAGGGGGATAATTAGCGTTTTATGAGCCAGGGGGATGGATTGTTGATTATGGTCACTAGAATGCCTAAAACTCGGTTGTAAGTTCCATAAATTTCTCTGCCTGTTTCAATGTTTAGATAACCGCATTTAACTGCGAATTTAAGCCAAGTTTGGGTTTCTGCCGCTTCTGATTCACAATCATTCAATTTAGCGATAAAAGCTGCCTCATAACGGCGCTTTCTCCATGCTTCTGCCAGATTTGCACAAACAGAACGAGATGAACGACGAATTTGATCGGTCAATGAATACTTCTCCTCCACGGGAAACTTCTTTGACAGTTCAAAGATTTTCATGGCAACATCAAATGCCATTTTGTATACTTCCAAGTCTTCATGACTTTTAATTGGTTCCTTTTCCATTTTCCCTGCCCCCTGCTCCCTGCCCCCTTTCCTCTTCGGTAACCAGCTAACCAATGATGGCTTAACCCAGTGGCATCCAGCTTTTTTGCAATTAGGCAACAACTTGGAAGAATGCGCTCGAAAATATCGCGGATTTTGCAAACGCTACAACCCGAAAAGTAAGCCAGCTAGAAAGTGTAATTGGGGAAATAAACTCCTAGCTGGTTTAGACTTCAAAGGGGACAGGAGGAGCAGGAAAGATGGAAGGAGTGGACACAATCGAACTAACAAGTCAGTCAATTCAACCCAACCTTCATCTCCCCCTGCTCCTCGGAAACCCCCGTCGTGAAGGCAATTACCGAGCAATTCATCCGGGCTAACCAGGCTCCTAGACGGGAACAAAGTCAGTTTTGAGGGGAAAAGAAGTCCAGGGGAGAGCAGGAACTTACTCCGTGTCATCTCCGTCATAAGAACAACCACACAACCACACACATGGCGCGGAGGCTAGTACTGATGCACTATGATTGCTGGCATCTTCACCGAGTTGGAATAAAGCTTCTTCTGAGAGTTCAGCCAGTACATCCGGCAGTTGTCCAGTGGTGATGCGGTTGACAGGTTGTGCCGCTTGGGGCATTAAATTTTTGTGGTTCATAAGATGTTTCACATGTGTGTAGTTTGTGGATGTCCCGTTGTCGATCCTTTGCTCAGTCGGTGGGTCTGACCACTTTGTGAGGAGAATGAGAAGAAGTGATAGATAATTTTCCCCCTGCTAGAAAGCCCCCTGCCCCTACTCCTCTTTTCCAGGTGAGAGCGATCAATCAAGATTGATAGAATAATAGAACTCTATCCAGAATTGTGTTCCATGTCGCATATTCTGATTGATATTGGACAGGTAGTGGAAGATTTGGACAATTGGGGAAATAAACTCCTAGCAGGTAATTTTCCCCCTACACCCTGCCCTGCGTTCCCTAATATGGTGTAGACCAAGTTCTCACATCGCCCAGTGTCACCGGAATCAAATCGCTGACATCAATGGTGAACCGGAACACTTTCTTGGCACGCTTACTGTTTTCTGGGTCAAAGAACTTCAGCTTCACATCCCAACAATCGCTATCCAACCGACAGAAGGGGCTTTTCTCCACATTGATGCTGTCCAGTTCCATCCCTGTTGCCACCGCTTCAGCAAAAGTAGAAGCCGCCTGGAACGCATTAGTCGCCGCAAAGTTGAGCGCCCGATCTTGAGACGTGGTGCCGAGATTTCGTAAATCGTAGTAAATCCGGTTGAGGAAACTGCCCAACGTGCGCCGGATCGCGTCTTCTTGGGCATTTCCGACGGTAGTTTGCACTGTCTGTATGGCGGCAGATACGAGTGTATTCACCTTCCAGCCATACATGCCTCGCGGATTTTGCGGTGCCAGCAACGGCACCACCTGCCCAGAAAAAAGCTTGACGGTGCGCCCGGTCAAAACTCCCGGAATACTCACCCGTTCGACATATTCTGGGCTGATTTCTGCCTGAATTTGCCCTGCCAATAGTTCTTGCAAGACGGCGTAGGTGTCTCGCGCAAACGCTCCTTGTGGCTCGATCGCATAAATTGGGGTCAACTCGATGTTCAATGTCCAAATGAGCGATCGCGATTCCGAAGGACTTGCCGCCAGGTAATCCACCATCTGCCGTGCATCATAGGGGTTCGCTGGCACG
This sequence comes from Nostoc sp., assembly GCF_036919675.1. Classification (GTDB taxonomy): domain Bacteria; phylum Cyanobacteriota; class Cyanobacteriia; order Cyanobacteriales; family Nostocaceae; genus Nostoc. The sequence continues at coordinate 13,610 of NZ_JBALCP010000045.1, forward strand.
ATAATCCCACCAATACTATAGGCAGGCATCAATTGTTTGAAAGAGTCTCGCCTTGCTTCAGAACCAAAGTCATAGCCAAGCGTACCCAAGGCATAAACAAGTTGACTCTCAGCGAGTTCGCTGGGAGCCTGACTAGCAGTAACAAAGTTCGATGCAGAATAAGTCATGGTGGGTACGCTTTGAGTCCTTGAGTGAGTGGTGGTGGCTCTTGAAACCGGGCTTGAGGCAGCAATTGAACTTGCAGCCGATTCAGACTGTACAGATACGGCAGCAAGGGCTGCGGCAGGTTGCAGGGCTGTACCTGTCTGCGTGAGGGGTGCAACATTCATTAAATCATCAACGGTGCGACTATCTAATGATTCGATCTGGCTTTCTTGGGTTTCTCCACAGCCGCAGCCAGAAGCCACAACCGTTGACAAAGTATCTGACACAGTTCCTCCAAACAGGTATTCAAGAGTTCCAGAGATATTGAGTTTGCCAACCAAACAACGAGGTATATCGGGGGTATCGGCAGGCGAACAGGGTAATGCAGTATTTAATAGTGCTGCCCTAACTTTTTGCGGATTGGGGGTTTCGCCCCGCTCTCTTTGTAAACTTAATAGCAACGCTGCCACTCCCGTTGCGATCGGTGTAGCAAAACTTGTCCCGCTCAACCGAGTTGTTTCACCTCCGGGCTGTGCGCCCAAGATGTTCTCTCCAGGTGCTAGAATGCCTTGCGCCTGGTAAGTTTCGCCCCAGTTGCTAAAGGCGATCGGTTTACCCAGATCATCCATTGCCCCAACCGCTAACACTGCGGGCAAGGCTGCCGGAACGTGTAAACAAGCGCAGCCATCATTGCCTGCTGCTGCCACAATCAGCACATTCTTTTCTAAGGCTTGCTGCACGGCTCGTTTCAGCCACCCTTCTGCCTCACCTTCATCGGTGAGTTGCCCACCGCTAATGTTAATGATGTCCGCCCCAGCGTTGACAGCTTGCTCGATGGCCCTTGCTAAATCGAGTTGAGACAACTGCCGTCCTTCATCTGCAAACACCGGAACGATCAAACCTTTACATTTTGGGGCAATTCCCCTGACAGGGCTACCCAACTGACCAAAGATGATACTGGCAACATGAGTGCCATGCAGAGACATCGCGCCATCAGGATTTGCCTCCCCACTAACCAGCGTCGGTAGCACGGTCAAGTCTGCTCCCAGGAAACAGGGATGCTTTAAATCAATCAGTCCGTCGAGTAAAGCAATGCAAATTTGTGGGCTACCAGAGGTTTTTGCCCATAGTGGCTCAAGAGCTAAAAGATTCATTCATTAGAGCGATCGTGGGCTGTCAGCTTTTTTATATTTACTAAATCACACCATGCTAAGGTGCTTTTAACAATCCCTCTTTACAATATTTATATCTGACATTCCGTACTTCAAAATGTACTATTAGCCCTCTTCTTTCACTTTCCGAGTAAGTAAGTCGGCACGATAAAACCTATCTATGTTTAGTTTTGTAATTACTGTAGAATTACACATTTATAAGCTGTTCGCTGAGTTTACATTTCCTCACATAGGTTAATTTTTTAACGCTGACTTACTTATTCTGAATAAAAGGATTAAAAGAAAAAACTCTGGAAGGTAGGTAGGATAATGGATGTAGAATTACAAATCTTGAAACATTTAGCAAGAGATGCCCATCCAACAGTTGCGATTTTAGATGAATATTGTGCAGAATATCAAGACTTATTTAAAGAAGTAAGAAATTATAAGTGCTTCAAATATTTGCACTTGGGAATAATCTCACCAATAAAAATAAAATCATTACCAGAAATTGCTAAAGTAGTAAGTATAAACTCTGCTCAGTCATTACATCTTATAGCAAATTCAGATTGGTCAGTAAATGAATTAAAAATCCGAAGATTAAATCAATTGCCACGAGGTTGGCGCTTATTTTTCGGGCGAATCTTACAATCATTGAAGTAATACTGCTCATAGTAAGCATGGGATTCTCTCTCCCATCCTGCATCCTTTAACTTTAGCTCTACATACTTACGGCAAGTATTCGCTTCATTACTCATTTATTATTTTTCTTGACTTCATCGTTTACTTGTCCAACTTAACCGCCAACTGCTGATAAATCTCATCCAACCATACCGGAATTACAGGCTTACCTGCATCTAAAGATGCGATCGCCTTCTTTCTGTCAAACTCCACAAGTTCAAGCGATCGCTTCTGTGCGTCTGACAACAGCATAAACCGCTTACCTTTACCTGAAATAAATAGGTCCGGCTCTTGGTCTTTCAGCTTTTTCAGCGTGGTGCTGGCTATGTCAAAACTTAACCCCACAGATAACCAATATGACATTGCAGCCAATTCTAGCAAGTTTGATTTTGAGTAATAAATACTACGTCCAGTTCCAGTCTCACTGATGACAGGAACAATCACCCCCCTTTCTCGCCAATACTGTAGCTGACGGAGGGTGCAGCCTGTGATTTCAGCAGCTTCCTTGCTTGTAAAAAATGTCTCCTGCATACAATTTATTTTACAGAAGACTTGTTTAATACAAATGTGTTAGTATTAGACAGTATTGTTTTAAAACGATGAGTCAAATCACTATTCAGTGTCGTCTTGTAGCCTCAGAGTCATCACGCCACCAACTATGGGAGTTGATGGCACAGCTAAATACGCCACTGATTAATGAACTACTGCGTCAGGTAAGTCAACACCCAGAGTTTGAAACTTGGCGACAAAAGGGTAAACACCCTACTGATGTTGTGAAACAACTCTGCGAACCTTTGAAAACTGATCCTCGCTTCATTGGTCAGCCTGGACGGTTTTACGCGAGTGCGATCGCATTGGTGAACTACATATATAAATCATGGTTTGCGCTAATGAAGCGATCACAGTACCAACTAGAAGGTAAAATTCGCTGGTTGGAAATGCTCAACAGTGATATTGAATTGGTAGAAGCCAGTGGTGTCAGCTTAGATAGTCTTCGCATTAAAGCTGCTGAAATTTTGGCTCAACTTACTCCTGTCAATACTACTGAAACTCAATCAACGAATGGGAAAAAAGCTAAAAAGCGCAAAAAATCTCAAAATTCAGTTAGTGACACTTTATCAAAGAACTTATTTGAGGCTTACGGCAATGCAGAAGACAACTTGACTCATTGCGCTATCAGCTATCTGCTGAAAAATGGTTGCAAAATCAACGAGAAAGAGGAAGACGCTAAAAAATTTGCTCAACGTCGCCGTAAACTTGAAATTCAGATTGAACGCCTCAGAGAACAGCTAGAAACACGAATTCCCAAAGGACGAGATTTAACCGATGCTAAATGGTTAGAAACTCTTGTCGTTGCCACTCATAACGTTCCAAAAAATGAAACCGAGGCGAAATCTTGGCAAGACAGCCTTTTAAGGCAATCTAGCAAAGTACCTTTCCCGGTAGCTTACGGAAGCAGCGAAGACATGACTTGGTTTAAAAACCAGTTTGGGCGCATCTGTGTAAAATTCAACGGACTGGGTAAGCATAGCTTTCAAGTCTATTGTGACTCTCGCCAACTCCACTGGTTTAAACGCTTCCTAGAAGATCAACAAATTAAGAAAAATAGCAAAACCCAACTCTCTAGCAGCCTGTTCACCCTACGTAGTGGGTGTATTGCTTGGCAAGAAGAAGAAGGTAAAGGCGATCTTTGGAAGGTTAACCACTTAACCCTCTACTGTTCTGTGGATACCCGCCTATGGACGACTGAAGGAACCAATCAAGTAAGGGAAGAGAAAGCCGAAGAAATCGCTAAAGCTATCACCAATACAAAAGCCAAAGGCGACCTCAATGAAAAACAGCAAGACCATATAAAGCGGAAAAACTCCACCCTAGACAGAATTGATAACTCTTTCCCTCGACCCACTAAACCTTTATATAAAGGTCAATCTCATATTCTTGTCGGTGTTAGCCTTGGTTTAGAAAAGCCTGCAACAGTAGCAATAGTAGACGGGACTACAGGTAAAGTCCTTACCTATCGCAGCATCAGACAAATACTTGGTGAGAACTACAAACTGCTAAATCGACAGCGACAGCAAAAGCACTCTTTATCCCATCAACGCCAAGTAGCTCAAACGCTTGCTGCACCAAATCAATTTGGAGAATCGGAGTTAGGGGAATATATTGATAGATTACTGGCGAAAGAGATTATTGCGATCGCTCAAACTTACTCTGCTGGAAGTATTGTTCTACCTAAGTTGGACAATATGCGAGAGCAAGTTCAGAGTGAAATTCAAGCCAAAGCCGAGCAAAAATCAGAATTACTAGAAGTCCAAAAACAATATGCCAAACAATATCGAGTTAGCGTCCATCAATGGAGCTACGGTAGATTGATTTCTATCGTTCAAAGTCAAGCGGCTAAAACCGGAATTGTCATAGAGGAGTCAAAACAGCCGATTCGAGGTAGTCCACAGGAGAAAGCGAAAGAATTAGCGATCGCTGCTTACCATTCCCGCAAAATAAACTGATTGACAAAACACCGAACCTTGATAATAGAATAAGAATATTCAATAGCGCCGCAGTTCATGCTTGTTACAAGCCTCTGTGCTGTGTAAATTTGGGTTAGTTTGACTGCTGTTAAACAGTCTTGCTTTCTGACCCTGGTAGCTGCCCACCTTGATGCTGCTGTCCCTTGTGGATAGGAATTAGGTGCGCCCCCAGTAATAGAGGTGCGGGTTTACCGCAGTGGTGGCTACTGAATCACCTCCGACCAAGGAGGAACCCACCTTAATTATTTTTTGGCATGGTAAAGCGGGGGCGATTTCCCTGGGACTCCTGCCAAAACTTTAAATCGCTTGTTTAATAAGGTTTATAGCCTTTAATGTGTCAGTTGATTTCTTTTTTAATTATTAACTGACGGGCGATTTTGGGAGACGTGACAAAAATGCCTTTATAACTATTGGTAAATCAAGGGTTTGAAGCGCAGAGTTTCAACACTCCTCCCAGCTAGAGGCGAGTTGAAAGGCTTAAGAGAGCTAGATACTCAGCTAATCATTGCTAAAGTTTCAACACTCCTCCCAGCTAGAGGCGAGTTGAAAGAACCAATGGAACAGCTAACAGAATCTCTACAAGTTTCAACACTCCTCCCAGCTAGAGGCGAGTTGAAAGATCGACATAATTTGGTAATCCTTCTTCCTTTAAGTTTCAACACTCCTCCCAGCTAGAGGCGAGTTGAAAGTTCTGGATTGTGGGTGATGCTCACACCGACAAGTTTCAACACTCCTCCCAGCTAGAGGCGAGTTGAAAGCGTCAATTTCTCAGTGGAGAGCTTGTACGAAAAGGTTTCAACACTCCTCCCAGCTAGAGGCGAGTTGAAAGTAAAAGCTGGCGAAGTCACAGAACGCAGCCACACAGTGTTTCAACACCCCTCCCAGCTAGAGGCGAGTTGAAAGAGTGGAGTTAGTCAATTAATCAATCAATCAATTAAATTTGATTTTCAAAAGTAATGTCAGAGTAGGGTGGGTTGAAAGATGGGGCAAATTGAGAATAGAAAAGTTAAACACAGCGTGAGCTTTAAAAGCTGTGTTGTCATGTGCCAAGTTTTATACGTCACATAACACATCACCCTGAAAAGTTTAATGAGATTATTTTATTAATAGTTAGCCAACACAATTTGAAGACAAAAAATTTGTTAATATAGACATTAATTTGTTAAAAATGACATTAATCTGTTAACGGTGACAAATAATTAGTTAATGTACAAAATCAATCCAGATTTTGCAGCCCCATCGCAATCTTACTGTGTTTCTCAATTTGTCCCATAACTTGTTTTGCTCGTTGAATCACCACCGCTGGTAAACCCGCCAATCTTCCCGCCTCAATCCCATAAGACTTATCAGCACCTCCTGGTTGGACTTGGTGCAAAAAGATAATTTGGTCGGGTAATTCCTTCACCGTCACCTGATAGTTAGCCACATTCGGCAGAATGCTAGCTAGTTCATTTAACTCATGATAGTGAGTCGCAAAAATCGTTCGCGCCCGAATATCCACTGCTATATATTCCGCCACCGCCCAAGCAATGGAAAGACCATCAAAAGTTGCCGTTCCCCGACCAATTTCATCTAACAATACCAGCGACCTAGATGTGGCATGGTTGAGAATATTTGCAGTTTCATTCATCTCCACCATGAACGTAGATTGACCAGTTGCAAGATCATCCACTGCACCTACACGGGTGAAAATGCGATCGCATATTCCCAATTTGGCAAACCTAGCTGGTACAAAACTACCAATTTGCGCCATTAGCTGAATCAATCCCACCTGACGCAAATAACAACTTTTGCCACTCGCGTTTGGCCCAGTGAGAATGATTAAATCAGGAGTAACAGAGGAAGAAAGAGCAAGAGTGGTGGATTTCTTCTCCTTCTCCTCTGCGTCCTCTGCGTCTTCTCTGTGAGACGCTTCGCGATTGCGGTTCGTTTCTTCCCCTCCCAATTGAGTCGAATTCGGTACAAAGAAACCCGCAGGCAAAGACTGTTCCACCACCGGATGACGCCCATCAACAATGTTTATCTCCCTTCCTGGCAACATTTCTGGACGACAGTAACCTTGATGCACCGCCAACTCAGCCAAACCACATAACACATCTGCCGCCGCCACTGCCCGAGACAGATTGCGAATTACTTCCGCCTCTTGTGCTACCTCTTGCCGCAACGCCGTAAAAATCTCATATTCCAACTGATTTAAATCATCTCGCGCCGTGAGAATCCGGGCTTCTCGTTCCTTCAAATCTGGGGTGATGTAGCGTTCTTCATTCGTCAGGGTTTGCTTGCGGATGTAATTAGCGGGTACTTGGTCAGCCTTGGTGCGGGAAATACCGATATAATAACCAAAAGTTTTGTTAAATCCTACCTTCAGTGTCGAAATTCCCGTATTAGCCCTCTCATCAACTTCTAAATTGGCAATCCATTGCTGGTCTGCTTCTACAGTCGCTTTCCTTTCATCTAATAGGGAATTCACGCTAGGGCGAATCAATCCGCCTTCTTTGATTAGTATGGGTGGCGACTCCACAAGATGCGCGTGTAACTTTTGTGCTAATTCTTCCAACACACTTGGGACTTTCTGCAAAGCTTTGAGGAAAGGAGAACGCGCCTCAGTTACTAAGTGGGATAATTCTGGTAAGCGGGAGAGAGAATCTGCCAAAGCTACTAAATCTCTAGCATTAGCTGTACCAGAACCCGCCCTTCCTGTGAGTCGTTCCAGGTCATAAATTTGGCGTAACAACTGCCGCAAATCTTGACGCAGGGGCGTATTTTCCATCAATTCTTGGATGGTATCTTGCCGCGCTCGAATGCCTTTAATATCGAGTAGTGGCTGCAATAACCACCGCCGTAAAGCACGCCCACCCATCGCTGTACTAGTTCTATCTAGTGCCCAGAGTAGAGAACCGTGAAAAGTACCATCCCGGACTGTTTGGGTAATTTCCAGGTTACGACGAGTTTGATTGTCAACAATTAGATAGTCTTTGTCTGTGTAAGTACGAAGTTTCTGGAGGGAAACTGGGTTTTCCTTTTGGGTATCTTCCAGATATTCCAGAAGACCACCAGCTGCCCGGACGGCGAGGGGAAGATGATCACAACCGAGTCCTTCAAGCGATCGCACCTTAAATTTCTGCAATAACCTCGGTCTAGCTTCACTTTGGGAAAAGGGAACTTGCGATCGCAAACTATAGCAAAATGATGTTGGCAAACACTGGGGAAGATGGGGTGAAGTTTCTCCTGGACGTAGCAAACTACCCAAATCCGGCGCATTTGTAGGAACCAGCACCTCTGAAGGTTGCAAGCGCATTAATTCCTGTGTCAGATGTTCTAAATCACTACCTTGAGTCGTGAGAAATTCCCCTGTAGAGATGTCTGCATAAGCTAAACCCCAATGATTTGCGGCAATTACTACTGCTGCTAAGTAATTATTGCGACTTGATTTGAGCATTCCCTCTTCTAGCAAAGTCCCAGGAGTCAGGATGCGCGTTACTTCCCGCCGCACTAATCTACCAGCAGCTTCAGAAGCATCTTCCACTTGGTCGCAAATTACGACTGCATAGCCTTTTTCTACCAGCATCGTTGTGTAGCGTTCCCAAGCGTGGTGCGGAACACCAGACATTGCCACTCGTCCCTGTTCCCCAGCTTGCTTACTAGTGAGAACTAATTCCAATTCTTGCGCTAGTTTTACAGCATCTTGGAAATAGCATTCAAAGAAATCTCCTACGCGATACAGCAATACTGCGTGAGGATATTTATCCTTCGTCTCGACATAGTGCAGATACATTTGACTTAGCTTACTGCGGTCTACCTGTCGATGGTCGGAAATAAAAGTACTCGCGTCAGGCTTGTTAGATGGAGTTTCAGAGTGAGAAGCGGTCATAGATGCTATTGGGTTACGCACGGAAATTCCCCAATATCTGATGATAGCTTGATGTTAGAGATGAATAGCGATCGCTCAAGAATTTTTTACTCTTCGTTATATTAGCTTGCTGATGTACCCATTGTTGCAGCTAGTGTGGTAAAGAGGCGATCGCAGTATGGCGAAGCTTGGCGAACTTTAGCTACATTCAAGAACGTTAAAAGCTTCGGAGCGTGTCTTGTTTTATGATACTTGCCCTTCTCTGTATGGCGAGTAGCTGCCTCAAGCCATACTTTCAGAGTACCTTTAGAAACTGTTTCTACGCTACAATATCGTGTCATTCCCTGAAGGATTCCATCTTCCCTGAATCCTTCACCATAAAACTCTTTTAAAGCATCAATATCAGCAATAAACCACGCTTCCATTGTTTGTACCATTAGGTGACACTGTTCATCTTCAAAATTGACTGCATCTAAAATCCAAGGGTGATCTTCTGTTCTATTTCTCAGATGTTCCCAAGGTGTAAGAGTTGAATCAACTGGAGATTCAGCATCAATTAATAAAACATTGAAAGCTTCTGGTTGAGACTCTAAAGCAATTTTAAAATCTTCATAAGCATCACTCCGCGAGCTACACATAACGATAATATTTTAATGTTTTCACCAGCAATATCATATAGTTCTTGAAAAATTTTATAAAACCTTGGCGTAGTCCAGTTATGGTTTCTTTTCCACTTCTGATCCCACTACGGAAGCCAGGGCGTTGTCTAGGTAGCAGTTCAATATCATCTTCGTCTCCAGCACCTTCAATGTAAATGTATATGTTCATTACCAACGATTTCCACCAATTTGACCCATCTGGCAGAGATCGCCAAGGCTATACTTTTCTAACCATCTTTTCAATCTATCAGGTTCCTGACGGTGGAGATGGCTACCTTTTTGATCTCGCTCACAAACTATTACTGATTGGGGATATTCAGTTAAAGCAGAAACTAAAGCATCAGAATGAGTTGTAACTATTAATTGTGTTCTCTGTGATGCTTCGATTAACATTTCGGCAATAGTGGATAAAATATCTGGATGTAAACCAATCTCTGGTTCTTCAATACAAATAAGTGGTGGTGGAGTTGGGTCAAGCAGTAAAGCCATTAAGGCCATTCAGTAGCTAACTGCTTCAATTGTGTGGAATTCCAAAGTTCACCCACTTGAGTTTCAAAAACTCCCCAAGGTATAACTCCATCCGCTACTTTCACTAAAATATTACCGAAAGCTTGAGCAATTTCATATCGCTTAGAGTTAGCTTGTGCAATGTGATTACCAGTTTCTATAATTGTTGCTATTGGTAGTATAAACTTTGCACCTTGTTTTTCTTCTTCCTGAAAACGGGCTTCAACTCTTTTTTTATTCCATTTATCATTATCGGAGCCACAAGTCTCTTTACCGGGTACACCTAAGTAGACGCAAAGTATGGATGTGTCAATAATCAAAAGCTTTCTCATATCTCATTTTACTTATTATCAGAAAGGCTCTTTTCAATTGCGCCTTTAGTTGCTAATCTGCCCAAAGTCCCTGATGCTAGTAAAAGAGGAAGATTTTCAACATCTTCTAAAAATTGAGATAATTAGAGATACTAGTTTCACTAAGTGATTGAAATTCAATATATTCTTCTCTAACTTGGACTATATGTAATGTGCTTAGATTAATCACATACAAATAATCTGTTTGTTCATCCTCACCCTGAACTAATATCTTTAATGTAAACTCAGTTTCCTTCTTTTCTGATTTTCTTACAGCCCATTCTACACCACCGCGAATAGAAGTAAGCGTTTTATCTCCTGCTAAAGCTGCTTCCAGATTCTCACCTCTAGCTATTCTTTGTAAAAATTCAAAAGCTTCAACCACATTAGATTTACCACTTGCATTTGTACCAATGAGAACAGTTAACGGGTCAAGTGGAAGCTCCGCATAACGAAAACTTTTCCAATTTTCTAGGATGAGTTTCTTAAGCATCACCAACTCCAAAAATGCTAAAAATTTACTTTTACTATTTCGATAGGCTTAATAGGAAAACTTTGCACTCCTCTGCGTTTAAATTTAAACCTTCAATTTGCTAAGGTTGATACCAGCAATTACGGGAATCCTTAACCCCAAATGTAACCGTAGCGCTAGCCAGTCACTGAAAGCTTCTCTTAATTCCCGCCTACATTCTTCTAAGGTTTTATAATTTGCCCAGACTTCTTGTACGCTTGGAATTTCACCCCAATAAGTTTGATTATCTTCAATAATCTCATAAACCGCTAGTTCCATTGCTTGGTCAATGTAGCTTGCCAGCATAGCAATTAAAAAATCCAGTACTTTACCTAAATTTAGCTCCTAACAGTGGCGATCGCACAAAGTTTTTTCATCCTTCAACATCTCACCAAAAACAACAAAGCTAGTGAGATGAGTAAAAAATTGCATAATTACTCATTTCACTAGTTATATTTTGCTGCGCTAATGAGTCGAACTTGCGATTAGAGAATTAATCCAGAATGAAAAAATGGCTGCCTTAGGACAACTTGTTGCTGGTATTGCACACGAAATCAATAACCCCGTCAACTTTATTGCTGGGAAACTTGTCCACACCATCGAATATAGTCAAAATCTACTCAATCTTATTAGATCGACTTTTGGCGAAGGGACTGAGTTTATTATTAAAATTCCAGTTCAACTTAAATCTTAACAAGTTCAGAAAAAAGCCGTAAAATTTTAGCGAAAAAACAAGCGATAAGCAAAGGATAAACATTTTTATAAATAGTCAACATTGTCAGTTTTCCTTCACTTAAAGATTGAATTTTAACTATAAGTTCCTGCTCTCTCAGTAATGACTTTTACAGGTTCTGACACGATATCATTTAACTTATTAAACTCTCCAGCCCGCCAGCTATCTGTTATATCCTTGATAAAACTAGCAATAGGGATCGCAATTAACAAACCCAGCACTCCTCCCAACTTTGCCCCCAACAACAAAGAAATCACCACCCACACGGGATTTAAGCCAGTCAAATTACCAAGAATTCGAGGTGCAACAAAATTAGAATTAACTTGGTCGATCGCAACAGCTACACCTAAGACTTCAACTCCTAGCCAAAAGTTTTGCAACGCCACCAACAAACTTACTATGGCGATACCTACTCCTGTACCAAACGGGAAAAGAGAAAACAAACCAATACCGATACCAAAAAGTAAAGCCAAGGGAACTTGCAGCGCCAAAAACACCAGTGTAATTGTCACCCCTAACACAGCTCCCAATGTTGCTTGACCGATGAAGTAATTGTGGAAATCCTCTCGCAGTAATTCCCGCACTTTTAACCCAATGTTACGGGGAAACCACTGAAAAACTCCGTCCCAAAGGCGTTCGCCGTTCAATATTAAGTAGATAGTCAGCACCACCGCCAGCAGCACGTTGAGGACAATACCAATGGTATCGACGGCAAAACCAAGAATTCTCCCAGTGAAGGACTGAAGTTGGTTAGATAATCGGTCGAGAACTTGGGTAAATAAACCACTTAAATTAATCGGAAGCTGTTGTTGGCTTAACGCCCAATCCTGGAAAGCTTGCAGCTGCTGAGTCCCAGAATCAATCCAACTGGGCAAAATATTAGCTAGCTCGTTGATCTGTTGGATAATCAGGGGAACCAAGGTGATGCCTAAACCCACTAAAACTACCACAGTCAAAAGCAATACTCCTGTGATCGCTAAGTTGCGTTTTACCCCTTGTTCCTGAAGAAACTGGATTGGATAGTTCAATACAAAAGCCAGTAGGATGGCGGCAGCAATAATACTAATCAAAGGTTGAAAATACTGTACAACCTGGAGTAATAGCCAGCCGTTGAGAATAATAATCGGAAATGCCAATCCTATAGTTAACCATCGCGGTAGTTTGTTTACTGATTGCATTAGTGATGACTCCACAAGAGTTATAACTTTATTTTGGCTTTTGGGGATTGGAACTGGGGACTAGAAAAAAGTTTTCTTATATACCCATACCCTATACCCAATTAAGTCTGTTGATTTGTCTCGATAAAATCCAATATAATTCGCTGATGCACATTCCCCAAAGGTCGCACTTCGCCAGCGTTTTCCGAATAACAGTTACCTTGGTTAATATCTTCTAGGGTCAATAACCCCATATCCCAGCCTTCATTCAGAACCAGTTCATTTAATTCCACCAAGAGTGGTGCATGAAAGACATGACGGACTACTCTTTCGTCAAAATAACAGCCAAATTCAACAAAGGATGGTAAATTATAGCCGATTTCTTCTAAGATTTCTCGCTTCACTGCTAGATCCGGCGTTTCATCAACTTCGATATGACCGCCAAAGAGTCCCCAGTAACCAGGGTAGAGAATACCGGGGATATTGTCCCGCAGTTGCATGAGAAATTTATTTTTTTGGTAGAGAATTGCGATCGCCACATGTATCGGCTGATTATTCATATGTTCATTTTTAATTTTTAATTGCTGATTACTCTTCTTCTAGATAAACTTCCCCCAATTCTTTACCAGCTAAGGGGATACTTCGGTAGCGAACTTTACCCTTAATCACCACTTGTGCTCCCTTGGCCAGATTCTTTTGATTGGTAATAACCCAAATTTTGCCAGTCGAATCATTAATTTGATAAGCCCACTGCTTGATCAGAGGAGCTTGCTTTTCCACCTGACCTTGGATGTAAACTGTAGCCTGATTGTCTTGTTCTGGTTTAATCTCTCGAATTGGGGTGACATTGCTACCAATTTTAAAATTAGTCCCATTCAACCCAGACGAAGTTAAACTACCACAACTACAAAGTCCCACCACCAATAAAAAAATTAACCCCAGGCGGTAAGAAACAATACTCTGCCCATACAAGAATGAAAGGGACAAATTTCTCCTTTGTTGCATGAAAGCCACCGATTGAGCAAATTTTTGCTTCACTGCTTGCTTTGTCGCCAGTTTCATCAGGTCAGTTCCCATCTAGACTATTCTCTGCGGTTTCAGAAACATCCTCTCAACTGAGCAAAAAAATGTTCTGAATTTCATCCTTAATTCTTTATTCTTCAGATAACGTCGTTGATCTGAGAAAATAAACATTATGGATTTACTGTGAGAAAAACGCTACGACACCAAACAGCGACACAATAATAGTCAAAAGTCAATCAATTTTGGATTTTGGACTTCGGCTACGCTCAGTCGAACGATTTTGAATTTTGGATTTTGGATTCACCCCGACCACGTTAACGTAGCGGGACGAAATACGGGTACTGGGCTGCTGAGGATAATGGAATTGAGGATAATGGAATTGTTCCGCCCACGCTTGGACGGGGTATGAACCAAAAAAATCTAAAATCTAAAATCTAAAATTGGCACGGTCAAGAGTCAAAAATCAATATTTTCACTCTAGATTTTGGACTGTTGATTCCGCCTAGACCAGAAGCGGCTGAGTTTTGACAAAAGGCAATATAGCTGAGAATTCTCATGGAAACAAAAACTGCCAAACTCCTTGATGGTAAAGCAATAGCTGCAAAAATTCAGCAAGAACTTTCTGTTGGCATTAGACAATTACAACCAAAAATTGTCCGACCGCCTGGTTTAGCAGTGCTGATGGTTGGTGATAATCCAGCGTCAGCTGCTTATGTACGTAACAAAGAAAAAGCCTGCGCTAAAGTTGGTATGGCCTCTTTTGGTAAGCATTTTCCCGCCCAAACTACCCTTGGGGAGTTAGAAGAGGTAATAGCTGCACTAAACCACGATGAACGGGTGGATGGCATTCTTGTGCAGCTGCCCTTACCTAACCACTTGGATGCTGTAACTCTGCTACATCAAATTGATCCCGATAAAGATGCTGATGGACTACACCCAGTTAACTTGGGGCGACTAGTCCGGGGAGAAAGCGGTTTACGCAGCTGCACTCCAGCAGGTGTTATGCGCCTTTTACAAGAATATGAGATTCTTTTACAGGGAAAACAGGCAGTAGTAGTGGGACGGAGTATTTTGGTGGGTAAGCCGATGGCGCTGATGTTACTAGAAGCTGATGCCACAGTCACGATCGCTCACTCGCGATCGCATGACCTCAAAACCATCACCCAAAATGCTGATATTCTAATTGCAGCAGTAGGTCGTCCCGGACTGATCACTGCTGATATGGTGAAACCGGGTGCTGTTGTGGTAGATGTGGGGATGAATCGCGTCACTGATGCTAGTGGCAAGAGTCGCTTAATTGGCGATGTCCACTTTGAATCAACCTCTGCTGTAGCAGGATTTATTACCCCTGTTCCTGGTGGTGTTGGCCCTATGACTGTAGCCATATTGTTGCAAAATACATTTGCCAGCTATTCTAGGGTGGTAAGAGAAGAAAGAAAGTGATGAGTGATGAGTGATGAGTGATCAGTTAAAAGTTAAGAATTCTTATTGGTAACTCCTAACTCCTAATTCCTAACTCTTCATTTTTTCAGCGCCACAGCACCTTAAAATTGTGACGTATAAGACAAAAATCCCAAAATGTCAGGAATTTAAGAATGGTAGCAACTGATAACGTTCAAAAGACACCACCAGAGGAAGCCACGTTTAACTTAGCAGCTTATCTAAAAGAGCGACAAAAGCTTTGTGATACTGCTTTGGATCAGGCTATCCCCATCATTTATCCAGAAAAGATTTATGAGGCGATGCGCTACTCGTTATTAGCTGGAGGCAAGCGTGTACGTCCCATTCTTTGCCTTGCTACCTGTGAAATGATGGGTGGAACCATCGAAATGGCCATGCCAACGGCTTGTGCTGTGGAGATGATCCACACAATGTCCTTGATTCATGACGACCTGCCGGCGATGGATAATGACGATTACCGTCGCGGGAAGCTGACAAATCATAAAGTCTATGGCGAAGATGTGGCAATTTTGGCTGGGGATGGCTTGTTGGCTCTCGCTTTTGAGTTTGTTGCCATGCAAACCCCCCAAAGCGTTAAGAGAGAGCTAGTCTTACAGGTAATTGCCCGTCTTGGTCGGGCGCTGGGGGCAGGTGGTTTGGTCGGCGGTCAAGTTGTCGATTTAGAGTCAGAAGGTAAATCAGATATTTCTCTAGAAACCCTAAATTTCATTCATAAACACAAAACAGCCGCCCTTTTGGAAGCTTGCGTAGTTTGTGGCGGGATCATAACTGAGGCATCACCTGAAGATGTGCAGCGATTGACCCGTTATGCTCAAAATATTGGGCTAGCATTCCAAATCATAGATGATATTCTGGATATCACTGCTACTCAAGAGCAATTAGGCAAAACAGCTGGTAAAGACCAAAAAGCCAAGAAAGTGACCTATCCCAGTATTTGGGGACTTGAGGAATCGCGCTCAAAAGCCCAAGAGCTAGTTAAAGCAGCTTGTGCGGAATTAGAACCATTTGGAGAGAGAGCCAAGTCACTCCAAGCGATCGCTCATTTTATTACCAGCCGCAATAACTAGTACCGCTTTGCGGAATTCGGAATGATGCTAGTGACGCTCGATAGCGACTGTGCGTAACGTCTGACTCGTTAATACTGCGCTATTGCCCTTGGCGTGCCGTAGGCAAGACTTGCTAATACTACGCTTACGCTAACGTAATTCCTCTACCGCAAGCGTTTCATTGATTTGAAATGGGTGGTTTATTTACACTATGCTGTACTACTAGTGCCCAGCGGAATTCAAAATAGCTTAAAAGCTTATCAAATAAGCTTTTAAGCTATTTTGAATAATTGGTCTGTTTCCGCCGTGATGTACTAGGTTAATTTTGGATTTTAGGTTGAATCTAAATGTTTCCTCAACCAACAACTGCTGCTAATATTTACTAACCTAACCAAAATACCATGCAGGACATAGGCAACATTTTAGACAACCGGGTGCTGCTGGTTGCTCTGGTAGCTTGTTTAATTGCTCAAGCACTAAAGCTCGTAATCGAGATCATTAAACATCGCAAACTGAATGTGCGTGTTTTGGTGACAACCGGAGGTATGCCCAGTGCCCATTCAGCTTTAGTTACAGCTCTAGCTGCTGGTGTAGGGCAAACACTTGGTTGGGCATCTCCTGATTTTGCCGTTGCTACGATTTTTGCCATCATCGTTATGTATGATGCAGCCGGAGTTCGCCAAGCGGCTGGTAAACAAGCTCGCATTCTTAATCAAATGATTGATGAATTATTTGATGAAAAACCAGACTTTAGCCAAGACCGTCTGAAGGAATTACTCGGACATACACCTGTTCAGGTAATAGCTGGGTCGGCTTTGGGTATAACCATCTATTGGTTAGCTAGGTCTGCTTATTAAGCTCGGTCAATGAATCTTTGTTTGAGCAGCTATTTGTGATTGATAACTGGTAATTTGTCAACCGATTTTGGATTTGGAATTTTAGATTTACCCGATGAATAAATTTAATAACTTGAGGATTTTGAATTTGTTCCACAAATAAATACATTAACTTAAAACCTTTTTAAATTTTGAATTTAAAATCCAAAATTCGGTCAGTTGACAAATTACCACGCTGATAGTACACATCAGTATTCCAGCAAACTTAATTTTATTTAAATGCCAGCAGCAATGCTTAAAAATTACGACCTACAAACGCGAAGACTGATGTTGTACTCACAGAGGATCTAATTGCGGCAGATTTAATGTAACTATCACAAAATGCAAAGTTTTAAACTATATGATTTAGTTTGCACTTCATATCAGCTGATGCCTGATAAAATCCATCATTTTTGTAATGTTTCCGATAATAAACCAAATTAAGTTTAAAAATTTGAAAATCAATTTATTAGCTCTTTCTTTTGCGTCATTTAGTCACTAGTACAGATGTTCCGATTTTCACCAATTCATAGAGTTTACGTACATCATGATTATACATCCGAACGCAACCATGAGAAACTGCTTGTCCAACAGATTTTACACTCGGAGTACCATGAAATCCAATTTCATCCTTTCCATCTGTCCAAAATCCAATCCAACGTTCTCCTAGAGGATTATTTGAGCTTCTTGGAGGAACAATTTCTCTATTAGGAACGAAAGGGTTTTCCCAAGCTGGGTTTTGCACCATATGAATAATTTTAAATTTGCCTGTAGGTGTTTCCCATCCAGGTTTACCAATAGCTACTGGGTAGCTGGCTTGTAAACTGTCACCCCGATAAACGTAAAGTTTTCGTTCATTAAGTTTAAGTAGCAAATGGATTTCTCGCTTAGAAGTGTTGGGAATTATTGGCTGTATGGGATGCTGGAGTTTGAGTAATAATCGGCGCTTTCGCTCAGAGTAGTTAGGAATATTTGACCGTAGTGGTAGAGGGGTTGATTCAACTTGAGGAGAAACTTGAGAAAACTTTGGTTGATTACTATTAGTAACCTGAGCAGTGGCGTATGATTGAAGCGAGATCAGTACTGCTATTGTTGTCAAACTAAACTTGAAAGTTCTATAAAAATACATACTACAAATCATTTTCTGTTGGATTAATTATTAATATTATAATTACTTTTAGTCACCAGTAAGAATTCAGAATTCAGATATCAACTAGCTTGAAGTCTAAATTCTGAATTCTGAATTTCCAAATTACTAAATATCGCAAATCAAAAAAGTTCTATCCTCGTCCTCGGATTACAGGAGATCGAGGTGCTGGTTGGGAGTCTGGAGTTGAGTCTGAGTCTTGTGTTCGAGTTGGAGCTTGTGGTTTTTGTCTTGGTCTTCCACCTGAGTCTTGTGTTCGAGTTGGAGCTTGTGGTTTTTGTCTTGGTCTTGTACCTGGATTTGAATTAGGATTTGAAGGTTGGTCTGGTTTTACGGGGGTTTCCTCTGGTTTTGCAGGGGGTTGGTTTGGAGTTGCTGCGGGAGGTTGGTCTGGTTTTACGGGGGTTTCGTCCGGTTTAGCGGGAGGTTGGTCTGGAGTGGCAGCAGGAGATTGCTGTGGAGTTGCCGGAGGTTGGTCTGGAGTTGCGGGGATTTCGTCCGGTTTAGCGGCGGGAGGTTGCTGTGGAGTTGCCGGAGGTTGTTCTGGAGTTGCCGGAGGTTGGTCTGGAGTTGCAGCAGGAGATGGCTGTGGAGTTGCCGGAGGTTGGTCTGGAGTTGCCGGAGTTTGGCTTGGTTGTTCCTGCTGTGCTAGAGTTACCTGTGGCAGAATAACTATACCAAAGCTGGCGAATAAAAGTAACCAAGCAGTAGAAACAATGAATTTCGATTTTTGTTTCATTTTTCGTTAATAAAGCGGATTTACATTCAATATTAATATTTATCATTCTTAAGTCATATTACACATACTACATAAAACTTTTTTTATTTATTACATGACAATTTGCTTCCTGGCAATTTTCCATTCTGCCAAATTCCACTCTTCAAAGAGCCATCTGCGAATTGGAATATTCCTTGGCCTTCACATGTCCCAGCTTTAAAATTGCCTCGATACTCATTACCATCTTTCCATCTAATTTTTCCTAGCCCCTGAAATTTATCGTTGACAAATTGACCTACATAATCTTTATAAAAACTGGTGCTTGGGGGATATAAATATATGCCACAACCATTGCGCTGATTATTTTTGAATTCTCCATCGTATCGACTACCATTCTTAAATATCATTACTCCTTTACCAGATAGGTTGCTATTTTTACCTTTAACCCCATAATATTCAGTACCATCTGGAAACTTTATATCGGGTTTTGTAGTTGAGGAAGGTGAAGTTGGTTCCGAACTGCAAGGTAGTGAAGTAAATTGTTCAGTTTTTTCTGTTATTTGGGGAGATTGTTGTTTAGGAAAATAAGATAATGCAAGCATCGCCACTACTCCTGCTCCGATTACAGTTCCAGCTAAAACTGTCCAATTAAATCCAAATATCCGCCTGTTTGTTGATTTTGGCTCTACAGGAGAAACTAAATAAGTTGGAGCTACGATGCGAGTCGAAGATGTTGATGACCCCAGTGCTTCTAACGCCTCTGCTGCTGACTGGTAGCGTTGGCTAAAGTTGTAACGCACCATTTTTGTTAAGATATCAGCTAGGCGATCGCTGACATTTGTCCAATGACGCCAGATAATTTCCCCATTTGCATCTTCTGAGAATTCTTGAGGTATTCTACCTGTCAAAGCTTGAATAACAACAATCCCCACTGCAAAGATATCGCTAGACAACCTTGGCTTAGAACTAGCTTGTTCATTAGGCATATAACCATTGGAGCCAATGATAATAGTCGAAGTCACTTGACCTTGAGTATTTTGTGCCAAACCTTCAATTTCTTTAACTGCTCCAAAGTCAATCAGCATAATCTTGCCATCCTTACGCCGGCGCATCAAGTTTTGCGGCTTGATATCTCGGTGGATAATATTCTGCTGATGTACCACTACTAAAACTTCAAGAATTTCCTGCAACAGTTGAACTACTTGAGCTTCACCCCACGGCTGGTCAGGAATTATCTCTGTAGACAAGTCACGTCCATCCACAAATTCTTGTACTAGATAAAATTCCCCATTTTCTTCAAAATGAGCGAATAATTTGGGTATTTGCTTGCTCAGGTTACCTAAGCGATATAAAACTTCTGCCTCTTTTTCAAATAATCGCCTAGCGATTGGTAAAACTGCTGTATCGGAGGTTTTCGGTTTTAAGTGTTTGACAACACACCTGGGCTTGTTAGGCAAATCTAAATCTTCAGCTAAATAGGTATCACCGAACCCACCGCTTCCTAAAAGCCCTACGATTTTATAGTGGTTGCGGAGAACTGTATTTATCGGCATCCATCTTACTCCGTAGGATGTTGTTGGCTTGATTGTATCACTTTGGCTGTCCATCGCTATTTGCCAAGAAGATAGAAACAAAGGAAAAAATATTTGCGAGTTATCATCGCGAATTAAGCTGACTATACGGATGTTGCTCATAACTAAGAAAATTATGGCAGTCAGAGAGAATGGTTAAAACAAATATTGGTACTACAAGTTACAAATGCCTCAGCCGTACTTTCAATGCGCGACATAATCAAAACTAAGTACAGTTTTGCATAAAAGCGTAGCGTTTTTAATGCAGAGGGATGCATTGGCATTGCAGGGGAACGCATTAACATTGCAGAGGGACGCATTGGCATTGCAGGGGGATGCATTAACATTGCAGAGGGATGCATTGGCATTGCAGAGGGACACATTAACATTGCAGGAGAATGCATTGGCATTGCAGAGGGACACATTAACATTGTATCGGGATGCATTGGCATTGGAAGGTATTGCCAAATTTAGTTCGCTACGAATTAATGAAATGCTGTACTAAAAATGCAAGCATTTAGGCAAAGCTGGGACGGCAGAATATATTAATGTAGTCATGTCTGTTTTCAGACGTTCTATTTGGAATGAGATACAGAAAATAATTCATACCCTTGATGATTGCCTGTTAGACATTAGTTCTGGGTCTGAGCACAATACGGTTCGGTTAAGCCAAAAAGCAGATAAACTGAGGGTTATCACCCAAGTGTACTGAGATTGAATGCAACTCAAAGAATTCTCACTGAT
>NZ_JBALCP010000046.1:0-5217 GCF_036919675.1 Nostoc sp.
AGTTGCACTCGACTTAATAAATCCTCAACATTTAAGAAACTGGTTTGCTAATTGCTGTTACTGTACCTCATAACAGCCGGAAGTGCTGTAATGGCAAATTGGAGTGTTTCTCTACACCTGGACAAGGAACAGAGATAATTATTCAAGTGCCTATCCAACAACAAGTTTGTTAGACAGTCTAATATTTTAAGTATGTTATTTTATTAGTGTATCCGCCTGATTAGTACGATATTCAGTCCAGGTTCACTCAGGATTAAAATCTCTTCACGCCTTTGTGTCTCTGTGTCTGCCTTGATAATAAGTCTTTAAGAGGATATGCTCTAATTGGATAAATCCATTAATTTCGCTCTAAAATTTCGCTTTTCTAGCCTCATTAAGGGCTTCATCACACATGATTTGCTGTTGCTTAGGGTCTTTCCATGCATTGCGAATGTTTTCAGCAAGGCTATGAAGGGGATCGAAATATAGGAAATACTTACCGGGTCTTACAGATGGAGCAGTATAGACACTCACACCTGTTTTGCGATTGTAATATTCATAAGAATGAATAGAACGTTTACCTCCACCAGCAGGAGCATCTATAGCAACTGTTGGTGTCTTAAAGCCTGCTATAATACCACGTAGACTCTTTTCTATATCAATAGCAGTCTGAACTGATGTGCGTAAATCTTCCACTCCTTTAACCAGATCGTGTTGAAAGACGTAATAAGGTTGAATGTTAATGTAACTCAATCGTTGAATTAAAAACTGCATCTGTTCAGATGTGTCGTTGATACCCCGCAGGAGTACTGTCTGGTCGCGCACCACTAAACCACGCTCAAAAAACTTTTGCATAGCACGCTGGGTGATACCCGTGATTTCGTTTGCATGGTTAAAGTGTGTATGAAGAGCAACTTCTTTGTAGAGTTTCTTGCCTAATTCAAGTACAGAAGTGATTGCATCTAACCAATTCTCATCAGTCAGGACTTTCATAGGCATAACTGCAAGTCCTTTACTTGCAAACCGAATACGCCGGATTTGAGGTATTTGCAGCAGTCGAAAACCGATGGTTTTTATCTGTTCGGCAGATAAGTTATAAGTATCGCCACCACTAATTACAATGTCCTCTAGTTCTGGATGAGACTCAATATAGTTAAATGCCTCTTCCCAACGCTTTGAATCAACAGAGAAATTGCCTTTTTTCATGATGTTAGTGTTTTGACCAACAGCATAGCTACGGGTACAAAAACGGCAATAAGCAGGACAAGTATCGAGAGCTAAAAATAGTGCTTTTTGAGGATAACGATGAACAAGAGATGATGTGACTGCATCTTGACGTTCATGAAGTGAGTCAAAGCTTAACATCGGATGGTCTTCTATTAACTGAGTGCTAACTGGAATAAACTGTTTGCGGATTGGGTCATTCCAAGGATTGTTCCAATCGATCAGGCTCAGTAGATAAGGAGTTATACGCACAGCCATTGGTACTCTAGAAAAACCTTGACATGCAGCTTCGATGAACTCCTTGGAAGCAATATTGCTAATAGTTTTAATCAGTGTTTTTTGGTCGTATATAGAATTTTTTGTTTGCCATTTATAATTAAGGAAATCTTTCTCCGAAACATTTGCAAACTCAGGAATATCACGCCAGAATTCGTATTGTGTGAACAGACGATATTTTAGAGATTCCATTTGGATCACTGGTTTAAGATTTTCATTAATCTTCAAAACATTTTGGATTACCATATTCGGAGATACACCTATTTAGTAAACTATAATAATTACAAAAGAAGTATTTTCATAGATATTTAAAAACTTACTATAATCATGCAAAGTTCTTGGCAATAAAATCTACATTTTTTTTCTGCTTTATAAATTAGTTAAAAAGATTTAGTTTTAAAATGTTTATGCTCCAAAAGCGTAGTTACTAGGTAGCCACTCAGGTCGCTCTAAATGAAAGTTTTCCTCCAGCATCAATTCTGTACTGTGAAGCGCTCCTTGAACCCATCCTTGTCTGTTAGAGTAGGCCTCACCACAGATGTAAACATTGGCATTTTCAAGCGGGTGTCGCATCTGCTTCATAATATCCCACGGCTTACAGTGAGGATTCCAGGAGTGCCAACCACCTCCATAAGGGTCTTTCCCCCAGTCTATGTAAAGAGCTGAGTATGGTTGCGGAATCTCTTCAATCCCATGCAGTGCTTCTAATTGTTTTTGGGTAGTTTGTACCATATTTTCTGTAGCCCGTAAGGGTTCTTGCTCAGGTGTTCCGTCAGAGTGTAGAAAAGATTTACTTAGCTGTTTTGCGTGTAAGTAATTATTAAAAGCTTGATGATTTTGTGGCTGTTCAGGACTGTCTACCATAGCTCTCCAGAAACTGACAGTACGGCCATCTGAATTACTAGCTAAAAGTAGCGATTTGTGGTTGTTCAAGTCACCTCCATTCTCGCTCTCAGTACCTTCGTAAGAACACTTACGTATAGGCAAATCTGTAGCTGACATACCATGCTTCATACCGAGTTTATTCCACCAAGGGTATTCATAACTTAGGAAGAGTTTGGATGCTGGGCAAATACTAACAGTATGCAAATTCTTAGTAAACTTTGAATCTTGAAATAGAAAGTTATTTTGATTTTTTTGATAAAGCAATTCTAGAGAACGTTTTGGCATTGCCAGTATAAGATGCTTCGCCCAAACTTTTGGATAAGCTAACTTGGTTTCAATATCTATAAACTCCAGTTCAATTAATTGATCTGAAGTGTGACGATTGAACTTACTCAGACAGTGACGGTAAAAAACTTTGCCTCCATATTGCTCAAATTCAGTAGCAAGGGTTTTTGGTAATTGCTCATTGCCATTTTTAAGAGTAAACCACTGACTATTACAAGGAATGGACATATTCGTAGCGATCGCTTCTGCTGCATTCCAATTACCTAAGTCTGAAGAATAAAAGTAGCCACTGTCAAGACAGAGATTATAGGCTTCTTGACTGAGAAATTCCAGCAGTAATTTCCAGATACTGATTTCATAAAGAAGTTCGCATCCTACTTTCAGATGTTCTCTGTCATGCTGCCATTGTTCGGAAGTAAAATAATTAAGTGGTAAAGATTTACCCTTATTGATAGCTCTCTTAACGGCATAAGCAAACAGCTCATCTAAGTCCTTACCACGCTCGTTTGGTCTTAAATTATATGGCAAATTTACTGCATTAGTTAGTTCACTGATACGTAAATGCTTATTTCTTAAGTACATTTGGTTATTTGCAGCTTTATAAGTAGTTGGAACTACCTCAAGTTTCAATACATCCTTAACTAAGTTTGATACGATAAACTGAGAGTCAGAGAAATACTTTCCACCTAATTCAGCATATACGTGAGGCATATCAGGCATTGCCATAGATAATAAGCGACCTCCAATTCTGTCGCTCATTTCGTATAGGCGGACTTCTTGAAATTTTTTGGATTTAGCTAACCGCCAGGCTGCATATGCTCCAGAAATTCCACCGCCAACGATCGCTACATCAATTACTTGACTGGAATCAATACTGGAAGAATTACTCATGAGTTTTACTTTTGTACAAATACTCTTGTGATTTCAATTTTGAAGTTTTATCTTGAAACAGAGACTACTGGGAACGCTTGATGTTCATGCTTTTGTTGTGAAATACTCTCAATTATGACATCTTCATAGCTTAATTGAGTTAAGCATATTAGTGCTATAGCACCAATATGTTTATTAATAAAGTAGTGACTCAGAACATCTATAGACAAGTACTTTGCACCAGTAATTATTCTTAAACACTGGGATGCACCGCACTTACAAGTAAATGGTGTAGACATATTCCACTCTGTGCTGGGATAGAAGAATGTGAGTTCTTCATTTGATTGAATGTCTTTTAAAGCACTAATTTCTAGATTAGTGGTGTCAATAATTATATTAGGGTCGCAACTATGATTTAAGTGAGCTAAGTATAGTTCTTCAATATTTATGTCTTTACTAATTTGCACACTTGTATATGTAGCTGAAGTTATCTGATTATAGTTAATTATCTTGTGCAAAACCTCCCCTTTTTTGATTGGCATTTTTGTAATTAGACTTTTACCTTTTTCATTTGTATTGAATCTAATTTCTAGCATCTTAATTTTTTCCTTACTTGTTTATTAGTGCTAAATAATTAATAATATACAAAAAATTAATTAGCATAATTGAAATTATTTGGTAACTGATAGTACAAATATCAAATATTTTGGCAAGTTTTTACATAATATTAATATTTTTAAAAAAATACGCATAGTAATATTATGCCTTGATACCAATAAAGCTCAATAATTTTTAAACCATACAAGTTTATTATGAAACATCAGAATTTATGCTAAATGCTTGATTATAAAATAATCAGTTACTTAACTCCTAAATTGATTGGTATATGAACTTTTTAGTATATTTGATGAATTAGTAATTGTACTCATAGCAATTAAATAGCTGTTTATCATTGTTCATTCAAAAGTGTCTACGAGTTGGGTAAGAAAACCAGTTAAGTTGAGACAAAAAAATACTACGTGTTTAGAAGATATTCCTATCGAGACATCATCCAGCACCCAATGCTAAGTTATCATCATTAACTCTAAGTCACTACCGAAATTTTACCGGCTACTTCACGGGACTTAAACAAAATAAGAAGTAAAGAAAGCTATAACGCTTAACTAGTATAGCTATTTTCGTATTTTTAAATAAATGTAAGAATATTGATTTTCAGTATAACTACTGAACCAATTTTTAGGGGCTGACTTTGGTGTAACCCTTGAAGGAGAAGGTAATGCTTAAGGAATGCTAATCCTCTTATCTTGCCTTCAATTCTTTTGAAGAAGCGATCACAACTAATTACTACACTCCAAAATTATTTGTGATTGACTTTGAGCAAATATTATTGAACTAAAGAGATGGGATAATGGCTAAACCGCCTTATAGGGGCAAAAAAAATTACCTCTGCTGCATCCACCGACTCAGAAGCACTAGCTAGCTCTACTGAAAATATTCGGCTGAAGACTTCCTGGAGCAGGGTTTGGATAAGCAAAAGAAAGGAGATTTACAAGGATCGATCGCAGCTTATACTGAAGCAATTCGCCTTAATCCCAATGAGGCCCTAGTACAGCACGGCGTAAGTTAACCGACTATTATTGTGGGACAATGGATAATTAGATTAAAAGTAGTTTTTGCTGACAAGTAGGGCTGAGAGGT
>NZ_JBALCP010000047.1:0-47810 GCF_036919675.1 Nostoc sp.
CAACGAGAAATCCCTCAGATGCACGATACTTAATTTCCTTTCTTGGGAACAATGCTTAATTTACACCACTTTGAGCCTTAACTGAACCGTATTGCCATCAATACTACTACTTCTCCACGATTTACAGTCAAACTTAACCCTTGGATGGTACTCCTGGCGACTGTCCCATTAACATTTGAGCGCTAGCGTAAGGATGCTCTATCTCACTAAGTTGCAGAATTTTAGGGATGGAGATGGGCTTTAAGTTATTTCTGTTTGCATGGGATAGGTTATGGACAGCATCTTTGTCTAAATTCATCAATGACGGCTGCTGCTTCTGATTCTCTGCTTTCTGCGTACCTGCTTCTGCCCAAGCGGCTGATGTGAACAACGACGTCACCGCCATTCCCAAAGAAAACTGCGCGATCGCCTGTAACATCAAGGTGGTCAATCTAACACTATGGATGTAACCCTGTCTCATGCTAACTATGCCTGATACAAAAAGATAATTTTTATCAATAAGCTTAGAAAGCTAAGATTACAGGATTAACAAATGCATTGCCACATGGTAGAGCGACAATTTTTATCCTTAGAGCGGCGATTTTTTTCCTAACTGACACTGCTTCGGTGTAATGCCAAACTTGCGCTTAAATGCTTCTGTAAAATGTCCCAAATGGGAATAGCCCACAGCATGGGCAACTTCTGACACTTGCATATCTCTGTACCGCAGCAATATCTGTGCCTGCTCCATGCGATGGTGATGCAAATAACCAAAAACTGTGGTGCCAAAGAGTTCTCGAAAACCCCGTTGAAGTTTGCGAGAACTCAAGTCTGCGAGTTGTGCCAGTTTCATCATTGATGGCGGATTATTTAATCGCTGGTGTAAAATATCTCTGGCATGGTAGATTTGAGCGATTGTCTCTGACTTCAGTGGTACTGAAGACGGTATTTGTCTCCCATCTGCCGAAATCAAGTCCAATTGCATTACCAAAAGTTCAAACACTTTTGCTTGCAGATACAACCGTTTCATTACACCACAGTACGGACAATTCGATATTTGCTGCACGGTGACTTGCATTGCTAAAGTCACATCTGGATAAAAGGATGTCTCCCATTTGTTTTCTTTAATCAAGAGCTTTAAGTTGGGAGCAATTTGCTCTGTCTCTCTAGGCAAAAACGCTGCCAACACTTTAGGTATGATCTCTACGTTAATGAAAGTCATACGCTCTGATTTTTTACGCTTTGATGTAAAAGCAGGTGAGATCCCACTACCAGATAAATAAAAGCGTTTGCCACCAAGATTCGGATGCACCTCATCACCATAGATAAATCCAGATGAAAAAATTATAAATTGCACTAGATGATGATTGTGGACAGGTATCTTGAACACTATATCGTCGTGAAATTCATAGTCACAAATTTCCAGTTCTACACCTGGAGATAACTTCACACTCTGACAACACCCTAGTCCTAGACATTTAGGCAGTTCGTCAAGTGTTTCAAATTCGTCTTGCAAGAAGTTATGCCTATGGCTTTGAGGATTTTGATTCTGTTGATACCACAGATCCTCCCAATCGTCTGAGGAAAGGATGATCGTCATCTGAAAGCTTGATGCTAAAAATTTTTAATAATTGTATCAGAATTACTGTCTATTATTTTCTTCAAGTGGTCGCAGCGATCGCGTTTACTAGTCATTTATATTTACAAAGGACTAATGACCAGAAAGAAAAAGGTACAAGCCCCTAAATTTATTTATGGAAAATAAAAAAATGTATTTCAAGATATGTAGTACAAGAAATACTACGTCAGTTGACTCAGAGCAACTAAATTTATTTATGGGGTTCTAATTTTTGACTTTTGACTTTTGACTTTTGACTTCCCCGTTCGCGTAGCGTCCCGTAGGGAAGGGGCTGACTGTCTTCATGAGGGCATTTGACTACTGGCTTAATTGTCTTTCTAATAGTCGAGAAGCCAAGGACATTGAGTAACAAAATATCCAATAAATTAATCCAATAAATAGATATACTTCTGCATAGCGACCGAGAAACTGTGGTTGTGCCAATATGGAACGAGCAATACCTGTAAGTTCCACTAATCCCACCAAAGATAAAAGTGAAGTGTCTTTAAATAAGCCGATAAACTGACCAACGATCGCAGGAATAACGCTACGTAAGGCTTGAGGTAGGACAATTAATATCACTACCAAAGGTGTATTTAATCCTAATGCTTTCGCTGCTTCAATTTGTCCGCGAGGAATTGATTGGAGTCCACCGCGCACGTTTTCTGCCATGTAAGCGGCACTAAATAGTACTAGTCCAGCAATTGCTCGCAATACCCGATCTAAACGCACATCTGCTGACAGAAATAACGGCAGCATTACTTGAGCAAGGAACAAAATTCCAATCAGTGGTACTCCCCTAACAATTTCAATGTACAGGATAGAAAACCAACGGACTACGGGTAAATTGCTTGTGCGCCCTAAAGTAAGTAAAACCCCAATGGGAAAGGAAAGCACAATACTGACTGCTGCCATTAGTAGGGTAAGTAGCAAACCGTTCCACAAATTTGTAGATACAGGTTGCAATCCAAATCCACCGCCAATTAGCCATAAAATTATGGGGAAAGACAATAACCAGAATAGGGAAAGCCAAGGAGTGAGTACCTTAGTAAACTTTCCTCCAAGCCAAAAACCTGCAAATAGTAAAACTGCAATTAACAATAACCAAAGCCGGGATGCAAAGTCCAGTGGTAAAACAACTAACAAAACGCCGATGATGAAAGCAAATAAACTAATTCCCCACTTTGTTAACTGTTGTTTGCCAAAGAATACACCCCCAGTTATAGCGCTTAAAGTCGAAGTGATCGCCAACACAATCCAAGTTCGCCAATATAGTGTTTGCGGAAACCTACCAACTAAAAATAAACGTAAATTAACCTGAATTACCGCCCATTGTGCTTGAGTAGTTGCCCAAGTTAGAACTCCTCGTACTATCCAAAACAGCAATACTAAACAAACAACAGTTAACAAGCTGTTGTACCAAGTACTGAATAGGTTTTTACGTAGCCGAGTTGATTGAGGATTTGTCATTAGTCATTCTTAAAGGTTCAATCTTTAGCCTCAAAGGTGCAACTTCCGAGTTCAGCGGTGCAACTTCCGAGTTCAAAGGCTCAACCTTCACCCTCAACTGCTTCCTCATCTCCCTCATCTCCCTCATTCCCGTCATCTCTCTTTAATTTGCACGGTGCGATTGAACAAATTCATAACTACAGAGATAATCAAACTCAGGGTGAGATAGGTGAGCATAATCAGTAATATCACTTCTACGGCTTTCCCCGTTTGGTTAAAAGTGGTGGAGGCGACAAAATAAATATCAGGGTAGCCGATGGCGATCGCTAAACTGGTATTCTTCGTCAAATTGAGATATTGACTCGTCAATGGTGGAATGATTACCCGCAAGGCTTGGGGAAAAATCACCAGCCGCATAACTAACCCTGGTTTTAATCCTAGCTAGCGCGCTGCTTCCCACTGTCCCTTAGCTACTGATTGAATCCCACCTCGGACAATTTCAGCGATAAACGCACCCGTGTAAAAAGTTAATCCCAACAGCAAAGTTGAAAACTCTGGTGATAGGGTAAACCAAGGGAACTGTAAGCCATTTTGACTAACGCCAATAAAACCCCAAAGAGATATCTTATTTTCTGTTTTGGGAAAACTTAGGAAAACAGCAAAGTACCAAAATAGCAATTGCAGCAGTAAGGGGGTATTGCGGAAAACCTCCACGTAAACCATTCTTTGGAATTGAGATTGCGAAATTCTACTGCATCTGGGTTATCAAATAAAGCTGCGGCGATCGCGCGACAGACATCCACATCAATGCCGCTATATTTACCATCAGTTCCCACAAAGCTAAACCCTGGCACTTCTCCACTGACACCGCAAATTACTTAACCACGGCTTTTAACACTATCCCAGCGATTTCGATTTACTTGTGTTACTGGAGTACTGCCTGGAGGGCTGGATGTATTTGCTGTTTTACCTGACTCTCCACCACAAGCAGCGATCGTAAAGACTAAGGGTGCGATCGCTAGAATTAAAGCTGATTTACGCATAAACTTTATTGATGCTCGACAATAAAAAATGTATTGATCACTACAATCATTCCGTGAAAACAATTTGTTGCTTGTAATATAAAACTCTACCAGTCTTTGTGCTATATTCATTTGCCTTTGAAAGCGGTAGTTTAAGTTTTTACTTATATTTTTAAAAGCCTTAGATGCTAAATGCAAATTATCTGAACTCGGCTTGAGCTTCCGAGTTATATTTAACATGCTTCCACCATGCTTGAGATAGCAATGCATTTATTAAATCTGGAAGATAATATTAAATTTTTAGAAAATTAGTTCTATATCCTTCACTGGATAAAATTTATAAAAACGCAATTAGCGCTTCTTTAATAATGAGCAAGAGTCTTTCATAAAATATCATTCCCCGCGCAGAATGATCATCTGTTTTTCCTATCTCCAATGCCCCATGCCCAATACAACTCTTGGAGAGGCTGCGCCAACGACGCCGCCCTTACCTCGGCTTCGCCCTTCTCTACCTTGGGCTGCGCCAATGACGCCGCTCAGGACAAGCTCAGTACAAGTACCCCATGCCCAATTCCCTAATTGCATACTTCTATCTGATTAGAAGTAGCCACACCAACCTAAACAACTACTGCTAGCAGGTTAAACTAGGTCTGGTAACAGCTGCTCCACCGTTCCTTAAGAGGCTTTTATGGGAGCTAACCTCAAACAGATTGCCAACTATTTAGATAACCTTGGTTGGGACTACCGTTTTGATGATCAAGAAGACCGGATTATAACAGGTGTGGAGGCTGATAATTTAGAAGATTTCCTAATAGTTGTCCAGCTGGATGAAGAGGGAAAATTTTTCCGGGTATTTACCCCTCAAGTTCTGGCAATAAGTCAAGACCATCCTCACAAGGGAGCTATCTTGCAGACAATGCTTGCTATTTCCTGGGAAACCAAAATGTTGCAATGGGAGTATGACCCATCCGATGGTGAAATCCGTGCCATTATTGAGTTTCCTCTAGAAGACTCGATTCTCACAGAAAAGCAATTTCACCGTTGTCTGAGTGGGTTAATTCAGATTGTGGATGGCATAGCGGCACCTCGCCTGAAAGAAGTTATGGACACAGGTCTTGATCCGGGGAATATTGAACTTGGGGAAAGACTGTTACTCAGTATCCAGGAAGAAGCCCCAGGATTACTAGATTTGCTAGAAAAGGCAATGGAAGCGCGAAAAAAGCGAGGAAGTTTTAAGGACGACTGAGACGGATCATCACTTAAATAGCTATACTCCAAAGTGATACCCTCACTATATACTGAAATTTTCTGGGGCTGGATATTATGACATCCTATGCAACCTCCTCTGCCAAAGCGGAAATGAGTGAACTCCGGCGGTTGAAAGGCTTACTACCGCCAGAATTACAGAGCTGGGTCACGGTTGAAGGCACAACTGAGGTCAATCCACCCCTGGTTCGCTGCGAAGAAATTGGTAAAGACCAGGTAGAAATTCAAATTGACTTGGTGAAATGGGATGCCCTCGCAATGGATCAGCGTAATCTGCTGTTCTGGCATGAAGTTGCTCGCGTTCAAAATGACACAATTCCTAAAGATGGTTGGGAAATGGCAGCACTAGCCATCGGTTTAGGTGGTGCTGTAGGCGAATTGTGGGTACAAGATGGATTGCTATTGGTGTTAGCTTTGTCGCTTTGTGGCGTGTCAGGGTGGCGACTGTACCAAAAGAATAGTGGTGAAAAGCAACTAAAAGAATTGCTAAATGCTGATGAAAAAGCGATCGCCTTAGCAACTCGTTTTGGTTATAGCCTCCCGAATGCCTACAAAAGTCTAGGTAGCGCCTTAAAAACCCTGATTGATAATACTCCTAGTAAGCGCCAACGGTCGAAATACGAAGCAAGACTCTCTGCCCTCAAACGCAGTGCCAATAAGGCAAAAGGTAAATCCAAAACTCCAGATGAGGGCGCACTGTAGAAACCAGAAAGTAGGTTGGGTGGGTATTGCCCACCCCACAAAATACCTAAATCAACATGAGTTCGAGGAATCTCTCCCTGCCTTGAACTTTAGTTCAAGTCTTTCTCTCTCCGACTCCCAGAGGGACGGTTTTACTGTGTAAAACCTCTTAGAGTTTTGATTGAGATAACTAGATTGCTTACTGAGGGGGCTGCTGCCTCCTTGATTAGCAGCAGATCAATGACTATTTCATAAAATCTTACTTTTTTCTTGACTACATCTTTATCAAACTCAAATTTTACAACTGGTTCAGCATTTTATGCGTCTGAGGGATCACACGCACTTGCTTGACAAACCGCTTCATTAAAGCTTGCCACGTCAAAACTTGATCAGCCGTAGGGGCAAGTACAGGTATTGGGGAGAATTGTTCAGATGCTGCCAAAGGCGTAACAGGTTGTAAAAATACTGAGATATCTGGACTCACCTCTGCCACCAGCAAAGCTGAACGTTCCAACTCGGCTGGATCTGTGTTTTGAGACACAATTATCTTGACAAAAACATTTAAATATGAATCATGACATAATTGGAGAAATTTAGCATGTTCTTGCCAATGACTTTCACCGCTGACACTGGGCAATTTGAAATCCATACCCACAGAGTCTAAGTAGGGGAGAATCATCGCCAGTTGTTCTGGGCGATGTCCCCCAGTTTCTAAGTATATAGGTAGACCAGTTATGGCTCGCACTTGGGGGAGAAACTGCATTAAAAATGGGGCATGAAGAAGTGGTTCGCCTCCAGTTAAGCTAATGCTATCGTGTAGACAAGGTAGATTTTGCTGTTCCACCCATTCGATTAATATGGGTAATGGGACAGGGTTAGAGTGGATTTCAAAGTCGCGCAATCCAGGCGATCGCTCTATCCGACAAGTAGCAGGTGCATTCCAAGTGTGGGCACTATCACAAAAATGACAGCGCAAATCACACAGAGCAAAACGAATAAAAATCTGACGTGTCCCTACATTCAGTCCTTCCCCTTGAATGGCAGAAAAGACCTCAATCAGGCGTGCAGTAGGTGTAACTGGAGTTTTAGCAATCATTTATTTGATCAGAGCAACGCGATCGCGCTGCGTCGGCACAACAGCAAGGATGTTTTTTGGCTTCTTGTTCTATTGTGAATCGTTGCTGGCGATCTCCAATCTCAGCCCCAGTAAATAGCAATTAGTCCTTATTACTACTGATTCCAATATTAGATTAAGTAATTTTCTAGGACATAATAATGTTTGGCAGATTATATTATACATGGCAACGAAAGTGCAGAGCTTCATGACTAGCCAACCGACAGAGGTCGATTTTCCAGTTAATTCCCTAAACGACACGGCTATAATGCAGATGCCCAGGCGGTTGAGCGTGCTGGAGGCTTTAGGCTTTAAGCAAACCTGCCAAGGCTTAATTCAGCCCAATTCACATCCCAAGCAAATCATTATTGACTTTCAACAAACTACTTTTATGGATAGTAGTGGTTTAGGTGCCCTGGTAAGTAATTTTAAATATGCTCAGGCGAAAGAGATTACATTAACACTGCGGAATGTAACACCTCAGGTAATGGCAGTCCTAAAACTCACGGGATTGGATCAGGTTTTTCCCCTAGAGCCTGTGGACGATGGGTCGCTAATAGAACAAGAAGACTTAGTAGATAATCGGAAGACAACTTCCCGTAAAGTAGAGCAGTTACCCACTACTCACGCTTCTGTGGCATCTTGGATGAAACGGTTGTTAGACATTGTCGGGTCAGTTATCGGTTTATTAATTACAGGAGTTTTGTTTATTCCGATTGCGATCGCTATTGAAATTAATGATCCCGGTCCCATTTTCTTTAGTCAAACCCGCTGTGGTTGGATGGGCAAGCGGTTTAAGATTTGGAAATTCCGCTCCATGTGTGTGGATGCGGAAGCGAAGAAATCCGAAGTCAAAAACCAAGTGCAAGGTGCCTTTTTCAAAAATGAGAATGACCCCAGAATTACCAAGGTAGGGCGCTTTTTACGGCGAACGAGTTTTGATGAACTACCCCAATTTTGGAACGTCCTCAAAGGAGAGATGAGTTTAGTAGGCACCCGACCACCTACACCTGATGAAGTGGAACGTTATGAAGTACCGGAGTGGCAACGTTTAGATGTTAAACCCGGTATGACTGGCGAATGGCAAGTAAATGGGCGTTCTACAGTCCGTAGTTTTGAAGATGTAATTCGCCTGGATTTGCAGTATCAAAAAAATTGGAGTTTGGTGTACGATTTAAAGCTAATTTTCAAAACTATAGCTATTCTGTTTAAGAGAAACAGTGGTGCTGTTTAGCTAACTACCTTTATTCACAATTTTTTGGTAACTCCCAATCACGATAATTCTTAAATACACCCAAGCCCATTTTAGGCTTGGGTAAATTTTAGGTTTATCTACAGCACCACCCAAATGTCATCTTCTGCTTAACAAGTAAAAAGTAAATCTCCGCGTAAATGGCAATAGACTAGCATGAATTGTGAGAAGATGTCTTTGACATAAACAATGTTAAAATTGCTGGTTTCAAAACCTAAATTTATGAAAACTGAACTAGCAAAAAAGGAGAAAACACAAGGGTGATTGTTCATAAAAAATAATTTTTATTCAAATAAAAATATACATTTCATCACTCAAATGGTACTGTAATATTTGAAAGTTTAATTTATATATAATATGCCAGCCATCATTAGTATCTTTAATAATAAAGGTGGAGTGGGGAAAACCACTTATATGTTCCATATAGCCCACCTTCTTGAGCAGTCTAATAAAACCGTACTTATGGTTGATTGTGATAGCCAATGCAATCTAACAGCTTATGCACTACCTGAAAGCAATATAGAACGAGCATGGAGCGAGCGTGGAAATAGCATCTGGCGAGCAATTGAGCCAGTTTATAGATCAATTGGAGATATTCGGCAACGTGGCCCATCTCAAATAAATCCAAATAACTATCCAAATCTTTACCTAGTTCCTGGCGATTTACTCTTAAGTAACTACGAAGACCTTTTGGGTGATACATGGAACAGTGGAAGAGGTGGTAGTGAATCTAGTTTAAGAGTTCAGTCAGCTATTTATCGTTATATTAATTGGGCTGCAAACCGTGTTCAGGCGGATGTTATCATGGTTGATCTTGGTCCTAATCTAGGTGCTCTCAATCGTGCTGTACTGGGGGCTAGTGATTATTTTATAATTCCCATCTCTCCTGATCTCTTCTCGATTAGAGGCACAGAAAATCTAGGTTTTAAACTCGAAGCATGGCGTCAAGGTTGGGAACAATGCAATGATGCATGGAAAGATCAAAGTTTAGCTCTACCGCACGGATGCCCAACATTTTTAGGCTATGTGATGCAACAGCACAATATCCGCGAAGATTCTGAAGAAAAAATGACAAAAGGCTGGCAGATATTTGGAAATCGCATCGAGTCAGCAATTCAAGAAAATATTGTCAACAGATTAGCAAAACTGAAGCAAGTTCACTACTGGCCTGATAAAACTTTTAATCTAGGAAAAATTCCTAATCTTCACAGTCTAATTCCTTATTCATTAGAAGCAAAAAAACCAGTTTTTGATTGTACCAGTGCAGATGGTTTGCGTGGGGCACACATTAGTAGAGCTAGAGACTCAGTTGAATATTTTGAGCCAATAGCACAAAGACTTTTGACTGTGATCAACAGTATCTAAAAATACTTTCAAACTCCTTTTCAGCATAATGCAAAGGCGCAAAGAAAAACTCTACGCCTTTGCGTGAACTTAACCCACTGCCTTCTGAATACCTACAACTTCAACCTGCTGCACCTCTGGCAACAAACGCTTCATACCTTGCTTAACAAACCCCTGCAAAAAACCAATTTGCTGATTTTGCCCAAATACTTTTTGCAATGTTTGCCGCAAATTCTCCAAATTCAAACCAGTCCCGGAATCTATCGCTATTTCCTGCTGTTGGAAATACTCAACTAGACTTAACCCTGCTACCCTAGTCAGATAAGCTGCACTTACTCCCTGCACCACACCACCAGCAACAAAGGTAACGGCATTACTTTTAAGAACAGTACCAATCGCCTTTGTAGAAAGTTCAACTAAACCCAGTTTCAGCATCAAACTTCCCATTGTTCCAGCTACGGTTTGCGCCTGTTCCAGGGAAAACTTCTGCTGATAGATATTACCCAAATCCATTACCATCTGAGCATTAATTGCCGCAGTCGCTAGGATGTCAAGGGCTGGTACTGGGTTAGCAAAGGCAGCAGCAGCAGCTATCCACTGATATTGTTCAATAATTGGGGTGGCGCGAGCGCGTCTGGTTCCATTCAGCCAGTTTTTCGCCTCAGCTTTCAACAACCCGGCTTTTCTGATGGTAGTTAGCCAAACCAGCCGTTGTCCTTGCTGTGCCAAAACTTCGTCCAACTGCTGTGTCAACTGCTGGATAGCTGGTGCTGGTTGTTCCATCCACTCTTGCACAGAACCATCAGCCTCATGCTTTCGGACTTTGATGGCAATGGGAGAGGCCGCAGTTGCAACTACATTTCCCTGCATCCGCTGTTTCAATGACAGTAAGATGCTGGCGCTTTCATCGGTTAAATACTGGTCTTGTTTATTGAAAACCAGGATTGTGGGCTGATTTGCTGCTTTTAACTGCTGTAAGGTTTGAAATTCTGAGTCTGTCAAATCACCGTTTGTCAGGAACAGAACAAAATCAGATTTTGCCACTTCTGCCAAAATAGTTGCATCTGAATTGTCACTTACTTCTCTAAAGAAAGGTGCTGTCTCTTCTAAAGACACTAAATTTCGTGTCTCGACATTTTGCTTTAGCACTTGCATTAAAGTGCTTTTACCCACGGATTTACCGCCAGTCACAGCCACTTTAATTTCTTGCCTGTCTAATTCCAACAATAATTGGGCAACTTGTTCTCTGAGTGTCTCTAATGCCAGATGGTTTTCTGCTTCTTGTGCCAGTTGGTTTATTACGGCTTCAGTTTTAGCGATCGCACTTTCCCCAGTCGCCCGATCCACGAGCATACCATCTAGCTGCTCTAAACTGTCTTTCGGGCGATTTTGCTGGAATAACCACAAACCACCGCCTACAGCTAAAGCACTCAATAAACCAAACTCACCCACCTGCACTATAGAATCCTGCCAACTTTGTAACATCCACAGGGAGAAGGACAGTCCCAATCCTCCCACTAAAATTGGTCGCTGCAACTTCACAACCATGATTCTCCGCGCCTTTTAGATGGCTATTTCTTCCAGAATAGATCAAAATAAAACAAAACCCTTCAATCTTTATTGATTGTAGGGTTTTGTTTTATCTTTTATTTGGTGGCGGGAAGTGGATTTGAACCACTGACCTTCGGGTTATGAGCCCGACGAGCTACCAGGCTGCTCTATCCCGCGTCGCTCTTAACTTTTATAGCATAACCTATAGTCAAGAGTTTGGCAACTACAAAAATGATAATTCTCCAATTACTTCTAAACGCTTGTATTTTCCCAAAGTCACAAACTTTTCTGAGAGGCTTTCGGCGGCGCTGGGACTAATCCAACCCATTTGCTGGAGTAAGTGAATAGCAACGGCATGTTTTGCCCGTTTTGTCCCATCCATGACTTTGATTGCCAATCCCATGCCCTCACCGAGTCTACCAATGCACTGCACTCCTTCGGCACCAGCTTTGCTGACCAGTTCCCCTGGAGTTAAACGCATCAGTTCCGTATCAAATTCTCCATCTCCTGCTACCATAGCGGGGTGATGAGTCATAGCACGGACGATGCGCTCCATATCCAAATTGGTACTAGAGGCTAACAACGCATACAAAGAGGCCATATGACCGAGTTGCATCAGATAAGTTGGTGCGCCACAGTCATCATGAGCGCTGATAAATTCTTCAGCTGGCATTCGCAGCAACTCTGCTACTTTGCCCAAAATCAACTGCTGTATTGGGTGCTTGCGATCCAAGTAGTTATTCAAGGGCCAATGGCGCTGCTGACAAACGGCTAACATTCCCGCATGTTTACCAGAGCAATTGTACTCCAGAGGACTGCGCTTACCTTCAGGAATTGGACACTGGAGTATAGTTGGGTCAAGATCAGCCCGCCAAAGGATATTAAATACCTGTCGGACTTGATCTATTCTTCCTTTGTGGGAACTTGTGATAATTGCTAAGTCGCGATCGCTGAGGTTATAGCGTTCCAGTGTACCCGTGGTGGTGACTGCGAGTGCCTGAAATGGTTTGAGCGCTGAACGAATAAATGTAGCAGTTTCAGAATTTCCGGCTACGGTTAGAACCCGTCCCCGTTCGTCGCATACAACAGCCTGGACTATATGCTTGGATTCAATAAGACCTTCCCGCAGCAACCGGACTTCCAGTGCTGTGGCTTGAGTTCGTTTTCCCATTGTCATGGGTTTATATTTATTACCTTTTTTTAGTTAGGAGTTAGGAGTTAAGAATTATGAATTATTAACCAAACTCACTGGTGAGTTTTCAGTCCTGAGTAAAGTAAAAAGTACTTTATTTAGATGCTCTCGGTATATGCCCCGCTCCTTGTGGGCGGTCTTTTAACTCAGTACTCGGTACTCAGGACTCTTCATTAATCACTCCTAACTCCTGACTCCTAACTTTTAAAACAAATGCCAAACTATCGTACCAATAACGAACATTCCCGCCAAGCCAGCAACGGTAAATTGTAACCGCCGCAGAATAGGTTTGATTTCGTATGCCACAATTAAACGATCGCG
Organism: Nostoc sp.; assembly: GCF_036919675.1. Taxonomy (GTDB): domain Bacteria; phylum Cyanobacteriota; class Cyanobacteriia; order Cyanobacteriales; family Nostocaceae; genus Nostoc. The sequence goes on from NZ_JBALCP010000047.1 coordinate 12,790, forward strand.
GTTGAGGACTTCCTGTGGCTTCGTCCAAGTTTGGCCGTCATACCAGCCGGACTCTTCATAAAATACTGTGGGACTGCAAAGGCGATCGCACACGTAAAACCACCCTAAGTACAACCTTACCAGTGCCAGCACTACTCCGACACTCGCTCCTGCTGCACCACAAAGGATAAAATGTGCAATATACTTGTGGGCAGGAAAACTTGCCGCAGCTACAGGTCCTGCTACCAGCCAAGATAAACTCCAAATCCAAACAATTTTCGTGATATACTTGCGCCAATTTAAAGTGCTATCACGAAACAGCCAGGAAGTTTTTAACTCTTCGTACTCATTGAGCGGTTGTTGGTCTGTGGGAACTGGGCAATTTGAAACCGAAGACCTAATCATGTTGGCTTACCCTCACCCTCATCAGATTCTGGAAGGGAAATACGCTCTGCATGAATCCAGAACGCTTCTAAATTATAAAACTCCCGTTCCTTGGGCATCATGATGTGAACGATCACATCACCGTAGTCTTGTAGTACCCAACTCCCCTCGACTTTTCCTTCTGTCCTTATGGGACGCCGTTGCAATTCAGTTTCGACTTTTCCTTCAATTGCTTGAGCGATCGCCCTTACTTGTACTCTAGAATAGCCAGTCATCATCACAAAGTAATCAGCCAGGTAAGATACCTCTGCTACTTTGAGCAATAAAATCTCACCCGCTTTGCGGTCTGATGCAGCTTCTGCGATCGTTGCAGCTAATTTTCCACTCGTCTCTTCAGTTTGGGCGTGGCTCTTTACCACACTTTTCGTCAGTGGGACAGATTGTAATGGGAAATTTCCTTGGAAATAATCAGTCATTAAACCTCATGTGCTTTCTTTCTTTTGAAACAATTGTTTACATTTACTTACAAATAACAAACAATTGATCTGAAAATGTGTCAATAGGTTTTTTTGAATACTAACAAAAAAATAGGTGTCTATGGAAGCTGGTTTGATAATTAGCTGTTTATATTTCGACATCAGCAATCAGCAGTTGCGGATGGTTATTATGCAGCTTTTCAAGTGCGATTCGTTCAGTCGAAACCGAGCAATCGGGGGATGACTGGCTTTTACAGGGTAATTCATTAGGATTGAGTTCGCACTTTAATCCCTTGTAGATCACAACTTCATAACCTTATAAGTAAGCGTAAGTACCCTAGAAAACGACAACCCCTATCTTCTATACGTAGGAGTGAAAACACATATCTCCCACTGTAGAGACTAGCCCTCAATCGGTGAAGCGGGGATAAAAGCAAAAAGAGCTACTAGTACCGCAAGGCGGAAGTCAAAAGTCAAAAGTCAAAAGTCAAAAGTCAAAAAAAATACAGCGTAAACGTTTCGTTGATTTGAAATGGGTTGTTTATTTCCGCCGCGCTGTACTAGCCTAAAAGTGGTTTCCTGTGAGTAAGTCCTTATGGATAACTCTCATCTAAGTCACTACTTGAATCACCGTTACTGCAAACCAGCGAAATTAGGCTTTATGCGGTGGAAGTCCCAAAAGGGTATAAGAAAACAAAGGGTGGTATGAAGATTTTTATCGACATACCTACGTTATCCAAAAACTCCGTAAAAAGGTGGCATTCTAACGGAACAAAACTCCAGTTACGAGGAACGAAGTACTCACCTAATTACTCTCAAAGAGGTGGAATACTTTCAGTAGTCAGCTAAGACGAAAACTCTGGATTAAAACCAGGTAGCAGGTGAGAGAGATTGAGCAAAGCTGGAGACGTTTCGCCTCCGGTCAGAAGCTAATGCCTTGCTGTTTTCTGGATAATTCTTTCCACCATGCTGTACTAATAATTTGCAGGTAACGTCACATCGATGTTTTCGGCTGTCTACTAAAAACTACAATACAACTGCTCTTGACTTAAACCCCCAGAATTAGTTAACCACCCTCAAAATCTGTTGCTATTTAGATAGTGAGGGTAGAATTGCGACTTTCTGAGTTGGTCACATCCTCATGGGCTTTCTGCTCTCGATACTGTAACTCTTGTGGACTGAATTGCTCTACGATCTACCGTCAATGAGTAACACAACGACTCATACTGATTTAAAGCTTGCTCAAAAGCATAGTGTTCAACCGCATATTGACGACTTTTATAACCCAGAGTTTTGACTTTTTCGGGGTTTTGGTACAAATCTAAAATTGCCATTGCTAAAGCTTGAGGATCTTCTGGAGGAACGATAACTCCGCCGCCACTTTGCCTGATGGCTTTTGCGGCTGTACCATTGTCAGGGACAGAGGCAACTAAGGCCCTTCCACTGGCAAGTAACACTTGAATTTTTGACGGCATATTGAAGGATACAACATTTTTCTTTTGCACCACCAAGCCAACATCAGCAGCTGCTAACATTTGTGGCAAATGTTGGCGGGGTTGAAATGGCAGTAGCAAAACATTATCTGCGCCGCAGTTTAGACATTCCTGTTGCAATCGCTGTAAACCTTTTGCTTCTCCAACGATGACAAAAACAATATCTGGGATATGGCGCAACTCAGAAGCAGCTTTGACGACGCCTTCTAAGCCTTGGGTTAGGGCAATGTTACCAGAATAAAGTACTACAAATTTGCCATTCAGATTATGTGCTGCGCGGAAAGGGTTATTTTCTTTAGGCAAAGGGCAGATAAAATTTACATCAACCCAGTTGGGAATTTGCACAATTTTGTTAGCTTCTACGCCCTTAGCTCGCAAATTGTCCACAAACCCATCAGCAATGACGCTAATTTTACTGGCAGTGTGGTAAGCAAATTTTTCCAACACTGTAAATAACTGTATAAGCAATTTATTTTTCAGTAGACCGACGTGGACTGCTGCTTCTGGTAATATATCTTGTAGGTTTAAGATTACAGGACAAGCACGTAACCATCCTAAAAGAGCGACTGGTACACAGCTTGGCAAAGATGGCGATGTTGAGAGAATAACATCTGGGCGCCAACCGATGAGGGCAGGCACAAAACTAGTGACAACGAAACTAGCATCTAGTAACACCCGATCTAATAGGTTGGGTTGGGGACGAATCCAAACGTAACTGCGTTGAATTTGAACGCCATTTTTGTATTCGTTGACATACCACTTGCCCCGATATTCCTGGTAAATTTGACGCTCAGGGTAGTTGGGCATAGCGGTGATTACGCGCACTTGATGCCCACGGTTCACTAGTCCCTCTGCTAATTCGGTCATCAGTGGGGCAATACCAATTGGCTCTGGATAGTAGTTGTAGGAGTAAATTAAAATCCGCATAAAAAATTAGTCCGAAGTACCCCGGTTTTTTATTTAATGACAAATATTTGTCTTAAACATCATTTAGAGTTTGGAAACTCCTATATTTAATTGTGACTTCAGACTCTTTCTTTGTCAGGGATTTTCCTTAAAGATTAAGTAAACTTGGATATGAAATACTTAGGGAATCTGTGAATTTTTTTTACTATCCTGAGCACTATTTGAAGTGTTCGTTTCTAATTGGTGCGTAAGTAGAAACTCTATGTTTTTCGATATTAATTAAGACCATTTCACAATATTAGTTATTCAATGAGCGATCGCCCTTGTATTTTCTCCTTTTTTGCTGGTTCAGGATTCCTAGATTTAGGTTTTGAAACCAGTGGTTTTAATATTGTTTACGTCAATGAAATTTTTTCCTCATTCATGGCAGCATACCGCTATTCACGGCAGGTTCTCAATCTCCCATTGCCAGAATACGGGTATCATGACAAAGAAGCAGGAGACGTAACCCAACTTCTTGAAGGTTTACAAACACAACACCTCCGGCAGTTAGTACAAGACTGCCGCAAATCTAATAATATTGTGGGCTTCATTGGTGGGCCTCCCTGTCCTGATTTTTCTATTGGGGGGAAAAATAGAGGGCGTTTAGGAGATAATGGCAAGCTTTCCGCTTCTTACGTTGAATTAATTTGCCGCAATCTTCCAGATTTCTTTTTATTTGAAAACGTTAAGGGGTTGTGGAGAACGACAAAGCATCGTTTATTTTTTGAATCACTCAAGCAACAATTACTGGAAGCAGGCTATATATTAACAGAGCAGTTAATTAATGCTATCGAATATGGTGTACCCCAGGATAGAGAAAGAATTATTCTCATTGGTTTCCGAAATAATTTTATCCAGGATATCGGAATAAAAGTCGGTAGTGAAAATTTACTAACTGAGACATATTTTCCTTGGGAAAATCATATTTTATATCCTCAAATAAATGTTTTTGCTTATCCTTGGCAAAAGTGCGAACCATTCCAAGAAAATTCCATCACGCCTTGTCCTGACGGCATCCCTCAAGAATTAACAGTTGAATACTGGTTTAGAAAAAATAACGTGCTGAAGCATCCCAATGCTGAAAACTGTTTTCAACCAAGGGCAGGGATCACAAGATTTGCTGCTATTGATGAAGGAGATGATTCTAAAAAGTCTTTCAAGCGTCTGCACAGATGGCGTTACTCTCCGACAGCCTGCTATGGAAATAATGAAGTACATTTGCATCCCTATAAAATCCGGCGAATATCTGTGGCGGAAGCCTTAGCCATACAATCTTTGCCTGCAAATTTTGTCCTTCCAGAGAATATGTCGCTCACGAATATGTTTAAAACTATTGGTAATGGCGTACCATATTTGGCATCGAAGGCTTTAGCTAAAACTATTATTGACTTCTTAAGAACTGGCGTGAAAAATGCTGTTGATATTCCTAAGCTTACTATGCCTAATGTCAACTTAAACACTTACAGTAATTCCGGGAAATCTCCAAAGCCGACATCCAAAATAAGTCAGCAGTTTGTTTTCAGGATAAACTCGTAATAAATGTGGTTTAATATATATATAAGAAATGTTTTAATTTTTTATAAAGTTTAATAATCAATTACTGGCAGAAGACACGATGGCAGCAGACTATGCAGATATTGATATTGCGCCATTTATCGATCACGCCCTGTTAACGCCAACGGCTACTCCAGAACAGGTTAAGCAGTGGTGTGAAGAAGCATACAGATTCAATTTTGCGGCGGTTTGCTTGTATCCCGCCTATGTCAAACAAGCAGTCGAACTCCTCCACGGCAAAAACCCAAAAGTCTGTACGGTGATTGGTTTTCCCTCTGGTGCAACAACTTCAGCAGTCAAGCTGTATGAGGCTCAAGAAGCAGCAGAAAATGGGGCCACTGAGTTGGATGTGGCAATGAACTTGGGCTGGTTGAAAGCTGGTAAAACTGAAGAAGTCCACCGGGAAATTGCCGAAATTTGTGAAGAGACTGGGCAAACTGTCAAGGTAATTTTGGAAACCAACCTGTTGACAGATGCGGAGAAAAAAATAGCTGCTGAAATAGCTATGGAGGCGGGGGCGGCTTTCTTAAAAACTAGTACAGGTTGGAATGGTGGTGCAACAGTGGCAGATGTGCGACTTTTGCAGGAATTGGCCAAAGAAAGGGTGGGAATTAAGGCTTCGGGTGGTATCCACACTATCAATCAAGCCCTAGACTTAATCGTAGCTGGTGCTACTAGATTAGGCACATCTCGCGGTATCGATTTGCTCCGCCAGCGCGATAACCTGGGAAAGGGTGAATAGTCATTTGTACTTTGTCCTAACCTAATGACCAATGACCAATTTTAGATTTTAAATTTTGGATTTTGGATTGAGGATTCAAAATTTAAACCTGGTTTGAGAGCAACTAGTTTCAACTATGGAAAAATTTAAAATCTAAAATCCTTGCATTCCTTTCCCAAGCCCCTACCTTGAGGTATGGGGTTAATCTAAAATCTAAAATCGTTCGACTGAGCGTAGCCGAAGTCCCAAATCCCAAATTGATTAGCTAATGACTAATTACTAATGAGTAGAACCTACAAAGCAACCGGAATTAATCTTAAAACCCAGGTGCTGGGAGAATCAGATAAAATAGTGACGATTTTGACACCGGAGTTGGGACTGATTCGAGCAGTGGCTCCAGGGGCACGTAAGCACAACTCCAGCCTGGGCGGCAGGAGTGGTATGTTTGTTGTCAATGAACTATTGATCGCGAAAGGGCGATCGCTTGATAAAATTACTCAAGCACAGACGTTAAAAACTTATCCTGGTTTAGCTAAAAATTTGGGAAAATTGGCTGCTAGTCAGTATTTAGCAGAAATAGTCCTGTGTCAAGCTTTGAGCGAACAACCCCAAGAAGAACTTTATGAGTTGTTCAATGAACATCTCCATCGGTTGGAGGCGTTGTCTATTGCAAATGCATCTGGTGTTTTGGCTCATCTGGCTCATGGGGTGTTTCATCTTTTAGCCCTAGCAGGACTAACACCGCAAGTGCAAATCTGTTGTCTATCTGGGCGCCCCCTCAAGCCAGACTTTACAGACCCCAACTGGCAGGTAGGATTTAGCATTCCTGCGGGTGGAGCGGTTTGCTTAGAAGTTTGGGAACGTTTGCGAACAGAGGGAGAGAGGGAGAGGGGGATACAAAGAAATTCATCTTTTTCTCCATCACCCAATCACCCCATTATCCCATCACCTCCAAAACCTGGCTCCCAAACAGTTGTTGTGCATCGGCAAGAAATACCTGTGATTTCTAGTCGTCCGGGTGCTATGGAATTGGCTTTGCTTCAACATCTGTCACAACCAGAGATAATGCAAATTGATGGTGCTAGAGATCATAACTGGTTATCTGTTGAGAAGATTTTGCGCCAGTATGCTCAGTATCAATTAGGTCGCCCTATTCGCTCTGCTACCTTGATCGACTCTTATTTTGCTGCCAACCATGATGCAACCGTCTGATTTGGATAAAAAAATCCTGCCTTTGTCACCAAGTCTTGTCAAAAAACAGAATGGGGCATTAGATCCTCCAGTCAAGAATCACTTGAGTGCCGTTTCCAAGTGTACACCTAGTCAAATCAATAGCCAAGAAATGTCCCCAAAAGACGTTTCTAAAAACGATCAAACTTGGACAGAGGAGATCCCAAAAACAGATGTTCCAAGTCAATCAGAAATACAATCTGAGGAAAAGTCAACTACTGCTGAGGTAGATAGCAACGGGCAAAGTTTGCCAGCAACTTCTCCCCCAGAAAAAGAACCACCGAAATTAGATGGCTCTGGTTCAGGTCCAGAAGCTGTTTTAGGAAATGTCAAACAGAAAGGGTTTTTGCCTGTATTAAAAAACCCTAATTTCCTGGCTCTTTGGGGTGGTCAAGTTTTCTCCCAACTAGCAGATAAAGTTTATTTGGTGCTGATGATTGCCTTGATTAATACTCAGTTTCAAGCAAGTAATCAGAGTATTAGTGGTTGGGTATCAGTCTTGATGATGGCTTTTACTATTCCAGCCGTATTGTTTGGTTCCGTTGCTGGTGTATTTGTTGATCGCTGGTCGAAAAAGGCTGTGCTGGTGGCAACGAATATTTGGCGCGGCATCCTGGTTTTGTCAATTCCCTTCCTGCTGTGGTTAACTCATGAGTGGAAACCCATAGGAGCATTGCCAGTGGGTTTTTTGATCATCCTGTGTGTGACTTTTTTCGTTTCCACACTGACGCAGTTTTTTGCACCGGCAGAACAGGCGGCAATTCCCTTAGTGGTAGAAGAACAGCATTTGCTCTCGGCAAATTCGCTTTACACCACAACGATGATGGCATCGGTGATTGTTGGGTTTGCTGTCGGGGAACCATTGTTAGCGATCGCTGATGGACTTTGGCTGCAAATTGGTGGTAATGGTAGTTTGGGCAAAGAACTTTTAGTAGGTGGTAGTTATGCGATCGCAGGAATAATTTTATTCCTCTTGGCAACGAAGGAAAAACACCACGACCCCGATACAGAATTCCCTCACGTATTCTCTGACTTGCGGGATGGTTTTGCCTATCTCAAAGCAAATCATCGCGTCCGCAATGCTTTGCTTCAGCTGATTATCTTGTTTTCTGTCTTTGCAGCATTAACTGTTCTAGCCGTTCGCATGGCAGAAATAATTCCTAACATGAAAGCCTCTCAATTCGGCTTTTTACTAGCATCTGGCGGTGTTGGCATCGCTGCTGGAGCAACAATTCTCGGTCAATTTGGTCAACGCTTCTCCTATACCCAACTAAGTTTGTGTGGTTGTATGGGCATGGCAGCATCCCTGATTGGTCTATCAATATTTACAACCCAACTGTGGCTAATACTCCTGCTGGTGGCGCTATTAGGTATCTTTGGGGCGCTAGTGGGTATTCCCATGCAAACAGCGATCCAAACAGAAACACCTCCAGAAATGCGTGGTAAAGTCTTTGGCTTGCAGAACAATGTAATTAATATCGCTCTCTCCTTACCTTTGGCATTAGCAGGTGTAGCAGAAACCTTTCTGGGATTACAGGTAGTTTTTTTAGGATTAGCAGCGATCGTCTTTTCAGGAGGTATATTAACCTGGTATAACTCACATAAGTAGTTATCAGCTAACAGGAGTTATTATTCATTACCTTGAAGTAATTACTAATTTCCTGAAAGCTTTTGTGTTCATGGTAAACTGTGGTCAGTGAAAATTTATCACATACTTGCGGGATATCAATCTGATATTAGTCAGAATAAGTTGTTTAAATATCATAAATTAACAACTTATAAGTAGAATAAATAAAGCCATAAATCCACTGGTTTAATCAGCTTAAAATAGGCTGTTTAAACTATATTGTGGTGGAAATTTGTAATAACTAAAAAAACCAGCAAGTATAGCTAGATAAAATAAAAATCACAAAGGACACACAAGTAATAGATTAAACCCGCTTTTCTTATAGCTAAATAAAGAATGCGTATAGCCTGGATTGGAAAAAAATCACCCTTTTGCGGGAATGTCACCTACAGTCGAGAAATTACAAATGCCTTGCTAGATAGGGGACATCAAGTTAGCTTTCTTCACTTCGCCCAGGAAGAGTCTGAACCTGACAATTGGCCAAATCTTCGAGAGGTTTCCCTCCCTTTCATTTACAAGTCCCAGGTTTATACAATTCCCACTTTTAAAGCCACCAAAGTTTTAACGGAGTCGCTGCGGGAAATCAAGCCAGATATAGTCCATGCTTCCTTGACGCTATCTCCTTTAGACTTTCTTCTACCGGAAATCTGTGAGGAACTGAGGTTGCCCCTAATTGCCACTTTTCATACACCGTTTGCTGGCAAGGGGGCAAAGCTGATATCGGGAACACAACTTTTGGCTTATCAGCTCTACGCGCCTTTTTTAGTTAACTATGATCGCGTGATTGTATTTTCCCAAATTCAGCGAGAATTATTGGCACGGATGGGCGTGAGAGAAGAAAATATTGCCGTAATTCCCAACGGTGTTGATACCGCCAAGTATTCTCCGGGACTTTCTAAAGTCAAAGCAGAATTTAAAGCCGAACGCTTGTTTGTCTATCAGGGTCGAATAGCGCCAGAGAAAAATGTCGAAGCCCTCCTCCGGGCTTGGAAGCAGTCTGCAATGGGGCTTGGTAGTAAGTTGCTAATTGTTGGCGACGGTCCTTTGAAGTCTTCCTTAGAGCCGTTTTTTGGCTCAGAGTACGGCATTATTTGGTTGGGATTTATCGCTGATGAATACCGACGCATCGAAATTTTGCGGGGCGCAGATGTATTTGTTTTGCCTTCATTAGTAGAGGGTTTGTCCCTATCTCTGTTAGAAGGAATGGCATGTGGGCTGGCTTGTTTAGCAACAGACGTGGGTGCAGATGGAGAAGTATTGGAAAAGGGCGCAGGTGTAGTTATTAGTACCAAAACAGCGCGAACGCAATTGAGAACACTCTTGCCAGTGTTGCAAGACCATCCAGAGTTAACAACCTTACTAGGGCAAAAAGCCAGACAGCGTGTATTAGACCGCTATACCCTCAGTAAGAATATTACTCTACTGGAAGAACTTTATAAGGAAGTTTTAGCACAGCGACCTCTACCACTAAGTCGCAGGGCATAGGGAAAGGGAAAAAGTGCGATCGCACTGTAAATTCTCAGATGGCCATCAATGCGATCGGGTAAAATAGAGATACCTGACTAAGAATTCTCTTACCAGTTTTACAAGATATCTAGAGTTCACGATATGAAGTATGACGCAAGTCAGATAAAGTTGAGAAATATCCCTGATTTAGAGCAGCTAGAAGATGGAAAGTGGTGCCGAACATATATCTATTGCTTCACAAATCTGTTGCCCGAACAAAACCTTAGTTTCTTCTAGAAGAGAGTCTGGGGAGAATTCAATTTTTTGGAGCAGGAGTTTTTTAACAGTCATAGATTATAGGAAAGGCCAACATTTTCCAATTTACCTATCGCTCAATTAATCTTTGAATTATCCACTAAAGACCATCCTAAACTGGTTGGCTGTTCATAAACCCGCTTTAAAGTATTTATATCTCTGGCAGAAATAGGCGACGGGTTACGAACTTGAGAAAAATATAGCGCATCAGTTTGTAGCGGACTATGACCCCAAATTCCCAGCGCATGACCGAATTCGTGGCGGATAGCAGCAATGAGATACTCACCTGTTTGACTGGGGCTTAAAAAGATGGTGAAGCGGTGGGATAAAAGTTTGTTGCTGGTGTATAACTCGTAAGTAGTTTGGGCCGATCGCGCCCGGGGTATATTACTACCAGGGGAAATTTGTAGAGGTGGCGCTTTTCGCACAATTGTAATATCAGCAATTTCTGGCTGCTCGACTACTGTCAAAGGCAAATAAGTACTCCATTCTTGCACACCCTGCAAGACACCTTTAACCCATGCTTGAGCTTGTTTTTCACTGATGGCTTTTGGTGGTTCTACGTAAACTCGAACGGGAAATTGTGACCAGACCAAATAACCAACTTGGGTTGTTGTGATTTGGGAAAAGTAGTCACCGCTGTTAGTGCTATCTTGCCACTGTATAAGTGTGGGCGGTAAAGGATGGGGTTTTGGGGAAGATGAGGGAGGGAGAGAGATTATGAAGCCTAAATATACAGATTTTGGTATTATTGTAAACCCATTGCTCGACTGGAGATTTGTAAAAATGATTAACAGCCCTGTGCCAATAAACAAGGCAAGAGCTGTAATTAACCGCCGTGAAATTAAATTTATTAGGGTGTTAAGTATCGGGTGTTGGGTTATTTTCCCCATTAACCTATCCTTATTTAGGTAGCCAACCAGCACTTAAAACTACTGTTAAACCGAGAAAAATTACTGTCAATGCCCAAGTAATTCGGTTTAAGGTGTTTTCTGCACTCTTGGTACTGCTAAATAACTGAGCTTGTCCGCCAATGGCTCCAATGCCATCACCTTTGGGGCTATGCAGTAAAACCAAGATAATCAAACCAGTGGCGGAAAATGCCCAAATGCCTTGCACAATATTAGTAACTATCATGGTAGGAATCTCATTTATAAAAAGTTTCAAAAAACAGAATTCATTCAATTTTGGATTTTAGATTTTTTCTTTCATCCAAAATTCAAAATCGGCAGAGTTAGGAGTCAGGAGTTAAAAAAACTTAATTCATCACTCTTAACTCCTAACTCTTTTACAGCCCTACTTGCACGGGGGTGCGAGTGCGTTGCAGCTCATATTCTGCTGTTTTCAGCAGCGATCGCCCTGTCATTTCTGGTGGCTGAGGCAGCTGTAAAATCTCTAGAATTGTGGGGGCGATGTCGGATAGCTTGCCATCGCTTCGCAGTTCGACATTTGTACCATATCCAGGGATTTTGACTTTCTCTCCTTCCACCAAGATAAAAGGGACTGGGTTAGTGGTATGAGCTGTCCAGGGATTACCTCCCTTATCTAGCATATACTCAGCGTTGCCGTGGTCGGCAGTAATCATTGTTGTACCGCCGGCTTTGATAACGCTTTCTAGCAGGCGTCCCAAACAGCGATCAACTGTTTCAACTGCTGTAATGGTAGCTTCGATTTGACCAGTATGCCCTACCATGTCTGGGTTGGCATAGTTAATCACAACTAGGGAATACGTACCCTTTTGAATCGCAGCGATCGCTACATTTGTAACTGCTGCTGCTGACATCGCTGGGGCGTGATCGTAAGTCGCTACCATCGGGCTGCTTACCAGTTCTCGGTCTTCTCCAGCAAAAGGTTCCTCCAATCCCCCATTAAAGAAATAGGTGACGTGGGCGTATTTTTCTGTTTCAGCTGTGCGGAACTGATTCAGACTATGATTGGCTATCACTTCTCCCAGAATGTTACTGAGATTCTGAGGCTCAAAGGCTACAGCCACGGGTAAGTCTGAATCGTACTGCGTAAAGGTGACAAAAGACAGGGGTGTGATTTGCTGTCTTTCAAAACCGTTAAACGTGGGACTGACCAAAGCTTGAGTCAGTTGTCTGGAGCGATCAGGGCGGAAGTTGAAAAATATCACCCCATCCCCTGGTTCGATTGCGCCAGGAGCAATTCTGATTGGGTTGACAAATTCGTCTTTTACCCCTTGGGCGTAAGATGCTTGCAAGACTTCCACAGCCTTGAGACCATTACCAACACTATCTTGGGTCATCACATCGTAGGCGCGTTTGACCCGATCCCAGCGGTGATCGCGATCCATCGCGTAGTAGCGACCGCTGAGGGTGACTATGCGCCCAATTCCTGTGCGATCTATATAATCTTGCAGCAGTGTGATTGCTCTTACACCGTCAGTTGGGGCGGTGTCACGACCATCGGTGATAGCGTGGATACAAACTTCTGGAATTCGCTGGTCTTTGGCTAAGTCAAGTAGTCCGAATAGATGGGTGATATGCGAATGTACCCCTCCCTCAGAACAAAGGCCTACTAGATGCAGCTTGCTATTCCGAGAGCGAACTTCCTGGCAAATTTTAACGAGTGCTGGGTTTAAGGCAATAGAACCGTCTTCGACTGCATCAGAGATGCGTACAAGTTCTTGCGGTACAACTCGCCCAGCACCAATGTTCAAATGACCAACTTCCGAGTTGCCCATTTGACCCTCTGGCAACCCTACAGCTTTTCCTGATGTGTGGATGAGGGTATGCGGGTAAGCTGCCCATAAAGTGTCCACGATTGGAGTTTTAGCAGCAACAATAGCGTTTCCTCGCTTTTCCTCGCAGTAGCCCCATCCGTCTAAAATGACTAGCACCACAGGAGCAACAGGTGCTTTGGTCATAGTAAAATTGCCCTTTACTTTTTGTAATACTCGAATGATACCACTGCTAATCCACGCCGCAAGTGAATTTTTGCTTATTAACCTCTTTTATGAAGGACTTGCAGTTTTTTGAAATATTTTTTAAATTTTAGTAATTTTTCTGTGATGTTTTTGATCGCTAATAAGGAGTGATTACTTAGTAGTAGCGTTTCAGACTACTACTAAAACAGTATCCAGCCCCTTATTTCCTTTTTGTGGAAGCTTTAGCAGCTTTCTTAGCAGCTTTTTCGGCAGCGATCGCAGCTAACTTCGCTTGTTCTTTTTCTTCGGCAATTTTCTGGAGATAGTAATGATAATCTCCTAAGTAAACCCGGAATTCACCATCACGAATTTCTACGATTTTGTTTGCTACTTGAGAAATAAAGTAGCGATCGTGGGAAACTACAATTGCCGTACCATCATAATTTTTTAGCGCTTCTTCCAGCATTTCTTTCGCTGGAATATCTAGATGGTTTGTCGGCTCATCTAAAATTAGTAAGTTCGCGGGACGTAAGAGCATTTTTGCCAACGCCAGACGAGCTTTTTCTCCTCCACTTAATGCCCCAACTGCCTTAAATACAGTGTCACCAGTGAATAAAAACCGTCCCAAAAGCGTGCGGACTTCTTGATTATCCCAATCGGGAACTTCATCATGGATAGTTTCCATGACAGTTCTTTTCAAGTCCAAGGCTTCAGCTTGATTTTGCTCAAAGTAACCAGGAAGAACGTTGTGATCGCCTAAATTCACGCTACCTTCTGTGGGTTGTTCCATACCCATAATCACGCGCAGAAGGGTAGATTTCCCAGCACCGTTGGGGCCAAGAAATGCAATGCGATCGCCTCTTTCAATTAGAAGATTCGTTCCCAAAAACAAAATCTTATCATCATAGATATGAGTTAAGTCTTTAATTTCTACTACCTCGCGTCCACTGCGGGGTGCAGGCGGAAAACGGAAGTGGAGAGTTCTGACTCCCGCAATGGGTGCTTCAATGCGCTCAATTTTGTCAAGTTGCTTTTCCCGGCTTTTTGCCTGGGTACTACGGGTAGCACTGGCGCGAAATCTATCAACAAAGGTTTGCTGTTTCTCTAATTCTTTCTGCTGGCGTTCGTAGGCGCTAAGTTGTGCTGATTGACTTTCAGCTTTTTGTGACAAATATGCCGAGTAGTTACCAAGGTAGGTTGCCGAAACACCACGTTCAGTTTCCACAATTTGGGTGCAAAGGCGGTCAAGGAACTCCCGGTCATGGGAGACTATTACCATCGGCGTAATCAGCCCTTTGAGGTAATTTTCCAACCACTCAATGGTTTCTAAATCCAGGTGGTTAGTCGGTTCATCCAGCAGCAACAAGTCGGGTTTTTGCAAAAGAATTTTACCTAAACTCATCCGCATCTGCCAACCACCACTGAAGGCACTGACGAGGCGATCGCCATCTTCTAGCCCAAACCCCATCTCTGGTAAGATTTTCCCGATGCGTGCATCTAAGTTGTAGCCATCCAAGGCTTCAAATTTGCGCTGCAAGCGATCCAACTTGTCGATCAGTCGATCCAGTTCTTCTGGGTTAGCCGTTTCCATCTCTTGTGGTACGTGTGCCAGAGACAACTGTACTTCGTTGGCTTCTTTGAAGACAGTCCAAAATTCTTCTCTAACCGTGCGGCTGGGGTCTACTTCAAACTCTTGGTTGAGGTAGGCTATATGTAAGCTGTTGGGACGAATGATTTCGCCAGCGGTGGGTTCAATTTCCCCAGAGATGATTTTGAGTTGGGTGGATTTTCCCGCACCGTTGACACCGACTAAGCCAATGCGATCGCCTGGTTTAACTTCCCAGTTGATATCTTTGAGAACTTCGCCTGTGGGATAAATTTTACTTATATGTTCTAATCGCAGCATTAAGTTTCTCTCAGGTAGGGAGTGGGTGGTTGAGGACGAAGTACTAACACCGCTTCCAATATTAACAAAAATTAACTATAAATTCGTCGTGAGTCAAGTTTCAAGGGCGCAAACAAAATTTCGCCTTACTCACGCATAAAACTTACCGCATCCTTTTCAAGGCTGACTTTGTGTTACTTGTCTGATTTCTTCGACACTCAAATCTAAAGCCGATGCTACTTGCTTTATACTCAACCCTGCTGCCAACCAACATTAATGGTACTGTTTTTAGTTTACCTTTAACCGCACCTTGTTCAAAGGCTTTCTGATCAAATCTGGTAGTTAACTCACCATTTATACAATCAATCTGCTACGCAGCTTATGCAAACTCTTCTGAACAATTGCCTAATTTGACAAAACGGCTAACAGTCTGGAAATTAAGTAGGTAGGCACAAATAAACCTAACTATGTTAGGACTTACGCAAAAACCGCCAAAAAGCTTAATTTACCGTAGACACGTAGTGGCTTGCCGCAGGCTACCGCCACATATTACGTTCACTTTGGAACTAATTTTACCTAATTTGAGCATTATGATAAATAACCTTAAAACACCCAGTGGTAAGGCTAAAAAGGGGCAAGTCACAGTTCGGGTTGATTCAGGGGTAGTCAAAGCTTGCTTCCCTAGAAACTACTGTAACAAGAGCCAAATAAAGCTGGCAACAGGTATTCCTCTGGGAAATGGGTGGGAGTATATAGCTAGTAAGCTACAACGGAAATTACAAACAGAACTTGAGGATGGGGAGCTTGATGATGGTCAAGGGAACTTCAACTTGGGGCACTATCAGGATATTTTAAAGAAGTATGGCTTAAGATCAAATCTGAAGTTAGGGAAGAGTACTTTAACCTCAGAAGACCAATTACCACCTAAACGTGAGTTATCTCTGATGGAGATTTGGGATAGGTATTGTGAAAGTATAAAACCAGGGTTAAAGGAAACAACTTATGCTAAAGCTTTTAGTGAAACTTTTACTAATTTCCTTAAGTCAGCAATAGAAGCTACAAAAGCTGAAGATGCAGTAAAAATTAGAAATTGGTTGGTTGAAAATAGAAACTTACCTGCTGTTAAAAAGCTAATTAGTCATTTATCAAAAGCTTATAGATTTGCCATAAAATGTCAGTTGATAAATTACGATCCTTTTGATGGTATGTCAGATGAAATAAAACAGTTAGGTGCAAAAGGTAAAAAACAAAATGAGGTAGAAACAGAAAGTGATGATGATATTTTAGATAGATCAAAATCCTATAGCTGGGATGAGGTATTAATTATCCTTGAAAGCATCAAGCAGACAAAGCACTGGTATAACTTCATCAAGTTTAAGTTCCTAACTGGAGTGCGTACAGGTGAAGCAGTTGCATTTATGTGGGGTGATGTTAAGTGGGATAGTGAAGAGATTTTAATCAGACGCACCTACGATAGAATGACTAAAGGTTTTTACCCGACAAAAACAGCAAAGGGAAATCAAAGTGTAATTAGACGCTTCCCTTTACCTAAAGATGGGGAATTATGGAGCCTTCTAAAATCAATCCCTCAAGGTAAAGCAAATGAAATAGTATTTAAATCAAAGACAGGTAAGATAATACTAAGTACAACTTTCCATGCAGTCTGGAGTGGGGCGTATGGTAATAAAGGGATTATTCCTCTACTGATAAAGCAAGGTAAGCTTAGTAAATACCTTAAACCCTACAACACCAGGCATACATTTATTACTCACCAAATATTTGATTTAGGCAGAGATGAGAAAATAGTTTCTGCTTGGTGTGGGCATGGTGAGATGGTAAGCCAAAAACATTATCAGGATATAACTGATAGGGCTATGCAAATTAACCCTGAACTTCCAGTTACCACTAGTCAGCAGGTGCAGCAGTCAGAGATAAACCTACTGAAAGAGCAGCTACAGCAACAGCAGGAATTAATCAATAAGCTTCTTTCAGGGCAGACATAGTTAAGTATAACCAATGTAGAAGATTCAGTGAAAGGTAGAGAGCTTGCCCTAAAAGCTATAGACTTTATAAAACCACTGGTTCTTTTAGAGTTGAATGATTTGAAATCTAAAGTTGAAAAAGATTTGGAAAACGAAAAAAAGAACAAAAACAAGATATAGGACTCATATTTGATTTTTGAAATACACGTAGGGGAGCCAGTGCGTTGCGGTGAGTCCAGCGCTGTAGGCGGGTTTCCCGCCGTAGGTGACTGGCGAACCCGAAGGGAGGTTCCCTCCGTTGTAGCAACTGGCGTTGTGTTATGCCGTAGGCTAACGCACCACCCGAGGGTTTCGGTGCGTTACGTCAGCCGTAACACAACGCCAGTCCGCTCAAGTCGGGAAACCCGCCCACACGGCTGGCTCCCCTACATATACTTAGATTTTTTCACGCAATCAAATCGGATTACTATAGTGAGTGATCCAAATAACAGCACTCCTCTAGGAGGCCCAGGCGAGGGTCTGTAAACTAAATAAGGTATATAATACCCCTTTTGTAAGTAGAACACTTGTGGAGGGGTTTATGCTGAGGATAGTACTCTGATTCCCTGATCAGTTTGAGCATTTTTTGAGCATCTGGTGGAATTAGATCAAAATGGATATATAGCCTGTTGTTTGTCCAACCTTAAATCAACCTAACTTCGTGCGTAATCTGCAAGAAACTCACTTAAATCGTGCCCGCGCCAGTCTCAGGCAAGTGCTGTCTTGGTATGGATATCTTCGCAAGTCAGGACAGCTTTCATCTAACCCAGAATTGGCAGGTTTAGTGAAACCGGAATTGGAAGCTTTGAACTCCACACTTAACAAGCTGGACTCTAGCGTTATTAGAATTGCTGCTTTTGGTTTGGTGAGTCGTGGTAAGTCAGCAGTTTTAAATGCCTTGCTGGGAGACAAGATTCTGCAAACTGGGCCCCTGAACGGTGTCACTCAATGGCCGCGTTCCGTGCGTTGGCAGCCAGGGGGTAAGGTACTAGTAGAGTTAATTGATACCCCTGGATTAGATGAAATTGAGGGTGAGTCACGGGCGGACATGGCACGAGTTGTGGTACATCAGGCGGATTTGATTTTGTTTGTCGTGTCTGGTGATATCACGCGCACTGAATATCAGGCACTGCTGGAATTGCGTCAAGCACAAAAACCCTTGATTTTGGTGTTTAACAAGATAGACCTTTATCCAGATACAGACCAGGGAGCGATTTACCAAAATTTACAACAACTCGGTGCAGGACATCCTCAAGCAAAGCCTCTACTACCTGATGAAATTGTCATGGTGGCGGCGGAACCAGCACCAATGGAAGTACGGGTTGAGTGGCCTGATGGACGTGTCAGTGATGAATGGGAGACACCACCACCGCAAGTAGATGAACTAAAAGAGACAATTCTGAATATTCTCAATCGAGAAGGGCGATCGCTTCTGGCTTTAAATGCACTAATCCAAGCAAGGGATGCAGAAGCCGCGATCGCTCAAAAAACCATCGACTTACGCGAACAAGAAGCCGAAGATATCATCTGGCAATTTACCAAATACAAAGCTTTGGCAGTAATGCTCAATCCCATCGCCTTCTTAGATATCCTTGGCGGAACTGTTGCCGATTTAGCTTTAATTCGCGCTCTAGCTAGGTTGTATGGTTTGCCGATGACTAGCTATGAAGCTGGAAAAATTTTAAAAACAATTTTATTTAGTTCCGGTGGCTTGTTGCTGGGAGAATTAGGTAGTAGTTTTCTTTTAGGTTTGGGTAAGAGTACGGCTGCAATCACCAGTGGTGACAATCCCAGCAATATTACTGCCTTTGCTGGCAGTGCGATCGCTCAAGCTGGTATTGCCGGTTATGGAGCATACTCCGTTGGCAAAGCTGCCCAAGTGTATCTCGAAAAAGGCTGCACTTGGGGTCAGTTGGGCGCTAGCAGCGTCATTCAAGAAATTCTATCTCAAGTTGACCAGAACACAATTCTGTATCGTCTGCGACAAGAATTAGGGATAAAATATTGAGAATAAATAAAAATTGTTTCCCGTTTGTTGCCGTTTATAAGTATTTATCAACTTCTATCAAGCTCTTATGACAATTGACTGACATTCCCAATTTGGGATGCAAGATTGAAAACATGACCATCTCTATTAATGACCACAAGTAGTGGAATTTTCCTACCTTTTTGAATCAAAGATGACAATAGGGTAATTCCCACTCAATTTTGCGAAAAAGATGACGGTGTTTACTACCGCCTGTTGTGGGAAGCCTATCTAAACTGGAAATATGAGCTTTCTGAGGTCATTGAAAGCTCACACTTAACATCTATCTCTATAAACTAAAGGTAAAGGATCATGACAACTAGCCTAAACTCATTTGAAACTGCTGGGGCGGCAAATCTTGAAGAAGCCATTACTGAAGCCATTACTGAAGCCCGCACAACTTGTGAGCAAGATGGCAGTAATTCTGCAGATTGTGCCGTAGCCTGGGACATTGTGGAAGAGTTGCAAGCTGAGAAAGCTGATCAACAACAAGCAAAACAAAAGAAAACCTCTCTAGAAAATTACTGCGATACCCATCCAGGTTCCGTAGAATGTCTCATCTACGACGTTTAACTTTTCCGTAAATCAGTTGTTGCTGATTGCGTTATTTGCTTAACTGCCTCTAAATTAGGTGGTGGTATTTCACTTTCCATTTCCAACCACAAAAGATATTCGATATTCCCAGCCGGGCCAGTGATCGGCGACCAAGTTAAGCCTTTGTATTTCCATCCTAATTCGTGGGCTGCTTGCAACACCTGGAAAATAGCATCAGCTTGGTCGTTTGGATCACGCACAACGCCTTTTTTACCTACACGGGATCTGCCGACTTCAAACTGTGGCTTGACTAACAATACAGCTTCTCGGTTAGCTTGAGTTAGTTGCCACAAAGCAGGCAAAATCTTAGTTAAAGAAATAAACGATACATCGACAACAGCCAAATCAGGAATCGGGTCATCCTTGCCATATAACTCATCTGGTCGTAGTTGCCGTAAATTGGTGCGTTCCCGCAAAATTACCCGCGAATCATTTCGCAACCGCCAGTCAACTTGTCCGTAACCAACATCAATTCCGTAAACTTTTTTTGCTCCAGCTTGCAAGAGACAATCAGTAAAACCACCAGTAGAAATCCCACCATCTAAACAAATGCGCTCTGCTACGGGAATGGTAAATACTGACAAAGCTTTGGAGAGTTTTTCACCGCCTCTAGAAACAAAAGGCGATCGCTCCTTAATATTTATTTGAGCTAAAATATCAACTTCTGTACCAGACTTATCAACTACCTGCTGATTAACAGTAACTTCCCCCGCCTGAATTAACCGCTGTGCTAAGGCGCGAGAAGAACATAAATTTAGCTCTACTAATAGTGTGTCGAGTCGCTGTTTAGCCAATTAACTAGACTCTCCTGGTAAAATTAAAGTCAAAGCACGATTGATAATTTCTTCTCGGTTAATCAGCTTTTCTAATTCTTCTGGCTCATAACGACCTTCTTCTACTTCCTCTCTACTCAACGAAGAAAACTTATAAACTGCAATAGTGGTAATAATATCTATTATTTCGTTTTTCGCCAGTGTTCCTGTTTCTCCTAATTGTACCCACTCAATCAATTGCTTTGCTTGCTCCGCCATCGCTTTCTCTGAGGCAATTGTCAACTGCATTAAATTGATGCCTATTGGCTGTTGATTGGGAGTACCTAACTCATCCAGATAAATTCGCTGCACTTGGTCGCTGTTTAAAATAATCGATGAGTTCTTGTATCGCTAGGTTCCAAACTACGTGATGGAAAAATTACCACGCAGTACCAGTCATCGTATTGAGATTGATTCCGGTTCAAATACATCATCGACTCAGTAAAGAAGCGATGATAGAGAGCTTCATCTTTCTGGAACTGAACTTCTGCAAAAAAGATAATCCTGGGTGTTGCACCCTCTGGAGGTAAAAAGACCCCATCAATGCCAAAGGCAGTTTCTTTCACCTCAACCGACTCAAATCGATACTTCTGCGCCTGTTCAGGACGGTAATCAACAAGTTAAAAATTAATCCAGGAAAACGCTTAAAAATTTGGTAATAAATGGAGTCGCGTTTCACTAAAATATCCGATATAGGCTGATTATTTAGAATTAATCTTATCACTAAAGTTACACAGATGTATCTCTACTTTGTACAGCAATATTTATAATCTAAGTATGAGTTAATAATTAATTATGGCTGACTTTTTTAAATAAAGTTTCTTAATTATTCCGATACACAAAAAGGGATTTTCCAATACCTTCACTATTATCCAGATATTGGGGGTCAACATGATGTTTTTTTTGCTCATGAAGCGATGGTGAAAGAGCGATCGCATCTGTTGTTACTCCAGGGCTAGTGAAAGCTTGTTTCGCACAGGTACTTGACGGACGGTTACAGCTACGCTTTTCTTGCCTTTGGTATTGGCAACAGAGGTGTCACGGTTCAGACATTCCAATTAGAGGGGAGCGGAGCGTCCCTCTTTGGCTTCCTTCACCACGGAAGGTGTCACAGCCACTATTACTAGGGAGACAAGGCTCAGGGAAGCGATCGCTGCTAGCCAGTTGCTCGAAAAGGAAAAGTGAAGAGCAAAACAAGAGTTCTACATATAAGTAGAATTGCTAAATAAAGTTGGCGTTTTGGTTCTACTTCTTTCAGCACGCTGCGATAAATTTCATACTGTCCCACAGCTTCCTGGAGATCACTCACTGGAGAAGGACTCAGAAAACTTTTGATTATCCCTCTCAGCAGCGATGGTAGCTCTTTCTGCTCCAATATCTACGTAAAGTTCTCTACCCCCATAGGCAAGGTATAAGGGATCGTTGGTTATGTCGGTCTGATGTTGCCTGCCATGCGGCAGCGAAAACTTGGGTAAAGCCCTTCTCAATGCGTGGTAGGGTTTATTAAAAAAGCGATCGCTCCATAAAACCAAAGTGCGATCGCTATTTATGTTTATGTCGGGGCAGCCACCTTGCCCACTTAAAATCTAAATATCCTGCTCGCTCAACTCGCGTGTGATGTGATCAAAGGGTTCATCCACAAAGTTAGAATTAACCACACCTGCGGCTGTCACCTGTTCTTTAATCAGATCCTTGAGAATTTGGATACCGCGAACCGTAGGCCCAATAGGCACTCCTAGAGAATTGTAAGTTTCCCGCAGCCCTTGTAGCACTCGTTCATCCAACACATTCGTGTTCCCAGCAACCAGCGCATAGGTGGCATAGCGCAGATAGTAGTCCATATCCCGCAGACAAGCTGCATAACGACGGGTTGTATAAGCATTTCCACCGGGGCGAATCAATTCTGGCAGTTCTTCAAATAACTTTAAACCAGCCTGCTTGACAAGTGCAGATGCATTAGAATTTATCGCCGCCGCAGCTTGTACTCTTGCTGTACCACTGTCAAAGTAAGACTTCAGGCTATCGATCGCATTCCGGTCAAAATACCGACCAGCTAAGTCATAATTCTTAATTAAACTTGTTACCGCATCGCGCATTCCTTTTTCTCCCAATCATTGCTATTTATGGTTTGATATTTATTTGGCTGCACTTATGCACCATTAAATTTTTGTGCTATTAAAAATAGATTCGGCACAAAAACAATCTATCCACTATTTAAGGATTCTATGCCAAAGTTGACCCCTATGTGATGAACTTTCCAGTTTTGTACACATGATCGCCGAAAGGTTAATATAACCTGAGAATCCAGATATCTGTAACATAAGCTACAAAATCCCCTAATGGCTAGTATTTAAGATATTTCTGGTGTGTCACGGCTTGATTGAGATCAGCAGGGTTAGGATGCTTTGGAAGATTCTGGTATTACTTTAGGAAATTGGTAGAGAAGGAGTAACAATGACAACACCGCAAGAAGTCTTGAAGAGAATTCAAGATGATAAAATTCAACTGATTGATCTTAAATTCATCGATACAGTAGGGACTTGGCAGCACCTCACACTGTATCAAGACCAAATCGATGAGACTGCATTCACTGATGGCGTACCTTTTGACGGTTCCAGCATCCGGGGTTGGAAAGCGATCAACGAATCGGACATGACGATGGTACTCGACCCCAACACTGCTTGGATCGACCCATTTATGGAAGTCCCAACACTAAGTATAATATGTAGTATTAAAGAACCCCGCACGGGTGAATGGTACAATCGTTGCCCACGCGTTATTGCCCAAAAAGCAATAGATTACTTGGTTTCCACTGGTCTTGGTGACACAGCCTTCTTTGGCCCTGAAGCTGAGTTCTTTATCTTTGACAGTGCTAGGTTTGCACAAACTGCTAACGAAGGTTATTACTTCTTAGACTCCGAAGAAGGTGCTTGGAATTCCGGCAAACTCGGTACAGTTGAAAAACCCAACTTGGGTTACAAACCACGCTTCAAAGAAGGTTACTTCCCAGTTTCACCAACGGATTCTTTCCAAGACATCCGCACAGAAATGCTGTTGACGATGGCACAATTAGGTGTACCTATTGAAAAGCATCATCACGAAGTTGCTACTGGTGGTCAGTGCGAACTTGGTTTCAAGTTTGGGAAGTTGATCGAAGCGGCTGACTGGTTGATGATTTATAAATATGTCATCAAGAATGTTGCTAAGAAATACGGTAAAACCGTCACCTTCATGCCAAAACCGATTTTTGGCGATAACGGTTCGGGAATGCACTGTCACCAATCCATCTGGAGAGACGGCCAACCTCTGTTTGCAGGTGATAAGTATGCTGGTTTGAGCGATATGGCGTTGTACTACATTGGTGGCCTTCTGAAACACGCACCAGCGCTGTTGGCAATTACCAATCCCAGCACCAACTCTTACAAGCGCCTAGTACCTGGTTATGAAGCTCCTGTGAACTTGGCTTACTCCCAAGGGAACCGTTCTGCTTCTATTCGTATTCCTCTATCTGGAACTAACCCCAAAGCCAAGCGTTTAGAATTCCGTTGTCCAGATGCTACTTCTAACCCATACTTGGCATTTGCTGCAATGCTTTGTGCTGGTCTTGATGGCATTAAGAACAAAATCCATCCTGGTGAACCCTTAGATAAGAATATCTATGAACTCTCTCCAGAAGAACTGGCAAAGGTTCCTTCAACTCCAGGTTCTTTGGAACTGGCGTTGCAAGCACTGGAAAAAGATCACGCCTTCTTGACAGAATCAGGCGTCTTCACGGAAGACTTTATCGGAAATTGGATTGATTACAAACTAAGTAACGAAGTCAAGCAGTTGCAGCTGCGTCCTCATCCTTACGAGTTTTACCTATACTACGATGCTTAATTAAGAGTCGTATTCAACTAAAAGTAATAAGTTTTGCCACCCTAGAGTAGAGGGTGGCTTTTTTTTCTAGAGTTGTCAGTTGAGACATTCACTCAAAAATCAACCTTAAAACTCTAAAACTTAGCTCATGGAAGCATGACTAGACCCATAAATCATCCGAGCGTTAACATCTATCTTGCCTTGAATCGGGTTCCAATAGTGAGATGCTTCTTCAGGAAGACCAAGTTCTTGTGCAGCCCGCATCAGTATTGATTGTTGGCGATTCTTAACTTGCTGATGTTCACGCACCATTAACGCACGAGATTTATCTGCGATAGACATAATCATAGTCCTCTCTATTTTGTTAATAAATAATTCTCTTTTTTTTACAAGACTAATATAACAAAAATTCTGTAACATAAGCTACTTTTTGCAAAGATTATATTTTATTTGCCTATAATTTTCCGGCTTTGGGGAAAAATCTCTCCAATCCACTTTTGACAACTAAAATGATCTAGCTTCAGATTGGTCTGACCTTAAAAACACACCTTTCCCAAGACTGAACATTTATTCGTTACTTTTGTTTACACTTAAGTTCAACTCAGGTGATTAATTTTTGTAACTTTTATTCTTTTTTTCGGTGAAGCGGCACACATACAGCAGTTGCAAAAAACTAAGTTAGCATCACAATACATATTTACAAAAATTAACATAACTTATGACAGTTACTTACCCACGTAAATTTCAGAATGTATTGGGTGCAAGAGAGATATTGAAACGGGTGGTATGCGATCGCGAAATCCATCTAATTACCCTTAACCGCTACCGTTACAGCGAACAACGCAGTTGCAAAGACCTGACTGAGGTAATTGAACAACTGAATGGACAGCCACCGGAACTGGTGCGGGATTTGTCTCATCACATCTCGGATGAAGCTCGTCATGCCATGTGGCTAACTGATTTGCTGATCGATCTAGGAAGCAATGTAGGAACTCCTCTTGGAACTTCCTATATCGATGAATTTGATCGGCTGCTGGACAAAGACACCTATGACCCAAAACGCAACCTAGAGGACGGTGTGATAGCTGCCTTAGCAGCAATTAACATTACTGAAAAGCGGGGTTGTGAGTATTTTTCTGCCCACATTCACGCTCTCAAACAAGCGCCGCAGACAGAAGAAAACATCAAAATTCGGGAGACTATTGAAAAAATTCTGCCAGAGGAAGCAGGACACGTCCGTTGGGGTAACCGTTGGCTGGCACAAATAGCAGATAAAAGTCCAGAACATCGGCAAAAGGTAGAGCAAGCTAAACTCAAGTATGCTGCAATTGAACAGGCAGCGTTTGAATCTGGAATGGATATCACCTTGGGTGCAGAATTACGGCGAGTTGCCAACCTGGTGGAAGTGGCAAATACCATGCCGCTTTGGCAACGTCCCCAGTACCTAATGGAACGCTTACCCCAGACTTTGCTAGCGCCTGAGTTGCAATTTACTAGGATTCAGGCTGCACAAAAGGCTTGGCAGCGCGATCCACAGATGTTTATCGAGAAGTTTGTGCCAATGTTCCTCAATGGCATCCAGGGAAGAGAGAATAACCGCAAGAAAACAACAGTGTAAAAGGGGCATGGGGCATTGGATTTAGTAGTCTCCCTTGTCCCTTTGTACCCTCATCTTCCTCACTCTCCACTCGCTATCCCCTTTTCTTTAAGTAAACTTTACCTAAAAAGGCCAGATGCAATATTTTGCATCTGGCCTTGGGTGTAGAATAATTAAATGATTAAGATGAACTAGCAGATCCTTCTTAATATTTATTTCGTCGGGAGCCATCTGTGAGGAGAACGATCCAGAGTGCAACAGTAGGTCAGGAATAGTAAGATTTGTTGCCAAGTGTAATAAACGGATACTACTTGTGCAAATCCATGCGCTACATAAATTCAGATGAAACGAAAGGGATTTTATGCTTCGGCAAAGGATGCTAAATAGGTGTCGGAGCGAAGATCAATTATTTCCTGATCTAGATAGCCAGCTACTCAATGTATGAGAAAACCTATTGGGGAATAAAGTGAAGTTGCCTTAAGACTGTTTCCTCAACAAGCAAAATGTCTGAATTAGATGTGCTTTAGATTAAGTGATAGCCTATCTATTTATAGAGCAGTTGAGGATTGAGACGCAGAGTTTCCCAGGAATATCAGCAACTGTTGTGTTGCTTTTGAGGAGTTGGTAATGCTGTTGATCAAGGCACTTAATTTGATTTGCGTTTTGATCGGCAGGATTGACACCAACTATATATACAAAGCTTGCAGTTGAAATACTAAGCGATCGCTGAAGATTTTCGGGTGTCAACTGTATATATCTCTGCCAGAAAACTTGTGTAAAAGATGTTAGCACAACATCCTGTTTTCTGGTACTTTGGTTGCTTTGGAAAAAGAGGCATTACCCTACAGTAGTTAAACCACAGCATAGATATATTCCGAATTTTTGCGTCACTTCTCTGCGCCCACTACCGCGATGACGTGGGGCATCATCTGAACTTTGTTCAGATGCCGCCGAAAGCCACTGTTCCGAAGCAGGCGTAGAAGGCAGCGCATAGGATAAGTGATTGACCATTGCTTGGCAGTTAAAAGCTAAGGGGCCTAACACCAGACTCGAGACTAAAAGTGAAATGGCAGCACGCATAGCAGATGTCTATTTTGGAACTCTCCACTTCACTGATACTTAGCTTTTTGATGAATATCCGGACAATTAATCAAAAAGTATTCTGTTTTACTGAAAATAAACTCTTCTTATCCTCTGTTTAAATGTTCGACTAATAACCAATTACCAAAGTGATTCTGACGGCCCCACAATGTAACTAATTGTTCGTGGGGATAAGCGCGTAATTGCTCGTCGATATGCGATCGCAAAGTCACAAGCTGCCAATTTTGACCTTGATATGCGGCTGGTGCTGTGACAGTGAATCTGTATTCCTGCTGATCCAAGCGGTAGAAAATGCCTTTGAAACAGTTTCTTTCCCGAATTAATGCCTTGTCAAAAGCAGAGTCAGGGTACTTATTCCCCGGTAGGCAAGGGCAATAACCATTAGCTGGATAGGCTTGTGGGTTATTTAAGTAATACAGTTGCCAGTCCAGCCAATCCGAATGATTGGGTGGAAGATTAAACAAAGGAATAATTGCTGCTTTTGAGCGATTATCTGACAATAAAGCCGTTTGCAGCGCCCTAACAGGTAAATCCCTTGGCTGGCAGTTTAACTCAACACACATCGCCGCTGCCATCCCCGCTGCTTGACCAATGCCCATAACCACAGGTTGTAATCTGGTGGTTCCATTGGCAATGTGGGAGACAGAAATATTTTTTTCACAAACCAAGAAACCATCTGTTGTGGCTGGAATTAGGGAACTGTAGGGAATTGTAAAGGGAGTTCCCGTCCAGCGTCCTCCCCAGCGAATAGATTTAGGTTGCAGTGGGAATTGAATACCAGGATAATGATGGTCATTGGCGTAGTTACCAACAGCGATCGCTTCTCCTGTCACAGACGCTTTGCGATGCCTGCGGCGGGCTACGCCTACGCAAAAATTCCGATCATTAAATATAGATGCAACTCTCCCTCCAGCAATCGGCAAAATATCCTGTTCTCGGACAGTAGTTAGCCCCACTAAGCGGCGGCTTTCCCGGTAATAGGGATGCAGTGCAAAAGCTGTAGGGGCGTGAGGAAATACTTTTTTTGCTAAACCATAGCGAAGACCAAGCTGCTTTTGGATAAAATGGGCAAAATTTTGGCTGTGCCAGCGAGATTCTTGGATGAATTCACCTCTGGATACATCTGACTCTATCAGTCGCCCTACTCCTTCGCCGTAGTCATTACCACAGATTGGCCAATTCATCATGAATCGGCCATCAGGCAAGCGTCCATAATTCAAAAATGTCTCTGCTCCATAGCCATCCCAAGCACCTGTAAACTGGGATGGATTGTAGTTAGGGGCAGCCGGAATTTCTGGGGCGACGGCTTCACCAAAGTCTTGCATAATCACTACATAAGTGGGCGCTTGCACTGGATATTTCTGGGTTAAAGAGTTAAAAGTCACTGGGGCGCTAGGTTCTTCCCACTCAGATTGCAATTCCCAACCCCAGCGGTAAGGTATTTCAGCTAAAGCCAATAAATCTCCTAATTCTGTAGCGTCGAGAATAATCTTGGCTGTGACAGCAAAATCAGCAAAGCGGACACCAGTAATAGAATCACCTTGGCGGAACACTTCTATTGGCACTTGTCCAGAAATCCAGTCCAGATTTGGCAATTCCTGCACCCAATCGGCAAAAATCTTTGCCCCAATCTGAGGATCGTAACTAAAAAAGCTGACCCAACTGTGATCTAATCCTCCGGGCTGTCGTTGTCGCAATTCCTGCAAAAACGCACCCCATAACCCCGTTTGAAAAGCTTCTAATTCGTTGCCATCGGGTGCAGACACCCCAGCTGAAGTTAGCATTCCCCCTAACCAAGGAAATTCGCTTATTAGAATCGTTTTGGCTCCCCGTCGCGCTGCTTGGATAGCAGCAGCAGTGCCTCCCGTTCCCCCGCCAACAACTAAGACATCAGCTGTGTATGTCTGATTAACCATTGCTTAACCTCATTGGAGTTCCGACAGCAGCTCTCAATTGCATCGAATACAGACCACTCGTAGGGGCACAGCATTGCTTATGGGTGTCAATTTAACGTGAAAGCCTGTCTAGAAGAAGCTTTTAGAGATTGTCTCGTCAAGAGTCTCTGACTGGGAATGCCTAATGAGAGGCTCCGCCTCAAGACTAGCGGCAGAGCCGCAATGACTTACATTTCCAGCCAGAGGCTGAAAACGAGATTTTGCTTAAGTTGACACCTATAAGCAATGCTGTGCCCCTATCATGTGTTGCATCTAAACGAGAACTGCTATATTCTCCTAAAAAAAAGCGATCGCATTCCAGTTTTTATCTCAAACTGAGTGCGATCGCGATCGGATTCCCTAAATCAAACAAGATTATTACGATTTTTATTAATTGGCACTTACCCAACTAGAAGTCGAGGCGGTCTTCAGTTGTATTTACTTTGTCAAACCCTCAAACACACCCCTCAAAGCTGCAACAGCATCTTGAGTTCGCGCCCAAACACCTTGATCTGGGTCTTGACCTGTAAGTTCTCTTGTACCCAAAACTTCCAACACACCTTTCAATTGTTCTTGATGGGCACGATTTTCAAAGTTCACTTGATTGAGTGGTCCAATAGCTTCTTTAACATCATCACCAACCACCTGTGCAGCCTTATGGATAATTAAACCAGTCATTACGGCTTGGTGCTTAATCCTTTCGTGAATAGAAACCTTTTGGTACAGTGTTAGCTCATTCCCATCAATTATCCGGTTTACTTGCTCGACGTACTGCCCTATAGTGTCTCTAGGCTGGGCTGAACCACCACCAAATTTAGAGATGACTTGCTCGATTATTGTGAGATTTTCTTGGTCATCTTTGAGAAAGTCTGTTAGGCGCTTGCTAATTTCTTGATCGTTGCTTACAGCAGGTAGTACTTTTTGTTCATTAGCAATTAGCAACTCTTGTATAGCTTTCAAATCTGCTAGCTCTGTAGCGATCGCGCTCCGCTTGGTATCATCTAAAGCTACAACCATTTCTAGACTTTCCTGAAATAATTTAGGACATGATTAACCTCTCACAATTGTTTGACTCGGCGCATCTTTCTTGAGATGTATTATCATCTAATACTTAAAGTTGCAAACTGGCATACAGCGAATCTGACACATATATAAACTTCCAGAAGTCGAGTAGCTGTTCTCCTACAAGCTGATACTGGGAAAAGTGAAAAAAATGCCCTCCTTCAAAACATGACCATAGGCGATCGCCTTCCTTGAAATGCGATCGCCATCCTTGCAGTGCATCAGGTGTGATAACAATATCGTTTAAGCTACCACAAACCATCAAAGGTACTGAAACTCTGTTTGAAGTCATACTCACGCTCTCAAACAGAGAATGAGGAGAGAGCGAACAATCTAAGTCTTGCTCCAGAAGATGTGTCAGACTCTTGAGAGTACATTTATCCTGATAACCAAACAAGTTATAAACCATATCAGTCAAAAGCTTTTGGCGACTTAAAAACTGACGGTGAATATAGTAATGAGCTTGCCAATCAACTGCTGGATCAACACCCACTGCTAATAGCGTCAAAGACTTAACTGTTTCTGGATAGCGACGGCTATAGAGTAGACCTAGTAATCCTGCTGTACTATGACCAATCAAATGAACAGGTCGATTGCAAGATTTGAGGTAGTCGTGAAGCAGAACAACAGCAGCATCTAGTGAACTTGCTTCATCTTGACTTTGGCGATGTTTCCACTCTTGGATTGTCACTTGAGATGATAAGTAACAAAGTAGTGGTTGAGCAAAGTATTGCAAACTAGGGCTTGTATTTAACCAAAGAACATCCGGTAGTTTAGACATCCTGATTTTCCTGTAAATAGAATAAACTCTCAATTCACTAATTAAGAATTTTTGTAACGAATAATCCCAAGTTTCTATATCTGATTACAGCTGATTTTTCCAGTCAGGCTTACCAGCGTGTCAAACCTCCTGTAAAAAATTATTGATAAAAATATTCAATATATTTTAGAAAAGCTTACAACATCAGAGAAATTATTGCAAATAATTATTGTTAGTGCTTCAATACCGTTTCTCTGTGAAGTTATACAAAAATTTCCCCCGTCTAGAGGTTTAACAGGATTTTGTCTTGCTGACGAGTTAGAAATACCCTTTTGATATAGCGGTTCTCTGAGGTACACGCGTAGGGGCATGGCACTGCCCATTGGTGTTAACTTAAGCTACAACCCCTTTAAAATCTCGTTTCCAGCCTCTGGCTGGAAATGCTCTTTCATTGCGGCTCTGCCGCTAGTCTTGAGGCGGAGCCTCTTACTAGGCATTCCCAGTCTCTGACTGGGAACGAGACAATCTCTAAAAGCTTGTTATAGAGAGGCTTTCACGTTAAGTTGACACCAATGGGCACGACAGTGCCCCTACACCTCGCAATATAATTTGAATGGGAACCGCTATATACGAGCGCCCATATCTCAGTTAGGTAGTATATTTACTTATTAGCAGTAATATTTTTACATTAATTACTTAGAAAATTTTCTCATATCAGGAAAAATAAACTTTTTTCTCTAATAGGACTTACGGACACTCTACGAATGCTTTTCAACTCTACGAGACGCTGCACGTTGGCGAAGCCTCTGGTAGAGAAGCGTCTTGTAGAGTTGGCGGTAGCCTGCGGCAAGCCACTACGTGTCTACGATAAATTAAGCTTTTTGGCTATTTTTGCGTAAGTCCTGTCTAAATATCTATATACCGCTTTTGTAAAGGTGAAATAATTTCAATTTTTGATCTCAGCTAGCAGAAATATATTAGCAAAGTTGTTACTTTGAATTTATCCATTAGAGAATACAATGTCGAATCCTTATAAGAGTAAGAGTTACAAATAATTTTATTATGGCTGGATATACATAAGATTTAGGATTACATCAAACAAGGGCTTAAATTTTTTAGCAAAACTCATGAGGATTTCTTTTCAGTGGATATGAATGAAGACAAGTTGTATATACATCTAAAGATAGAGGTTGGAACTATGTATTAGTATTTAAAATTAATACAAATCTTAATTTATGGATTACTAGTATCAAGTAAAACCCCAATATTATGTTTACTAATTGTTTGAAAAAAACTGATAAATTAAGTATAAGTCAAGATAGCAAGGTCTCAAATGTTGATATAGCACTTTTTATAGATCAAATTAAAAGTAATATCTGGGTATTTGGTATTCCATCTTGGCTTTTCGGAATAACCGATAGAAGCATGGCTGCATTTACTGATGGTTATTTATCTCCCATAGAAATATTTCAGCTATTTATAGCCTCTTTCTTTTTTATTAGTTGGCTATATCTCAAGCCTGAAGAAAGCTTCAATAGTAATGATTTAGCGCCCAGCCAATATCAAGAATATCTCGATCGGACTCAAGCTAACAAGCTTCAATTAAAAAAGCTTCACATGATTAGCCAGGAGTATATTTTACCGTTCCCTTATATTTGCCAAATCTATCATCTATTGAACTTAAAACATTTGGAAACAGTTCATAGATTTAGCCTTAATAATCTAAAAATTATTAATATTAGCCATTTTCAAACCACAAATAGCGGTGGGATAATTAAGTTTAAAACAATATTAGATTCGCCAGGTAATCCTCTGAGAATTTGGCGACAACCGACTGTAGAGGTGGATTTAATATTACATACTCCCTACACTATTGAACTGAGTATTCCAGTCTATAATCAGAAAAGAATAATTGTTATATTTAATGCTTTCCCCTTAAATGACTCAGAACATCAGCTATTTATAGATATTTATTGTGACCTAGAGTGGCCAAAGCCATTATTACAAATAATATTGCATTTTGCTTCTTGTTTGACACTCTTTGAAGATTTGCCATATTTAAGAGCTTTAAGTGAGAAAAAGATAGAGCGTTTATTCAACTTAAGCAGGACTTCAAATCACGAGACTGCGTTGCTGTTTAAAAGATTCGTTGAGCTATATGGTTCGAGTGGAGAAACAACTAAATTACTTGAGGGAAGGGAAGATAATTAACAGTTAGGAGTTAGGAGTTAGGAATTTGAAACTTACAACTCCTCATCTTAATTTAGTTAAGCGCGTGCTAGCAACGGAGCAGCAGCTAGTAAGGTTTTGGTGTAAGGATGCTGAGGATTAGCAAAAATATTTTTTGTCAGACCAAGTTCGACAATTTTACCGCTATTCATCACGGCAATCCGATCGCACAAAAATCGAGCTAACCAAAGATCATGAGTGATGAACAGATAAGTTAACTCAAACTCTTCCTTTAATTGCAACATCAAATCCAGCACTTGCGACTGCACACTAGCGTCTAACATACTCACAGGTTCATCGCAGATTAAAAGTTTAGGGTGAGTAATCAAAGCACGAGCGATCGCAACTCTTTGCTGTTGTCCACCAGACAAATCTGATGGATAACGCTCATAATACACTTTTGGCGGTGTTAACCCGACTTTCTCTAGCATCCACAAAACCTGTTCTTTTGCCTTAACGGGATCGGCAAGATTGTGGATAAATAAAGGGTCAGCAATACTTTGTCCCACTGTCATCGCTGGATTGAGACAAGCATGGGGGTCTTGAAAAACCATTTGTATTTGTCGCCGTGAGGAGCGAATTTCTTGGCGCGACAGTCTAGTTAAATCCTGTCCTAAAAACTCAACTTTGCCACTAGTGGGACGAATTAGTTGCAAGATAGTTCGTGAGAGCGTACTTTTACCACAACCTGATTCCCCAACTAAACCGAGAATTTCTTTTGAATAAAGATCCAGGTTGATACCATCTACTGCTTTAATTGTCTGCGTTTGTGTGTTTAATAGTCGTTCGATAAAGTTAGGTTCTATGGTGTAGTATTGCTTGAGTTCAGTCAGACTCAAAATTGGGGATTGCTTATTAATAATTGGTAATTGCTTTTGTTCATCATTGGCAATTATCAATTCTCCACTATCATTTACTGCTTGAATATGTAAAGCTGCTTTTAAGAGCGATCGCGTGTATTCATGTTGAGGATGTCTAAATACAGTTTCTGTAGAACCCATTTCCACCATCTTGCCGTTGTACATAACGCCAATGCGATCGCAATACTCAGCCACCATTGCCAAATCGTGAGAAATCAGCAACAATCCCATGTTTTCTTCACTGCACAGACGAGTTAATTCTTTCAATATCTGCGCGGAAACTGTGACATCTAAACTAGTGGTGGGTTCATCGGCAACAATTAACTTGGGGTTGAGGAGTAAAGCTAAGGCGATCGCTACCCGTTGGCGCATTCCACCGCTAAACTCGTGGGGATACTGATTCCAGCGACTAGCCGGAATATTTACCTTTGCCAAGATAGCAAGTGCTTTTTTTTTGGCTTCTCGCGTTGATAATTCTGGTGAGTGCGCCTGAAGGGTTTCGATACAATGCTTACCAATCGTCATCAACGGATCGAGGCGTGTCATGGGATCTTGAAAAATTAAGGCGATCGCCTCTCCCCGAAATTTCCGCAACTGGTTAGGCGTCAAGTCAAACACTGACTGTTCTTGAAATGTCACCCGTCCCTCAATACAACTAGAGACTGGTAGTAAACGCATTACTGCCCGTCCTATAGTTGACTTACCACAACCAGATTCTCCCACCAATCCCATTCTTTCACCTGGTTGCAAGCTCAAAGATACATCATCAACCGCCCAGCTTGCTTCTTCTCCACTCCGTTGAGGATAGGCAACTCGCAAATTTTCGATACAGAATAAGGCTTTACTCATAGTTAGTTATCAGCCCTGGGCTACCAGCTTTTATAATTTCAAATTTAAGATAGTCTATCAGATTAGTATTAGACCTCAGTTGTGCGAACATCTTTATTGTCTTAGCGATCGCAACGAGTTCCGCCAATGTTCTATCATACTAATTTATACCGCTTGTCTCAAGTTTTATCCGTTCATGTAGGAGACGCGGAAGTTTGCCTACCTTTACAGCAGATTCCAGATTTATGAAGTACAGTAGCAACAGTTTGCAAACCAGTTTCGTAAATGCTTAGGATTGACTAAGGGACTTCCAAGCAAAAAAATCACCAAATATAAGAATGATAATCATTGTGAGGTGGGGGAAGGAGAAACAGCCGACGGCTGCTTCTCCTTC
>NZ_JBALCP010000048.1:0-30542 GCF_036919675.1 Nostoc sp.
TTGACCACTCTTCATCTGTTAAACTGCTTGAGTACATAAGTAATAAAAAATACTTTTAATCTCCCGGTACACCAGATCCCAAATGGGTTCTATAATGCCAAAATACAGTGGAATAGGGTGGCAAATCTTTCGGTAAGTCAGCCCAATTACAGCCATTTTTCAGCTGATAAAAGATCCCATCTAAGATTTGTCTTTTACTCCATGTTGGGGGACGAGTCAGCTTCTTTTTAGGCAATAATGCTTCAATTATTGACCACTCTTCATCTGTTAAACTGCTTGAATACATAAGTAATAAAAAATACTTTTAATCTCACAATACACCAGATCCCAAATGGGTTCTATAAAGGTACCGTCAGGACTGAAAGTAACTCCCCAAATAGATGCACTATGTCCTTTGAGCGTTCTCAGTTCTGTTCCATCAATGTTCCAAAGTTTAATCGTTTTGTCGAGACTGGCAGAGGCAATAGTCTGACCATCGGGACTAAACGCTACTCCCGAAACTCCGGCACTATGACCTTTAAGAGTTTTATCAAGGTGATAACTGCCATCTGTGCTGTCTCGCTGCCAAAGTTTGACAGTTTTGTCTTCACTTGCTGAAACAATGGTCTGACCATCGGGACTGAAAGCTACGCCGACAACCCAAGCTCCGTGACCTTGGAGAGGTTGTAGGGGTTTGGCGTTCTGCCAGCCTAAACTGTCTCGTCTCCAGAGTTTTACTGTCCCGTCTAGATTGGCAGCCGCAATGGTTTGACTATCAGGACTAAAAGCTACTCCCCAAAATTCAGTTTTATAACCTTGAAACGTTTTCAGCAAAGTGCCGTCTCGCTTCCAGACTCTCACCGTTTTGTCCCAACCAGCAGAGGCAATGGTTTGACTATCAGGACTAAAAGCTACTCCCCAGACTGAAGCTGTGTGACCTTTGAATGTTCTAGAAATGCGCCACGATGAGTTTTTGGCATCGCGCTGCCAAAGTTTAATAGTACCATCCTCACTTGCCGAGGCAAGTATCTGACCGTCAGGACTAAAAGCGACTGACCTAACTGCTCCCTGATGACCTTTGAGAGTTGCAACTGCTGTACCATCACGTCGCCAAAGTTTGATTGTCTTATCCATGCTGGCTGAGGCAATTAAAGAACTATCAGGGCTGACATTTACTGCCATAACACTTGCTGTATGACTAGAAAGATGATTGTATTCATCTGCTCCATAAACTGCTTGTTTTAATGCATTTTTAACCAGAGGTGAAAGATTTGTGTTTATTATTCCTAGTTTTAGCAGTTTGTCTTTGGCTTTAATTGCTTCTACAAGCGCATCTAATCTGCGATTTGAGGCAAACAGTCCA
This sequence comes from Nostoc sp., assembly GCF_036919675.1. Classification (GTDB taxonomy): domain Bacteria; phylum Cyanobacteriota; class Cyanobacteriia; order Cyanobacteriales; family Nostocaceae; genus Nostoc. The sequence continues at coordinate 1,343 of NZ_JBALCP010000048.1, forward strand.
ACTGAAGAAGATACAAGCGCTCGAATTTCGCTACTCTTAGCTTGAGCTTCGCTTTTTTTGGTTTGACGATACAGAATGAAATTCCCGATCGCCAAACTGCTAGAGACGAGCAACCCAATACACACTCCAACTAGCAAAAACCTTTGCAATTTAGCTGTCTTTTTCTCTTGTACGAGTCGTGTTTCTACTTCTTTAGCCCGTGCTGCCTCCAATGCCGTTTGCACTTCAATGCGATCGCATTCAACACTTGTGGCTAAAAACCGATAATCTAAATCGCCCAGACTTTTGCCCTGCGACCATTTTTGAGCATCTTTGAGTGCCTGTCCTCGCAGTAGGCGCGATTCATCTTTATAACCTGATGCGACCCAAGCATTGAATGTCTGTGAGTATGGGCGGAGATTGTCTAATTGTCTTAATACCCATTCGGCATTAAAAACATTGCGATAGATGGGATTTTTAATTTTGAGATAGCCGTTGTGTTTCTCCACTAAACCAGATAACAACAGTTCTGTCTGTTCTCGACTATCATCAATCGGGACAGAATTAAGATGTGAAGGGGGAGAGGGGGAGAGGGGCAAAGGGGAAAACTCTTCTCCCCTGCACCCTGCACAGTGAGCGAAGTCGTTAGCGCAGCGTCTCATAGAGAAGTGCTGCCCCCCTGCTCCCTGCTCAAGAGCCTCTGGGGCTTGCAACACCTGCTGATAAATACCCAATAACCGCCCGGACTGTTGTTCGTTGAATAGTAGGCGATCTCTTATAGTACGTAGATGTTCAGGTTCGTCTTGTGATTGCCAATGTTGAATAATATGCGTTTTTACTAATTGCTCTATCCACAATGCTTCTGTACCTGGAGCAAGAGTAATTATTTCTGTAATGTTTTCAGAAGCAAGTTGGACAATTAAATCACAGAGTTTTTGTGTGAGAAACGGTTGTCCTCCCGTCCAATAAATAATCTCTTGCAATATTGCTTGTGGTTGAGTGACTACTTCCTTTAATCCTTGAAGCAGGGGCGTGGCTTCATCTAGTTGAAAGCCTTGTAACTCAATTGCTTTACCAAGGTTAAAGGGCGTGCGGCGTTTATCAGCGATTAGGTCAGAGGGACTAACTACACCAAATAGTGCAAATCCCAAGCGTTCAAAGCTTGGATTCTCTGGTCGCAGGTTATAGGACTGACGAATCCAAGCAAAAAAGTCGTTAATTGGGAAATTTAAACTGAGTAGACTATCAATTTCATCAATAAAGATGAAAATGCGTTCAGCTTTGCCGTTTTGTAGAGAATTGCTCTTAACATTTGGCAGTAAAATTTCTTCCACAAAGGAATGTAATTTTTGCACCGAAGAAATGCCAGCTTGCGTCTCCCACCAATGTTTAAAATTGACCTGCGATCCTAACTTGAAGCTGTAAAACAAGCTAATAATAATGCCTTTGTACCATTGATCTGGTGTAGTAACCTCAATACCCAAGCGGGTCATATCCAAGTAAACACAGCTAGAGCCTTCTTCTCGAAGACGATGACTTGTGCGCTGTAGTAAAGATGACTTGCCCATCTGCCGAGAGTTGAAGACGTAACAAAAATCACCAGCTTTCAAACTGTCATAAAGTCTTTGGTCTGCCTGACGGATAACATATGTGGGGTCATCGCTGCGGAGACTACCACCTACTTGATATCTCATATTGAAGTGTGATTATCAAACAAGAACATAACATAATTGTTAGCATTTTAATATTATTTTAAAAAAATAAATATTGTCTACATTTCAGTACGATTTGATGCAATTTATTAGTTTATTTCAGGTAAAAAATTACTATCTTTTCCATACACAACCTTTTCGGCCGTTCTATTTCAATTCACAAACAGTATTTTTGCTATTTTTACTCTTACATTTCTTAACTTTCATAAAAAATTCTTTACTTTCTTCTTAAATATCTTAACTTTACTTGATATTTATTCCTGATTAATGGAATATAGTTTGTGTGAATCAAATCCTTCCCATTACAATAAATTTTGATTTATATGGCTCATCAAAATAAATTTTACTTGAAAATCTTGAGATAGTTAACGCCATTACATTTTTTATTTCTCGAAAAATGTATTATTAAAAAATTGTTGATAACTGTTTTTGAAAATAAGCACGGTAGAGTTCAAAACGTGGTAATATGCGATCGCTCTCAAAGCGAATTAATCCCAAACTTTCAAGCTTATAAGCCTCAATAGGATCAACAGAAATATCTTGCTTTGCTGCCAGCACTTTAGCATAAGTCTTTGCTAGTCTAGGATTTTCTTGTAGTTTAATCCAGTGTCGCCATAGATGATCGCGGTAGATGCTACCATTGGCGATCGCATCCTCTATCAGTTCTTGCAGGGTTATTTCTTGAGAACAAAGATGGTACAAACTAATTTGAATTAGTGCTGGATGTCCTCCTACCAGTGACATCAGTTGGGCAATATCTTTAGATGTACATGAACTTAAACCATATCGCCTAGCTAAATCTTCTACTTGCGCTTGGGTAAATTCGTTCAAACGAATAGATAAACCGATATTAAAAGGAGAGAGGTTGATATCCAAAGAGGCATACTCTTCTGTAGAGTAAACCATGACTAATCTTAGCTTTTGCCAGTTGGGAATGTGTCGTGCTTCCTCGCACCATGACCGCAACAAAGCAAAAAACTCTTGAAAAATTTGAGGATATTTAAAAAAACGATCAACTTCATTCAACACCAAAACTACTGGGCTTTGACATTGATTAAACAAATAGTTTTCTAAATAGAACCCGCTACTCAAGTTAGGGCCAATTTCTTCATTCCATTCTGACTTGAGGTTGGGTTTAATACCTAATTTTGTTGCAATTTGCCAGCAAAGATGACGTAACAGCTTATTTAAATCAGTTAGGCACTCAACATCAAATTGGTCGCAATTCAGATTTACAGTCTGATACCCAAGCTTCTGTGCAAAGGCTAACAGCCTCAATACTAGAGAACTTTTACCCATCTGTTTCGGGCCCCTAATCCGAATCACACAGCCACTTTGAGTTACTTCTTGATAAACCTTTCTCTCTAGTAGGGGACGTTCGATGTAAAAGTAAGAATCTAGAGGTACGGGGCCATCCGGGTATGACCGAAGATTTTCTATTTGTTCAGTTTCTTCGTGATGTTCTTCAACAAATGAAGTGAATTGGGAAAGTTGAGATGAATCTTCTTCTGTATATGAACCTACAGACAATGACTCAGATGTTTCAGTCCCATTTGCTTCATTGGCACCTGTGTAGTCTTCGCTATGTAATTCCAGATTAAAAGCGCTAAAGCAGAGTTTTACAGTTTTTTGGTCTACACTTGTGCTTAAAGACCATAATTTACTAAAAGTTCTAGAAGAAACATTAATGCGATCGCTGAGTTGTTCCAAACTCAAATGTTCGCCTTTATTTTCTACGATCTCCACAGAAAGAATTGCTTCTTGTAACCGTTTAATTCCAATAGAAGTGAGTACAACTCCTCGTCTCCGCTTAGTCTTGTTTCGTTCTATTTTATACATCATAAAACCGATTTTTTATTGGTAAGAAAGTATTAATTAAGTGACAATTTTTACATTTAAACACGGCAACTAAAACTGAAGTTAGCAATCTTTGATACATTTATATTTGTTTTTGTTATGGAATCCATTGGAACCTTAACAAATTACATTACATCATATCAACTTGATAGTAAACACTTTATGTAAATTATCTGCTTTCCCTACTTTCCTTACTGTTCCTGCTTTTCCTACTTTTCCTACTTTTCTTACTTTTCTTACTTTTTCCACTTTTACTTAGTGTTTTGATGGTTGTTTTCTCACATTTTGTATTTATAAATAAAATATAAATGTCAAAAATAGAACTACGTGTAATAGAAATTAATTTTCTATCTTAAGTCAAATAAGAAACACAACTATTTGAGGAAAAATAGATTCAAGTGCAGTTTGTGCGACCAATGGCAAATAGCGAAACAGTAGGAGCTTTTTTAAATGGACTACGAATCGTAGTGATTGATGAAACCGGGAGCAACGCGATTTTCTGAAGTCGGACAAAAACGAGTGACGATGCTCCACTCCGGAGGACGCGATCGCTAAACAGAAACTTCAGTACACTAGTAAAATAGATACTTTTTAAATAAGTCAATACTTAAATAATACCAGGGTTAGCGCGTCTCAAACCCTATTGACAGGGGGATTATGGCAGAGGTCCTGAGTTTGAGAGAGCCGCAGCCAACACAGAAAGCATATAGCAATAGTTCATAGCTGCTCGTCGTGATTTTTGGCGAATACTGCGACGAAAAGATGATTCCCGCTCTAATGCATTAAGAGCAATACGACGTAGTAAAGCAAAGTTTTGTGGGCTGTGTAAAGAACTTACAACAAGGGTTCTAGACCATAAAAAGTGCAAGTTATACGCGTGACAGCTTACTAAGCGATAGTATGTGAACGGGGTATTTTATCTCAAGTCTAAGTGGCATAAGCGTTTTGGGCTAATCGTTTAAACCTTTGTGAGAAATCCAGGTCACAGATGGGGGGAGAATGAAAAACTACGCTGCGCCTGTATTGCTCACAGCCTTCAAGGAATTTCAAGAGTCTTAGCAAATTACAGCATTTTTCTCTTACCAGAAACATAAAAGAGCGCAATGACTTACGACAGATTAAATTTATAAATTTTAATCTTTATAAAATTATTTATTAACTATCTTAACTGTCTTAACTGTTTTAACTGTCTTAACTGTCCATTAAATAAATGTCTTAACTATCTTAACTGTCTTAACTGTCTTAAATAGCTACTAAATAATCTAAATAATCCATTTAATATTGCCTTGGCTGACTATTGCATTTTCTTTATAAAACTGAGATTATTTAGACATAAAAGTTAGGCTTTATAGAAATTGCAAGGACTTACTTAGAGGTCAGGGCAAACGCATCTAAATTACTCTTGATCACAACCAGGATTAAGAACCAACGAAAAAATAAGGATTTCTCGTTTGATTTACTTTCCGAGACTCGGTGCGATCGCTAAAATATTTGTTAATAAGCAGGGATTAATGAGATAATTTTCGAGTCTATTGAGAATACATAAACTTTATTGACATGATGCGGTCGCCCTGACTTAGAGGTCAATGGTTAAAATGTTTGCTTTGATCCTTGGAGTCCGACAGATTTTGGAAATGCTTGTGGCTACGCTGTTATAATGTCTTGGTTGCTCAATCCATCTCCCTGAAACAGCTATTGGGCTTCAACGTTAAAAATATAAATCCTAAGAAAACATTTTCATTAGTTGAAACAATTTATTATGTCTATTATAAAGTATTGATTTACAATAATTTTTTCTCATAAAAAATGTTATTTTTATAGAATGTAAACTCAATTTTCTCAAATTAAGTTATTAATGAATTATTCCTTTTTTTCAAACTTTAATCAATTTTGGAAACAAGTAAAGGCTATCGCAGGGCCTTATTGGTATCCCACAGAGCCAGGAGAAAGAGCATTTTCAGATGTAATTCGTGCGTGGGGAATGCTTGCTCTTTTAATATTGTCAGTAATTGCATTAGTAAGCATCAATGCTTTTAATAGCTTTGTTGATCGCTATATACTCGATGTCTTGATTCAGGATAAAGATTATTCTAAATTTATTAATACTTTATGGCTTTATATCCTTTGTCTTGTCTGTGTAACAATCCTGGTAGGATTTTCTAAATTTCTCAGACAAAACATTGCTCTTAATTGGCATCAATGGCTAAATAATGAACTATTATCAAAGTATTTGAGCAACCGTGCCTATTATAAAATTAACTTTAAATCTGATTTAGAGAACCCAGATCAACGTCTATCTCAAGAAATTGAACCTGTTACCACCACTGCTGTGAGTATTTCAACTAATAGCCTAGAAAAATTGCTAGAAATGATTATTTTTTTAGGAATCCTTTGGTCAATTTCTCACTTAGCGGCAGTTGTTATAGTTATTTATACAATTATAGGCAATGGCATTGCTGCTTATTTTAGTAACCAGTTTAATAAGATTAATCAAAATGAACTTGAATTTAAAGCTGAGTATAACTATGCTTTAACTCATATTCGTAATCATGCTGAATCAATAGCTTTTTTCCAAGGAGAAAATCAAGAATTAAATATAATTAAACAAAAATTTAATAATATTATTGTTAATAGTAAATTCAAAATGAATTGGGAGAGAAATCAGGAAATATTTAAAAGAGGCTATCAGGCTCTTATCCAAGTTTTTCCCCTTGTCATACTTGGGCCTTTATATATTAAAGATGAAATCGATTTTGGACAAATTATTCAAGCTAATATAGCTTGTAATTTGTTTGCTACTGCTGTAGCAGCATTGATTGATGAATTTGGTAATTTTGGTAAATTTTCAAGTTATATTGAGCGTTTAAATGAATTCTCTCAGGCATTAGCAGAAGTAACTAGGCAACAAGAGAATATTAGTGTTATTAAAACCATAGAAGATAATCGTATAGCTTTTGAAAATATTACCTTAAAAACACCCAATTATGAACAGGTGATTGTTGACAATTTGTCAATGTCTGTTCAACCAGGAGAAGGTTTATTAATTGTAGGGCCTAGTGGTCGAGGTAAAAGTTCTTTATTAAGAGCGATCGCAGGTTTATGGAATGCGGGGACTGGTCGTTTAGTCAGACCTCCTCTAGAAGAAGTCTTATTTTTACCTCAACGTCCTTACATAATTTTGGGAACTTTGCGTGAACAGTTACTTTATCCTCATATAAATCGACAAATGAGCGATGCACAACTCAAAGAAATATTGCAACAAGTTAACCTCCAAAACTTGCTTAACAAAGTTGATAACTTTGATAAAGAAGCACCTTGGGAAAATATATTATCGCTAGGAGAACAACAACGTCTAGCTTTCGCACGGCTGTTAGTTACTCGTAGTAGTTTCACGATATTAGATGAAGCAACTAGTGCTTTAGATTTGAAAAACGAAGAAAATTTATATCAACAGCTACAACAGACAAAAACAACTTTTATTAGTGTTGGACATAGAGAAAGTTTGTTTAATTATCATCAATGGGTTTTGGAACTTTCACAAGGTTCTAGTTGGCGACTTTTGAATATGCAGGACTACTCTAATAATTCAAAAAATAAAAAAATTTGAAAGCAAATCATACTTTTAATAATCCATATAAATGTCAAATTTATATAATGTTTTCCCTAAATTAAAAATGACTAATAATTTCCTTAATAACTCCGAAAAATTAAAGTATAAACCTGAATATATTAGGTGATAACTCATTACCACTACTTCACAACCTACGTATGAAGATTTTAGGTATTAACTCGGTTTATCATGAATCAGCCGCATCTTGCGTGATTGATGGTCAAATTGTTTCAGCAGTTGAAGAAGAAAGATTTAACCGCTATAAACACGGCAAAGCTGCACGTATTGATAATCCTCACATTCTTCCCGTACAATCCATCAATTTTTGTCTAAGAGATGCCAATTTACATATTGAAGATATCGATTTCATTGCATTTTCTTTTGACCCTAAACTACGTCAGAAGAGCTTTGAAATTGACCCAATCAGCATTCCAGGTGATTGGGGGAGTATAGAAGGGGAAAAAACATTCCTTTTAGGTTTGGAACAAGTCAAACTTTCTTTGAACCAAGCCTTGGGTGATAAAGCCGCAGAGAAACTTATCTGGGTTCCTCATCATCTGGCCCATGCAGCCTCCGCATTTTTCCCTTCTGGATTGGAAGAAGCAGCAATCTTAGTCATTGATGGGATTGGTGAAAATGCCTCTTCAATTGCGGCTTGTGGTCATGAGAACAGGCTCGGTGTCTTACATGAAATCGAATATCCTCATTCTTTAGGCTTTTTATGGGAAAAACTGTCCCAATTCCTCGGCTTTTCGGAATACGATGCTTGCAAAGTGATGGGGCTTGCAGCTTATGGACAAAGCGAAACTATGCAAGCAGCATTTTCTCAGTTTGCACAGATAACAGATAAGAACTTTACTCTAGACAAAGGGCTTCTTCGCTTCCGGGTTGGCGAGTTTGAACTATTAGAAGCACTACTAGGTAAAAGTAGAAAGAAAAATGAACCTATAGAACAGCATCACAAAGACATTGCAGCGGCTTTACAAGCATTTACTGATCGCGTCGTACTGCGCTTAGTCGAAAACCTTTACCGCCTCTATCCATCAGACAATTTGTGCTATGCAGGAGGAGTCGCTCTTAACTGCGTTACTAACTGGTTAATCAAAGAAAAAGGTCCGTTCAAAAATATCTTTATCCCCACATCTCCCCACGATGCAGGAACCGCAGTTGGCGCGGCTTTGTACGCTTATCATACGCGGTGCGATCGACCAAAAATTCATACTCCGCAACTCACTCCGCATACAGGGCCAGAATTTACAACTGAGGAAATTATGTTAGCCATTGAAGAATCTGGTTTGACTGCCAGACGCTCAATAGATAGTGCTATAGAAGCAGCTGATATGGTTGCGGATGGTAAAGTCGTTGGTTGGTTTCAAGGTCGGATGGAATTTGGGCCTCGCGCTCTCGGTAATCGTTCTTTGTTAGCTGATCCGCGTTACGCCACTACACGCGAATTACTCAACTGCAAGGTCAAGCACCGAGAAGATTTCCGGCCTTTTGGCCCTAGCGTTTTAGCTGAAAAAGCAGAAAAATGGTTTGAAATTGGTCGTCAGAGTGAAAGCCTAAAATATATGCTATTTACCTGTCCAATACGACCTGAAAAAAGAGAAAAAATTCCTGCTGTCGCTCATATTGATGGAACTGCAAGAGTCCAACTAGTAGACAGACAACTCAACCCCAGTTACCACCGATTGATTGAACGATTTGAACAGCGCACAGGGGTTCCTGTAATTCTCAATACATCGTTCAATGATAGTGAACCGATAGTCTGCTCGCCTAAAGATGCCATCTCAACCTTTAAGCGCACGGCCATTGATGCCTTAATCATGCAAGATTTTGTAATCGAACGTAAAAATTGAAGCAATACTATGATTATCAGCGAATTAATCAGTTCAAATTTTCGTAATCAGCGCATCAGCAGCATTTCTTCAAAGCTCACAGGAGAGTACACTGTGGCTACCGATTTAGTTAGCTACTCTCACCCAGACCAAGTATTTCCTATACATCCTGAACAGCAGTTCTTTCTCGACGAACTTATAGAGAAAAAAATTACTAATGCACGGGTACTGGAAATCGGACTGGGATCGGGTGTATTATCTATTGGCGCACTCAAAGCAGGGGCAATTTACGTCACTGCTCTAGAAATCAATCCTCGGGCTAAGAACTATGCTGGCTTCAACATTCTCACCAACGGTCTAGAGGGTAAAATCGAAATTCGGGATGGCGATATCAAGGACATCTGGAAACCAGTAAGTGGCGATCGCTTTGATTATATAATTTCTAATCCGCCTTTTGAGCCGACACCACAGGGAATGGCCCACTATCTGCATTCTGCTGCTGGCATTTGGGGACTTGATTTTGTGGAAGCGATATTCCAAGAACTCGACAACCATCTGACAGCAGCAGGTTACGCACAGATTGTTACCTTTGCTCCAGGTAATGCTAAAGAACCATTCATGCTGGCAGATATGGCTCAGAAATACTTAAAAGGTGAGACAAAAATTAAGGTGAATCCGATTTCAATTAAATTTGCTTACTTTGTAGATAGATATGTTGAAAACGGACAGGCGAGTAGAGAACAAGTAGAAGAAATGAAAAAAATAGCACAAGAGAATGATGTTTCCCACTTGTATTTGTGCGTGCTGCATTACAACAGTCATAGCGAGCGATCGCTCGCTATGACAGAGACGACTTTAGCGTATGAATCTTGGCTAAATCCTTTGTAAAAAATCGCATCGTTAGGATAGTAACTACGGAGGATAAATTAGTAATGGCGAACAATTCTGCTTCTCAAAAACAGCCACAAATGTTTCCCCTTTCGCACGGTCAACAAGCGATGTGGTTTCTCTATCAGATAGCACCACAAAGCATTGCTTACAATATTTTTATGACAGTGCGGCTGTGCGGAGAATTAGACTTGAGTGCATGGCATCGAGCATGGCAAAAAATTGTCGAACGCCATTCTATCTTGCGAACTACCTATACCGAGCGCGACGGTGAACCTATTCAAGTAGTTCACTCATATCAAGAAGTCGATATTCAGGTGACAGATGCTTCTGCTTGGAGCGAAGACTACTTGAAGAAGCAAATTCTGGCAGAAACAGACAGACCGTTTAATTTGGAAAGCGATCGCGTGTTGCGAGTACGTTTATTTACGCGATCGCCACAAGAACATATCCAATTGCTATCCATGCACCACATTGCTGGGGATATGTGGTCTTTTGATATTCTGCTAAATGAATTTCTAGCTTCTTTACAAAATTCTGCAAGCGATCGTATCCTGCTGCTTCCTAGTCTGTCATACGCAGATTATATCCATTGGCAAAGCGAGATTTTGGCAAGTTCTAAGGGCGAACAACTATCGACTTATTGGCACAAACAATTAGCTGGTGAGTTACCGCTTTTAGATTTACCCTTAGATAAACCGCGATCGAGAGTGCAGACTTATCGTGGAGCTTACCATCTCATCGAGCTAGATCAAGAACTGCTCCCAAAACTCAGAAAGTTGGGAGACTCCGAAAAAACAAGCCTTTATAGAATCCTCCTGAGTGCCTTCTTTGTACTGCTTCATCGCTTATCGGGTCAAGAAGATATTCTGGTAGGTAGCCCAATGGCGGGTCGTTCAGGTCGAGAGAAATTTTCAGAAATTGTCGGCTATTTCACAGACCCAGTAGTTTTGCGAGGAAATTTAGCAGAAAATCCCACTTTTAAAGAATTTCTCGCTCAAGTCCGCGACAAGGTTTCTGAAGCGAAGAAGCATCAAGATTATCCCTTTTCCTTGTTAGTCAAACAGCTAGAGTCTCAGAGAGATGCTAGCCGTCCCCCACTGTTCCAAGTTGCATTTACTTGGCAAAAGCATAACTGGTACAAACAAACCCAAAACCGATCGCTCGAACCAGAAAAAATCCTGCTTTTGATGGAACCTTACCCCATAGCAGGACATCAACGGGGAGCCGCATTTGATATAAATTTGGCAGTCGTTGAAGCTGGTGATTCCCTTCAGCTTTGCTGGCAATACAATACTGACTTATTTGATGCTGCCACGATCGCCAGAATGGCAGGAAATTATCAAATTTTGCTAGAAGGTATCCTATCCAATCCAGAGCAACGGGTTTCAGAATTGGCATTGTTAACGCCAGCAGAACGAGATCAGTTACTCTTTGAGTGGAACAATACCAAAATAGAATATCCCCAGGATAAATGTATCCATCAATTGTTTGAAGAACAAGTGCGACGAACTCCCGATGCAATAGCAGTGGAGTTTGGCGCTGAACAATTAACATATAACGAGTTAAATCAGCGTGCCAACAAAGTAGCTCACTACTTGCAAATCCTTGGTGTCAAACCAGAGGTGTTGATAGGGATTTGTGTAGAGCGATCGCTTTTAATGCTGATAGGTATTCTTGGTATTCTGAAAGCTGGCGGTGCTTACGTACCCTTAGACCCAGCCTACCCTGCTGAACGATTGACCTATATATTAAATAATTCTCAGGTATCGCTACTGTTAACTCAACAGAAATTGGCAGCAGATATATCCCAGCAAAATTTACAGGTGTTTTGTTTGGATACAGACTGGGAGAAAATCTCACAATCAAGTCACGAAAATCTAGTTAGTAATGTTCAGCCAGAGAACTTAGCTTATGTAATTTATACATCTGGTTCTACAGGCAATCCTAAAGGTGTTTTAATTAATCATTACAACGTAGTTCGTTTATTTGCAGCAACTCAGACTTGGTTTAACTTTAGCGAACGTGATGTCTGGACATTGTTCCACTCGTATGCCTTTGATTTCTCAGTTTGGGAAATCTGGGGTGCTTTAATCTCCGGTGGCAAACTAATAGTAGTGCCTTACTTAGTCAGTCGGGAGCCAGAAGCTTTTTATGAGTTATTGTGTCAAAAGCAAGTCACAATCCTCAATCAAACACCTTCCGCCTTCCGCCAACTGATAAAAGCCGAAGAATCTAGCAAAATTGCTGGCAATTTACAGTTGCGTCAAGTGATTTTTGGTGGAGAAAACCTTGAATTAGAAAGTTTGAAGCCGTGGTTTGAGCGTCATGGCGATACCTCACCGCAGCTAGTCAATATGTACGGAATTACGGAAACCACCGTACACGTTACCTATCGTCCCCTGAAAATTGCCGATCTCGATACCAATGCCAACGTTATTGGTCATCCCATCCCAGATTTACAAGTATATGTCCTGGATCGATATCAGCAACTAGTACCAGCTGGTGTTAAGGGTGAGATGTACATTGGTGGTGCTTCTTTAGCCCGTGGTTATCTCAATCGTCCTGAACTCACTCAGGAACGGTTTATTTCTAGCCCCTTTGACAATTCAAAACTTTACAAAACTGGGGATTTAGCGCGTTATTTGCCCAATGGCGAGTTAGAGTATTTAGGACGCATCGATAACCAAGTCAAAATTCGCGGCTTCCGCATTGAGTTGGGAGAAATTGAAACAGCGATCGCTTCTCACCCAGATGTGCGGGAGAGCGTGCTACTATTACGGGAGGATGAACCAGGGAATAAGCGTTTAGTGGCTTATGTAGTATCAAATCTGGAACAACATCTCAAAGCTGGAGAACTGCGTCGCTTCCTCAAACAAAAATTGCCAGATTATATGATACCTGCTGTTTTCATGCAGTTGGAAACTCTGCCACTCACAGCGAATGGCAAGGTAGACCGTCGCATTTTGCCGAAACCTGATACAGCTAGACCAGAATTAGAAGCAGCTTATCAAGCACCAAATACTTCTGAAGACAAGCTTTTAGCCGATATTTGGACGCAAATTCTCGGCTGGGAACAAGTAGGTATTCATGATAACTTCTTTGCTTTAGGCGGAGATTCTATCCGCAGTATCCAAGTTCAATCTCTGGCGCAGAAACATGGCTTGAGTTTCTCTGTGGAGCAGTTATTCCAACACCAGACGATTCACGAGCTAGTCCGAGAGTTAAAACTGGCTAGTAAAAACATCATAAAATTAGAATTAAGTCAACCATTCAGTTTGATTTCGCCAGCAGACAAACAGCATTTACCCGACGGTGTAGAGGATGCCTATCCCCTAACAATGCTGCAAATGGGAATGCTGTTTCATAGCGAGTACAGGCGAGAGAGTGCAGTCTATCACGACATTTTCAGTTTTCACCTCCAAGCCCCCTTGGATGTTCAGGCTTTGCAGGTTGCTGTTCAAGATTTAGTCAATCATCATGCTGTACTACGAACTTCGTTTGAGGTAAGTAGTTTTAGTCTGCCATTGCAGCTAGTACATCAAAAAGTGGAGATTCCCTTACTGGTTGAGGATTGGTGTCATTTACAAACCTCAAAGCAGGAAGAAGTTTTAGCTGCTTGGTTTGAATCTGAAAAAAAATCGCATTTTGAATGGACTCATCCTCCGTTGCTGCGCTTTTTTGTGCATCGCCGCACCCAGGAAACCTTTAATTTGACTGTGAGTTTCCACCATGCCATTTTGGATGGCTGGAGTGTCGCCTCGATGATGACTGAGTTGTTGAGACGCTATTTAGCGATTTTGGACGAGCAAGTTGATTTTAGCTTGCCACCGTTAAGTAGTGTATTCCGAGACTTTGTAGTTTTGGAGCAACAAGCGATCGCTTCGGCAAATTCTCAGCAATACTGGAGTGAAAAGTTAAAGGATAGCAGCATAACTAAACTACCTCGCTGGTCTGTTTCCCCAACTCAGGCGGTAGGACAACAATTTTGCTTCCAAGCAGTACCGCTATTCTCGGAAATTTGTGAAGGCTTGAAACAGCTTGCCAAGTCTGTAGGAGTCCCACTAAAAAGTGTTCTGCTGACTGCTCATCTGCGAGTGTTAAATCTTCTGAGCGCAAACGCAGATGTTCTCACAGGTTTAGTAACTAACGGACGACCTGAACAAACTGATGGGGAGCGAATTCTAGGATTATTCCTCAATACCTTGCCATTTCGTCAAGAATTGTCTGGGGGAACTTGGATAGATTTAGTCAAAGCAGTGTTCGCAACCGAACAAGAATTGCTGCCGCACCGCAGATATCCATTAGTCGAAATCCAGAAAAGCTTAGGTGGTCAGGCTTTATTTGAGACAACTTTTAACTTCACGCATTTTCATGTGTACGAACAGTTGCAAGAACTCAAAAACTTGCAGCTATTAGGTAAAAAGTTTTTTGAAGAAACAAACTTTACTTTTAATGCTGGCTTCAACCTGAATCCAGATTCATCTCAAATTGAACTCAGTTTGGGCTACAATGCTTGTGAGTTATGCCCCCAACAAATCAATAAAATTAGCGATTATTACGCTAATACCTTGGCTGCAATGGCAAACGAGCCAACAGGACGTTACGAATTACACCCTCTGCTGTCTGTAGAGGAACAAAATCAGATGTTAGTGCAGTGGAACAATACTCAAACGGATTTTCCCAAAGAGTTTTGTATTCACCAGCTATTTGAGGCACAAGTAGAGCAAACACCAGATGCGATCGCAGTAGTCTTTGAAAATGAGCATCTCACTTACGCTCAACTGAACGCAAAAGCCAACCAACTAGCACATCACCTACAAACCCTGGGTGTGAAACCAGAGGTGATGGTAGGAATTTGTGTAGAGCGTTCACTTTTCATGCTCATCGGTATTCTTGGTATCTTGAAAGCTGGTGGTGCTTACGTACCCTTAGATCCAGCTTATCCTAGTGAACGATTGGCTTATATATTGAGTGATTCTCAGGTGCAGGTATTGCTGACTCAAGAGAATTTACTAGCAGCATTACCAAATGACACAGCAGAGCTTCTCTGTTTAGATACCAACTGGGTAATAATTAGTACTCAAGGAGAAGAGAATCCTCATATTGAAGTGCAAGCTAGTAACTTAGCTTATGTGATTTATACTTCTGGGTCTACCGGACAACCGAAAGGAGTAATGATTGAACATCGGTCTTTAGTGAATTTCACGCAAGCGTTCACAGATAAGTCTAAAATCAACAAACGCAATGCTTACTGCGGGCAAAGCCTACGCTTTTTACAATTTTTATCTATTAGTTTTGATGGCGCAGCAGCAGAAATCTATCCCTGTCTTCTCTGTGGTGGAACATTGGTGATTGCCACTTCTGAGGTATTTACTTCTGTTACCACGTTTTTGCAAAAGTCCGAAGAATGGCAGATAAGCGTCTGGATTTTACCGACAGCATACTGGCATCAGTTGACCTCGGAATTAGCCTGGACGCAAAAGCTTATTCCCCCATCAATTCGACTAATAACTATTGGCGGCGAAGCAGCACAAGAGCAGACATTAAGGCTATGGCAGAAATATGTAGATGAGAAAATACGCAGCCATCAATTAGGCGAACCGCCATTGTTGATTAACTGCTACGGGCCTAGTGAAACCACAGTAGTTGCCACGACGTTGAAATTATCAGATTTTCTGAATGTCAGCGATCCCCAAACACTTTTGCCGATTGGAAAACCGATTGCCAATATCAAAACCTATATTCTAGATCGATATCAACAGCCTGTGCCCATTGGGGTACTCGGAGAATTGTATATCGGTGGCGAAGGTTTAGCCAGAGGTTATCTCAACCGTCCAGACTTAACAGCAGAAAAATTCATTAATTGGACTTTCCAAAAATCGCAACGCCTCTACAAAACTGGTGATTTAGCGCGTTATTTACCCGATGGTAAGATTGAGTTTCACGGTCGAATTGATCGCCAAGTCAAAATTCGCGGTTTCCGTATTGAACTAGGGGAAGTTGAGGCTGCGATCGCCTCTTTTGCTAGAGTACGAGAAACTGTGGTTGTCGGCCGTGAAGACCAACCAAGTAACAAAAGCTTAGTTGCTTATGTAGTTGCCAATCAACAGCCATTATCCAGTAGTGAACTGCGCCATTACTTGCAACAAAAGTTACCTGAGTATATGCTGCCCTCTGCCTTTGTGATGCTTGAGGCTCTACCTTTAACATCAAATGGCAAAGTAGACTTTCGCGCCCTACCAGAACCAGAATTTCACCCGGAACTACAACAGAATTTTGTAGCGCCTCGAACTCCCATTGAGGAGATGCTAGCTAGCATTTGGGCAGAGGTACTAGTAATTCCCCAAGTAGGTATTTATGATAACTTCTTTGAGCTAGGCGGACATTCCTTACTAGCCACTCAAGCGATTTCCCGGTTGCAAACTACTTTGGACATAAAATTTCCATTACGCAGCTTGTTTGAAGCTCCTACCATTGCCGAGTTGGGCGATCGCATTCAGATAGCGCTCGGCAATGGCCAATCTGTGCAAACTCCTCCTTTATCAACCATTTCCCGTTTTGCTCCAATCCCACTATCCTTTGCCCAAAGGCGGATCTGGTTTCTTAACCAATTAGAATCAGACAGCGCATCTTACAATAGCCCGATCGCTTTGCGTTTTAACGGCAAACTCAACATAGCTGCTTTAGAATCCAGCCTCAACGAAATCATCCGTCGTCACGAAGCGTTACGCACAAACTTTGTCACCGTAGATGGACAACCCGTTCAAGTCATTGCTGCAACTCTGAATTTAAAATTACCCCTCGTCGATTTGCAACATTTGCCTGTTCTGGAACGAGAATTTGCAATGCAACGATTAGCAAACACAGAAGCTTTGCGGCCTTTTGACTTAGAGCAAGAGCCTTTAGTGCGAGTTAACTTGTTACAGCTAGACAAAGACGAATACGTATTATTACTAACATTACACCACATTATTTTTGATGGTTGGTCGCTGGGTGTACTTTACCAAGAATTAGCAACACTCTATTCAGGATTTTGTAGTAACGACATTCCACTTCTAGCAGAATTACCCATCCAATATGCCGACTTTGCCGTTTGGCAACGGCGTTGGTTAACTAGAGAAGCACTTCAAACACAAATCGACTACTGGAAGCAACAACTCAAGGATGCTTCCACCTTACTAGAATTGCCTACAGATCGACCGCGCACAGCTATTCAAACTTTCCAAGGGGCGCACCAATACCTCACACTGCCACCTGATTTAAGTCAGGCACTTGCCAACCTCTGTCGGCGAGAAAAAGTCACCTTATTCATGACTCTATATGCAGCGTTTATCACCTTGCTTTATCGCTATACAGACTCAGATGACATTTTAGTAGGCACGCCCATTGCTAACCGCAATCGCCAAGAGATAGAAGGTCTAATTGGCTTTTTTGTCAATACTTTAGTGTTACGTACCCAATTTCAAGGCAACCCCACTTTTCAAGATGTCTTGTCTGGGGTGCGAGAAATGGCACTGCAAGCTTATGCTCATCAAGACTTACCGTTCGAGGAACTAGTAGAGGTGTTGCAACCAGCGCGTTCCTTAAGCCATTCACCACTGTTTCAAGTGATGTTTGTGTTCCAGAATACTCCCATGCTTGCAATAGATTTGCCGGAGTTAAGGGTTAGTTCCTTAGTAGTGGAAACAGGAACAACGAACTTCGATTTGACGCTATCAATGGAAAATACTACTTTGGGATTGATCGCTGAATGGGAATACAATAGCGATCTGTTTGATGATTCCACGATCGCGCGGATGGGGGGACACTTTCAAGTTTTACTGGAAGGAATTGTTAGCTCGCCCTCTAGCCGAATTTCCGATTTACCTTTACTCAGAGAGTCAGAACAGCAGCAGTTATTTAGAGAGTGGAACTCTACTTTTGTAGAGTATCCCCAGCATAAATGTATCCACCAGTTGTTTGAGGCGCAAGTTGAGCAGACACCCGATGCGATCGCCGTAATCTTTGAAAATGAACAGTTGACTTACGCTCAACTGAATACAAAAGCCAATCAGCTAGCACATCACTTGCAAACCCTTGGTGTGAAACCAGAGGCAATGGTGGGGATTTGTGTAGAGCGATCGCTTTTCATGCTCATAGGTCTTCTTGGTATCTTGAAAGCTGGTGGTGCTTACGTACCCTTAGATCCGGCTTACCCTAGCGAGCGATTGGCTTATATGTTGAGTGATTCTCAGGTGGCAGTGCTGTTGACTCAACAGAAGTTGGTAGACTCATTGCCAAATGATTCAGCACAGCTAATTTGTTTAGATACTGACTGGGAATCAATTAGCACTCAAAGTAAAGACAATCCCCGCACTGGAGTGCAAGCTAGTAACCTAGCTTACGTGATTTATACTTCTGGGTCTACCGGGCAGCCCAAAGGAGTAATGATTGAACATCGGTCTTTAGTGAATTTCACCCAAGCCGCAAGATATGATTATGGAATTGGGGGACGCGATTGTGTCCTGCAATTTGCATCTATCAGTTTTGATGCCGCAGCAGCAGAAATTTATCCCTGTCTAACCAGTGGTGGGACATTAGTTTTAAGCACCTTAGAAATCTATAGTTCTGTCGCCAAGTTTCTGCAAAAGTCCCAAGAGTGGCAGTTAACCGTATGGATTCTGCCGACAGCATACTGGCATCAGTTGACTACAGAATTAGCATTGACGCAAGAGCTTGTTCCCTCATCAATCAGACTGATATTTATTGGCGGAGAAGCAGCACAAGAGCAGACATTAAGGCTATGGCAAAAGTCTGTAGATGAGAGAATACGTAGCGAAAAACAGCAAGAACCGCCATTATTATTCAACGTCTACGGGCCTAGTGAAACCACGGTAGATGCAACGGCGTTCAGATTGTCACAGTTGCAGCCAAGCGATCGCCACCCTATATTACCTATTGGTCGCCCCATTAGTAATATCAAAGCGTATATTTTGGATCGATATCAAAAGCCCGTACCTATCGGCGTACTCGGCGAATTGTATATCGGTGGCGAATGTTTAGCTAGAGGTTATCTCCACCGTCCAGATTTAACAGCAGAAAAGTTTATTGAAAGTCCTTTCCAAAAATCGCAACGTCTATACAAAACTGGCGATTTAGCTCGTTATTTACTCGACGGGAATATTGAGTTTCGCGGTCGAATCGATAATCAAGTCAAAATTCGTGGCTTTCGCATTGAACTTGGAGAAATTGAAACCGTACTCGCTACACACCCTCAAATAGAAGATGCAGTAGTTCTTGACTCTGAAGATATTCCGGGTTCTAAACGCTTAATCGCTTATGTAGTTGCTGACGAACAATCTATCAAAAATCAATTACGAGACTTCCTCAAACAAAAGCTACCAGATTACATGATTCCATCAGCTTTTGTGATTTTAGATAGCTTACCACTTACTCCCAATGGCAAGGTTGACCGCCAAGCTTTACTAAAGAACAAAGTAAATAATGATGCAGATAGTTTTGTCTTACCTCGTACTTATATAGAAAAAGCTTTAGCAGACATTTGGCAGGATGTCTTAAAACTAGAAAAAGTAAGCGTTTTCCAAAACTTCTTTGAATTGGGTGGCGATTCCATTATTAGCATTCAAATTATTGCCCGCGCGCATCAGGCAGGTTTACAGATTACAACCAAACAACTGTTTCAGTACCAGAACATTGCCGAGTTAGCGATCGCCACAGCAAATATAACAACCTCCATAGTTGCCGAACAAGGTTTAGTTAGCGGAATTGTCCCCCTCACAGCCATTCAGCATGGGTTTTTTGAAGAAAATTGGACTGAGCCGCACCACTTCAACCAATCGATGTTGCTAGAAGTGCCACCAGACCTCAAACCAGCGTTATTGGAGCAGGCGATCGGAGAATTGATCATACATCACGATGCCCTGCGAATGCGGTTTGTGCAAGATGAATTAGGATGGCAGGAGCAAAATAGTGACGACTGCAAGCAAGTCCCCTTCCAAGTTATCGATTTGTCATCGCTCACGGAGGAAGAACACAAAACTGCTATCGAGTGGGAAGCAAATCAACTACAAACAACATTAAACCTGTCACAAGGTATTTTACTGCGTGCGGTACTGTTTAAATTAGGCAGCGATCGACCCGGTAGATTGCTGTTAATTATTCATCACTTAGTAGTAGATGGGGTTTCATGGCGAATTTTGTTAGAAGACCTGGCCACAGCTTACCAACAATTGCAACAAACACAAGCTGTTCAATTACCGCCCAAAACCACTTCTTTTCAAGATTGGGCAATCCGACTACAAGAGTACGGGCGATCGCTATTATGCGAGCAGGAGTTAGACTACTGGTTAGCTAAATGCGATCGCGACATTAGACCAATGCCTGTAGACTATCCTACCGGGTTGGCAGCCAATACAGGAGGTAGCACTGAGGAAATTACAGTTTTCCTCAGTGCTGAAGAAACCAGTGCTTTATTAGAAGAAGTGCCATCAGTTTACAATACTCAAATTAATGATGTGTTGCTGACTGCATTAGTCCAGACATTTGCCCAGTGGACAGGTAATTGCACTTTGTTGGTTGAACTAGAGGGTCACGGACGGGAAGAACTGTTTGAAGATGTAGATTTATCGCGCACTGTTGGGTGGTTTACTTCCATTTACCCAGTCCGATTGGAACTTAGTGCAGCTTCCGATCTGGGAATATCCCTGAAGTCGATTAAGGAGCAATTGCGGCGAATTCCTAATCGGGGTATTGGTTATGGCATCCTGCGGTATCTAAGTCAAAATGCTGACATCTGTAAGCAACTGCAAGCGATCGCTTTATCAGAGATATGTTTTAACTACCTGGGGCAATTCGACCAAGTACTGTCCCCAACGATTTGGCAAAGATTTGCACAAGAAAACCCCGGACAGGCTTTGAGTCCTTTAGCAAAGCGTAGCTATTTACTAGATGTAGTCAGCTCAGTCATTGCAGGTAAATTGCAAATGACTTGGATTTACAGCCGCAACATCCATCGACGCGAAACTATCGAAGGTCTGGCAAATGATTATAACTCGGTGTTGCGATCGCTAATCGCGCACTGTAAGTCCCCTGAAGGCGGTGGATATACGCCAACAGATTTTCCTCTAGTTGACTTGAACCAAGAGGATCTTGACGATCTGCTCTCGAAAATCGATTTAAGTTAAACCACTACAGTTTCTACAACGTAAAACGATGGCCACTGCCCACCAACCAAACAAAAGCAAAAATATTGAAGCCATTTATCCGCTTTCGCCGATGCAAGAGGGAATGCTCTTTCATACCCTTTACGAACCCGAATCTGGGGTTTACTTTGAGCAATTAAGCTTTACTCTGCACGGTAACTTAGATATTTCTGCTTTTGAGCGGGCTTGGGCGAAAGTGGTAGAACGCCACCCAGTTTTGCGTACACTTTTTGTTTGGGAGAACCGCACTCAGCCACTCCAAGTGGTACTTAAGAAAGTAAATTTGCCTTGGACTAACTTAGACTGGTGTTCCCTATCACCCATTGAACAGGAAGAACAGCTAGAGATTTTCTTGGAGTCAGATAGAAATAAAGGCTTTGCTCTGGATAAAGCACCACTAATTCGCTGTACTCTGATTAAGTTAGCCGAAGGGACTTACAAATTTATTGAAAGTTCTCATCACTTGCTGACGGATGGCTGGTGTCTACCCATTATTTATAAAGAAGCTTTTGCTTTTTACGAAGCTTTCAAAATAGGAAAAGATTTATATTTACCGCTAACCCGTCCTTATAGTGATTATATTGCTTGGTTGCAGCAACAAGATAAAAATCAAGCGATCGCATATTGGCAAAAAGCTCTCTCAGGCTTTCTTGCTCCCACTCCCCTGGCAAAAGGGCAAATTCTCCCGTCAAATTCTCAACAAAAAAAGACTTACCAAGAATTTTCCCTACACTTGTCGGCAACAGCTACCGCCACCCTCAAGTCCTTAGCGCAGAAACATCACATAACTGTTTCCACTTTTGTTACCGGAGCATGGGCGTTGCTGTTAAGTCGATATAGCAGTGAAAAAGATATTATATTTGGTGCTACTGTGTCTGGTCGTCCTCCCACTTTGTCGGGCGTGGAATCAATGGTAGGACTGTTCATTAATACCTTACCAGTACGGGTACAAGTAGACAGTGAAAGCGAACTGTTGCCTTGGCTTTTGCAGTTGCAAGAGCAACAGGTGGAACGGGAACAGTATTCATACATCTCACTTTCCCAGATGCAGCGATTAAGTGAAGTACCTCCGGGAACTTCCTTATTTGAAAGCATTGTGGTGTTTGAGAACTACCCAGTAGGCGATCGCTTATTCTCGCCCCCTGATGACTTACAAATTACTCATCTGCAAGGGATTGAACGCACAAATTATCCCCTGACATTAGAAGCGATGGTGAGTCAGGAGTTGTCGGCACGAATGATTTACGATCGCTTCGATGCAGACACAATTACCAGGATGGCAGGTCATTTACTAACTTTGTTAGAAGGAATGGTCGTAAATCCCAAAGTGCGACTTTGCGAATTGCCTCTGCTAACAGCAGATGAACGCCAGCAATTACTAGTGGAATGGAATGATACTACTAGAGAATATCCGCAGGATAAGTGTATTCACCAACTGTTTGAGGCTATGGTCGAGCAATGTCCCGATACCGTAGCCGTAGTCTTTGAAAATGAACAACTGACCTATCGAGAACTAAATGCTTTGGCAAACCAGTTGGCACATTACCTGCAAACATTGGGTGTCAAACCAGAGGTAATGGTAGGAATTTGTGTGGAGCGTTCTTTAGAGATGGTTGTGGGATTACTCGGCATTCTCAAAGCTGGGGGAGCGTATGTACCGCTCGATCCAACTTATCCCCTAGAGCGCTTACAGTACATGGTAGAAGACTCTACTGTGTCAGTGCTGCTAACCCAGGAACAGTTAGTGCAGTCTCTTCCTTTACACCAAGCCCATGTAGTTTGCTTGGATGCAACCTTAAAAACAATTGCTTGCCAAAACAAAGTTAATCCCGTTAGTGGGGTAACGACAGACAATTTAGCCTATGTTATTTATACCTCTGGGTCAACGGGCAAACCAAAAGGAGTAATGAATACCCATAGAGGAATCTGCAATCGCCTGCTCTGGATGCAAGATGCTTATCAATTAACACCAGCAGATCGAGTTTTGCAAAAGACCCCCTTCAGCTTTGACGTGTCGGTGTGGGAGTTTTTCTGGCCTTTGTTGACGGGTGCAAGGTTGGTAATTGCTCAACCAGATGGACATCGAGATAGTGATTATTTGGTGAAAGCGATCGTCCAGCAGCAAATTACCACACTGCATTTCGTTCCTTCCATGCTCCAAATTTTTCTAGAAACACCAGGTCTAGAAAGTTGCACCTGCTTGCAGCGAGTCATCTGTAGTGGTGAAGCACTGCCAAAAGAACTCCAAGAACGCTTTTTTGATCGTTTGCAGTCCGAATTGCATAATCTCTACGGCCCAACAGAAGCAGCAATTGATGTCACGTTCTGGCAATGCCAACGAGAAAATAATCTGAGGATAGTACCTATTGGTCGCCCCATTGCCAACACACAAATTTACATCCTCGACCGCAATCTCCAACCTGTTCCTGTAGGAGTCGTTGGCGAACTACACATTGGTGGTGTTGGTCTTGCCAGAGGCTATCTCAACCGCCCGGACTTAACTGCTCAGAAGTTTATTCCTAACCCATATAGCGAGCAACTAGATGCACGCTTGTACAAAACTGGGGACTTGGCTTGTTACCTGCCGGACGGTAGTATTGAATATCGCGGACGCATCGACTACCAAGTAAAGATTCGTGGTTTCCGCATTGAGTTGGGAGAAATAGAGGCGGTACTAAGTCAACACCCAGAGGTCAGGGAAACAGTGGTCGTTGTCCGTGAAGACCAACCAGCTGAGAAACTTTTGGTAGCCTATATTGTCCCTAACTGTGAAAAACTTATGATTTATCAACTGCGGGACTTCCTTAAGGAAAAGCTACCTAGTTATATGATACCTGCGACCTTTGTTTTGTTAAGTACCCTGCCGATTACTTCTAATGGCAAGGTAAACCGCAAAGCATTGCCCTCCCCAGATAAATATTCGCTCTTAGAAGAAGATTTTATCGCTCCCCGCACTCCAATTGAAGAAGTTTTGGCAGCTATCTGGACTCAAGTCCTAAATTTGGAACGGGTAAGTATTTACGACAACTTTTTTGCCATTGGAGGCGATTCTATTCGCGCTATTCAAATTGTCCATGAAGCTAATAAGTATAAATTGCCGATTAAGGGAAAAAATGTATTTGAAAATCAAACTATTTACAGTCTTGCTCAATATATAAATAGTTGCCAGCAGGAGGGAAATAACACTTCTATACCTTTAGATTTATTAGAAATTACCGAGGAGATATCTGAGTTACTACCTAGCGATACCGAGTGTGCATACCCTCTTGCCAAAATTCAGGAGTTTATTTTGCATCATTATTCGAGCGATCACCAGAAAAAGGGAGTATACCATTTCCAGCAATCATACGATATATATGATGACAATCTTTCTTTAGATACTTTTAAAAAAGCACTAAAATTTCTAGTAAAAAAACATCCTGCTTTGCGAACTGTATTTGTTAATAAAAATAGAAAAGCGGTGTTCCAGGTGGTAAAAAAGCATCTAATATTCTCAATTAATGAGCAAGATCTTAGCAATATTCAATCAGATGAACAAGAAAAGTATATCGATCAAATAATCAGGCGAGATCAGCAAAATTTATTCCAGGTTGAAAATACCAATGAGCCACTTTTTCGATTTGTGATTTTTCAAAAAGCAAAAAGTTTATTTGAATTCTTCATGTCAATTCATCACGCAATTATAGATGGGTGGAGCAATATTGAATTCCTCAAAGAGTTGTTCGAGTTATATTCTGGACTTAAAAAAGGAGAAGAAATAATAGTAGCCCCTGCTGCTAATGTATATCAAGAATTTGTAGCGTTAGAGAAAGAAATTCTTAGCTCACCAGAAGCGGTAAATTTTTGGAAGCTGCATTTAAATAACTATATATGTAAACCATTACAGCCATTAAGTGTTTCTTTAGAACAAGTAGATACTGTTGTTGAAGAATACAAGTTTGACTCAGAAATCATTGCTGATTCACGCCAATTCTGCCGAAAATTAAGAATTTCATCAAAAGCACTCTTCCTGAGTATATACCTTGATATCATTGCTACTGTAATCAAAGAAAATATGGTGTGTGTAGGAATTGTTTCAAATGGTAGGACTGAAAGATTATCTGACCCATTCAGAGCTTTAGGATTGTTCTGGAATATTGTTCCACTCTACCAACAAGTGATAGAAGATAAAGGCGGACAAATTAAAAATGTACAGCAATCCCTAATTGATATCGAATCATATATTAGATATCCACTTCTGCAAATTTTGTCAGACCAACAAAAAACGGAGTTATTTTTCGCTACATTTAATTTTGTACATTTTCATAATGACAAAAATATTTTCGATCATCCTGGATTAAAAGTGAATGCAAAAAGGTCTCATGATAAGTTTCATTTTCCATTAAATTATGCTGTATCGATAGAGTCATTAACAGGAAATGTAACCATATATATAGAATACGATCAAATTTATTTTAGTCGCCAACAAATTCGCTCAATGCTCCAAAATTATGTTGAAACGTTCAAATATACAGTTCATAAGTAATTTCTAATTTGATAGCAGAAATCAAACTAGTACAGGTCGGCGGAAATAAACAGACCATATTGGTGGGAGAATAAATAATCAGGATAAAACCCGTTTGGTAGGGACAGATGGAGGAATCAGGGTGTGGCTTGATTACTGGAGTTTAGAGGTTGTTTGAAAAGTTTTGAGGGGTCAAATTTTATGCCAATCGCCTCACCATGATCCGGATCTTGTCTTGGTAGATAAATGTCTCTGATGTTTCGGGCAATAACTCATAATCTCTAACCAATCGCCGACACCCCATCAGCTTTCTCGTAAGTGCGTTCGGGAGCAATGCAATTTTGTGAGATCTGGTCAAAAACAAGCGATGCCTTCGACGGGCTGCGCCTACGCTAAAAATTATATTTAGGTATAGAGTGATTTTATTTGCAAATAAAATACTGGCTTACACAAAAATTCATCTTGACGAAATATTTCAAAAAGATTGCTAGCAAGTCATTTGACGATTATTTATAAAAATATCTGCAATCAGTCTTTTATACTTAGTATGAATTATGTTAAGAGGCAAATTAAAGACAGGATTAAAGTATAAAATTTATCAAGCAGTTTGGGGTTTGATAAAGGAATTAAAGATAGAACCACAAAAATTATCCCAACTTCCAGTTATCCATTGGCAATGCAGATATAACATAATTTATGCATTTTTTTTCAACCATAATTTACTGTTTTCTTAATTCTTAAATTAACAACTTGGCGGATTAAACTTTCAATTGCGCCACTGCAAATAGGGAGTTTTTTATCTATTGCTTTATCATAATTTAAACGCCCTTTACGATAAGCATCTAAAATATAATTTCGTTAACTACCATAATCTTACACCGCTCTCCAGTAGCTACAGCAATCAACTCGTCCATCTGGCTGATTAAGGATTTAGCTTTACTTTTTTTAAACTTTTTCTAACTTTTAGAAACCATTTCTTAGACTGTAATTCTTCATTAAAAGCCGCGTCTGCAAATACTTTTATATTTTCCGTAACCTGATAAAAATCGAATAGCTGATAAGTTTCGACTGGGTATCCTAATCTTGTCAAAAGTAGGGGGATATGTATCCAGATCCACTCTGCTCCATCCCCGATTAATAAGACTTGTTTTGCTTGGTTAATTCCCAAATCAATTAAATACGCTTCTAAAATCTCCAAAAGCGCTTTATATCCTTCATAAGTACCATCATTCGTAATAGGAATTTCAGAACTATTTATTTTTTTACTTTGGTCGTCAACAACATAAATTGTGAATAACTTTGGCTCAACCCATTTGCCGATAAACCCGTGTCGCTTGGTTTTAGAATTTTTTCTCCCCTTTTTATTAATTCGGATTGTACTCCGACCACCCTTCGAGTTCGCCAGTTCGACGGGACGGAAACCGACACCGCCGACTGGACTCACCATCTACGGCGCTGACAACTCTTTGGTCTTTAAGAATATTACCTTCGGCTAAATTCTCTAATTGCCGATTTAAGATTTTAGATTGACGTAAGTTGATCCCAATTTGACCAAATTTATATGTTAAACGTTCAATTCGTTTTAAACTAAGGTTAATTCCCCAACCCGTCAAAGTTGTACAGGCGGCTTCAAATGAGCTAGTGATTGCACCGTATTAGGCAACTGTTGACCATACTAATGGGGTTAAGCCAGATGACATTCCCAAACACTTTAAGTAGGTGGGCGTTAAAAAATATAACTAGATTAAGAAATATAAATTAATTAAAAGCTTATATTGAAAGCCTTTCTGGTGCTTTACATAAGTTTACGTAGTTGGGTTTAATTGCGCCCACCTACTTAGTTGTAGTCATACCCACACTAAATAATCCTCAATTTTGCTTCTTTACCTCCGTACTTTACAAAAATTGCGTAACAAAACACCAGAACTATGTTTTCATGGGCACGTTACCCTTAACTTTTAATGTGATTCATTAGTTTTACTTATTTAAACTCGCTTAAGGGTTTTTCCAAAGAATGTATCTAAGAATACGGTTTTTTTGACAATAATCAATTTTATAGGTATCTTTCTGTGCACGATCGCAAAACTTTTCAGTCTACTGACGGTACTTAAAGCCTTAGAAACTGCGATTCCATCTGATGCCATTGAACAGGCGATCGGTAATGCACGAGCTACAGAAGAACGTAAACGAGCTTTGCAAGTCCCTTTAGTGGTCTGTCTAATTATTGCCATGAGCTTGTGGTCAAAGGTTTCAATGAGAGCGGTACTGAAAAATCTGGTTGATGGTTTAAGCGAAACTTGTGTAAAAATAGGTTTGTATTAGCGATTACCTTCCAAATCATCAATTACTGAAGCACGACAAAGAATCGGGTCTCAGGTGATGAGTCGTCTGTTCCATCTAGTAGTACATCCTCTAGCTACAGTAGAGACACCAGGAGCCTTTCTCGCAGGGCTGAGAATAATGGCAGTAGATGGAACATTATTCGACGTACCGGATACAGAGGCAAATGCAAGGGTGTTTGGATATCCAGGTAGTCGTCCTGGAACTCAGGCATCTTTTCCCAAAGTCCGCTTAGTACTGCTGATTGAAGCCGGAACACATTTAATCGTTGATGCATTAATGTGCGGAGCCGGAGACGCTCCGCCTCCGGTCCGTACCGTATTGGTGAGCGAGTAAGAGTCTAGAAGTTGCTACGCAGCCCGTCGTAGACATCGCTTATGTTTAAAGTTGCCGACCGCGCTCAAATTTCCCCTTTAGGATTAAGTTTTACCAGAACGCTGAATGTGGTACATCGTGCTATTCCCAAGTTTCAGCGTCTTGAGCTAGAAGAAATACCTTTTTTTTAGCTTGGCTTGTGACAGAAATTCTGGACGAACAGATACCAGAGCGCGAAAGAAGAAGTAACCCGCGAGTTGTTAAAAAAACAAGAGCTAAATTTCCCTCCAAGAAACCGATACACAAAGGAGCAGGAGCAAAAATTGAGACGCTCAACTTCTCTGTATACAATACGGCTTATACCTTAACCGAACTGTATTGGTAGATAATCCCTGTCTCAAAGTTATAGCTCAAAAGGAATCCTAGCTTTTTTTGGGTCAAAAAAGAGAGTCTTGCAAGTTGTGACTCAAACTCATCTTTCCTCTTTAAATATTAATACGGATTAACAAGTATAAATTTATTTATATTACTGCTAAAATAATTTAGCGATCGCACCTTGTTTACCGGATCTGACAAAACCGCACAGATCCCAATCCATTAGAGTTGAGGAAAGGAGAGCGAAAGTTAAGAATTTTTTCTCCTTGCTCCAGCCAAGGGACACAGATTTCACCATTTTTAAGTTCCTTGGAGGGAATAATCATTCCTCTGTCAAAAGTAAGCGTTTTTCCAACAGCAATATATTGCCACTCACTTTGTACAAACCGACTTAATTCCTGTTTGACCTTCTCAGTCTCTAATAACTGCTGATGCCCTAGTAAATCAGCTTTAATAAGTTTGTACATGAACAAGTCATCTTTAGAACCTATCCGACTAATAATATTTTGTTAATCCAGATATGGATTGTAGCAAGGTCAATGAATGCGTCAAAGTAAACTTTTTGACGTTCCCATCTG
>NZ_JBALCP010000049.1:0-3983 GCF_036919675.1 Nostoc sp.
AGAACCAGCCTCAAGTTTTCTAAGTAACTATTAATTTCAGTACAGAAACCTTATAGTACATCGATTCGTATCTCATTCAAATGCATACCGCTATAGTGCCTTAACCGATCAAACCCTCAACCCAGCGACTCTGAGTCAACTGCCTAAAATACTTGACATAGTTAAAGAACACATAGATTCCAACTTAACAGTAGAAGAGTTAGTAGCGCTGCTGGGTTTTATGGTGCAAACTCATCGCTCTAATATGCAAATGTTAATGGTGCCTGGTCGATTTAGCGAAAAGAAAGAATATGATGCTAGCTACTGGATAGCAGACAACCGACACATTGGTGCGATGATAGCTAAGTACTTTGATTTAGACTCAGAACCCAAAGCAGAAGTAGTTCATCATACCGCTAGCTTACGAATAGCACTTCAAGACAGTACAGGCACTAATCAAGCTAACCTGCATCCATTAATCAAAATCTTGGAAAAAGCTGGTTATCACAACATCTATATTACTAAAAGCTGGGGTGAGCCGCTAAAAGTAACTCGCATTATTGCCCAACAAGGAGATGGCGACAGTGCCGAATCAATTCGCAACATTTTAAATTTAGGGGAAGTACGAGTGGAAAGCACTGGTAATCTCTACTCGGATATCAGTATTCAGGTCGGGAAAGATTCGTTGCAAGCGATCACAGATACTCTAAAGCAGCAGAGCAAACCTTGACTACATATCTGTATTATTGATCACTTCATAGTTTTTACAAAATTAAATATATATGGGTTTTATTGTGCCAATTTAATTAAATACATTTAATTAAAAATCAGAATACCGTTCTCCGCACAAAACTTTTGACTTTTGAGGAGTACTAATGAGTAAAAAACTTATCTGTTGGGTAATTTTGGGAATGAGTGCTTCCTGTTTGAGCTTGGCAGTACAAGCCTCAGCTCCCGAAGAAAGTTCTTTAGGTAAAAACGGGATTGATGCTCTTGTATTACATCTTGCACCGTACAATTTAATCGGTCGCAAGATAGCCATAGGTCAGGTAGAAATTGGGCGTCCAGGAATGTTTGGTTGGGATAAAGCCGTGTCTAAAAATCGTGCTGTATCACCAGCGGGAGTATTTTTACGCGATGGACGGGCTAAGTCAAATAAGAATGTAGATTCCCATGCCTACAATGTGGCGGCAGTAATGGTGAGTAGAGATAAAGCCTTACCGGGAGTAGCCCCAGGAGCGCGACTGTATTCAGATGCTGTAGGTGATACAAAAAAAATGGGACAGCCACAAGAGTGCTTATCGGCACAATACATCGCCTTGCAAAACGGTGGTGATGTTCGCGCGATCAATTTCAGCTTTGGTGAACCACTGGAGCGTGACCCACGACCAGAGGCTGTTTTAGATGGTAATGCTTTACTAACATTATGTGTTGACTGGTCTAGTCGCGTTCATGATGCTTTATATGTAATTGCGGGCAACCAAGGCAAAGGAGGGATTTCAATTCCGACCGACAACTACAACGGAGTGAACGTGGCTTTTTCATCCCAAAAGAAAGGGATTTATGACAAAGTAGCTGTTGACAATTTGGCAGGTGATGGCAAAGGAGCGAGTAGTCGTTTAATTGGGAAAGAGTCTGATATTGGAGGGCGTCACTCTATTAGTTTAGTAGCCCCAGGTAGTAATATTGATTTAATCAATCCAGATGGTCAGGTAAATTCGGGTTCAGGGACAAGTTTTGCTGCACCTCATGTTACGGCCACTGTTGCCTTGTTACAAGAATTTGGTGACCGACAACTGCACAAAAAACAACCCCATTGGAGCGTTACTTCTCGGCATCACCAAGTCATGAAAGCTGTATTGCTCAACTCAGCAGACAAAATTCAAGATAGCGGTGATGGCTTACGCTTGGGAATGACGAAAACGCTGATTGATAAACAGGAGAAAGACTGGTTGGCAACTGATGCATATAAAGATCCAAAAATTTCTTTGGATGCTCAAATGGGAGCGGGACATTTAAATGCATTTCGAGCCTATCAACAATTTAGTCCCGGTCAATGGCAACCATCTGATGCTGTGCCTGCTATTGGCTGGGATTATCACACAGTCAACGCTGGAGCATCTGTAGAATATACATTAGCAAAACCATTAAAGCCGAATAGTTTTATTGCTATTACTCTGGCTTGGGATCGCCTAGTAGAATTAAACGATCTCAATCACAACCAGCAGTATGATGTTGGAGAGAATTTTCGCGATCGCGGGTTGAATAATCTCGACCTCTACTTGGTAAAAGCTAATGCTTTGAGTGACGATGTGGGTGTAGTTTGTTCCTCAATTAGCGAATTTGACAGTGTTCAACATATCTTTTGCCCTGTCCCGACTCAAGGTAATTATAAAATCCGGGTTCACTTTCGCCATCAGGTAAATGAATCAACTCAACCTTATGCTTTAGCTTGGTGGAGTGTACCTGTTAATTGAAGAAGTAAAATTGGAGGTGGTTTACACTTGCCACAAGTTTGAAAGGGGGGCTTGAGATTTAGGGGAGATTGCTTTCACTCCTATACCCGCCATCGGTTCTATAAGGGGCAAGTCCTATGCTCGCCCATCAAGTCTCTATTTATGATGTTG
The DNA here is from genome assembly GCF_036919675.1 of Nostoc sp. Lineage (GTDB taxonomy): Bacteria > Cyanobacteriota > Cyanobacteriia > Cyanobacteriales > Nostocaceae > Nostoc. The sequence continues at coordinate 2,607 of NZ_JBALCP010000049.1, forward strand.
AACATCGTAGAGAAAGTGGGAATTTTTCCCCGATTGGTTGATAAAATCTTTATCCACGATGGAGAAGTGAAATCGGTTGTTCTCATCGATGAGTAGACCTGTTTTGAAAGTCTATTTTCACCCAGGATTGTGAGAGCAGCAACCCATGTACTCTGCTTTGAAGATAGGGCATTGGACATTGCTTGAGAGATTTTCATCTTTCCCTTGTGAATGCAACTTATGGATTCTCTTGTAAAAGCACATGGACTGCTCTGTTTGGGGGAGAATTTCAGATTTTTAACCTTTCTCTCAACCCCCCATCTGAACAAAAAGTTTAATTTCCGGATTAGGAGCGTATTAAAGATGATAAATTCTCTTGAACAATTTGAACTAAATAAACTTAGAACACAGATTGCTTATGCTATTGTGCCGAAAAAAGAGAATTTCCCGGAACCAGAGGTAATTGGTTCTTTTAGCTGTCCCTTTTGCCAATCCCAGCAAGTTTCCCAGCGGATGCGCCGCAAAGATGGTAATACCCATTTTTGTCGCCAATGCCGACACGACTTCTCATTGGAGTTGGTTGATGGGTGTAGATGTTGGTTTCCAGGAAAGCTTGCCAAATGCCATGATTGTTCTCGCTTTCAAGCGATACTACCGCTGCTCAAGGAAGCGAATGATGGTTTGCTCCCTCTCAGTCGCCAAGAGTTAGAAAGTTTATTGTCTCACCTCTACAAACACTAAAATTCAATAGTTCTTGAGCTGAGATACGCGACTTTCGATTCGTGCATATAGGCTCAATGGCTAAAGCGATCCCTACTACCAATCACTAAGGGACTTCCCAAGTCTTAGAAATAACATTCATTGAAGCTTTGCTACAACACCCTAGTGGCAACGTCAAAGTAATGGTTTTACTCTTGCATTACACTTTTGAGCCAAAACGTGTAATTAGTGACTATATATTATATATTGATGTAACCGAAAGCATTGATATTACTTGACTGTGGCTACAAAAGTAAGAAACTCCAGCAACTAATTGCTTACTTTGGGTTTGATTCAAGCATTTTTATCATTTGCTTTGAGGCGAACGCGAAGAGCGCCGTCGCACCCCATTACGAAGTCTCTCAGTGCGATGGCGTACCCGCCCACTTTATAGCGATCGCCCCAGGCACATCTCACATTTCCTCTCTACGAAACGCTACTCGCGTTCGCTTGTATTTGGCAAGCGCCAAGCTAGAAGAAGCGATGCCTACGGTGGCAAGCTACGCTCATTTAGCACCTGTAATAAACCTGAGTATGTAAGTACTTACTGGAGTTTAGGGACTTCCAAGGAATAAATTACTCAAAAAAAATTATAAGCTGACATTTAAAAAATAATGATAATCATTATGAAGGGGTGAG
>NZ_JBALCP010000050.1:0-152820 GCF_036919675.1 Nostoc sp.
ACTATTTTTTCTCGAAGTTCGACAGAATATGACTTCATTTAAAAGTATTTATATTTTAATCTAGTGTACCTCATAACAGACGGAAGTGCTGTAAGAACTGGAGTTTAGACTAACGAATGACAAAATGACCCAGCAGTAGTGAGTTTACAAGTTACACGTCTCAAAGTAGAAAAACTAAAAGGTTAAGCGGACTTGGGTTGTTATTTTTTCGGCTTTTAGTACTTTTTCTGACTACTGGATACCGAATTATACGTAGGCGGACATTTCCAGTAGGCCAGCCAGGGGACTTTCTACGGGGTTTGGGTGGAACAGATGGTGTACCAATCGCGGCGAAAACTCCTGCCATTGCCTGAGCCACCCGTCCAAGGGATAACTTGGACTATTGCTTCTGCCAAGGCAAAGGATTGTCGGTCACAATATCATGTGCCAGCCAGAGTTGCCAAGCCATTAAGGGTAAAAGGTCGCTCCACCTTTCACACTGTTCTGGGGTGCTCAGTTGAGGCAGAGTTCAATACAAGCGCACTAACCAACCTCCCTCCCTCAATGATTACTTGATCGGTGTTCTAGTGTTTAAAAATCTCCCAATGTGTACCTGTATATCTATCTCCTGTATTAGGAGCTAAACCAACAGAATGATCTTCTGTTATACGATCTAACCAACTTAAATAACGAATTTCTTGCAGATTTTTTAAGGCTACTGTTCCATCATCTAATATATTGATTTCCCAGTATATATATGTATGGTTATCTCTTGTGTTAGAAGCTAAAATTACATCACAATTTTGTGTTATAGCCAACCATTTTAAACTATTATTTACACCCAGATTTTCTAAGGAAACTATACCATTACCAATAATATGTACCTTCCATTTAGTTTGAGCATTTATATTAGAATATAAGGTTATATTTCCATTTTTTATGTTATAAGATAACCATTTAAATTTAGTATAAAAGCTTCCCCTACATTCTAATGTAATAACATCATCTTGTAAGAGTGAAGAAGTTTTGGTCATCTTAAATTTTTTCCCGTTGCGGAGTTCGCTGTAGTCTACACCTTTTTCAGAACTGAAGTCATCAATTTGTTGTCTTGGAGTTTCCGATGGCGGAGTTACCTTCACCACTGTCGCTGGTCTATTCCCTGTAATACCCCATTCCAATAAGTCTAAGAAAAATTGGGAGTTGAGGCTGGTGTGGTGTATTCCCAAGCAAAACGGGAATCACGGGACAGTTTCTCTTTACAAATTCGTTTAAAAAAGCTCTCATCTCTTGATCTTGCCAGGGGACTAATCCACTGCTACCTATAAAAACTGCTGCTGATTTAATATTTTTTATTTGTTGTTCTAGTAAAAACTGCCATGCTAAACCAGGACGAAGTTCCCACTTATCTAGCCAAGGTTTAATTCCTTGTCTTGTTAATTCATTAGCAATTTCTTCTACTTCAGGCTTGTCTTTGCTATTGTGGCAAAGGAAGACATCAAACTGATCTTCGTTACTCATCTTAAAGTCTCCTAAGATCTACTTCTCTATATAGGCAATAATTGCCAACGCCCTATACTTACTATTTTAATTAATTTTATATTACGTAATATAGTTTGATTTATTCTTGCTTGCTTACTTAAGGTATTAGTTAATACATCGAAAAAATGAATAAGGGGTTTCCAACAAATAAATTATTCAATCTTGTAGAGTGGTCATCTTAGAGGTTGTTTGAAAAGTAGTTGGCTGTGATTTTAATCGAATTTTTACCCCCCTTAATCCCCCCTTTCCAAGGGGGGAAACTGGAAAATCTAGTTCCCTCCCCTTGTAAAGGGGAGGGTTAGGGTGGGGTAAAAAAACGTTGATACACCAATTATGACTTTTCAAACATCCTCTCAACAGCTTTTGGCTAAACTGAATATTTTTTCATTTGGGAGTCCCTAAAATCGAATTTAATAAGCAAAATGACATTTGACTTACTCAAAAGCTGTGTTTGCTTTCTCATTTCGGTGTATTCCGCAAGCAAAATGAGCTTTTACTTTCTCAAACCCCAGTTTGCTTTCTCATTTCGGTGTATTCCGCAAGCAAAATAAGCTTTTACTTTCTCAAACGCCAGTTTGCTTTCTGATTTTGGTGTATTCCGCAAGCAATCAAGCATAGTGCTATCTCAATATGCTTGATTGCTGACTAATTCCAGTAATTCACACACTCGTGACAACTATCCCTTTGAGATTACTTGTCTTTATCCTTATCTAATGCTTCCTGGATTGCACGACGGCAAAATTCTGGAGGATCATCCTTGGTGGATAGTTCTTCCTTCATAGTCTTGGTAATGCGTAGGTTAATCCTTTCTGTTAATGATTCTTCTCTATTTGATTTAATTGGTTGTAAATTTTGTGGGTTCCCTTTAGGATTAGGCATTATTGAGAAATATGAACAAGACTTGATTTACTTGGTGCCAAAACAATAGATTGTTTTTTGGTGGTTGCTACAACTTGCCTGAAGTACAACCACCAATATCCAATTTCAAAAATGGACACTACTATTTTATGTTCACGCGTTCTGAACTTGAAATCAAGACTATTAAAGAATTACGCGACTTGTGTGGTAGATACGGCATCAAACCAACCGGGAATGCAGGATACAAAACCTCGTACATCGTAACTCTGATGGCATTTTCACTTTTAGCGCTGCAACAAATGAAGCAAGGTAAACGATTAAAATTCCCTAACTTTAACGCTATCCAGGTAATCAGTTCTGCTATTGAGGAGATGAATTCACCCACAGATGAGCAAGCAGCACTAATTCGGATAACTTTAGAGGGCAGGAAAATGAGCTATCCTGACCGATACGACCAGGAGAACCTGCTGAACTTGCACAAGGCTAAGATGTCGCTTGAACAAGCTATTAACTTGTTGAGCCAGTAAAACTAATCCCATTACCCTATCCCCTGCATCTACAAGGATGTGGGGGATCATTTTTAGAGTATTAAGATAAATAAGGTGTGATCTATTGGCTTAGTTGGCGTGAGGATATCTTGAGCATAGTAACAAAGTATAAAGATATGCTCATGTTGTTTAAGTATTGCTCAACGGATTTTGAGCATATATCAAGGATTTCAAGAATTATAAACGCTGAAAGTATTCAATTTAGGTATTTATATGTTTCTAGTAACTGGAGCAACGGGAGGAATTGGTCGCAGAGTTGTGCGACTCCTACGGCAACGAGAGCACTCTGTGCGGGCATTTGTCCGCCTTAACTCACGCTACAGCGAGTTAGAACACCGGGGTGCAGAAATTTTCATCGGTGACTTGTTAGAGGAAAAAGATATCCAAAAAGCTAGTCGGGATATCCAGTATATTATCAGCGCCCACGGTTCTGATAGCGATGCTCTATCTTTAGATTACCGCGCCAATATTGAACTGATTGACCAAGCAAAAGTCAATGGGGTAGAGCATTTTGTCTTCATTTCTGTATTGGGAGCCGATCGCGGATATGAAGACGCTCCTGTGTTCAAAGCCAAACGAGCAGTAGAGCGATATTTGGCAGCTAGTGGCTTAAATTACACAATTTTACGCCCAGCTGGATTAGCATCTAACTTGTTGCCACTGGTAGAACGATTTCGGGAAACGGGATTGTATTTGCTGATTGGCGATCGCAAAAATCGTACCTCAATTGTCAGTACCGATGATTTGGCAAGGATAGTGGTGGATTCTGTGACAGTTGAAGGTGCTCGCAACCAGATTTTACCAGTGGGAGGCCCGGAGATTTTATTACGAGAAGATATTCCCCGAATTTTTGGTCGGATCTTCACCAAAGAGCCAGTAATAATTAACTCACCACTATTTCTCATTGATGGGTTACAAGGTGGATTGGGTTTATTTAATCCCCAAATCCAGAAAGCTTTAGGAACCTATCGTACATTGCTAGCAAATGAATTTTTCTGTACAAAAGATGAAATTGCCAATTTAGAGGCGATTTTTAACTTCCAGTTGGAGACATTAGAAAACTTTTTGCGGCGCTATCTAGCTGTTTGAATTAAGTAATGGGGCATGGGGCATGGGACATGGAGCATGAGCAGAAAAACTAATACCCAATGTTCTAATACCCAATGTCCAATGCCCAATACTTCTCTACGAGAGGCTGCGCCAACGGCTTACCTCGGCTCCGGTTCCATCGAGCGAAGTCGAGATGCTCGGCACAAGTCGCTCAGTACAAGTGCCCAATGCCTAATTACCGATAATCTAAAATTCTATGAAATCTTCCCTAGCTGCAAATGCTGCTCAAGCCCGTCAGACAAAAGAGCGATTCGCTCAACCAGAGGAACAACTCACCTATGAATTAGGGAAGGCAGTACAGGAATTGCCACCCCTGTACACTAGATTATTAGCGGGAACGATGAGCGTCATTGTATTTGGGGCGATCGCCTGGGCGCACTTCTCACAAATAGATGAAGTAGCAACAGCACAAGGGGAATTAATTGCTTCCACACAGGTAAGACCGGTGACATCCTTGGGTGGGGGGTCAATTGTCGCCGTCAAAGTGCAAGAAGGCGATCACGTTACCAAAGGTGAAGTTCTGATTCAAAAAGATCCAGACTTGCAAATAACCGATGTTTCCCGCCTAGCTAAATCTACTAGATTGATTCAAGACGATTTGCAACGTTTGGATGCAGAACGCACCGGAGGCAAAACTACTGGGACGAAAGTGCAAGATGAACTTTTAAATTCCCGCCTGCAAGACTTCCAAGCTCGTCAAGCAGCGGCGGAAGCAGAAGCAAATCGCCAAATAGCACTCATCAATCAAGCCAAAGTCCGCTTGACTAGATTGCAAGACAACTTAGTTAATGCCAAAAGCAGCGTTGGCAATGCCAAAACCAACCTTGTGAACGCAGATAGTATCAGAATTAAAATTGAAAGTAATTTGGCGCTTGCTCAAGAAAGGGAAAAAAGCCTACACACCCTAATTACTCCTGGCGCCGTACCTCGTGTGGATTATTTGGATGCCCAAGAAAAATTAACTCTTGCAAAGACAGAAATCACTAGAGCACAAGATAATGTTACCAATAGCCAGAATAAAATCACAGAGGCTCAAGATAAAGTCACATCATTAGAAAAAGATATTGCTGCCCAAGTCCAAGAAATTCACCAAGCAGAACAAGCTTACAACGCTGCACGCAGTCAAACCGAGCGTGTATCATCAGAACGCCAAAGTGAAATTTTGACCCAGTTCAACAAGCGTAAAGAGGAACTGACAACTGCTCAAGGTCAATTAGAGCAGGCGAGGAAACAGCAAGCTTTAGAAACGATTGAGGCTCCCGTTGCTGGTACGATTTACAGAGTTAAAGCCACCAAGGGGCCAGTGCAATCTGGTGAAGAATTGCTGTCAATTTTGCCGGAAGGGGAAGAAATGCTCTTAGAGGTGAAAGTTCTCAACCGCGATATTGGGTTTATTCGTCAAGGAATGAAAGCAAAAGTCAAAATGGCGACTTTCCCCTTTCAGGAATTTGGCACTGTGGATGGCGAAGTCATACAAGTCAGTCCGAATGCAATTGTTGATAAAGAATTGGGGTTAGTTTTCCCCACCAGAATTAAGGTAAATAAACACTCAGTTAACGTGCGAGGCCAAGAAGTAGAATTTACACCAGGGATGGCTGCTACAGGTGAAATTGTCACTCGTAAAAAGTCAATTTTGACATTCATCACTGAGCCTGTGACACGGCGGTTCAATGAGGCATTTTCTGTTAGGTAGGTTTGTAGTTTCTCCTGTTTGAACAAAATCGCCCTCACCGAATTTACGATGTTTAAATTTTGGAGAATGGAATTAAAAGATTCATCTTGAAAAGTTTGCTGCGGAGGAAAACCCTTCCGCAGCGCTGGCTCATTATTACAACTTTTCGCAAAATTAAAAATTTAAAAAGGGCTGAGAGCAATCGAATTTAAACAACGCTATTGCACCGCTATCCCACAAGATAATTCATTACTTACCGTTTAATTTGCTTAGGAAACTCAGGGATTAACAAAGATTGCTCTAATTCACCTTGTTCATTATAAAATTTTATTTGACCTTGTTCACTACATAACCATACTTCTATAGCTTTAGCTTCTAAATATAAACTTTTTTTAAATTCCATTTCATCGAAAGTGTTACCACTGGATTTCACTTCCACACAAATTTCTGGTGCAATAGATGCTGATACCTGATCTTCAATTTGAGCAAATCTTGTATCTGAACACCAGACAACATCAGCAACTTTAACCCCATCAGACGTATCAACAGCACATTCTGGCATAACTTCTCCTGTCTGCAAGAAAGATTCTAATAAACGTTGAATTCTTCCTTGATAAAAAGAATGTTTAATTTTAACGGGACTCATTACAATTTGACCCCATTTATTTAATTCTATTTTGAATGGTAAATTTTGTAACTGTTTATGTTCACAAACTTCTTCCCATTTCATAGTTAATATTTGCCTAGAGTGATTTAATTGTAACTCATCCGTTCTGACTGATTGTTCCCTGTCATTTCAGACAATCTACAAAAGAGCGATCGCACTCTATTATTCCAAGCAAGAGAAAGGCGATCGCTGCCAATTAACTTCTGTAAAAAAGAGCGATCGCCTATTTTCTCTTATCCTGTGATAGCTTTTTATCAAATATATTCTATCTGAAATATATGTTCTTTTCGCTTGGTATACTTATGGGGTAAGGATTATTAGCAATAATTATAAAAATGTAGAGACGCAAAATTTCACATCTCTACAAACTTTTTTATTTGGTTAATTTTCTGAAGCGAGCAGTATTAAACTCAATTGCAAATCGCTATATAATTTTCAAGCGATACCCAAGTATTTTTTAGACTGCTCTATTTGTTTTTGGATTCCCTCTAGTAATTTGCCAAAATCAGGATTATTCTGATCATCATTATCATCATTGCTATCCACATTGATGCTGCTCAGAATCTTCTCAGACTTTTGGAATTGCGACCGTAATTCTGGATTGGCTAATCCGTTATTACCTTCGGTTGATGTCTGATAGTTTGTCCTTTCTGTAATTGCCTGACCTGTTAGAGAACTGACATCAGAATTATTAAAACTAGAAATTGTCTCTGGTGTCTGATAGTTTGTCCTTTCTGTAATTGCCTGACCTGTTAAAGAACCGACATGAGAACTATTAAAACTAGAAATTGTCTGTGATGTATAATTTGCTGTTTGTGCGTTGATGTGTAGCAGGTTGTCGTCAGACATCGCCTGCCTTGCCAGAGAATTGACATTGGAAAGATTAAAACTAGAGCTTGTAGTTTGTGTACTATTTGTTGCTGTGCTTGCAATCACCTGATTCGCTAGAGAACTGACATTGGAAAGATTAAAACTAGAGCTTGTAGTTTGTGTACTATTTGTTGCTGTGCTTGCAATCACTTGATTCGCTAGAGAACTGACATTGGAAAGATTAAAACTAGAGCTTGTAGTTTGTGTACTATTTCCTGCCGTTTCTGTGACAATCTGACGGACTTGGGCATCAGTCAGGTTGTGGTTAGCACTAAGCATCAGAGCAACTACACCAGCAACATGGGGAGCAGCCATAGACGTGCCGCTATAAGTGGCATACTGATTATTCGGAACTGATGAGTAGACTTTGACTCCTGGGGCTGTGACGTAAGCGATTTCCTTCGTTCCAGAGCGGTCAGAGAAGTCGGGCATATTATTATTTCTATCTACTGCCCCAACTGCAATTCCCGACTTGGATGCATAGCTGGCGGGATACTCTGGTGATGAGCCACCATCATTACCTGCTGCCATGACGACAATCACTCCTTTGCTGCTGGCATAGTCAATGGCTGACTCTAAAGTACTATTGGAAGATGGCCCTCCTAAACTGAGGTTAATCACATTAGCTCCATTATCCACAGCGTAGCGAATACCTTTAGATATGGAATTAAAGGAACCGGAGCCAGAGTCATCTAAAACTTTGACGGGCATAATCTTGGCATCATAAGCAATACCAGTAACACCGTAGTTATTATTTTCTCCTGCGATCGTGCCGGAAACATGAGTACCATGACCGTTGTCATCTAGGACATTATTAGTATTGTCAACAAAGTTCCAGCCGTGGATATCATCAGCATAGCCATTGCCATCATCATCTTTACCATTGCCAGCAATTTCCTTGGGATTCGTCCAGATATTATCCTTTAAATCCTCGTGATTATAGTCAACTCCAGTATCTACAACAGCGACAACAACACCTTTACCTGTGTATCCATGTGCCCAGGCTTCCGGTGCTTTAACCAGGTCTGCTCCCCAATTATTGCCACCAAGATCAGGAACATCAGCAAAGGTATTCTGATTAGCAGCTTTAGCCACTGCTGCTGCTGCATTAATCAAGCCATAGCCATTGGTGGAGTTATAATTCGCAGCATTAAAAGCAGTAGCAGTAGCGTTACCGCTATTTTTAGAGTCACCCCTATTTTGCAACTGCACATCAGCATCGGCTGAGTTGTAGCTCCTACGTCCGATTGAGTTGAGGCTGTAGTCATCCTTCGTATTAAAGCTATCTAATGAGGAGATTGAAGTGACATTGAGCCGTTTATTTGACAACACATTGTTATTAACATGATCAATGCTCATAAGTATTTTTTCTCAAAGATAGCAATCTTTTTTTGACAGTTTGAAGCGTTAAAACCTTTCTTTCAAAGGTTTTAATGTGTGAATTAACTCCATTGTCAATAATTACTATGAATTTTCATAAAAAATTGCTAAATTTACTACCAAAAAACATTCTAAAAATAGTGCTTTTTGTGAAGAGTCAATTTATCAAGTCAATTTTAAATTATTAATAGTTAACTAATCGAAATTAGTGCCATATAAAAATTGCATTATATTTCTCAAATTAGAGTTTGCAGAGATTTTTAATGCATTACCTTAACTGTGTCATGCCAGTAGGGTGCGTTACAGTCCGTTAACGCACCTATTTTTATACCTTAAAAAGAATTGTTCCTATTTCCCTTTCCGGTGATGCAAGACTAAGACGACAAATACCTAATTTAAAAGCACACCATTCTGATCACACCTGTAATACAAGTGTTGGATTTAAGATTAATCATCTAATGTGTCTTGCGTCTGTGTATCCATCTTGTGCTTTTTAGTATTTTTTTGGCGCTTATCTTCTTTCCATCTCCCTGTTTTGCGTGCTGCTTTTGTCAGCAGATACTCAATTTGAGCATTAACGCTCCTTAATTCGTCAGAAGCAGAAGACCATTTTTCCAGCACATTAATATAAGATTTGGGCAAAGGGAGAAAGCCAGAACGTCACCAAACAGCAAAACGCTCTTAATCCCAGAGAGCGTTTTTAGTTGAATTATTGAGGTGAAATAGAAGTTGGCTGCTTATCCAACAGGCGTTTTAGAAGCCGAATTAGGAAAGGTGGTGTTAAATCTAGACTTGGCATCACTAGATATTTGCCTGCTGCCGTTGATATAGTGACCAGTACAAACCCTTTTGTTGCAACAACTGGGAGTGAGTACCACGTTCGGCAATCACGCCTTGCTCTAATACCAAAATCAAATCAGCACGTTTGAGGGGGGCAAAGCGGTGAGCAATCAGAAACACGGTGCGATTAGCGGAAATTTTTTGTAGGTTATGCAGTACCTGCTGTTCAGTTTCACTATCCAAAGCGCTGGTAGCTTCATCTAAAACTAAAATCGGTGCTTGGGAAAGAAATAGCCTTGCTAGGGCAATACGTTGTCTCTGTCCGCCAGATAAAGCTGTACCGCGTTCACCAACATTGGTTTCGTAACCGTAGGGTAATTGACTGATGAAGTCGTGGGCCACGGCTAGTCTTGCCGCCTCTACTACTTGCTCTGCGGTAATGTCAGGACTACCGAGAGTGATATTTTCCAAAATGGAACCGTTGAATAAAAAGTCTTCTTGAAGAACTACACTAATTTGTTGCCGCAGTGAGGCTAAATCGGCACTTTTAATATCAAAACCATCAATAAGGATGCGTCCTGATTCAATTTGATAGAGGCGTTGCAATATCTTAGACACCGTACTTTTACCAGAACCGCTGCGTCCGACAATGCCAACAAATTGCCCTGGTTCGACATTGAAAGATATTCCCCGCAGAATTGCTTCAAAGTTTGGCCGGTAGCGGAAAAATACTTGCTCGAAGGTGACTTGACCTTTCAGGGGTGGTAAAACTAGGCCAGTTCCTAGTTCAGCTTCTGGAGAGACGTTAAGAATATCACCAATGCGATCTACAGAAAGTAGCACTTGTTGGAGATTTTGCCACAACTGTACTAAGCGCAAAAGTGGCCCTGTGACTCTTCCAGACAGCATTTGAAAGGCAACTAGCTGTCCGATTGTGAGCTTTTGTTCGATGACTAACTTGGCTCCAAACCAGAGAATCAGCATGGTGGAAAAATTGGTGAGAAAGTCACCGATGTTGCTGCTGATATTGGAGGTGGTAGAAGCTTTGAAACCTGTGCGAATGAAGCGAGCAAACAAGCCTTCCCAGCGATCGCGCGCTACTGGTTCTGCTGCATGGGCTTTAACGGAGTGAATTCCTGTGATTGTCTCTACTAGAAACGATTGACTATCGGCACTGCGGTTAAAAGTTTCGTTGAGCCAGTTACGCAGAATTGGTGTTGCAACTATCGTTAATGTGGCAAATAGCGGCAGTACTGCTAAGGCGACAAAGGTGAGTGGGACGTTATAGTAAAACATCAACGCCAGGTACACCACAGCAAAGATGCTATCTAGAATTACAGTTAATGCTGTACCTGTGAGAAACTGACGAATTTGTTCAAGTTCCTGGACTCGTGCTATTGTGTCTCCAACGCGCCGCGACTCAAAATAAGCCAAAGGCAGACGCATTAGGTGGCGAAATAGCTGTGCTGATAAACTCAAATCCAGACGACGGGCTGTATGAGTAAAAATGAATAGGCGCAGAATACCAAGTATCGATTCAAATATGGCTACGAACAAAAGTGCGATCGCCATCACATCGAGAGTCGGCAAACTCCCCTGCACCATCACTTTATCAATGACAACTTGCGTAATTAGCGGTGTTGTTAACCCCAAAAGCTGCAAGGTAAAAGATGCTAACAATACTTCTGTTAGCAATTTCTTATACTTCCAAACTGCCGGGGTGAACCAACTGAGGTTAAATTTTTCTTGCTGAGATATTAGTTCTACTTGCCACAATTGTCCATCCCAAGACGCCTCAACTATCGACTGCGGCAAGCTTTCGCAAATCCGATCGGGATTTAGAGGGTTAGCGATAATTAGGCGATCGCTCTTAACTCCATAGGCTACCACCCAAGATGGACTCTGGGGTGAGTCAGAATTCCACAGCAGTAAGGCTGGAAATGACAGCTGTCGCAACTCACCCCAATTTACTTGTAACCGCCGCACCACTAACCCTAACTTTTCTGCTGCTTCCACAACCTGTTTTGGGCGTTGTCCTCTGAGTTGGCGCTGCACCCATTCCAGTTGCACAGAATTTTCTAACTGTTGCGCCACCATTGTTAAACAAGCAGCAGCGGTGTTCCAGCTGGCAACAAACGGATAATTTGAGACGATTAGATTAGCGGCTGGGAGTCCTCTTTGGGGTTGGAGGCTGTGGGGGCTGGAAGTTCCCTCTGAGGCTGGCGCTAGTGAACGAGTGGAAGAGAAAGAAAATGTCTCCCTTTCTCTCTCCATGCCCACTGGTAATACTTGCCAGAACTCCTGAATTTGTGGGTTAGAAAATTCTGCCCACAACGCTGTATCCCAATACACTACTACCACTTCTTTACTAGCAGCTACAGCTTTAAAATCCGCAGACAGCTTTTGTAAGTCACCAAACCAATCCCCTACATCTAGGGCTGCTAAAGGTTTGCCAATGCCCTCTTGAGATAGCGCGTTGGGCAGCTTTGCCGACTTGTCGCGACTGTCGTCTCGCAAGCGAACTTTTCCAGCCACAATTAAGAATTGGTAACCGCCGACATCGTTTGACCAAATTTTTTCTCCAAGACGATACTGACGGGTTTGGGACTCATTTTCCAATCGGGATTGTTGTTCGGGAGTCAGCCAGCATAGCGGTGGCTGATTCCAAGGCAAAGAAGCTAGCACTTTTAATCGTAAAGATTCATTATCCAGAATATTTAACTCACTTGTAATTTGACTGTCAGTTTTTGAATTTTCTCTGCTAGCCATTTTTCAAATAACTCATTTTGTAGTGCTTGCTTTAGTTGAGTATCTTCTAAAGACGCTGGCAGAAATTGTTCTACTCGAAACAAACCATAAGGTCCTTCTCCTGGGGGAGAGTCTTTGCCAACGATTTCTATTGGTCCTACTAATTGTCCAGGACTCGCCACATCAATAGCTGCCCGTAATATATCCGGCATACTTCCTCGGCTGACTATTCCCATCATGCCGTTCACAATTCGGTCATCTGAAAGTGAATACTCTTTGGCTAGTTGCTCAAAGCTACCTCCTTCTTCAATTTGGGTTTGTAGTTCGTCTGCCAGTTCTTGATTATCAACAACGATCCGGGAAAGTACTACCCGATCCAAAAAAATTTTGCGTTCAATAAAATATTCTTGGAGTTTTGCTTGGGTAACTACAGCTTTTAGCTTTTCTAACTTGTAACCAAAAGCAACCGATGTGTGAAAGGTAGTGTAATCTGTGTTATTAGTTTTTAACCATTCTTGAAAACTTTGGGGGTCAGTCAGTTGATTTTTCAGCCTAAAGTCAATAATTGCCTGTTCAGTTATTGCTGTACCAATCTCAACATCATCTCGGTTTCGGATTTCTTCCTCAATTACGTACTGGCGAAGAATATCCCCAATGAAGTGTCCCAATTTTCCAGAGGCTTGCAGGTACTTTATTGCTTCCTCAAGGGAAATTATTTGGTCATTGATTGTCAAAAATGATAAAGGTTCCATGAATTAATTATGTTAATATGGTTAAACACTTATAGGACTTTTAAATTAAATCATACATATAGAAATTATCTTGTCCTTGATGGATCAATATGATAAATATTCCATGAACTAATTACATCTAAATGGTCAAAAAATTATATACCTAGTAAATAAAATAATTTCCCATGATTACTTTTACGGTCTAGTGGGGACAAAACAGGATTGAAAATATCAGTTGTAAAGCAAAGCAAGTTGTGTAACCAAATCTTTATAGATTCAGAGAAATAATCAGGTAGGTAGATAGGCGAAAATAAAGCAAAACATATTAAGAATTGTTTCTTGCCAGTTTTCTATCCTAGTTGCTAAAAGTCGAGCCACTGCGTTGCTCAGGTGACCAAAGTTGTCGCAAGTGGCGCAAAAAACCCATACCATACCCGATATTAACGAGTAATTGTTTATTCTCACCGAGCTACTTAATGATGCTTATCCATGTCCAGGCAAGTAGCACAGCCGCGATCGCACCGATTAAAGTATTAAAAATATTAACTACTTCATTGGTCAGCCAAGTATACTTAGATTGGAGTGTTGCCCCAATCACACTTTCTAAGTTGTTGGCAATAAATGCTGCTAGGACACACAAAGCTACTCCTAATAGATCAATTAAACCAACTCCCCAACCAACAAATGCGATCGCTACAGAAGCCACAATACCAGCTAAAGTTCCTTCTAAGCTTACCGCCCCTTCGGTACCGCGAGGTACTGGTTGAAGTGTGGTAATTAGAAAGGTGCTTTTACCATACGCTTTACCGACTTCGCTAGCAGTGGTGTCAGCCAGCTTGGTACTGAAACTCGCTACATAGCCTAACAAAAGTAGGGACTGGAGACTTGTACTGAGCATCTCGGCTTCGCTCGATGGAGCCGCAGCCGAAGTATTGGGGACTAGAAATTGGGGACTAGGTACAATAAATCCCGAATTTATTATCCCTACTCCCAAAGCACACAGCGCCCCAGTCAAAGCCGAACCCCAAACATTTTCTGGGCCTCTTGCCCCAGAACGCTTTTCAGCAATTCCTTCAGCCTCCTTCTGCGCCATACCGATGCGGGTGACCCCAGAACCAACCAGAAAATAGAACATTACTACTGCATATCCTTGCCAGCCTAGAGTTACCCAAATTAAGATGGCTAGAAACCAAGCGTGCAATAACCCTGCTGGAGTAAGCAGCTTTTTCGGCACAATCCAAGCTAAACCCACTAAAATTGTGTTTAATCCTACCGCCACCAACCAGGGATTAACAGAATCAATTAAGGATGACATCAGCAATTAATCACGAGTAATTTTGTCTGAATATCAACAGAATAACGAATTTATCACCCTTAATGCTTAATTTCTGACACCTCCCCAGATCAGGTAATATGTTTGTATTATTAACTAAATAGCATAGGCATCACTCTGAAAACTGAGTATAAAACTACAAACAATGTCTTAGATATACACTGCAATATTGACTAAAGAACCTGGATTAAACAAAATGCAAAACTTCTGTTTAGTTAAGTGAACACTTTGAGTGCGTAACGCACCCAACACATCCTAAAAAAGCTTTAATTTATTAAATCTACGTTCCTAAGTGTGTGCTCATGCAAACCTAAATTAGTATAGCTGCCTGGTGCAGCGGCTGAAGTGGTACTCAATCCCCAATCTTAGTCATCACGATAAAGAATATAAGTTAATGTCAATTAAAACTGTGTTCAAGTTGACCACAATCAAGACTTAACAGCAGAAATTGTAGATAGCATCAACTACTAGTCTTTTCCACACAAGCTATGAGCCAAACTTTATTCCATCTTGCTTTCCCTGTGACTGACGTTGCCCAAACAAAAGCATATTACGTGGATGGCTTGGGCTGTATTCCTGGTCGTGAAAACCAGCACGCCCTGATTCTCAATCTCTACAGTCATCAACTAGTGGCTCACGTCACCAAAGAACCCTTGGTACCGCAACGCACTATCTATCCCAGACACTTTGGGCTAATTTTTACTCAAGAATGTGACTGGCAGGATTTACTAGAAAGGGCACAACAGCAACAGCTACTTTTTCGCGAATCAACCAAAAACCGCTTTATTGGTTCTCCTCTTGAGCATCGTACTTTCTTTTTAGAAGATCCTTTTTATAACCTAATGGAGTTCAAATATTATCGTTACCCAGAGGCAATTTTTGGGAGTTATGAACATACACAAATTGGCGATAGGACTTAAGCAATTCAAAATTAAAAATAAAAGAATGCAAGTGTAACAAGTATCCTGGCTACTAACTGGATGCTTTCTTAAGGAAGAGCAGTTTAATCCGCTTTCAATCCGCTTGGGTTAAGCTGCACAATCTTTAAAGATCCCCCTTAATCCTCCTTAAAAACGGGGAAATAGAGACATTCTGAGCAAGCTTTTTTAACGGGGGTTGAGGGCATCGAGCCTTATCCGAACCGGATTGAATCCGCTCTGCTAAAGCTGCTGTGACTACTGCTAAACTCTTGGAGTCTATCAGCATCCAAGGGTGGAAAGAAACTGGCACAACTACCTCTTCTCCTACGGGCATTTGTGAACTATTCGCTGGGACAATCATCAAATCATAAGGTGTCCAGATAGATGTAAAGTTAAGCTGTCTTAACATATCAGCATCAGAATTCAAATCCTTGAGAAAAAGGCTGTTGGGGCGCATTTGTATACAACCAGGACGCTGGGAAGCATAAGCAACCACAGTTCCATGATGGGGCGAAGAGATGGTGATAAACCTCTGTACGCGGTTAATTCCTCCCAATCGCTGGACATAGTAACGGCTGACAATTCCTCCCATGCTAAAGCCGACTAAATCTAGGCGTTGTTCTGACGCAAAGCTGGTCGTGACATAACCAGCTACTTGCTTTGCCAACTCATCAAGAGCCACATCACCATTATTAGGAACCAGATTCAAGCTATATACAGACCAACCCCGTTGTATTAGGTATGCCCTCATTTTATGGAAAACTGCCTCTGTGTCGTCAATCCCGTGTACTAGTAACACGGGATTGCGCTGCTGATTTTCAGTGTTCATCTACAAAATCCGGCTGAATTAAGTCTGTAGAAAATGTAACTGAGTAGCGTTGCTATCTGTCAACAAACTATGACACTCCTCCCACTGGTTGAAAGTAAACTGCTTGCTTTTCTCCAATCAGTAATTTTCAAACAAAGAAATGTTAATTATTGTGAAGCCTGCTTTCAGGATCTTGCTCTTAGTTACAGTAAAATTTAATAATTAGTTCTCGGTGATACAGGTCGCAAGTGCTTGCAAGAAAACATTTGCCCTCTAGTTTTACTACAATGTTGATTAAGCACAAACCCATAACGGTTGTCACCAGAATGGGGTGACGCAAAGCATAAAATGTAACATTTTGTCGTAATTTTTAACAATTACGGTTGAGTTTCAAATATAAAAGGTAAAAGGCAGGAGCAATTGTAATGGGTTTTATCAAAAAGTCAATTTCGAGTATTCAGGGTTTTCTTAGCGGTATTCTAGGTTTCATTACCGGACTCTTACCAGGGAAGAAGAAAAGCAACGGCTACTTCCTAGAATTGGACGAAGCCAAAGATGCTGTCAAAGATGCTGCTAAAGATGTAGCATCGAATATGAAGAAAGTAGCAGAGACAGTTGGATCGAATGCTAAGAAAGTAACGGCAACAATTGGATCAGAAGCACCAGATCCATCCAAGCCAGATTCATTGAACGGAACAAAAACCGCCACAGCTAAGGGTAAGGCAAAATCAGCTAAAAATGCCAAACCACCTGATGTTACACTAGTTCAGACTGCTGAGGGTCTTAAAGTTGAACCTGGCAAAAATGCAAAAGCCGCAGCAGCCAAAGTCCTCAAAGAGGAGCCAAAAGAAACAACGTTTGCGCCTAAATATCTCGCTCCTTCGGCTACTAGCTCTAATGGCCGGCGGCGTCCAGGAGCGAATATGAGTGCTTACTTAGACATGGCACGTCAGATAAAAAAGCCTGGTTAAGTCACAGAGGCGCGGAATTTGGTGCCTATTTTGTGTATCTATTAGGACTGATGAGTTAAGTGTGAATACGCAAGATTAAGATAAGTTTACCAGTTGTAGATGGGAGAATCCAAACTAGGAGCGATCGCTTAATTTTCTCCACTACAACTGCATTTTTTAGGGTAGAGGCTTTTTCATCCAACACTACCCGTTCTACCCGACCTTTGTTGAGAGTGAACTCAAAGACGATTTCACCACTGAAGCCGGAAGGCAAGTTTAATTGTTGAAGGTGTTGGCTTAGGTTAGCAATTCCTATTTCATCCAAGCCAGTGACGCTGATGACCTCTAACTGATGGTTGATGGCTGCGTCTAATATTTCATCTTGTTCCATCTCCTCAAAATCAAAGCTCAAAGAGATATCGACTTCTTTCGCTATTGGGGATCTTGGCGATCGCTTTTGCCGGAGAAAATCTGGAACGTCTGCAAAGGTTGGTGCTGCTGCCTTTAAGGTTGAGACTTGACCCGCAAAACCACCAGCCGGAAGACCACCAATGTAACTAACTGCTTCAGGCATTTCTACTGGCACTTGCATAGACACATATTCGCTTCCTGGTTCAACCCCCACGTCATCACTGACAGCTACAAAAGCAGTGTATTGAGAAAGCAATTGATAAGTTAAGGCAGTTTCTGTAACTGCTTCTACACCAGCCTTGGTTTCAAAGCTGATCATTTGATTCATCAAATCTTTGATGCAAGCACGTCCCCATAACTGCGCTACAGCAAGATTTCCTGTTTCCTCAAATTTGAGGTGAAGTATTTTTTCATAGTGCTTATCACCCGCAGCAATGCCGGATATTTGCAGATTACCGCTGACTCTATCCTGTTTGCGACCAAACAAAACTAATGGTTGTTCGCTGAATAAATCAGGCGCTGTAGCTGGGTAAATGACAGGTGATTCTGCGTCACCTTGCCAAGAGATTTGAATATTTGTGAGTACGGGGTTGTTGATTTGCCTGTAAAACTTTTCGGCAACTTCTTTTGTGGGTTCATCATGACGAATAATTCTGGATATTCCCCGGCCAATTTCGGCAAGGCGATTCAGTAAAAAACGGTTAACTGAACTACCAGCACCAAAACTGTAAAGGCGATTTCCTGGTTGGAGGTGTTGTTGTACCTCCGCCAAAATTTCATTTTCGTTACCGATGTAGCCATCGCTTAGGAGTACAACACTCCGTAATCTTCCAGCTGGTGTAGGGAAATTTATGGCTGCACGAATGCCACTGAGCATTTCTGTGCTGCCATCAGCTTGTAAATTGTTAATGTAAGCGATCGCTTTGGCACGATTTTCTGATGTATTCGGTAGAGGTGTTGGTGATAACTGTCTGACTCTATCGGAAAAATCGATAATTGTGAAAGTATCATTAGGATTCAACCCATTAATAAATCGCCGCATTAATTCTTGACACTTTTGCAATGGATCGCCCGATTGTGAACCTGAAGTATCCACCAAAAATACGACATCTTTGGGGACAATTTCATCAGTAGAATATTCCAAAGCTGGAATCAGATAAATTGCAAAATGTCCGCCGCGATCGTCGGCTTGGGTTAATATCGTAGATTGAGTTTCTTGACTAGAAATTTGATAGCGGAGAATTAAATCTTTGTTGGGAATTGTATCTTCTCCAGCTAATTGAATCCGCACTATTTGACCTGAGTGTTCAATTTTTAATTGATGTGAAGGAGAACGCACTTGAGAAATTGGTAAACCTGCATCAATTTCTACTGTGACATTAATATCGTGACGCGAGCGCATTCCTTCTGGGACTACAGGCGGTGTAATCCGAGAAGCATCAGGAACTTGGTCTGTATCACCGCTACCATCTATCGGCGTTCCTGGAATATATCTTGGCCCCACCACCGTCGGGAAAACAAATTCGTAATTTCCCGACTCAAATTTTAAACTTTCGGTGTAACGAATTGTGACATCAATTTGTTCACCAGGTTTGATGTTAGCCAGAGATTGGGTAAAGATGTTGTCTCGTTGCTGTTCTAGAAGTCCGGCGGTGCGTCCTTCTTGTTTGGCCTTTTCGTAAATTTGTTGCGCTTCTTCACGTTTTTTAATATTACCTTTGATAATGCGGCTACCTATTTTGATTTCCATGTCATCCACCGCCGCCTCATCGGGTAACGGAAAGATATACACTGCTTCTAAAGGCTGTGTGAAGGGATTTTTAAAGCTTTGAATCACCTCAACTCGTGATAAGTTACCTGCAATTTTTGCTAGAACTTCCGTATGCTTGAGCGGAAAAACTAGTTGCTCTCCTTGAAGGGATTGAACGTACAAACCGCCTAACTGTTGATTTTGGTTGACTGCTGAATTCATAGGTTAGATAGAGTACTTTTATTTGATTTGTAAACTTACTACTTAAGGTAGGCAGTAGGTAATAATAAACTTAATTACGAATTACGAATTATTTAACAAACACCAGTCCACTATATAAATGAAAAGCTGAGTCCCAATTAGTCTCTTCCCTGCGAAATAGATGAATGTGAGACTTGATATGGCCCAGCATTTCTGTTTGATCTAATGTTGTATTTGCAAAGGATGTGAAATCTGACCAAATTTTGACTTGAGGTAGTTGCTGGTCAATCCAACTTGATAAACTATTCCAATTAATTCTGATTGTATTTTGGCTAGCTTGGGAAATGATTTTTAAACCTTGCTGAAATTCATAGCCGTTGTCATTAAATCGGAGAATGCAACATCTACCAGGTAGATGTAAATCACAAAACTGACTATAATCTTGTGTTTGAGTTTTCCGTTCCAGTTTCCGGTAGGCATCAACATCTACAACTTGTTCAAAAATGGGCAAAAGTCCCACTACTCTTGCTGTGACTTCTGACCAGTCAAAGGTGAGAGAACCGAGTTGATTTGCCTGGTTGCGGCAAACAACAGTAACTTGTGGGGTAAATTCCTGGAAATATTTGACTTGATAAACTTGAATTTGCTGAATTTGAGCTATTGTTGCCCAAAAGCAAGGAATGCCAGCCTGCTGTAACTGTTTTCCGTAAAATTTTAGTTCTCCTACTTGGCCAGTGCGGTACAATCTCCAGCCACGACTTGGCAGTATTAGTCGTGCAGTATAGGGGTCTAGCTGCATAATCTGGGCGAATTTTCGAGATGCTTCTGTTTTCATCTCGTTACTGAGAGGCTCTAAGACTAATACGCCAAGTTCGGTGTTATTAGGTTGAGATGTTGCTTGAGAAATGGCTCTTTGTCTTTCTTCTAGCTCCATTTCTTGTAGTCTTTGCAAACCTTGACGTGCTAGCGTCACTATTTTGGTATTTGTCGTATCTTGCAGCAGTTGCCGATAAATTTTTTCCGCATCCTGATGCTTTCCAGATACTTCATGCAACCGACCAAGATAAAATTGCACCCAAGGATTGTCTGGCGATTCTTTTCGCAGCTGTTTGAGTAATTTAGCAGCTGTTTGATAATCTTTATGCTCAAAGGCGATCGCAACTTGCTCAATCATCACTTTAAATACACGCTGGAGTGATGTCTCGCGCAAAAGGAAATTTGCGTGAGCTATAAATCATTTATACTTCACAAATTGCGGTAATCAAGGATAATGCTACTATCGGAGCTGTAACTGCTCTCAGGATGCGCCGACCAAGGGAAACAGGTTGAAATCCAGATGACTTCGCATTTTCAATTTCTTGTGTTGTCCATCCTCCCTCTGGCCCAGTAGCAATGACAATCTCCTCAGAGATGCTACTCAGCACTTTGTTTAAATGGGGATACTCTCCACGAGCCTCACAAATGTAACGGTGACTTGTCTGATTAGCGGTGACAGCAGTATTAAAAGTAACAGGTTCTAAAATTTTCGGCACGAATGAGCGCTCTGATTGCTCGGCGGCTTCTGTTGCGATGCGCCGCCAGCGTTCGAGTTTTTGAGGACTAGGATCAAGCAAAGTGCGATCGCTCAATACTGGTGCAATACAAGCTACTCCTAACTCTGTACAAGATCGTACAACTTCATCAAATCCATTGCCTTTAGGCAACGCCACCATCAGCGTAATCAATACAGGTAATTCAGTTTCTACTGAAACGGGTTCTAAAACCTGTGCTTGTTCATCTGCTAGCTGCGCTAACCACCATTTTCCCCTACCATCCATTGCAATAAAGCGATCGCCCTCACGCAAGCGCAACACACGCCCTAAATAATGCTGTTGTTCTTTGGTGAGCAAAATTTGCCCTTGTTGAAATTGGGAGGGTCCGATCGCAATTCTTTGCAGTTGAGACATTTTTCTTAATAAATTACTGCCCTGTTGTAGACATCTGCTGTCTAACCCAGGTGCGGAAAGCACGGGTTGCTGCTATTTGTCCAACTTTCTTGCTTTCTTGGATAAATCGGGAAATCTCCGTCACCAGCACAGGCGCAAAAGTTGGACTGCGATCGCTCTGTGAGTATTGCCCACCATTGAGGGTGTAAACGCGCAACACATTTCCGTTATACCGCCAGAATTCTGGAACTCCCATTGAAGCATAAAGAGCCAACTTGTCTATCTTGGATCTGGAGTATTCTACTTCCAGTACTAAGTCTGGTGGTGGGTCTGTACTCAGATCAATATTTTCTTTATTGCGGACTAACAATTCATTTTGGATGTAGTAGCTACTGTCCGGCTCGGCTCCTTGTTCCAAATCATCTCGCGTCATAGTCAACGAGCCAGCGCTTTTAACTTCTAAACTAAATTCTTCACACAGCACAAGAACAAAACCTTCAATTAGACGGTTTGAGTTCTGGTGTGGCATCAGCGGAGTCATGATTTCTACTATTCCGTTGTCATAAGCTAGCCTTTTGTTTCGCTCACATCCCATATCTGCCAGCATGGCTTTGAATGTGTGCCAGCTAATGTTTTGCAGCACATCCCTAGTTTCTGCAAATTTTGCTGTTGTTACCATAGTTCAGTTTTCCTGTGGATGTGTTACCTAACGGCATTAGGATTTACACAAGATAGACACAGATAAATCCATCTGTGTCTATCTGTAGTTTTATTATCTTCAATTTTTCGGCTTAGGAAAGATTCTGGAAGTAAACCTCTAGCGCTTCACTCACCAACTGAGTCATCGGCTTACTTTGGCTTTGGGCTACTTCCTTCAACTTGCTATAAACCTCTGCTTTCAAATTCACCCGGTGGCGTGATTTGTTTGCACCATTGGCTGTTTGGGGATCGTAAGTGGCGGTAAATTCCCGGATAGCATCAAAACCAACGCGATCGCAAAAATCACCAAAGCTTTCCTTCGATTTCCGAAATTTCTTAAAGTAAACAAAAATCGGCTCTAGGAAGCTTTCCAAGTCATTATGGTGCAGCTTCTCTGTGTAAGGTTGCGCCAGTCGAGTCTGATTTGGCGAACCCCCTAACCATAATTGGTAAGATTCTGGGGCGCTACCGACAAAGCCCAATTCTGCTAAGTAGGGACGAGCGCAGCCGTTAGGGCATCCGGTCATCCTCACCACAAAATGCTCATTTTGTAAACCTATTTTATCTAACAGGGCGCGAATCCGCTCCAAAATCCCCGGTATTGCCCGTTCGGATTCCGTGATTGCCAAGCCGCAGGTGGGCAAAGCAGGACAAGCCATTGCATACCGCACTAAAGGTTCGATTTTACTAGGGTCGTCTCCGACACCGTGACGGCTGAGAATGTCTTGAATAGCTTGCTTGCTATCTGGTTCGATATCGTAAAAAATCAGGTTATGGTTGGGTGTCAGGCGGATGGACAAGTTTAACTGCTCGACAATTTCCCGCAAGGCGGTTTTCAGTTGAAACGAACCTTCATCCTTGATTCGACCATTGTCAATGGAAATTCCTAAGAATAGCTTGCCATCACCTTGTTCATTCCAGCCGAGGAAGTCGTGATATTTAAACTCTGGCAGTGGTTTGAAGGCTTCAACAGGTTTACCGAAATATTCTTCAACTTGGGTACGGAATTTATCTACACCCCAATCGTTGATTAGATATTTTAATCTGGCATGACGACGATCAGTGCGATCGCCATAATCTCTCTGGGTAGCAACAATCGCTTTCACTATATCGTAAACGTCATCCTTAGCCACATAGCCAATCGGATCTGCTAACCTAGCGAAAGTTTCTTCTTTACCGTGTGTTCTCCCTAAGCCACCACCAGCAAAAATATTAAATCCTTCTAATTGTCCCTTCTTATTGGTAATTACTACCAAGGTCAGGTCTTGGGAATACAAATCAACCGAATTATCCCCTGGCACTGTCACGCAAATTTTGAACTTGCGGGGCATATAGTGAGTGCCATAAATTGGTTCTTCGTTGTCATGAATAATTGTGCCATTACCATTGCGCTGTCGGGCCGCCTTCACCTCTGGGCTTTCTTCAGCACTAATTGCTTTTTCCCCATCCAACCAAATTTCGTAATAAGCACCTGTTTGCGCTGAGAGCAAGTCAGCAATATTCTGGGCATACTCCCAAGCATACTGATATTCTGGGCGATTCTTAAAGGGGGCTGGTGGTGCCATCACGTTGCGGTTGATGTCGCCGCAAGCTCCCAAAGTCGTACCCAGGTTCTTGACAATTGTGGCGATCGCTGTCTTAAGATTCTTCTTTAAAATTCCGTGCATTTGGAAACCTTGACGGGTAGTTACTCGTAAGGTGTGGTTGCCATACTCATCAGCTAGTTTATCTAAAGCCAGATACAGCTGCTGTGGTACTAAACCACCTGGATTTTTTGTCCGCAGCATAAACTGGTAATCTTTTTCCTGTCCCTTAGTGCGGTTGTCACGGTTATCCTGCTGGTAAGAACCGTGATACTTCAAAAGCTGCACCGCATTTTCGGTAAAATGGGTAGTATCTTCAAGGATCTCAGTTGCTACAGGTTCACGCAAAAAATTACTATTTTCCTTGATTCCTTCTAGTTTGGAAGGCTTACGGTTAGTGATGGGGGAAGGAGCAGATTTAACCATTAGACTTGTATAGTATTCTCAATAAAGCATTACGTAGACGCCGAATCAGCACCCTTCGGCTACTTGATCCCCGGTAATCCGGCCGGAATAATGAGGAATAATTTAATTTTACCACGGCAAAAGCCGGCTTTCTCAGTGATGTAACACTTAACAAAATTAGCTTTTTGGCGCAGTGAGTGAAGAAGTGCTAAGTCCTGAGTACTAAGTAAAGTATAGAGTGAGTGAGGACTCAATAATCTTTTATTTGAAGCTATAGCCAATACTACGATTGATACCAACAGCAGAAGCATCGCTATTTTGGTAAGCACCAAGCCCTACGTTGGCATTAGTATAGACGAGGAAATTGTTAGCAACTTCCGATTCAACACCAGCACCTATCGCTACTGAATCTCCGTTACCTATGGGAATTGATGAGCCATCTTTCTCTACAAAAGAATAACCACCAGTTAAATAAGCATTAGTTCTATTAGCGATAGGTACATCCACAGAAAGTTCTGGGATGATGGCACTCGTCTTATTACTCCAGAGGACATTAACGCGTGCAGAAAACGGCGTATTTCCTAATTTCACGCGACCTGTGAGATTACGACCAAATGTGGCATCATCGTTGATGCCTTGTCTACCGCTGGTAACGCCAGCTGCAACACCAGCACCAACATAACTAGCATCAGTACCTTTTTTGGTTTCAGCAGAAGCTTGACCAACTGATAGAACAAGAGGAGCAACTATTAAGGAAGACAATGCAGAAATTGTCATTAAACAATTGAGTGAGCGTTTCATAATTTTTACCAAATTTTGTA
This sequence comes from Nostoc sp., assembly GCF_036919675.1. GTDB lineage: Bacteria > Cyanobacteriota > Cyanobacteriia > Cyanobacteriales > Nostocaceae > Nostoc. Next base: position 24,689 of record NZ_JBALCP010000050.1, read on the forward strand.
TTTTTTACTTATATATTCCAAGTCAAAATTATGTAAAAATGTTCCAAATAATTCATAAATTTTATTAAATGACTGTTATTGATTCATAACGCTTACAGGGTAACTATCCCTGAAAATAATAAATAAGCTATTATAATTACATTTCAATATCTTCTCATCCTAGTTCTTTATCTCAAGACAGACGCTTTTTAAACTAGCATAATATTTGGAACTTAAACTGATACCAATTATCAGTAAACTTGCACTAAATGATTATTCCTTCTTCCTTGGCGTACTTCTCTCCGAGACGCTGCGCAATGGCGTACTTGGCGGTTCGTTAAATAAAAATTAATTGCATTTTCATAGCGAATTGGTATAAGTCAGAATATGGTAAAAAAAATACCCGATTAACAACTTTTTACCGAGCTTTTCACATAGGATGAAAAAGTAGGCTGTAGCATCTGTTGCAACAAGCTATAGAGGGAATCTATAAAGTTAATTTTGAGCAATTATTGTGGAGATTGAATAATGCTAACCGCTGCAAAAACGTTGTCTGGTTTGATGGGTTTATGTGTCGGTGATGCGTTGGGTGTGCCAGTGGAGTTTACTAGCCGTGCTGAACGAGTGAAATCTCCAGTGACAACAATGCTGGGTTATGGCACATGGAATCAACCACCAGGAACTTGGTCAGATGACAGTTCGTTAAGCTTTTGCTTGGCAGAATGCCTTTGTAGAGGGTATTCGTTGGATGCTATAGCTAATTCCTTCTGGCGCTGGTACAAGGAGGCTTACTGGACTCCTCGTGGCGATGTCTTTGATATTGGTCAAACTACCCACACAGCAATTATGCGCCTGAAACAGGGAGTTGTTCCCCATCAGGCGGGTGGCAAGGTTGAAAATAATAATGGCAATGGTTCGTTGATGAGAATCTTGCCAATGGCTTATTGTCACAGAAATTTAACTTTAGGCGAATTGCTGGCGCGGGTGCATGATGTTTCGGCGATTACTCATGCTCATGCGCGATCGCAAATCGCTTGTGGCATTTATATTAGTATTGCAGTGGCGCTCTTGGAAGGGGCTGACCTGCAAACAGCTTATTTACAAGCATTACAAGATATCCAAACAATTTATTCTGCCCGAGAATTTTTGTTAGAGAAGCCCCATTTTGGCAGAGTTTTGAATGGTGAGATTGCCAAGTTACCAGTGGAAGAGATTAGTTCTAGTGGCTATGTGATTGATACCTTAGAGTCATCCCTATGGTGTTTATTAAATAGCTCCTCTTATTCTGAAGCGGTACTGAAAGCTGTTAACTTAGGCGGGGATACTGATACTACCGCTGCTGTGACAGGTGGATTAGCGGGAATTTATTACGGAGTCGAAAATATTCCTCAAAAATGGATGAATCAAATTGCTCGTAGACAAGACATTATTTACTTGGCAGAGCGTTTTGCAAAGGCTATTTACAGCTAGTTTGGAATTAGAAATTATACCAATTGCTGGTAAGCAGGACATTATTAACTTGGCAACTCGTTTTGAAGCAGCTGTTTACGCTTAAAGTTAGTAGTTGAGAGTGAGGAGTGAGGAGTTATGAAAATCCTCACTCCTCACTCTTCACTTTTAACTTGCTGAGAAATCCACTGCAAGTAGGCTTGAGAACTGGCAACAATTGGTAAAGCAATAATTTCTGAAACTTCATAGGAGTGCAGTTCCTTAATTTTGGCCTCCATTGCAGGAAATTGCGCCAAATCAGTTTTAATCAGTAATTGCCATTCTTGCTCTTTATGCAGTTCCCCTTGCCAGATGTAAATTGAGTGGATTGGTAACAGACTCACACAAGCAGCGAGTTTAGCTTCCACAAGGACATTTGCAATTGCTTCTGCCTCCTGCATGTTGCCGGCTGTCACCAATACCACACCATAGCCACTAGGTATCTCCATAACCTCTAAACCGTCGTAGACAACGAATAAACCTGACCATCAATCAACAGTCGTGTAATGCCCTTGGCTTGAAGATGAGTCCGAGCCTTATGAAGCATTTTACTATCAGGAACTTTAATCACGCGATCGCGCTTAGTAGAAAAGCGCTTGGCGACACGATGGTTATCAAACACCGGCAAAGTTCTTTGCTGAGTTTCGAGGCTGGGAATTTGCCCCAAGTCACCAAAGTCCTTGAGAGGTCGGGTAATTAATTCTGAGGAACGGTCAATCACTAGATAGCAAGTTTTAGGCAAATTGGCTACCGACAGAGGTAAAACTTGAACTGATGCTTCACCTGGTCTTCGTTTTGTGACTAAAGGTCTTTGCTCATCCAGGTCATCGTCATCAAAGTCTTCTTCCTCAAAGTCATCATCTTCTAAATCATCATCTTCTAAATCGTCCAAATCCTCCGATTCGTCTAGCAAGTCTTCGCCCAGCATCTGCGCGATGACGGCCGCTCCTGGATGTTCATTCTTTAGCGGTGGGATGGGGATGCTAACTATTTCCGGCGGCTTTTGCTCTGGAGTTTCTAATTTCTCTGTAACTCGGAGCTTCGGTTTTTCCGACGCCGAGGGGCGTCGCCGCACCCGTCTACTAGCGGCGATTGACTCCGCCGTTTCCCCTGAGTAAAGTTCCTGCTCTAGATGAATTACCCGACGTGGCTGTGGCTCTACTTTTGGCACCTCCAAGGGTTGACTTTCATTTTCAGTGGGTGGAACTTCTATCTCAGGCTCTGGTTGAATCAGCAGGGGTAACTGCTCGTAGCTTACCTGCGCCCTACCCTCAGGAGTTCTAGCAGCCCGCTTTAAGGAGACCAAGTATTCATACTCATCTTCTGGCAAAGTGCTTTTGAGCAGGCGACTAATTGTCGAGTTACTCACACCATAGCGGTCTGCCAAAGTTGAGGTTGTTTCGGCAGTCTCTCGATATAACTTAAGAATTTCTTGCTTGTCAGAGTCTGTTAATTTTCTCACGGTAGATACCAAAAATCTTTACTAAGCTCGTTTTCGTCCGCTGGTACGCCGCGTTCGTCTTAGTGATGCGTCATATTCTAAGACAGCGCCCATGCCAAATAACACTCCACTAAACACCCAAAACACTTCTAATATCTCCCCACTTTGATAATTGGGGCCTTGGGCGTATTTAAACCACATATCTGCAATGTAAAGCGAAAAGGCCGCCGCTGCAATCATTCGCCAAGACTGGGAAACTCTTCCCCCCCAAAAGGCTAAAAGCAGAATGGTAGCAATAATTAATAGAAGCACATCACTAACTACGTAAAACCAATTCAAAATAGCAACTAGCAGTTCTGAGGGTGTCTCCTGTTGCATAGAAATCCACCATGCTAACAAACTACCGAACACTGCGATTGCTAATACAATTAGCCACTGCCATTTTTCCAGATTGATTCGCCTGGAAGCCACAGCGAAAATCATCCCTGCGCCAAGTAATAGATAAGTGAGTACAAAAAATATATCGCCTAAAGACACATCCGGTTCATTTTTTAAAACTATTTCGGTATAGCCGAAAATTATCCCCCCAACTAAATAGGAAAGCATACCTAAGCCAATTAAGAGCCAAACATTCCGGCCACTGACGATTTGTGGACTCAGCCAGTTCCTCAAGCATAAGATACCGGCACTCAAATAAGCTAAACCTTCAAAAATATTTGTACCAATCACATACCACTCGGCCCGGCTTTCTATGCCATCTGCTCCGGGAACTTTGGCACTAAACAACAAATAGTATAGCAGTGCCAGTACAGCCCAGCCAATATTAGCTAAGACAATGTTCTGAGTGGTGAAAATGGATTTAGAAAGGAACGAATTTTCGTAAGAGTTATTCATAAGACTTGACTATGTAGATGCACTCTGGCAGGATTTTGAGTTAAAAAACTGTATATCTAGTACTGTGTCTGCTAAACAATACACAATCAGACACCAAAAGCAAGTACCAGTGGCAGGAACTTTGTTAAAAAATTTCCATGCTACTGCCATAGTTTACCCAGTGGCGATTGATTTAGCCAACTGATAAACAGCGATCGCTCGCCTTCTGGCATATCTTCTAGCTTATAAATCACTTGTTTGGTAAAATTAGCGTTGCCAAAATATGCCTTTCCTAGTCGATGCAGTTCTTCCAACAGGATAACTACATGATTTTCTTGCCAATCAGGTATTTTGGCACTCGGCAAAGGATTCGTAGATATCAAATATTTAACTGCTTCTAGGGAAGATGCTTGGGGAAATTGTTTCTGCTGTAATACCTCCGCAATATCTTTCTCAAATAATGCAGCTTGCCTAGCACCTAAAAACTCTTCAATGTCGATAGAAACACCTTGCAACAGCAAAATACTGGCTTGGATTAAAATCCCCGTTTTACTATGACCAGCTGTGTCATTACCCAGATGCTCTAAACGGATTTTACCCCAGACGCTAAAGCGTTCCGGTTCCTCCAGCAAAACACAGGCTTTACCCCGATTATCCGTTAATTCTCTCCATAAGGCTCTAGCTTCTTCTTCTTGACTAGCTTTGAAAACACTAATCAAGCGAAAAGTCTGCCCTTGATAATTGAGGATCGGCACCTGCTGATCCCGTTTTGGGTGCTGAATGCTTGATATTTCAACATCCTGCCGTTTGAGAATAAACATGGCACTAGCAAATAACTCCTCACAGGGGCACTCTTAATATGGAATATATAATGGCATTTGGCAGCATCGCCAAGGCTGAAATTACCTAACGTGCTGTGGAAATGAACGTAGCGATCGCTAGATACTTCTCGAAGGTAGCTAACCAGGGGCATTAGCGCTAACAGGCAAATAACCCCTTGGCAACACAATATATCTAAACCAATACCCCATCTGTTTCGTTTTTAATGTAAATTGACTAGCTAGCGACTAGCATCTTAGCCTTGCTAATGGTGAATTTGCAATTTTCGATTGCTTCTTGGTAGGTAAGAACGATATAATAACGCAGGTGACTCCTTTGGGAGCCATAGTTTTGTTTTGGGCGCGTAGCTCAGTGGATAGAGCAATTGCCTTCTAAGCAATCGGTCGCAGGTTCGAACCCTGCCGCGCTCGTTTTAAATAAATATTAACCCTCAAGCACTGGGACGTGATCTGATGATTTCCTCAATTGAGGGTTTAAGTCCCCCGCAACTAGTAAACTGCATGGTTTGTGTCGGGGTTTAAATCCCGACACAAAACGTAATTGCTTTAGCGAAGCCTTGAGCGTCATTGCGAATTGGTTTAATGGACAGATGCTGTCCATTGTGATATTAATTTATGTGCATAAAAAATTTAAGTGTAAGTATTGTTTGTTGTTAGCGCTACTCTACGACAAACTGCTGCTCGCTGATAGCGCTAACATTTAAATTTGGTGTCTTTTCAAAATTACATTGTCAAAGATTGAGGATTCGTCTCAATCAATTTCGCTAAATCTTGCAAGAACGCCGCAGCATGGGCACCGTAAATAATCCGATGGTCGGAAGTAATATTGACTTGCATTTGTTGTCGCACACCAAACAAACCGTCTGCTGTTGCTACCACTTGCGGACGGGATGCCCCGATCGCTAAAATTGACCCTTGTCCAGGCGGTAAAATCGCATCAAATTTGTCTACGCCAAACATCCCTAAATTTGACAGGGTAAAAGTACCACTGTTGTATTCTTGGGGCTGTAGTTGTTTTGCCCTAGCTCTTTCTACCAAAGACTTCCAAGTACGTGATAGAGAATATATATCCACTGCGTCGGCATTTTGCAGCACAGGCGTAATCAATCCGCCATCATCCATCGCTACTGCTACGGAAATGTTGATATCAGAATGATAGACAATGCCCTGGTCTGAGTAGCTAGCATTTAACAATGGGTGTTTTTGTAAAGTCACTGCGGCAGCTTTCGCCAGCAGCGCTGTCATTGTCACGCCTTTGGATTTAATTTGTTTATAAAGCTTGTCTAAACCATCGGTGGTAATTGTATAACCGACGCGGAAGACAGGCACGGATATGGTGGCTACCATGTTCCGCACTACGGCATTTTGGAAGGTAGTTAGAGGCACGATTTGACCAGGAACAGCCGCTACTGCTGGTATTGGTGCTGGTGTCCGAGGTGCTGGGGGTGCAACTGGGGTGCTGCTTGGTATAGGTACTGGTGGGGCAACTGGGGTAGTAGCAGGTTGCTTGCCCTGATTGGACAATGCTTCTATATCTTCGGCGACAATGCGGCCGTGGGGACCACTGCCTTGGAGAGTAGTCAAATCAACTTTGAGTTCTTTGGCTAATTTGCGGGCACGGGGTGAAGCTACAAGCCTTCCTTCTTTGTGGTTAGACCCGTTTTGAGAGACTAAGGCAGGTGTTGCAGCTGAGGCTGTGGCGGGGATTGGTTCGGGAGATGACGTAGCATTAGCAGCCACGCCGCCTGAATTGGCAAGAGATTTCGCCTGTTCAATTTCAGCTTCCGTTTCTGCAATAAAGGCGATCGCAGATCCTACCGGGGCAGTTTCACCAGCTTCAACTATGATATGAGCAAGAAATCCCTCATAAAAGGTTTCTACATCCATATCTGCCTTATCTGACTCTACAACCACCACTGTTTCGCCTTTTTCCACTTTGTCACCTGGCGATTTCACCCAGGAGACGATTTTGCCTTCGGTCATGGTAGAACTCAGCGCCGGCATAAATACTTCGTGAATGCTCATAGGGTGGTTTGGGAATCAATGGTTTATGGACTTTAACAGCTTTTATCAGATCGAATTGTATCTTGTTGACACTCCCCGGACTGAACAAATCTCGCTGCGCTCATTTGTTCGGAAAGTCTGGGGATTCTTGGTTCATCCAGCAATCGCTAACGGGGGAATTTTTAGCGAACCGGATTGGGGCGGGATGTCGGGTGAGCGCGATACTTTGACTGTTACAAAAAGAATTTTGGATTGGAGATTTTATATTTTAGGTTGGGCATTGGGCACTTATACTGAGCATTTCGGCTTGCTTCGACTAAACTCAGTACAAGTCGCTCGATGGAGCCGGCGTCGTTGGCGCAGCCTCTCCAAACTCCAAACTCTAGGAACCTAAATATAACTTAAAGGTCTATAATACAGAGCTATCCTCAATGGTTAGCCAATATCTCGATCTCGTTTTAGTAGTTAACTAGCAAAAACCACCACGAGTTGTTCACAGATTAAATGGGATTGCTATTTATATTCCTCATAACCACTGCTTAAGATACAGGAGCTTCTCACAGGTAGAGGATATGGGATGCAGTTCAATCTAGAATTCAAAATTGGTAATAAACCTATTTGAAATTCCTGTTTACTTTTATGCCGGCAAAGTTGAAATTCTTTTTGATTGTGATACTAAGTATCTTTGCCACTACTGGCGCTGGAGTATATATTACCCAGAGCCAGCAATATGCACCGATTGTTGAGACTAGTAAGGGATTTGCCCAGCAGGTGGGAGCAATACATCAGTCTCAGGAGGTTGTGGCATACTTAGAGCGTTCCGATTATAAAACTATACCTTTAGAAAATATTAACTCATCGCTCCAAGGTAGTGATCCTGCTACCCTTGCGCTGAATGCTTTTGACGACATAGCATCAGTGGGAGGAACGCGAAAGGTAGAGGTAGCTTATCCGCAACGAAATCAGGCTTTTGTAACGATTACGCAAATCAAGCGGGGTGATGATTCTGTTGGTATTAAATATCGAGTTGAGATGACAACCTTTGGGCGATCGCTTTTTATTAGCTCACCTCCAGTGTGGGAAATTGTTTGGGCTGGCTCCCAGGTGGAATGTTGGGCTGGGAGCCAGCCCAAACTCAAGTTAAATCACATCTGTCGGTAATTAAAAGTCTGCCAATTTTAGATTTTGAATTTTGGATTTTGGTGAAGCAGTGCGGTCTTCTCCCAAAAAGAGAGGCTAGCGCCTGCCGTAGGATGCCCGAAGGGCTGTAGGGGGTTTCCCCCATGAGTGACTGCTGTTAGCGCAGCGTTAGCGAGGAACGAGCGTCACCCGTTCGCGCAGCGTCTCCGACAGGAGAAGGGATTAAAGGAAAAATTTAAAATCTAAAATCTAAAATCCAAAATTGAACGACTCATAACTTTCTAAATGTCGCCGCGAATTTCTTCTACAACGCCATCACGCAGAACAATTTCGACCTGCATTTTGCTAATCAGATTATCTCCCGTCTCTACCCGGAAAAAGCCTTCCATTTGGAATTGGTTGACTTCCTGATCTTGCTGGAGAAACTGCACTTGCTGGAGATTTTGCAGCAACTGATTTTTCTGCTCTAGAAATTCACTTTTCTTTTGATTGACTTGGAGTTGGATATTGTCAATTTGTTGGAGGGTCTGGGGTCCAGGTGGTTGCAGACTCTGCTTTTGAATTGCAGCGATCGCTCTTTGTCCTTCAACGTCTAGCTGTTGCAGTTGCTGGTCAAGTTGATTGATCTGTGTTTGCAGCTGCTGTTGTACTTCCTCTTTCCAGAGGGGAGTAACAATGACTTTGACGTTAACAACGCGTTTTAGGAGCAAATTAGATTTGGAGACATCCATAAATATTTCACGTTCACTCTTACTAGTTGGCAGGTGGAATTATCAGGCAAACATGCCGTCAATAATATCGTGATAGCGTTCCGTGACGACCTGTCGTCGAACTTTCAGTGTTTGTGTCATCATGCCATTTTCGATGGAAAACGGTTCCAGAATGAGTTTGAATGTCCCGATGCGGTCATCCGGTCGAAAGCCTGGACGATTTTGCACTTCTCGATTCAATTCTTGCCGAAATAAATCCTGGATCATTCTACTCTCCAAGTCAATTTTTTGACTAGGTGAAGAAGTAACCTGATCATTTTGCCTATCCAGCGTCAGATTCTGACTTGCTGCCCATTTTTCTAGGGCTTCGACATTGGGGACAATTAAGGCTCCCAGGCTGCGCTGATCTTGACCGACGAGCATAATTTGATCGATATATGGCGATCGCAAACACGCATCTTCGATCGGCTGCGGCTCGATGTTTTCCCCATTAGTCAATACAATCGTATCCTTTGCTCTGCCAGTCAGCACCAAGTCGTCTTGTGCTGTCAGCCAACCCAAATCGCCGCTATCAAACCAACCTTCGGCGTCAATTGCTTTCGCTGTCGCTTCGGGATTTTGGTAATAGCCTTGCATAATCTGCGGCCCCCTCAACAATAACAAGCCTCGCTTCTCTACTGGCAAAGGCGCTTTTGTCTCAGGATCTACAATTTTAGCTTCTGTAGCCGGAAGTGGTAGCCCTGATGCACCAATCAAATTTCGCCAAGGACGCCGCACATGGGTAACAGGAGAAGTTTCTGTCAAACCATAGCCTTGCAAAATCTGCACACCAATAATTTCAAAGAAGTTATCTATGTGTCTGGGAAGCGCACCGCCGCCGCTAATCATCTGCTTAACTTGTCCTCCTGTGGCTTCTCGCACTTTGGCATAAACCAGTCGTTCTCCCAAGGCATGGAGAGCTAATAAAGCAGATGCTTGGATCTTAGCTGCTAATCGTTCGCCAGATGAGGTATGAAGATTATTTAAACTCAATCCCTGAACAATTCGCCGCGCTTTGATGTATTTCTCACTAATGTCCAATAAAAAGTTAACTAGGCGTTGCTTATTTGCTGGTTGTTCGCGGAATTGCTTTTGAACTCCTTCATAAATCGATTCCCACAGGCGGGGTACACCCACCATATAGTTGGGTTTAAATTCTCTCAAATCTCCTTTGACAGAGCGCAAGTTAGTATAAACTTGCGTGCAACCTTGAGATAGTAGGTAATATTCAACAGTCCGCTCGTAGCTGTGCCATGAAGGTAGGATGCTGAGAACGATGTCGCCCACGTTTGGTTGCAATACTGTGCCAAAGGTTGTTACTTGGTGCATCAAATTGTTATAAGACAGCATTACACCCTTGGGTTTACCTGTGGTGCCAGAGGTGTAAATTAGGGTTGCTAAAGCGTCACGATTTTGCTTGACGGGCACAAAATTATGATTTACCCCAATTTTGATCAACTGTGCAAAGTTCAGTACCTTTAGGGTTTCATCTGTTGGTGGTGCTTCATCCGAAAGTAAGATGACTACCTGAATTGGTAAATCTTGAAGGCGGTCTTGTAGTTTTTTAAATGTCTTTAAATCCTCAACAACTATTGCTGTGCTGCCACTATTAGCAATGATAAACAGCAGTTCTTCTTTTTCGGCTTGGGAGCTACGCACTGCATCAACTCCACCAGCAGTCATGATACCTTGATCGGCAATAAACCAGCGAGGACTGTTGTCAGAAATTAAGGAAATGCGATCGCCAACTTTTATTCCCAACGCCTGTAACCCAGCAGCAAATAGTTGTATTTGCTCTGCTAACTGGGTATAAGTAATCACTACTTCTAGTTTAGCGTGAGGGCTGCGGAGGGCGACAACATCACCAAATCGTTGAGCTGCCAAAGGCCAAATTTCTGGCAGCGATTCCACATTTGTGTAATCTACCAACCGCTTTAATGCCTGGCGTTCTCGCTCACTGATGTTAGATAAAAAAGAAGACGCGGTTTGGGTTTTTGACATAACACCTTACCTAAATATTGTAAACTGATCGTTTTCCAGTTTATTTGTTATTTTGCTACAATCACCGTCATTATTATCCACATTCGCTTCTGTGCATGATAATTCCAGGAATTCCACGTTTATATTTACAAAAATTTATGTTAAACTTAGTTTACATAGATTGCAAGCAATAGATTGACTGAACATCAATCCTACACATATATTATGCTTGCATCTAAGAACAGCGATCACCTATTTTTGACAGGGGATGATTACCTATGAATTTGATAGAGGCTATACTGGTAACGCTAATCAACACTGCTGCTTGCATGGTATTTCCTAAGCTTGTAGCTATCCTTCTAGCTAATAAAACCAAACCTACTGAAGCGTTGCTGAATGGTTCAGAATTACAAACAGCCAAAGTGGAACTTACGAGTTTTCCTTATTGTACAGCTTACACACTAACAGGCAGTCAATTCTGTAAATTCAGTCCTGATTTTTGTCCCAAGTGTTCTCCAAATTGATGGGCTATTTGCCACTAAAAATTACTCTGTACTTCAGTCCAACTTTGTAGATATTTATATTGGGAATTGGAAAAATTTGTTTTTTCTGACACCTATATTTTGCGTTCCAAGTAATAATTTATGCGTCTACTTAGTCCAGCATAGGCATAGCCCGCACTTCTCTACGAGACACTCTTGCTAACTTGCTTCCCCGTAGGGGTACGACATGGTTCGACTGCGCTCACCAGCCGCTCAGTGACCATCGTAGACATCGCTCATTCTACTATAATCGCTGAAACTCATATACTGTAAGCATTTATAATTTCTACATAAGTCCATTGTCCAGTGCGTACATACTTTCACAGTGGCATCCTGTCGGTGATTGTAGTATTTACTCATGAGCATGTGATTAAGCTGGTACGCAGAATTTCTTAGTATCCAGCATGAACATAGCAAGTAAGATTGCGAAATTGCCGTGGGAAAACGTTGGATAATCAGACATCCAGACCTTTTTGAGTCTGGTGGGGTGACATTATTGGGAGATAACCGATGTGTGAATTACCCACCCAATAAGGCTTCCGCTACATCTTTGTTTGCTTGCCAAAGTCAGACTCAGTATAATTACTAATTGAAGTTCCGGTCTACATATAACTAATATAACAATTAATATATTAATTGTTAAATCTATTACATGAGGTCAAACAGCTTGTAATGCCCAAGCAGCCGGAAGTTGGTCAGTTTCTTAAGAAACTTCACAAACTTCTAGGGTTAACGCAGGAAAAGTTTGCAGCAAGCATTGTTTGTAATGAGCGATTCATCGCTCATAGCAGGGTCTATTAGGACTAAAGTCCTTACCCAACAGGAAAGTTAGGCGCTCATGGAGAGCCACTGCGGTGGACGGGTTAAGAGGCATTAAGGGAGCAGTGCGCCCTTGCGGTTTTCCGACTTGTCCCTTGCGCGTCTCCCTTAGGAGAAGCAACTGCCGTCAAGTGGCGTGGAAACCCCCTTAGCGCTAGCCTCTTTCTTTGGGAGAAGACCGCGCTAAATCACTACAAACTTTAATTTATTTACGCCTAGCTACTTAGATTAAAAGAGGATTATATACAAAAAAATTCTACCAACTATCTTGATTATCAACACATTCAACTATTAGTTCAAAATCAAAGGTTTTACCATGATTCGGAAACAACTTACAGAATTTTCTTTAGAAGATGGCACGAAGTTTTTAGCTGAAGTTGATGAGCCAGAAAATAGCAATGCTCTTGTACGTGTTGCCAGACCAGACACTGGGCAAATGGTAGTTGAAGCTAAAAAGAGATTTGACGAGGTATTAGATGAAATACAACCTGTAGCTTCAGCAATTATCACCAAACTGAGTCAGCTTAATACACCTGCCGATGAGGTAGAGGTTAAATTTGGTATTAAGTTAAATGCTGCTGTGGGTGCAATTTTTACTTCTGTAGGTGGTGAAGCTAACTACGAAATTACCTTGAAATGGAAGCAAAACAAGGCATAGTAACGTATGGCAGCGAGTACAGATAATTATATTCAAACTTTTAGGTCAGCGATCGCCCGAATTTTTCATGCTAATGGTGCGGTAGTTGGTGGAGGTTTTTTAGTCTCTGGGCGAACTCGAAATTACATCCTGACATGCGCTCACGTTGTTACCTCAGCTCTATCTTTACCAGAGGATATAGTTGAAGCTCCTAGTAATGATATCTACTTCGATTTTCCCTTAATTGCATCAGGACAACTACTAAAAGCTAAAGTTGTTTTTTGGCAACCTGTTGTCAACAATATATCAACCTCCAAACCTGAAGATATTGCTGGGTTGCAAATAGAAGGGCAGTTGCCTAAACAAGCGCAACCTATCAAGCTCATCTCAGCTAGTAACGTCTGGGAGCATCCTTTCCGCATATTCGGTTTTCCTCACGGACACAATGATGGCGTTTGGGCCACAGGCGTGTTGCGAGACGGGCAAGGAAAGGGATGGGTGCAACTGGAAGACAGTAAGGTAACTGGCTACAGGGTAGAACCGGGCTTTAGTGGTGCGCCTATATGGGATGAAACCCTTGCGGGAGTTGTTGGTATGGCTGTGGCGGCAGAGAAACAGCGAGAAGATATCAAGACTGCTTTCATGATTCCTGCGGATGTATTGATCAAAGCATGGGATGAAATAACCTTGCCGATTTCATCAAATGCATATACTCAGAATAATCCGAGCCGGATACAACAACTCAAAGTCAAAACTTTGGAACAACGCTTTGATGTTCTAAGTAGTGATTATGAGGCAGCTTACAATCAACTTAACTATACACTCAGCGCCAGCGATCGCAATATCATCCAACGCCAAATAAATACCATACTACAAGAACTTGAGCGAGTAGAAAGCGAACTTAATGCCATTAGATATTAATTTAGTACCTAAATGCCATGACAAATTCTTCAGATTTACGAAAAAACCATCAACAGCAGTTAATAAACAATTTAAAAACTGAGATTGAAAGTATCAGTAACCAAATAGGGTGGACGCTTAATGATGTAGATAAAAATAAATTGTAAAGGCAACTTGACGATAAGTTCGATGCATTAGAAAAAGCTGAATTAAAGTTAAACCAGCTAAATCGACAATCTCTAGAGCTTGAGCCTGACAAGATCCCATTCACTAATAGGGATGCTGCAATTAATGAGATTACAGCAACTAATTCTCCTCCTTATCGTTTGGTAACTGCTCCAGAAGGTTACGGAAAAACAGAATTTCTCAAACATGTCTTGAGGCAGTTTCAAAAATTACAATGGTGTTGTGCTTATGCTTCTATGTCTAGTTTTGAAAGTATTGAAGACTTAGAAAAACGATTAGCAAGTTCTCTGCAAATTACGCTTCCAGAAGGGCATGAATTAAGTTGGGGAGAGCGTTTAGGTTTACTATTGCATAGAAATTGGGCTAGATGGCAATCTCAGGATAAAAAAGGTATTGTGCTGCTAATCGATCTGGATGGAAGTGCCCCACAAAAGCAACGTTTAAACGAAATTTTTAATAACTTTAAGGAATTTGCATGGAGAATTGAAAGATGTTTGAAAGAATTACAGTTCTTTAAAGATAATTCCCGGAGACTTCGAGTTGTGATTGCAGCTCGCTGTCTGATTGATCTCCCCTTAGATCGGACTTTTCCTAAACTAACACTCTCTCCTTTTAACTGGGAAGTGATTCAGGATACAGCAACCAAATATCTCAAGCCCATCGAGATGACTTCTGAAAGTCTTGCTCTACTAGCAGCACACTTACTGTATTTAACTGGCGGACATCCAGGGGGAATTGCTGAAGCACTAAAAGTTTATCGAGGTGGCGGTTACACAGTTAATTTGTTTTTAAACAGTTATGGCAACCAATTATGGGAAAAAAACCTCAAAAAGTGTAGAGACCAAATTAGAGAAAGCTTGACAAAAGAAAATAACCATCTATACGAATCCATTGAAAAATTAAGTATATTTCCCATAATCAATAGTAGTTGCATATTAAAGGAAGCTGTTCAGAGATTTAATTTACCTTTCAGTGATGATAGTTTTAAACTAAATACTGAACTGACAAAGACATCTATTTTTACTCGTGAGAAAACGATTATCAAAGATGGAATGACACGGCGGCTACTAGTTATTGGTCTTCTCCGAGAAAGTTCACCTGAGAGCTTTCAAGAGCTTTGTAAGCAAGCGGCTGAAATCTGCTTGAAATATATTCATGAACTGAAATCAAAGAATGATTCTGCTGTCGCGGGTACTTGGTCTATGCAGTATTTTTTTCAAAGTCTTCAGCAACATGCTGGATTTATCAATTGTGGTACTAATAGTCTGGCTTATCGACAAGAACTCCGCAAAACTTTCTTCGATCAAACTGTTGAAGAAACTCTGGGAATATTCTGCAATACAGACCGAGAGCAAACCCATGAATTTCTGTCTACGCTTAAATCTGAAGTAGAACACGATTGGAAATTTCAGTTTCTTGTAAATTACTATCTGCATAATGACGAATATAATGATACACCCTATAGAGATTTAATTCAGAAGCTTGATGAAGCCATTCAAAATAACTAACTCAGGAGTCTATTATGTCTGAACTAGATAAATTAGAGTTTGTTGGTCGTGAAGAACATCTAAATCGAATTATTTCCCTTGTTCTGGAGCCTAATCTGCATGTAGTTTTGGTGGAAGGTAGAGGTGGAATTGGTAAAACTTGGTTGCTTCGTGCATTACAATCCCGCCTAAACCAAGTTCAGATTGGAACAAGTGAAATTATTGATTGCGATACCCCTGTTTTTAATGATGCAGAAGATTTATACACTCAAATCGCCAAACAATTATACGATTATACATATAAAGAATGGTTACTCCGGTTACGACAATTGCGAGAAGATAAAAACCGCCTCAGTCTAACCGCATACCAAGAGAAACGAAAACAAATTGAAAAGTTCCTAGTCGATGAAATTAATCGAAAATCCAGCCAACAGAGACTAGTATTTCTAATTGATACGGTTGAGAAGTTAGGACAAGCAGATGTAAGAGAGCAAGTTTGGAAGTATATTAGCGATCTATGCCATCAACTAGAGAATGCCGTATTTATTTTAGCAGGTCGCCCTAGTATTGCCCGTCAAATTCTGGAAAAGTCATTCAAAGAAGAAGAATTAACTTATTTGGAGTTAAATGAATTTACTCGTGAGGATGTGCAAACGTACATTCTTTCCAAGGAGGAGCAGCTTCACTTTACTCTTGGGAAAGACTTAGTTCAAAAGATCATAGTTCTTTCTGGTGGCAGCCCCATCATGATTGAATTTGGAGTAGAGTATGCTTATCGAGAAGTCATACCAGATTGGTTAGAGAGTGAAGATATAGAAACTATTCCAGATAGGTTGGAAAAAACTGGTGGATTTGAAGCTGAGATGGTTCGACATATTACGCAGCTTCGGACATCAATGGATCGGCTAACCCTGTTACTTTCACGTATCTACCCATTAGATAGCTCTGATATTGCTAATTTATTAGAAATATCTACAGAAGATGCTCAAAGATTATTCATTGATGCACAGAGTTACTTTTTTATCAAACCAGTAATGAGTAATACTCACATATCATTGCATGATATTGTCCGAGACTTGGTTGATAAATATGTATGGTCAGATATTGACCCAGATATGGAATGGAGAAAACGAGATAGTCGGATTGCTGCTAAATATTTCGAGCAAAAAGATTATGAGCTAGGTCCACATAAAAGGGTATTAGAGGTTCAACGTTATTCTGATGATTTTCATAAAGTTGCTAACATCGAGTTTCTGATTGAAGAAGTGAAGCAACTGCGGGAATTCAATACTACGCGATGGCTATCGAATGCTTTATACGCCGATCCGATAACAGGCTTTGATACTTGGCATGAAGTTACTGATAGGATACGCAGTCAATCTAAGAAATATAGCTTTGTGGAACAATTGTTGATAGTTGCGAAACAGTTTGAAAAAGAGCTAACCCCTGATCAAAGATTTAAACTGCTTATTCTTGAAGCAAAGCTTGTTTATGCCCTTGAAGGCAAGATTAAAACAGAAAATGAGGTGAGAAAGCTAGAGGAAATTCTATCAGAACAATCTTGTAATTATTCTTATCAAGCAGATATTTATAATGTCTTGGGAATGCTGAATGCCAAATTACATCTTTATGACGAAGCCTTGAAATATCAACAAGAGTGTTTATCCCTAGTTCAAAGCAACAAGCTATCATCTGCTATACCTCGCGTAGCTAACCTAGTTGGTTATCTTTATCGACAACTCAACAAGTTTAACGAAGCTGAAAAATATTACAAACTAGGTTGGGATGCTGCTATGGAAGTTGACACACCTGACAAAGGGTTAACTCAAGTTATGGCTAGCATTCAGAATAATTTGGGATTCTTGTACGGACAAGAAAAAGATTATTTAAAGGCTGAACAGTGTTTTAAGGCTGCTATTGATATGTGGTCGAGTGTTGAGAGTGAACGCGAAATAGCCCACGCCGAAATTGCCTCTGCTACTATTTCGGTAGAGAATGGTAACTATATTAAAGCTAAACAGCTACTTGAACGAGCCTTAAGCCGTTGCGACAATGAAGAAAACGATCATCGAATATTGTGTAGGGCATACTTTCAATTAGGCTTAAATCAGTGGTTTAGTGCCGAGGTAGTAAATCAAGCCGTTTGGGATGTGACACAGGTAGAGTGGGATCTCAATCTGCTAAGTCTTGCTCAAGATGCTTTAGAAAAAAGCCTGAAATTGGCAGAGAAATACGGAATTGAAGAAGAATTACCTAGAATTTTGCACCAAACTGCTAGTGTCTATTGGCATCTTGGGTTTCAAAAGTGCGATCGCTCGCTGCAAGAACAAGCTCTAAAACTCAACGATCGCTCTTATCAGACTAGTCTAGAATACAATGATACGCGATATGCCATTGAAAGCCTGGTAGGTAAAGCAGAGTTTGATTATTATGCAAAAGCTTATGAGCATATTTCAGATTATGCACGAGAACTTAGCGATCGCTTCCAATCCTATGAAAATATCCATCAATTATACTTTGGTCGGATATTACGGATAGAAGGTGATGTCGCTTTTCAACAAGCTAACTACGATTTTGCTTTTAAGAAATATGCTCAAGGAATACCCAAAATCTTTCAGGATGGAGGTTTCGGGCCATATTCGAGCCAACATGAGCTAAATCTGCTCCAAAAGAAAATTGAACGCTTGCCTATAGAACTTTCTAAAACTTTGATCCAGCAACTCAAATCTCGGTGGAATGATCAGAAAGCTCTTAAGGAATGGTGTGATCAACAAATGTTTCTGACTCGAATACGTGCCACAAAACAGCCATCTTCTCATGTTTAGTAAAAAAATTGCTCAACCCAAAATTTTAGTTTCTCTAAATTCTACCTACGTACCCACTGGGCAATGCGATTGTGATGGAGGGGACTGTGCCTGTGACTTATCCCCTTTACCAGAATTAAGCTCAGATATCCGATTATCTTTGGGGATGTTGGAGACAGAGTTTATGAGAGTTCCCAACTCGCAGATTATGAATCTAGATGATACTTATTCTATCTGTTATGGTACGCATCATCAAGTAGCACTTCTGAATCAATCAGCATTATATTTACTAGATAAATTTACAAATCCTCAGAAATTAGATGATATTGTAATAGAGCATCCTCAAATTAACCTAACAGACTTACAGACAGCTATTCAGGAACTATATCAAGCACGTTTGATAGCACCAAAGAATAATTGCTCATTTAACCTAAATGAAATACCAGAAACTTTAACAGCATGGTTGCATATCACCGATCGTTGTAATTTAAGATGCGACTACTGCTACCTTCCTCATCTAGCAAAGGATATGTCAATAGATATTGGTAGAGCAGCTCTTGAATCTACATTTCGCTCTGCCAGCTTAAATCATTACCGCCGCGTCAAACTGAAGTATGCAGGAGGAGAGGCATTACTATGCTCTCCTTTAATTAAGGATCTCCATTTGTATGCTCAATCCCTTAGCAAAGAAAGAAACATCATATTAGATGGAGTCGTTCTTAGTAATGGAACATTGATTACGCCTGAGATTCTTGAGATGCTGCAAACATTGAATCTGCGTCTAATGATTTCACTAGATGGATTATCAAATTTCCACAATATCCAACGATCGTATGCAGGCGGAAAGGGATCGTTTCAAGATGTTGAACGAGGTATTAAAATTGCTTTGCAAAATGGTCTGATACCAGATATTTCCATTACAGTTAGTGGGCGTAATGCAGGCAGAAGGATTACCCGAGCTGATTGAATGGATATTGGAGCATAATCTGCCCTTTAGTTTAAATTTCTATCGTGAAAATGAACTGTCAGCTTCTTACGAAGACTTGCAACTAGAAGAATCTAGGGTTATAGAGGGAATGTTGGCAGCGTTCAAAGTTATCGAATTGAAATTACCTAATCGGAGTTTACTAGGTTCATTGATTGATCGTGCCAATTTATCGTCTCCTCATAAACGAACTTGTGGAGTTGGGCAAAGCTATCTTGTATTTGATTACCAAGGGCAAATTGCCAAATGCCAGATGCAGCTACATAAAACTGTATCCTCAGTTGACAATCAAGATCCTTTAACTGTTGTGCGACAAGATAAAGCAGGTATTCAGAATTTGTCCGTTGAGGAAAAAGAAGGCTGTCGGACATGTGAGTGGAAATACTGGTGTACAGGTGGTTGTCCTCTGGCAACGTTTAAGGCTACAGGTCGTTACGATATTCAATCTCCAAATTGCAATATTTACAAAGCTCTCTATCCTGAAGCTGTCCGACTAGAGGGTTTACGCCTTCTCAAATATAGTTACCTAACTAAGTAAGTAGGCAATAATAAATCAAAAACGAGAGTTTGATTATTTATTATTTATTTATTCTTGCTGTAGTTATTTTAGGTCTGACGATCATAAAAAATGCCAGCAAAGTAAAACCTAACATTTGCCAAGTCACCAAATTCCAGCCACCAAGATGCCAGCATAATAGACCAATGCTAGTACCTATAGCACCGCCGAGAAAATAGGTAGTCATGTAAACTGTGTTGATGCGACTATTCGATTGAGCATCAAGAGTGTATATCGTTGCGACATTAGTGACCTGCGTTGCCTGTACACCTACATCTAGTAACAATACAGCAACAGCGATCGCCAGCGCTGAACTAGAAGCAATTTTAGCAATTACTAAACTTGCAATCACCAGCGATACAGCAATAGTCAAGGAACGTTGGGAGTTACCTTTATCAGCTAATTTACCAAAAACTGGTGCCATCAATGCACCGACAATCGCCACAAAGCCATACATCCCAATTGTGTCAGATTGAAAATTAAAAGGCGCTCCACTTAAATGGAAAGTTAGCGTTGTCCAAAATGAGCAAAAAACACCAAACAATAACCCACCAATTAAAGACGTTTCTCTCAAGAGTGAAAAACGTTTTAATTGTTGAAGCGTTGATTTTAATAAATCTAAATAATCACCACTATATTCATTCTTGACATTAGGCAAGTATATCTGTAGTAAAATAGTAACAATTAAAATCATTCCTGCTGAAAATCCATATACATAACGCCAACTCAACCATTCAGCAATATATCCACTAAAAACCCTTGCTCCTAAAATTCCGATCAATATACCAGTAAAAATGTTACCTACAGTTTTGCCTGTAGTCACTCTATCTATACTTGCTGCTAAGGGAAGAATAACCTGAGCGGAGACTGTCGCAATCCCAATTGCTACGCTCAATATCCAAACTTCGACGATGTTTTGTGAAAACGTCATGAGGATCAACAAACAGAACAAACATGTCAGTAAGGAAAGAATTAATTTTTTCTTGTTGATTTTATCGCCCAAGGGGATTAAAAAGAAAAGCCCAAAACCGTAACCAACTTGCGTAAGCACAGATATGCTACCCGCTTCGCCTTCACTGACTCCAAAAGAAGATGCAATATCTTTGAGGATTGGCTGATTATAATAAACGTTGGCAACACAGACACCAGCTGCGATCGCCATAATCAGTACCTGGACTTTAGTTAATCCGTTACTTGAGATTTGTTTTTGCATTCAAACTAAATTTATACAGGAAAAAACTGGTTTACAGTACAGCTAAAACCAGGCAATAAAGGAGAAATTATAATATCGCTACTAAATAGGGTTTCTACTAATTTAAGTTGATTGTCTTCGCGCCGATAGACCTCTAGTTTACGCGATCGCCAATCAGCAATCCAATATTCTTTTACTCCTCTGGAAGAATAAAGTTTAAGTTTAGCTTCCTTATCCCGTCTTTGATCTGACTCGCTAAGAGACAAAACTTCGACTACTAAATCTGGTGCGCCAGTTAAATGTCCCGCTTCATCCAATGTTAGCGCCAAGGTTTCTTTAGTAGCCCAAACTACATCAGGTATCACATTATCTGATTCTGAAAACAAAACGTCGGGATTGATCACAGCTTCCCCTAAACCAGAAAACTCCGACCAAATATTAAGCTGTTGGAAAATTCTGCCACAAGTTTGCTGATGTTTAAAGTGAGGTGCCCTAGTCACAAATAATTCTCCATCAACTATCTCGTTGCGTGTCCCTTCATTTTCTGCGAAGAGTTCCACGTCATGAATTGTCCAGCGTACTCCTGTATTAAGCATCTGACTCATCGGCTAACTCCTTTAATCTTGCTCTTGTATTTTAATCATAAGAAGATGTTTGTAAAGCCCTGGCGATTATAAATTGCACGCCAGGTGCAAGATATGAGGCACTGGCTTGGCTATACAGACAAAACCCACCTCCGTGGGTTTAAAGCCTTGATTTTATCTTAGTCCACGGAGGTGGACAATGCTAGTGTAGTAGCGAATTCTATTCGCCCAATACTTTTAAAACATCCTCTAAAATTTAATTATTACTTGCGATTTTCGCGCCGCCATTTTCCCCGTACTAAACGAATTTCATCAAAACTGTAACTTTCGCCTAGTTGTTCTCGAATTGGCGTTAAAGATATATCACCCAGCACTTCTAAAACTTGCCAAATTTTTTGTTGATGTTCAAGAGATACTAACTGATTTAAATCTACAGGCTGATTTTTTTCAATTAAATCTGTCAAATGACGAATGATTGTAGTAGGACGAATGTTGCGTTTTTGGGCAATTTCATTAACACTCAAACCTTGTTTATGCAACTGGAATGTGAATATTTCTGTGTCGGAAGGTAAGCTAAG
Source organism: Nostoc sp. (assembly GCF_036919675.1). Classification (GTDB taxonomy): domain Bacteria; phylum Cyanobacteriota; class Cyanobacteriia; order Cyanobacteriales; family Nostocaceae; genus Nostoc. The sequence goes on from NZ_JBALCP010000050.1 coordinate 46,452, forward strand.
AGAGGGTGTAAAATTAACCTGTGGTGGATCTATCAAACCTTTTTCTTGGCGGTAGGCGCGAATTTCTGTGAGGAACTTATCGCCATATTGGGAAAGTTTGTGACTACCTACGCCCGAAAGTTTACCAAATTCGGTTAGTGTTCTAGGTTGTACCTGTGCCATCAATTTCAAGGTAGAATCCTGAAAGACAACGTAAGGTGGAACGGACTGTTCATCAGCAAGTTGTTTACGGAGCGATCGCAACCTCTGCATTAATATCTCTGCTTCAGCAGCTTTCTCACTCCCTTCTTCCCAAGTAATCTTCTGTGCTGTGGGAACAGCAAGAGAAACTGTGTGCTGTCGCCGCATCACTTCCCAACTGAGGGCGTTTAGTTTCAAAACTGAGTAACCATCGCTAGTCTGTTCTAGCAACCCTTGATGTAAAAGCGATCGCCCCAGCATCCGCCACTCATCTACACTCTTATCTTTGCCAATACCATAGGTAGAAAGTTTATCGTGTTCGTTTTGGGTGATTTTCTGGTTTTTTGCCCCCCGCAACACATCAATAATGTGCAGCATCCCAAATCTTTCTTTACAACGCGCCACACAAGATAAAAACTTCATGGCTTCAATTGTCCAGTCTTGCATTGGTTTGGGATAACGGCAATTATCACAGTTACCGCAATTCCCACCGAAACGTTCCCCAAAATAACCTAGCTGAATTGTGCGCCGGCAGACAGTACCTTCAGCATAGTCAATTACCTGACGCAGTTGTTGTTTAGCAATCAACTGTTCTTGAGGGTCAGTTTTTTGGTTAATACTCCATTCAATGGTTTTAATATCACTGAAACTGAAAAAAAGTGTACAACGTGAAGGTTCACTATCCCTTCCCGCCCTACCTGATTCTTGATAATAACTTTCCAAATTACGCGGTAAATCAAAGTGAATTACTAACCGCACATCTGGCTTATTAATTCCCATCCCAAAGGCAATTGTTGCCACCATAACGCGCACATCATCTCGAATAAATCGAGTTTGATTGCTGCTGCGTTCTTCATCAGTTAATCCGGCATGATAGGACAAAGCGGCAATATGATCATTTTGCAGTTTAAAGGTGAGTTCATCAACTTTTTTTCGCGTCAGACAATAAATAATTGCTGAACCCTCAGTTTCCCGAACGAGTTCTAATAATTCAGCGTAAGCAGACTTGCTTTTAGAACGAACTTCGTAGTAAAGATTTTGGCGGTTAAAGCTAGCAAGATGGATACTGGGTTGCTTTAGCCCTAGTTGTTGGATAATATCAGCACGGACGCGATCGGTTGCTGTGGCGGTGAGGGCGAGGGTAGGGACATCAGGATAGCGTTTCCGCAAAGATTTCATCTGCCGATATTCTGGGCGGAAGTCGTGTCCCCACTCAGAGACGCAGTGGGCTTCGTCAATGGCAAAAGCTGCAATCCCAATTTTTTCCTTGACTAAATCGAGAAACGGAAGAAATCTTTCACTCAACAGACGTTCTGGGGCGACGTAAAGTAATCTAACTTTACCGCTAAGGATAGCTTCTTCCCGCGATCGCACCTTATAGGGATTCAGACTACTATTCAGAAATGTGGCAGCAATGTTATTATTTCGCAGTCCTTCCACTTGGTCTTGCATCAAAGCGATTAATGGCGACACTACCACCGTTAAACCTTTTTTGATCAATGCAGGTAACTGAAAGCACAGAGATTTTCCCCCGCCTGTAGGCATGACAATCAATAAATCTCGATTTTGCAGCGCATCTTCGATAATTTGCCGTTGTCCGGGGCGGAATTTGTCGTAACCGAAGTGATACTTTAGCGCTTGTTCGAGATTGGGGTACTGAAGCATAGCGATCGCTTTTTCGGGGGCTGTCTGCGTGAGTAGTTATGAAGATATCAGGATTTTAACTCACATCATCGGCAGTGTTGGTCAGACCATGCTTTCTGTTGGCGATCGCAATTGTCTTAACAGAACTTCTCTTACCCCAGCTTTGACAGCGTTGCTTTCACTTAGCTGGTACTGGCGGTAATCGTGAGAGAATGGAATAATAATCTTGGGCAGCTAATCATGAAGCGAGAATTTAATGTGATTATCGAGCAGGATACAGATGGCTACTTTGTCGCTTCGGTTCCTAATCTTGCTGGGTGTCATACGCAAGCTAAATTTTTAGATGAGTTGATAGAACGTATCCGAGAAGCGATCGCACTCTGTTTGGAATTTGAGGATGAACAGGATTCATTGGATTTTGTGGGTGTCCAACGAGTTGCAGTTGAAGTATGAGCTAACTGCCAAGTTTGACAGGACGCGAAGTCATAGCAGCCCTTGGTAAAATAGGTTTTGAAGTTGCTAGGGTGCGCGCAAGTCATCATATAAATCAGTCTAAGTTAAAAGTAGGTAGATCACAAACAAGTTGAAAATATATGGACAACAACAATAAACAAATTTACAATTACACAGTTCTTCTTGAAAAAGAATCAGATGGAGGTTATCACGCTTTTTGTCCTATTCTAAAAGGTTGTCATTCTCAAGGAGATTCTTTTGAAGAAGCCATCGAGAATATTACAGAAGCTATTGAATTATATATTGAAAGTTTAAGGGCTGATAATCAGTCAATTCCTAGAGATGATTTAATTGTTAAACCTTTAAGTATCTTGGCATGAGTAATTTTCCCTGTGTCAAAGCTAAAGAATTTATCAAAGTCATCGAAAATTTAGGTTTTTATCTTGACCGTCAAAAGGGGAGTCATGCTATTTACAAGGATAGTCATGGACAAAGGGTTGTTGTTCCTATTCATTCGGGAAAAGACCTAAAACAAGGGACTTTAATCGGTCTGATTCAGGATATTGGTATTGATAAGGAAACTTTCTTTGAGTTATTGGGAAAATAAATTAGGTGTAATTTTATTGTTTGATGTCGGTACTAAACCCAACCTACAAGCTCGGCGATGTCTACGACGGGCTACGCCTACGCACGCTCATCAACCATCATGCTAGGAGCGATCGCTTTTATTGTTTGACTCTCGCTATCAGATAAGCGATCACACGCTCATCAATCATCAGACATGATGCGATCGCTTGACTTTTAAAAGAGTTGCTACAAGAACCGCGATCGCTCTACAAGAATGGCTATCACACTATATATTTTTTATTATATGCGGACATTTTCCTGTATTTATCGACGTTAGTATGTCCCCTTTTTTTCCGCGCTTTCATTCTTTACCCAAAGTCCTTGGCTTGCGCTTATGGGTGTTGTGCTAGCCAATTTACTACGTCCTCCAACATGAGGATAAATTGTATACTCTGCGTAAATCCAATCGCAGAAGTTGCTCAGATATCCCGACTTATTGAGGATGGCTTTATCGTTTTTGGATAAATTCTTACCAGCTAGTTCTTCCGCTGTTGGAGGCTTTTTATAATGATATGCCGCTTGTATATTGTAGAGTACATCCTTCCCCTGCTTTACACTATTTTTTACAGTCCTTTCAAAGAAGTTCAGCATCGTTGTATTTGCAGAGCCCGTAATTGGGGTCAGATTTTTCATCAAGTCACCGCCACCCACATGATGGTTCAATAAATGCCCCTGTACCAAATAGTTTTCACTGAAGTATTTTATGCCTGGTGAAAGACCCTTAAATTGACTCCACCAGTTTGGCCTTGACGATGGGGGTGATTTACCTGTTGGTACGTTAGAAGCATCAATATAAGCATCCACTGACCTTCCGCAGTTGTTGTACATCGAGCCGTATTGTATGTCCGATACCTTTTGTAGCAGCTCTTTCTGCACCTGTTGCACCACAACCGCACCTTTATTATTTTCCTCATGCACCCCCGACGCTCCGATGTGAGCGTCACTTGTCTGCGATCCCCCCGTTTCCGCTAACTGTGCCCGTTGCACCTCCCCACCTTTCTGTTGCACTACATGGGTCAACTCATGCGCCAACAACTCCTGCCCCCCTCGACTCCCCGGCTCATACGCCCCTTGCCGAAAGAACACATCCTGACCTGTCGTAAATGCCTTCGCCTGTATCGCCCGATTCAGTTGGTCAGCCTGAGTATCAGTGTGAACCTTCACCCTACTGAAATTAGCCCCAAATGCTTGCTCCATCGGTTCACGGATATTCTTTGCCAATGGCTGTCCCCCACCCCGTGCCTGATTGATGGATGCTTCCAAATCTTGTGTTGCTGCTACACCACCGTTTGACACACGACGCTGCACCATCGGCTTCATTTGCAATTCTTCTTCATCAGGCAATGACTCGCGCTGGATATTGCCCGATGGTTTCATTTGCAATTCATCTTCCTCTTCAGGCAATGACTCACGCTGATGTTTATCGCTCTGTGGCTGATGAATCCTTTGCACAACCTGACGCGCTGTTTCGTCAGCTTCCTGCTCGTACTTATCTCCAGGCTCCCCAATTGTCAACTTTGCCTGAATTGGTGTTGGTGTATCTGGTCTTCTTAGTGGAATATTGGCAATGTTATGACTAAATCGCCTTGCGTGTTCCAGTTGAGAATTCAATAAACCATTCATCTTGGCTTGCAGCACAGTCAGGCGTTCCTGCCCTTCGGGCGTAATCTTGCCATATTTGGCTTGTAATTCCAGTCCAAAAGCCTCCATCTTTTGTTCTGCAAAGGCAACATCTTCTTTTGTACTTTGTGTCACAGGTGCAGCTGATGCTTTTTGAATTTGGCTACCAAACGGTCTATAGGCTAATTTCGGGTTTTGTTCTGCTGCTTGGGAATTGCTATTGATGGATGAGGGAGTCTTTGACAATCTTTTGTTATGCATTGTTTTTACAAGTTCTGTACTTGGTAGTCAACCTGACATTAAGTTTTTGGTCTACTGACTTTGAGTAATAACTTTATCCAAAGTAATACATATGTAGTACTAGATAGAATTATTTGTTCGCTGAAAAACCTATTCATCTCTCTTCAGATAGAGATTACTATTCCTATAATGTAAATTTTAATTAATTCTGCACAAAGTAAAATCTAAAATTCGCTTCAGCATCCACCTAACCGAGAATTTGCAGTTATTACTTTGCCCTGATGCCCTATTTGGGTGCATTTTCCCTGTGATTCTAAAGCATCAATCTTTCGTAAAAGCGACATTCCCCAGATTATAGAAATCACCAACTTAATCGTCATGCCCAAGAGCAAAAATGTTACTATTCTGGCAGATTTCTTTTGTTGAGCCAGTCTTTTTTGTTGTTCTGCAAGTCGTGCTTCAACTTCTTTGGCACGTTCAGCCTCTAATGCTTGCTGCATTTCTCGCCGATCTAATTCTTCACTAGCAGCTAAAAATCGATAATCTAAGTTGCTCAAGCTTTTGCCATTTGCCCAAGTTTGGGCATCAATCAAGGCTTGTCCATGTAATAAGCGAGATTCATCCTTTTCTTTTGAAGCTACCCATGCATTGAAGGTTTCGTAGTAGGGGCGCAAGTAAGCTAATTTTTTTCCAACCCATTCTAAATTGAAAACTTCTTGATAAATTCGGTTTTTGATTTGGAGAAAACCTTGCTTTTTGATCACCAAACCAGACAGTAACAGTTCTACCTGTTCTCGACTATCGTCGGCTGGTACTTCCACTCCTTGGAGAATTTGTTGATAAATTCCTAGCAATCTGGCGGCAATTTGTTCGTTTCTGAGGATGCGATCGCGAATTGTCCGCAAATGCTCCGGTTCATCAAGTGATTCCCATTTCTCGATGATGTGCGATCGCACCACATTTTCTATCCAAAATTCTTCTGTGCCAGGGGGAATTTTTAGCTTTCTACCCAGATCATCTTGAGATAAACTAACAAGCAGCCGACACAGCTTTTGAGTAAGAAATGGTTGCCCTTTTGTCCAAGCTAATACTTCTTTCAAAACTTTCTGGGGATGATTGTCTTTTATATCCAGTCCCAAAGATAGTGGTTGAGCTTCTTCAAATGTAAAACCATTCACTTGTATGGCTTTACCAAAATTAAACGGTGTAGGATGATTTCGATATAGAATTAATTCTGAAGGTGTCGCAACACCGAAAATTGCAAATGTAATCCGATGATACTCTGGATCAATTGCTCGTTGGTTATAGCAAAATCGAATTAAGTTAAAAAAGTCATCAACAGAGAAATCAAGGTTGAGAATACTATCAATTTCATCAATAAAAATAAATAATCTTTCGTTAGGAAATTGAGCTAACAGATTTTCTGAAATAAATCGACTGAGTTTCTGAACTGAAGAGATATCATTTTGTTGTTCACACCAACTTTTTAGATTGACTTTTCCTAACAGTTTAAAACCTAACCATAAGTCCCCGATAATTCCCTTATACCACTGCTCTGGAGTTATATTTTCGCAACCAATATTAGTCATGTCAACGGTTGCACATCTAAAGCCTTCTTGTTGCAAACGATGCTTTGTTTTGACCATCAGTGAGGATTTGCCCATTTGTCTACAGCTAAGGATGTAGCAAAATTCACCCTGTTTCAAGGCTTCGTAGAGTTCTACATCTGCCCTGCGCTCAACATAGCTAGGAGCGTCACTGGTTAAAGTGCCGCCAACTTGGTATCGATAATTGTTCATTTGATTTAAAATTTCAAATTCGTTCTCATTCTTAATAAATGAATTGGTATCGAGACAATTGATAAAATTCATATTAAGAATGAGAATTACTTATTTTGATTATTTGTCTTTCAACAGTCTACCAGAACCATTAGCAACCTGAGTGCTTTCCAAGTTGTTGGCTAAAATAAAGGCGATATAACTCACACATCGTGTGAGCTTGATTGCCATTTAGTTGAACCAAACCCATACTTTCTAGCTTATAAGCAGCGATCGCGTTTAGCTCTACTTTTTCATCTGTTGCAATTACCTGTTGCATAGCTGACATTAATTCTGGTTCTTTTTGGAGTAGGTTCAACAATTCTCGTAAATGCTGACTGTAAATTCCCACTGGTGTAGATGCGGTTTCTAGTAACACCTCTAATGTCATTTCCTCCTGACATAGATGATAAAGCGCAAGGCTCACCAAATAGGGATGTCCTCCTACCATTGTTTGTAGGGGTACAAGGCGTTTTGCCCCTTCGGAGTCTGCTGCCGAATGTAGTCCGTAACATAATGCTAAATTCTGTATCTGATTGAGAGTAAACGGTGGCAGCGTAATTGTTATCCCTACATTGAAAGGTGATTGGTTGAGGTTGAGCGGAATATAAATTTCTGTTGTGTGAACCACCACCATCCGCAGTTTTTGCCAGATTTGATTCTGCTTTCCTTGTTCGTGCCAAAATCGCAGCATTGGCAGAAAGTCTTGGGCAATATTGGGATGTTCAAAAACTCGATGGACTTCATTCAAAGCCAAAACTACAGGACTATGATCAATGTATTGCAGCAGATACGCTTCAAAATAGATTTTGCAGCTTACCTTGCTGCCCATTTCCGTATCCCAAAAATCATCTAGAGAGGGAAGGAGATTTAACTGCCTGCTGACATTGACACAAAACCAACGCAAAAATTTATCAAGACAAGCAAAAACATCTTGGTCAGCTTCTTGAAAGTCCAAATAGACAATTTGATAACCTTGCTCTCTAGCATAAGCAATCATCCGGTTGAGCAGTGAACTTTTTCCCATCTTTCTAGGTGCTTTGATCCGGATTAAGCAACCAGGGTGTAAAATCTCATTACAAACAAGTTCTTCCAGGGGAGGGCGATTGATGTAAAAAGGAGAACTCAGTGGTACAGGGCCGCTAGGAAATTCTATCTTGCTTGCTGAAAAAAAGTCTGGAGATATTTCTAAGCTAGATTCTTCGCTGAACTGATGTTGGCTCTGATTCTCCCGATCACCTATCTCGTTTTGCAGGTATTTATTCAAGGCTAAATGCAGATTTTTTTTCGTTACTCTTTTTCCAAGTGCAACGGAAAGGTCTTGCCACAACTCAGAGCCAACTTCCTTGATGTAATTGTTGCGGTAGCCTGATGCCTCTGCCATTTCACTGTAACTTTTGCCCAACCACGATTGAGAGAGCACAAACCACTGAATGGAAGCAAGAGGCTTGTCTTGCAAAATTCTTTCTACTGCTTGCTGAATATCTTCCACGGATATTAAAGGTTAAACAATTAGTAGATGCATTTATCCACTTTAGTCTAGTAATAATATACTACTGAATAAATACTTAAAAAAAGAAAAAAAATGTGTATGGGTAAAAAATTGTCCCCTTTATTAATCTTCAAAGAAAGAAAATTCTTAGTGTGACACTTCAGAGTAGCAAAAGTGCATTTTAGTGGGAATCAGCTGCTACAAATAGTCTTCTTCTCAAGGGTCACAGATGAAAGTAACTTATGGAACCACTATTTTTTGTCAAAGCGACACTACGGCCGCTTCTGCGTTCGTAACAAATGGATAAATGGGGATTCAAAGATATTACTTCTTCAGTGCCAGAGTCAAGCCATCTGCGATCGCTACTACACTAAGACTAACTCGCTGGTCTTGATGCAGCTTTTGATTAAAGGCACGAATTCTTCTAGTTCTATTATCTTGCACTTGGGGGTCGGCAACCCTGCCTGACCAGAGGACATTATCGATCGCAATCAGTCCCCCCCGTCGCACTAATTGCAGCGATCGCTCATAATAGCCATCATAGTTACTCTTATCTGCATCGATGAAGGCAAAATCAAAAGTTTCCGCTTCTTTGGTTGCGAGTAGCCGATCCAAAGTCTCCAAAGCTGGGGCAATGTGCAGTTGAATTTTATCCGCGACTCCTGCTTGCTGCCAATAGCGCCGTGCGATCGTTGTAAATTCCTCACTCACATCACAGGCTACCACCTGACCGTCGCTCGGTAACGCCAATGCCACCACTAGGGCACTATAGCCCGTAAATACCCCAATTTCCAAAGTTTTCTTAGCTGCCAACAACTGCACCAGTAACGCCAGAAACTGCCCCTGTTCGGGAGCAATCTGCATTCTCCCGATTGGATACTGGGCTGTTTCGTGTCTGAGTTGGGTTAAAATCTCTGGTTCTCGCAGAGAAATTGATAGTAAATAGTCATAGAGGTTTTGTTCGAGTCCTAGTGTTTGAGTTGTCATAACCTGCGTTCCTGCAATCCATAATGTTCACACAGCGCTTGCGGTTTCAATCTCAACAGCGAGTGGGGAATCTGCACAAAGTTGAGGCAGTGCATTGCGTATTTCTCCAAGAGTTGTAGCAATTGCTGTTTGATTGTCGCGCTTACCAATATTGATTTCTTGCTTGATTCCGGGGTTGAACCCAATAATCACGGTTTTGATCTGGTTAGCGATCGCCAATTCAACACTACACTTAGTACAGCATTTCATTAATTCGTAGCAAATTAAATTTGGTAATACCCGGCAATGCCAATGCGTCGGCTTGCATTGTTAATGCGTCGGCTTGCAATGCTAATGTGTCGGCTTGCATTGTTAATGCGTCGGTTTGCATTGTTAATGCATCGGCTTACATTGTTAATGCGTCGGCCGCATTGTTAATGCGTCGGCTTGCATTGTTAATGCGTCGGCTTGCATTAAAAACGCTACGCTTTTACGCAAAGCTGTACCTAGTACTTAATATATAGTTCTTTTCTTTACCTTTAATTATAAATATGCAGAAAACCCGAAATGCAATCTTCAAAACTCCAAAACTTTTGAGGATTGAATATCTTTGAAATCGGGGATGAAAGCTAATAGCAGGAAATATCAAAACCTTGATAAACCGCGTCCACATTGAAAACTGTAGTTCTGTATAAACAGAAAAACCCTCATCCCCCAGCCCCTTCTCCCAATATTGCCAGAAGGGGAGCCGGAAAAAAGTCCCTCTCCCTACTTGGGAGAGGGATTTAGGGTGAGGGCAAAAACTACGGTTCTTAACATAGATGAGGTTTATATATAGTTAACTTCCTAAATTTACCAGCAAAATACTCAATCCACTGCCTAATATTGACAGTTCAAAGAAATTCAACCTCTCGTCTGGAATAACGCTCGGCTGTTGTGTAAGAACTTCATAACTGAACTTTGCTCACCCAGAGGTTTTTGTAATGTTTATCGATTTATTGAGCCGCAAAAAAACTCATTTTGTCTTGTGGCGTCCCGGTGCTTCAGAACTAGCTCCCACTCTCTATATTGGCAACACTGCTCCCGAAAGCCCAGACAGATTAGCTCAATTTAAAGAAGTTCCGCTTCGTCAATCAACGGAATTTCCACAATTGTGGGAAGTTTCGGCTCAAGAATCTGGTCTGACTGAAGGACAGGTCTACTTTTACTGGTTTAAAGTCCGCAACTCAGACCCCTACGACTCTGCCAATGCTAATCAAATTCTCTACTGCACAGATCCAACAGCGACAACTGTGGATCGACGCTTACGTGCACCAACGCCGTCAGAATCGGGAGGTGTTGCTAGCTTCGATCCGGCAAGCGTCGTGCTTTATCAAAATGGGACGCTGATTCCCTGTGATCCCGAAGGGCAAACTGTAAATTGGGAAGGCGATGCTGCTTTAGAGACGCTGCCAATCAATAATCAACTGGTGATTTACGAATTACCAACTCGCTGGACAAAGATTAACTCAAATGGATTGATTGAAGAAGGAACCGGCACATTTCGTGATGTACTAGCACTATTAGTACCAGAAGCGATCGCTCCTACTTTTCCCATACTCAGCGCCTTGAATAACCGCGCTCATCTTGTGGAACTGGGAATCAACGCCCTAGAACTTCTGCCACCAGAAGACAGTGATGATAATCTCAATTGGGGCTATGGTACAGCAAATTATTTTGCAGCGGATTTTGACTTAGGACGCCCAGATAGCGAGTCAGCACCTACTGCTTCGACTGATTTAGCTAATTTGATCAAAGTTTGTCATCAGCAAGGGTTGCGCTTTTTTGTAGATGTGGTGATGGCATTCTCGCGGAATAATCCTTACCATAACGTTAATTTTTTGGAATTTTACATCAAATGGGCCAGTGGTGATCCAGAACAAGGGTCAAGAGATGGCTTTGGTGGCGATTTATTTAAGTACGACTATTGGGTAGAGGGTTATAACCCGATTACTGGGCAAAAGTCCTGGCTTGTCCCAGCCCGTGAATACTTAAAAGCCCATATTGCCCACTGGTTAGAATACTATCGGGTTGATGGTCTGCGGTTGGATAGCGTGAACAATATCGCCAACTACGACTTTTTGCAGGAATTCAAAGATTTTGCCCGCACCCTTTGGGACAAAAGAGGCGGAACCAGCGATAGGTTCCTCGTAGTTGGCGAAGAGTTGAGTGTACCCCTATCTCTAATCCACCAAAATCGTCTAGATGGACTTTGGAATGAAAAGTTCAAGCAAATCATCCGACAGGTGATTTTAGGTAAGAACGCCTGGGATGAACCCAGCTTTGAGTGGAGTATCCGCAAACTAATTGATTGCCGAAACTTAGGCTTTACAGATGGTTCTCAGGCGGTAAACTATATAACTTCCCATGATGTTGGCGGTTATGGTAACGAGCGTTTCTTCAGCTACCTGGTTAGTAATGGAATTGATCATACTGAACCGCGGATTAAGTTGGCATTTGTCTGTCTGCTTACCGCTGTAGGAATTCCCATGATCCTTGCCGGAGACGAATTTGCTGATCAGCAGGATTTGCCTCCAACAGATGATCATAAGCAGATTGACCCTGTTAACTACAGCCGTGTGAAAGATGATTGGCGGCAACGCATTTTCCAATACGTTGCCAGGTTGGTTCGCTTGCGTAAGACTTCCGATGCTTTAGCTGTAAATGAGACTCAATTTCTTCATGTTGACTTTAATGATGGTAAACGAGTTCTAGTCTGGCAGCGTGGTAATAAAGCCGATCAATTAGTAGTTGTTGTGGCGAATTTCTCTGACTACGGCACTCCTGTTGGTTCTGAGTACACAGTCCCGAATTGGCCTGCAACTCCAGTTGGCAAGCAGTGGAAGGAAATTACTCAAGAGCGGATAGTTCCATCTGAATGGGTAGGCAGAGAAGGTATCTTCCCTTGGGAAGCAAAAGTGTACGCTCTAGTTTAATCTCAATGCCGCTCAGTGAAAGATCATGTTAGGTCAAGTTTGGTACTTCAAACTGACCTATTTCTATTACTAGGGTGAAATACCACAAAATTCGGATGCTTAATTCTGAAACTCAGCGGCTACATCCATAATTATGGGTACAAATGACTCTGAAAGTAATGTAGTTTGTAATTATTATGCAATAAACCAGCGCATAGACATTCTATATGTAGAGATATTGCATACCAAGCCTTTACTTGAGTTACTCGCCTAAACCCTTCTAGAATTAAAACTATTGTAGGGAAATTGTATTAATAAACTTGCTTTTATTCTGGGAGGTATGATGAGCCGTCCAATAATTCTTGGTATTGTCGGCGACAGCGCTGCTGGGAAAACAACACTAACACGCGGAATCGCTCAAGCACTCGGCCCAGAAAATGTCACAATCATCTGTACAGATGATTACCACCGTTACGATCGCAAAGAACGTGCAGAAATTGGGATTACTGCTCTCCACCCCGACTGCAACCACCTAGATATTATGCAGCAACACCTGTCGCTGCTACGCACAGGACAACCAATTCTTAAGCCAGTTTACAGCCATAAAACCGGCACATTCGAGCCACCAAAGTATATCAAGCCCAATAAATTCGTGATTATTGAGGGATTACTCGGTTATTCTACCCGTGCTGCCCGTGACTCTTACGATGTTAAAGTTTACCTTGCACCTCCAGAAGAACTACGCGCTAAGTGGAAAGTCAAGCGAGACACGCAAAAGCGGAGCTACACTGCCCAACAGGTGCTAGCGGAACTAGAAAAGCGCGAACCAGACTCAGCAGAGTTTATCCGTCCGCAGCGGCAATGGTCTGATATAGTAATTAGTTTCTACCCACCTACAGACGAAGATGATGAAACCAATGGACACCTGAATGTCCGCCTGGTACTGCGTCCGACAATTCCGCACCCAGATTTCACCCCAATTACCAACTCTAGTTATGGTAATTCTGACTCAGCGATCCGCCTGGGGCTAGATAGGGATATGAGTAAGCCTGTGGATGTGTTAGAAGTTGATGGTCATGCAACTTTAGAACAAGTGAATAAGCTAGAACATATTATTTGTTCTGATATGCCCCATTTACAAAATATTTGCAATCGCGAAAGTAATCCAGAACTGGGTAAAATCGCTGGTACAACTGGGGAGACATTGCAAAGTTACCCCCTCGCTCTTACTCAGTTGATCATTACCTACCACATGCTCAAAGCAACGCAAATTTATCAGTAATCAGCGAAGATGAAGGGATTTAAGTTGCTGGCGTAAACGCAAAGCGGCGAGTCAAGAGACATTGCTCACTCGCAGTTTACAAGTACAGTGTAGTGTGCTAATTATGTGATGCCTAAGGCGGTAAACTACGCACTATGCTTACTCAAACTCAGATGCAGAAACGCGCCCTTCAATCGGCTCATACTCATCTTCTAGCAACCAGAGTTGAGCCTCTTCGTAACTTGAACAAGTAAATATGACTTTATAACCCTCAGCGGGATCGTATACACAACACCTTCCCTCTCGATCAACAAGAAGTAACAACACATAGGGAGGCGACAGCATTGCATCAATCCAGACTTCGGTAAACTCCCAGTTATTCTTCACTGGGTCGGGTGCGGGGAGTGATGTGGTATCGATTTTCTGCATTAATTTTCACCTCTGCATAAAATAGCGGAATACTTGAACCTTCTGGACTGATTCTGTAACCAATGGCTTCAGCAAAAAATAGACCATAACGCTCGTATCCCCGGACAGTTCCAGTGTACTCTCCTCTTTCTATCAGAGCTTGAGTAACTCTATTCATTGTGGCTTCATCGTTGAAAACATGAGCGGATCTTCCTCGTCTCAACAATCTTTGCGCTTGAGGAGTACCTGGTAAATGTTTATAAATGTGTCGAGGATCGAAAATAATTTCACGCTCAATGCCACTCATAAAGCTAGGTATTTATCCCCTATGAGAATATCACGCTCCATGAGCGATCACTCGTAGTGAACCATGAATCGCAGTGTAGTGTTGGGTTGTTGAATTATGCGATCGCATTTCTTTCTTCTCTCTGCGTCCTCTGCGCCAACACTTGGAGACGCTGCGCGTTGGCCGTTGGCTCTCCAAGAGTTGGCGGTTCGTTAAAAAATTGACTTTTATTCCTCCGAGAACATGATGTACAGAAATAGATAAAATTTCCCAAGATTAAAGATTTTCTCAAATAAAGATGATTTCTAGAGCAAACAAGGGATAACTAAGGATAGTTTGATGTGTGGTGACGATTATCTTAGTTTATGACCTATTGCCTCAGAATTGCCGACCTACCTACAAATGAGCGTCCGCGTGAACGGCTAATGACGCACGGTGCCAAAATTTTAGCCACAGCGGAGTTAATTGCAATTCTACTAGGCACTGGTCAAGGTCCGGGAAAATTATCTGCTGTGGGTTTGGGACAATATATTTTGAGTGAATTAGGCAAACACCAACGTGATCCTTTAGCAACTCTGCGAGAAGTTACACCCGCAGAGTTGATGCAAATTTCTGGTGTTGGCCCAGCCAAGGCGACAAGTATCTTAGCAGCAATTGAATTGGGCAAACGCGCCTTTCAATCTCGGCCTTTAGATGGCACATTAATTGATAGCCCACTTGCTGCTGCTGCTACCCTCAGTCAAGATTTGATGTGGCAAACAAAAGAACGTTTTGCAGTAGTGCTGTTAGATGTCAAGAATCGTTTGCTGGGTACGCAAGTAATTACTATTGGCACAGCAACCGAAACCCTAGCCTCTCCCCGTGATATTTTTCGGGAAGTTATTCGTCAAGGCGCAACGCGGGTAATAGTTGCTCACAACCATCCATCTGGGAACCTTGAACCAAGCCAGGAAGATATAGAGTTAACGCGTCAGTTGTTAGCAGGGGCGCAGCTTTTGGGCATTCCGGTATTAGATCATCTGATTTTGGGCAATGGCAATCATCAAAGTTTACGGGAACTGACAACCTTGTGGGATGAACATCCACAGGGGGATTAAGTTAGTGAATAGGACACGGTGATACGAAATATTTCACCGCGTCCGCGCATATTCTTTCTTCGCGTCTGTCCTAAAGTTACAACTTATTTGCTTTCCTGCATGTTTCTAACTAGTTTAGTCACTAGCTTTCTGGGAGTAAATCTTACGGATTCAGCGAGGAGCTTATTTTTAATTCCAGGAACAACAACAGTTTTGTTTTCCAATAGACCACGATAGCCGAGATCGGCTACCGTTTCCGCAGTCATAATCTTTTGACCGCTTACCAGCTTTGAGTCTTCCATTGCGGCTCTTTGTTGAAAACCAGATTCTGTAGGCCCTGGACAAAGCGCCGTCACAGAAACACCTGTACCTTCTAATTCATTAGCGATCGCTTCTGTAAACGACAAGACATAGGCTTTACTAGCGTAGTATACTGCCATCAGCGGACCTGGTTGAAAAGAAGCAGTCGAAGCCACGTTTAATATTTTTCCAGACCCCCGCTTAACCATACCCTTGAGGAATAACTTGGTTAAATGTGTGAGACATAAAATATTGACCTGTAGCAATTGCAGTTCAGCATTCAGGTCAATTTCGTGAAATAATCCGTAGGTAGCAAATCCAGCATTGTTAATCAGCACATCAACTCTGATAGATGCTTTTTCTAACTCAGTGAAAATTTCTTCTGGGGCTGATGGGTTAGATAAATCCTTGGAAATAACTTTGGCATCAATACCAAATTTATTTTTAAATTCATCGGCGATTTTATTTAGCTTGTCTACACTTCTAGCTACCAACACCAGATTGTAACCATCCTGAGCAAATAACTTTGCGAATTCATAACCGATGCCGCCAGATGCACCAGTAATAAGAGCCGTTTGTTTGCGATTACTCTGCATAATTTTTCCTTTCTTAACAGCCTGAAAACAAATGAATCATTAGTTATTAGTCATTAGTAACCTAACGCTCTTTAACCTTGATTATTCTCTCATCATAATAATTAAAAAGTGTTAATTAACCACAACTAATCACTGACTACAGAACAACAAGCAGTATTTTGCTAAACAAATATTAAAATTTACATCACTTTTTCTCTGGTACAAGCTCAAAGAAACCACCCATAGGAATGTAGTCCTTTCCCCAAGATATTAACCCCCAAATAGCAAATCCAAACTACAACAAAGCCGATTGCCGCTAAAATTGCCGGACGACGCCCTTGCCAACTACGAGTAATCCTGGCGTGGAGGTAGGCAGCAAAAACTAGCCAAGTGATTAGCGCCCAAGTTTCTTTTGGGTCCCAACTCCAGTAAGAACCCCAAGCTTCGTTTGCCCATACTCCACCAGCAATAATGCCAATGGTCAGGAGCGGAAAACCCAGCCCAATAACACGGTAGCTGATATTGTCAAGAGTTTCTGCAAGGCTAAGACGCTGTGGTGAAAGAGGTTGAGAATTAAGGATTGGGGATGTTTTGACTTTATCCAAAACTGCGGTTGTACTGCTGCTGGCTGCAAAAACAGCTACTTCTGGTTGAACAACTAGCGTGGGAGATTTATGCAAGCGGTATCCCCCAGTGCCTACGGAACTACCTTGTAGTTGGATATTTTGACCGCGAGTCACAATTAAAAAGGCGATCGCTAGCAGCGAACCAACCATCAACGCTGCATAACTGAGCATCATCACGCTCACGTGCATCATTAGCCAATTGGACTTGAGCGCAGGTACTAAAGGTTCTGCCTGCTGCATTGAAGAGGGCAAAGTTAGAGTTGCAAAAGCAGTAATGCTCATTGCTACAGGTGCTGTAACTACTCCCACAAGATGACTAGCACTCCTATTTTCGGCAATTAGATGGATAGTTGTAATCCCCCAAGTTAAGAAAAATAGAGATTCATAAAGATTGCTCAAAGGAAAGTAGCCTGCTTCTAGCCATCGCGCCCCAAGTAGTGTTGCAATAGACAAATTAGCGATCGCCATCCCAGCTGTTCCTAAAATCCATAGATAAGGTATGTCCTTAAAAGCTGTCCCCACCCAGTACAGCAGCATGGTAACAAATAGAACGGCAAACGCCCCATTATCCAACCAGTTTTCTAATCTGACTAAATCCATTGAATTTGTACCTCAATATTTTGCAGCAATTTAGTAGTCCACCAAAGCAACTTTGCTAGGTATCCAAAAATTTAACAAAGCGAAAAAACCTTTCTCTACTCCCTATTCCCTACTATCACTCCTCAAAGTTGGCTTGAGTGACTACTACTTAACAATCACATTTATTGCCATTTGGAGATTTCCAAGCGAACTGCCGCATTTGTTCCTAAGACTTTTTGCCCACGTTCAGGTAGGGGAACATCTGCAACATATACATCTGAACTGGATTCTCGATTGGGATTTAAGTTCGTTACTGGCTCTTTTTGATCGGAATTCCAGCTATATGCAGCTTTGTATGTGCTATTTAATTCGGCAACATCAGTAATTAGATAGTCAGACCACAGGGGTACTTGGTCGAGATGACTCTCACCTAACCAATTTGTCTGTTGTTTTGTGAAAGAATGCAGTGCTAAACGCAGGGCATATCTACAGACATTATTATCACTGGCTGAGTTTCTTGGGATTAAAAAGGCTGTAAATAGGGGAATGGGTTTATCTGTTCTGGTTAACTCTTGTGTAATTGGGCAATAATGAGCGATCGCCTGCTCATATATCGGAATAGGAAGACCACGCAAAGCAACCCTAGTTTCCAGTTGATAAAAATTATTATCTAGATCTGTTAACTGGATATTGCTAAGAGACAGTTTCACCTGAATATCACCAAACAAAAAGCGTTGCAGGTTTTGATAACCTTCTTCGGAGTTCACTATGCCATAACGCCCACTATGAGAGCGGTGAACATAGGCCCGATGAGATCCTGTGATGTAAGCTCTATCGATCTGAACTAGACCATCACTTTTCACCCCCACAGTCTTGCGTGAAAGACCAAAAGCTTCTTCATAATCATGTGCATTAGTGCCGATCAGAGAAAAAACACGGTTTGGCGAAAATGCATTCTCTAGGCTTTGTAGTTTTTCTAGCTGAAAGCCCTTGGGTAACTCATCCTTTGGCTGGATACCAGGTGTTAAATACTGGTACATCCGCTGGGGGCCAAAGTCATCAGAATTATTCAATTGGAACCTGTCCCTCAGGTTTTCAAGCAAGCCACTCCCGACCTCAAAATAAATGCCACCATGAGGTGTAGCGTAGGTAAATAACTTGTCAATGTGATCGGCAGCTTGCTTGCGTTCTTCTGGATAAATCTTTTGAATCAAGCTGCGACAAACAAGGCCTCCCATCGAGTGGGCGACAAGATAAACTTTGCTTGCACCCGTCGTTTGCTTGACATTCTGGATCAGGTCTCTTAAACCCTGAGCTAGCTGCTCCATCTCCTGTCGAACTACACTTGAAGATCCATAACTAGGTGTAGTTAGATCATAAAATCGGTAGACCCAAATAGTTTTATGAAGTTGGCCAGACAATCTATTAATCTGATTGCTCACATTCTGATTGTCAACAATCGGTTGATAACCATGATCGGTCATTAGCCGCAGTAATGGACTCTCGAAAAAAAACTTCTGGGGATTTTCTTTCTCATCCACTCGAATATGAGTTGAACCACTATTGAAGCCATAAAACGGATCATCAACCGTTTGCTCAACGTCTTTTTGTGTACCTGCATATCCACGAACGAAGATGATCGGTAAATACTGCATATATATCCTCACTATTTAATTTAAGTATTTTTGCTCGTTCCTAGATTTAATCTGGAAACGAGTGCTTGTAATGCAGAGCATCCAGACAAGTTGTCTTAAAACCAAATAAATACGCTTGGGTTAGGGCATGATCCTCCCTAACCCTCCTTATTAAGCCCCCCTTTTAAAGGGGGGTTGGGGGGATCTTCCGGGGCCAAATATCATGAACCCAAGCATATTGGTCTTAGAACATTTTCACGAACTCAATTAAGGCTTTCTTGTCTTCATCTGGCAGATTTGAGCCAAAATAATGACCTTCATCTTCCACAAAATCAGGAGATTTGTTGGCTCTTAAAAGCACGCGTGCCAACTTACCCTTAATTCCACCCCCCGGTTTCAAGTCTTGAAAAAGGCTGCTGAGATTGAGAGATGTAATCGCCTCTCTAATATTGATGCTTGCCAGCAAATTCACAGGCGTACCTTTAGGAACAGGAAGTTTAAATCTCGGATTCGGATCCCCTGGGGGAAGCTCTAATTTGGTATCTCGATCTGTCCTGCTGATAATTCCCTCACGCTTTTCAGGCGACAGCAGCTTTTCCATAGCATCCGTATAGGCTTCTACACGTCCTTTCACTGAAGGATCTTCGTTGTACAGTCCTAGTGTATTGTTGTGAAGAAGTGGTGCTGTTGCCCAAATACTTACTAGCGAAGGTGTACGGTAATATCCCAAACCGCCGTCCGGTATCTTAAATTCGATCGGTTTTTTCTCATCCAAAGGGTTGTACAGCGTCAAAGTACCTGGTGACGGTAGTTCTTTGTAGGTCTTCGACGAGAACTGATCCCAAATATGCCCCTTGGTAGCATTTGTCCCCAACGATCGCGCCGCATTAGTACCAATTAGTGTCACCGGATAACGCTGGTCATCAGACAAGAAGTTGTGGTCGAGAAAATTACTACTGAGTACAGACTCTTCGTACCATTTCTGAGCCTGTTCGGGGTCAGCAGCAATCTCAGCAGGTGGCTTTTTGCTGGAATGGCAACTAGCACAAGTGCTGGCAAAAGCAAGCTTGCCACGTTTGAGAACTTCCTCGTCTTTAGTTAAGAACTCTTCACCACCCGGTGCATCTTTCAGGTGCATCGGCTTGATGCTTTTTAAGAATGCTTCTGCATCAGCCATGCGTGCTTCTGTCTGTCTCCAGCCTTCGCAGTCCTTCCGCGCCTTTTCGATATCAAAAGGTTTTTGGGGAGTTCTGCCTAATAAAGGCTCATGAAGACTTGTCCAGTAATCGCCGCACATCCCAATGTTGACGTAGACGCGTAGTGAGGCAATTGGTACTCCTGTAGAGTCCGCGCCATCCTTGAGAATATGATTAACATCCTTGGTTGAACCATCGTTCATCACCTCTGGATATTTGGGGCGATCGCCTAAATTAAAAATGGCATTAATCGCATTCGGATTGTTGATGTGATCGGTGGCAATCCGTGAAGTATCAGAAGTCCCGGGTTTCTGAGAGTTAAGTACTTGCTTAATAAAACTATTGTCCGCAACACTGGTGTCAAAGAATTTGTTTTCCTTGATGTACTGATTACCCAATGCTGGTACGAGGTTTTCCCATCTTGGGTGTTCCTTGTCTTTGGGTGGGTTGAGGGGATCTAACGCTACGTGACAGATAGCACAAGACTGCCCGATCAAGTAGGGAGGCTCGATTTGTGAGTTTTTGGCATATTCAACAGGATTCCATTTTGCCCGGTCAAAGTTGGGGTTGGGGAACTTACGCAACCCAATAACACCAGTAGAGAGCGGGTCTTTACATTTATCTAGCTGCAATCCGTATTCATCTTTTGATGTCGATTTTTCACATCCAGGATCGTTAATTGCGCCATAGAGCTTGAATCGCTGATCATGCTTATCCGAATCAATCAGCTTTAGCAGATCAGCACCGCCACGCGTTCGCTTCGCTAAATCACGATAGTACTTGTCATTACCGCCAGTCCATAAGTACCAGGTGCAACGACCCCGTTTCTCGGCATCTGTCAAATTCTCCTTTGTGTACTCTGGGAGATAACCGATACCCTCACAGTTATCAGGGTATTCGGATGCACCCGTATCAGAGTACTCAGTACTTATGGGTGCAGATGTTTCACTATACTCATCACCTAGAGCTGTAGGCGTTCCATAAAAGTCGCAGACTATAAACATAGTCACGAACAGGAGGAGCAGACAGCCCTTAAAAATTAGACTTGTCTTTTTCATAAAACTCTCTGGTTGTAACACCTAAATCTTCTTCACAGCACCTCACGTTTGCAGAGGTACACTAATGCTCCATCATCGTTATCCCATTTTCCGGATTTAGCCTTGGGATATTTTTGATGATTTAAAATGTACCTTACTTTCGTTATATATGAACTTACTACACAAGTTTGCAAAACTTCATCATCAAATTTTATACATTTCTAAATCAAAAATTTAAAAAATTGTAAACTTACAATAGCCTTCAATAACCAATTTGCTATGGTTATATCCATTCCCTACGTACTTGCTTAAGTTTGTAACAAATTGTTAGTAGCTTCTATTAAGGTTGCTTTAACATAAGAGAAAATAAAAGACCAAAATTTTCGCTTTTTTTAAGAATTGCTCTGTGAGTCATGTAGGTTTATAAATTGCAAAAGTCTTTGTATACAGCACTTCCCGCTATTGTGAGGTACATATTTAGTACTGAAACGGTCGAAAAAAAGTGAGTGTGGACGGGGAAAGACTGTACTTCATAACAGCAGGAACCGCTGTAACTGTAAAAACCAATAAGGATAAACATCCATGCTGAAATTTGGTAGGCAAATCTAGGTAACAAAAACTTAATACTTAGCGATCACATCCGAAATCCTGCATTGTGGATTTGTAGACATAAACAATTGCCCTCCCAGAGACACTAGAAATAACAGTTCTCTGGCGAGGTGATTCGTGCTACGAAGAATTCACCAAGCCGAATCCTATTGCCAAAACAACACGAAAAATAGAGGAACACATGGAAAACGATATTATCTTTGAACCATTGAGATTCCGTAATCTCACAGTTAAAAATCGGATATTTCGCTCTAGCATTTCTGGAAGGTGGGATAACTATGATGGTTCAGGTACCCAAGCCCGAATCAACTGGGAAGAAAAGTTTGCTCGTGGTGGTGTAGGGGCTATTATTACTTCCTTTGTCCCAGTCGCCATCCGGGGCAGAATTATGCCCAATTACGCCACCATTCACTGTGATGAGCGCATTCCTTTTTGGCGAAAAGTAGGAGAAAAAGTCCACGAATATGATTGTAAATTTATCTTGCAATTAAGCCATTCTGGGCGACAGCAGGACATTGGCGGTATAGAAAACTCAGGAAAAAAAGCGTTAAGTTCCACCAGCCAAACTGAGCCATTCCACGGATTTCTGTGTCAGGCGATGACACTAGCAGAGATTAAAGAAACAATCCAATACTTTGCCGATGGTGCTAGACGTGCCCGTGAAGCAGGGTTAGATGGGGTAGAATTGCACAGTGCGAATGGATATCTTTTTAACCAATTTCTCAGTTCTGGAATTAATGACCGTCAAGATGAATACGGTGGTTCATTAGAGAATCGAGCGCGGTTTTTGCTAGATGTAATTAGAGCAATCCGCAAAGAAGTAGGCAACGACTTTCACCTGCAATTCAAAATTAGTGCTGTTGACTATAACAACGCCGTCACCTTTTGGGAAAAACCAGGTAATACCATCGAAGATTCCATCCAAGTTTGTAAATGGGCAGAAGAAGCTGGGGCTGATGGCGTGCATGTGTCAACTGGTAGCTTGTTTCCTCACCCACTCAATCCCATTGGTGATTTTAATTTTGATGTCATTACTAAAAGTTATGACTCCATGTTGTCGAGTGGCGTTGAAACCACACGCAACTACATTTTATTCCGCAAAGCATTTTTGCATCCTATTTTCAATCTTTTATGGAATCGAGTGAAAAAGCAATTGCCTCCTCAAGCATTTAGTGGTTATGATGTAAAAGATCCCAAAATCAAGCAGTTACTGGCAGAGAACCAAGGCAGAAACTTGCTGGATGCCAGAGAAATTAAAAAGCACGTTAATATTCCCGTATTGTGTACTGGTGGTTTACAGCAGGCTTCTTATATTCGTCAGGCAATTAATGATCATTATTGCGATGGCGTCACAATGGCTCGGACCTTAATTGCTAACAATGACTTAGTTAAATCTTTTAAAACAGGTAAAGACCTGGCAGATAAACCCTGTACCTATTGCAATAAATGCCTGCTGAATGTAATTGAAAACCCCTTAGGTTGTTACGAGCAGGATCGCTTCAATAGCTATGAAGAGATGATGGAAGAAGTAATGTCAGTCTTTCATCAAACTGAGTTGGCAAAATTATCTAGATAAAAAAGCGATGCGGATCACATTGACAATTTCGCTTACAGATAATCTCGACAATATAGGGAGTGTTTCATGACTGAACAAACAAACCCTACGCTACTCCCGATCTCAATCAAGGGAGTCTTGCAGCGAATTTGGGTTGTGATTGTGGGTGTTGTAGCAGTAGCAGTATTTTTGCTTTGGCCTGTTTTGTCTAACTCCCCAGTAGATTTTGCTGACATTGAAAACCACTTTAAATATGGTTCAATCGGCAGCGAACCTATCAATGGCATCCCTTACTGGATTTGGAAAGTTTTACCAGAACTATTCCCAGATAAATTACCTGGAAAAGATTATACTTCTCTGGGATTTATCAAAGAACCTGATAAAGATTTGCCTGTAGGTTTTTCGCAACGGAGAGTCTTTATCGATCGCATTGGGTTGAATTGTGCTGTATGTCATACAGGAACACTGCGAAATACCCCTAATAGCGAACATCAAGTGATTACAGCCATGCCTGCTAATGTGCTGAATTTGCAGGGATATATCAAGTTTTTATCAGCAGTTGGTCTGGATGAGCGCTTTACTGCTAACCGGATGTTGCCAGAAATTGAAAAAATCAGTGGTGGTCTTAATCCCATTGAAAAATTACTTTATCGCTTCATTGCAATTCCCCAAACTAGAGATGCACTAATTAATCAGGCATATCGACTTAAGTTTGTTGAAAAACAACCAGATTGGGGCCCAGGAAGAGTAGACACTTTTAATCCTTATAAAGCAATTCAATTCCATTTCCCAATGGATAAATTGCATCAGGATGAACTGATTGGTACTTCTGATTTTCCTTCAGTTTGGAATCAAAAACCCCGCGATGGATTGCAGTTGCATTGGGATGGTAATAACACTTCCGTTGATGAACGTAATAAGAGTGCAGCTTTAGGGACTGGAGTCACACCCACAACGATTGATTTGCCTCGAATTAATCGAATTGCCGATTGGCTTTGGAAACTACCACCACCAAAATATCCTTATGAAGTTAACGAAACTTTAGCGGCCACAGGAAAACCACTTTTTGAAAGCAATTGCGCTAGTTGTCACGCTTTTGGTGGTGCGTATACAGGCAAAGTTGTACCAATTCAAGAAATTGGTACAGATCGGCATCGCCTAGATTCATTTACTTATGAAACTATCTCTAACCAAAATACCCTGTATGCAGGTTATCCCTGGCGCTTTAAGAATTTCCGCAAGACTAATGGCTATGCAAATATGCCCCTTGATGGTGTTTGGTTACGCAGTCCTTATTTGCACAATGGTTCAGTCCCTACCCTACGGGATTTACTAGAAAAACCAGAGAACAGACCACAAGAATTTTATCGGGGCTACGACGTTATCGATAGAGAAAAAGGTGGTTTTGTCTCTGATGTTGCCGAAGAAAATGGTGAAAAGTACTTCAAGTTTGATACAAAACTTGATGGTAACAGCAACAGTGGTCACTTATACGGTGTTGATCTTTCCCCAGAAGAGAAAGATGCAATTGTTGAGTACATGAAGAAACTTTGAAGGACACTTTAGCAAGGAGAAACCTAAGTTTATGGCAATACTTAAGTCAAAATTAGGGAAAATAATCACCTCAATTGCTGTAGTTATTGTCCTGATTTTTGGGGTTGTGGGTTACGTGGGATGGTACAACCTTTTCCGCGAAGTTCCTAGCGAAGTTTATGAGTTACCGGAGGATCATTTTAAATATGGTTCTATTGGTACAGAACAGGCGCAAGGTGTACCGTATTGGATTTGGTTAGTATTGCCGCGCATATTTCCCGATAAGCTACCAGGCCCAGGTGGTTATACTTCTTTGGGAATTACATGGGAAGAAGGTAAAGAGCTACCAGTCGGTTTTGCTAAAAAAACAATTGGGTTTCCTAGAGTTGGGATAACTTGTGCTGTTTGTCATCATGCTACCTATCGAGAAAACATCAAAGATAAGCCAACAATCATTACAGCTGGGCCTGCGAATAAATTTGATTCTCAAGGCTATGTCCGCTTTCTCAGTAATGCTGCTAGCGACCCCAGATTTGAACCTGACTATATCCTTGATGAAATCAAATATAGCCATGAGTTTCCCTGGTGGGAAAACCTGCTTTATCGCTTTGTAATTATTCCCCAAACAAAGAAAGGGCTGCTGCAACAAAAAGCAGACTTTGCTTGGACTGATTCTCGTCCCAATTGGGGGCCAGGTAGAATTGACCCGTTTAACCCTGTGAAGTTCACTACCTTAAAGTTGCCTAAAGATGACACCATTGGTAACTCAGATATGATGCCTCTGTGGAATGAAAAGCAACACCAAAACTTTGCCTTGCATTGGGATGGTTTAGAAACTTCGCTGCGAGAAACGGTGCAGACTGGCGCTATTGGTGACGGTGCAACTAAAGAGTCTCTACCAGTAGAGGATCTCCAACGGGTAGAAGATTATATTTCGGAACTACCGCCTCCAAAATATCCGTTTGCAGTTGATAAGCAACTAGCTACACAAGGAAAAGAGATTTTTAGCAGTACTTGTGCATCTTGTCATGCATTTGGCGGTGAAAGGACTGGTAAGGTGATTCCTATTGATGAAGTGGGAACTGACCGCCACCGTCTAGATATGTGGACGCAGCAAGCAGCAGATACTTACAACAAATTTGGTGATGGTTACTCTTGGGACTTCAACGAGTTGCGGAAGACCAATGGTTATGTATCTGTCTCCCTTGATGGTCTTTGGTTAAGAGCGCCTTATCTCCATAACGGTTCGGTGCCATCCCTACAAGACTTGTTAGAAAAACCAGAGAATCGTCCCCAATCTTTTTACCGAGGATTTGATGTCTATGACCAAAACAAAGTTGGCTTTATTTCCGAAGGAGAACAAGCGCAACGTGTAGGTTTTAAATATGACATTAGCGTTCCTGGCAATAGTAACCAAGGACATCTTTATGGCACTGATTTACTCGCCAAAGATAAACAAGCATTAGTCGAATATCTCAAAACTTTATAACCAAGCTATGAACAAATATGCTGTTTGGTTTCGCCGCATTGTCTGGCTAGGCGTTATCCAAGACTGGGCGATCGGCTTACCGGCGATCTTTGCACCGAATTGGTTGCTGGAATTACTCCACCAAAGACCTACCCAAGACCCGGTATGGACTTCCTTTGCTGGCTTGCTAGTTGTTCTGCTGTCGCTGTTCTACATTCCTGGAGCAAATGACCCGTACCGCTACACTCCCAACGCCGTATTAGCGACCCTTTCCCGACCGCCTGGAGTCATCTTCTTTTTCTTTATTTACCCCAACATTTATCCTGCCTTCGGGATTATTGACTTAGTTTTGTGCTTATTCCAAATCCCATTGTTGATATTAACTATGCTCAACAAACCTCAAGCTTCCACCCCGGATAAAGATGTTTTCGAGTATGACGGGTCTACCCACAACGAAGTCAAAGAAGTTGGTTTCAGTGGGTCATATAGTGAACCACTGCCTTATCACGAGGGTCTGGGACTAACAAAGTTCTTACAGTTTCTCAACGATTCGGCGCGGAATATGTTCGATAAACGGGATATCCGCCCTTATTACGACAAGTTAATTCATGCCAATGGTGTTTGTTACTCAGGCATTTGGCGAATTACTGAGAATTCCCCTTATACAGGCTACTTTGCTAAGGGTTCAGAAGGTTTAGTGTTTGCCCGCCTTTCGGTTGCTGGTGCTGGAATTAAGCGGGGCGATCGCCGGGCCTTTGGAATTGCAGGTAAGGTTTATCCTACCCTCAACCCTAACGAGAAAGTAAAACCAGGCAATTTTGTTAGCGTCGATTATCTGACAGGCATCAAGACGAAGCATATTACTGATACCGAGTTAACTAACTTTCCCTCTGTTGGGTTAGATATTGGAGCTAACTTAGTCAATCGGATCATTTTCCGACTGATGGACAAAAGACCAGGGTTTCGTCAGCTATTCCCGATCTCAACCCTTGGTTTAGCACCAGGAAGCAAAGTTGTTACCCCAGACCAATTTATGCTGAGGGTAACCGAAGGCACAGCCAAGATAGATGCAGAAGACTTCCGCGATGAATTACGGTTGGGAAAGTATCCTGACCACAAATTGGTTTATATCATCAACGTCAAAAACTTCAATGAAAAAGAGTGGACGAAGTTGGGTGTGATTGAATTCAATGACTATGCCATCTGTGAGGGTTGCGATAAACGGATACACTTTTGGATTCCCCGCGACATCCCAGTACCAGAAAGAGATAACCTTGCCCGTCCAGCAGACCCTGTAGTGATTAAGTAAATCGTATGAGCCAGCAATTTGATGTCATCGTTATCGGTAGCGGCTTTGGTGGGTCAGTAGTTACCTGCCGTTTGGCTGAGTCAGGAGCGCGGGTTTTGGTGTTGGAACGCGGTCGGCGTTGGACTAAAGACCAATACCCACGTCAAGCGAAAGATGCCTGGATTTATGAACACACCCAGCCGCAAAAACATAATGGCTGGCTCGATTTACGTTTTTTCAAGGGGATGGCTGTTGCTCAGGGGGCGGGGGTTGGTGGCGGTTCTCTGTGCTATTCCAGCGTGGTTTTGGAGGCGAATCCAACGCGATTTGAGCAGGGCTGGCCATCGGAAATTACTTATAGTGAATTGCTGCCTTATTACGATCGCGTGCGGAAAATGATGGGTGTGCATCCCATACCGCCAGGGCAGCATACCCAACGGGCAAAATTGATGCAACAAGCGGCGCAAAAGGTGGGGTATGGCGATCGCTTCCAAAGTATGCCCCTAGCAATCTCCTTCGATCCAGACTGGAATTACCAACTGGAAGACCCATTGAATGAGAAGCACTCCCGGCAATTTGTCAATGGCCAAGGGCAGAAGCAAGGGACTTGTATCCATCTGGGTAATTGTGATTTGGGGTGTGATGTCCACGCCAAGAACACCCTCGATTTGAACTATATCCCCGCTGGGGAGAATAAAGGAGCAGAAGTGCGATCGCTCCACTTGGTACGGTACATTCAACCAGAAGACGGTGGCTATCGCGTCATCTTTGACCAGATCGAAGACGGCAAACTAATTCGTGGTGAAGAGAGAGGCAAAATAGTTGTCATTGCTGCTGGTTCCCTCGGTTCTAGTGAGTTGCTGTTACAAAGCCGCGATAAGTACCGCACTTTGCCCCAAATTAGTAGGCAACTCGGTAAAAATTGGAGTGCCAACGCTAACGTTCTTACCCCCGACTTCTACGGCAAAGATGTTGAGGTTAGGCAATCCATTGGCCCAACTATTACCGCAGGTATGGATTTTACTGACGGTAGTTTTGAGGGAGAAAGTTTTATTATTGAAGATGATGGCTTTCCCAATATGTTGCTTAATGCCATTAGCAGCAAACTGAATTCTGGCAAATTCAGCCTATTCGCTCTAGCTTTACGCAACCACTTGCAGCGTGGTCTGGACGAAAAGAACCCCTTAAGCAACGTTATGGTTTGGCTAGGTGCGGGTGTTGATGCTGCCGATGGGCAACTTTCTCTCGGTCGCAACTGGCTTAAACCTTGGGAAACAAACTTAAAACTTGACTGGAATATCCAGCGCTCAAAGGCTGCAATTGATGCCATCCTCAATCTACAAAAGCAACTTTCCCAAGCCAACGGCGGTAAACTTTACATTCCTTTGTACTGGTCAGTTCTCCGCAGTTTGTTGACAGTGCATCCCCTTGGAGGATGCAAAATGGGGACAACCGCTGAAGATGGCGTTGTCGATCACAAAGGAGAAGTCTTCGGCTACAAAAATCTTTACGTCGCTGACGGGGCAATTTTACCTCAAGCTGTTGGGCGCAATCCTTCCATGACCATCGCTGCTTTAGCAGAACGGGTGGCTCATCTAATGGTGAGCAACTGACATGTTGGTTAAATTAGGATTTCAAGAGAACCACAAAAATGCTTCGCACCAACTTTTTAGGGATAGTTCCACTAGTTTGTTCATTGGTCAGTTTGGCGGTGGTTACTACTCCAGCGATCGCCCAAACTACGTACCCTTTTACCACTAGCTATGAAACAAATACTAGTGACATACCTACTGATATACCGGGGATTCTCAAATTGATTTTTCAAGCCACAAGTACTGATGCCCCCTATGGTTTGACTAACACTAACAGCCTCGCCTACGCCAAAATTGATCTGAATACTGGCGCAGGAATATTTGGCACAGATCCAACCGCATTGGGTGCGCCCAACTTACCAAAAGGATTTTTTACACTACAGGGCAGTGGCAACAATAAGTTTTTTGGTGAGGTGAGCGGCACTAGTTTACTAGACCCCACTACCCTAATCAACACTTTATCTGGTAATGTCACCATCACCGGCGGGGAAGGAATATTTCAGGGTGCTATCGGCAATCTCACGCTGTCAGCAACCGAAACCTTCAGCCCTGATTTTAGCAGCTCCAAAGGTCAGTTTTCAGTCAATGGCTCGATTGTTACTAGTGCCCCTACTACCGTTTCAGAGCCTACTTTTGGATTCAGTCTATTAGCCTTTGGTGCTTTAGGTGCAGGCTATTTCCTCAAGCGCAAACTAAATTGAAGAAAGAGAGTTGGGAGAAATAAGATGGGGATTCATATCATGTCCGGATAATTGCTTACGATAGAAGTATTGAGTGCAAAGATGAATAATGCCGAAACGAATTAGTGTAGCTACACATCTAAGTATTGAAGAGCTAGAACAACGTTACCGTCAAGCTAAAGATGGGATATAAAGCCGTCAGTATCAAATTATTTGGTTAGTGGCACAAGGGAAAAAAACAGAAGAAGTGGAGGAAATAACTGGCTACAGCAGAACATGGATATACGAACCTATCCCACTATTCTAAAAATCCCTAATTCTTGTCGTCACATGGGCTTGAAAAGCTTGATTTTTCGTTTGTGGTGATCAATCAGCTTCTGCTTTGGAGCATAAATATGATTAGTGGGATAGGCTCACGCATTGGTAAAAAGATACAACTATTCAGGGGTGGAAAGGTTATGCGATGCCTTCGGCGGGCTTTGCCTACGCAGACAGTTAAACCAAGGTAAACAGCCGCTAGTAGATGATATCCAGCAGGCACAGTTATGGCAGGTGTTGCAAGAAAACGCACCAGATGGAAAATTCTGGAACGGAAGAAAGGTGGCAGATTGCTTAACTGAAGCGACTGGAACTGATATTAGCCGACAGCGGGGATGGGAAATACTACGGCAGATGACTTTTAGACTCAGAGTACCCCGCCCATCTCACACAAAAAGTGATTATTTTGAGCAAGAAGCCTGGAAAAAAAACTCGCAACAGAAGTAGAACAAATCCAAACTACCTATCCGGATGCAGAAGTTCAGTTGTGGTGTGAAGATGAACACCGACTAGGACTCAAACCTATTTTGCGAAGAGTTTATGTATCCGAAAGAGAAACACCAATCGCTGATGTCAATTGGCGGTTTAAATGGTTATGGCTGTATGCTTTTGTACATCCGAAAACCGGAGAAAGTTATTAATGGATTCTTCCTTACGTCAACACAGAATTGTTTAATCAAGTTTTGGCTGATTTTGCTCGTGAATTTGACTTGGGTGCGAATAAACACATTCTTTTAGCCATTAACCGCGCTGGGTGGCATACCAGCAAAAATTTAGAGATTCCTGAAGGACTACATCTAACATTTTTGCCGTCTCATTCACCTGAATTACAACCCGCAGAAAGGCTGTGGACTGTAATTGATGAACCAATTGCTAATCAATCTTTTAAGACACTCGATGATTTGGAGAATGTTTTATATCATCGCTGTCAATCTTTACTCCAGCAGCAAGATTTAATTCGCGGGCTAACTGGTTTTCATTGCTGGATGAAAATTGGGGTTTAATCGTAACTAATTACCCGGACATAATATCAGACTCCACCTGATACATAGCCAACAAATAAGATTTGTGGGGGCATAAAACCCTCTTTAGTTGCCAATAGACTTTTGGGATGGGTATACAACGTCTCCTTCGATCCCTGTCTCCCCATCCCAAGAGTCCTCTTTTGGTCAGGATTAGATGCGTTCTAGCCAATCTTTGACGTGAGAATATGACAAAATGCGCTCTTTGAGTGGACTAGTGCGAAGTATCTCATCTATTTGTGCAGCAATAGCTAGGTCCGCTATGGTCTGATGGTTTCCCGCTAACCAATCTTGCAGGCTGAGGATGGTATCGAGGTTTCCTAGATGGGTGAAAAACTTTTTTTCAACGCGGTTCTTGCCGATGCGACCAATTCCTTGAGCATTCAGTTGCCTTTCGTAGGTGTAGCGAGCTAGGGGAGCAAAGATTACTTGCTCAAACTTTGATCGTCCTTTACACAGTAAGCTGGTCGCTAGCTGGAGAGCATCTGGATAGCGGAAGCGAAAATATACTTCAAACCAGTACAATGATTCATCTGCCCAGTCTTCCCACAAATAGGCTTGTGCTAAATCTTTGCTGTCTGCGGGGTAAAGTGGATGTTCTGGGTGTCGGGCTTCCAAAAATTCTGCAATATCCGAGCTGTCTTGAACCTTCTCACCATCGTATTCGATCACGGGAAGCTTTCCCGCAGATGACAATCGTGAAGCTGCCACTGCCAGCAAACCGTTATAGTTGACGACAGAATAGGCAAGATGCTTGTGCTTGAGAATCTTACGAACCTTGTTACAAAAGGGAGAAACTTCCCACTGATGCAGAACGATTTTTGGCATCGCGCTCACCGATATTTTTGAATGTCGATAGACTTGAAAAACATTAACGCGATCATTGTTTGATGTTAACAGAGCAATAGTATCCTAGTAAACATACTGAGGGCTAGAGGAAAGATTGTCTAGATTTATCTACAAATTTTTACGCTTTTTTCTTGATTTAGGAAATTTTGACAATTTGACCTATGGCCGATTTCGATTGACTGAGCAATAATAGCCCATAAATGCACAAAGAGAGGTCAACCTTCTTGTTGATTATTCTGTAAGGGACTTCCAGTTAAAAAAACATCCCCTCCTAGGGGCGCAAGGCCAAGATCCCCTACAAATGTACAAATAATTTTGGATAATTTATTTTTTGTCAGTCCCTAAAACATCCTCTAGCATAGACGCTAATTCTTTATTTAATCGACCAGACTTGATAAATTCTGCATAAGTATCTGCCTCAATTGCAAGCAGATATTACCTTGTTCCACAAGGGAGTAATTGCTGTAGCAGTGGGCACAGTATTAGCAGTAGCAATCGCCTTCACTCTGGGTTGGCTGGTGGGATTGCCCAGCTATGATAGCGAAGTGTTGGCTCGATCAAGACCAACATTGTTAGATTTGGGAATTGTGGTAGCTGCTGGTGGTATCAGTGGCTACGCCAAAATTGAGACGAAAATCTCTGGTTGGTAGTTTAGCGGTAACTGCGATATCTCACAACAAGCCACTCTGCGTCTACGCTATTGCCCTCATGCCCCCATCAGTGTGATTGGCTTAGGCTCCGGGCAAGAGAACCTGTCACACCTCGACAAGTAGAGTTATTAGAAAAATTTCTCGAACGAGAAATGGGGCAACCATTCACTCTAATTTTTTTTTGAAGTTGGTCAAGTGGAGGAAATTCGATATTCCGAATCCACACGCTGAAGTTGCTAATTTGGCATGAATGAGGAGAGAATCTATCAGTCAAGTCAAAATAACTTTCCAAAACGCAATAGTGGATGTTACAGAATTAGTCAAAGTTTTAATTATTCTCCTAATCGTTGCTACAGGTGTAGCTTTGCTATCCCGGCGGTTGCGAATTCCTTATGTTGTGGGTTTAGTATTAGCAGGTTTGCCGATCACTGAACTATTATCTCGTCCGATTGGTTTAAATCCAACCCTTGTTTTGAATCTTTTCCTGCCAATTCTCCTCTTTGAAGCTGGTATTAATACAGATGTCAGCCGCCTACGCAGCACCTTTAAACCAATTGCCCTTCTAGCTGGGCCAGGGGCTGTGCTTTCCAGTGGTATTATTGCCGTCCTGTTGAAATTTGGGCTGGGACTGAGTTGGATACCTGCCTTATTTGTAGGAGTAATGCTGGCAAATACTGATACAGTTTCAATGATTGCCATCTTTAAGGAAATACCGGTGCCCTCCCGGCTTTCCACCATCGTTGAAGGAGAAACCCTATTTAACGATGCTGCTGCCCTAGTTACGTTCAACCTGGTTTTGCAAGTATATTCGACAGGTTCACTCACCTTACTACAGGGAATCCAACAATTCGTATTTATCTCTCTAGGAGGCTGCCTCGTGGGGTTAGTCTTAGGCTACTTGAGCATACCTATATTCGCCCGTTTGGATGATCCCCTTAGTAGTCTATTACTGACGGTAGCAGTTGCATTAGGCACTTTCCAGGCTGGAGAATTTCTAGATGTATCAGGTGCTGTCGCCGTAGTTGTAGCTGGATTAATTTTCGGAAATTTAGGGCTTTCTGGCAATACTTCTGCTTCTAGTCGCATCACCTTATTGAGTTTCTGGGAATATGCCAGTTTTACCGTCAACACCTTTATTTTTCTGCTGATTGGTGTACAAATAAACCTGGTAACGCTCTGGAGGACTTTACCTGCAATTCTACTTGCAGTTTTGGCTTATCAAGTCGCGCGAGTTCTTACGGTCTATCCAATGTTAGCAGTGGTTCGTTGGTTTGACCGCCCAATTCCCCTGCGCTGGCAACATTTACTGTTTTTAGGCAACATCAAAGGTTCACTCTCAATGGCTCTGGCATTGAGCTTACCCACTACTTTACCAGGGCGAGAAGTCCTCATTGCTATAGTCTTCGGCAGTGTGCTGGTGTCATTGGTAGGACAGGGTTTAAGTTTGCCTTGGGTGGTAAAACGCTTAAAATTATCTAAATTTTCAGAAGCTCAACAACAGGTTGAAGAATTACAAGCCCAGTTGATGACAGGTAAGGCAGCACAGGATGAATTAGATAGCTTGTTGAAATCAGGGGTGTTACCAAAAGCCGTTTATGAAGAGATGCGTTCAGCTTATCAGGTACGAATTGCTGGTGCAGAAAAGATCCTGCGAGAACTTTATAATCGTCGTCCTGATGAGTTGTCAGGCAAAAGTGGCAACAGCAGTAAACTTGATGCCATTCGTCGGCGTTTACTGCTGGCAGAAAAAGGAGCACTCAATGAGGCAATGCGGAAGCGAATTCTCTCAGAAGAAATTGTGCGCGGGCGGATACAAACTCTTGATGAACAATTGCTGAAGCTAGAAGATGATTGAAGTAATTCATAATTCATAGTTATGAAAATAGAGATTAAAAACCTACGCTTATTCATGATTAAGGTAAACACATCTAAATATTGACGAACCTGGATAAGAGGGGAATGCACCAAGACCGCAATTACATAGAACTTTCAGAAAATTAAATATTCATTCTCATAGTAATAATAATTATTATTATAGGGCGAAGTGTAGAGGTAACCGTCAGTTGCCTCTCAAAAAACCTAGTATTCTCACGCCCAGTAAAAGCAGAAAAAAGAATTATAGCAATCCTAAATCATTGGTGAAAAGTTAGATCCCCGACTTTTCATAGAAGTCGGGGATCTGGACACCGCGAATTTGAACGAAATTAGATAGGACTGCTATATATTAATTACTTTAATAATTAGTCAGGAGTCAGGAGTTAGAATTGCCTCCTGCTCTATGTATCTACAACAGCCCCTCTATCAATTGATCGAAATTGCGGCAATACACCTGTTGGGCGTATTCTTGCCACTTTTTGTCTGACGAGTAGGGTGACAGTTTTAATGTTGCCTGTTGGACGTATGCCATCAATGGGTGACGAAGACACTCATATTTATCGAAGGCTTTGGCTATAGCTTGCGGATCATCCCAGTTATTCTCCTTAGCAATTTTAGTGATCAGTGTTGTAACTACTAGTGCATCTTCAAAACCTTGATTAGCTCCTTGAGCCATGAAGGGAGGCATTCCATGTGCGGCATCGCCAACTAATACGATTCGTCCTACACTCCAGGTTGGTAGAATTTTGGCAGGATCAGCTTCAGTATTGAGGTCAGTTGGGTTATAAACTTGTAGAGAATCCGAAATGGTAGCGTGGTGAATATAGAATGGACGCTGCTGCATCTTGGCAGGAGGAGATATACGTACTAATTGCTTAAGTGCATCAGGAAAGCCTGCCTTCTCCAACTCCTGCAAAGCTAAGTCAATTAAAGAACTTTCAGACTTTCCTTGCAATGAGTCTAAAGGCAAAGGAAGATGTATCGTGTACCCTAGTTCAGTAGTTGATCTATTAAATAAAATCATCCTGATGTTATTTATACAAATATAATTTCCAGATATTTCATCATTAGTGATTGTTACAATTGGTGAGTCTTGAAAGAAATATTCTTCTAATTTCGTCCGCAGTTCTTTTGCTATCTCAGTAATTTCCCTACAAAATATAGCTGCAAATCCAGAGTATTCGGGTCGGGCAAAATTATGGTATTGACTATCTGTGTAAAGCAGCCTCCGAACTGTAGAATTAATCCCGTCTGCTGCAACAATTAGTTTACCTCTAATCGATTTTGTTGCTAATTATTGGGAGGCAATATCTGAATTTTGGGGCTGCGTTTCATTATGTTTCTGCCCATCTGTCCAATACGCATAGGGGTTGGCTTCTATTCCTATATCAGCTACACAATCTATCCGGACACAACCGTTTTCCGGCTCATTCACAACATTAATACAACGGTGATTAGCTTTAACTCGGTCTTGGGGAAGTAGCTGTCTAAGGGTTGTCTGCAAATTGTACCAAGAAATTGACACTCGACCCTCGCCATAATCTTTAAACCAGTCATCGAAACTAAGCGAGATTGACAGAATTATCTGCCCCTGTAAATCTTTGTAAACCCATTGGGGTGAAGTCTTTGGAGGTTGTTGCTCTTGAGTAGGTTCGACAGTTTTCTGGTCATTGGACTGCTTGGAATTCAAGAAACCAAGTCCAATTTTTTTGACTTCTTCGTAAGCGTTAGGATCTAAATGTTTGAGAGCTTGTAATCCATTGGGGAGTAGATCCAATCCTTGTCCAACTTCACGAAAGGCGCGAGTTTTATCGACGACAAGGACATTTTCAATACCACGTTTACGTAAGCCAATGGCAGTTGCTAACCCAATTGGTCCAGCGCCAACCACTACAACATCGTAGATTTCCTGAGGAGCAGAAGAGGAGACAACAGATGCAGCTAAGGTATCAACTTTGGTTGATGTGTTTGTATATGTATGAGGACTTGATTTAGTTTCTGGCATATTTATACACAGGAATCTTGGATAGAAGCTGGGCAATGTGGAAAGCTATAGCCATCAAGTTACATAGCAACACACAACAATATTAAAATCAAATACAAAAAGTTAGATATTTTGCGGCGATCAAACTTTTATCTAAAACACCAACTATGGTTAGCTGATAAAAATCCTAAGTCCTCAAATCTCGTTTCCAGTCTCTGGCTGAAAATGCATACCCTGGTGGCTCTGCCGCCAGAAGAGGGAGGCGGAGCCTCCGAACTGGCATTTCCTAGTCTCAGACTGGGAACGAGGCAATCTCTGAAAAGTCTATCTAGGCAGGCTTTTATGTTAAGTTGACATGCATGAGCAATGCTGTGCCCCTACCAACGTATTTGTATCATTCCTCTACTATTCGTCTTGCAATTACAAATTACGATATATTTTCTACTGAGACAAATCCATCAAGTTTGCCAGCTTGTAAACTACCCGCGCTCCAACATTACCATCCCACTCAGCATCACCGACTTCGCAGATATCAAAGCCAATAATTTTTCTCCCACTATTTACCAATTCTCGGAACAGACAAAAAGTCTGCTCTAATTCCAACCCACCTGGAACAGGAGTACCTGTACTGGGACAGAGTTTTGGATCTAGACCATCTGCATCAAAGCTAATGTAAACGGACTCAGGTAAATGACTGATAATTTCTCGACATAAATCAATCCAAGTTGTTCCAGAGTAAAGCTTTTGCTTAATGGCTGGGTCGTAATATGCAATAATGCGATCGCTAGATTGGTCAATTATTTGCACTTCATCATGACTAATATCACGCAAACCCACCTGCACTAGCTTGGAAATTTGCGGTATTTTCATCGCATTAAACATAATAGATGCATGGGAAAACTCAAATCCCTCATAGCCATCGCGTAAATCTGCGTGGGCATCTATGTGCAAAATACCATAGTTTGCGTATTTAGCCGCTAATGCTTGGAAATAACCTAACGGCGAACTGTGATCTCCACCAATGACTGCAACTCGCTTACCATTGTTAATTGCTTGTTGACAATTTTCAAACAGCCATTTATTAACCTGTTGACAAGCCTGATTAATTTCTGTCAGCACAGGTGTTAAATCTGGTGTATCTGAGAGTTGTTTCCCTTGGGCTAATCGCTCGATAATTTTTGCTGCCAAGGCGCGGTAGTATGTATTCTTCTCTAAAATATCCTGGGGAATTTCCACCATGAAAATTCCCTGCTTCCAACCATTAGGGTTATCGAAATCGAACAAATCTAGTTGAGTCGAAGCATCTAGAATTCTCTGTGGGCCGTTAGCTGTGCCTGCGCCATAGGAAACAGTGACTTCCCACGGCACACCAAAGACAATCAAGTTTGCAGACTCGTAATCGCAGGGCAAACCTAAGAGGTTGCCATTTACTTCACCTACGCCGCTAGGATTGTAGTCTTGTAGTTGATTACTCATCGATTCTCTTCTGGATTTACGTGGATAGACAGCACAGTGGACATCTGTATTGTAATAGAGCTAATGCTTGAAGGGGACATAAGGATATCCCTGTTTGCATCTTGGCGTCCCCACATCTTTTTTAGTTACCTCTTAATCTCTCGGTAAAATTTGTCTCAAATGTTCTGGTAGTAAGCCTTCAAAGAAACGTTCAATAGCTTGGCTGTTACGTTGATACAAAATACCCAAATAGATCACAAATATTCCCAAAATAGTCAGCACAATCGGAAATAGTACAGCATTATTAAAAACTGTAGAGGCAAGGTATCCCAAATATCCAAATACACCCATTGCCCCAAAGACGATAAAAACTTTTCGTCTCAACAACACCGACAGCACCATTA
Source organism: Nostoc sp. (assembly GCF_036919675.1). Taxonomy (GTDB): domain Bacteria; phylum Cyanobacteriota; class Cyanobacteriia; order Cyanobacteriales; family Nostocaceae; genus Nostoc. The sequence continues at coordinate 84,705 of NZ_JBALCP010000050.1, forward strand.
AGCCTAAATTAATCAAACAATATATAAATTTTTGGAATTCGTTGTTGTCTCCCATGAAAGAAAGACTAAACCAGAAAGGGATTAACCCAAACAGATACAGCCAAAAAGCAAAATCTCCATCCCGCCTGCGAGTGCGAATATCGACTAGGTACGCAACGATTAAACACGCGATACCAAACCACATAGAAACTAATGCTTGTTGCTTCCAATTAAAATCAGTTTTACCAAATAGCAGTGGTGTTAAATCCATCGAGATGAAGTACAGCGAAAAAGCAATGGGAGCAGTCAAAAACGGAAACCGCACCAACTTGAGTGCAACTAAAGCTGCAATGATAGTTCCCACTTCCATGAAAAACCAGCTGCCTTTGATCCAATGATAGTAATCACGATACGTACCTGGGTCGGCTTGAATCCAAAATCCCGTCCATCTTTGCAGTCCATAAATCGCTAGGGGAGTCATGCAAACTGCGATTGTAAATAACAGTCCTCCAGGAACTTTCAGATTTTGGTCGAACCACAGCCTTCTACCCATGATGACGAAGCAAAAGGCATAAATGCTGGCTAGGAGAAAAATTCCTCCACCGCCAAACGACTCCCAAGCCAGTACCATAAACCAAGTCATGGCGGAGATCACAATCAACGCGCCAAAGTAAAAAGCTACATTGGCAAAATTAAATTGAGGCCGATCGCTGTTACGCTCAGACAGTGCATCCCAAAGTCCATTCACTTGTTCCGGGGAGATTAAACCTTGGGAAGCAGCCCATTGCAAATCTTCTTTATAAATTTTCATATTTAAGATTTGATTCGATTTTCTATATCCAATGACGCCAGTGGCTGACAAAAGTCATCACTTTTCTTTTATGGTATCCAGTCAAAGCGATCGCAAACCAAATATAAACAAACAAAGCACAGACGCGTAGCCATTTGTCGTCAGTGATGTCAAAGGCGGGCTGTGAAGCTCTCTGCGAGACGCTAGGCGAACGATGACTCGCTAACGCTTCTCTACGAGACGCTGCGCGAACGCTATGGGTGACGCATGATTGGCTCAATCTTACGACTTAGAAGACAGTTCAAAAGCCATCTGCGAACGATAAAAACAGACATCGAATTCCAAGAAAAAATTCATGCGTCCTAAAAGTAACGGCGCATCATCCGTGAGACTCCAAGCAAATACCAATCGTACTGGTGCAAAACTGGCTATTTGAGCAGATACAACTAACCCTTTTGCTTCAACTGGTGCTAGATTTCCAGCCAGTCGCACTGAGGTTGTTAGTTCTTGCCAAGCTGCCCCTAACTGAATACCAACACTGTAAGGGACTTCCAAGGAATAAATTACTCAATAAAAACAAAAACCAGCGTCCAAATTTAAATAACAATAATGATAATCATTATGAGAGGGGATAAGAGGCGGTTGCCGACGGCAACCGCCTCTTATCCCCTCTCAAGTATCAATGAAAAACTTTGCACTCTGTAGCAAATTTCAGGTGCATAATCATAATTAGTATTGATAATTTTGGTACCTTTAAATTTTTAGGATTTTTGGTTTAAATTAAGTAACTCCACAACAAATATCAATGAACCACTTACCTAGATTGGGAAATTTTTCATGTGTTGAATTGGTAAGACGGTCGATTTGTTGTTCAATTTCATCCATAGCTTTTTTAGTAAGCTTAACTCCCTTTTCATAAGTTTGAGTTACTAACTTGACAACGGGATGCTGACCTTTCCATGTCATATTTTGAGCAAAGTTTAAAGCTGTCTCTACTTCATCTAATATACTGCCATTCCAAGATTTTTCTAATATCCCCCATGTTCGTTCAATGGGATTATATTTGCTGTGATATGGAGGATAATAAGCTAAACGTATATTTAATTTGTGCTGATAAGCAAACTAAATAATACGTTTCATAAACTGGGTACGTCTAGAATGATTTTCTCCACCATTATCTTGATTAATAAAAAGTGTTTTTATATCTGGAAATCGCCAACTTTGACTTTTCCAAAAATCAGCTAATACATCTACAATAAAATCACTCGTCACCATTGATTCTGTAAAGTATAAAAACAGTTCATCTAGGTTTGGAAGAAAGATGCCATAGGGAGTTAGGGTTGTTTTTGCGTCAAAATGGTGGTATGAGGGTTTTAGTTGTCACTCGATTTCTACCTCCTCGGTCAAAGTCGCCAATATTTACACGAGCTTTGGCATCAAGGCTTAGACGTAAAACGCTGTTATCGTCTAAAGCCAATTGATTAACTATTGCTAGTTGCTTAAAGATTGCATCTGTTTCTGGTATTTTTTTTGAGGTAGAACTTTTGCTACCCGTTTGAGCCGATAACCTAAATAATTCAATTTGACGCGAATCGTTTCTTTGGTCGGTAACTGTTCATCACTATAGCTAAACTTCTCAATTAATAGCTTTCTTACTTTACTTGCAGTCAGCCGTGTATACAATCTCTGACTTTTAAAACTTGGGTCAGTTTGACTCTGGCAATCCACTAGCTTTTTAATATCTTCTAACAGGCTTGGTAAGTGTTCTTCTGCTTTATAACGCCCCTTCGCCGAATAATTATCTACACAAGTAATACCACTAATTAATTCTTTAATCCCTTTACAAATAGTATTTCTATCCCACCCTAACTCTTTTTGAGCCAGTAATTGTCCTCCGTAACCTAACTCTATTACAATTTGTGCTTGAAAACGCCGCCTTGCTGCACCTTTGAGTTGGCTTGCTGTTTCCTTGAACACTTTTATTGACTGGATAAGTTAATTCTATCGACACTCCAAATACCCAAAATTTTCCCTCAAATTGAATTTACTACAAAAAGGGTTAAGGAGAAGCAGCCGACGGCTGCTTCTCCTTAACCCCCATAACAATGATTATCATTCTGGTAATTAGTGATTTTATTCCTTGGAAGTCCCTAAGGTAAAACATTAACACTAGCTCCAGTATCCAATAACCCTGAAACGTTGACGACAGAATTTTTGTAGCTTAACGTCAGAGGTAATATTGGTACTACATCGATATCCCCGAATACATCACGACTTTCAACGAAGGGAAATCTTTGTGAATTAAGCATCGTTTACCTGTCTGTCTTCTTCTAGCAGTGCAGCTAGTTTATTAGCAGCTTCATGGGAATTGTAGGGAGACCACACATGATAAGTGACTCCTGGCTGTAACGACAATGCTTCTTCTTCAGTCGCTAGTTCTTGAACTAAAAACTGCATGACCTTGAGTTTATCTGCACGAGATAGGTTGTGCAAGGTTAGGAATAAATCTGCTGCGCTCATATCAAGTTGAAGATAACGACTAAATACTTTTTATATTTTTACAACTACTATAAGGTGATTGCAAACTTTGTGGCATCGCATTGTAAACAACAAGCGATCGCAAAGTAAATATAAACAAACAAAGCACAGACATATAGCGGCTTGTGTCTCCAACGGGCTACGCTTACACCCTTTTAACTCGACAATTGGTGTTCTTTGGTACAAGCTTCGAGTTGTGAGGTGGAGCGATCACCTTTTGGACTCGACAATTAGTGTTTAGAGGTGGAGCGATCGCTCTTTTTGCTTGACAGTTGGTGTTCAGAGGTGGAACGATCGCTCTTTTTGCTCGACAATTGGTGTTCAGAGGTGGAACGATCGCCCTTTTTGCTCGACAGTTGGTGTTCAGAGGTGGAACGATCGCCCTTTTTGCTCGACAATTGGTGTTCAGAGGTAGAACGATCGCCCTTTTTGCTCGACAGTTGGTGTTCAGAGGTGGAATGGTGAGGTTTTGAGGTCGAGTCTAGAGGCGTAGGAGCCTGCGATCACCACAATGCGATCGTTGATGCAGGCTAGATTATTAATTAGCTCAATTTCTCTGCTGCGCGTCCAAGCAGCAACTCCTCGTCAGACATCACCTCTGTAAAACCCGAAATGACTAACGAAGAACTGCTGCAAATTATTGAACAAGCTGCCAGAGACAATCTGACAAAATTAGACCTTTCTGACAAAGGCTTAACAACCCTACCACCGGAAATTGTCCAACTCACCAACCTGCGATCGCTCGACCTCAGCAGTAATCAACTGAGCAGTCTGCCACCGGAAATTGTCCAACTCACCAACCTGCAAACCCTCTACCTCAGCAACAATCCTTTAGAATCACCTCCACCAGAAATTATCCAGAACGGGTTTGGAGCAATTCTTGACTTTTGCAGGCAGCAGCTAGAACAAAAAACCGATCTCCTCTACGAAGCCAAGTTAATCATTGTGGGAGAAGGTGGTGCAGGTAAAACTACGCTAGCTAAAAAAATTCAAAACGAAAACTATAAGCTACAACAGGATGAAAGTTCTACTGAAGGCATTGATGTTATTCAATGGAAGTTCCCGTTCAAGGGTAAAGAATTTCAAGTCAACATTTGGGACTTTGGTGGTCAAGAGATTTACCATGCCACCCACCAGTTTTTTCTCACAAAACGCTCTCTTTATGCCTTAGTTGCTGATACTCGTAAAGAAGACACAGATTTCTACTACTGGTTAAATGTAGTTGAATTACTGAGCGGTAATAGTCCTTTATTAATTGTCAAAAATGAAAAGCAGGAGCGCAAACGGGATATAAACGAGCGGGAATTACGGCGCGAATTCACTAATTTTAAGGAAACAATTACTACAAACCTTACCACCGATCGCGGTCTACCAGAAATCCTCAATAAAATTAAGCATTATATTAGTAACCTACCCCATATAGGAACAAAACTCCCCAAAAACGTAGAAGAACCTCTGTCTGCCTTGAACTAAAGTTCAAGTCTGTCCCTCTCGCCCGTCGGAGAGGGACGGTTTTGCGTAGTAAAACCAGAGAGAGGTTTCTTTTGTAAAAGCTAGAACTTACGCACTGTACAAATTGTCTATTATGCGAATAAGGATATTTGGTTGTCTTAGAGTATTGTCGATTTTAACCGGGTGATGATAGCTTTACGAATGCGTAGGCGTAGCCCGCACTTCTCTACGAGACGCTGCGCGAACGACATGGTTCGACTGCGGTTCCATCGAGCGGAGCCGAGATGCTCACCAGCCGCTCAGTGACCATCGTAGACATCGCTACGGACTTGTCCTTTGAACCAAAAGACTTGTCCTCTGAACCAAAAGACTTGTCCTCTGAACCAATCGTTATGCACATAATAGCCAATTTTTACAGTGCGTAAGTCCTAAAAGCGATGGCTGCGCCAACGTCTTCTCTACGAGACGTTGCGCGAACGACGATCGCAGGTAAACTCTTAGCTATCGGTTAAAACTCCATCCAAGTCGAAGATAACCCCACTAAATTTCTGAGTGTGTATCTGCCAAGGTGGGAACTTTGACTTCTGTTTCGGCTTGTAAGTCGAAGTCATACCACTCGTTACGCCATTGCAGGCGAAACTTCAAACGCGTCCAGTTAGGTGGTAGGTTGGGACAGGCAACGGGACCAAATTGAGTCATCCGAATCCCGCCAAACCCGAAAACTACCGCTTGCCATACTCCTCCAGCACTGGCGGCGTGAATTCCTTCGCCTGCGTTACGCCTCACATCCTCTAAGTCTACCAAGGCCGATCGCAGAAAATGCATATAGGCTTCGGTTGGTTGATTCAGGTCACAAGCTAAGATGGCGTGAATGGCTGGGCCTAGTGAAGAACCATAACTGTGGTCGGTGCGCTGGGTGTAATAGTCCCAGTTGGTGGTAAGGGTGTTATGGTCGTAGCGATCGCGCAGTAAGTACAGAAGCATCAATACATCTGGCTGCTTGAGAATCTGCTTTTGGCTTGTGGCTTCAATTCCCAACAAACCTTGTAGAGATTTGCTGCGCGGTTCATAATCAGCGAAGTTAATGTCTTCTAACTGGAAAAAGCCCTCAAACTGCTCAATTAAACCTGTTTGGACATCTTCATTGATAAATAGACGCTCTTGGATTTCCGCCCAACGGTGCAGACGCTCTGTGGTTAAGTTGAGTTTTTGCACCAGTTGGGCTGAAGTTTCAGGATAGGCTTGCTTGAACCAGTCCCACAGCGCCAAAGCTGACTGCAAATGCCACTGAACCATGAGATTGGTGAAGGCATTATTATCGACGCGATCGTGATTTTCATCAGGGCCAATCACATCTAGGATGTCATAGCTGTGGCGCTCTTGGTTCCACTGCACCCGACTTTCCCAGAAAACAGCCGTATCAAGGATAATTTCCGCACCATAATCCCGCATCCAATGATCATCGTTGGTAGTCTGCCAGTAGTGTAAAACTGCATAGGCGACATCAGCAGTGATATGCACTTCAATGTCACCGCACCAGATGCGGATTAGTTCGCCGTTGGGAGTTGGCACCCAGCGCGGAGTCACTTCATCTCCAGTAGTAGCACTTTCCCAAGCAAACATCGCCCCTTGATAACCTGCTTCTTGAGCTTTGCGTCTAGCTCCTGGTAAGGTGTGGTAGCGATAGGTGAGTAAGTTACGCGCTAGGGCTGGTTGAGTTAAGGTGAGGAACGGCAGGATGAATATTTCCGTATCCCAAAAGATGTGTCCGCTATAGGCAAAACCTGAGAGGGTTTTGGGAGCGATGCTCACCCGGTTATCGTGACGCGGTGTGACAGCTAGTAATTGGAAGAGATTGTAACGGACGCTTACCTGAGCCAAGCGATCGCCTTCTATAATAATGTCACTGTCTTGCCACACTTGATCCCATGCAGTAATGTGAGCTGCCAATAGGGTAGTATATCTGGGTTCATCAGCGAGTCTTTCTAAGGCGGTTGCGATCGGGACTTCTGTTTCCCGTGAAGTAAACAGGGTGACAATCTTTTCAACAGTCGCTGTTTTTCCTGGGTATAACTCAAAGGTGGTTGTCAAAGTAGGAGAACTAGAAACATTTTCAATGCCCACGGGTGTAGTTTCCTCACCATCTACAACTAACTTAGCAGCCATCCCAAGTTCAATACCTGAGTAGAGGGTTTGACTATTTAGCCAGATAATCTGATCTATGCCACCTTGGTTTAAGGTTCGCCAATGTTTAACGCCTTGGGTATATGGTTCGCTGTCAAATCCTGCTTCGACGGTAATTTCACCCTCAAAGTCTACGGATGTAATTTGAGCGCGAATCGCCAAAACGTGTTGATCTGCTAAACTGGCAAAACGCTCGAAGTGAAAATCGAGGGTATGACCATTAGGACTACGCCACCGCAGATCACGGCTAACTAAACCTAAACGCAGATCAAGCCGACGTTCGTAGTTGAGAATTTCACCACTGTCCATGCTAAAGCGTTCGCCAGCTACTTTCACTACCAATGGCAGCCAGTTGGGACAGTTCACAAGTTCGGTATGAGCAATTGTCACATCATCATAAACACCGTGGATGAGTGTAGCTGCTAAATCCTGGCAATACCCTTCCTCAAACGTACCCCGTACTCCTAAGAACCCGTTACTAAGGGTGAAGACGGTTTCTTTGTGGTGCAACTGCGTCCGGTCAAACTTCGTTTCAATAACGTTCCAGTCAGTAGTGTCAATCAGTTGCTGATTTTGTTGAGAATTGTGAGTGGATACGTTGAGCATGAGTAATAAAACCTATGTCTTGATGCTGGCTGTGGGTAGGATGCATTACAATTAGGAGTAATCTTTTAGTGATTAACTCCTTTTCTCTAGCGCCTAGACTTAAATATTGCCTAAACACAAAAAGAATACGCTACTAATAACAGTAACGTTTCAAATTACATCTGTCTAGAGTTATATTTACTTAATAACGTAAGTCAGAACTGATAAATTTCAACTAGAAACTAATTGATCGAGTTTTTGATCAATTTTTTTCATATTTATAAGCTTTACAATATAATTTATCGCACTGACAAACAGGCAGTATAATCTGAAATTATTTTTGTTTTTTATTTTTAATCGAAATTAGCAAGAAGGCATCAGATTCAATCCGGTTCATATCGAACCTAGAGCATCAATTCAGTAATCAAAAACCTAACCCCCCAGCCCCCAACGCTAGTAGGGAAGGGTTAGCTCAACTCCCATTGGTGTGAACTTAACGTAAAAGCCTCTCTAGATAAGTCCTTCAGAGATTGCCTCGTTCCCAGTCTCCGACTGGGAATGCCTAATGGGGGGCTGCTGCCTCAAGACTTGCGGCAGAGCCGCAATGAAAGAGCATTTCCAGCCAGAGGCTGGAAACGAGATTTTAAAGGAGTATTTTCTTAAGTTGACACACATGCTAAACTCCCCTCTCCTACAAAAAGAGGGGTAAAAGGAGAGGTTCTTCCAGGATTACTGAATTGTAGTGTTCTAACTTGATGAGGATTTTCCTCGTTCCCATACTCCGCATGGGAATGCATTCATCGAGGCTTTGCCTCAATATTTAACTGCTGAAATTATTATCTCATCTCTACTTTAAGAGTTTTGGCTTTGATTCTTGCTCCCCAACGCTACAAGGGTTGGGGTTGGGGGTTAGGTTTGAGAGAAAGTTGCACACGGCGTAATGTTTTGTTCTTTTACCATAAGTGGTATATTGGCACTTGATCTGAGGGAGTACAAACTATGCATAAGCCCACACGAGTGCCAAGTCGAGGTGTTGTACTCAGTACTACAGGACAGTCAGCGGGAGCAGGGGAAGTGGGCAGATGAACAAAAATTTTGGAAAAAGTAGTGTTTTTTCCCTGTTTAAAGGCGTACCCCTAAGTTACATCCTGGTAGCGTTGTTTCTGCTGCAAATCTTGCTAGCTGTGGGATTAACTGCATACTTATCAATTAGTAACGGGCAAAAGGCAGTCAATGAGGTAGCCAGCGAATTGCGTCGGCAAGTCGCCAATCGAGTAGAGCAGAATTTACAGACTTATCTCTCAACCCCGCGTCAATTACTACGCGGTAATCAAAATGTCATTGACATCGGGTTGCTGAAAATGGAGAATCTTGCAACCTGGGAGTCATACTTAATAAAGCAGTTAGAGATTTTTCCTGATGCAATCGCCTTAACGGTAAGCAATGAACAGCAAGAACACTTAGCAATCCAGAAGCTCAACGATCGCCAATTTTTGCTAAGATTTGCCGATAAGTCAACTGGGTACGACCTCTACACTTACAGAATTGACCGTCAAGTTCAACGTACCCAACTACCAGAGGTGATCAAAAACTATGATGCGCGATCGCGTCTTGATTATCAAGCAGCAGTTACGGCCAAAAAATTCAGCTTTAGTCGGATTTTTACACCCCTCACCGAACCAACACTTCTAATTAGTGCATCTCAACCTATATATAACTCCCAAGGTCAATTACTCGGAGTCAACAGCACTCTAACTCATATATCACAGATTGGGGATTTGCTGCAAAATATTAACGTTGGCAAATCTGGGCAAGTTTTTATTATCGAGCGATCGGGGCTATTAGTAGCAAGTTCCACAACCGAAGAACCATTCCGCGTCCAAAATGGTAAACCCATTCGGTTAGCAGCTTCCCAGAGCGGGAATTCTTTTACTCAAGCAAGCGCTAAATATTTAGCAACTAAATTTAGTAACTTTGACCAGATTCAAAGTTTACAGCAGCTGGATTTCTTCCTTGACGGCAAACGACAATTTTTAGAAGTTAGACCGTTACAGGGCGAACCAAATGTCAATTGGTTGATTATAGTGGCTGTTCCAGAAGCAGACTTTATCGGACAAATTGATCGCAATACTCAAACCACAATTTTTCTCTGTCTGGGAGGATTGGGACTAGCTACTTTACTGGGGATTGTCACTGCCCGGTGGATAACTCAGCCAATTGTGTACTTCAGCACGGCAACAAAAGATTTAGCCAATTTTACTAATAGCGAAGACTCAGTGGTGATAGTACAGGGCATTAAAGAACTAGAGGTGCTAGGTGGATCTTTCAACAAGATGATGCAGCAGTTACGCAAAACCTTTAGTGTATTGTCTACCAAAAATGAAGAGTTAGAATTGCAAGTTAAGCAGCGAACTCAAGATTTAAAGCAAGAGATCCAAGAACGGATTAACAGTGAGCGAAGACTGGGCCAGCATAATCAGGCACTAGCAGAACTGGCAAATCACAGGGCAATTTCAGAAGGAAATCTGGAAACAGCATTCAAAATCATTACCCAAAAAGCAGCAAATGCCTTAGAAGTAGAACGAGTAGGTGTGTGGTTATTCAATGGCGAGCGCACCAAATTACAATGTATAAGTCTCTATGAACGTCGCAACCAGATACATTCGGCAGGTTTAGAACGTAACCTTGTAGATTACCCTATCTACTTTAAAGCCTTGGCATCTGCCCGTACCATCATCCTCACCCACACTCGCACCGATCTACGGGTACAAGAATTATGGGATGAATTGCTAGAACCAAATAACATCGTATCCCTAATTGATACCTCTATTTGGGTTGGGGGCGAAGTAGTAGGAACAGTATTGTATGAGCAGATTAAGGTTCCCCGGACATGGGAGCTGAGTGAGCAAAACTTCGTTAGCTCAATCGCGGAATTTGTCGCCCTGACTTTAGAAGTATGCGATCGCAAACGGGCAGAATCCGCTCTGCGTGAGGCTAAAGAAGCTGCCGAAGTGGCAAATCGTGCCAAAAGTACCTTTTTAGGAAACATCAGCCATGACTTGAGGACTCCCTTAAGCTCCATGCTTGGGATCACAGAGGCACTCCAAGATCAAGTGTACGGTCTTGTAAGTCCACAACAGCGCCAGTATCTAAATATGCTCGAATCCAGCGGTAAGAATTTACTAGAATTGATTAACCAAATCCTTGATCTTACTGACATCGAATCCAGCAAGATAGAACTACAACTAGCTGCTACTTCGATTCAGGGATTATGTGACTCTAGTCTCAGTTTTGTCAAACATCTAGCGTTTCAAAAAAATATCCAACTGAGTGTACAAGTCCCTGAAGAACTCGAACCCATCCAAGTTGATGAAGGCCGTATTCGTCAAGTATTTATCAACCTGTTGACTAACGCTATCAAGTTTACTAAAGAAGGAGGCAAAGTTTGGATTGAAGTCCAGCCAAATTCCACAAATGAATATATCTTTTTCAGCGTAGTAGATACGGGTATTGGTATGCTTTCCGATGACCTTTTCAAATTATTTCAACCTTTTGTGCAAGTTGAAAATTCCTCTACTCACCGAGCAGCAGGCACTGGTTTAGGATTAGTAATGGTGCAAAGAATTGTAGAGTTGCATGGTGGGACTGTCCATGCCGAAAGTCAGTTAGGGAAAGGTAGTCGATTTACAGTCAAACTCCCTTGGAAAAAGTTTGGGGAGTGGGGAGTTAGAACTAATTATTAATTAGAGGTGTCTCGTTAAGAGTCTCCGACTGGGAATGCCTAATCAGAGGCTCCGCCTCAAGACTAGAGGCACCGCAATGAGGTGTATTTCCAGTCAGAGGCTGGAAACCAGATTTTAAAGGAGTTTGCGCTTAAGGGACTTCCAAGAAATAAATTATCCAAATAAACGTAGACGCGCAGCGGCTTGCCGCAGGCTACCACAGAGACACAGATAAGCCAGTGCGCCCTTGCGGTTCCCCGACTTGTACCCCTGCGGGGAAGCAAGCTACGCGCAGCGTCTCCCTTAGGAGAAGCAACTGGCGCGACACAGAGAGAGGAGAAATGAGAGGGTTTTTGCGTCAGTTTTGGGACATTTTTTTATTTGGAAGTCCCTAAGTTGACACCAATGGGCAATGCCGTGCCCCTACACCTGGCGATATAATGTTGTACTGCATCTGAAATGGGAACCGCTATAATCGTTTAAGCTATATGACGATAAGTAGTAAACGGTAATCCAGTGCGCTGCTTTACATCAATAAATGATTTATACTCACCTCGTTGTTGCCTTTCTGCAACAATTTGTTCTGCGATCACTCCATCTAGTCCACAGGTAATTAATTCTTGAGTTGAGTATATGTTTAATCGTTTCCAAGAATATTCAGCTTCTTTTTTGTAGTTGTAGCTAAAAGTAATCAATGGTGTAATTCTAGCTACCTGCTTTTCAGGAATTCCGGCTATTTCTATTAACTCTTCTACATGAGTGAAAACATATCCTTCATTCATCAGGGCTTCAATATTATTTGCATAGACTATGGGTAGCCCTAAATAGTTAACTAGTTCATTTTTAGAGCATTCATTAATATCTATTTTGTTACGAGTACTGGCAACTAACTTTGCTAGCTCTTGTTCTTCAGGAATTGCTAAGTTTTTCGGATAAGTTTTGACCAAAAAAGCTTTTTTGAGGTAGAAAGCAATGCCAATTTGAGCCATCCAGATCACAAATGCTAAACTATTTGCAGATAAAGCTAAAGCTAAAACAGAAGTGCTAATCCCTATTACAATCCAAGTATTAGTCTTGGATTTATAACCTGCATAGGCAATAGCAAATCCCCCCAATGTTGGAATGAATGATAACCACAGCCAAGCAGGAGTTTGTTGAAACCAAGATTTAGATTGTGACACAGTAAATCAACTAATGATTTTAATTTACAAAGATTTCAGAAGGTTTTGCCGTTTTTCTTCATACTCTTCTGCGGTAATTACACCAGATTCAAAAAGATTTTTTAAATCAGCTAGCGCACTGGTTGCATCTTTTGCAGATATTGCTCCACCTCCGATTGCTATACCTTGATTATACTTTGTATTGAATTCTGTATCTGACATGAAAATTAGCAGAAAAAACTCAACGAAGGCTATTAATCCTGGGATGAAAGTCCAGGAAAATAATAAATACAAAATACCTGCTACATTTTGTCCTAGATAAAATTTGTGAATTCCCACCCAGCCGCAAAAAAAGCAAAGCAGAATAGCTGTAGATTTAGTTTTCATAACATTTCTTTTCTTGATTAACTCTAATAAATATTTCCTGGCATCCAATCCAAGTAAAAGTTTTGGGCTTCCCCGATTATTTATGTGGTTTACTACTAAATTTAGCTGTAAGAAAATAAATAAGGATTATAGATAGCTGAGATTCCATTAAGACTAAATATCCTTTGACTAGGTAGTTAAAATCTAGGTTGGAATTAAAATAAAAAATCAGGCAACCAATTGCTATATATGGAACCAGACGCAACCGATGAAAACTTAGTATTAATTTTTGGTTCTTCAAGTTACTCATCAGGTGATAAAGTTATGTTGACAAATAATTGCTGATAAACAATTTATAGGTCACTACAAAGTTGCTTGACTTAAGAGAAACTTGAGCTACAGGTAATTTTAGTTAAATCCTCTCTTTAAAACCTCATCAAATTTACCGATTTTGTTTAGATTTAAATCAACATATTTCCGTAAACTTTCTGATGACTAAAGTAAAGTACAAAGCAGAAAAACTCATTGAAATTTTGTATTCATTGCTGTTTTAAACAACAAAAAGATGCAAAATTTAAGAATGACAGCGATTGGCAAAGTCCAGCTTTTTGACATCACGGGCTTGACAATCACTCAGTTCGGTAAACTGTTTAGCATCACGGAAGATAAATTCGATTTGAAAGCGCAGTTTGGAGAAACGATAAATGTCGCTCGACTACGTTTGGTGTAACCCTGAGCGTAGTCGAAGGGTTACTTCCGCCTTGCGGTACTAGCCCTTTTTGTCCCCATTCAAGATTACTAATACTTGGCGATTGAATTCCTCTTGGTCAGTGAAGATTTTAAAAAGTTTATCCACTTTAGTCATCTCAAACAACATCCTGACTTGATCGCTAATAGAACAGAGAAAAAGTTGACTATTAGCTTTTTGCACCATTTGCATTACTGAGACTAAAGCACCTAAACCAGTGCTATTGATCAGCTTTATTTCTTTCATGTCAAGCAAAAAAATATTGGTTCCATTTGCCATAAGTCCACTAATTTCACGACGTAGTTCATTGCCTCTAGTTGTATCTAAAACTCCCGACAATTGTAGTACTGTTAAGCTAAATTTCATGTTTATTTACTATTATTTTGATTGAAAATATATATTTATATTTTGGCATTGACATAAGGTAAACTGCAACAGAGATTACAATACTATTATCTCCTGGCATCCAATCCAAGCAAAAGTTTTGGGCTGACCTGATTATTTATGTGGTTTACTACTGGCTTTTGCTGTAAAAAAATGAACAAGGATTATACATACTTGAGATTCCGTTAAGATTAAATATCCTTCGACTAGGCTCAGGGTTACATCAAACGTAGCCGAGGTGTAAAAAGTAAAAAGAAAGAACACAAGCGGATAAAGTTATGTTGACCAAGAATTGCTTATTAACAATTGATTAGTCACTACAAAGTTACTTTACTTAACAAAAAAATGAGCGTATTTACAGTTAATTTTAGTTAGCTTTTATCTGTAAAATCTCATTAAATTTACCGATTTAATTTAGATTTAAATCAATATATTTTCGTAAATTTTCTGATGACTAAAGTAAACCACAAAGCATAAAAACTCATTGAAATTTTGCATTCATTGCTATTTTAAACAACAAAAAGATACAAAAATCAAGAATGACAGCAATTAGCATTTATTGTTCTATTCACAACCAGAGCAAGTTTTAGAGGTTGATTCTGTGGCGTTGACTTTGGAAGTATGCGATCGCCAATAAGTATAAGTCTATTTTAATCTATTTGAAACACAGTTTCCTGTAAGGTAGCACAGCTAGTTGTGCTACCTTACCATATATTTTAATTATCCGAAAATCGCTAAAAGTGGGCATCAAAGAACAATCTTGTGCCTTTAATCGTGTACCTTAAATACAGACGAGGCTATGCAGTTTTAGTGTTATTACTGGCTGGTTCCTTTGGAGTCGCCCTTAAGGGTGTTATGCTTTTGCGGGTGCGTTTGCTTTTGCGAATACCACCTGATATTTCATATTCACTGCTGTCTGTACCGTAGGTAAATGCAACTGCAATTAGCATTTTATCAGTGAGGTCAGTTAAAGTTTTTTCCAATTCATCCATCTCGCTTTTAGAAGAGTCAATCACAGATAGAGCAGTGTTATAAGCATCAATTTTTGTGCGTAATTGCTGACTTACTTGTGTTATATATTGCAAGTTGCGAACATCTCCAAAATCCATATCAGGATTAATTGCTCTGAGTCCAGCAACTCTTAATTCAGCTTTTTCTAGAGCGCGGTATGTACGTTTTTGACGAGGCATACATATATTGTTTTGATTGTGTTCTAGAGCTAGCTTGCCTTACTAAGGCTAGATTTTGGCTCAGTAAAATCCACAAAAATTACTAGTAAGTGTAATATTTACTTCAGCAATATTAACGATAAGCACGATGTTACTAACAAAAAAATCATGATTATAAGAAAAAAATCATGATTATAAGAAAAAAATCATGATTATAAGAAAAAAATCGTGATTATAAGAAAAAAATCGTGATTATAAGAAAAAAATCGTGATTATAAGAAAAAAATCTTAGATATAAGACGCAATGAGTTGAAAAACCAACGCTGGGGTATCTAAAATCTGAAATACTCACATAAATCTAAATTTTTTAACTTAAAATGCCGAATTTAGCTAGTAGGGTGCGTTATGGTGAGCCAGCGCCGTGGTGAGGCAGTCCGGTCTTCTGCCAAAGGGAGAGGCTAGCGCCAAGGGGGAAACCTCCAAGAGGAACTGCCGAAAGGGTTTCCCGACTTGAGGCGACTGGCGTTAGCGTAGGTTTCTCGTCACGTTCAAAAAACAGTCTCCCCTTCTTCTTTGGCAGTACTATATAAACGCCAAACTATCTCTTCACTAGTGGATGTGCAATCATGCCTGTACGTCAAACTTTATCAAAGCCTGATATCCAACTTTCTTATTTAGAGTGGAACCAAGGTCAAGAACCTTTACTGCTGTTACACGGTTTAGGCGACCATGCTCTAGTCTGGTCTAGTTTAGGAGATTACTTAGCGGCAGACTACCACATAGTTGCACCAGATATGCGCTGACATGGCCAAAGTGTGCGATTCGTTGGTTAGTGAATCACGGTATTCAGTCCGTAAATAACTAATCCAGCCCGTCAGCAGATTACTGACATTAAGGCTGAACTCTGGGTTTGATGTAGGTGAAAGCCCTACCATTCAGACTTAGAATTGACTCCTTATCTGCCCACACCAAACAAGCTCGGTTCTTGTAGAGTGAAGCTGGGAACAGGGCGCAATCAGACAGCCGTTACGGGCTGACACTGGCGCTAACAGGGAGTTCCTACGGCGAAACCGGGTCTAGAAAAGCAACTTACCATGAAGCAGGGCGTAACACAAAATCCCTGACTCCACTGGAGAATTTAATTCCCGCCGCATCTGTTTTGAATAACGGCAAGAGTCAAGGGAATCCAGTAGTTGAATTGACCACGCCTAACGGAACTATCAATCTCTCCGAGGGAACGAATAAAAACGAATTGCGGGTCTTAGGGCAGTCGAACCTTAAGTAGACCAGACGAGCGGAGGAATCCCCACAGTTCGGGTAGGACAGACCGTAATTGGTCTGAGGTGTTCAGAAAATACAAACCAGAGAAGAGAAAATGATTAGACACAGTTACAAAACTAGTGAATCTTGGAGAGCTTTACCGTGGAAGAAATTCCGCCAAAACCTTTTCCGCCTTCAAAAGCGCGTATTTAAAGCTGTTCAAGTTGGCGACAAGCGGAAAGCTAGGTCACTCCAAAAGCTTATTCTAAAATCTACCTCGGCTCGATTTCTTGCAATAAGACAAGTATCTCAGCTAAACGCTGGTAAAAAGACGGCTGGTATTGATGGTAAAAAATCCCTCACTTTTAGCGAACGCTTCCATCTGGAAGAATGGCTAAGAGTGAATAGCGGAAATTGGAAACATCAAGGCTTACGAGAAATCCCCATTCCTAAAAAGGACGGGACTATCAGAATGCTTAAGATACCAACTATCGCGGATAGAGCTTGGCAATGCCTAGCAAAATATGCACTTGAACCAGCACACGAAGCCACTTTCCACGCTAGGAGTTACGGGTTTAGAACTGGGCGCTCTGCTCACGATGCACAAAAGTACATCTTTAATAACCTAAGCTCCAAATCCAACGGAATAGAGAAACGAGTAATCGAACTCGATATTGAAAAGTGCTTGCGCCTGATTAACCACTCAGCAATAATGGACGAACTCATTGCCCCCAAAGGCTTAAAACTCCGTATCTTCCGATGCCTCAAGACTGGAGTCAACCCAAAACTCCCCGAACAGGGTACACCTCAAGGGGGAGTAGTTAGCCCATTACTAGCCAATATCGCACTCAACAGGATTGAGAGTATACACAGATACCAAACTCAAGGGTGGTCAAAAGGGACAATGAGCGAACCATCAGTCCGATACGCGGATGACATGGTTATTATACTTCGCCCCCAAGATGATGCGATAGAAATACTTGAAAGAATCAGCGAGTTCCTCCGCAAACGCGGAATGAATGTAAGCCAAAAGAAAACCAAAATTACCGCCGCGACAGATGGGTTTGATTTCCTCGGCTGGCACTTTAAAGTCCAGAAAAACGGAAAATTTAGAAGTACGCCCTCAGTGGATAACTTCAGAGCATTTCGTAAGAAAGTAAAACACATCGTCAACAACTCGAATTATGGTGCTACCACAAAGGCTGAGAAAGTAGCCCCGGTAGTTAGAGGTTGGAGAAATTACCACAAGTTCTGCAAGATGGACGGGTCAAAGTTCTCACTTTGGTTCATAAGTCACAGAGCATATACGGTATTTAACAAGGAAACCAAGCAAACACGCCACACCAGCAAGGAGTTAGTTAAAAAGGCATTCCCAACAGTTTCCTCCTCCGAAAATAAACACGTCATGGTTCAAGGGATAAAATCCCCCTATGACGGAAATACAACCTACTGGAGCGAACGTAAAAGTAAGCTCTACGATGGTGAAACTTCTATTGCTCTTAAGAAGCAAAACCATAAATGTGCTTCCTGCGGTCTGAAATTCATTGATGAAGAAAAGGTACATTTGCACCACATCGACGGAAATCACGCCAACTGGAAAAAGAATAATCTAGAAGCAATTCATGAGAGTTGTCACGATTATATCCACATGAGCAAAAGCGCAAGCTGAGAACATCGGAAGCTGGGTGCGGTGAAAGTCGCACGCCCAGATTTAACTGAGAGGTGCGGGGAATAATATCCCCCATCGACTCAACCCCAGTCATGAAGAAGCTGAACAACAAGCACGCCAATTAAAGCAATATCAAGGATGGAGTTCCTTACAGCAGCAAGTTTTCCAAGCCGGAATAGAACAAAAACCCGATGGTAGTTGGGGCAGCAAAAATACCATAGCCGCCCGCGATGGTATTTTTGAAGCAGTAATGCAAGTGCCTGGTTTTACAATTCCCCTTGACACTCCTGCCATCTTCGTCCAACCAGAACAAGGACTGAACCGCCAAGATTGGCAAATTCGACCCTACAAAACCTATCTTAAAAACTTACGCATCTGCCAAGTTCCCGGCAATCATTGGCCGTTTTTGACACAACCAGAGGCATTTAACCAAACTGTAGCAGCTTTCTTGGCAGAACACAAATAGAAAATCTCATCATTATTTGGACGGGATTATCATCCGGCAACAGAAGAATTAATAGGAACGATGTCTAGCGACAAACCCTTTTGCGTCTACGTTCTCCTTCAAGTACGGATAACCCAGTCATGAGCCTTTGTATCAATCCCGTTTGCCCTAAACCAAATCACCCGAATAATCATCAAAACCGCTTTTGTCAAAGTTGTGGTTCCCATTTGGAATTGCTAGGACGTTATCGGGTGACATGCCTGTTGAGCGAGAAAACAGGGTTTAGTAAAGTTTATGAGGCATACGAACAAGATACCCCCAAAATCCTTAAGATACTTAAAAAAGATGTATCATACGATGCCAAAGTAGTAGAACTATTTCAGCAAGAGGTAACTGTGCTGGGACACCTCAAGCATCCCGGTATTCCCAAGGAGGATAGTTACTTCCAGTATCAAACCCGAAATGGTTTAGTGCTGCATTGCATTGCGATGGAAAAAATCGAAGGCTACAACTTAGAACATTGGCTAAAGCAGCAGCAGAATTACCCTATTTCACAGGAACAAGCTATAGCCTGGTTAAAACAATTGCTAGAAATTTTGGATTTAGTACATGCTAAACAGTACCTGCATCGAGATATTAAGCCATTTAATATCATGATTCGCTCTCCCCTTGGGAAGGGTTGGGGGGATTTGGTACTGATTGATTTTGGCACCGCCACTGAAATTGGCAGAACCAATCCAGACAAACTCAGCAATGGCGACGGGATGACAGCACTGATGTCATCTGGCTACAGCGCCCCAGAACAAATGAATGGTCAAGCAGTACCGCAATCAGATTTTTTTGCCTTGGGACGCACCTTTGTATTTTTGTTGACGGGACACCATCCCTTAGATATGTATGATGTCCAGCACAATTTATTGCACTGGCAAAATCATGCCATCCATATCTCACCCTTACTATTGAATTTAATTGATTGGCTAACAGCACCGGATATAAAAAAGCGTCCTGCCAATACTCAGCAAATTTTCCAGCGCCTAGAAGAAATTGAAACCCAACTAACAGAAATTACTCCGGAAAATATTAATTTAGTAGAGGATTGTAACGTTGAGCAATCGCTACCACCAATTACTCAAACTTCATTAACTCCACATAAACAGCCAGAAGAAGTACCACTACTGGCATTTTTTGCAATCCTGTTAGTGATATTAGGATTACTTAGTATAGTGGCTTTAGCAACACGGACATCAAAATTTACTGGGATGCAAAATTACGAACAATCTCCCGAAAAAAAAGGTAAAATTGATTATTTTCCTTATCAAGAAGGTAAGGATAGTCAGGGGAAGGTAGCCGAATTTAATATAGCTGTTTTATCACTAGAATATAAATGGCTTTTAGGTAGCAATTTTCAAATTAAATATAATGATGAAATTATTAGTTTAGACCTTTTAAAGTTTAACTTAGAACAAGAAGGTATCCAGAATATAATGGAAGACCCTAGCGAGATTATCGCTGTAGGTACAGTTTCTTGCAAGGCTAATATAGCAGTTCAAGAACGGATGGCTTTAGAACGTTCTAAACAAATACAATCTTTAGTGAAAAATTTATTTATTAATACACCAAGCGTCAAAGGTTATCGGATATTAAATTTGGGACAATTTCAACGGAGTGATTGTCAGGGAAATCAGGATTTAACTAAATATCAGAGAAGTATTATAATCATTGGGGTTAAAAAAAAATCAGCAGGTTTAATTCTGGATGAGGCATTACGGGATAGGTTACAAAAGAAGCCTTTTGCTGATTTTAAGTTAGAAGATTATTCTTTGGGGTCAGTAGAAAAGTTCAAGACGATACCAAGTAATTTGTAACATCTCTAGCAAAGTGCAACAAACATTGCTAATTCTTTGCGCCAATGAGCAATTGAGCCAGTTAGAAACTGTTATGGCTTTTTTTGCTAGCTTCGTATTAGACAGTGCTTTATAGCGGTTCCCATTCAGATGCGGTGGAACATTATATCGCGAGGTGTAGGGGCACGGCATTGCCCATTGGTGTCAACTTAAGCAAAAACCCTTTTCAAACCTCGTTTCCAGCCTCTGGCTGGAAATGCTGTTCATTGCAGCTCTGCCACGAGTAAGGAAGGCGGAGCCTAAGAGTAGGCATTCCCAGTCTGAGACTGGGAACGAGACAGAGACAACCCCTACGGGTGTACCTCATATAAACGAGAACCGCTTTAGTCCAACAAATCGTGAGGTGGGATATATCAGTGTTCGAGAAATCTTTCTTCTATCAAGGAAGTTTTAAATTACCTTAACTTAGCCAAACTCTGGGTTGGTAAACCTCCTAATTATGAATTGTTTATGCTCCCATCCCAGAATACCGCTTCAAACCCGCACGCCACAGCAAGCGATTCGCACCCAAAAACACTAATATCCAACCCACCATTGACCAAAATCCTCGCCCTATATCTACGGGTAGCCCTACCAAAAGATTCGCAGGAAAATCAATCAAATAAGGAAAAGGCGTAAACATAACTATTTTTCGCACAGGTTCTGGAAAGACCTCTAAAGGTGCTATCAAACCAGATAAAAATAGATAAAATAACAACCAAAAATTTTCTAAAGCGCTAGCCCGTTCTGTCCAAAAAGCTAACATAGCAAAGGTGTACTGAATCGTAAATCGCAAAGCAAAAGCTAGCACCACCGCCAATGTAAATAGCAAAAATCTACTCAAACTTGGTAACCAAAAAGCTTGGGGATAAAGAATAAAAAATAATGCCACTAATAGAAAAGCAAACATTAGCCGAGTAAATCTTTCAGAAACATGCCGCGCAACATGATGCCATACTGGATCGAGTGGTTGTAGCAACTTGGGCGAAAGCCTGCCTTCCACTACCTCTCTTTCAAAGTCCCAAATTACCCAAACAGCGGTGAGTTGCCTAACAATGAAAACCGTGATGAAGTAACGACCAAAATCCACAGGTGATAGCCCAAACTGTCCGCCTTGTGCCGCCTGTATCCAGATACCCATAAGGATAATCGGCAAAGAACCAGACAAAACCCAAAAGATTAGTTCTGCTCGATACTCAACCGAATAGGCGTAGTATACTGACAATAAAGTTAGAGCTTTTCTAATAATCTTTTTCATTTGTGGTGCATTCTCCTCTTGGCAACTATATTCCTCGCAGCACTGACTACACGACACCTGCCTGAAAAACTCGTCCAATCACTTCTTCCACGGGCGGTTCGGTAACTGTTAAATCAATTACCTCCAAATCCGCCAAAATCTGAGAAACAGTGCGGGTGAGCACCTCTCTCGACACCATAAAACGCACTGCTCGTCCTTCTAAGAGTTGCACATCACCATAGGTCATAAGTTTTTCTATCGGTAGAGGTTGGGCTAACTCTATATGGACTTCCCGGTACGGGGCAAAACGTTCCAGCAGTCCATCTAAACTACCGTCATACATCAGCTTCCCCTCATGAATCAACAGCACCCGTTGACACAAAGCTGTGATGTCAGCCATGTAATGACTTGTCAACAACACTGTAGCCTGATAAAGCTGATTGTACTCGCGCAAGAACTCGCGCACTGCTGCTTGAGCATTTACATCCAATCCCAGCGTTGGTTCATCTAGGAACAATACATGGGGACGATGCAAAAGTGCTGCTAGCAATTCTGCTTTCATTCGCTCACCCAAAGATAGCTTCCGTACTGGTTGGGTAAGTTTACCTTCTAAGGAAAGCATCTCTGTTAATTCTCCCACCCGCCGTTGGAACTCTTTATCAGAGATGTTGTATACAGCGGCGTTAATTTTTAAAGAATCCAGCGCTGGCAAGTCCCAAATTAGCTGCTGCTTTTGCCCCATTACCAAGGTAATTTTTTGCAAAAATGCTTCTTTACGATGAAACGGAATTTGTCCAGCTACTGTGACTGTACCGCCAGAAGGATGAATTAGCCCCGTGAGCATTTTGAGTGTAGTAGTTTTACCAGCTCCATTTGGTCCTAAAAACCCCACTATTTCACCAGGGGCAATTTCAAAGGAAACATCCTGAACTGCTTTAATTGAGCGGTAGGTACGGCGAAAAAGATGGGTGATTGTACCTTTAATACCCGGACTTTTAACTGCCACTGGATAAGATTTACTCAGATTTTCAGCAATGATGATTGACATATTTTTTATATTAGAACCACAGATGTACGCAGAGAAAAGTCTGAGCGGCGGCTTCCACCAATCAGAACTTCGGGGTAAACACACATAAATTATTAGTGTTTAGCAGTATTTACAGCAGGAGTTAGGGTAACCGTTCACAGGGTGATCAAAAAAGTGTCCGATATGAAATCACACGGAAACAGGATGAAAACCAGTCTAGATTTGATTTTTTCGGGATAATTTTGAATAGGCAAAAGTCCTATACTGGGATGTAAATTGTCTTTTAGGCATTAAGGAAAGCGATTATTTCATACCAGAAATCATCCCAAAGCCTTGCTAAAAATAGCTTTAGACATTTAGGCAAATGTTTTACCCTTCGTGAACGGTTACGAGTTAGGAGTCATTCAATTTTAGATTTTAGATTTTTCTTTCAATCCAAAATCCAAAATTGGCAGAGTCGTAAGCAAAATAGGTTTTATACCTGGCTTTGTCTAGGCTCTGTACCTCATTCAGTTACAAACTGCTGTATATATCTATGTTTCCAAATAGTAAAGCAAGAATTTTTGCCAGTGAGAGCGATCATGATTTCCTAGCACAACATATAGGTTTTACCGTAAACGTCCCGATCGCAATGTACTAATAATTAACCATAAACCCAATAAACTAGCGACTGCAAAGAGGATGGTGCTTAAAAAAGATAGCTGAGTTGTCTGCGCTCTGGTGGAAATAATTGCCGCACCCATAATCAGCGAACCCACTAAAATACTAAAAGATAGTCGGTTAGCCGCATCGTCCATAGTGCGCCGCACGCCATCTAACCCCCGTAGCGATAGATTCCACTGTAAGGTTTCTGAAGTAACTCGGTCTAATAACAGTTCGAT
Organism: Nostoc sp.; assembly: GCF_036919675.1. GTDB lineage: Bacteria > Cyanobacteriota > Cyanobacteriia > Cyanobacteriales > Nostocaceae > Nostoc. The sequence goes on from NZ_JBALCP010000050.1 coordinate 108,184, forward strand.
TTGGCGAGGAGATTGGAGAGATAGACTTTTAATATCTAAAGCTGTCCGTAATAGCGATCGCACTGGATTATCGCCCAGTAATTGCCGACGAAACAAGTCTGTAATTAATGGTTTAACTTCATCAAAAAAATTAAGCTCCGGATTGAATGTCCGCGCCACACCCTCTAAATTCGCTAGGGTTTTGGCATACAAACCCATATTGCTAGGTAACCTAATTTTATTGTTGCGGGCAACTTGTAAAACTTCATAAATTATCTGACTGAAGTTTATTTGCGTGAGGCTGACGTTGTGATATTTTCGCAACATGCGATCGTAATCATTTTCTAACCGCGACAAAATTACTGGTTGAGCAGAATCTGATAGCTGCAAAGTTAACTGAGCGCACCTTTGAGCATCTAAATCAACGATCGCTAACAACATTTCTGTTAATATCTGCTGTGTGCGGGGATCAAGTCTTCCCACCATGCCACAGTCTAAGAGGGCAACACGACCATCTTTGAGATAAAACAAGTTTCCTGGATGAGGATCAGCGTGAAAAAAGCCATCAATATATAGTTGCTGAAAAAATACCCGAAATAACAAAGTAGTTATTTCTTTACGCTCTACATCTGGGTCTTTACCATTATTGTTGTTGTTCAAATCCGCCTCTAAGAACGGCACCCCATCCAGCCATTCCATCACCAATAATTTTGCTGTGGTCAATTCCCAGTTAATTTCCGCAACCACTATTTGTGTAGGATCGTACCAGCGACTTTTAGATAAATTGCGCCGCAGTTGGTCTGTAAAACCCGCTTCCCGTGTAAAATCTAACTCAGCTTCTAGAGCTTTGGTAAATTCTTCGGCGGTAGATTTGATTTCGTAGGTTTGCCCAAACTCAGTCCGCGCTACTAAATCGGCAATACCTTGAATTAAAGCAATATCTTGGGCAATAGTAATATCAATTCCCGGACGTTGCACTTTCAGAGCGACTTCTCGACCGTCTATTAATGTAGCTCGATGTGTCTGGGCAATTGATCCCGCCGCCACTGGGATCGGGTTAACTGTGCTGAAGGTTTCTGCTAGTGAAAGTTTTAATTCTTTACGGAGGATTATTTCTATCTCTGACCAAGGAACTGGCGGTACTTCGTCTTGTAGAGTTGAGAGTTCCTCAATGTAGGCGGCGCTCAGTAAATCTGGACGCGTAGAGAGTAGCTGGCCAAGTTTGACGTAAACTGGCCCCAAGTCTACCAGGATATTTTTTAAAACCGCAGGTGTAGGTAGCTGGGGTTCATCAGCTTTGCCACCAGTAAGTAACCTTCGCATATAGTCCCAGCCATTGCGAAGGAATACTTCAAGAATTTCTCGTTGACGGGGAACAGTTTGGGTGAGGAACATTTTTGTAAAGAACTGCAAAGAAGCAGAAAAGTTTAAAGAGGTAAGCAGCAGGGGATGACAAGACAACGGAAGTTGGCTGTAGCTTTGGTACTTGTTAAAGTTTTACTAGCTGCGGCACAGTCTTGGAATCTTTTGATGGATGATTGTACGGCTTCGTGAAGCTTCTGTTCGTTCAGAAGAGTTTTGACGTAATTAGAGCAGGAATCCCCGCCGTGTAATAAGCGATGGGAGCAACAAAATCCTTTGGACGGAGAAATATATTTTTGATAGGCAGTAATAGACTCGATTGCCATTGTCTTGGCCAGAGGCTCAAAGCTAATAATGTCCATAACTGTCAGATAGAATAACAGACTGTCAAGTTATAATGGAAAAATAAACTTTTTCGCCTCTGCCAAGGGTTTTAACTTTTATAGCAGGTCGGTAAATCGGGAATCGCTTTGGAGAATTTTTAGGATCTGCTTAATTTCCTGGGTACGTTCTTTTTTGACAACGAGGGTGACATTGCGATCGCGCACAATCACCACGTCCTCTAACCCAATAGTAACAACTACATCCTCTGGATTGGAGGCATAAATAATCGCCCCTTGCGTATCCAGTCCTACATGTGTACCGAGTTCTACATTGGGACTCTTCTCTGTTTTGAGTAGGCGCTCGATCGCATTCCAATCTCCTAAATCATCCCAACCAAAATCAACTGGCAAAACGTATGCTAGAGTTGTCTTTTCCATTAACGCATAGTCTATACTCTTCTTAGGCAACTGGGGATAGATATCAGGACCATGTTGTTCTAAAGGTTCGATAATTTCTGGTGCATGGGTATGTAGTTCTTTGAGAACAACCCCTGCCCGAAAAACGAACATTCCACTATTCCAGCTAAAGCGTCCCGTAGATAAAAAAGTCTCGGCTGTTTCACGGTTGGGCTTTTCAGTAAAACGGTTGACGTGATAAGCTGGCAACTCATTAAAGCTACCTATTTTTTCACCTTGTTCAATGTAGCCGTAACCGGTTGATGGAAAAGTAGGCTTGATCCCCAGTGTAACGATCGCTGCTGTGCTTGCTGCCAGTTGCGTAGCCGCGCTTAATGTGTGTGCAAACGCCTTTTGGTCAGCAATCCAGTGGTCAGCAGGGAAAAAGCCAATAACAGCGTCTTCTCCATAGCGTTGTTTGATTTCTAAACTTGTCCAAGCAACGGCGGCGGCAGTGTCTCTTCCTTCCGACTCAATCAGTAAGTTTTCAACTGGTAGATCAGGTAATTGTTGTCGTACCCCTTCAGCTATCTGACTAGAAGTAATCACCCACAAGGAATCCCACCCCCTTGGGGTTCGCCAGTCGCCTGTGGAGGAGCCAGCGCGGTCTTGGGGGTTTCCCCCATGAGCGACTGGCGTTGGAAACCCTCCCACAGCGCTGGACTCACCGCCACTGAGTTCTATCAATCGATCGGCGGTTGCTTGTAATAGACTTCTAGAGCTACCATCAAGACTTAAAAATTGCTTGGGTCGGTCTTTGCGACTCAGGGGCCAAAAACGTTCACCTTTACCACCAGCAAGGATTACGGGGAACAATAAAGTATTCATGTTGTCATACACGCCTACCGAAGAACATTACAAGTTTACAGTGAGCTTTTCCACTGGCAATATTTGTAGCTTGGATTAACATACTTTTAGGGAGTGGTTGAGTGGGGAGATAATTGTGATAAAACAAGTCGAATGGTCGGAAAATCCGGTGACATCTCAGCAAGTAGCATTTGAAACTGAGGTGCGATCGCAGCAACTTCAACGCCCGGAAAATCAGGTAACGCCTGCACCAGTAGCAGACGCACAGGAGGAGGTAGAACTAAACCAGCCAGCGAATCCGAACCGTAGCGTCGTCGAATCAGTGGGTGCAATTCCCAATCAGCTTTATGAGAGACTGGGCTTGACCATGCCTCGATGGCTGTTGTGGATCATGACGGTGGTCATCGGCATCATCTTATCTGGGTTACTGGTATCAACGTTAGCGCTTTGGACTCCGTTGTGGAGCAATCTAGATCGAACAGATGAAGATTTAGGAACTACTGCTAAAGACGAGATAAAAATACCACTACCAGGGGAGTTATGGAGCAAACTCTCCCAATACCAGCTTTCACGACCGATGAATATTTTAATTATGGGGATTGAACCAGTCAGCGGTACTGTTGATGGTTCACCAGAAAGCTTTGCTGGGAAAAGCGACACCATGCTGTTGGTACGGCTTAACCCTAGTGAAAAATCTGTACGGGTGCTTTCGATTCCCAGAGATACGATGATCGCCATCCCAGAAAAGGGAGAAAAGGGATTAACTAAGGTATCTGATGCCAATGCCAAAGGCGGCCCAGTCTTGGCAGCGCGGGTAGTTAGCCGGACCTTAAATAATGCCCCAATTGATCGCTACATCCGCATTTCTACCAGCGGCTTACGGCAGTTAGTCGATCAGTTAGGCGGAGTAGAGGTCTTTGTTCCCAAATCAATGGAATATAAAGACTCTAGCAGTCGGCTGTCGATTAATTTAGTCAGTGGCTGGCAAACCATCAACGGCGAACAAGCAGAACAGTTTGCCCGGTTCCGCGACCCAGGTTTGGGAGATTTGCCGAGAGTGCAGCGTCAGCAAGCACTAATAGCAGCCCTGTTGCAACGCCTCAATAGTCCCACCGTCTTACCCAGGTTGCCTCAATTAACTCGCTTGATGCGAAAATATTTTGATACCAACCTGAAGATGGAAGAAATGATGGCGTTGGTGAATTTCGGCCTCAACTTGGATCGAGATAATTTCCAAATGACCGTGTTGCCTGGTACGTTTAGCCGTTTTAGCAAAGACCCTGATAGCTATTGGCTGAATATGACTGGACAACAGAGCCTGTTGAATGATTATGTTGGGGTAAATGTACCTGGTCTAAAGCCAGATATGCGCCGGGTTCCTAACCTCAAAATTGCTATTCAAAATGCTTCCAATCAACCTCAGCTAACTGAAAAAGTTATTGCTTATCTCAAACAGAAAGGCTTTACTAATATTTACAAAGTGCCTGATTGGCCAGATACCCAACGTCAAACTCAGATTGTTGTCCAAAAAGGCAACCGACAAGTTGGAGTTGATTTGCAAAAAGTCTTAGGCTTGGGTCAAATCGAGGTGTCGGCGATTGGTGATTTAGAATCTGATCTCACAATCCGCATTGGTAAAGATTGGAAATAGTCAGGAAGGGCGTACAGCTAGCTGTGCGCCCCTATTAATAATAAAGTTATGAAAAAGATTTTACTACGCTTTTTTGGTTTGATTGTAATTTTAATACTAGCATTTTTGTGGATAATACTTAATCCCAAACCTGCTTTTGCTCAACTAAACACAATTAACTACAACAATATAAATTTAGAAAATCGTGACTTTTCTAATGCTGATTTGGCAGGTGTGACTTTTGTAGCAGCAGAAATGCGAGGGGCGAATTTCCAAGGAGCGAATTTAACCAACGCAATTCTCACTAAAGGAGTTTTATTAAAAGCAAATTTGGAAGGCGCGAACCTGAGCGGTGCTTTAGTGGATCGCGTGACTATGGATAGTGCTAACCTAAAAAATGCCATTTTTACAGAAGCAACTTTGACAAGCAGCCGCTTTTACGATGCCGAAATTACAGGCGCTGATTTTACAGACGCTTTAATTGATCGTTATCAAGTGTCGCTATTGTGTGAAAGAGCCGATGGAGTAAATTCAATTACGGGTGTGTTAACGCGAGACAGTTTGGGTTGTAAGTAAAGAATCTCAGCGTTGAGCATAAAAACAGCGGGGAACAGAAGAAACCTCTGCTTATCGTCGCTTTTTTACTTAAGATTGACTGAGAATTGTGAAAAACCAGTCACCTCTAATTACTGCTGGGAATTTCAATCAAAAACTCTGTTCCTTCTGCTGGTTTAGAGGAACATTTAATCTGACCATGATGTTTTTCAACTATTATTTGATAGCTGATAGACAATCCTAAGCCTGTACCTTGACCTGGTGCTTTGGTGGTGAAGAAGGGGTCAAACATGTGCGATCGCACCTCTTCTGGAATCCCAAGACCATTATCAGCTATTCTAATTACAATCTGGTTATTAACGGCTTGCGTACTAATCCAGATAGTTAAGGGTATTATTGGACACGTTTGGGAAAATTTCAAATACCTTTATCGCTCCGCCTTCACCCTTGGCGTAGGCATTTAAAATCACTAATTTGTGAAAATTTACCTGACAAACTGCGGGATTTCAGGTTAAATGTTTTAAAGTATGCACTCTGCAAGAGTTGTCGGGTATTATTCGTGACACAACAAGACCAAAAACCCTCTCGTTCTTTCGCTGGAATTGCTGGCATTGTTGCCGCAGCTACATTAATTAGTAAAATCTTCGGTTTAGTGCGGCAGCAAGCGATCGCTGCCGCTTTTGGTGTTGGTGCAGCTGCCACTGCCTATAGTTATGCCTATATTATCCCTGGTTTTCTATTAATATTACTCGGTGGCGTAAATGGGCCATTACACAGTGCAATTGTCAGCGTTTTAGCCAAGCGTCGGCAAGAAGAAGCGGCTCCCCTAGTGGAAACCGTGACAACGCTGGTGGGCGGATTGCTGTTGTTGGTGACAGTTGCTCAGATTTTCTTTGCGGATGCGATCATTGATTTCGTCGGTCAAGGTTTGGAGGCGACAACTAGAGCGATCGCAATTCAACAGATCCGGATTATGGCACCGATGGCTTTATTTGCCGGTTTAATTGGCATTGGCTTCGGTACTCTCAATACAGCCAATCAATATTGGTTACTCTCCATTAGTCCTTTATTATCCAGTATTACCGTTGTTGGCGGTCTTGGTCTCTTGGCTATGCAACTGGGCAAAGACATTATTAAGCCGGAGTCTGCTTTAATCGGTGGAATGGTATTAGCTTGGGGAACTTTGGCAGGAGCCATTCTCCAATGGTTAGTGCAGCTAATTGTCCAGTGGCGGTTAGGATTAGGCACACTACGCCTGCGGTTTGAGTTTAAATCTCCAGGCGTTCAAGAAGTAATTAAAATCATGACTCCGGCAACCATTTCCTCTGGAATGATGCCAATTAATGTCGCCACCGACCTTTATTTTGCCAGTCCTATCCCTGGTGCTGCGGCAGGATTTAACTATGCGAATCTATTAGTACAAACTCCTTTAGGGATTATTTCTAATATCATTTTGCTGCCCCTATTACCGATATTTGCCAAACTAGCCGGCCCAGAAAATTGGCCAGAGTTAAAATTACGCATTCGCCAAGGATTGCTACTGACTGCCTTCACCATGCTACCACTAGGGGCGTTGATGGTAGCGCTATCTGTACCTATTGTGCAGGTGGTATATGAACGCGGTGCTTTCAAGCCAGAAGCCACACAGCTAGTTTCATCCTTGTTAGTTGCTTATGGGATTGGGATGTTTGTCTATTTGGGACGTGATGTTTTGGTGCGGGTATTCTATGCTTTAGGCGATGGACAGACCCCTTTTCGCATCAGTGTTTTTAACATCTCGCTCAACATCTTATTAGATTGGTTTTTCGTTAAACCTTTTGGCGCTCCCGGTTTGGTGTTGGCAACAGTGGGTGTAAATTGCAGCTCAATGTTAATGCTGTTATGGTTGCTTGATCGCAAACTCAATGGTTTACCTTGGCGTGAGTGGAGTTTGCCGATTTTGGGTTTGACTGCTGGTAGCGTAGTAGCTGGGGTAGCAAGCTATGGGACTTTGGTTGGTTCTCAGCAGTTGTTAGGTAAAACGGGTTTACTGATATTACTGTTGGAGTTGTGTGTATCTGGCTTCGTGGGGATTGCGGTGTTTGCTGCGATCGCTTCATGGATAAAAATACCAGAGGTGAATATTTTTATATTTCGTCTACGTCAGCGCTTTTTGAAGAAATAACTGTTATTTGAAAATTTCAGTTGGTACACCCAAGTGGGTGATTAATAATTCAGCCATTTGGGTGAGCCAGGTGTGCGAGGTTACATTTTGTAAAAAAAGAGATTCTAGTACTAGAGAATATTGATTTTACTTAACTCTGGTGAGAAGAATTCTATGAAACTTACAAAATTAGCTACGTCTTTCCTTGCTGTTGCTTCCATTGTCCTCTCAGCGGGAATTGCTTCTGCTCAAACTGCGGGTACAAGCGGCAATTACATCGGTGCTGGTGTTGCTGTTGGTGCAACTAGTGGCGGACAAGGAAACGATGAGGCACAAGTTGGTGGTAATATTCAAGGACGCTACGCCGTTCCCAAAACACCTCTTTCACTACGGGGTTCTGTGCTGTATGGTGGTGATGCTGCCGCAATTATGCCCATAGTGACTTACGATGCGCCGATCGCCAAAAATACTAACGTTTACTTCGGTGGTGGTTATTCTTTTGTAACTGACGAAGGTCAAAAAACCCCATTGGGCAATCAGAATGCACCTGTAGTCACCCTTGGTATTGAATCAGAAATTAGAAACAATGTCATTGCCTATGGCGATACTAAATGGGGTATTGACGCCTACAGAAATAGTGATGCTGATGCTGTCAGCTTTCAAGCTGGATTAGGCTATCGCTTCTAGTGATTACAAGCTAGAAAACGGCTTATTCGCAAACTAAAGCAATGATGTTTGCCAGCCGTTATAGTAATTCATTTGTCATATCTGAGTATTCATACTCAGGTATGAACTTTTTTTTTAATCATTTTTATTTATGATTTTGAGAAAAAATTATATTGGCTAGTATTCATCCTTTCTCTTAAAGTGAAATGAGTAATCGTGAATATACGTATAAGATATTACTCATGAAAAAGATTAATCCCATTCCAGAAATACTTGGTGAAACAACTGACGTGGAATCTTGGCTGATTCGAGCGGGACTAAGATTTTCAGACTTAGGTAACGATGCTGCAAGTATTGCAATCCGTAAGCAATGGCGAGAGTACCAAGCCGCAGTTCAGAGATGCTGTGCAACTCTACATCAACCACCCTCAGGTGTTCAACTAAGCGGCGATTATGCCAACCTAAGAATACCTGGTGGTACATCAACCAATTGTGCGATCGGCTGTCGAGTCGTGCCAAGTCCTTAGACTGGGCAAAAGATAGAAAATCTGTAAATGAAAAGTATCCATTGTGGCTAGAGAATCAAGTGTTGGGTAGGGCAACTGATAACTGTTTGACCGTGCCAATTTTAGATTAAAAATTATTTCGGTTCATGCCCCGCCCCGTTCATTTTGGATTTTAAATTGAAGAATTTTTCAAATAAAAACACGGCGGCCTCTAAGTATTTTCTTCCAGTCTAAAATCTAAAATCGTTCGACTGAGCGACTTGCCTTGAGCGTACCCCTGCGGGGAAGCAAGCTACGCGCAGCGTCTCTAAGAGTTGCCGAGGTAAAGGAGCCGAAGTCTAAAATCTAAAATTGATTGCCCCAAGCCAAAAAGTGGTCGGGGTAAATTCCATTATCCAAAATTTAAAATCCAAAATCGATTGACTAATAATCCTGTTGCACGCCGTTTACTACTGGCTTAACTTCCGAAAATGGATCAGTGCCGCCACCCCAGTTAAAATCACTAATTCGGATGCTGAAGCCACCTAACTCCAGCACTGGATTATAACGGAAGGTGATGCCATAGGTGCGACGGCTATATTCCAAAATGTAGTCGGTGCTAGCTTCTCTACCAGTATCCAAGTTAACAGATGTTTGAAAGCCTAAGCGAAAAGGACCATAGATTTGCTGTGATATCCCAGCGCTCAACACTTTGTTATCAACGGAGCGGTCAAACAAAAAGGGTGATAATCCGTTATTTAAGCCTTGAGAGTAACTAATATTAAAGGCGGTATAGTCTAAAAAAGGTCGAGAGAAATGACCAATTTGCCCTTGTAAGCCAATTGTAGCAGTTAGGGTGCTTTGGTTATCACCATTGGTATAATAACTGGTAGTGCCCGTAAGACCACCGAACGCTTGCAAGTAAGGAACTACAGGGTTAGCAGTGTATCGTAATCCCTCAGTGGCAGTGAATGGTAATGGTTTTCCCCGCCACAGCAACAGCCCTTTACTGAGGGCAGCGCTGGCTTGTAGACGACCTAGTGAGATGCGATCGTTTTCCCGCACTGGTTCTAGTAAGTCTTGGCGATCGGTGTTGGCATTGATATATCGAGCGCTTGCCTGATAGGTGAGGTTGATACCACTTTTTCCTAAAGGAATCACAGGAGAGGTAATAATGCCGCCAATACTGCTCTGGACGGTTTGAAAGCCGAGAGTACCGTTGTAGAGACGATCGCGGTAGTTATATTGCAGACTCAAGATATGGGGAAGGGAAGTCCCTATTATTTGGCGCAATCCCAAATTCACCCGCAAATTATCTTCCACCTTGTTCAAGTCAAAACTAGTTAACTCCCCAGTCCCCTGAATTACTGCTCGTGGACTCAAAACAGAATTTATCTTTGTCTTCACAGCAAACAGTGCGCCTAAGTCACCCGTGCCTTCTTGCACAGCTCTCTCTACTAGCAACTGGGGCGTGATCGTCCAGCGAGTCTGGTCTGTATCGATCACTGAAAAACCACGCTCAATATACAAACCATCCCGATCTTTTCCATCAAAACCGGGGGAGACTATTGCAGGTGTAACGTCCCGCTCCTGACGGTCAATAGTCCGCTCATTCACCGGAATTGGTAAGGAGAGCCTTTGATCAAATACCAAACGCTGCTTCTGTGTCCTAATGCGGTCTACCAAGGGTGATTCTCGCGTCAAAGTTACTGTATCTGCGCGTAACTCTAATTCTGGCGGTGAAAAAGGATCATTGGTGATGCGGACATCCCTTGCTTGCCAGCCTTGCGGATAAAAGTCAATGTGTTCAGCTTCAAACCTAAGCCGCTTGACTACACCCCCTGATTTTGGTGGCGGGATGTTGGTAGCGCCTGTCTGACCACCAACTGTCACATCAATTCCTCCAGGGCTGCTCACACCCGAAACGGGCTGATTCGCTAAAATGCGATCGCTGGGCGGACGTTTTGGGACTCCACCAGCACTTACATCCGTGGATAAGAAAGCAAAATCTGTTTGTGCTGAGGGTACGTAAATTTCTCCTCTACCATTTAGCAGTTCCCCACTATCTTGAACAAAGTTATAGGTAAAGCGTTGTCCACGCAGTACCTGATCACCCCGTGTTAAAGTTACGTTGCCTTCCCCCGCAGCGATCAAGTTGTCTAAATTGACTTGCAGGCGATCGGCATCCACTACCGCCCCATCAAATCGCACAACTACATTCCCAACAGCTGTAATAATTCGCCGTTGCTCGTCATACTCTTGCCGATCTGAAGTGACTTCCACAATTCTCGGTCTGGCTGGCGGCGTGCTGGCTGGCGTATTTGTACCAGATGGTTGACCTTGTGGCTTATTAGTAGTACCCACCTGTGGTGTAGATGTTGGTACTTGAGCTTGTTGCTGGGTTTGGGAATTGAATTCTACAGTGATGGGCGTTGAGAGTTGATTTGTCGGACTGCGAGACTTGAATTTTATAAAATTTTGTACTGATTGAGAACTTGGTGCAAGATCAGCAGCAGATACAGAGATATTGTCTCTTCCTAAAGACTGTGGTGCAGTAATATCACTTTGCTGTTTTTGCTGGTTTAACTTCTCAGCTAAAATTTCCGCCTTAGATTCGACTAACTTGTTGCCGTTTGTGAGACTTGGGGCAATTTGAAGAGGACGCAAAGATTGGGCGACTTGGGGACTTGGGGAAACTCTATAGGTAAAGCTAGGAGAGTTTAAAAAGGTTTGTTTTTCTCCACCACTATAGTTGGGATCTGGCGATCGCTGACCGAGTTTTTGAGAAGGTTCACGTTTTGCGTCTCCCCATGCCACTTGGTTCAAGGTCGAGAACTCTCCGAAGTTGGGATGTTTGACCACAAGCCGCTTTGCATCTAGGTTGGAAGCCTCCGCTCCAACTTTTATTGGCAACGCAGTCGCTTCTGTTTGCGTCTTTTGTTTGTGCAGCGACAACCTGAGGAGAAGTTCCGAGCGTCGGCGTCCGGCACTCAGACTTGTCTTTGTGTCTTCTTTATCTTGGCGATTAGAGGTTTTAACCTCCTGCGTGGGATAACCAACAACCAGCGACTGTCCCAAAAGTGCAGCACTTCCAGGTGCGGTGATCGGGGAAATTTTTAGTGGATGGGATACAGAGGGAGTTTCGACAACTACCAGGTCATCCTGAGTTGAGTTGATCTCAGTTGGCAATGGCGGATTACTGTTGGTGTCACCCGCAATTGCTAACTGAGTCAAATCCTTGGGCTGCTTGGATTTGTCTGTTTTTTCCTGCATTCCAGTCTCTAGAACTGAAAGAAACTTTGTATGACTGGCAGATGAGGCGGGATTTACAGGTTGTAAAGATTCGAGGATAGGAGGCGGATCGGGTGGCAGAACTGGATGAAGCATATTTGAGCAAAATCGGGCTAACAAACAGCCAAATGACGGACGGAAGGATAAATATACATTATTGCCTTCCGACTGTCGCCTTCTGCTACCTGCAGCAAGCCACTTGGAGGAGGAAACTTACTAGGCGAAAGTTTAGTAAGTTTCCGTGGCGTTTAGTATCTTCCGCCTTCCAAAGTCGCGGATGATTTATCGCCTTTTACTCTGAGTCCCGACGGCCGGGGTTACGAGCTGGGTCGTTCGACAAAAATCCGAAGACGAAGATAATTACGAAGAAGGCAACAACAATATAAACAGCGATTTTTAAAGTCAGCATAGAAATATCTCCAAGGGGTAAGACAAAGAAAGCTTTTCTTTCAGGATCTGCCATGCAGAAAAGATAGCTCCTTTATATTACCCAAATCTCGTCCCTTTTTTAGAGGACTCTGGGGACTTGGGACACTTCGACAAGCTCAGTGCATCGCTGGCGACTTGGAGATTAGGGACTAGCAGTGTCTACCCTACAGTTATTGAGAATGGTGCAAGATGTCAGTTGTCTGACTTTTAGATGCCCTTAAAAAATAACTCAGAGACTGTTTACTCTTGTGACGTTAACTAACGGCAAAGGTTTCCCAAAAAAGGTAACAGGTTATAGCTTACAGGGGATAGTTAATATTCCCAATGCCCCATGACGCCACTTGCTTTAAGTCGGGGAACCGCAAGGGCGCAGTGGTTCCCCAATGCCCTATTTTTCGGTTTGAACTTTTGCTAGGTCTTTGCCAATTCGGTTTTTGATTACTCGTGCAGGTATGCCTACAGCAATGGAGAAAGGAGGAATATCTTTATTGACAACTGCTCCTGCACCAATAACACTGCCTTTACCGATAGTAACCCCATCTAATACCGTTACTCCATGCCCTAGCCAACAGTCATCCTCAATCACAATTCCCTTGCGAGTAACACCTTGGTATTTAATCGGCTCCATCGGATCAGCAAAATTATGATTATTGGCATATATCCCTGAGTGGGCAGCAATCATGCAGTGTTTACCAATTTTAATGTCTCCTGGCCCTTCAATACACACGTTGGGAGCAATGAAGGTGTCTTCATCAATATGTATACACGTATCTTCCAAAGACCCTATATCAACGTTACGCTCAATAGCAACTCTATTTCCTAGATGAATTCTATTATTTTTGTGTCCTCTAGCATCCATCCGTACACCCTTAAAAATATATACTCCACTGCCTATCTCAATACAAGAAGTACCGTTAAATTCAACACCATTTTGAATATAAACTAGGCTGCCTATTTGGGCAAAAATACTACGATATCCCAAATTACGCAACTTCGGACCCAGAATGAGTGTAGGAATATCCCCTAACACAGTAGTTACTAAAAGTTCTTGCACGCGCTGCAATTTTGAAACATATTGCTTGTTATGCATGGCTACATATCTCTTCAATCAATTGTTGTTGACAGTATTGAAAGTTGTTTTGGCTGTATCCTAATCTTCTGCTAATACCAATAAACTTTGTATTTCTTAATACATCAGATAAGTTGGCAGGATTACCGAAATTTACCCATATTTTTAAATGGTTTTCCAACATTTGGAAAACCAAAGTCTAGCTTTGACTATGTGAGCAATTCTTTAATTTAGGTGCGATAGAATTACTCAATTGATATACACAATTGATTTGGGTCGCTAGAAGCTTTTGTACCAGTCTATCAATTTTGGATTTTGGATTTTGGATTTGTTCCGTCCACGCTTGGGTGGGGCATTAACCGAAGTAATTTTTAACACTTCGGCTCCTTTACCTCGGCTTACCTCGACTTCGCTACTTCGACGCCGCTCAGTACAAGTCGGTACAAGTCGCTCGGCACAAGTCGCTCAGTATTAAAGCCGAGCGGAGTCGAGGCTTTAATTCTTCAATTCTTTAATCTAAAATCTAAAATCTAAAATTGGCACAGTCAAGGCACGTAACAATTTTGCTTCTTTTTTACCAGTTCAATTAATCAAACAATATCAGTGCATTGCACAGTCAAATATCAGACTATTAAATTGTCTGATGGGTAAATTTGCTAGTTTAGATAGGCTACTGTTTTGGTTATTCGACAAATTTAAAAAGCTTGTTACGCAACTAGGGATGGAGTTGTTTGCCTTGAAGCTACTTTCTCTCAGGCAGTTTTAGTCTTTTGAAACAACTCAGTTCCACAAGCTATTTTGCAACAAAAAATACATTTAACTAGACTATATTTAAAGTTTAGAGAAAATTTCTGCCTAGCATGACAATGTAATTAGTGTTGGATTTTTCTGGGTATTTTTGCCCAAACAAAACCCAATTAAGGTGGATTATCTCCCACATCAGCCATCACATTGAAATTAACCATCGGTGCAAACAAGTAAGCGCTTCCCCGACTGCTATGACGGCTTTCTTGCAACGAATTTCTAGAGTATGCTGCTCCAATCATGTTGCACACAGATGATTTACAGACTAACCAGTTCACGTTTGTAATTACATGAATGGTTTTTAATAACAATTATTTTTAACGATAACACATTTTATTTTTAGTGGAACACTCTCAAGAAATAAGTTGATTTCCAGGTTGCTTATTGATGAGAATAGTGGAAATAAGTTAACTTTTTTACTGGAGCGATCGCTACTTAAAATAATTTTATACACTTAGATTAAATCCATTGAAGATGGTGAGTTAAAAAATGCTGTAAGCGGTTAATTGGCATTTTTGTCTATATTTCTCTCATTGCTTGTTCAAGTTATTTCATGATTGGGCGTTAAACTCAGAATGATATCTACTATACTTATGAAACCCTCTTCCTAAAAATGCTAAAAATATTCCTCTTCCCTATTACTTGTATCTAAAACATTTATGAATCACCCATTCGGGTGAGCCAAGCGGGTGATGCGTGCTTGGCACTATTCATTATAAATTTAATTTTATCGAAATAAAGCTAAAACATAGCTTAGTTTTCAGGAGAAGTCCACAAAACAACATCAAATTGCTCAAATTGAGGTATCGGTTTTAACTCACACACTTGGTTCAAATTATGGCTTTAATTAAAGAAATTGTCGAAGAAGCTCTAAATATCGGCTATCTGAGTGTTGTAGCTGAAGATCAACTGCGATCGCAACTTCAAAGTAATTATGACTCAGAAGACCTAGATGCCTGGATCATTTTACAGCGGGCTATTGTGGCGGGTGATGTCAAGCAAGAGTCGCGCCGAAAAAAAGCTTCCCTCTCTCCTAAAGCTAAAGACGCTTCATCGAGTATCAAACTTGCTTATCAAATGGCAGCGGAGATTGCTTATGCAGCAGCTGTGGCTTTGTCAATGACAAAAAATACCAAAGATCAGCCTTCATTAGGCGCGTAAAATAACACGCTAAGAAGTTATTTTCCTGATTTAGTATCAAAAATTATACCAAGTAGTTAGCGTCGGCGTAGCCCGCCGCAGGCATCGCTTTTCCTGGTTAATTGCTTGGTAAGGTTTTCATGCGATTATTTATGGGGTTTACCTTCTACTTTCTGCCCCCTGCCTTCTTACATTGCTTCTTTGCCAGCACCATTTTATTAAAAAATAATTAAAATTTTCACTTTCCTAGACACAGGTATGGGGAATTTCCACCCTCAGCTAAGACCGTAGAATTGATCCCCAGAAGCAATACTAAAAAAAATATAAATTATTTATTCAAAACTAGATTTATTTTAAGTGATCCAGTGCCAGTAAATGATTAAATCTTAATATACCAAGTACATGGCTCGGGGTAAGGCATAGAATTAGAAACACCTTGGTGTAAACTTTAGCAACGAGGTAAAGAATAATTCTCAATGCTTAACAAAGTCATCGCTTTTTCACAAAATACAGTATAAAGAATTGGCAACATTGGTAAAGAGAGTAAACAATAACCATAGCTAAACTTGGAGTTTTGCCAACCTATGCAGCCAATTCGCACATTTAACGTATCCCCTTCACTACCGCCGCGACTCGAACCACTGCGGCGGCTGGCACAGAACTTGCACTGGGATTGGAATGTTGAAACTAAAGATTTATTTCGTCGCTTAGACTCTGACCTATGGGAGTCTAGCCATCACAACCCAGTGTTAATGTTGGGTACTATCTCTCAATCACGGCTTCTGGAAGTTGTCGAAGATGAAGGCTTCCTAGCGCAAATGGATCGAGCTGACCGTCAGTTAGAAGATTATTTGCAAGAGCGCACCTGGTATCAGAAACAACGGGAGCAGAAACCAAAAGAATGCTACGCCTATTTTTCGGCGGAATTTGGACTTGTAGATTGTTTGCCCGTCTATTCTGGGGGCTTGGGCGTTCTAGCGGGAGATCACCTCAAATCTGCCAGTGACTTGGGTCTACCGCTTGTAGGTGTAGGTTTACTGTACCAGCAAGGCTACTTTGCTCAGTACCTCAATGCCGATGGCTGGCAGCAGGAACGCTATCTGAGCAATGATTTCTACAATATGCCCTTGCATCTAGAGCGCAATCCCGATGGTTCAGAACTGCGGATTGCGGTAGATTATCCAGGACGCAAGGTGTATGCCAGAGTTTGGCGCGTACAGGTAGGAACAGTGCCCCTATATTTGATGGACACCAACATTGAACCCAACAATGTTTACGACCACGACATCACAGATCAGCTGTACGGTGGCGACATCGATATGCGTATCCACCAGGAAATCATGCTGGGGATCGGTGGTGTGCAAATGCTCAAAGCTTTGGGGCTGAAAGTCACAGCCTACCACATGAATGAAGGTCACGCCGCCTTCTCCGCCCTAGAACGCATCCGCTTGCTGATTCAGGAAGAGGGACTGAATTATGCCCAAGCTAAACAGGTGGTGGCTTCCAGCAATATCTTTACCACCCACACGCCAGTACCAGCAGGGATTGACTTGTTCGCTCCTGAGAAAATGTTGTACTACCTGGGGTACTATGCAGAGATATTTGAGTTGCCCAAAGAGCAATTTTTAGGACTGGGGCGCGAGAATACAGGCGATTTATCTGGGCCTTTCAGTATGGCGGTGCTAGCGCTGAAGATGGCCACATTTTCTAACGGTGTTGCACAATTGCATGGTGTGGTGTCGCGGCAAATGTTCCAGGGCTTGTGGAAGAATGTGCCCATAGAGGAAGTGCCGATCGCAGCCATTACTAACGGTGTCCATGCTCGGAGTTGTGTTGCGAAATCGACTCAAGAATTGTACGATCGCTACCTGGGACCAAACTGGTCATCAGCACCACCAGATAGCCCATTGTGGGAGCGGATGGACGCCATACCTGATGAGGAATTGTGGCGCAATCACGAACGCTGCCGCTTGGATATGATTTTGTATGTGCGGGATCATTTGGTTAAGCATTTGCACGATCGCGGCGCTTCCGCCTCCGAAATTACCCAAGCCCAAGAAGTTTTAGATCCTTACGCTTTCACCATTGGTTTTGCCCGTCGGTTTGCCACCTACAAACGCGCCACCCTCTGGATGCGTGATTTGGAACGCATAAAGCGGCTTTTACTGGCTAACAAAGACCGGAAAGTGCAATTTGTGATTGCTGGTAAAGCACATCCCAAGGATATTCCCGGAAAAGAACTCATCCGCGATATCAATCACTTTATCCGCGAACAAGATTTAGAAAAACAGGTAGTGTTTGTTCCCAATTACGACATTCACATATCCCGGTTGATGGTTGCGGGTTGCGATATCTGGTTGAATACACCGCGTCGTCCACGGGAAGCCTCTGGTACCAGTGGCATGAAAGCGGCAATGAATGGATTGCCGAATTTAAGTGTACTAGATGGCTGGTGGGATGAAGCTGATTACGTCCGCACAGGCTGGGCAATTGGACATGGAGAGAATTACGACGATCCCAACTACCAAGATGAAGTAGAAGCAAATGCTCTCTACGAGTTGTTAGAGAAGGAAGTTGTACCGCTATTTTATGAACATCGGGATACTGATGGCTTACCGCGTCCGTGGGTTGCGAAAATGAAGGATGCAATTCGGTTGAATTGTCCATTCTTTAATACAGCGCGGATGGTAGGAGAATATGCCGAGCGAGCTTATTTCCCAGCTAGCGATCGCTATCATACCCTGACTGTTGATAACTATGCCCCAGCTAAAGAACTAGCTGCTTGGAAAGCAAAACTGGGTGAACACTGGTTCAACATCAAAATCAAAGATGTTGATGTATCGGCAGTTTCGGACATTGAGGTTAACCAAACTGTTACAGTCAAAGCCAAAGTTGACTTGGCAACTTTGACGAATAATGATGTGCAGGTGGAGCTATACCAAGGTGCGATCGATCCCAATGGTGAGATTGTCAACGCTGTGTCAGTGGTAATGGATTACGAAGGTGATGATGGACACCAATTGAGTATTTACACGGGTAATATCACTTATACCGCTTCTGGTTTGCAAGGCTTGTCTTTGCGTGTATTGCCGAAAAATCAATACTTGGCTAATGCTTATGAACCAAGGTTAATTGCTTGGGCAGAGTAATAGTGCTGAGTAGTTATTGACTACTCAAGATTAGGCGTTGCTGATTTAAGTTTAGCAACGCCTTTTATGTTACTAGGACTTACGCACTGTACAAATCAATCATGATGTGAATTAACCAAAATAGGTTGTTTCAGGCTTTTCTTAATTATTCTTTAATAGTAAAATGTCTAACAACTTGTTCTAGTAAATTAGCGACCTTTGCTATGTATCTACGACCCCAATTTTCTAGCTCCTCAATTAAATTTTCTAAATCTAATTTTTCTAAATGGTTAGCTTTCAATAGCTTGATTGTTTCCTCTAACTAGAGATGGTCATCAATTTCATAAAGCTCTTTTAAACTCAAATTGGAACTAACTCCTTGCATAAAGCCTCCTTGACTTAAATCTTACGAGATTACAATTTTAGGCTAAAATTCTTTGGGGGATAATAATGTAGCCAGTAGTGCGATCGCCTAATACGAGATTACGTTGTTCTCCCCAATACCACCAATATGCAGCAACATAAGCGCAAATTAAGCTATCTAGTTTATCTTCGGTTGCTTTGAGGGCTACGCCTGTGGTGGGGATTTCAAGAAGAAACGAACCACAGAGGCGCAGAGGACACAGAGGAGGAGAGAAGGAGGGGAGGATATCGAGAAGATAATTTTGGAGTTTGATTAATTCTAGGCGGCGCTCATTGAGGCGTCCTTTTTTGTATTTGAGGATGCGTTCTAAGTTGAATAGGTTAACGATTGCTGGGTGGGGAAAGACTTCTATTTGATATCTGCTGAGTTTTTGCGCTTCAATGGTGGGTGCGTGTGCAAAACCGCGTGATTCTAATTCTAAGCCAAAGTTGATAGTGCGTTCTGCAAAGGGTAGGTTTTGATTAGCTGGGTAGCATCCCGCATGATATCTGTCAAAGTACTTGTGGCTGAGTTTGTCAGGAAGGCGACTCCCGCTATCGTTGGGTATGAGAGTAGGTGCATCTACAGCGATGATGGCTGGTTCGTCTGGTTTTACGCTCTGATCAATCCAGGTGAGGATGTCTGCAATGGCTTCTTTACGGTCTAGATCAAGTAGTTGCAGTTGTCCATCTATCCATTCTAAGCAGCATAATCCACTTGGTTGTGATTTCCAACCTAAATCAATGCCAATAAATTTCATGGTTATAACACGATTTTGCGATTATTTTCGCATTTTCGGGCAACCATTTACCTAAATTTACTTGCTAAAAATCGTGGTAAATAATCTTATAATCTTAAGCAGCTTGTCTTAATTTATTTTATCTCGCAATAAATTAATCAAGATTATTCCAATGAAAATTTTATTTTTACATCCCAATTTTCCCTCGCAATTTCGCAACCTTGCGACAGTTTTAGGTAAAAATCATAATTACAAAGTCGTCTTTGGGACAAATCGTCGTGAAGGGGAAATACCTGGCGTTTATAAAGCTATTTACACTCCTTCTCGTGAAGCTGCTCCCCAAACCCACCACTATGTTCGCAACCTGGAAAATGCTGTTCTCACCGCGCAGGCTGTCTATCGCGTGGCAGAAAAATTAAAAGCTGAGGGTTTCGTTCCAGATATAGTTTATGGTCATTCTGGTTGGGGGCCGACTTTATTTATGAAAGATGTTTTTCCCAAAGCCGAATTATTGTGTTATTTCGAGTGGTTTTACCACGCTCACGGTTCTGATGCAGATTTTGATCCCAAGGAACCACTGAATGCTGATGATGTATGCCGCATCCGCGTAAAAAATGCGCCGATTTTGACTGATTTATATAGTTGCGATCGCGGCCTTTCTCCGACGAATTGGCAGCGACAGCAGTTTCCTAAAGAATATCATAGCAAAATCACTGTAATTCATGATGGTATTGATACCAATTTTTTTGTCCCTAAACCAGGCGCAAAGTTAGTTTTACCAAGAATCAATCTTGATCTTTCCCATGTGGAAGAGTTGGTAACTTATGTGGGACGGGGGATGGAACCTTATAGAGGTTTTCCGCAGTTTATGGAAACGGTGGCGCTAATTCAGCAGCGAAGACCTAAGTGCCATGTGGTAATAGTGGGAGAAGATAGGGTGGCCTATGGGAAGAATCTCCCTGATGGTCAGACTTATAAAAAATTAATGCTAGAAAAATTATCTTTGGATTTATCGAGGCTCCACTTTACAGATAGGCTTCCTTACAATGAGTACCTTCAAGTTTTGCAAGCTTCTTCTGCTCATATTTATTTAACCCGTCCTTTTGTTTTATCCTGGTCGATGTTAGAGGTAATGGCAGCAGGATGTTTACTAGTAGCCTCTAAGACTGCGCCAGTATTGGAAGTAGTACAGGATGGGGTGAATGGACTGCTGGTAGATTTCTTTTCTCCTCAGAATATTGCTAATCGAGTTGAAGAGGCGCTGAATCATCCTCAGGAGATGAAAGTGATTCGTGCGAATGCGCGAGAGACAATTGTGAAACGTTATGATTTAGCGAAACTGTTACCACAGCATTTGCAATGGATGTTCGCTGGTAAAATTTCTAATAGTTTGAAAAATCGCCCACCTTCTAAAGGATTTGGCAGGAATTAAATGAGTAGTTGGAGTTGAGTTTCCTGAAGTTTAATTGGGTACACTGAAATTTTTTGATTGGTAAAAACTAATAAAACAAGGATATTTACAAAAAATAAATCTATAGCCTCAATGCGAATTATTTTTACCATTGCCCATTTTTTTAAACCTAGCAGTGAGGGTCGTCATGCTTCCCAACATAAAGACCCGCAACCCCGCTTGCAGGCGTTAACTAAAAGCCTTATTACCTTACACCAATTATTTGGTAAATCTCAAAGTATCATCAACATTGCTCAACGACTAGCTTTCCCTGCTAACCAGCCGCAGTCACACGAACTAGATATTGTTATTTGTACAACCAAAGATGATCATCTCCTGAATCAGCTTCCCTTGCCATCTCATTTATATAGGCATCATTCTAGCAATGCAGAACCTTTGCTTTTGGGGTTTGAGTGCCAAGCTGTTCTGCAAAGTTGTCTCGGTCAGTATGATTATTACTGCTTTCTGGAAGATGACCTAATTATCTATGACCCTTGGTTTTTTATAAAATTAAACTGGTTTACCCAACAAGCTGGTGACTTAAACTTGCTCCAGCCAAATCGTTACGAAATCTCCCCTTACGGCTTGGTTCAGAAAGCTTACATTGATGGGGATTTGGCTTTACGAGTAACTGCTCCCTTTCAAAATGTGCAGGAGCAACAGGAACTCAATGGTACAATTATGAATGCACCAATTACCTTTCGTCGTGCCCTCAACCCTCATGCAGGCTGCTACTTTTTGAATGCAAATCAGATGGCTCAATGGGCTAATCAAACTTATTTTATCGACCGCGATATTAGCTTTGTTGGGCCTCTAGAAAGTGCTGCTACTTTGGGAATTATGAAGACATTCCGAATTTACAAAACCTCACCGGAGCAAGCAAGTTTTTTGGAGATTCAGCACTTTGGAACAGGATTTCTGGGGCTAATTGGAGGACAGGTGGGTTTGGTAGAGAGCTAAATCGAATCTAAGAGTTTGGTTTTTATGAAAAAATTAATCTATTAGGATTTTCCATAACCTATCAATGTTACTAAGTAATCATACAATCAATGTGGTTTCTAGAGAGCGATGTCTACGACGGGCTACGCCTACGCTGCTACTCTTACTCCATTAAGCATGAACCATTAAGTACTGACCGTTCCCATTGTATTCACCATCGCAACTAGCGAAATTCCGAATAAACCATATTAAATAAAACCTCCATATCCGGCGAAATTTTGCATAATCCATGCCATAATTCAAGTCTTTGATTGTTACCTGATTTTCGTCAAAATTGTCTAGCCATTTGGCAAATGTTTTAGAGTAATTGGAACCGTTAAGATACCATCTTTCAATTGTTTTGAGGTCTTGATTCCGGCTAGGAACTGCATCATAGTTCCAATACCTACCGTGGGGAAAAATGTATTTGTGCGTGAAAACGCTGGATATATTATTAGGGGTGCGAACTGTAATGATATGAATAAAAACCTTACCATTATCTTTCAGCAAACTCGCTAATTTTTGAAAAGAGTTAGTTAAATTACCAACATGACAAAAAACGCCAATCGAAAGGATTTTATCAAATTTTGTCTCAAATATTGTATTATTTAAATCTCCTTCATACAGCGTGAATCGACCTGAACTGAGGTTGCTTTCAGGATCTTGCATCTTCTGGCGCATATATTCACATTGCTCGTGACTCAAATTCAGACCGACAAATTTGACATTGGGGAATTTGGATAGAATGTAATTTGGCACACATCCCCAACCACAGCCAAAATCTAAGATATTATCTCCATCTTTAATGTCTAACTTCTGAATCACATCATCGATCATATGTATCTGAGATTGCTCAAGGTTTAATGCTCCTTTTTCCCACAGTCCCATGCTGTACTTAGGATAAATGAGTTTCCCATCACCCAACATCTTATTCAGCATCGCTTGAGGCAAATCATACTGAATTTTCATCAGATCCCGTGAACCTTCAGCAAGATGATCAGTTTCTTTTAATACCCATTCATAAGGTGCTAAAAGAGCGGGAAAATATTTAAAAAAGATAGGCATACAAGTATTAAAAAGAGATTCTAATACTGGATCAGGAACTTCTAACCCATTGATATAAGCCTCGGCTACCGCCATTTGTATTGTGTTGACTACCTCTACCGCCCCACGCGTTGCTGTATATGCTAGTGGGGTTTTAATATTCATATCTCCTACTAAAGGTATATACTTTTCTAGAGACTGTAGTGTATTTAGAGAAACCATGTTTAAACTCCTAATTTACTTTTAGTATTCAGTTATACTATACAATAGCAAAATTACGATAGCAAAATTAGGATAAAGATTACGTTAATTTTTGAAACTGTTTATTATAATATAAATTAAATTAAACAAAATTTAAGAAAAATTAAAGAATATTTATGGAACTTTGTAACGCTCAAAAGTTAATTCGCCAAGCAGAGTATGCAAAAAAATTGCGTCCCCTACTTCCTGCCAAAGTATTTCTCCCCGATCCAAGTAAATTAGTGATTTTATTAATTAATTGGGCAATTTTAATTCTAGGTTGGGCGATCGCATCTTATCTAGATCGTTGGAATTTATATCTTTTATGGCTTTATTTGCCTTTAGCTATAGTGATGGGTAATAGTGTTATCGTCTTGCTATTTAGCTCCCATGATCTGATGCACGGTAGCGTAATTAGAAACTCCCATATAATCAGAATTATTAGCTTGCTAGGGCTAGCAATGTTATGGATGCCACCCACATTGTGGAAAGCAGTACATAATCGAGAACATCATAATAAAACTAATTCTTTAGCCGATCCCGATCGCAATTACTTATACAACCAGCCGAAAACTTGGGGTAAATGGATTCAAAATGTATGCGTACCTTCTGCGGAGGTCAATCCTATCAGTTTAATAGTGGGAATGGCAACTGCATGGGGAACACATAATTTTCGGAATTTGACCTCTGTGCTATTCTTTAATCGTGAATCTGTGAATTTTGTTCCTGCTGCCTTTACAGTCAAAACTAAAGAGCGTTGGTTAATCGCAGGTGAACTTTTTGTAATTGCCATGATTCATTTGAGTATCTTGCTATATTTACAATTTGATTTCCTAAAAATCGTATTGAGTTACTTTTTGCCTATTGGGATTGGTTACGCTGGAGCAATATTTTATGTCTATACAAACCACATGCTTTGTCAGATGACAAGCGTCAACGATCCACTCATAAATAGTATTTCTCTGCGTGTTCCTCAAATATTTGACAAATTGCATTTCAATTTTTCTTATCATACAGAACATCATATTTTTCCAGGAATAAACTCTGACTATTATCCGCTAGTGCAAGAATTATTAAAGATCCACTATCCCGAACGTTTAAATTTATTGGATGCCAAAGATGCTTGGAACTTGCTTATGCAAACGCCAAGGCATTACAAAAATGAAGATACCTTTACCGATTGGTCGGGAGAAAAGTCTGTTCCTTGCGCTATCATCGAGAATTACAAAATTATGTAAATTGATGTTTGCTATCATCTTGGAAGCACTGCTCACCAAGAGATGCACAAAGATAGGTTTGAGTCTCACTGTTGCTAAAGCAACGGTGAGACTCAACTCCAAATATTTCAACGGCGAGTTGCGCTGGAAAATGTCAAAATTAAATGAGTTTTGCTTAAGCGCAAAGCGACTTGTCGCCAGACATCGCCACTTTACATAGCGCGGATTTGAGATAACTAAGTTTAAATTTATGGGCAAGCAACGTGTTCTTTCTGGAATTCAACCAACCGGCAATTACCATCTAGGTAACTACTTGGGAGCCATTCGCAACTGGGTAGAAGGTCAGAGCGAATACGAAAATTACCTTTTTGTAGCTGATTTGCACGCGATTACAGTGCCACACGACCCAAAACAGTTGGCAGCTGATACCTACACCCTTGCTGCTCTCTATCTAGCTTGTGGTCTTGATTTAAATCACTCCACCATCTTTGTCCAATCCCACGTTTCGGCCCACAGTGAACTCACCTGGTTTCTCAACTGCATTACACCTCTAAACTGGCTGCAAGACATGATCCAGTTTAAAGAAAAGGCACTCAAGCAGGGAGAAAATGTGAGTGCAGGCTTATTGGATTACCCTGTGCTGATGGCAGCTGATATTTTGCTTTACCAGGCGGATAAAGTGCCAGTGGGTGAAGACCAAAAGCAACACTTGGAATTAACACGAGATATTGCAGCTCGGTTAAATCACCAATTTGGTAAACCAGATCAGCCAGTTCTAAAGTTACCAGACCCTTTGATTCGTAAGGAAGGGGCAAGGGTGATGAGTTTGGCGGACGGTACACGCAAAATGTCGAAGTCTGATCCTTCAGAGTTAAGCTGGATAAGTTTGCTAGATTCACCAGAACAGATTCAATACAAAATTAAGCGTTGTAAAACTGATCCGATTCGTGGGCTGACTTTTGATGATCCAGCGCGTCCGGAGTGTAATAACTTGTTAACGCTGTATACACTGCTTTCTGGCAAGAGAAAGGAAGATGTAGCAGTTGAGTGTCAAGATATGGGCTGGGGACAATTTAAGCCATTGTTGACGGACACGATAATTGAGTCCCTGAAACCAATCCAAGAAAAATATCAAGAGATAACGGCGGACAAAGGCTATTTGGAATCTGTGTTGCGGGATGGAGGGGAAAAAGCTAGAGCGATCGCAAATCAAACTTTATCACAAGTAAAAACTGCTTTAGGCTACTCTCTTCCTTTATAGGTTTTCCTTCAGGTGTGATTTGCTATACCATTTAATAAATGGAAATTCTTAATTTTATGCATCACACCCATAGCCGCACAGCCTTCAAGAGAGCTGTACAAGCAGGTGAATTTCTAGTTACTGCCGAGGTAGCACCTCCGAAAGGGGGAGATCCAGCCCACATGATTCAAATGGCGGCGACCCTTAAGGGAAGGGTTCATGCTGTCAATGTTACTGATGGTAGCCGTGCAATGTTACGGATGTCTTCATTAATGGCGTCGGTGATTTTGTCACAAAACGGCATAGAGCCGATTTGTCAAGTTGCTTGCCGCGATCGCAACCGCATTGGTTTACAAGCTGATTTAATGGGCGCTCATGCTTTGGGTATCCATAACATTTTAGCTTTGACTGGTGACCCAGTAAAAGCAGGCGATCATGCAGATGCCAAAGCAGTATTTGATTTGGAAGCTGTGCGACTGCTGCAACTAATTCGGAAGATGAATCAAGGCGTTGATTGCAACGAGAAACCCTTGACTGATGGAGCGCTAGATTTATTTGTTGGTGCAGCGGTAGATCCACAATGTAAAAGTTGGTCGGGTTTGCAAAGTCGATTTGAACGCAAAATCGAAGCAGGAGCGCAGTTTTTTCAAAGTCAGTTGATTACCGATTTTGACCTGCTAGAAAAGTTTATGGACACAATTGCCGCTGGCTATAAAAAACCGATTTTGGCAGGAATTTTTCTGTTGAAGTCGGCAAAAAATGCCCAGTTTATTAATAGGTGTGTTCCGGGTGTAAATATTCCCCAACATATTATTGATAGATTGGCAAAAGCCAAAGACCCTTTTGAAGAAGGAATAAAAATTGCAGCCGAGCAAGTACAAATAGCGCGGCAATTGTGTCAGGGTGTCCATATGATGGCGGTGAAGCGTGAAGATGCGATCGTGCCAATTTTGGATTTAGCTGGGGTTGCTCCAGTTAATCAGTTGGTATCCAAGTAAAGAAGATAACGAATATTTTATTAAAGCAGATGGTAACAACCATCTGCTTTTTTATGCTGAAACAGAAGCATTTACACTATTTTTGATAAACTCCCTCGCCAAGAAAAACAATGTTTACAAGGGCACAAACAAAGCCCTGTCCCCCGAACAGGTGACAGAACTCCTCCTAAAGTTTGCTTCTGGTTCTCAGTGAATGGTGTAGCCGCCATCTACCACGAGTGCGTGACCAACCACTAGACTTGCTGCCGAACTACAAAGCCAAAGAACGGCATCTGCAATTTCCTCGGGGCGACCAACTCGACCGATTGGTACGTCTTTCATCATCGCTTTTAACGCGTCAGCCTGTCCCGCAGCAACCATTTGATCGGACATCGGGGTTTGGATGAGACCTGGGCAAACCGCATTGATGCGAATTCCTTTAGCCGCATATTCCAAAGCCGCGCTTTTGGTAAGCCCCAGTACTCCGTGCTTTGCGGCGTGATAGGTTCCACGCCCGGCACCGCCTACAACTCCTCCAATCGAAGAACAGTTGACTATCGCGCCACTCCCTTGCTTGCTCATCTGACGAAGCTCGAACTTCATGCAACTCCAGACGCCACGAAGATTGATGGCCATCACCCGATCAAAATCTTCTCGGGGGGAATCAGCGGTTTCCGCTAAAATGTTTTGAATACCAGCGTTGTTGTAGGCTGCATCCAACTGGCCGAACGTTGCAACCGTCTGCTCAACCATCGCTTCTACCTGGGCGTCATCCGATACGTCGCAATGGATAGCGATTGCTTTGTGACCTTGGGCAGTTAGTTCCTCGGCTGCTGAACGCGCTGCTTTCTCGTTCCAGTCTGCCAACACCACTGAAGCACCTGATTCAGCAAAAGCCTTCGCTGTCGCAAGACCCAATCCAGATGCAGCACCTGTTACCAGTGCAACTTTGTTTTCAAAAGATATGTTCATAACGAGTTCTTCATTTTCTTAACGAGTTATATCTTTCTTGTCCTTGTCTTAGGAAAAGCTCACGCTCATGCAGCCAAGCCCGATGGCCGAAACTTCCAAACCGCTTTTTCAGAGGCAAGCATTTTTGCATATTCTTTTCCTTTCATCCTAAAAGTATCTTCGTCAATCATTTACACATCAGCTTCCTCAAACATGTGCCGCGCAGCCACGGCTAAACTTGCTGTCGGCCAACCTGCATAAAAGGCAAGATGCGTAATCACCTCGGCCAGTTCATCGCGGCTGATGCCGTTCTCCAGTGCTTTCTTAAGGTGAAAAGGCAACTCATTTGTACGGTAGAGCAAGATAAGGCTGGCTACCGTGATTAGGCTTCGCGAGGGGAAAGCCCCGGACGCTCCCATACATCGCCAAACAGCACCTTGTCGCTGTAGTCAGCGAACGCTGGGGCAATATCGCCAAATGTTTTTTATGCGGGGGTAGGTTGATCGGACATAATTTGTTTCCTTCTGTTGTGGTATTAATCTGGCTGTACTGCCGACATATATTGTTCATCAGTAACCTTTTCCAGCCAATCGACAGCCTTGCCATTGAGCGCCTCCTGAATGGCGATATGGCTCATGCCAGTAGTGGCTGTTGCCCCATGCCAGTGCTTATGCCCCGGCGGGCAACTAATAACGTCACCAGCACGGATTTCCCGTTTCGGCCCGCCCCAGCACTGCGTCCAGCCGCAGCCGGATACCACAATCAAATTTTGGCCCAAGGGATGAGTGTGCCAAGCCGAGCGCGCGCCCGGCTCGAATGTCACCAAGCCGCCGGAAACACGGGCTGGCTCCGAAGCGCTGAATAATGGATCAATACGCACATTGCCGGTGAAATATTCTTCTAGCCCTTTCTGTGACGTCTGCGATCCGCTTCGCTTGATCGTTTGCATGTTATTTCTCTTTTATTTCACTTACTGGATAGCCGTAGTTTATTTTTAAATTAGCGATATATCCCTCTTCCATCACTCTTGGAAAAATCAATCGCTGCAAGGCTTACGAGACTTCACTTTCCAGGCTTTGGCTACCTTTTTGAATTTATATTAAAAAATAAAGCCTCAAACCTTGATTAGACTACGCCTACGCACTTCAAAACCTGGGTTACATCTTACCGTGTTGCAGCACTTGTTGTGGATGTTGGCGAATCTCTTGTGCGTGTTCAATATCAGATTGCCGTAATTTTTGGAACAACTCTACACAAGGTTGAGAACCTACTTTTTCTGCATCTTTGATGTAGGTATCGTAAGCTTTAACGGCTTCAGGCTTGTTCTGCAAAACGGTGACAAAATCATAATCCAAGTCGCTAATCGCTGTTTGAGATTGTCCGTTACCTGTATTTGTAGCCATTGCTTGAACCTCTTTTAGGATTTCTAATTAACACTTTACTCACCCTTAAAGAGCGATTCATCTTCCAAAAAGAGTATATTTCAATACGTCGGAAGTACCTTGCAAAAATAATTTCCTGATACAGCTTCACACAAAAGAGTGGGGAAATACTTTTTCGCCACTCCCCACTTCCCACTCCCCATTTTCATAACAATTTATCCAAGCGGTTGATTCTCATCACATTGACGTGAATACTGGAATTCCAACTCATTTTGCCGTTCCCTATCTCCTCTATGCACAATCGGGCACAACTTAGTATTAGCGCTCATACAATCCATGTGTGGCGTTTTAGCACAGACCACAAGTAGCCCACCCAAAACAAACAACAAACCACAAATTGCAGCTGTATTAACCCAAGAAATTTCCAGCGCTCCCTGAACTACTACTTCTCGCAGTAGAGATACAATTGTTACCTCAACTGCTACCCCCACAGAGATACTATGTTCTTGCAAGTAGACCATTAACAGTCGAAATAACTCGACCAAAATCAACACAAATAGGATTTTTGCAGTCACATGTTTATAATCCAGTTGCTGCGTAATGGCGATAAATAGCCCCCACAATTGCATCAGCATGACGGCAAACAAAGCTAAACACAAGACAATCACAATTAAGTCTTGGAAGGCTTCCATGTTGCGAACAATTGAGTGCCGATCAAGCCAGCGATCGGAAAATAAAAATCGACTTTTCTGGCGCTTTTGCATGTACGTTTCATTCCAATCGGGACAAGTTAAGACAACACCAGCGAGTCAACCCAATAGTTTTATGTTATGCAATATTAAGCTTTTACGCTTCAGCGAGGTTGGTAATTTAAATTTTGTGCCTGTTGCAACAATTGCCCGGCATTTTTTGCCCACGGAGGGTTACCCTGAGCATTGTATAAATCTCTGGCAAATTGGAATACTTGTACTGCATCTCTATATTGCTGTAGCTGCATAAAAACTAACCCTGCACCATAATAAGCGTTGGGATAGTTGGAATTAGCTTCGGCTGATTTTCTAAAAGCTTCTAATGCCTCTTGTAATTTGCCTTGCTGAAACAAAATTGAACCGAGATTGTAGTAGGCTTCTGGATACTTGAGATTAATTTTTACTGCCTGATTAAAGGCATTTTTTGCTTGCTCAAGTTTACCTTGTTGGAGATAACACATCCCCATATGATAAGGAGGTTCTGGTGCATTTTTGCTATATTCTATGGCTTTTTTAAAAGATGCGATCGCTCGCTCAAAATCTCGTTGTTGTTCTCGTACCAACCCCAAGTTATAGTGGGCAAATCCTAGTTTGGGATCAAGTTCTAACGCGCGTTGCAAATAATCGTTAGCTAACTTTAAATTATTACCTTCTAACAACGCACCACCTAAATTAGCAAAAGCAGGAGCAAATTTGGGATCGGCTTGCGTCGCTCGATAAAATGCATCCGCAGAGGGTTGTAATTGTCCCTTTTGTCGGAGTGCTAGCCCTAAATTATAGTGCGCTGGTGCTAATGTCGGATCTAATTGGGCTGCTTGTTTAAAAGCTGCGATCGCATCTTGTACCCTTCCCGCCTGAATTGCCTGTAAACCTTGGTTTAACCAGTCTATGGCAGTTTTACCATTAGATTGTGCCAGCTTTGAGGGGACAGGAGGAGATAAAGAAAGAGAAGGTGAAGCAATGCTAACAACCAGTATCAAACTTACTAACCCTGCTATGCGATATTTAGATAATGATAATCCCATTGATTTCCTGACTTGCAACACTTTCAGTTAAATTTACTTCATCAGAAGTTTTTTACAAAAATTTTTAATTTGCTATGAAAGTTTGTGATAGTTAACTTTTCTTAAGCTAAATCTTACGACAGGCTACAATTTTTTGAAGTTTCGATTAAAAGAAGGATAATAACAAATTAAAGAAGGGGTAATTTTGACTCCAGAGAACAATTTTTTATCCCTGATATATACAGCAGAATAATGCGGTTAGGAAAGACTTACCGCAAGGGGGGTTTTATGAACGAAAAAGTAAAATCGGGTTCGCGGAATGTTGCAATCGTCGGGCCTTATTTAAGTGGAAAAACCACTTTACTAGAAAGCTTGTTATTTGTCACAGGGGCAATTTCCCGCAAAGGGAGTGTTAAGGACAGCAATACAGTGGGAGATAGTGCTGCCGAGTCGCGCGATCGCCACATGAGTGTAGAAGTCAGCGCTGCTAGCACTGAGTATAGCGGCATTCGCTTCACTTTTATAGACTGTCCGGGAAGCGTAGAATTTGCCCAAGAAACGTACAATGCTTTAATCGGAGTGGATGCAGCAATTGTAGTTTGCGAACCCATACGCGATCGAGTCCTCACCCTTGCCCCTCTATTTAAATTCCTAGACGATTGGGAAATTCCCCATCTTGTCTTTGTAAACAAAATGGATCGGGCAAATATTCACGTTTTGGAAACGTTACACGCCCTGAAAGCAGTATCTAGCCGTCCCCTGGTAGCGCATCAATATCCGATCATGAACGGGGAACAACTCACCGGCTTTATTGATATGGTGAGTGAACAGGCATATAAATATCATCCAGGCGCACCTGCTGATCCCATCCCCTTTCCCGAAAGCTTAAAAGAAGAAGAACATATAGCACGAGCAGAAATGCTCGAAGCCCTAGCAAATTTTGACGACCATTTACTCGAAGAACTTTTAGAAGACATTGAGCCACCCCAAGAGGAAATCCTCAAAGATTTAAAAATGGAATTAGGGGCAGATTTGGTAGTGCCCGTTTTCTTTGGTGTGGCAGAACAAGATTATGGTGTTAGACCTCTATTAGAAGCCTTGTTAAAGGAAGCCCCCGAACCAGAAACCACAGCAGAACGTCGCTTAAAAAACTTAAAAGGTGATACAGCCTTAGCACAGGTATTAAAAACTTACTACACTCCCCAAGGTGGCAAACTCTCTCTGGTGCGTGTTTGGCGGGGCAAATTAACTGATGGTATTGTCCTCAATGGGATTCGGACTGGTGGAATTTACCGCCTCATGGGACAACAACAGCAGTTTGTTAACCAAGTTAATGCTGGTGAAATTGTCGCATTGAGCCGTTTAGAAGGAATCAAGACAGGGGATACAATCTCTATAGAACAGCAGTCTGCAATAGAATTACCCAAAGCTGTACAGTTGGAACCAGTGTATGCTCTGGCTATCACACCAGAAAAGCGCAACGATGAAGTTAAACTCAGCGGTGCCATTACCAAGTTATTGGAAGAAGACTGCTCACTTGCTTGGGAACAACACGGCGATACCCACGAAGTTATCTTGTGGGGTCAAGGTGAGATTCATTTGCAAGTCACCCTAGACAGACTGCGCCGCAAATATAACTTGCCAATGACAACCCACTTACCGCAAGTGCCTTACAAAGAAACCATCCGCAAAACGGTAGCTTCAGTTCATGGGCGCTACAAGCACCAAAGCGGTGGTCACGGACAGTTTGGTGATGTTTTTCTCGACATCAAGCCTTTACCACGCGGTACAGGTTTCAACTTCAATGAAACCATTGTCGGCGGCGTGGTTCCCAAACAGTACATTCCTGGGGTGGAAATGGGCGTGCGGGAATTTCTGACACATGGGCCTTTGGGCTTCCCAATAGTCGATTTGGCGGTAACTCTGACTAATGGTTCGTATCACAACGTTGACAGTTCCGAACAAGCCTTTAAGCAAGCTGCTCGATTGGCAATGCAAACGGGGATACCCCAAGCGGAACCTACACTGTTAGAACCAATTCTGCGGGTGGATGTTACCACACCTAGCGAATTTACCTCCAAAGTGCTGCAACTGTTGAGTGGTAGACGGGGGCAAATTTTAGGCTATGAGGGTAAAAACGATTGGCAAGGCTGGGATAATGTCTCTGCATATTTGCCACAAGCAGAGATGCAAAACTTTATTGTAGAGCTGCGATCGCTCACCCTTGGCGTTGCTTCCTTCCATTGGGAATATGACCATCTCCAGGAAGTGCCGGAAAAACTTGCTGAACGTGTGATTCACAGCAATGGTAATGGTGGTAACGGTAACGGCAAGTAATTTTGGATTTGGGTGTAGTTATGTTTAGGGACGCTCCTTGTGAGTGTCCTTAGTTTTTTTGTCTCATGCAGAGGCGCAGAGAGAAATAGGGCAAATAATGACCTTACTAACAGCTAAAGCTTAAAGCAGCCACTTGACGTTATAATAAAAAATTACAACTTTATCAACGTTTTGGTGAAGGCAAAGACCCTCTGAAATCTCCACCTTCCCATAAAGAACCATCAATCCAGCCATCATCTTCAGCATCCCACAGTAAATAATAGGCAAGCAATAGAGTATTTATAAATTTTTCCAGTGGTATCATCTAATGTTGTGCCATCATATTTAACATCTCTATTGTTGTCGAGCTTGATGATGCAAAACTTTGCTCTATATCATCGTAGCTACAAGAATATCCGGCAATGAATTTATCGAAGTATGGTTTATACTTCTCTACTGGATGGGGCTTTTTAAAGTTAGTGAAACGGACTTTACCTGGAAAAAAATCCAATTTTAGACCAGCATCATATACTTGAGAGCCTTCACCATAGATATAGTAATAAAGGGAAGTACCTTGATCATTAAAACTATATCTAGCAAAAATATCTCTGTTAAGGATAACTTCATTACTCTCAAACTCTGCGAGAACATTCGCTATCGACATAAAAATTATGTATAATTCCCCTACGGTTTAAATTTACCAATTATTAGGAAAAATCACCCAAACTTAACACCATCTATAGGTTTTACGTTTTTAGTCCAAATTAATCCATTTAAATCCATAAATGTTTCTCAATCTTGTTATAGTTATAATAGAGAAGCTACAGTTATATTATAGTTTTCCCTGAAATATCACTAAAGTAACAAAACTTCGTTTTTACACATATCGTTACATTAGTCAGTTGTGGAGTGCGAGCGCTATTTTCTTGTCGAGTAACCAATTAGCGATCGCACTTACCGGCACAATAACAGCAATGCACAATCATATTTTATAAAACTAATGTTTCCAGCTTTGCCTGTACTTCTTCTAATAAATCTTGTGCAATACTTTCAACAAATTTTACCTTTCTAGCTCTCCAATCTAATGTTTTAATTTGGTCTGCTAACACAACTCCTTTTGTTTGCATTTCTTCAACAAGTGGAACTTCAAAATTAAGTCCTTTTGAATTGCTAGTGATGAGACACACTAAAACCAAAGAAGCCATTCGATTGTATTTAATTGGAGATATAACAAGAACAGGGCGGTAGCCAATTTGCTCACGCCCAAGTTGTTGTAGTTCATTATTTAATGTTCTAGCAATATCATCGAATGACATTCCTGACGCATGAAGGATAAATGCACGTCGAATCGAATCAGCCGTGAACTGTTGTGCAGAGCCGAACTCTAATTTGACGATATCTCCTCTATCGGGGAAGTAGGGATTAACTACCAATCTTCATTCCCCACAGCGTTTCCTGTGTCAAATTCCGAATGAAAATTATCAGGAGTCATATCTTCAAGCAACTCCTCAAGTGTGTATTTTTTTCTTTTTTGTGGTGTAATTACAATACTATTACCTTCCACACTAAAACTTATACCTGTCCCTTCAGTTACGTGTGCTTGTTCAGCAATCGATCTGGGAATCCGAACAGCTAAACTGTTTCCCCATTTAGCAACAACTGGCGTCATAGCCATCTCCAAATGTTTTGTTAGAGAGCCACACGCCTAAACTTCAACATGAAGCAGCAAAATGCTCTTAATAGTTATTGTCTGACGTATATACTTTAAAGATACAAATTAAAATGACAGGTGTCAATACCCCTTTGTACGTGGGGTGTGCGATCGCATTTCTCCCATCCCCCTTTTTTTGGTTTGGATTTCAACCTCATGGAGCTACGATAGTTTAATGCTGGCTTTTACAAGCTCAATTTTAAATTTCAATGGTAAGTAATGGTAACACTTCAATTACAACAATTAAGTGTTCCGCCGGGACATAGAGTAATACTCCACGATGTTAGCTGGCAAGAATTTGAGGCAATTTTAGAAGAACTTGGCGACCATCGAGCCGCTCGATTGGCTTACAGCCAGGGAACTTTGGAGATGAGAATACCGTTACCGAAGCATGAAAAAGCCAAAGTGATCATTGGGGATTTGGTGAAAATTCTGCTGGAGGAGTTAGAGATTGACTGTGAGACATTTGGCTCAACCACCCTTAAACGTGAAGATATGGCTTTGGGTGTAGAGCCTGATGACTCTTTCTACATTCAAAATCATGCTCGGATGATTGGTAAAGAGCGAATAGACTTAAAAGTTGATCCGCCACCTGACCTTGCAATTGAAGTTGATGTTACTTCCAAAACTCAACTGGATGCTTACGAAGTATTAGGAGTTCCTGAACTTTGGCGATATGAAGATAGGAAGCTACAAATTAATATTCTTCAGGATGGCAAATATATTGAGTCTGAAATTAGTTCAACTTTTCCCAACTTTCCCATTGTTGAAGTTATTCCCCGGTTTGTTGAACAGAGCCGAACTTTAGGTAGAAGTCCAACGCTTAGAGCATTTCGTCAATGGGTAAGAAAGGAAATCAACCCAACTTAATGTAAGCCTTGCTCTTTTAACAACTCGCTCATCCAAGCTGAATAAACTTCTCCAAGGGGCGGAACTGCTTCACGAGTGTAGTCTATAGCCAAATCAAATCCGGCGCGTTGGCGCAGCCCGCACTTCGGCATGGTTCGACTGCGCTCACCAGCCGTTCAGTGACCACCGTAGGCATCGCAAACATAAATTTGCTTACGAATTTTGCTTGACAAAATTTTAATTTTGTGCTGTCTATACATTATTTGCTAGTTTTGGTTCATGCCCCGTCCAAGCGTGGGCGGAACAATTCCAAAATCGTCAATTCCATTATCGTCAAGCCCCGTACCCGTACTTCTCTGCGAGACGCTAACGCGAACGTCCCGCTACGCTAACGTGGTCGGGGTCAATCCAAAAGACGCTCGATAACTCGCTAACGCTACGCTATCGTCAATCCAAAATCCAAAATTGGTTGACTCCTATGCCGCCCTTACAAAACCTCAAACTCTTCTAAACTTATCCCAGCTTGTCGTAAAATACTGCCCAGCGTACCAATAGTAATTTCTCGATGACGAGGCACAATCGCAGTTGACTAATATTTTATTGATTTATTATACTTAGGCTTACTTATCTTTATAATTCTGTCTGCCTTATCCTGTGCTTCTTGAATAGTACTCATTCGCTCAATTTTGACCTTGCATCCTGGAACACGGTTTCTCCCTGGTTGTAAATGTTTCTGAATTGTTATATAAATTTCTCCTTTCTTCGCTACTCCTGTATAATTATTTTTGCCTCCTTTAGTTAAAATTTTATAACCTATCGGTTTATCGTTAGATAATTGACTAATTCCTTCAAGAGTAAAATTTACACTTTTGGTTTTTGATTTTGGTTTGTTAGCATCATTTAATGAGTTGTTACGTGCGATAATAGTTTTTTGGTCAGGCTTGGGTTTATCAATATTCGGTGTTTCGATACTATCTGCTATAACCCTAGCTTTGGGTACATTCTTAGTAGAAGTTAAAGTATTTAAGTTTGCATTTATAAGCTTCTGAATAATAATCTGTCCAAATTTTTCAGGTGTAATTTTTTGTAAATTAATATAACCAATTGTTGGAAGAAGCCCTGGAATTTCTGTATCATCAAACTTGGCAGGTAAAAGATAATCTTCTTCTCTTTTGAATGCACGAGCCTGAGCGCTTTCTCTTTCGTGATTAGTCCAATTTTTCCTTAAATAATGTTTAGAAATAAACATGACACAAAAATGTGCTTCATTACGATAAATTTCATCTAAATGAACATACAAGTTCTTGCCCCAAAGATTAACCTGTTCAAATTCGTCATAGAAAACTTTGATACCAGCAGCTTGAAGATTAATTGCAACTGCTCGAACATATTCTCGATTTTCACTTGCAAAAGACAATGCAACATGGTATTTTTTGACCATAATTAATAATTTGCAGTACTACACAGTAAAAAAACGTATTTTTTTATGTTGTACGAAAATGACACTGCCATACTAAGATTATGCAGTGAAATTTACAGTATGACTTCACCTCACCTCAATTTAGTATTAGAATTCCGCTAGAGCTTGAACAGAGGCAATGGGTTATGCCAAGCAGAATGGCATGACAAAGACAAAAGTGATGATTGATGCCTTAGCTCACTACCTTGTTGTGCTGAGGATGTGCATTGAAGCCGCAAACGCTTATTTGCTAAGATTTTCAGTGCGACAACATTGAAACAGGGCAACTTCTGATCACCATGCCAACATCTACAATCGACAGTAAAGACGCAGCAGCTATCCAAGCCGCCAGAGTTGGGGTTGCTATATGCGATCGCTCTGGCTGGGGACGCATCAAAGTGTCTGGCGACGATCGCCTTAACTTTTTACACAACCAAAGTACTAACAATTTCCAAATACTTAAGCCAGGACAAGGTTGTGACACGGTTTTCGTCACTTCCACAGCCAGAACAATTGATTTAGCAACTGCCTACGTTAGAGAAGATGCGGTAATCTTGCTGGTTTCACCCAACCGCCGCCAATTTCTCATGGAATGGCTGGATAAATATATTTTCTTTGCAGATAAGGTGGAATTATCTGATATCACACAATACACCAACACCTTCAGCCTCATTGGCCCAGGAAGCGACGCTGTTTTAGAAAAGTTGGGTATTGGTGAACTCATCGGGCAACCTTACGGTAGTCACAAAGTATACACTATTGCTCCCGCTGAGGGAGTGCGGATTGCTGTGGGCAGTGGGTTAGCGGCTCCCGGATACACCTTAACTTTCCCCTATACTGACAAAGCAACGGTGTGGAACAAATTGTTAGAAGCTGGGGCGGTAGAGATGAGCGATCGCGCTTGGGATGCCTTGCGAATCTTACAAGGCCGCCCCGCCCCAGATGCTGAACTCACAGATGATTACAATCCTCTGGAAGTTGGTTTGTGGCAAACAATTTCTTTTAATAAAGGTTGCTATATTGGGCAAGAAACCATCGCTCGGTTAAACACATACAAAGGTGTAAAACAACACCTTTTGGGTATCCGCCTCAGTGCCCCGGCGTCAGTTGGAAGTGCGATCGCAGTTGGAGATGAAAAGGTCGGCAAACTTACCAGTTACACAGAAACTGCTGATGGTTATTTTGGACTAGGTTACATTCGCACTAAAGCTGGTGGCGTGGGCTTGAAAGTCAAAGTGGGAGAAACTGAAGGTGAAGTAGTAGAAATCCCGTTTGTTTCTCAGGAATACCCATAAGCAATTCAAATCAAAATATCTTTCTCTTTATCCTGAGTGCCGTAACAGAATTCATCTACCCAAGAAGCTAGACTACGGGCATTAGTGGTTGGGATTAAATTCACTTTGCTTTTAACGTGTTGTGGTTGGATATTCGGATGTTTGCCGTTGCTCTTAACCTCGGTAGTAATTGCTAGCGATGCTCCTGAAGGGAGCCGCCCCTTGGGCGATATCTGACGACAAGCTGCTTTGCTGCTACGCACTGGTTTGCGGTTACTACAAATCTCAATGGTAGTTGCCAGCAATGCGCCTACAGGGAGCCACCCCTTGGGCGATGTCTGACGACAAGCTGCTTTGCTGCTACGCACTGTTTTGTCGTTGCTCTTAACCTCGCTAGCTAATGCCACAGATGGCATAGTTTTGGCTTTGCTGTTAGCCTCATTGGTCATTGTCAGCGATGCTTCTGAAGATAACTTACCAGAGTGCGATCGCGCTGGTTGATATTCGTTTATGAAACTGGAGGATGGCGTTTTTACTGGAATATCAGGAGCAATTTTAGTAGCAAATGCAGCTATCAACTCAGGTTTGCTTGTCTGAACTACCTCAGTGGTAGCTGTAAATGATGGCACAAGTTGATCGGCACGTGGCAAGTTGAAGTCTAGAGTCTTGGCAGGAGAATGAGGTGCAATCTGGCTGGCAGTTACAACCGATGACACATGTTGATCCTCAGAATGCTTTTCATGTGGCAACTCGCTTTCAACTTGGCTGCTAGCCATAGAATGTTCTGATTTTATTAAACGTAACTCTTGATCAGGATTGAAGTTAAGACCTAAAGCGGCGACTATTTTATCTGGATCGTTATTCAGATCCAGCATAAAAGAAAGTATTTCATCAAACTGGGGTTCCAAAACAGACAATGTTGCCAAAATAAAACCGGACAAAGGACGCCGCAGACCATCGTAAGTCCCCCAAATTCCGATTTTGACCAGCCAGGGAATATTTTGCTCGTAGTAAATCAGCCACTTTTGTTTTAAGGATTGACGCAGCTGCTGGATATTCATTGGATGCCTCACTTCAGTCAACAAGATTACAGAGCTTGATATTGTTAATTAATTTGATTTCTGGGGATGAAACCGATAATAGAGCATCTGTTCAACTCTTTGACCACCGAGTAAATGCTCTTCTATCAGTAAAGATACTTCATCCGGTTGAACTCCGCTATACCAGACCATATCGGGTAATATCAGCACCATCGGCCCATTGCCACATTGTCCCAAACAGCTGCTAGCCGTTACCGTTACACCAGGGATTGGCAAAGCCATAAAAGCTGCTAAAACCTTGAGGGCACCTTGCTTTTTGCAGGTGCGATTTTGACAAACCTGTACACATTTAGCAGAAGAGGGTTGGTCTATTATCGGGAAGTTTGATGGTTGAGTTATGTTTGACATTTTTTAACGAACCGCTCCAGACGCAGAGGATACACAGGAGGATAAGCGGGATAGAAAAGAAGCAGGGGAGCAGAGGGGCAAAGGAGAATAATTAATAACCAATACTTTGATGCCGCTGGTTACTGAGCGTAGCCGAAGTAAGCTAAAAATCTTTTAATTTGCATCCTCCAAAAAATAAATCTCTTGTGGGGTGGGCATCTTGCCCGCCCTAGTTGTGCAAATAAAATACGCGACAGCTTATCAGTACAAGTGCCCAATGCCCTATAACTAATCTATTGAAAGTCCTTTTGAAGCTAGCCATTCAGGGTTGAATATCCGCGACTGATACCGGGAACCACTATCACATAAGATGGTGACAATGGTATGTCCTGGCCCCAACTGCTTCGCTAGGGCAACAGCGGCACCAACATTAATACCTGTTGAACCGCCCATTAACAGCCCATCTTTCCTCAGCAGTTGGTAAACTACCCGCAAAGCTTCTTTGTCATCGATTTGGATAGCATCATCAGCAGGTGCGCCTTCCATATTGCCTGTGACACGACCATTACCAATGCCTTCGGTGATGGAATTTCCTTCTATGTTAATTTCGCCGGTTTTGATATAGCTATAAAGTCCACTACCCAGCGGATCAGCAACAACGCATTTAATCACCGGATTTTGTTCTTTCAAGTACAATGCCACACCAGCAAAAGTACCACCAGTACCAGTTGCAGCCGTCCACGCATCTATTTTACCATCTGTCTGCGTCCAAATTTCTGGCCCTGTGGTTTCGTAGTGGGCGCGGCGGTTGGCTAAGTTATCAAACTGATTCGCCCAAATGGCATTTTCTAACTCAGCAGCAACTCTGCCAGATAGCTTGACGTAGTTGTTCGGGTCTTTGTAGGGTACAGCGGGGATGGGACGGACTTCTGCTCCTAGTGCTGTTAGTGCGTCTATTTTTTCTTGTGACTGAGTATCGGGAATAATAATTAGGCATTTGTAGCCTTTGGCGTTGCAAATATGTGCTAGTCCAATGCCAGTATTACCAGCGGTTCCTTCTACAACGGTGCCACCGGGTTTGAGTAAACCTCTCTCTTCGGCATCTTCGATGATGTAAAGTGCGGCGCGGTCTTTGACGGAACCGCCAGGATTGAGGAATTCTGCTTTACCAAGGATTTCACATCCTGTTTCTTCGCTGAAGCTGTTTAAGCGAATCAGAGGTGTATTACCAACAGCGCCGACGAAGCCATTTTTAATATCCATTTTGACTGTACCTGTGTGAGTATCTATAAAAATTTTGGCTTATAGTAGTGGCGTGATTTACAGCTTCTTTAGCTAAAATCCTGTTTTGACACTACCAAACTTTACTCATGTTCAAAACAAACCCAGGTAATACCAATTCACCGCTGACAGTCGCGGGATTTTCTAAACATTCCTCTGGCACACCAGGACGATAAATATAGACTCGGCGATGCTTGCGGTCAATTAACAAGCCTAGCTGTATTCCTGGCTCCCTGATATATTCCTGCATTTTCTCCTTCAAGGGTTTGAGGTTATCAGAAAGCGACCTCAGTTCAACTACAAAATCTGGACAGAGTGGCACGAATTTCTCTTGCTGTTCTGCTGACAAACTATTCCAACGTTCTAATTTCATCCATGAGACATCCGGCGATCTATCTGCACCTGTTGATAGCTTAAATCCGGTGCTGGAGTCAAAACAAACACCTGTCCCGTCTTTTTCTGCCCAAACATATAATTGACCAGCGATGCTGAAGTTACGATTACCTGTTTTTCCACCAGTGGGGGGCATAATTGATATTTCTCCAAATTGATTCCGCTCAATGCGTAAGTCACGATTAACCTGACAAAAGTCAAAAAACTGTTCGTCTGTCATTTGCATTGAGGGGGGAATTTGTACAACTAAAGGGGATGAAAGCATGATGATTTCCTCCAGGTTTTGCTGTCTACCCGACTGGCTTTTATTTCTTATTCTCACGCAAGTCATTCTTTTGGTGATCCGGTAATATTCGTTTTCGCCACAAATTTCCGGAAAGCAAGTGCATTTTGGGGGATCTAACTCTAGCTTAAGTTTACCAGGCAATGAAAATTACAGTAGTAATATTACTGGGGATTTGAAATATTTAAGTAAGCTACTATACAGCATAATTGATGAATAAATGCTGATATCATTTCATTGTCTTAGATGGGGTGGACACGATGACATCTGAAAGCGATCGCCAAAAAGAACTTGAACACCGGCAACGTATACAACGAGAAGTTGATTTGCGGCTCCAGGAAATGGAAGCTAAAATGTATGCTTCCGATGCAGCTTTGCATGAAACTGTGAAGCATCAGCCAGAAAATTCCCAGGAACCTTGGATGAAAAAAGTGATTTTCGGTGGGAAGCTGTTTGCTCTTGGTGTGGTAGGGCTGGTTGCAGTGAAAATAGCCTCACTGGTGGCTGGGTTTATTATTGTTGCAGCGCTAGGGTGGATGTCTTACAAATTATTTTTTGAATCTAAAAAAAGCAATCTTTAATAAAGGTGTAACTATTATGATTGAGCAGGTAACAACTGACAGATTTATCCAAGATTTAGAGCGTGTTGCTCAAGTGCGCTCTGAGATTTCTGTGTGTTTGAGTAAACTGGCTGAAACAATTAATAAAGCTGAGTTGGCTGGAGACTCTTCATCAGGAAAACTCAGTTTAGAGCGAGATATTGAAGATATTACAGTAGCTAGTAAAAACCTCCGTCAAGGTGTATTTCGCCTTTTAGTTTTGGGCGATATGAAACGGGGAAAAAGCACCTTTCTTAACGCCTTAATTGGAGAAAATTTACTACCGAGTGATGTTAACCCTTGTACCGCAGTGTTAACAGTTTTACGCTATGGGCCAGAAAAGAAAGTCACCATTCATTTTAATGATGGAAAAAGTCCGCAACAGCTAGATTTTCAAAACTTTAAATATAAATATACCATTGATCCAACTGAAGCTAAAAAACTAGAGCAGGAGAAAAAACAAGCATTTCCAGATGTTGATTATGCAGTAGTTGAGTATCCCTTAACGCTACTAGAAAAGGGAATTGAAATTGTCGATAGTCCAGGATTGAATGATACAGAAGCGCGAAACGAATTATCTTTGGGTTATGTAAATAACTGCCATGCAATTCTATTTGTAATGAGAGCTTCTCAACCTTGTACTTTGGGTGAGCGTCGCTACCTAGAAAATTATATCAAAGGTCGAGGATTGACGGTTTTCTTCTTAGTTAATGCTTGGGATCAGGTGCGGGAATCATTGATTGATCCTGATGATGTAGAGGAGTTAAAAGGATCTGAGGAGAGATTGCGGCAAGTATTTAACGCGAATTTAGCAGAATATTGTACTGTAGAAGGTCAGAATATTTATGACGAACGCGTATTTGAGCTTTCGTCAATTCAAGCACTCAGACGACGATTGAAAAATCCCCAAGCTGATTTAGAGGGGACTGGCTTTCCAAAGTTTATGGATTCGCTTAATACTTTTCTTACCAGAGAACGGGCGATCGCAGAACTCCGTCAAGTCAGAACCTTAGCAAGACTTGCCTGCAATCATACCCGCGAAGCAGTTGCTAGACGTATACCATTACTTGACCAAGATGTAAATGAATTGAAAAAACGGATCGATTCAGTAGAACCTGAGTTTAACAAACTCACAGGTATCCGAGATGAATTCCAAAAAGAAATTATCAATACAAGAGACACTCAAGCAAGAACAATTTCGGAATCTTTTCGTAGCTACGTTTTAAACTTAGGTAATACCTTTGAAACCGATTTCTTACGCTATCAGCCAGAATTAAATTTATTTGATTTTCTCAGTAGTGGTAAACGAGAAGCATTTAACACCGCACTGCAAAAAGCCTTTGAGCAATATATCACTGATAAATCTGCTGCTTGGACATTAACTGCTGAAAAAGATATCAATGCAGCTTTTAGAGAACTTTCTCGCAGCGCTGCACAATATGGCGCATCTTACAGTCAAGTCACAGATCAAATTACAGAAAAACTCACCGGACAAGACGTAAAGGTAAATACCACTACTACTGAAGATGATAACTCTCCTGGCTGGGCAAAATGGGCAATGGGATTGTTATCACTATCTAACGGAAATCTTGCTGGTTTCGCACTAGCTGGAGCCGGATTTGATTGGAAAAATATCTTGTTAAACTACTTCACTGTAATTGGTGTTGGTGGGATAATTACCGCAGTGACAGGTATTTTT
The DNA here is from genome assembly GCF_036919675.1 of Nostoc sp. GTDB lineage: Bacteria > Cyanobacteriota > Cyanobacteriia > Cyanobacteriales > Nostocaceae > Nostoc. The sequence goes on from NZ_JBALCP010000050.1 coordinate 152,116, forward strand.
CTTGGGCCTATCGGGTTTGCACTGCTAGGTTTGGGAGTAGGATTTTTGCAAGCAGATCAAGCGCGTAAAGAGTTAGTTAAAACTGCTAAAAAAGAGTTAGTTAAACATTTACCCCAAGTGGCACATGAGCAATCTCAAGTTGTATACAATGCCGTGAAAGAGTGTTTTGATTCTTACGAAAGAGAAGTGAGTAAGCGGATTAACGATGATATTGTATCTCGCAAATCTGAATTAGATAATTTAGTCAAGCAGAAAGAAACCCACGAGATAAATCGTGAGAGTGAGTTCAAACGTTTAAAAGATTTACAGGAAAATGTAATAGCTCAGTTGCAAAAAATTGAGGCAGCTTATAGCAACTTATTAGCTTTCTATAGCTAATATATCTCATTACTCTCGTTCCCAGCTACTGGCTGGGAATGCCTACTGGGAGGCTCTGCCTCCCATAACCATAAATAGCAAAACGTAAATAAATTAAAGTTTGTAGTAAGGGTTTTAGTCCTGATAAACTTTGTTATGAGCGATGATTCGCTCACTACGAACTAGGATTTTATTGTATGTTTAATTATGCTTATAGCAGTCCTAAATCATTTGTAAAAATAAATTAACCGCAGGGAGCATGTCAACTTTGCTAGAACAGATGAACTATTGAAGAGTGGCAGAATCAATGAAAATAGAGGAAGAAATCAATTCTTACTCAACAATGAA
>NZ_JBALCP010000051.1:0-18887 GCF_036919675.1 Nostoc sp.
AACAATCAAGTATTTTCAATCCCTATAGAAGTAGCTATTCTCACCTAAGCAAGAATTATTTGCTCATTTTTGCAGCGGTTATTGAGAAGTTACGTTGTTAACTCAATCGCAGGTACGTAGCATTTATTCCCTACTTAGTTTAATTAGAATAGCATCTAATGATTTTAAGTATCTAAATGTCCGTTAATTTTGCTGTTGAAGCCGTAGACTTGGCGGCTACCGACTAAGGCGACTAAAGTCACTTCTTTTTCATCCCCTGGTTCAAAGCGAACTGCGGTTCCTGCGGGGATATCGAGGCGCATTCCTCGCGCTTGTTCTCTGTCAAAATTTAAGGCGGTGTTAACTTCATAAAAGTGATAATGGGAACCGACTTGTATGGGGCGATCACCTGTATTTGACACTTGCAATTTTACAGTTGGACGACCAACATTTAGTTCAATTTCACCTGCTGGTGTGATAATTTCCCCAGGAATCATTTTTTCTCCTTGATGCAAGCCTTAACGAATTGGATTATGTACTGTCACTAACTTTGTACCATCAGGAAAAGTAGCTTCCACCTGCACTTCATGCACCATTTCTGATATCCCTTCCATGACATCATCCCGCGTTAATAAAGTTGTTCCGTAACTCATTAATTCAGCGACAGTTTGCCCATCTCTCGCCCCTTCTAAAATAGCAGCAGAAATATAAGCGATCGCTTCGGGATAATTCAGTTTCAAACCTCTTTCTTTACGTCTTTCTGCTAATAAAGCAGCAGTAAAAATTAATAGCTTATCTTTTTCTTGCGGCGTAAGTTGCATTCCTACCTCCTCCTCTGTGTTCTCTGCGCGACGCCAGTTGCTACAACGCGGGGAACCCGCGCAACGCACTGGCTCCTCTGCGGTAGCCTGCGGCAAGCCGCTACGCGTCTACGTTTTAAACCTGCCAAACTCTTGGTATACAATTACCACGATTCAAAAAAGAAACTCGCAGCAGCTGCCAAACATCAATAAACCAGTTTCTCACCTCAGATGTGGAAGAACCGCGATATCGACACAATAATCCATGTTGTAACCGGCTAACACCTACTTCTCCAGCACCATTCCACAAATTTCGCGTTTTTTCGACGATTTCTGCTGAAACTGCACCACCAACCCAAACTAGACTACCTACTATTGGTTTTCCAGCCAAGCCGTGGGGACTGTGGAAAATGTCTTCGCTACCCCGTAACCATTGCCGATCAATCCATAAAGGAACATCTTGTTGCCAAATTTCCGTGTGCGATCGCCATTCCCCTCGTAAGAATTTTTCTCCTCTAGCACTACGACCAAATCGGGTAATTTCCCAGCCTAAGAAGCTAGCCCCGGTTGCTAATTCTACCCGTAAATCTTGCCGATAAATCGCACCGTTAAATAAAATTGTCTCTTGCGGCAACCATTCTAAACAAGCACCAGCGTCAACTTGCACTTGGATGGTTTGTCTAGCTTGTAAGCCATTGCTGCGATATATCTTGCTTGCAGCAGCTGTAGTGATTAAGGCATGGGCTTGGGGTTGGAGGTGGATGTTAAAGGATAAGCGATCGCCTCCCACCACTCCCCCAGCTGTATGTAAAATGACACTATGACAAACTTTTTCACCTTCTGGATAAAATGGGCGTTGCACCTTCAAGGGCGCTTGTTGGTGATTGTAAATTAACTGGGTTATGTCCTGGCGATCGGCATAGACTAAATTAAGTTTGCCATGCCAACCTTCTGCTATTTCTGAGTTGCAGGTCATTTAAAAATTCAATATTAAAGTTCAGATACCTTATATTTATTTAATGCATTCTTTGCTTCTTTACCTGCAATTTATCATGATTTTTTCGCCAACATTACATAATCATCTAATATATAGTGAGACTGATACTTCTGATCAAAATACTGTTGCATTATTGGACTCATATACAGTTGTTTGGGTAATTTTTCTTTAGCAAACTTACCAAATTCAGCAACGGGCAAAGATATTCTTGAACCTGTTGAAGTTAGATATTTATACCAGACTAGCTCTAATCCAAGTTCTGCCAAAAATTTATGCACTACATTTTTTTCTTGTTCTTGGTTTTCAACTTGGTGAACATCGTAAACTTTGAATAACTTTTTATCTTGTACAATTAGCAGAACATAACCTGAATTTTTTAAGCTAGTGGCAAATATTTGCTTGTAAGTATTGTTAGCTTCAACTTTCTTAGCTGGATCTGCAAAGAAACAGTGAGAAATTACGATAAAGTCAAAAAAGTCTTTGGGTAGATTATTCGATTCAGTTTCACAAGTAAAAATATCAGTAGTAACAAAGCGGAAGTAAGCATTCACCGTGGTTAGGCGCGACTCAATATATCGTCGCCAAAACTGAAGTCCACGAAACTGAAAGGCATCTTGTTTTTCTAAAGAGTAGTAAGATATGTGCATTTGCGGGATATGAAAAAAACCGCTACTACTTTGGAGAAATAAAGCTAAACCATAAGCAACTGTTCCTGGTCCTGCTGCAATATCAAGGATATTAACCTTACCTGGTAGTAAAGCATCCTGGTAAATGAGAAACCAAGCTAAATATATGCAATATACGTTTTCTAAAAAATACTTCATAAAGTAGACATGAGGAGTTAGACTAAAACGATAGTCTGGGTCTTGTCCAATTTTTAAGTTATTAATATCCTCAAGAGCATCTTCTAGTTTAATAAATAACTGTTTGTCAGGAATCTTGCTAAATTCTTCTTTGAGATATTCAACTAGCCTTGATTCAAAATCATCAAATATCCGTTCATCAATACCAGTAGATTGCAGTTTATATTCATCGTGTTCTATTAAATTAAAAACCTTATAGATATATTTAATAAATTCTTCATCTGGCAGTAATATGAGATTAGCTTTTTGCTGGAATGCTGTTAGTTGTTCACTTAAAGTTTCTGTTTGTCGTTTGTATTCTTGGAAATAACGTTCAAGTTGAAGTTTATCCCTAAATAGTTTTTCTAACCATGAGAATGTTGCACCTGATTTTTGAATCTCTTGCAATAGTTGGACTGCACGTCGGATATCCCCGCGTTTTAAAGATAATTTGAACTGCTGACTTCGCCACCAATTTACGATAGGATTATTCATAGCCAAATCCCTCTTTGCCTTCCATAATCTCTACACCTGGAAGCCGAGAAACTAACTTTTCTTTAAATTTCATATAGCTTAATTTCTCATCTTCATACCACCAAGCGTATTTTTGCTTAATTGCTTCAGCTTCTTGGCGAGTTGATGCCATAAGAGAACGACTCTGGCTAGGATGAAAAGCTTGAATTACAACTCTATCAGCGATGGCTAGTTTATCAATAAAAGCAGCTTCATCAGTTGGTAAAGTAGGAAGTAGAGGGGTAATAGTGATAGAAATTTTGGGAAGAAAACCTTTGAAATAATCAATACTTTGTTTAATTTTAGTGAGAGCATTTAATCTGGCTTTAATACTGGGCGAGCGCGGTTCAAAATCTTTTCTCACTAATTCGCTACCAGTGGGAATGCTCATATTAATTCGCAATCGCTTAAATCGTTGTAAATAATCAATATCTCTAGTAATAATTGGGCTACGAGTTTGAATCACCAAAGTTGGAGTTGGATAACCGTCAATACTCACATCAAGCATTACATCCAACAACCGACGAGTCAGTTGATGTTTCGACTCAAGTGGTTGATAAGGATCAGTAACACTACTCATGTATATACTAGGAGGAATCTGGGGATTCTTTTCATACCATTTTTTTAATTCTTTCGCTAAAATCTCAGCAGCATTTTCTTTAAAAATTACCCATTTACCCCAGTCTTCGCGCATTTGAGCATTAGGGGTAAATGCAGCAGCATAGCAATAACTACAACCATATTGACATCCCCTGTAAGGATTTAGAGTAAAATCATAATCACCAATAAAACCAGTAGCTTTTGTGAGGAGTGATTTAGCATTTTGTGCAAAAACATTGACATCTCCAAACTTTTCTCGGACTAATTTGGTAGGAGTGCATTCGCAATAACCTTCATATTTTGGTTGTGCCATATGAATCCTGATATTTATTGAGAGTGAATTAATGCACCCTACTTATTATGATTCCCATTTTTATTTTTAAATGCTCTGTCAGAAAATCGGTTGAGTGGGTTTAAGGTATGTAAGGGGGTTGTTTCAGGATTAATTTGGCTCATGGATTTTTATGTAAAGGTAGAAATATGGTGCGTAGTTTACCGCCGTAGGCATCGCTGTAGTTCAGAAAAGCGATACGAACTGTGCATCAGTCTTGTGTAAAAGAAATTGAACTGCAAAGACGCAAAAATAATTGTGATATTGAGAATTAACCTGTTACTTGAGTCTATTTCTAGGGAAATATAGAACTGTAGCCCATCAAATGCGTCAATCTACCAGAAATTATGACAGCTAAAGTGATAAGCATTTGCAACCTCAAGGGTGGAGTTGGCAAAACTACCATTATCATGGCATTAGCGGAATATTTAGCAGGCGATACCATGTATGGTAAGCGAGTACTAGCTATTGACCTTGATCCTCAAAGTAATTTGACTAGTGCTTTAATATCTGAAGAGGTTTGGGAAAAAGAATTTGAAAGTAAAAAATTAACATTGCCTTATTTATTTAAAGATCCTGAATATTTTTTAGAAAATATTAAAAGCGAAAATTTTATAGTTAAACACAATGTTTCAAATGTTAGAAACAGAAACTCTTTTACCCACTTACATCTGATACCTAGTAGCCCAAGGCTCTTTGAAATTCAAGAAGATTTACCATCAGGCTATTATTCTTGTAATTTAAAACCTGTTGAGCTTATTAGTACAATCCTAAAACCATTATTGAAGAATTATGACTATATTTTAATAGACTGTGCCCCAAATATTAACAGAGTAGTTAAAAGTGCATTTCTAGCTAGTAATGCTTGTATAATCCCCTGTATACCAAACCGGATGTCAATTCATGGATTAGAGTTATTACTTGAACACATTGATAAGTTTAATAGAGATTATGTACATAAATTAAAAGCAGTAGGAACTTTAATTTCACGTTACAACCGAACTATAGCCCAAACTGAACAGTTAAACTCTATTATTGTCAACCCTTTCTATCCACCAGTTTTTGAAACCAAAATTCTAGAAAGAGCAAAAATTGCTGAAGGGTTAGAATTGAACAATTATTTGACATATAGACAAAAATATGATGATTCTCATGATTCTATGATGAAGTTAGCTAAAGAATTTATTCAACGAGTAGGTAGATAATGGAAGGATCACAAATTGCAAACTTATTAAGGGCGATCGCAGAAGTTGTAGAATCTGATCCAAAACTTGCCAAGGCTATAGAAAAATGTTTAACTAACAGTTTAAACGCTCAAAAAAGTAAAGATTTATCCGATGCAACACCAAAGCAGTTAGACGCTAGTAAAACTCTCGAAAATGGCGATATTATCCTAACTGAATGTCGGTAAATTTTACGCGAACACGGTGAAGAACAACTGAAGCTTTACTTAACTAGGCTAAAAGAACAGGTTAGAGAATTATTGAAACACGGTCAACTTGACCCGAAACGCTCTATGCGCCGCCGGAAGGATTTGAATAGTATTATTGAGCATTGTTGAATCTTGCTCCCAAAGACGAACAACCTGATATTGGTGAATCGTCGTGTTGTCCCGATATTCTTCTGTAAAAGCCACTTCGTTAGTAGTTTCTTGCAAAAAGATTAGTACTTGCACTATAGGACAACGGTATTGACGCTTCAACCTCACAGAATAATCGAGCATTCGGAAATTAAGCGCCGGATTAGATTTCACCAAAGTTTGAAATTCAATGTGCAAAATTTGGTTAGCTGCTTGCAAAAATGTCACAGAATCCGCACGAATTGGTTCAAGCGTGAGTTCCGTTTTTAAGACTTCAATTTGTTGCACCTCTACCCCAAGCAACCAACGCACAAACTCAGTAGGATACTGTTCAGCTAAATATTTACAAGCGTTGTCGTAACTCACCCTCTTCTTCCTGTTTATACTTCTGTATTACACAAAAAAAAGCCGCCTCCAAAAGGGAAGCAGCTGTTCTCACAAATTATGTGACTACAAAGTATTAGTAATCGAAGTCTCCGCCACCAGCACCAGCGCCAGCAGGAGCGCCATCCTTAGGCTCAGGCTTGTCAACTATGATACATTCGGTTGTCAACACCATACCAGCGATAGAAGCAGCGTTTTGCAGAGCAGAACGAGTCACCTTAGCAGGGTCAACAATACCAGCAGCTAACAAATCGACGAATTCGTTTGTCGCAGCGTTGTAGCCAACGTTGAATTCTTTCTCTTTCACACGTTCAGCGATTACAGCACCATTCTGACCGGCGTTTTCAGCAATCCGCTTCAGAGGTGCAGGTAAGGCGCGAACGACAATCAACGCACCAATCAACTCTTCATCCTTAAGATTTTCCTTCGCCCAAACTTCCAATTCAGGAGCAAGGTGAGCCAGAGTTGTACCACCGCCAGGAACAATACCTTCTTCCACAGCAGCTTTGGTAGCGTTGATAGCGTCTTCTAGGCGCAGTTTCTTGTCTTTCATTTCGGTTTCTGTGGCTGCACCCACTTTCACCACAGCTACACCACCAGAGAGTTTAGCAAGACGCTCTTGCAGTTTCTCTTTGTCGTAGGAAGATTCGGTTTCGTCGATTTGACGACGAATCTGTTCGACACGAGCCTTAACAGCAGCTTCGTTACCTTCGGCAACAATTGTGGTGCTGTCCTTGGTGATGGTGACGCGGCGAGCTTTACCCAGGCTATCCAGCTTGGTATTGTCTAGCTTCAGACCGGCATCTTCAGTAACTAGTTGACCACCAGTTAAAACAGCGATGTCTTCTAGCAGTGCTTTGCGGCGATCGCCAAAGCCAGGAGCCTTAACAGCAGCTACGTTGAGTACACCGCGTAAACGGTTTACTACTAAAGTTGCCAAAGCTTCTTTTTCGATATCTTCGGCGATAATCACCAAAGGACGACCAGCACGAGCTACTTGCTCTAAGACTGGTACGAGGTCTTGCACTAAGGCAATTTTCTTATCGGTCAGCAGCAGGAAAGGCTCATCAAAAACCGCTTCCATCCGTTCAGCGTCAGTGGCGAAATACGGAGAGATGTAGCCTTTGTCAAAGCGCATCCCTTCAGTGATTTCCAACTCGGTGAACATAGATTTCCCTTCTTCTAGGGAAATTACGCCTTCCTTGCCCACCTTGTCCATTGCTTGAGCAATCATCTGACCGACTTCTTCGTCATTACCAGCCGAGATCGCACCAACTTGGGCAATGGCTTTGGAATCTTCCACTGGACGGGCGTGTTCAGCAATTTTTTCTACGAGGAAGGCAGTAGCTTTGTCTATACCACGCTTCAGCGAAATCGCATTAGCACCAGCTGCAACGTTCCGCAAGCCTTCTTTGACGATCGCATGAGCTAAAACGGTGGCAGTGGTGGTGCCATCGCCCGCAGCATCGTTGGTTTTAGAAGCAGCTTGACGAATCAAAGCTACGCCAGTATTTTCAATGTGGTCTTCTAATTCGATTTCTTTGGCAATGGTTACACCGTCATTGACAATTTGCGGTGCGCCAAATTTCTTTTCTAGGACTACGTTACGACCTTTAGGGCCAAGGGTAACAGCTACAGCCTCAGCCAGAATGTCAATGCCTCGCTCTAGGGCGCGACGGGCGTTTTCGTTATAGATAATGCGCTTTGCCATAGGTGTCTAAATCCAGGGATTAGGTCAATTTTTTCTTGAATTGGGTATTAGGGACTGGGGATTGGGGAACTTGGGGTTCCCTCTAGGGATAAGGGGTAATGGGGATTGGGGATTGTTCCCATACGCCATAACCCATACCTGATAACCCATAGCCCTCATAACCCATTAGATAACGACTGCTAGAATATCTTTTTCAGAAAGCAGTACATATTCTTCGGTGCCGAGCTTGATATCGGTGCCAGCGTACTTCGAGTACAGCACCTTATCACCGACTTTAATTTCCAATTCCTGACGGCTACCGTCATCGTTACGCTTGCCAGGACCAAGGGCGACTACTTCCCCTACCTGGGGCTTTTCCTTGGCTGTATCGGGCAAATACAGACCACCTGCGGTCTTTTCCTCAGAGGCGTTCACTTTTACGAAAACGCGATCGCTCAAAGGTTTAACTGTAGAAACGCTTAAAGATAAAGCTGCCATATTATTTCCTCCAGAGTTTAGCACTCTCAACTCCTGAGTGCTAATCTACCGAAAAGTGGCGTCCAATGGCAAGAATTGCTTGAGTACGGGTTCCCGAACTAGAAGAGGAGCAGGGTACTTAAGTATAAATGCTTAATTGTTTCTAGTTTTTAGCTTCCGTTCCGTAAGTTACGAATATTTTTATCTGGTCAACTTTATTTGCAAAGCTTGGAAATTGTTATAGAACTGTAATCAGGGAGCCGCTCGATGAGTAACAATACAGTGATCCAGTCTAACCATCAAATCCCCAAAACCACTAAGTCTGTTGAACATCAAGCCCTGAGTAATTGTGTAGAAACTTTAGGACTTGCAAAAATTCAGCGACACATTTTTATTTGCGCTGGCCAGACAATTGCTAACTGCTGCTCAAAACGAGCTAGTCTGGAATCCTGGGAATACTGAAAAAAGCGACTTAAAGAGTTAAAACTTGATCAGCCGCAACAAAGTCATCCCATTTGCGTCTTTAAAACTAAAGCCAACTGCTTGCGCGTTTGTTGTTCTGGACTCATAATGGTGGTTTACCCTGATGGGGCCTGGTATCGCCAAGCAAACCTGGAAGTTACCCTGCGGCTCATCCGAGAACACTTAATAGGCAATAAGGTGGTAGAAAAATATGCATTTTCAACCCATCCTTTGCCAGAAACTTCCCTAGTTTCTTGTGAACACCTCATAGAGGCTTAACAACCGAAGGATATGTTATGGCAGTAAGCTTTAAGAAAGTGCGGCTTCGTTTTGAGGTAGGGTCATCTTTAAGCCAATACTTACTTGTGAGTCAGAAAGATTATTATTTAATCAGTGTTTTTTACCCCGCCCCTTTCAAAGCGATATATAATAGCGCATTATAGATACTACTGCTATACGTATCCTTGCTGGACTTTTGCTATCGAGCTACTAGTCTATTGAAAGTGCTCGGCATTTTTGAGACTTCGAGACAGCAAAGGCAAGTTAAGTAGGAAAAAGGACACATCTCGAAGAACCCACCATAGAGGATAAATATTCAAGACTTTGATGGACCGAAGCGCGACAAGTGCCACTGCTATGAAAGAGCCCAGCATGAAAGATCACAAACGACTTCTATTGATTGATGATGACCCTAACCTCATCTTGCTGGTGAAGGATTACTTGGAATTCCGGGGATACGAAGTCATCACCGCCGAAAATGGACGTGAAGCTCTGGAAATTTTAGAGCAAGATGTTCCAGACATGATTATCTGCGACGTGATGATGCCGGAAATGGACGGATATACTTTTGTGGAACAAGTCCGGCAAAACGAACGCACCAGCTGGATTCCGGTTCTTTTCCTTTCAGCTAAGGGACAAAGTGCAGACCGAGTTAAGGGTTTAAATAAAGGTGCTGATGTTTATATGGTCAAACCCTTTGAACCAGAAGAACTCGTAGCACAAGTTGAATCCTCGCTGAAACAAACTATCCGTTGGAAAGAACACCAAGCAAAAGGAGGCGAAAACAGTTCCCGCATCCAGGTTCCCTTCGATGTGCAGTTAACCCCAACCGAACTGAAAGTAGTCCAGTTTGTCGCTAGGGGTTTAGCTAACCGGGAAATTGCTGAAGAACTCAATGTTAGTCAGCGTACAGTTGAAAGCCATGTGTCCAATATGTTGGGTAAAACCAATCTACACAACCGCACTGAATTAGCGCGGTGGGCGATTGAAAATCAAATGGCATAGCCGATTTTAGATTTTAGGTTTTGGATTTTGGATTATCAATCTAAAATCCAAAATCCGAAATCAAAATCGATTACCACCCATTTTCTTCAGGACTGGATTGGTGCAAAACTTCTAAATCCAGCTCATCCAGGTAAGTTAAGGCGCTTTCAATCTGGGAAACAGTACCTCGCAGTTGTAGATGGAAGCAACTATGTTGTGGCACGTTTGTGCTTACCTGAGCATCAGCAATAATTATTGTGACCCCATAGTGAGAAACCAGTCGTGAAATGACTGGTTCCTCATGCAAGTCTTTAGGAATACGAATCTGGATACAAGTTTGGGTGCGTCTATTATCTAAAATACCAGTATTAGATTTTACTTATTTATTCGGAATTGCCATTCTAGCTTCCTACTTGACTTCTTGGATGAGGGTTTTGCTTTGCATGATTTCTTTTAACATTAGCTTTACTTATCCCACGCAAGCAAGCAAGAAAGTATTTGCCTTTGCAAACCATTAATCTAGATGTAGTTAATGTGAAGACTTGCTCATAATCAGGTAGTTACGAGGTTGATTATTATTTTATAGTGGTTTTTCATTAGATTGAATATAACCAATCTGTAGGGGTACAACAATTGTTGTACCCCTAATTTATTTTGTATAAAATAAATATTATTGCAGCTATGTGTTCTAAATATTATACGTTACTTTTTCAGAGTTTTAGGGAACTCTATTACTAGAACCTTATAGATTTAGCCCTCTGTTTAGATATCAATAAAAGTCAATTTTTTAGGATATTTACTTCAGTGTAATGACCTATTGTATAAATCCCCATTGTCCAAAACCTATTGACTCAGTGAATGCAAGCAACCTTATTTGCCGTAACTGTGGGTCAGAAATACTGTTGCAAGCTCGCTATCGGGTAATCAAACAACTAGGACAAGGTGGCTTTGGTAACACTTTTGAAGTTGACGAGTATGGAAAAACTAAAGTTTTAAAGGTGCTAACTGATAAGAACCCCAAAGCTATTGAACTGTTTCAGCAGGAAGCAAAGGTTTTGAGTCAGCTAAACAGTGCGGGTATTCCCAAGGTAGAACCAGATGGTTATTTTACTCTTTTACCCAAAAATAGCTCTGTACCATTGCACTGTTTAGCAATGGAGAAAATTGAAGGCGTAAATTTAGAGCAATGGATGGAATTTCGTAATTATCAACGTCTTTCTGAAGTTCAAGCTCTCAATTGGCTCAAACAACTTGTAGAAATTCTCGCTTTAGTACACGCTCATCAATATTTTCACCGTGATATTAAACCTCAAAATATCATGCTGCGACCAAATGGGCAGCTTGTCTTAATTGATTTTGGTGCAGTTCGGCAAATCACGACAACCATTTTGGCGGGAAATTCACACACCAGAATTATTTCACAGGGCTATTCACCGCCAGAGCAACAAAACGGTTATTCAGTACAGCAGTCAGACTTTTTTGCATTGGGACGGACTTTTATTTTTCTGCTCACAGGTAAGGAACCCCAGGATAAAGAAATTTATGACCCTCTAACTAACCAGTTGAACTGGCGAAAATATGCACTTAATCTTTTTCCCCTTTTGGCAGATTTAATCGACCATTTGATGGCTCCTACTGCAAATCATCGTCCTCAAAATACGCAAGTAATTTTGCAGAAATTGAACGAAATAGAAAAAGCGTTACAAATGCCTAAAATACTATGGCAACAAACGACAATTCAATCAAGCAATGGGTCTAAATCTGCTGCGTCATCTAGTTCTGTCGCTACTATATCGCTTGGTGGAGTCAAATCACTCAATGCTGCTTCTAAACAAACTCAGACAAGTAAAAAAAATTGGCAAATTTTCATCGGCTTAGGAGTGGGATATTTTGCTGTTGTTACTGCTGCTCTTAACCTACCAAACAGTAAAAACCCGGTTTCTGTTTCTCCTCAAGAAAATATTCCAGTGACTATTCCTAGTTCAGTTCCTTCACCAGTTACAAAAGTTGATGAAACCCCAACAAATGCTCAACCTCAACCCACAAGAAGCCCTCTAACTTTGCCTACATCTGACAAAACCTTGAGGGAAAGAAGAGAGCAGTTAAAAGCTGATATAAAAGAAAGGGAACATCAACTTAAACCCACAATAAGTCCTCTAATAACTTTGCCTACATCTGACAAAACCTTGAGGGAAAGAAGAGAGCAGTTAAAAGCTGATATAAGAGAAAGGGAACGTCAAAATACTTTAGTAGCAGAAAAAAGGCAACAAGCCGATAAAGACCGACAAACAAAAATTGAACTTGAAAAGGCTAAACAGGTTTACTTGCAAATTAAGCAGCAACCAAAAATAACTGTAATCACCTCAAATACACGGCAATTAACACCTAAACAACAAGTTTTAACCAAAGAACCAGAAAGTACAGTAAACACAAATAATGCTGGGGTTAATATCCCTAATCCTTGGGAATCTACATATCCCATACCTAAAACTTCTGATGAATTAGAACAAGTAATAAGAGAGAAAAATCAATGATAAAGTTTACACTTAAAAGCTTAATAACTTTGGTATTAACTAGCTCGACTTTGTTCTTAACACCAATGAGAGGTGATGCACAATTAAATATGAATAGGCTAGCTCAGGTAGCGAAAAGCTGCCAAGAAGATATACTTTCTTTTAACTATTACAAGCGAATGGGATTTAATAATACAGATGTTATTAATGAATATATTAAAAATTCCTATAACCAAGAACAAGCAATCAGACATTGCATTTATTATCGATATCATTACTCCTTACTTTTGACTAAATATCCTTGGCTTGATTCAACAGGAGAAATACTGCCTGGATATCCTGGTTCTGTTGTTGTTGCATCTTTAGCAACTGTATTTGGTAGTTCTGATAAAACTTCCATTTTAGACTGTATTGCTAATCAAGATGTATCGAGTCAAGAATGCTCCCTAACAGGGTCTATAATTGGTAGTGGAGGTTTCTTTAGAAACACTATACAAAACTGGTATACAAGTTATAAAGTTAACGTTTGTCCTTCTTGTGTTCTTGCCCATGATGAGGTATCTGGTTCACGAGAAGAAATTTTAAAAGCTTTTATAAAGTGGTTCCTTACACTTGAAAAAACACAAAGAAGAGAAGTGATTTCACTTTTAGGAGATGGCGATGAGGCTCGTGAATTGAGATCAGTAATAATGGGTGAGTCTAATGCAGCCTTAAAAAAATATTTGGAAGTACGTCAAAGAGTTGATGAGCAGGAACAGGAGCAGCGTAGACAAGAAGTACTTGGTAATTAGGTGGTATTTAAAAGAGTGTTGTAGTAATATTATGTTGTGTTGACGCAAGAAAACCCAACGGCAACAAACTTAATTTTTATCAAAAATACCTGATACCCTCACTTTCAGGCTGCCATGTATGACAATATCTGTAAATTCATTGCCGAAAACTTCAAAGATGACTTAGCAACTTGGTTACTAGGTTCACCCATTAAATTAACAGAACTTAGCCCTACTGAATTATCATCTGAACCAATTCGTGCCGATTCATTAATTTTATTGCAATCTGATGATTTAGTTCTACATACCGAATTTCAAACCGACGCTGATGAAGATATCCCGTTTCGGATGTTAGATTATCGGGTTAGGGTTTATCGCCGCTTTCCTAACAAAGCAATGCGCCAAATAGTAATTTATTTACGAAAAACACGCTCAGTATTAGTAAGTGAAAACAATTTTAGGTTAAACAACACTTACCATAAGTTTGAGGTAATACGCCTGTGGAAACAACCTACAGACAGGTTTATGAGTATTCCAGGTTTATTACCCTTTGCCGTGCTAAGTTCAAACAAACGATCCTACGATGGTATTAACCCAAGTAGCTAAAGCAGTTGAAGCAATTAGCGATCGCCAGCTACAAAGAAATATAGCTGCTGCGAGTGGCATTCTAGCAGGTCTGGTATTAAAGAAAGATGTAATTAGGAAGATTTTAAGGAGTGAGATTATGCGCGAATCAGTCATTTATCAAGAAATCCTAGAAGAAGGCGAAGCCAAAGGTAAAGCAGAAGGTAAAGCAGAAACAACAAGAAAGCTGGCTTTAAATTTGCTACGAATTGGAATGAGTTTAGAACAAATTGCTCAAGTTACTGAATTACCTATTGAGCAAATTCAAGTTTTACAAGAGGAGATTCAAAAATCCTGATTTTAACTAATAGCTTTAGAAAATACGCGATTATACAAGAAAAACCCGCGATCGCGGGTTTAAAAGTTTTTATTACTCCGCACAGACGGACTTGGTTTGTGTAGACGCGATTTCTAATCGCCTGGGTTTTAAATTCTCAAACTAAAACTCAGCACTTTGCGGTGCACGCGGGAACGGAATCACATCGCGGATATTTCCCATCCCCGTCATAAACTGCACGAGTCGTTCAAAACCCAACCCAAAACCCGCATGAGGAACAGTGCCGTAACGACGCAAATCAAGATACCACCACAAATCTTCTGGGTTTAATCCTTGCGCTAATACGCGGCGTTCTAGAACTTCTAAACGTTCTTCACGCTGGGAACCGCCAACAATCTCGCCAATTTTGGGTGCAAGAATATCCATTGCGCGGACGGTTTTTTCATCGTCGTTCAAGCGCATATAAAAAGCTTTGATTTGCGCTGGATAATCTGTAACGATCGCAGGCTTTTTAAATAATTGTTCAGCCAAGTAGCGTTCGTGTTCTGATTGCAAATCTAAACCCCAACTCACAGGATATTCAAATTTAACATCAGCTTTTTCTAAAAGTTTGATGGCTTCTGTATAAGTTAAGCGTTCAAACTGATTATTAATAATATTTTCGGCTGTTACCAACACAGATTTATCAATGCGTTCATTAAAAAATTCCATATCTTCTGGGCAAGTTTCCAACACATATTTAAAAATGTGTTTGAGAAACGCCTCAGCTAAATCCATATCGCCTTCTAGGTCACAAAAAGCCATTTCTGGCTCAACCATCCAAAATTCTGCTAGGTGGCGGGAGGTGTTGGAATTTTCTGCACGGAAGGTAGGGCCAAAGGTGTAGACGTTAGAAAACGCCATCGCCATAACTTCCGCTTCCAACTGGCCGCTAACTGTTAAATATGTGGGTTTAGCAAAAAAGTCTTGGCTGTAATCTACTGCTTGGTTTTCTGTGCGGGGAATATTCTTTAAATCCAAACTGGTAACGCTAAACAGTTCACCCGCTCCTTCGCAATCGCTAGCAGTAATGATCGGTGTGTGTACCCACAAAAAGCCTCTTTCGTGGAAAAATTGGTGAATTGCTGTAGAACAAGCATTTCTGACGCGGAAAACTGCACCAAAAGAATTAGTCCGCGATCGCAAATGTCCAATGGTTCGCAGAAACTCAAAGGAATGGCGTTTCTTTTGCAGGGGATATGTATCGGGATCAGCTTCTCCGTAAACTTTTACTGTCTCGGCTTTCAACTCAATCCGTTGTCCTTTACCAAGAGAAGCCACTAGTACCCCTGTCGCCTCAACAGCAGCACCTGTATTCAATTTTTTTAATATAGCTTCATAATCTGGCAAATCCTGATTAATGACGACTTGCAAATTAGCTAGTGATGAGCCGTCATTGACTTCAATAAAAGCAAACCCTTTGGACTCGCGTTTCGTCCGCACCCAGCCTTGAATTTGGAGAGACTCATCAGGTTGACCACTTCGCAATATTTCTGCAATCCGTCGATTTACCATATTTATCCAGCATAAGACTTTAATATCCAGCCTATGATAACGCCCATTCCACCAAAGCGGACGACTTGCCAGAAAGGTTTTTTGAGGCTACGCCAAGAAAATAACTGGCTTTCTAAGTTTAGTTCTAGGATTTCCAACTGCTGTTGAATTTGCCGTAACTCTGCTTTGATTTCTGGTGTCTGAGATTTATTGTGCTTCAGTTGATCGCGGCGCTGTTGCCATTGTGCCTGTTGTTGGCGATCGCGTTGCACTTGATCATAACGCTCTTTTAAGGATAGGAGCGATCGCTCTACTTCCTCCAATTCTTGTTCAAAGTCTGGTTGTGGATTTTCCCCTGATGGCTGTGATTGTTTAGACGGCTTCATTTACAAGTAGTACAGTAGAAGTAAATGCAAATGTGCCAATAGATTATGTCCCAATCTACCCAGCTGCCTCAAACTAGTCAACTGAATGAACTTAGTACTCTGGAACTAGCTCAAGCCTTGATGGAAAGACTGAGCATCTCCCCTAACGATTGGCATCGCCTCAAGTCTAACCGCAATTCCCGCGCTAATGAACAAGTGGCAGCAGCTATTGTGTATCTTTTAAAGAATCAGCCACAAGAAGCTCAAGCCAGATTAGAACAAGCAGTTGGTTGGTTAGATCGCTCTATTTCTGCGCCTCCCTGTCAAACTCACGGAAAAACTTAAAAATTAGGAGTCAGGAGTTAAAAGTTTGAAATTTTTAACTCTTAACTCCTAACTCCTAACTTCTAAATAAGCTACCGTCGCAGAGATAAACGGGGACGATTTTCCATTTGTTTACAAAGCCTCAATTCTGTGCCTTTGCGGTTCCACTCTACCTGATCAAAAATTTGATGCAGAAGACATAAACCACGACCACTTTCTGATTCATCTGGTGGTAAATAGTCTGTTGGCTCCTCATCACTAGTAGATGAAGGAGTAAAGCCGCTACCCTGGTCTGATATTATCCACCAATATTGATTATCTATTAAGGAAAAACGGACTACAACTGTTTTACTTGGATCAAGATTATTGCCATGTTTAGCTGCGTTTACTAAGGCTTCTTGAAGTCCTAGCCGCAGTTCTGCTTGTAATTTTGCTGGGATTTCTGCCAACAGTAAATCTAATATTGGACAAAGGTAGAGGGTTGAGGCAAAACTAATAGTGCCCCAATAACGTCCAACTGGACGGAGTGAAATAGTAATCACAAGAGAAACCCCATAGCTTTCAGTTAGCTAGACATCAGTTTGCTATTACAGGCACCCTGATAAAACTTGAGGTGGTCATGCTGCCTTCAAACTTGCGTCTTTAAAACTAAATTTTGAAAATGCTAGGGAGCATTAGCTCTATAGTATGAGTTGGGATTGTTTAGATATAAAACGGCTGGAATAGTTTTGATAATGAATTAAGCAACTTAAAAAGATGCTAGTAATTTGACAGAGTATTGGCATACTCTAATTAATTGCCGATTTGTAATTTACACAATCCAATTCATATTTTTAAGAGGCTATGCAACTTGAATTTATTTAAACAAAATGAATTTCTATTTTTAGCTTAATTCAATTTTAGCATCTTTAGTATGCACTAGACTAAAAATTTCAAATTTCAGTTTTTGTAAAGGAATTACTATCCTTGTACAAATTTGATAGCGCAAGAAAGGCGGCAGCTTCAACATGAGCCGTTTGAGGAAAAAAATCAGCAGGTTGTACCCGTGTGATAGTATATTGCCCATCTTGACAAAGTAATTTCAGGTCGCGGGCGAGGGTGGCTACTTTACAGCTGACGTAAACGATCCGAGATGGTTTCAGTTGCCGTAAAGCGTCGATGACAGCCCGATCGCACCCCTTACGTGGCGGATCGAGTATTATTACTTCTGGTATTGTGCCCATTTTTGGCAGCAATTTCTCTACCGCCCCGACTTGGAATGTCACATTATCAATTCCGTTACGCTGGGCATTCAAAATAGCTTGTTCCACTGCTGCTGGTTGCACTTCTAATCCTGTAGCAATACGGACTTTTTTGGCGAGGGGTAAAGTTAAAGTCCCAATACCACAGTAGGCATCAACTAGCAACTCATGCCCTTGAAGATTGAGTTCTGATTGAATTACCTGCAATAGTGCCTCTGCTGTTTCTGTATAAACTTGGAAAAATGTATCTGGGCGCACTTTAAATTCCAATCCAGCAAAATTTTCACGCAGGTGTGGGACTCCAGCGATGCAACGGGTTTCTGATCCAAAGATAGCATTTGTGCGATCGCCATTGCGATTGAGCGACACTCCGACTAACTGGGGATAGCGCTTTAACCATTCCTGGGCTTGGGTTTCAATTCCTGATAAATTCCAGTTCTTCACTACCAAAGTCAGCAACATTTCTCCTGTGTGTCGGCCAATGCGTAAACCGAGATGGCGAATTTGTCCAAGGTGGCGCTGTTCGTCATAAATTTGCCAACCCCGTTGTTGGATATCCTGCTTAACTTCGGCAAGTAAGGGATTTAATCGCGCGTCTTGGACTGGACATTGATTTAAATTAATTAATTGGTGACTACCTTTTTGGTAGTAACCAGCTTGTACCTGTCCTGTTGCCGATGTGCCCAGAGGATATGTAGATTTATTCCGGTAGTTTAAAGCAGAAGGGGCGGCAAGTACTGGATCTACCGGTGGTTGGACAAAACCGCCAATGCGTTCCAAAGCTTGGATAACTTGATTTTGCTTGGCTGCTAGCTGGTAATCATAATTAATCTGCTGCCACTGGCAACCACCGCACTTATCCGCCACAATACAACTAGGTCGAATCCGGTGGGGAGATGGTGACAATAGCTGCTGGAGCTTCCCGTGGGCGAATTTGGGTTTAACGTGTACTAAGCGGACAATGGCGCGATCGCCTGGTACAGTATCTGGGACAAACACAACACGCTCATCAGCGCGTCCCACACCATCGCCCGTATCACTCAGGTTAGCGATCGTCACTTCAATTAATTCACCCTGTTGCCAAATTATTTTAGTCATTAGTTATTAGTTATTGGGCATTGGGCACTTGTACTGAGCATCTCGGCTTCTCTACGAGACGCTACGCGAACGCTCGATGGAGTCGGCGTCGTTGGCGCAGCCTCTCGTAGAGAAGTATTGGGCATTGGGCATGGGGTATGGGGTATGGGGTATGGGGTATGGGGTATGGGGTATGGGGTATGGGGTATGGGGTATGGGGTATGGGGTATGGGGTATGGGGTATGG
>NZ_JBALCP010000052.1:0-7216 GCF_036919675.1 Nostoc sp.
AGTTTTGAACTTCTAAATCGAGTTTTGAACTTCTAAATCGAGTTTTGAACTTCTAAATCGAGTTTTGAACTTCTAAATCGAGTTTTGAACTTCTAAATCGAGTTTTGAACTCCAAAATCGAGTTTTGAACTTCTAAATTTATTAATCTCAACAAATTTCAGCAAATATACCTGCATTTATCTTGTGTACCATCTTTAAAAGTTCTGTAGCTTCACTCAGGCTGGTGCATCCGCTAATTGCGTATTTTATGGTATATAAAGAATTCAGTGTAAAACACTATTAGAGTTCTCTATATTAAATTAATCCAAAAAGGAAAACTTTATGACGCAACGGAGACGAAACTCGTTTGCACTGACTAAAGCAGAACGACGCATTGAAGGATTACAGACGATTAACGCTGACTTAGACTTTGGCAATGGGTTGTCAATAGCTACTTATAATACCATGATTCATGAGCTACGAGAGAAGCTAGCTGCCCATAATCAAACACGAACAATTATGGATAAGACGCAGAATGCATTAGAAGAAGCAGAACGTGGGTTGAATACTTATTCTGAGCAGATGCTGCTGAGTGTTGCATCTCGCTATGGCAAAAATAGTGATGAGTATGGGATGGCTGGTGGAACACGCAAGTCAGATTATCGACGGAAAGCACGCGCGGTAGTTAACCAAATGATCAAGCTTGCAGAGTGATTGTCTGAATAAACATTGATTTGGCTCAACACAAGTAGCCTATACGCTTTGTTTAAGGTGAGGAGAAGAGTGAGGGTTTACTACAAGCCGCTTTTCTTCTCTACCAGAGGCTGCACCAACGAGATACTGCGCGATACCCTTCGGGTTCGGTAACTTTGAAGCTATCAACTGTTTTGAACCATCCAAACTAAAAAGCCGAGAATTTGTTCCACGGGTGGGAGAGGATAATCCATCAAATCGATGGTGACTATATTATCTTCCAGCTTTAGGAATCGCCATTGTGTACCACTGCTAATAGAACCATAGATTACGGCAACTGGACGATTTTTGGCGGCGTTGAATCTTTGTGCTGCAACCATTTCTGCAATACATTGTCCAAACCCTGTTCTTAAATCAGCTTTTTTTGCTGACAAAATCACAATGCATGGTGCTTCAATTTCTAGCACTTCTGGCGAATGACTCAAAAGGAAATCACACATTCCATTAAGTCCAACTGCCTCATCAACTGTAAAATCTTCCCCAGAGAATAAGCTAATTTGGCGATTTAATATCCGTCTAACTTCTAATAATACTGGGTAAATAATTCCTTCAGAACGGGCTTTTTCACTAGCTGAAGAAGCAAGTGGCAGACTTTCTTCAAGATATGCCGTCAGTGTAGCAGATGCTTCAATTGGTTCAGTGGCAGGAATAAATCGCCCACCTTCCTGTGTTTTTAACCCGAAAGCTTCTTTAACTTTACTGATAGTTGTAAACTGACTATAAGGCATAATTGGTAGAAATCATAGGTCGTAGCCGATTGCATTGGCTGTAGGGCAACAAAACTATTTTGTCACACATTTGATTATGAGGTGATATCATACTGCGATGATTGATCTGATGCGTTCCACCTTGCGACAAAAGACCCTAACATCTATTGAAGTGTTAGAAGTTATCTATTTACAATCTGCCCTTGAAGAGTTTGGACATAAGCGTAGTTCATCGTAGACATCGCTTTTTTCTACATTAATGGTTGTGAATTAGTAAACCTATTATAGAGAAAGCCTGTTTGTGATAATTACTCACAAACAGACTTGACTTTTTCTAGTCTTTTAATTAAGCTTGCTCCCAAAGCTCACTGATCCGGTCAGGAAGCAAGCCAGCAATTTCCTGAATCCGCTCTTGGGAAAGTTGGTCTTTGGTGGCAGAAAACACCGCTTTAATTGCCTGCTCTACCTCGACTGTTCCTGGGAGTCCTCCTTCATTAGCAACCCGCCTGATAAATAGATTGGAATCAATTCCAAGGGGAGCCGGGCCTGTTAAAGGTTGACGGATTCGACTTAAAAATTTCACAATGGGATTGGTGTCTTTCCAGAGGTCAGCTACTTCAAACTGGAGTGCTTTCTCATCAGTAGGTATAGCCTCTGTATGCAGTTCTGCCTCGACGCGATCAATTGTGTCCGTGGTCATTAAGTCGCGCATAACGCGAAATACAACTTCGGAAAAGTCTCTGGCGTCATAGGGGTCTGCAAATCCGGCTTTGACCTGGACTTTTTCTAGAAACGAACGATGTTCGTCGGGGATTACAGATCGAGAATCTTCAATCTCCGTTGGGTCAATTTCTGGAACATTTGTTCTAAATGATTCATCAGGCATTGTTTTTTCTTGTGCTTCTTAATATTGAGTGTTTATGCTTACTTTATGTAAGGTCGCACAAATCAAAAACCCTTAGCATCATCCAGAAGTTTGAAATACCATCTATTCAAAAGTTAGAAATTCATCTGACCTGTTCACAGTAGCAAAGTCATACTTAAGGGTAAGCGATTTCCATTCATTGAGTAGAGCAATACTCCTGGTGTTCTTGCCCGTCGTAGACATCACTCATCTGTGTCGAAAAACAGTCAGAATAGATGAGTTGGTATAAAATCAGCCGAAACAAAGATGGTAGAAACGACAAACATCGAAATTAACACCACAAAAGTCAAAGTACCTAACAATGGCTTAGAAATCGATGCTTATTTAGCTCAACCAGCACAAAAGGTTCCCTTTTGTGCAGTTATAGTTTTTCCAGAAATTTTTGGAATCAACAGTAATATTCGAGATATCACTGAACTAATAGCTAAACAAGGTTATGTAGCAATAGCACCTGCGCTGTATCAACGTATTGCTCCCGATTTTGAGGCTGACTTTAGCCCAGAAGATGCTGGCTATAGCCCAGAATCATATCGGCTTGGCTTGCAATACTATCAACAAGTAAAGTATCAAGAGATATTCAGCGATATTCAAGCTGCGTAGGCGTAGCCCGTCGTAGACATCGCTTACCTAAAAACTTTACCCAATGTCAAAGATGATGCGATCGGGGCTATTGGTTTCTGTTTTGGTGGTCATGTTGCTTACATGGCTGCAACTTTACCCGATATCAAAGCAACAGCTTCCTTCTACGGTGGTGGGATTACCACTGCTAGTTATGGTGAAGACACTCCAACCATTAATCGTACCTCGGAAATTAAAGGTACTATTTATGCATTTTTTGGTACAAGAGATGCGTTAGTTTCACAAGAGGAAAACAAACAAATTGAGGCAGAATTAAAGAAACGTAATATAAATCATCGTGTATTCCGATACGATGCCGGACACGGATTCTTCGCCGGATTCTTCAAAGATAAGTACCCATTCTTAGAGCAGAACCCAAGTTACAATCCCGAAGCTGCTCCTGATGCTTGGAAGCATGTTCTAGAACTGTTTCAAAATAACTTGTGATCTGATTTCAGGCTAATCAACCTTTCTCCAAAAATGTTCGTAGTCAGGACTTCAGTGCTGATTTTGTTCGCGTAGCGGATTGTAGAGACGACTTTAGGGACTTCCAGTTAAAAAAACATCCATCGTAGGGGCGCAAGGCCTTGCGCCCCTACAGTTAGCTTTAACCTTTTGAGTTTTTAAGCAGTAATTGACAACCACATGAAAACGGATTTGGGCTTTCTGTGCGATCGTCCACAAGCACTTCAATGGTCAGCTTACTGTTGTAAATCAATTCGTCATAATCCATCAATGCATCCCATTTGATTTTGCCAGTCGGGAAGCCTAGCTGTGAAGTTGAATCAGCTATTAACTCTTGCCATTTCTGAATCTCTGGATCTTGCGATTTGCAGTAATCGAGAATGGCAATAAATGCACCAGGCTTGGTAACTCGTAGCATTTCCTTAAGAGCAAGAACTGGATCATCAACGACACAGAGGGTGAATCCCGACGCTGCTGCATCAAAGCTATTATCAGGAAAATCAAGATTGCAAAGATTCGATACCTTGAAGGTGATGTCTGCGGATACACGCTTTTTACGTGCTTCATCCATCATCTTATGAGAAAGATCAACACCGACGACATGCACGCCTTCAGGGTAGGCTGAAAGATTAAGACCTGTTCCTACCGCAGCATCTAGTACGGTTTGTCCTGGCTTCAGCTGCAAAGAAGCGATTAGAGGTTCGCGCTCGATATGCCAGTAACGCTTCATAATTGCGTCATAATCCACTGCGCCTTGATCGTAAGTTTCAATCACCTGATTTATCTGCATAGGTTCCTTAACAAATAGGACTACTGGTTTTAACTATCTATTAAGTCGTATAATATGTTAATATATAAATATTGTATTACGTAACAAAACTTAGACAAGTGGACTGAATAATTCGTAATTATTAATTCATAATTAATAATTAATTCCTTAAGGCCCAAGCCCCTTAATTTATTAATGAAAATAAATAAACAGTTATCATTATTCAAACCCCCACCTTCCCTACGGGACGCGTAAGCGTTCAGGTGTGGGGTAATAATTACGAATTACGAATTAGAAATTACGAATGATTTTGACTTTTGTCTTGTGGTACTAGTATTAAGTTAAACCACTCCATGAACTTTTAGCTGTAGAGGAACCTGAATGATAAACTCAGTTCCTTCTCCAAAGGTTGAGAAGCACTCCAGTTTACCGCCATGTTTTTCCGTAACAATTTGGTAGCTGATTGACATACCCATTCCGGTTCCTTTACCTATGGGTTTGGTAGTGAAAAAGGGATCGAATATTCGTTGCTGAAATTCTTTGGAAATACCGACTCCGTTATCAGCGATCGCTACTTCTAACCACGTTGAATTAACTACCGATGTGCGAATCTTAATTCGACTGGGATTGTCCTTGATATTCTCATAGGTAAGCTTGGCATTATTTTCTTCTAACGCATCAATGGCATTCACTAAAATATTCATAAACACCTGGTTGAGTTGTCCGGCATAGCATTCTACTAGGGGTACAGTGCCGTAGTCTTTGATCACCTCAATTTCCGGTTGTTCTGGTTTAGCTTTCAGGCGATGTTGCAAAATCATCAAGGTACTGTCAATGCCCTCATGAATATCAACGCTTTTGAATTCTGCTTCGTCGATGCGGGAGAAGTTTCGCAGCGACAGGACAATTTGGCGAATGCGATCGGTGCCCACTTTCATGGAAGACAACATTTTTGGCAAGTCTTCCTGCAAAAACTCCAGATCCATGTCTTCAGCAGCAGTTTGAATTTCAGGGGCAGGGTTGGAATCATACTGCTGATACAACTGCACAAATGCTAATAAATCCTGGGTATATTCCTGCACATAGACAAGGTTGCCATGAATAAAGTTGACTGGATTATTAATTTCGTGTGCGACTCCAGCAACTAGTTGTCCCAGACTAGACATTTTTTCACTTTGAATAACTTGAGCTTGAGTGCGCTGCAATTCCCCTAATGCATTTTTGAGTTCAGTGGTGCGATCTTCTACCCGGTCTTCTAATTCTTCCTTGCTTTTTTCTAAGGCAGTAAACGATTCGTGCAGTTGTCCTGCCATGTGGTTGAAAGAGTTGGAAAGGGTATTAAGTTCTCGAACAACGCTAGTTTCTACTCTCTGATCTAAATTGCCAGATGCCATTGCCTCACTTGCACAATTTAGGCGCAGAATCGGGCGGACAATCCAATGGGAGGTAAACACGCCCATCACCGAGGCAAAGACCAATGCACCAAAACAAAGTGCGATCGTAGTGCGCGTGTTGGCGTTAATTTGCTCCATAAATGTGTTTTCTGGCACAGTCACTACCATCAGCCAATTCAAGCCATACTTGTCACGCCAAGGTAGGACATCGACAAAATGCCGTTTTCCTTGTATGTCAAGTTGAAAATCTGTGTCTTTGGTGATAGACCCAAACCCGGAGGTTTGGAGGTGTTTGGCAATGTTCTGTATAATTGGGTCAGAACTGTCGATCGCCCGCAATCGCCGGATCTCTTGATTGACGAGGACAAAAGGCTTCTCTGTACCAGAACTGGCGATTAATGTGCCATCCCGCTCTAAAAGGAACACCTGCCCAGACTTACTAATATTTAAACTGCGTAAAAAATCGCTGAGTTTGAGCAGGTGAATATCCGTTGCAATCATTCCTAGTAAGCGATTTTGCGAATCATAGATCGGACGACTGGCAGAGGCGGTGATGTAGGGGCCCGTTGGAAGATTTGCAGTTACAATCTTTCCCCAAATAGGTTTACCAGCAGCGATGGATTGGGTATACCAAGATTCACTGAAATTGTCCCAATTCCATCGAGCACTGACCTGAGTTCGATTACCTTGATTATCTGTGGCATAGGTGGAAGTATTATTGGGAAGCTTGGCAGTCCAATCATCAATCGTGATTGTCTTGCCATCATAACGAGCGGCTCCCATCCCCTCACCCGTTGTTAGTCCAATACCAATATAAGTCAAGTCATAAGCCTGCATCTGATCCCAGAAATACTTGCCAAGGGTTTTGCGATCGCGCACATCTAAAATTCCCCTCCCAATGGCATCTGCGTTGATTTGATTAAGGGTTTGCGGTATGGAAAGATAAGACTTAAGGTGTTCATCCACTACATCAGTGGTACGATCTATCAACTGTTCTGCTAGGTCGTTAACTGCTCTTTGTCCATTTTTAAAGGACAAATAACCCACTAAACTGACTGCTGCAAAAATTTGGATAACGAAGGGAACAACAAGAACAATCTGTAATGGAAACGCTTTACCTTTACTGGGATAGTGAGTCTTCATTGCTGGAAACTGGAATTTGTGCTAATTTGATTTACTTTTATAGTTCCCAAGATGCCTACATACTCATCTTTGTTTAAATTTTTTTGTCAGTACCTTATGCAAATTTAGTGCGATCGCATTTACTTAAGAGGTTCCACAAACTGGTTTCTTCGCCGCTAATTTTGCCTTAACTTGTAGGGTGCATTGTCGCAAAGCACGATAATATTACTTTGCATCTATGCAATTATTTGGGCTTGACAAAATTTTGAGTAATATAGTGCTTCTCAATTGAGTCGAATACAGACCTAACCCCCAACCGCTTCCCTACAAGGGAAGGGGAGTAAGATTTAAAAGAGAGGTCAAAGTGTATTGCATACAAAGGAAAAGCGCTATAGAACCCATTTGGGATCTGGTGTACCGGGAGATTAAAAGTATTTTTTATTACTTATGTACTCAAGCAGTTTAACAGATGAAGAGTGGTCAA
>NZ_JBALCP010000053.1:0-10881 GCF_036919675.1 Nostoc sp.
CAGTTGCGACGACACCCCGTAATGCGATTGCACCGATGAGACTGACGTTCCTCGCTCGTTGTTGAGGACGAGTCCCATAAGCTCTTTGTCCTGATTTATAAAAGTGATGAAATAAAGCTACGGTTAAATGTAGCGACCTGCAATTATAAATCCCCCGACCTGCAATCCTGACTTTTCACGGCATGTGGAAAAGGTTATTTTGAGGGTTTCTCAAACCCTAATTTTTACTTAATCTATTCTCATTAACTTAAATTTATTGATAATTAAGGTGTGGAAAAAGCCACGCTGTTTCCTGGTTTGAGGACTTACCGTGAAAAGTCAGCCGCAAGATGAGGAAGCGTTTCAATATTTTTTAAATGAAATGAGAAAAAAACCTGGTGTAGTAGTAAGCACAAGCGAACAAGTAAAAGTCGAACTTAAAAAGCGATTAGGAATAAGTGATTAAGTTTTTCTTAACTGTTCTTGCATCTTTGTCAAGATTTTGAGATAGTAAATTGAAAAATTGATTCAGATAGAAAAATTATGGCTACCGAACAAGAACTACAATCTCTTTTTAATACCTTAGATACCGATCAAGACGGTAAAGTCTCCATTAACGAGCTTTTTTTAAGCCCTGGCTTAAGTGCAGTCATCTCAGTAGAAACTGGTGTCAGTAGCCCCCAAGAACTGCTAGCTATGCACGGTGATAAAAACGGTAGCATCACATTTGAAGAATTGAAGCAAGTTGTTAAGGAAGCAGGGAATTTAAGTTAACTAACAACCATCTGTAAAAACTTACTAATGAATATGCGATCACTAATCTCAGTCAAGCAATTCTGATTAATCGTTGTCAAATCGTTGTAGGCTATGGGTTACAGGGTCTAAAGTCTGACAACGATTTGACAACGATTTGACGATGAAAATCAATCGGCACGAACGCGCCAAAGTTCTAACGCAGTCAGAGATACAGCTAATTTTCAGTGAAGGGTTAGACAATGACCGCGATCGCACTTGCGGGTCAATCTGAGGCTGAATGCTTTACTGTAGTTGCTTTTTGGTGAATGTCGTTTAAGTATCATTAACCGACATTTGACTCTTGCATCAGTACAGTGACTTTTTAAAAGTCACTGTACAAAATGGCTAAATTTCACTTAGGCTCATGGTTAGTAATACTGGTAATGACCCTTAACCCATACGCGGTGGTGATTTCTTCTTACCCAATGTCCGGCTATCCACCGCCGATGCTCCATCCGCCTCGCAATTAATGTTCCGGCTTGTGGCTTTTGAACATCTGGGTTAACTACTGAGAGTGCTGATACCTGTTTAGGCATGGAGGCAAGCAACACGGGTATTGCCACTATTGCTGCAATAATCCTGTTCATGAGTCTTTTCCCTTTACTGAACTTTTGTAATTAAGCCAGTTAATTTTTTGACTTAATTGTGATGAATTTAACTAGATTAATTGAATATTGTGTCATTCCTATGTCAAACGTGTATAAATTAAATTCTAACAAGAGTGCCATTTAGATCATTAGCAGCGACAGGTGACAACATAGCCAAGCTCGCAGCCGCCCCCAATATCTGCTCATCCCTCACTTCCCATCAGTGAGAGGTTAAGATAATTGCACGTTTGTCAAGAGGGTGCAGGTATTGGGGATAAATCCAGACTGGAGACTGGCTTTCGTAGGTATTTGACAACTCCTAAATCTTGATTTTCAATGGATACGCAAAGTACTTAATGGGGTCATCCGCCTTCCCTTTGTCAGTAGACCGAAAACTTTTGAAAGTTGACGAAGGAATAAGGGTTTGGTCCATCGTTTTCGGGGCTAGCGATCGCTATATGCGTGCATCCAGAAGAAAGGTGCTTGAAAGGTAGATTAGAAGCTGATTTTAGCTCCTTGTATTCCAAAGGGAAAATGAAGGACTAGTAAGGCTTCTGGAAAACTTTTCGGTCTACTGACTGTAGACCCTGTGATCCACAGCCTACAGGAATTTGACCTCTGAACAGTCAGAATTGCTTGATCTTATTAGCGATCGCGCCGATATTCTTCACTCCGCTAACTTTCATCTTTATAAATCTTGCAACAATGTCCTACTTGGATGTAAAAAAAATAATTTAACAATTTGCATAAAAAGTGTACTAACGTCTGAGAAAAGCTAGTGAGATGTTATTAACTAAGAGACAAAACAGGGTTTAAAAGTTTTTTTCTAACATTATGCCTTGAATGATATCTTGTGGCTAGAATGGCACGTATATACCCCGCTATTTTTGAAGGGGGTTCCCTTACAAATACTGTTTATAAGAATAAACAAGCAAAATCATGAAACTTCTGAAATTAGTAGGCACATTTTTGTTAGCAGGAGCATTTATAAGCGCTCAGACTCTTATCAGCATAACTTTTTCACAGCCTGCTTCATCACAGTCCATTAATCACAGTAAAGCGATTGAAGTACCATTTAAAATTTGCAGTTCATCCGAAATATGGGTGCGTCCTACTAAAGCAGAACAAATGAAGTTTCTGCTGTCTATGAAAGCAAGATATGATGATGTGACTAAGAAACCTGAGCGTTATGAAAGATGGTTCAGGTATAATATTTATTCGTTTACAACTTTTGGTGGTAGTTCGTTTTTTGATTATTCTAATCTTACGGGTTTCTGGTCACACAGCGATAATCCTGTATGGCAATGTGGTGAATCAAGGCATAAAATTAACACTGGAGAGATAGCTGAAGTCTGGGTTTTGCTGTACAGAGTAATAAGTATTAAGTGGGTAGGTAATCAATATCTTATGGTAGTTAAGCCTACAAAAAAAGGTTTTCAAAAAATTCAATTATCTAGACGAGAGGATCGGGATTCGCTTCCATTAAAAGTCATTACTGAAGACGGTAGCGAGATGAAAGTGTTACCCTTGTCACCCAGCAGGCAGTTTTATTAGAACTTACGCATCGGACATAAGTACTACACGCCATTTAATCAGCTATGTTTAGCATCTAGCGATTGCAAATAAGCGAATAAATAAGGGTTATGCGAAGCACCCAAAACGAACAAATACCGTTAGATATATTATGGCTAAATTTGTACAGTGCGTAAGTCCTACCTGTTATTAATATCAAACTGGTTATTGTAAATGTCTAACCAAATAAATACGGCATGGAAGCGATCGCTTGCTGGATAGGAGACGCGGCAACGCCGCCGTCGTTAGCAGCATAGCTGCCAGTCCTAAGCACCTGGGGAAAATTATTAGCCTTGCTATGAATCAAGCTGTCAGGGAAGGGAGACGCGGTTACGCTATCGCACCAATCGACACTAACAACCTATTAAATTTTAAAGCTCTTATAACATTTATATAACTAAATAACAGGATACTTAGCAGGCTAGATAACCTGACTTTTCACGTTATGTGGAAAAACCACGAAACACCTAACCCCCTTCCCGACGCTCTAAGGGGGAAATTCAAAGTCTCTCTCGTCTTAGAAGAGAGAAATAGAAGTGAGGTTTTCCAGATGACCTGAATTGTCAGGCTTGTGACAGTTGCGTAAGTCCTGATTAAGCAGATCGCTGCAATCCATTAAGAGCTAGATCGAGAGTATCTGCTGGATTTGGAGAATAAGCTATATCTAAAGAAACACTACCTTCTATCGTCTGAGTGCCACCAATTAAAGGAGTTCTAGTACCTGTTGCAAAAGCGTTATTTGTTGCATTAAACACCAGAGGAGATGGGCTAGGATTGTCAGCCGAGTTAATATTAATGTCAATAATCTTTCCGGGGGTTAACTTCAAGGTACTAAAAACAGCCCCAGCCTGAGCTTGGGCGTCTTTAACCGCTTCACTAAGAACCTGCAAACGTGCTTGCTGCGATGCTTTGTCTGAGGCAGTGAAGCTTATATTCTGTATTAGATTCGCCCCTGCTTGGATAGCTGTGTCAATTGCTGCCCCAGCTCGAGCCGTTGGTAACTCAAACTGAAGTGTGTTGAGTCCTGTAAAGCCAGTTAGGGTTTGAGTATTATCTTTATAGCTATAGACGGGATTTAGTTGAATAGATGTAGTTTGAAGTTCTTGCGCCCCAAGCTTTTGTAGCACATCAACTACTGCTGTTGAACGTTGAGCAGTTTCTTGTTGAACTTCGGTTGCGGTTTTTCCGTCTACTTGAATCCCCAATTGCACCTCAGTTAAAGTAGTGGGAACGGTGACTTCTCCTTGACCAGTAACTTTCAATATCTGAGCAGTGTTTGGATTAGTGTTACCAGTCAGGGGATCGACGATTGCAACAGCCGGCTTACTCGCACCTGTAAGATTATCAGTAGCCGAAGCGAGAGTAGCTGCTGAATTTGGAGAATAACCGATATCTAGAGAAACACTACCTTTTATCGTCTGAGGGCTACCAATTATAGGAGTTGTAGGAATATTTGCAACAGTGTTAATTCTTGTATTAAACACCAAAGGAGATGGGCTAGGATTGTCAGGCGAGTTAATATTAATGTCAATAATCTTTCCGGGGGTTAACTTCAAGGTACTAAAAACAGCCCCAGCCTGAGCTTGGGCGTCTTTAACCGCTTCACTAAGAACCTGCAAACGTGCTTGCTGCGATGCTTTGTCTGAGGCAGTGAAGCTTATATTCTGTATTAGATTCGCCCCTGCTTGGATAGCTGTGTCAATTGCTGCCCCAGCTCGAGCCGTTGGTAACTCAAACTGAAGTGTGTTGAGTCCTGTAAAGCCAGTTAGGGTTTGAGTATTATCTTTATAGCTATAGACGGGATTTAGTTGAATAGATGTAGTTTGAAGTTCTTGCGCCCCAAGCTTTTGTAGCACATCAACTACTGCTGTTGAACGTTGAGCAGTTTCTTGTTGAACTTCGGTTGCGGTTTTTCCGTCTACTTGAATCCCCAATTGCACCTCAGTTAAAGTAGTGGGAACGGTGACTTCTCCTTGACCAGTAACTTTCAATATCTGAGCAGTGTTTGGATTAGTGCTACCAGTCAGGGGATCGACGATTGCAGGAGCCTGCCCACTCACAACTGTGAGATTATTTGTGTTAGCCATCTTATTCTCCTTGCTTAAATGATGTTTGAAACCTGTTGATGTTTTAATCTAACAAGATGTCTGAAAACTTAGAGGGTGTTTGAAAAGTTTTGCGGGGTCAAATTTCATGCCAGTCGCCTCACCATGATCCGGATCATGGCAAGGTAAATAAACGTCTCCGATGTTTCTGGCAGAAGTTCATAGTCTCTGACCAATCGGCGACACCCCATGATCCAACCGAAAGTACGCTCCACCACCCAACGTTTTTTGAGCAACAGGAACCCCTGAGTTTCCTTCGGTCGTAGCACTACCTGCACAATCCAACGGCAAACGTCCATTACCCACATCATGAAGGCTGGACCATCAAAGCCGCCATCAGTCCAAATAGTCGTCAAGCGAGAAACCTTGTCAGCCATTCTTTTGACGCGCTTGAGTACTTGTTTGCCGCCATTCCGTTCTGGCACATTGGCAGCAGTGACGAGCACCCGCAGCACCAACCCCAACGTATCAACAGTCATAAACCGCTTGCGCCCTTTAATTTTTTTGCCTGCATCATAACCCACTGCTTCATATACCATCGCCGCACTTTTCACACTTTGGCTATCGATAATTGCTTCCGAGGGACTGGCATGACGCTGCTGCTCAATGCGAGTGAACTCGTGCAGATGGTCGTGTACCTTGACCCAGGTGCCGTCTTTGCGCCAATTGCGAAAATAGGTATATACCGCGGAGCCGGAGACGCTCCGCCTCCGGTCTGCCAGACAGGGAAATCACCTGGTAACGCTCGCCATCGAACTCCTTCAACCAGGATATAGAAGATCCCATTGAGAACTTCCCACATCTCGACTTCACGCTTGCGACCACCAGATTTTGGTTCTGGAATCATCTCACTGAGAAATTCATATTGGGCGCGGGTCAGATTGCTGGGGTAAGCTTTACTCATGTTGCTCTCTCAGTTCTGTGTTCTACGTATTCACAGTTTATACCTAGAGAGCTTTTTTACCCCTCAGCTGACTTTTCAAACACCCTCTTAGGCATCCAGTTACCTATGCCCAAACTTCTAACCCATTTGAACCTTTTTCGCATTCATCCGGTCTAATAAATACAAGCAACGAAACGGATAGGGGAGAGCGCCTCAAGTGTTAGTTGTGCCAGCCAAGGTTAATAAAGCAAATCAATTCATTAGCGAATCTGAAAGCGAATCTGACAGTTATCTAGTACAGCAGTGCTTGCGGGGTGATACCCAAAGTTACGGTCAACTTTACCGACGCCATCAGCAAAGAGTGAGGTCAATCCTTTACAAACTATGCACTCCAGCCTCACTCGATGATGTAGTGCAGGAAGTGTTTCTGCAAGCCTGGAAAGGATTGCCCAAGTTTCGCCAAAAAGCAAAATTCTCCACTTGGCTGTACCGAATCGCTTGGAACTTGGCTTATGACCAACGACAGGCAGATGTTAAAAGGCGAACTCAATTACAGATTCTGAGTCAAAAAACTCCTACCCAACAGGAAGCTCCAGAGTTAATGAATCTGCATTATCAAGACCTTGTGCAACGGGGACTAGCAAACCTAAGTTTTGACCATCGCACGATATTGGTTTTGCATGATTTGGAAGAAGTACCTCAAAAAGAGGTAGCACAAATCCTAGATATTCCCTTGGGAACAGTCAAGTCACGCCTATTCCACGCTCGTGCTGCTATGCGTCAATTTCTCCAAAATCAAGGAGTACAGTTATGACTCAGCTCCCTAATGATGATCCTGACCTAATTAATTTTCTATGCCAACATCGCCCAGAAGTTCCGCCAGCCTCACCTGATTTAGAACAACAAATTTTACAACAGGTGAAAACTTGGCATCAGCCACCCTTACGCCACTATTCAAGACCGAGGTTAGTTTTACCTGCTCTTGTTGCTGGATTAGTAGCTGCTATAGTTGGCTACCGCGCCTTCATACCGGCTCAACCGAGTCCGGCTGAACTTGCCACATTGCAAAATTTTATTGAAAGCAATTGGCAAGGTACAGTCAGTAACGAACATCTGGAAAGTGATGTATGGCATTTTACAGACTTAGATACTGAATAGGAGATCGCTTTGATGTTAATCCGTCGTGTTTCCATTTTGGCGGTGGTGATGATTACTGTTGGTAGCACTATTGCTCTGGCCAAGCCAACTTTACTTTCACGCCAAGTCATTGCCCAAACCCCCACAAGTCTACCTCGTCCAAATCGTGGTCAATCAGGGGGATGGCTCAAAGATTTGAATTTGACATCCCAGCAACTACAACAGATTAAGGAAATTCGTCATCAATCTAAACAACAGATAGCCCAAAAATCACAGGAGATACGTCAAGGACAACAGGAATTACATGACCTGATAGCAGGGACAGCTACTAAAGAGCAAGTGCGGGGTAAATATAACCAAATTAAGCTTGTAAAGCAGCAGCTTGCTGATACCCAGTTTGAAAATACCCTTGCTATTCGGGAAATCTTGAACCCAGAGCAACGACAGAAATTTGCCGAACGGATGTATAAGAAAAATCCTCCACCCGCAGCACAACACAATTAACTCTATGAATGTCAAGCCGAAATATTGCGTGTTGTTGCTGTTGATCTTACTGGGAGGAATTGACCCCAGTCATGCAGCCTCCACAACTGTTGACCCAAAAGTATTACATATAATTAATCGCCTCAGCTTTGGCCCTCGTCCCGAAGATGTACAAAGAGTGGAGTCTATGGGTGTAGAGCGATACATTCAGGAGCAACTCTCACCCGACTCGATTCCCGAACCACAAAGTCTCACCAGCCAACTAAAGCAGCTAGATACTCTCCACTTGAATCCGGTGGAACTTTTAGAATATGGCAGAACTAATCTCCCAGGACAAAAACCCACCCAGTCGGAAAGAAAAGCTGCCAACAAGTGGGCGAAACAGGTTCTAGATGAGGCTGTCCAGGCGCGATTATTAGAGGCAACTAGCAGTCAGCGCCAACTCCAGGAAGTGATGGTGGACTTTTGGTATAACCATTTTAATGTGGATGCTGCTAAAGGACGCGATCGCCTTTGGGTGGGAGCTTATGAACAACAGGCGATTCGACCTTACGTTTTGGGTCGCTTTCGTGACCTGTTAGGGGCAACCGCTCATCATCCAGCCATGCAGTATTATCTAGACAACTTCCAAAATCGGGCTGACAGCCGCCCTGATGCCCAAGGTAATATTCGAGGTTTGAATGAGAACTATGCCCGCGAACTGATGGAGCTACACACTCTCGGCGTAGATGGAGGTTATACTCAGCAAGATGTGATTGCTCTGGCGCGGATTTTAAGTGGTTGGGGTTTCAGTCGTCCCAGTCAGCAGACAGGTAATACTTTCGGATTTTACTTCAACCCAAAGCGTCACGATTTTAGCGACAAAGTTTTCCTGGGACACACAATTAAAAGCGGTGGTGAAGCCCAAGGGGAGGAAGCTTTGGATATTTTGGCTCGAAGTCCGGCCACTGCACGTCACATCAGCTATCAGATAGCTCAATATTTTGTCAGCGATCTTCCCCCAACTACTCTGGTAAACAATCTCACACAACGTTATCTTGCCACTGATGGCAATATTCGGGAGGTTCTCAACACCTTA
Organism: Nostoc sp.; assembly: GCF_036919675.1. GTDB lineage: Bacteria > Cyanobacteriota > Cyanobacteriia > Cyanobacteriales > Nostocaceae > Nostoc. Next base: position 8,620 of record NZ_JBALCP010000053.1, read on the forward strand.
TTTCACAGCCGGGAATTCTGGGATGCCAAAAACTTCAATGCCAAGTTTAAAACACCCTATCAATACGCTATCTCTGCGGTGAGAGCCACAGGTGTGGAAGTGGAGAACACAAAACCCATCTCCAATCTGCTGCAACAGTTGGGAATGCCCTTATACGGTTGCCAAACTCCAGACGGTTACAAAAACACAGCAGATGTCTGGTTAAATCCTGATGCAATGAACCGTCGCCTCAGCTTTGCATCAGCGATCGCTAATGGAAATTTACCCTTATCAAGCATCCCCCCAAATATGGAAGAGAGGGAAAGAACACCAGGACAGGAGAAAATCGGCACAGGGCAAGGACTTTTACAAAAGTCTCCCAGTATTCCTGTAGATGCTTGGCAACTAACTAATACATTGGGCAATTCTTTTTCAGTGAAAACGCAAAAGGCGATCGCCTCTAGTTCCCCTCAAATCCATAGTGCTTTAATTTTGGGCAGTCCAGAATTTATGCATCGGTAGGAATAAGAATTAAATAACATACAATTTATGTCCCTGGCTTACCTCACCCTCAATCCCTCTCCTTATAAAGGAGAGGGAAGCTAGAAACAGGATGAAGTTTTGCATTTTATTTAATCCACGTTCCTTAGTTACACAATTGTGAAGTTATCAAACTCAAATCATTAAGGCTTCAAAGGTTACGCCTGAGAACAGCAGTCTCTAAAGACCTGGGTTGCTGACATAGCAGTTTTAGCCCAGATATAGCTCAGAGTAGATATTTCTATGTTTTTACAAAGGACTTGTATTCTACCGAATTTAAAACAGCGATAACTCAGTAATTTTAATTATGAAAAGACGTAACTTCCTAATCCAAGGTGGAATTTTTTCAGCTTCCGCAATTACAGCCCTAAGCAGCAATGCTTGGATAGCTAGATCCGCTACCCCAAACAGTGACCAGAAGCGCTTGATTGTAATTTTCCTCCGGGGGGCAGTAGACGGTTTAAACGTCGTGGTTCCTTACTCAGAAACAGCTTACTATCAAGCCCGACCGCAAATTTCTATTCCCCAACCAGGGAAGGAAGGGGGAGCAATAGATTTAGATGGACGCTTTGGGTTGCATCCAGCATTAGCTTCTTTGATACCCGAATGGCAGCAGAACAATTTGGCATTTGTTCACGCTTGTGGTTCTAGCGATCCAACTCGTTCTCACTTTGATGCTCAAGAATACATGGAAAGCGCTACCCCTGGTGACAAACATACTCAGGATGGTTGGATGAATCGTTTACTAAGGGTAATTTCTCAAAAAACACCCATCCAAGCAGTAAGTGTGGGAGAAACAACACCTTGGATTTTTTCTGGACGGATGCCTGTAGCTAACATCGCATCAGGGAGAAATGCTAACAGACCTTTGCCAATAGATCGTCCTCAATTAGCAGCAGCATTTGACCAACTTTATGGCGGTAATGATGCCTTAAGTCAGACCTATCACCAAGGACGGATGGCGCGTCAGGCGATCATGAATGACCTAGATAGTGAAATGAATTTGGCGAATAATGGTGCGCCTTCACCTGATGGCTTCGCCAGTGATGCCCAACGATTGGCGCAACTAATGCTCAAAGACCCCAGAATTGAGTTAGGGTTTATGGCTTTAGGAGGTTGGGATACTCATGTCAATCAAGGTAGCACTCAAGGACAGTTAGCTCGGAACTTAAAAAAATTGGGTTCCGGTTTGACCGCTTTGGTCAAAGGTTTGGGGAGCGTTTACCAGAATACGACAATTGTCGTAATGTCCGAGTTTGGCCGTACAGTCAAGCAAAATGATAATGGTGGTACTGACCACGGTCATGGGAATGTGATGTGGGTTTTGGGCGGTAATATTCGCGGTGGTAAAGTTTACGGTGAGTGGCCTGGTCTATCTACAGCCCAACTTTATCAAGGTCGGGACTTGGCTATTACTACTGATTTTCGGGATGTTATCTCTGCTGTGTTATCAGATCATCTACATCTGAATGAAGCAAAATTGAATCAAGTGTTGCCAAATTACGCCTCTACTCAGAAAGTAGCATTAATTGTCAAGTAAGCAATTATTCGCCAAGACAAGAATTTACCGGATAGCATTTTGTCAACTGTTCTTCTAACAGTTAAAGGGCGGAATGTAAGCTATGACATTACACGTTAGGGCTAATACGCAATACGGTTCGGTTAAGCCAAAAAGCAGATAAACTGAGGGTTATCACCCAAGTGTACTGAGATTGAATGCAACTCAAAGAATTCTCACTGATC
>NZ_JBALCP010000054.1:0-92482 GCF_036919675.1 Nostoc sp.
AAGCTAAGAACATCGGGAGCCGTGTACACAGAAATGCGTATGCACGGATCTAACCGAGAGGTGCGGGGAATAATATCCCCCATCGACTCAAACAGTTTGGGCAATTTGGAGACGGGAATATCCAAGAAGTAAGAAAGTACTTCGCGCCGCCACGCATCATAAATGACTGGTAAATCATCAACTTCAATGCCAATAGCACGGTGAGCCAGCTGCCAATGATCTTTAAGATAGGTACTGCGGCGGCGTTGACCTTCTTCATCCGCTTCTAGAACTTGTGCGATTAAATCCTCTTTCTCAGATGGCGAGGCCTTGTCAAATTTACGCTGCCACCAATCCACAACTCCTAGACGGTGAACTGCTTCATCTGGCAAGATTCTTTGGGCAGCAAACTTTGCTGATTCCGGGTCATTGATTTTGCTAATCCGGCTGTTGAGCAAGAGCAAAGATACGATATGGAGTTCGTAATGCAATTCAAAAGACAAGAAACCTTGCCAGTTACGAATGGGTAAGTCTCCTTGGTAGTCCCAATGCTTTTGCACCTGCTTTTGGATGTCCTCAATAGGGTCATATCCAGATATAGCTTGCGCTCTGAGACGAGTATTTTGGGCGTGGGCGCCGTCATCTCCAAGTTGTCGGCTCAAAAACAACTGTAATTCTGGGTCGGGAATTTGGTCTATTACTTTGGCACAAACTTGGACAATGAATAAGTCATGGGCTGCACCAGCAACACGATAATGGTAGAAATTCTCTTTTTCTTCTGGTGTTACAGGTGGTCTGGGGTCTTGCTGACGGGTTTTGGGAAGATGAGGAGCGTGTTTATCAATCAGTTTGTTGAAAATTTCAACTTCTAATTCAGTTGTCCAAGCTGGACGTGTGAGGATTGCAGTCATATTTTTTGGGGAGTGGGGAGTGGAGAATGGGGAGTGAGGAGTGGGTATTAGTAAATTTCCTAGTTTCTAGTACGTCACGGCGGAAATAAACCTACCATCTGGAATTGCTTGAGAATCGGTAGGCAAATTAATTGTTGCGACCCATAAAGATTCGGGCTGACTGTTCTCTGACACCTGCTGGAGTACCTCCGGGATTCCAACCAAGTGTTTCCCGGTATCCGCCCAACAATCCTGCTTCTATAAGAGTTTGCTCATCAACTTGTACAGACTCATCTGCCTGTGGGGCAACGAACAGCGCGTCTGCTGGACAATACAGTTCGCACATAAAGCAGGTTTGGCAGTCGCTTTTACGAGCAATTCTTGGTGGCCCGTCTGGCACCTTGTCAAAGACGTTGGTAGGGCAAGCCAAAACGCAGATATTGCATTTAATACATCGAGATTCACTAACTAGTTCAATCACAGTGCTACTAACTCCCTCTCTTTAGCGCTAGTTTCTAGTTTTTGGGGCTTTACCCAGACTTGATCTAAACCACCACTCAGCAAGCGGTGGTATTGATTTGGATCTTGCTCAGGATAGTCTAAGTGTTTGTGCATACCACGACTTTCTTTGCGTTCTAGGGCGCTAGAGTACATCCATCTAGCTGTTGCTACCATTGCAGTGGCTTCTCTAGCTTGGACAGCTTGATCCTCTGACACTGCTTGGCTATTGCGGATTTCTTTCCAGAGGTGATTTAGGCGACCAAGGGATTCTGTTAATCCCTGCTCTCTACGGAACAGGTTGCGATCGTAGGGAAATACTTCTGCTTGGACTGCCCGAATCACTTCTGAAGGAGTAAAGCTGCTGCCATTTGCGTTATTGGCAGACACTCCAGCTTCTCCAAGTCCGCGCACGGTGCGTTGATTGGCTTGAGTTCCCAGTTGGCGGGCGTAGTTTGCTGCTGCTTCACCTGCCCAATATCCCGAAGAGGTCGCCCAGGCGGCGTTATGGCTACCACCACCGGTAAAGCCACCACAAATCAATTCTCGTGTTGCCGCATCGCCAGCAGCATAGAGTCCGGGTACAGTGCTAGCACAGGTATAATCGGTAATCCGAATGCCGCCTGTACCGCGCACGGTTCCCTCTAGACGCAGAGTTACGGGGAAGTGTTGGGTGAAGGGGTTAATGCCCATGCGGTCAAAGGGCAGTAAGAAGTTATGTTGGACAGTCCGCAACATCGCCTGAATTTCGGGAGTTGCTTTGTCTAGGCAAGCATAAACGGGTTGGGTGAGTAAGGTACGAGCAATGATCGATCGCCCTTTTTGGGAACCTGCTCCTTCAATCTCTGTACCATCTTGGTAATAAAAGGTTGCCCAACGGTAGTAAGCGCCCTTAGTAACGGAAGAAAAAGCCGGTGATAGGGCGTAAGCATTGGAAAATTCCATCCCTGACATTTCGGCACCTGCTTCAGCTGCCATCAGGTAACCATCGCCTGTGAGGACGTTACAGCCTAAAGCTTTACTGAGGAAGGCACAACCACCAGTAGCAATGACAACGGCTCCCGCTCGAACTGTCCAGCGTTCACGAAGTGTCCCCGCAGGAGATTCGCCTGTTTGGCGACAAATTCCTTTAGCACCTGCAACTACACCTTCTGTGTCCACCAGTAGTTCTAAAGCTGGACTGTGGTCAAGTATTTTCACACCTGCTCTAGTAATCTTTTTCCGCATCAAGCGCATATAATCATGAGCTTGTTGTAGCGATCGCCGATGGGGACGCCCTTGATCATCCACAGGGAAAGGATAGCCCCAATCTGAGAGTTTATTCAGGTTTGTATATGTCTGATCTAATACACGTTCCATCCAAGGACGCTCTGAGAGAAAACCCCCTAGTGCTTCCCGGCTGGCCATTGCCGCTTCCCGTTGTTCTGGGTCAGGTGGGACATACCAAACACCAGTACCAGAAGGTGCTGTTGCTCCACTCGTACCGCAGTAGCCTTTGTCTACAAGTACCACTCTTACCCCTTGAGCAGCTGCATTCCAAGCCGCCCAAGTTGCTGACGGGCCACCGCCTATGACTAGAACATCAGTCTCTAAATTCAGTTGCGAAATAGAACTATTGTCTGACTCAGATTGATATGCACTCACGATTACATCTCCTAACTTATTGAATTGGGCACTTGTACTGAGCATCTCGGCTTCGCTCAATGGAGCCGGCGTCGTTGGGCGCAGCCTCTCGGAGAGAAGTATTGGGCATTTCTTCCCTGCCCCCTGCCCTATCCCTTTGCAGCCACAAGTTCTAACGATTGCACTCGTGGCATTACCTCCTCGGAAAAACACCTCATCTCAGTCGTGAACGGCTGAAATTGCAGCATAAAGGTGCCGATTCCCACCCTGGAAAAGTCGGCAATGCGACCAGCCACGGTGTCATAACTACCAACTAAGCCAGCAGCTGTGCCACCGTTACTTCCCACGCCAGGGTACTTGGCCAAATTCTTGAACATCACAACTTCGGAATCGACTCCTTTGAGCAGCTCTGAGCGATCGTCTTGTGCTATTACCATTGCCCTCAAGTTGTGATATTCTTCTTGGGCTTCTTCGTCTGTGGGTCGAGCAATCACAAATGCGGACATCGCAAAGCCCAGAGGTTTAGAGCGATCGCGCGGCTGTTTAGCAACCTGAGCAATGGTTTCTCGGATCACTTCTATAGGACGACCATTGAGAAAAAATATATCTGCCTCTTTTGCCGCTAATGCCTGCGCTGGTTCTGATTCACCTCCCACATACACACGCGGATGAGGATTGGCCACGGGACGAGGATTGAAGCTTAGGTCACTGATGTGAAAATAATCTCCTTGAAAGTTAATTCTTTCTCCACTCCACAGCGCCTTTACTACTCTTATCCATTCGTCGGAATAGCGGTAACGCTGATCGTGGGGAAGAAAAGATATGCCTGATTTCTCCATTTCTGGCTTAAACCAGGCACTTACCAAGTTGATCGCAAAACGCCCACCACTAATTGCATCAATGCCTAGTGCCATCTTCGCTAAGATTGCTGGATGAAAAAGTAAAGGCTTTACAGCGGCAATAATTTCGATTGAATTTGTTGCTTCGGCAAGTGCTGCTGCTGCCGTCCAAGTTTCCAGCTGATCTAATTGTTGATTTCTGGGATTAATGATGTGTTCTGCGATCAAAGTTGTTGTAAACCCGCACCGTTCAGCCAACTGGAGGAGATCCTTAGCTCGTGAGTAACTGGCATCACGAGGTTCAAGAGGATGGTTCATTACGCCGCAGTTGCCGTAAACGGGAATCCAGATCCCGTAGCGTGGCTCAGACATAGCTTTCAAGAACCCTTGTAATAGACGCTAAAAGTTTACTTGGCACTAAATTTTGAGTTTATTGGCTAACCCAGATAATTTGCTGCTTAATCTACGGCAATTCGATTAATTTACCGTAGTATATAGTTATGAGATTTACATAGATTGTGCTAAAAAACAAGAGTTTATTAAAATTTATTGATATTACTCCTTAAGAGAATTGAGTCTGTGGCGAAAACTTTCTCAAAAAAATAAAGGACAAGAATTATACTTGTCCTCAATGGTTAAAATAACAGATTCTGCGTCGAATGCGTTAGATGAACTTAATTCTCTGTAGTCGTGGGTGCGTAAAATTGCAAGCGACCGATGCCGAGAAATTGACCAGCGGTTTGCTTACCAGAGGGAAAAGCCTTCACACCAAATAAATAGACGCCATCATAAAAAGGATTGCGGTAAGTTTGCAGACCAATAGTAACCGTCTTACCTGGTGGTATAGGAGTATCAAAGGTTACTGTGAAAGTCTGTTGTTTGTCGTCGCCTTTTACAGCTTTAAGTGCCAACTTTGAACCCTGGCTATTACGTGTGCCTTCAAAGGCAAAAGTATCTTTCTGATTGAATTCAATATCTTCAGTCCCCTCAATCTGGTTAAAGGTAACCTGTTGCAACGGTTCCCCAGCCGTCACTGGCACTTCCAGAGTGAAATAGTATGTCGTATTCGGAACACTTGTATTGCTGTATGGAGTGCTAGCACTAACTAAACGTGGTGGTTGGGCAAAGGCTGTCGTGCCATTGCTTAAGGTAACTGCATTGGCTACCGAATGAGGTAGTAAATATAGTCCAGTGCTAACAACAAATAGAGTACTAAAAAAATTAGTAACGTATTTCATAATTTATATTTTTACCTCAATGACTTTTATCTAAGACTCAATAATTTGAGTCTTGCTTTAAATACCCATATTTAAGCCTGAGCAAATGAAAGACTACAGCCTCTCAAATCAGCAACTTAAATCAAGTTTACTGACTATTTATTAGGCTATTTTGCTGTAATTCTAGCACGCAATTTCTAATTGTCTATAAAGAAAAAACAGATATTTAAATTTAAATTTAACTAGTAATTTTGCCATAATTTTTATTAGTAAATTCCCTCAAAAGTCGATGATTTTACCGGGCTTTGACTAAACATAAACACACTCATATCGATACATTTACCGTAGTTTAGATGACTGCATACATCTATAAAATGATATAGTTACCGTAGTTTAAATAATAAATTCTCTGAAAAATCAATAAATTTCCATTTTAGTAAATTTATCAATTGAATTACATACCAATAAGGTTACTTAAGTGATAAGTTCTAAATTATACTAAAAGAGTAAAATACACTAATTTATGATGATTTAATTCCTTTAAAAGACACAAATTTAGCAGATTTAGATTAGTGATTTTCCCTAAAAATACAATAAGTAATCAAGCGAACATGATATTAGAAGGGCAGTTATAAACCCCAGCTACATAGACAAAACCCACCTTCGTGGGTGGGTTTCAAAGCCTGTATTTTTCATGCTTTCCGTCTCAGCAGACTACCCACAGTGAAGGCTTTACCTACGTTTGTGTAGCCGCGAATTCTATGAGACTGCTGGTCAATTGACAAGGGGTTTAACCCCCCACCCCTAAAATTTTAGTTTTGCGTTGCTTTCCCGCCCTGCAATAAATTGATTGCTCATAGCTAAAGTGCGTTGAAACGCACTAAAATTCCAGAAATTTCAGATGGATTGAAGCTAATGGGTTAGACCCCGTATCAATTCGCCAACAGTCTCATTCTATGTATCAATTCGCCAACAATCTCATTCTATTCGTTATCCCTCTTTTGTCACTCTGGGGAAATAAAAATTGAGGCTAAATGATGAAACCTAGATTTAGTCAGAAAATTAGCGATCGCAAACTAATAGAAACCTCCAAACAAAGCTCTATGGCAAAATCCTGTCTGGGCAAGAGTTACAGATTATTCTCTGCCGAAAGTGACAAAAGATGGGTTATACCAATTCTGTATGAAGATGCGCCAAACTATATGAGGAACGAACTGCATTCGCGCAGCGTCTCCAAAAGTTGAACGCATAGACACAATTCGCGGAGCGTCTTGTAGAGTTGTGGCTGACCGCAGGGTAGGACACAAAGAAAGAAATGCGATCGCTTCAACTTACTCGCGTACAGTGGCTTTTCTTCTGCATCAGACATAATCTTCAAGACTCAGTTAATCATCTCATCCATCTCACATTTGATGGATTTTGTCAAGTCCTTTTCAAAAATCAACTCCAGGCGATCGCCCCCAATTAAAACATTTAATTTTATATGCTAATACACAAAATTTTCGCCTTTAAGTTCTTCTTTCGCTAATGCCAATGCTTGATGAGCTTTTTTAAACTTTGTTTCATCTGTAAATTTATTACCAAAACACTTTAGATAAGCTTCCAGATACCTAATACGTAAGCGTGGATCAGCCGGACTCTCAAGAAAAGGGAGGTCAGCTTCAACCATAAACCGAATAGCCAACAAAGGGATAGGGCTACGAAGTGGACGAAAATTTGGGTTGTGCAGACCAGGACTTTCATTATGTTTATGAAATTCTCCTATCATCAGTCCTGACTCAACAAACAAAGGTTTAAGTTTTTGTTGGACACTATCTATTATTTTAGAAGTGTCTTCTATATGGACATCAGGGAATATAAGTAAAAAAGCTCTATTGATTGCTAATTCCTGCTCTTTAACTTCTATCTCAAGAAAGATATCTCGGTAGCGTCGAACAACCTCTTCTAAATGTTCTGGATACAAATCTTTTGTGCGAATAACCGCCAGACGAATACTGTTTGACTTGAGAGAGTGAGGTACAAAAGGGCAAACTACGCCGGGTCTTCCTAAGTTAGGATGAGGCCTTGCTAAAAAACTTTTTACCCACTTTATAATTTCAATTAAGTAAGGAAGGTCTTCGTATTGTCGTTCGATTTCACGAGTTGTATAGAGTTGCATGAGCTTGAGTGAAATAGAAAAATTGTTTAATTCTGAATCCAAAATTATTTTTACAAGATTATCTCTTTGAAACTAATTATTATTTAAGTAAACAAAACAAGCTCTAATATTTTTTATTTGGGGTTTATCTGTAGCTTGTAGCAGATAAAAATCCTCTAAAACTTTTGTGAATTTAAATAAAATTACGCCAATAAATACACAAACATATTTTTGCAACAAGCAACTTGTGTTCATTTTTTTTGGCATGTTAGCTAGAAGATATATGTATGATCCAGCAGATGCTCCTAATTTTTTTTACACTTATAAGTTTCTATTATTTTTAAGAAGAATATTATAAAGTTTATGTTTAAGTGGTTATTTTTACTGTAAAAGTTTAGTAATGACTTAACAGCAACTATAGGTTTAATATCAAGTTAGTATTGATCCCAGTAGAAAGATATTTGAATAGTTATTTTCACTGTAAGTTTTTAGTATTTACTTAACAGCAACTATCAATCGAATATCAAGCTAATATGATTTGATCTAGGTAAAATATAAAAAATTAAATCCAATTTTATAAGCTGTATATTACTTAAGCTGACGTAAAAATTTGTCGTTGGGATAAGTTAGGAAGCAGGAGGGAAAAGGGTTTTAGCCTAGTTTATCAATATAGACATAGTTTAGTTTTGCCAACTGACTTATCTATTAATCGTAGGGGAGGCAGGATAAGCAGCGGCATCTGCCGTTCCCCGTATCCCTACTCTTAGTTCTGAGCGGAGGAAACCTCTGCTCAGACAACTCTGGGCAAGGCACTGGCTCCCTTACAAAATTGGATATTTTTTTAATTGGAAGTCGCTTATTTCTCAACAAATTTTTTTACCACTGCCATAGCATCTGGAGGAATCTGTGTAATTAGGCGAAATGGAAATGCGGCAGTTGAAGCAAACTGGGCATAATCTGATGTCAGAAAGATAGCGTAGTTTTTAGCTTCTGGAGTCATCTGTGCAGCAAACGCCAAAGCTATAGCTTTAACGTACTTGCGAACATCTGCTGCTTGTTCACCCACAACTTCACCGCCACTGATTGGTGTATTCGGTTGTCCTATCTGATCCAAAGTCTTACTGGGGTCTTTTACACTCAGATGAGTACCCCCAACTATACCAACTAGCCATTTGGGAGATGGAATCTTGTTAAATCCTATAATCTGTTCAGTTAAAGCTGGGGTGGTTTTATCTGCGGAACCTGCTAACACTAGGGTAGGAACTTGTACTTTAGTTAACCCAGTTTCGCCAAAAATCAGAGAAGTTGTAGGATTGAGAGCGATCGCCTGTTTTATTCTGGTATCCCGTAGTTGATAGCTATTTTCTGGTAGTTCTTGAGCGATGCACTGCATAGCTTCTCCCAGACTCAAGATAGTCAAGTTCTTTTTGCACCGTTGTTTGAGATGTTCCAGTTGGAACTCTGCTCCAGCAAGTGCTAAAGCTGTACCACCACCAAAAGAATAGCCAATAACCATCACTTTATTGGTTGCAAGTTTCCCTTGAAGCGGATTATTAGCTGTTTGATTGAGCTTTTCTAATTCGTCGAGAACAAAACTAATATCTTGAGGGCGATTCAAAAACTCCTGAGGCATCACAACTCTGGTTTTGCCTTGAAATGCAGAGTTAGTATTTGCCTCATTACTACCGGGATGTTCTAAAGCTGCTACCACATAACCGTGGGATGCTAAATGTTCTGCTAGGTAACGCAAGTCCGTGCGGACTGACCCAAAGCCGTGAGAAAAGACAATTACAGGTTTATTGGCAGTTGCAGCAGTTGACCAGTAAATATCAACTGGAATTTGGCGATCGCGCTTTTGGTCATTCAGGCTTAAGTTGAGTATTTTTACTTGAGCTATTCCTGGTTGGCTGGGATCAAAAGGGAAAGCAATCTGCGGTGTTTTCGGGTCGAGTTGGGGAGCGATGTCTGACGGCAAGCCGCTATGCGTCAACGCTAGCATAAATTGCTGGGTACGCCAAAAAGCTGTGTTCAAACTCCTTGCAACTATAAAAGCCTGTGGCAAATTAATTTCTAGGCGTTTACTGGGATAAGCAGCAATAAAACTCAGTATAGAAAGACCCTGCGGTGCAGTAGAGCCTAATACCAATCCTGCTCTGAGTGCTTGTACCCCAGCTTTGTCTTTTCGGGCTAAGGCCGTAGCGAAGTCATTGAGAATAGTTGTGCCAATCTGAGTATTAACTAACTTATTAACAGTGACAACACTCATCGGTACATTCATGCCCAGCGCCCCCAAGAAAAAGCGGCGTTGTTGTTCGGATAATTTTTTAACGTAAGGCTGCAAACTCCCAGACAATTCCCCAGTTTTTGCAGCCTTTTGCAACTCAGTAAGGGAGATGGATTCTGTAAATAAACCCAAACGCACAACAACTGTGTCAGCCGCAATGGCCGAAGTATGTGCCCCGAACTGTGTCAGTACAATTGCGCTAAAGAAACCCGCAACTGTCTTAATATTTCCCCAACTTCTTCCCATAAACTTTTATACCAATTGTTACTTACGGGAATATAACCAATATTTGTGTATTTGACTACTCTATTAATTGCCTAGAAACAAAAGCAAATTTTTTCTCGAACTTGATGGCGATGTCTAAGGGCGGGCTATGACGCTCGAACGCAAGAGCGTGTCGCAGACAAGACTCGCTAACGCTTCTCTACGAAACGCTCTTGCGTTCGCTATCAGCGTTGCTTTTATATCCTCAAAGCATCTGCTAATGCGAACAGAGCTACATCAAAAACATAACAAAAGCAACGAATTGTAGAATTCATCACAGCTAAAAATTTGAGCATAAATCGGTGTTTACAGCCACAAAAGCCCGATTGTTTCTCAACTAAGTTTAATACTGTAACGAAGCTCTAAAAAAGGGTAAGCGATCGCATCTCCAATCTGCACTTTTTGTGGGCTGATGTCTTGAGTGCAATTTGTTTTGACAGGAAACTTTAACCGACCGCTGAATGTTTTGTCTTTGCCCTTTAGCTTGCTGCTGTGGCTGCACAATCATTACTCATCAAAATCTACCAGCTGCATCAACAATTTTTCTTGGCTTTATGCGTCACAGACTCCGCTATATTTTAATTTTGCTGCTCTCCCTGAGTATTATTACACTGTACTGGCCTGTGAATAATTCTGATTGCAATTCCGAGGCGATTCTTGCATCAAAAACTACAAAATTCCAAGTACATGCTACTAAGGTTATTGTTCAGCCGTGGCATGGTCGTCACCATGTATATGGAATCTTTATGATTCCTAATGAATACAAACAAGCTCAATTTTTTGTGTTAACAGTCAAAGGTGCTGGCAGTTACTGTTCAAAACAATTTGGTTATCAAAAAAACTTTAATGATATCTTTGCTGAACCAGGAACTTATCTGCTGAGGAAGTTTATTAGAACTCGAACAGCTCTGCGGCTGATTCTCCAAGGTTTGTACTTTCAGATCAATGATAAACAGAACTGGACGTTGACTTTCCCTGAACTAAAAGTTGGTCAACATAATTCGTAATTGTAGCCCCATGTCTGTTCGTACAGCGTGCCGTAGGCAAATAAGTAATGAATAAATTTATTTTTTCATTACAGTTATTTTCAGATAAATAGGCCACGCCCTATGTGCACAGCATTGCTGTGTCCCTACAACATATGTGGTTCAAAGAAATGAAAACTGCTGTAATAAATTAAGTCACTCTGTCCCTGAATTGATTAATTACGAATTAGGAATTATTTACTGAGCTTGGTGGTTGAGTTTCTAAAATCTCGTTTTTCTCTAACAAGGCAGTAGTAGCATTGACTACAATTTGTGCTGCTCCTGTGAAAAACGATCGCTCGATAGTCACTGGAACATCGCTAGGTTTATGATAGTGGGGAGTCCGTAAATTTGCGGTATCTGTCACCAGTACAGCGCCCACACCCTGATACCAAAATGGTGCATGGTCGCTGCGTAGGGTGTCTGGTGTCAGTAAACCTTTAAAAGGAATTGGTAGTGTTAGGACTGGTGGCAAATTTGATTCTTGTTTATTCAGAGCGGTTGAGGGGAACATCTGTGAGCTTTGAAAGGCATTCAGCAAAGGCAAATGTTCTGTATCACCGACTACTGCCAAAAAGTCGCCTTTGTCGCTAGGTGGGGTAACAGGCAATCCGGCAGGGTATTTTTGACACCCAGCAGTGTAACAAGCATAACCCACCATATCCATAACGATCGCTCCGCCCAAGTTTTGCAAGCGTGGTGTCTTGCTAACGAAAGCCTGACTACCTAAAAGCCCTGCTTCCTCTTTGTCAAAAAAAGCTAACTGTAACGTCCGTGGCGTGGAACGGGAACCGAGCAATCGGGCTACTTCCAGCACCACGGCTACACCACTGGCATTATCATCAGCACCAGGGGATAAGGGAACAGTGTCGTAATGCGCTCCTACAAGAATTGCTTTAGCGGCTTTGTTAGTTCCTGGGCGTTCGGCAAAAATATTCACACCCTCAGAGAACTTTTCCAATTTCGGCTTCCAGCCTAATTTTCTCAGTTCAGTTGTGATATAAGTGCGAGTAAGCGATCGCTCTGTTGTTGTGTAACGCTGAAAATTTAACTTTTGGATATGGGTTAACAGCTTGTCAGTAGACACTTGCAGCGCAATGTCAACTTCCTTTGGCTCTGGCTGTGGTTGGGGTGTTTTCACTGGAATGCTTTCAACAATTGCTGGTGAGGGACGCTGTTCAAAAAACGTGCTACCTCTGCTACCCACCACGGCAACTGCCATCAGCACCAACAGCATCAGCCAAATCCATTTTCTCATGTGATTTATCCCTGGCTTCCTGACTTAAGGTAGCGCAAATCCACAGGCATAACTTTCCAAAATTGCTAGGAAGGGTTTAATATTTTGGTTTCTTAAATTCTTAAATAAACCTGCAAAGTCACTTTGCAATAAGTTTAATTGTCTATTTTAATACAATTTTATTTAATCCAATCTGCTATCGACTCTTGAGTTTCTTGATCAGTTGAAAGTCTTTTTATCATTAATACAACTTGTTTTTCTGGCACTTCTAAAGAATACCCATTCAATATCAGAAAGGTAGCCATTGAAACGAAAGCTACCCTTTTGTTACCATCTATAAATGCATGATTTTTTACAAATCCAAAAGCATAAGCAGCAGCTAACTCAAAAACAGTTGGTGTAGGTTCACCATAAGCGAATAAATTTTTAGGTCTATCTAAACTAGCTAAAAGCAGATTTGTATCTCTTATTCCTGGAAGTCCGCCGTGTTCTGCTAGTTGTTCTTCGTGCATCGCTTTAATGACTGCCTCACTCAACCAAAAAATATCATTCACTTAGCTAGCTCACGAAGTGCATTCCGATACTTACTGCTTACTTTTTGATAAGCTTCCATGGCCTTTTCAAATTCAGACTTGTAAGGTGTCGTTTGAGGATTACCAGAATGTTTCGTAACTAAAAGTACCCCATTCTTAGTATGTCTAAACTTTAGACTTTGAAAAGATGGTATCAATTTGTTTTTAATCTTACGAAGTCTCAAGGTTTGCATTATAAACTCAAAAGTGGTGGTTAGAAGTTAGAAGATACAAATGTTAACGGTAATCCTCAGTTAGCTTTTGGTTAATCAGTTATTATACTATAAATTATTTGTGCAAGAGGTCTCTTTTAGTTTACAGATTGACCCTTATGACAGAACATTCATGTTGATCCTTGTTGCAATGGTCTTAGCAAGATGTCCCAAAAATACTCAGCAGCTCCTTGTTGAGACAATAATTTCTTCACATTCTGTTGGCTTGCAAAGAAAGCCATTCCCAAAGGTTGCAGAAAAAGAGCGTATCCATCATCAACTATAGACATAGATTCATTAATACTATTGTCACTTCCTGAAGCATTTGAGGAATATGCAATATCGTTTCCATAAAGATGGCTACTTCCTCTTATCCAAATTCGACATTGAGTAGCTTTCTTTCCCGCAATGTAGACAATAGCCGAAAAATGATTTGCATCTATACGTTTAAAATGTCTACCCACTTCTGGATTTCGGTTGGATAATTCAGCAAGTGAATTCTCAAAAAAGTTGGCTATGTATTCAAACGATTCCTCTACAAATTGATCCCTGTCTCGATCCAAGAATGTTTTGCGAATACGGAGATTGCTCGATCTTGGTATATCCAAAATTTGTGGTTTGACAGCAGAACCGTAACTTTTGCTTGGTGGCGTGGTGTCCTGACGGGGTTGTAAGGGAGTAGTTGTCGCTTTTACAGCGTTGACTACTTCAAGAAAAGCATCGTCTTTATCAGGGAATTTTGTGATAGGCTTGCCATCAGTTGGCGTGGCCAAGAACTTGCCAAATGGCGCACTGCGCCAATCGCATGGACGCAGGATGACTGGTATAATGTGGCAGTCTCTTTGCTCATGCTTTTCCATCGCACGTTGCATCTCAATACCATAACAATAATTGGAAGCTAGAAAATCTGAACTGACTAATAAAAGAATGATGTCTGCTTCTTCCAAGTTTTTGCTTATTGCCTTATCGAATTCTTCACCAGCAGTTATTCGCCGATCATGCCACGTCTCAATGAAACCTTGCCTTTTTAGCATAGCAAGATGAACTTCCAGCTCATCGCGCAGGGTTTCATCCCGATGTGAATAAGAGAAAAAAACTGTAGCCATTCCACGATTATTAATTAAAGGCAGGTATTTACTTATGATTAATACCTCTATATCTTATACCAGTACAAAAGAACTAATTCCCTAAAGTAAACATCAAGTTTGACAGTTCGTCTTTTGACAGAGAGTACAACTTCACTTACACTGCCGCACTAGAGGAGTGCTGAGTACTGAGCAAAGAAGAAGAGAAAAGAATTTCTTCTTAATTCTTCAAAATCTTTATTCTGACACTCAGGACTCATGACTCAGAACTCAGGAATTTTTTTATGGTAGATTTATTGCTGATCGCAATCCTGGGGTTCCTGGGGAGTTTTGGACATTGTTTTGGGATGTGTGGCCCTCTAACAGTGGCGTTTTCCCTGTCTCATCAGCCGAAAATTCCACAAAAAGCTTCCTTGGGACGGACATCAACCTTAGAAAAGTCCGACACTTGGCAACAGCAATTAAAATTTCATCTTTTGCTAAACCTGGGGCGGATGTTGAGCTATGCTCTAGTCGGTGCTGGGATTGGGGCGCTAGGTTCGGTATTACTGCAAGGTGGACAGCTAGCGGGTGTTGGCAGCGACTTCCGGCGCTGGATGGCAATTATAACTGGTGTAATGCTGATTTGGTTTGGCTTAGGACAAGTAAAACCCGATTTGCTGCCGCGCATTCCCGTGTTACATCCCCTATTACAAGGTAGTTTACACGATCGCCTCAGCGCGGGAATGGTTAAGCTTTCCTTCAAAACCAAATGGTGGACGCCAATGCTTTTGGGGATGACTTGGGGTTTAATGCCCTGTGGTTTCCTGTATGCTGCCCAAATTAAAGCTGCTGAAACTGGCAATTTATGGATGGGTGGGGCAACTATGCTGGCGTTTGGCTTGGGAACCCTGCCTACAATGCTAGGTGTAGGCGTCTCCACATCATTGGTAAGTAAAGACAGGCGCAGTCAGTTGTTTCGATTAGGCGGTTGGGTGACACTCACCATTGGCGTCATCACCTTGTTGCGGACTGGTGACACAATGGTAGATTACACCGGACACGCCGCTTTATTTTGCTTAATCTTGGCGCTAATTGCGCGTCCTATTAGTGGGTTGTGGGCTTCACCACTGCGTTATCGTCGTGCCTTGGGGGTAGGAGCTTTTGTGCTTTCTGTGGTTCACACCGCCCACATGATAGAACACTCATTGCAATGGAATTTTGCCGCCTTTGATTTTATGCCACAAGAATTTCAGTGGGGTATGGCTGCGGGTGCTGTAGCATTGGTATTAATGTCCCCCGCTGCTTTTACGAGTTGGGAATCCTTGCAGAAATCTTTGGGCAAGCGTTGGCGACAGATTCATCTATTGGGTGTGCCAGCTTTGCTCTTGAGTGCCATTCATGCTGTGTTGATTGGTTCCCATTACCTGGGTTCCTTGCAATCAACTTGGGGAAATAAATTAGCGGCAGTACTGATGGGAATTATTACCCTCAGTGTCTTGCTAGTACGTTCGCGCTTTTTTTGGTCAAAGTTAGCCGTAGAAAAGTTTTATGTTCCCCCAACCAAATCGCGGTAAATCATTCTTGTTTTCTGGCTCCATCCCAACGAGTCAAAAACAGACAGGTTACCCGCTCAAAGACATTTCCTGGCATCAAGGAACAATAAATACTTTATTGTTCCTGAGTTGCTTAGTCATCTCAATAACTAATCTTTACCCTGCTGCTGCTCATCAGGTAGAAGTAGCTGGAGATGTCGGTGGCACCCTCCACGTTGAACCAAATGATAACCCCCAGGCTGGAGAACCAAGCCAAGTCTGGTTTGCACTTACCCGCAGAGGTGGAAGGGTGATTCCCCTGTCACAGTGTAATTGTCAGTTGGCTGTTTATGCCGAACCCTATGCAGCCGGAGAGCCACCACTCCTAGAACCACAGTTAGAATCTGTGGCAGCTGAACGCTATAAAGGCATCCCAGGTGCGGAAGTTGTGTTTCCCAAGCCAGGTATTTATGAGTTGCAACTAAATGGGAAACCAGTCTCTGGGGGAAGATTCAAACCGTTTAAGTTCAAATTTGAAGTGACTGTGGCAGGTGGCTCTACAGATAATACACGAAATCTGCGAGATGTCAATGGTGATTTAGTGGATGGTGAATCTCAGAAATTCCCAATTTGGGCGATCGCACTGCCAATCTTCGCATTTATCACCATCTTAGTTGTCGTACTGCAAAGTATGAAAGGTGGTAGGGAGTAGGAAAGTGGGGAGACATTTTCTTTGTGTCTCCCTTTATGCAAGTCTGAGAGTCAGTTCACCAAAGACCAAAATAACGCTATCGCCTTTTTTTTCAATGTTTTGGACATCTAGCTGTGCGCCTTGGTTCTCGATTTCTACTTTTTTAAATGAGTAAGCCAAAGCATCTAATTGATGCATTGTGATCCTAATTTGAAAAATAATTGCGACAGATGCCTTCACAAAACCTTGACGTAGAAGGCGATTCCCAATCCGTCTTGGAAAGTCTGAGCGCTGGAAATCGGCGCTCAGACTTTCGGCAAAATCTAAAATCCAAAATGGTATGAGGTACATAGGGACTTTCAGTTAAAAAAACATCCCATCTCCGGGGCGCAAGGCCAAGATCCCCTACAAATGTATTTTTTTTACCGATGTCGCTTTTGATGCCACTGCCACGAATGAGCGACAATATCTTTTATGGAAAGGTACTGAGGTTGCCAGCCTAAGATTGTTCTGGCTTTCTCGCTGGTGCCAATCAGAATTGGGGGATCGCCAGGACGGCGATCGCGTTCTTCGACTGGTATCGAAATACCTGTCACCTGTTCGGCTGCTGCAATTACTTCTCTGACGGAGAAGCCGCTGCCATTACCTAAATTGAAAACTTCGCTATCGCCACCTTTTAATAAATATTCCAATCCCAAAATATGGGCATCTGCTAAGTCGTTAACGTGAATATAATCTCGAATACAAGTACCATCGGGCGTAGGGTAATCGGTGCCGAAAATTGAGATAGATTCTCGTTTGCCTAAAGCTGTCATCAGCACCAAGGGAATCAAATGGGTTTCTGGGTTATGATCCTCGCCAAGCAAACCACTGGGATTAGCACCAGCAGCATTAAAATAGCGGAAACGTACTGATTGGAAACCGTAAGCAACATCAAAATCAGCGAGAATCCGCTCTACCATCAGCTTAGTAGCGCCATAGGGATTAATCGGATTTTGGGGATGGTTTTCTGGAATCGGTACAAATTCCGGCACCCCGTAGGTGGCACAGGTAGAAGAGAAGACAAATTTCTTCACAGATGCTGTCAGCATCGCTTCTAACAGGGTCAAAGTACCAACAACGTTATTGCGGTAATACTTAGCCGGGTCAGTCACCGATTCTCCTACGTAGGCGTATGCAGAAAAGTGCATCACAGCGGCAATATCGCGGGTTTTAAATAGGTGATCTAGCAAGGCGCGATCGCCTGTATCCCCTACTATCAGTTCTACCTGTAAAATCCCTTCTACCAGGTCACGATGCCCATAGACCAGATTATCAAGGATGACAACGTTATAACCCGCTTGCTTCAAAGCAAGCACTGTATGAGAACCAATATATCCAGCTCCCCCCGTCACCAAAATGGTAGGCTTTTCAAGCGACATAGTTTTTCCTTTTGAGTGGATTACTCAATTAATTTAGTTTACCGGTGCCACATTACTCTTCTGGAAAATTATAAATAATAGACGCAGTGTCAAAAAATTGCACTAAAATCACTACGACGGTAGTCTTTGGGTGTGAGGTTTGAGGTATTTTAAGTCAAACAGTGCGATTACAATTTGACAATAAAATAAATCCATTTCCCGAAACCTCTAGGTTGACCCTTACGGGTGACGCTCCTAGCGTCGCGATCGCTAAGAAGTCGCTAGTTGTTTTATACCGGGAAACCAATGTACGGCAGTTCCTCTTGGGAAGCCACTGCGTTGCCGGGGTTCCCCCGGTTGAAGCATGTGGCGTGGATAACTCCCTACAGCCCTTCGGGCATCCTACGGCAGGCGCTAGCCCTCCCTTTGGGAGAAGATCGGACTGCCTCACCACCACACTGGCTCACCGCACCAGAAAATTTGAGAGTTAATCTATGTTTCTATTGCTAAGTCGGGTACTGCTGTGGCTGCTGATTGGCACTATCGTATATTCTCTGTTCCAGCGATTTTATCCCTCTGGAAGTTTTGTCGGGCGATTGATCTTAGTCGTGATCTTGGTAATCATAGCCCTATCATTTGTTAACCCCAATGAACCAGCTGTAGCCTCGTTGTCGAGGATGCTGTCTTTTCCACTCAAGCCTCTAGGAGCCTCTGTTTTAATGATGATTTTTGCAGCTCAGAGAATCAAAGGAGGCGGGATAGACAAACCAGGAGGATACTTGATCGGTTGGGCATTGACGATTTTGCTGTTGGCAAGTACACCAGCAGTCGCCTATTTACTTTATAGGGCACCTCTAGCAATGGCAGGTGAAACCTATGTAGCAACTGCTGCACCAACATCTGGGATACTGGTGGCATTAGGGCAACAAACCACCGCAGCGAACATTTCAGATGTGACAGGCGATCGCATTCTTTCTTATAATTTGAGAGTGCCTCCCTACCTATTACAAGGAAGTCCTCAAGATATTCGCGCCCGCGGTTTACGACTTGAAGACTTTGTACCAAATGCGGAAACGTTACTATTGACAACCAGAACTTGGGAAAGTTATCTCTTGGAAATTTACAGGTTCTTACGTGTTCAGCGGTAATAAAGTTAAAAAAGTAAAACTCAAAAAGTCACAATGCCACGCCCTAGTACCGCGTTCCCCACCAGGTAGCGGTACTAGTAGCTGGATTCATTAAAGCTGTGATTGCTGCCACACCAAAAGTTGAAGTAGACATTACCATTCGGCTTTGGGCGAAAGGGAACGGCAATAACTATCCAGTTAAAAGAGGTGACAAAAGCTGAATTTACAAGCAATATTCTCTCTACATAGCTGCCTTCATGGACTAGCAGTTAATCTACGATATAAAGTTGCAAAATTGCTTTAATGGCAAAATCTCGACGAATCGCTAAACTCACTGCTTACCTACAACCCTATTGGCGCGAAGTGTCCTTAGGCATTCTCGCTTTGTTGTCTGTCAATGCACTAGGCGTTTATATCCCTTGGTTGATTCGTGCTGGTGTTGACAAACTCTCGACAACCTTCAGCTGGAACCAAATACTACATTACGTAGTAATCATTGTCTTGCTCAGTTCGGCAATGTGGCTCATGCGGATGGCATCCCGCATTTGGCTATTTGGGGTGGGGCGTCAGGTGGAATTTGACCTTAAACAACGGATTTTTGAACACTTACTCAAGCTGGAGCCGGCTTATTTTGCCAGTAATAGTGCTGGTGATTTGATTAATCGGGCTACCAGTGATGTGGACAATATCAAGCGGTTATTGGGTTTTGCAGTTTTGAGTTTGGCAAATACGGTGTTTGCTTACGCCTTGACACTGCCAGTAATGCTAACGATTAGTGTGGAACTCACACTAGCCGCCCTGGCAGTGTACCCTTTTATGTTCTTGTTAGTGAGTCTGTTTAGCGATCGCTTACGCAAACAACAAGCAGCAGTCCAAGAGCAACTCTCTGACATCAGCGAACTCATCCAAGAGGATATCAGTGGCATTGCCTTAATTAAAATCTATGCCCAAGAAGCAAACGAGCGGCGAGCCTTTGCTAAAAAAAATCAGCAGCTATTGACTGCTAACCTGGAATTGGCAAAACTCCGAAATACACTGTTTCCGCTAATTGGCGGACTAGCCAATGTCAGCTCACTGGTAATCATCTGGCTAGGGGTAGCGCGGATGTCTTCTGGGACCCTTCAGGTTGGCGACTTTTTAGCACTGTTAATTTATGTAGAGCGTCTAGTTTTTCCTACTGCTCTTTTAGGATTCACAATTACTGCCTACCAACGGGGTGAAGTTAGTATCGATAGGCTTGAATCTATTCTCTCTGTCACACCGAAAATTAAAGATGCAGCCGATGCCATAAATCTACCAGTGGCTGAACTTAAAGGGGAACTGACAGCTAAAAATCTCACCTACACTTATCCTGGTTCCATTACTCCAGCTTTAGCAAATGTTAACTTTACCATTGCTCCTGGAGAAACCGTGGCTATTGTTGGGGCAATTGGTTCTGGTAAATCTACTTTGGCCAATGCTTTGCCGCGCTTGTTGGATATTGACTCAGGACAATTGTTTTTAGATGGGCTGGATATTACTAAGATAGCTTTGGCTTCTTTACGAGGTGCGATCGCCTACGTTCCTCAAGATAGCTTTCTATTTAGCACTACAATCAAAAATAATATCCGCTACGGTGACCCAATTAGCGAACAAGAGCAGGTAGAATCTGTCGCTCAACTTGCCCAAATTGAATCGGAAATTAACAATTTTCCCCAGCAATACGAAACTCTTGTTGGTGAACGCGGTATTACTCTTTCTGGTGGTCAACGACAACGGACTGCCTTGGCTAGAGCGATGCTGGTCAATGCGCCAGTGTTAATTTTAGATGATGCCCTCTCTAGTGTCGATAATCAAACAGCCACACAAATCCTCAAAAATCTCTCTGGTGGTACTGAACGCAAAACAGTAATTTTCATTACTCATCAATTATCGGCAGCGGCAGCTGCTGACCGAATTTTTGTAATGGAAAAGGGAAGAATAGTCCAGATAGGCAATCATTCACAACTGGTGAAACAACAGGGTCTGTACAGAACTTTGTGGAGCCAGCATCAAGTTGAGGAATTACTGCACTAATACAACATTTAACGTTAAGGACAATTTCTGATGCAGCGTGTATAATTTATCATTCAAGATTTGATAAATTACCTCGTTTATGCTGGAATTTTTGCAAAATTTTTTTACTGATAGCTCATTTATTCCACATGGGCATTGTTACCTCTGGAAGCCGAGTTTAGTGTGGCTAAACATCTTCTCAGATTCTCTGATTGCTTTGGTGTATTATTCTATTCCCATCGCCCTTGTTTACTTTGTCCACATGCGAAAGGATTTCCCTTTCAAATGGATACTTTTATTATTTGGAGCTTTTATCGTCTCTTGTGGTACAACCCATGTGATGGATGTATGGACACTTTGGCATCCAACTTACTGGCTGTCCAGTTTCATCAAACTTATTACGGCTATTATCTCACTATATACAGCGATCGCACTGTTACCCATCATCCCTCAGGCTCTGGCTTTGCCAAGTCCGGCAGAACTAGAAGCAGCTAACTGTCAACTAAAACTTACCTTAAAG
Source organism: Nostoc sp. (assembly GCF_036919675.1). Classification (GTDB taxonomy): domain Bacteria; phylum Cyanobacteriota; class Cyanobacteriia; order Cyanobacteriales; family Nostocaceae; genus Nostoc. The sequence goes on from NZ_JBALCP010000054.1 coordinate 21,149, forward strand.
GAACTTGAAAATACGCAAGCTCAACTGATTCAAACTGAAAAAATGTCTTCATTGGGACAATTAGTTGCGGGTATTGCCCATGAGATTAATAATCCTGTAAATTTTATTGACGGTAATATCATTATTGTCAGTGAATATACTAGAGATTTACTCAATTTGATTACGCTTTCTCAGGAATATAATTACCATTTAGTATCAGAAATTCAAGCTTATATTGAAGAAATTGACCTTGATTTCATTAAAGAAGACTTACCGAAAATCTTATCTTCCATGAAAATGGGAGCCGAGCGCATCTCCAAGCTAGTTTTATCTTTGCGGAATTTTTCGCGGCTAGATGAAGCGGGAAAAAAAGAAGTTGATGTCCATGAAGGTCTTGATAGCACTCTCTTAATTTTACAAAATCGTTTGGAAGCTAAAGGAAATCATCCAGATATTCAAGTTATAAAAGAATACGGCAACTTGCCTAAAGTCGAGTGCTATCCTGGACAACTCAACCAAGTATTTATGAATATCCTGAATAATTCTATTGATACTTTGAAAGAATCAATAATTGGTTGTCATCTGTTAGTAGGCAATGTAAAAACAACTGGCAACCAACAACTGACAACTAACAATCCCCAGATTCACATTTACACTGAGATTTTAGACAGCAATCAAGTGATAATTCGGATTGCTGATAATGGCTGTGGGATGACAGAAGAAATAATGCAAAAAATATTTGATCCATTTTATACAACTAAACCTGTTGGTTCAGGTACAGGTTTAGGAGTGTCGATTAGCTACCAAATTATCAACAAGCATGGTGGTCAACTCAAGTGTATTTCTGCACCGCTTCAAGGCACAGAGTTTATCATCCAGATTCCGATTCGGATCAAGTCTGTTTGATGGTAATTTGGTCTACCCATTAAGACGTAAAACAACCATTCTCAAACACTACCGTTTTCGGAATCACAATATGCCCGTTACTAGAAGGCTTTTACAATAACCGTGGATTTGCATAACTTGATGAAGCTAGTGTAATCTGGCGTGATTACCACGTTAGTTTTATTGGGTATGTGGGTAGTATAAATTACCGAAAAAACTAATTTGGCATATGGTAATGTTCAAAACTAAATTATCACAATCCCATGCATGGGGAGAATTTTACACGTTGAAGTTAATGCATCGCCATATTGGGGCGATCGCAGCTCTAATCTTAATTAGCTTACTGAGTTCATTGAGTGGAACACCAGATCATCATACTATCTCTAACTGCTGGGAAGGCTTTTTCTGGGGACTGGCAGATCCAGTAATTGGCTTGGATTGTTTAGCTGGTATTGTTGCTATTGGCTTACTCTCATCTGTGTTTGTTCGTGGCGCTGTGATAGCTGGATGTTTTGTCTTAGCAGCAGTCTTGGGCATTGTAATTCATTTATTCCAGCTAAATTTACTAGGCACAGAAATAGCGATCGCCATTTCTACCATCGTTTTTGGTACTATGCTGATGATGCCAAATCAACCAAACTTTATGGTACTTGCTCTGGTGGGCGTCAGTGCTGGTTTATTTCAGGGTTACGCTGATGCTGAATCTATTATTGGGGCAGGAATGATGTCATTAGTTGCCTATATACTAGGCATTACCTTAACTCTGTTTGCAGTTACTATGAGTGCCAGAAAAATTGGTGTTGCGATGGGTATGGGAGAAATAAACCGAATTTTACCCTGGAAAATTAGCATTGCTGGCTTCGGTTTCTGTGCGATCGGAATCGTGTTTTTGAGCAATTCGATAATTTAAATCACATATTTCAATTCAGTGGAATACATTCATTCGTGGGGGCGTACACTTTACTGTGCGCCCCCACTGCGTATTCGTGATTAAATTTACAGCGGGTGCGTAAATTTAGCTACCATCTCAATTAACAAGACTTGGGGCAAAATCCCTTGTTAAAAGTAGGCAAACTTCTGTGTACATTCACAAATTAAATGTCGCAGTTTAACAAAATAAACCTCATCTATGTTGAGAACCGTAGTTTTTGCCCTCACCCTAAATCCCTCTCTCAAGTAGGGCTACGGTGTACACACAAGTCGGATAAAACTTCATCCACCAAAGATTTGCAGTTCAGCAGCGCTCTTGGTAGGGTTTCCCGGAGCAGGCGACTGCTGTTAGCGCAGCGTAAAGCCTGCGGCATGGCTTCTCTTCTCTACGAGAGGCTCCGCCAACGAGACGCTGCGCGTAGCTTGCTTCCCCGCAGGGGTACGCTTAGAACGACGCAGGAGCGTCACCCGTTCGCGTAGCGTCTCCGATAGGAGAAGGGTGCGTTACGCTGGCGTGACAAAGCTAAATTGTTGCAATCATGGCGATGCCTGCGGTGGTCACTGACTTGTACTGAGCATCTCGACTTCTCTACGAGACGCTACGCGAACGCTCGATGGAGCCGCAGTCGAAGTAGCTTTGTCGTACCCCTACGGGGAAGCAAGCTACGCGCAGCGTCTCGTAGAGAAGTGCGGGCTACGCCAACGCATTTGTTATTTCGGCGGACTCATTTGTTATTTCGGCGAACGCATTTGTTATTTCAGCGGACTCATTTGTTATTTCGGCGAACGCATTAGACTTATCCGAAAATGATAAATGTATACGGTAAAGGGATTTCAGCGATTATAATGGAATGGGCGATCGCTAGACTAGGTATACGAAAGAATAGGTATTTGAGCATAAATTACGGCTAAATTCTCAGTTTAGTGGTCAAAATATTGGTGAAAATAAAATTTATTTACTAACAAAAAGTTTAAATATTAATAGTAAGTGAAAGCCAACAATTAAGCCGTAGCCTGACTAACCCACAGACGGTCATAATTACCTGGCTATACTTGTGCCTTGCTAAACGAAATTTATCCCTTGCGACTCGAAATATTTTTACCTTCCCGATCAAATGTTCAACACCTATTCTTCTAGATGATAGCTGCTGGTTTTCTTTTTTTTATAATTCCGAAATTTCTTTCTTCCTCGGTTTCTTGTAAGGTGTGGTAATTGTTGATTCTCCTATGTAAGCTTTATCTCCAATAAATTTTTGTTCAGAATCAAATTTACCTCGTGTTTCTCGGAATAAATTAATGTCACTTATTTTTCCTAATTGTCCAATATAAATCTCGACAATATCTTCTCCATTGGGCAATACAATAAACTGGTTTTTTATGGGATACATTTTTTTCTTTCCAGAGTAGTACTGTTTTTGCTCTTGATAGTCTACATGTCTAATGAAAATTATTTTGAGTGGATTATTAATGTCAACAACCCTGTAGAGAAAAAGGGGTATAACCGAGTTTTGGTACGTGGCATCACAGGAGAAGCCGAAATGCCAGATGTTGCTGCCTTGCGACAGTCAGTAAATGCTCGAAAAACAGATGTAGGCTGGCTAATCACGAACCGCCGTGTCAGTCGAGCTACTAAAGATGAGGTGAACAAACAAGAAAACCAGGATTTATCCTGCTACACCCTAGATGAGTTACTGGATCGAGATGCCGATTTTAGTGGCTACCTCAACTGGTTGGAAGATGAAATTAAGCAACGGGGAATTAACCGCACCTATGTACCCCTAGCTTGTATCAAAGAGGAATTCGATCCCATCAATGGGCATGAGCCGTTATGCTCAAGCTGATGGTTGGATTGATGGTTATGTTGAGCGCTGGCTTGATGATCCTGCTAAAGAACACCTTTCTATTCTGGGTGAATTTGGCACTGGCAAAACCTGGTTTGGCTTGCATTATGCCTGGACAGCCCTGCAACGCTATCGTGATGCCCAACACCGGCGAGTAGAACGTCCACGTCTACCCTTAGTCATTCCTTTACGTGACTATGCCAAGGCAGTCAGTGTAGAATCGCTTTTTTCGGAATTCTTTTTCCGTAAGTATGAAATCCCACTGACAGGTTATTCTGCCTTTGAGCAACTCAACCGCATGGGAAAGCTGCTGTTGATTTTTGATGGCTTTGATGAAATGGCAGCTAGAGTCAATCGTCAAGAGATGATTAACAACTTCTGGGAACTGGCGAAAGTAGTGATACCAGGGGCAAAGGTCATTCTCACCTGTCGCACTGAACATTTCCCGGAAGCCAAAGAAGGAAGGGCTTTGCTTAGTGCAGAGTTGCAAGCATCTACAATTAACTTGCCTTTAGAGACACCGCGCTTTGAAGTGCTGGAATTAGAAAAATTTGATGACGAGCAAATTCGGCAGGTACTAGGGTTTCGTGCTGAACCAGAGACTGTAGAACAGATAATGAATAATCCGACACTGCGGGATTTGGCACGTCGTCCGGTAATGACGGAACTGATTATAGAAGCTTTGCCAGAGATTGAGGCGGGCAAACCAGTGGATATATCACGGGTATATTTATATGCCGTGCGGCAGAAGATGCAGAGAGATATCAAAGCCGAGCGCACCTTTACCTCATTGGCAGATAAGCTTTATTTTTTGTGTGAACTGTCGTGGGAAATGCTCTCCACAGACCAGATGAGCATGAACTACAAAGAATTTCCAGATCGCATTCGGCGTTTATTTGGTTCTGTAGTTCAGGAAGAAAAGAATTTAGACCACTGGCATTATGACATGATGGGGCAGACAATGCTGATTCGTAATGCGGAAGGAGACTACAGCCCTGCCCATCGTTCATTATTAGAGTTTTTTGCTGCCTACAAGCTGGTAGCAGAGCTAGGCGTTTTAGCCCCTGACTTCACAGAACTGGCTCAAGCACAATCTTGTTTAGACAACACTGTTCCACCACTGGATTACACTTGGTCAGAATACTTTCAACGACAGTGCGAAGAACATGGGCAACCGCTCCCAGTAGCACCACTAAAGTTATTTAGCAACGCATCTTTAGAGAGGTTATGTAATTATTTGGGTACAACTCCCTTGGCAAAGGCTGTGCTGGATTTAGCTGTGCCAATGTTAGACAAGCAAGTATTTCAACAACAGTTGCTAGCACTAATTCAGTCAACCCGTGGGAAAACCCAGACTCAGGTGGGCTATATGGGTGGCAACTTGGTGATATTGCTACTGGAAGCAAATCCTTACGGGCTGGAAAAATCTGATCTCAGTAATACTGTGATTACGGATGTAAACTTTGCTAATACCAGCTTCCGGTGGATAAATTTGATGGGAGCAAATCTCACGAATTCGGTCTTTGCACCAGTTCTAGGAACAGTCTTGTCAGTGGCATTTAGTCCAGATGGCAAAAAATTAGTGATTGGAGATATTAAAGGTACTGTACAGGTCTGGGAAGCATCCTCTGGCAGGGTCTTGTTGTTTCTTCAGGGGCATGAAGATGGGGTCAATTCAGTGGCGTTTTCCCCCGAGGGTGAGCGGATTGTCAGTGGCAGTGATGATGAAACTATCCGTATTTGGGATGCAACTACTGGCGACTGTCTGCGGGTAATTAGCTATAAACTGTGTGCAGGGCTGAATATCACAGGTGTAACAGGGCTAACGTCTGCACAGCGCATAGCATTAAAACTAATGGGAGCGATTGATAATTAATGAGTCAAGATGCTTTAGTGGTTGGCATTAATACCTATAATTTTCCCCAATTGCCCCGCTTGCGATGCCTACGGCGGTAAACTACGCCATTAGTTACGTTTGTTATCAAAATACCCTATCTGTAAAAAACCCTTTCCTATTCCGCCTTTATGGATGGACGGGCAATGCCAGCGATGTTTTACATTTTTTGGTCTGGGAAGCAACACAACACATAATTAGGGAATTGCTTGACGGTGCTGGAAATCAAGGCGCTGCAAATTTGCCATCTCAACTGGGAACCATAGGATAAGCAGCAAGGGAATTAGCTTATCGGCTGTATAACATTTGCGACAGAAAAGGCTGGGCTGCTGAAGATGTCGCTTACAACAGCTTAGTGATTTCCTGGCCATAAATTTCTTGCCTCGCTGCTGAAAGCGAAGAAAAGATTCCTTTACAAGTAGCGTTGTTTTAAAGATGGAATTTGAAAAGCCTTCATTACCCTCAGCCCCTAACCCTCTCTCCCAGCATGGCAGAGGGGGAACAAATTTGTTAACGGTTATCTAGAACGAACAACGACACTAATTGATGAAATAGCAACATTAATCTGTGAAAGACGACATTGATCTGTGAACAGCGACATCTAATTTGTGAATGTACAGTACTAGTGAATAAGCTGATCCACCTCTGCGCTAATCTAGAGGTTATATCTAATAAAGGCTTATGACACCTGAAGAAATTGTGGGTACGGTAACAGAATTATTTGGTACATCGGCTGTTCATGCGATCGCTCCTGGATCGTGGCAAATAGACTCTTCTGGTTTTCGGCTGTTGGTGCTGCTTTCCGAAGATAATACTTGGCTGCGAGTTTTACTGCCTATTGTGCCCGCAAAGGAAGGGCAACCATTTTTAGCACAGTTCCTAGAAGCCAACTTTGATGACACTCAAGAAGTACGTTACGCTTTGTATGAAGGGAAAATTTGGGGGGTATTTCAACATAATATTGGCACTTTAGTAAGTACAGATTTGTCCGATGCAATCAACCAACTTGTATCTCTTTATCAGGCTGGATTAGATAATGTCTTTAATCAACTAATTGAAAGCCGCATCCGACAAATTATTCAGGCAGCAAAACAACAAAGACAATCTCTGCAAGCTACTATGCAAACTTTAGAACGCTTTTATGCAGAAGGATTAATGGGCGATATAAATCAAACCCCAGAGGCGCGAGAAAAAGTCCTAACTGCTTGGCGGCGTCAGTTAGAAAAATTATGGAATGAAGGTTGATTTCAATTTTTAATTAGGGATTCCTATCTGCGCCACGTTTACATATTAAAGCAATTTATACATCTATCTATTTATCATGGATATCATTGAAATCCTCAAAGAAGACTATCAAAGATTCCCTGTAAATCAAACTTACAGTATTTACACTCCAGACGTTTATTTTCAAGACCCGCTGAATAAATTTCGTGGTGTTAAACGTTACAAACAGATGATTAATTTCATCGAAACTTTGTTTTTAAATCCCAAAATGGACTTACATAGCATTCAACGTTTGGGAGACACAATAAAAACTGAGTGGACACTCAGTTGGAACACTCCTCTCCCCTGGAAGCCACGGATTTCTATTCCTGGTTGGAGTGAATTAGGTCTTAACTCTGATGGTTTGATTATCTCACATATTGATTATTGGAATTGTTCACGCTTAGATGTGGTGAAGCAGCATTTCTTTGCTGCAAAAATGTAAACAATTAAGGCTTGTCTAATTCCCTCTTTACAACCTTTTTCAGTTAAATAGACCATGCGGTAGGGGCACAGCATTGTTGTGCCCTTACAACGTATGTGGTTCAATTAAACCCACATTCCGCACTTCAAAATGCAATACATTAATGTTTCAAATAATATTATCAATACCAACCAATATGGTTATACCATTTCTTTGTAAGGCTGCGCCAAATTTTCTTGGCTTCTTCTTTCTTTCTTTCTTTCTTTGTGTCCTACCCTGCGGGAAGCTACTTCTCAACTCTTGGAGAGGCTGCGCCCTAAGCGTTCGCGTAGCGTCTCGTAGAGAAGCTATGCCGCAGGCTTTACGAGACGCTCCGCGAACGTGTCTATGCGCCCTTTGCGGTTCGTTCCTCATATAGTTTGGCGCATGTTCATACAGAATTGGTATTAGTATTAATACTGAGAATAAATGGTAGGCGTGCAATGCCTGCGGCAGGCTGCGCCAACCGACAATAACCCAGATTTTGTATTTTTATTTGTATTACAAAGGTTAGGGAGGAGCAAGCCTTAACTCAAGCGTTAGTTTCCTTAAGTAGAAATACTCACTGTAACTCTAGCTTTCTTCCATCCTGAAAGTGCGCCTTGCACATGGACTGCTGATCACAAGCCGCTATGCGTCTACGCACTTCCATCAAAAGCCATTATGATCAACATCGCGACATTCATTACTAACGTTAAAACAATTGTCCCCAAAGTCCAAAAAAAGTATACCTAAAGGAATACTTTACAAAATCAGTAACATCATACTACAATTAACCAGTAGACATTTATACCAGATTTTCAATTTTCCTTGATGGCAGGATCTGCCATCACCAAATTGGTGATATATAAGCATTAAAGGCAATCTAGTTACATTTAGTCCGTACCTCGGTTTTTTGTACCTGGAGAATGTTTAGATATCGCAGTCATTCCATAATCAGCTTATTTTTTCAAGGAGGAAAGTGTTATGAGTTTTTTGAAAAGATTTTCCAATCCAACTACACGTTTAATATGTTTAGAATTTTTATTTCTGACATTTACTGCATTACCTGCTTTAGCTGATAACTGTGATACAAGTCAGCGAAAGCCTTTGCCAGGATGTGTTAGAGCAGAATATGTTTCTGGTGGAGGTATTATAACTAATCACTGTGGTCATTCAGTTACTATAAAAGTTGATATAGTTGACGCATTTGATAAACGGATAACCATTAGTAGCGGAAAAACTAAATCATTCTCGACTAACCATAGGTATAAGCTTAATTGCTGTCCCAGATATAATAGATGTGATTAACAATACCTTCGCAGAAAAAAGAGTATGAAGAGATAGGGCTATAAAGTTGTCTTCAAAGAAATTACACCTCGATGATTGCCTCTCTCACTTCTTACGATTTTATTCTTGAAGCCTTATTTAGAGCAGCTTCATAAAGAATTGGTATGACGTACCATTGGTGTCAACTTAAGCGCAAACCCCTTTAAAACCTCGTTAAGAGCCTCTGGCTGGAAACGCTGTTTAATTGTGGTGCCGCTAGTCTTGAGGCGGAGCCTCAGATTAGGCATTCCCAGTCGGAGACTCTTAACCAGACACGAGACAATCTCTAAAAGCTTGTTCTAGGCAGGCTTTCACCTTAAGTTGACACGCATGGTGACGTACCCACACCTACCCAAAAGGAGGTATGGGTACGTCACCTGTATCTACCCCTAATTTTTTCCATTCGGACGCTGAATAATCGTTTCCATCACCCGCCGCTTGGCCTTAGGATCAATACCTACCAAGCGGATATACTCACCGCTATATTCTGCCAGAGTTGCTTCCAAGTTTGATATTGCATCAGACTCTGCATCAATGTGGCTATGAGCACAAGTTTGCCATGAACCTGTGCGGAAACGGCGCTCATCTACGTGTTCAATAATAATTTTGTAACCTTGAGACAATAATTGCCTAATTTGTGCTTGTGTATCCAAGCTCAAATGGTTACTCAATACTTCCTGTTGCTGAAATCCATTAGTTTTTGCTTCTTGAGTTGCACCATTGCTTGGTGGCTGATTAATTGGTGTCGCAGCAGGTGGTGCAGATTGAGAATTTCTACCGCGATTAAGTCGATTGTAATCATCAACCAAATGGGAATTTTCCACCCGTTTTTGTTCACCAACGAGGAAGTTACCAGACTCAATTAAGTGAGACAGCCTGAAATCTGGCTTTTTAAATTCCGGTGGCCCTTTAACGCTATTAACCACACTCAAGGATACCTGCTCAAAACCTACTTGATGGATGTAGTTGCGGATTTGTTCGTCATAAATGCGCGATCGCAAAGCGCTAAAAAAGTCAATGGACTGATTGACAAAAGTATCAACTAGCTGTTCAACTTCCCGCTGCGATAGTCCATCCGCTTCAAAAATCCCCTTGACAATTCCCACTTTGTCGTCTCTGTCTGGTTCCCAGTAGAATTTCTCCATCCGTCCATCCCGAATTAACGGTGCATAAAGGGTGGAAAAATCATTACCTGTAACAATAATCGGTACACGATGTAAAGGCGTGGAATCATAGCTTCCAGGCAACTGCACATCTGTAGGATTATCGGCAATATTCATCAGTGTGGCATTCACCAACTGCGTATTTACAGTATATTGAGTGCCTTCATCAAAGCGTCCAGCCCCGGCATCCAAATCGTTAATCATCAGTACACACATTTTACCGCGTACTTTGATCAGTTCTGCTGTTTCCCGATAGCGTAGCCGAATTAAGCGGGCTGGATCTCCTGCATCTGGACTTTCCAATTCGCCGCCAGATATGTTAGTCACTTCGATACCCATTTTCTCGAAGACTAATTGACATTGAAATGTTTTGCCTTCTCCTTTGCGTCCATGAATACCCAAAATTACGGGAACTCGCACGCCAGGAAGCTTTAGAAAGTTTTTAGTGATGTGGACAGCCAGTTTGTCCAGAAAGCGGGGAGCGATGTAGTAACCCATAAAATTATTTTTGCCTAGCACTGCTTAAAGTAATGTTAAGTTTTTTTGGTGATAACTGTTTATTTATCTTTTGGTAGAAAAGCAACGCTACCTACCACACACGTCTTATTGGATATGCATCAAAAATTTTATCGGCACTCAGTAAAGGCATATTTTCCACTATCGATTGTGTAATTAAAAGTCGGTCGATACGATTCTATTCTGCATCACAAACTAAAAAAAAACCTCCGAGTTTCCCGTCCTCTAAAAAAAGAGAGGCAGAAAACTCTACCTCTCCTATTATCTAATCAACAAATTATTTAAAGCTTGCTAACTTTAGTATTTGTGAGGTTTGTTGGGTTTGTGAACAAGAAAGCTGAGAATTTGGCACTGCTTGATGTTGTCAAAACCCACAACACGGATATAGCTGGTGTTGAATTGAGAACGGCATCCTTGAACTTCGCTCAATACTTCTTGAGTCGATTGAGCACCGAACAAGGGCAGCTTCCACATTGTCCAATATAATTCTGTTGGCTCAGAAGTTTCGTTAAACTCGATCGCTGGAATGTAACCTTGATTCAAAATATACTGGATCTGCTTGGCAATTTGAGCATCAGACAGGGGGGGCAGATAAGAAAGGGTTTCGTAACGACGCTCTTTTGGTAAAGTTTGCATAGCTTTTGATAATGGGTTGCGATTTTTTACTACTAGGTTGAGTGAACTAATTGGATAAGTTATCCAAATTCGGATCTGAACTTGCTTGCTGTTCTGGTTGCAGACTGGGGCTAGATGTGTCTATTCGTGTGATGCGTTCTAAATGCTGGCGACGCTGCTCCATGTTGGCTTGCTGAATGCCAGTGCGAACCATTTCCGGTAAAAATTCAATGATTTCTTCCGCAATGTGTTCCCTAACAGTCATGATTCGCAAAGCCAAATCTGGTTTTTCTCGCAACAGTTGCTCAATGTATGATTCCCCATTCTGAATTTTGCCAGACGAAAAGTTATGCAACCAAAGTTCTAATGGAGGATTCGTTTCGCCTAGCTGTGCCAGTACTGTCCTTAGAGCCTGATAAGTCAGGTAGCTTTGGAGAGTCTTGGCTGTGTCCTTCGCAATTTGCTTAAGATTCATGCTTGACCCCAGCCCTGAAGAGTTATGAGTTATGAGTTATGAATTAATGCAAATCTTAACTCTTAACTCCTGTACAGACGCGATTAATGAGCCAGCGCGTTGCGGTGAGTCCAGCGCTGTAGGCGGCTGGCGAACCCGGAGGGGGGTTCCCCCCGTTGTAGCGACTGGCGTCGCGTCTCTACTTCTAACTCCTAACTTTTGATCAGACGGTATCCATTGCTTCAAACTCGAACTTGATTTCTTTCCACAGTTCGCAAGCAACAGCCAGTTCAGGAGACCACTTGGCAGCTTCGCGGATGATATCGTTACCTTCACGAGCCAAGTTGCGGCCTTCATTACGAGCTTGAATAACGGCTTCCAAGGCGACGCGGTTAGCGGTTGCACCAGGAGCATTACCCCAAGGGTGACCCAGAGTACCACCACCGAACTGTAGTACGGAGTCATCACCAAAGATTTCTACCAGCGCGGGCATGTGCCATACGTGGATACCACCAGAAGCAACTGCAAATACTCCAGGTAGAGAAGCCCAGTCTTGGGTAAAGTAAATACCACGAGACTTGTCTTGCTCAATGTAGTTTTCACGCAACAGGTCAACGAAGCCCATTGTAATACCGCGTTCACCTTCCAACTTACCAACTACGGTGCCGGTGTGGATGTGGTCACCACCAGACAAACGTAGGGCTTTAGCCAATACACGGAAGTGGATACCGTGGTTCTTTTGACGGTCAATTACGGCGTGCATAGCCCGGTGAATGTGTAGCAAGATACCATTGTCACGGCACCAACGAGCCAATGTGGTGTTGGCGGTGAAGCCTGCGGTGAGGTAGTCATGCATGATGATGGGCATTTTGAGTTCTTTCGCGTACTCAGCCCGTTGCAACATTTGTTCACACGTGGGGGCGGTGACGTTTAGGTAGTGACCTTTAATTTCACCGGTTTCTGCTTGAGCTTTGTTGATAGCTTCAGCTACGAACAAGAAGCGATCGCGCCATCTTTGGAATGGTGCGGAGTTGATGTTTTCGTCGTCTTTGGTGAAGTCCAAACCACCGCGTAAGCACTCGTATACAGCGCGTCCGTAGTTCTTAGCGGAAAGACCCAATTTGGGCTTAATTGTACAACCCAGCAAAGGACGACCGTATTTGTTTAACTTGTCGCGCTCAACTTGGATACCGTGAGGAGGCCCTTGGAAGGTCTTGATGTAAGCTACTGGAAAGCGGATGTCTTCTAGACGCAGTGCCCGCAGAGCTTTGAAACCAAATACGTTACCGACAATTGAGGTCAAGACGTTGGTTACAGAGCCTTCTTCAAACAAGTCCAGAGGATAGGCAACGTAACAGATGTACTGGTTGTCTTCACCGGGAACTGGTTCGATATCGTAGCAACGACCTTTGTAGCGATCGAGGTCGGTGAGCAAGTCTGTCCACACAGTTGTCCAAGTACCTGTGGAAGACTCAGCCGCTACAGCCGCACCTGCTTCTTCGGGAGGAACACCAGGCTGGGGTGTCATGCGAAACGCAGCTAGAAGATCGGTATCTTTTGGTGTGTAATCGGGTGTGTAATAAGTTAGTCTGTAATCTTGAACACCGGCTTTATACCCAGTTTTGCTCTGAGTCTTCGTTTGAGCGTAAGACATATTTTATCCTTCCCTGAAATCACTCTTTTTAATTATCAAATCACGTTTTGTGCAACTTCCCTTCACCGCGCTCTTTCCCCCCTTCTGTGGGGAGAAGATCAGGGAAATTTTTTGTTAGGGGTTGTCTTTGGAAAAAGGTAGCAGTTTTTTTGCGGCAGACACTTTGGTAGCGGTTGTAACCCGCCTTACCAGTGTTCTCCCCTTCTAGGGGTACACGTCCTAGCGCTTCTACTTTTCCCCTTTCCTACGAATCAAAATTCTTTTTTATCTCTTTTTCGCACCCAACTAAACCTTCTCAACTTCACCAAAACTTCCGCGCTTTGCGGGCAGCATTGAGATAATTCCCTTATAAATTGGGGTATTCAGGGGATTGGGCTGGCTGGCACACATTCCCGCCTCTACACTCCTTATATCTTCCCCGTTGATGGAAAAGATACCAGAAAAAAATTGACTTGACAGAGATTTAGCAGAGTGGTGAGCGAAAGATAAAAAATTCCACACCACGTAATTTGTAACTTGTTTCACAATATATCAAGAAATTGATAAGTTATTCTTTGAAAGTTTTTAACTTAACTATATGAATTTGTTATTACATAAAGATTTAAACATTTTGTTACAAATACTTTACAAAGTGTCATTAATAACTGTATAGAGCCTTTGGAGACTGGGGACTAGGGATTGGGAACTGGGAAAAACTTTTCCAATGCCCATTAAATTTGAGAAAAATTCCAGATGACGTTTAATTAATCCCAGCTAGGGGAACACTGGAATTAACCCAAAGCCAGTTTAGGTAACAGCTATGGGTACTGTCTCCAAAGGAAATGTCACCGTGGTATTGTTTTACAAGCGTGCTAGTTTATTGATTACTTCTATCTTGCTGGGGTTGATAGCTGTGCCAAGTATCGGATGGGCACAAAAAACCCCTGACACTAATTCATCTGATTTAACCCCAGTTTACCCACCTTCTGCACCGCCACCGCGAGTAGAACCCTTACCCGATGAGCGGAGAGTGCAAGAACATTCGCCAGAAACTGATTATCGTGTCGGCAACTTACTAGAAGATTTTACGGGCAATCTTTGGATAGGTTCTTGGCGGGGACTATCGCGGATTGATCCTAAAACCGGCAAGATTGTTTCTCGTGTTAGTTTACCGAATGTTACCATTGGTGCTTTAGCCCAAGACAAAGTTGGACGTTTGTGGGTGGGAAGTTATGAGGGATTAATCCGAGTAGACCCCCGCACTAACGAAATCACCGCGCAGAATTTATTTTTGCCTTCTAAACGGGTGTTGTCACTGTTACTTGACAAGCGGGGTTATTTGTGGACTGGAACCGATAGTGGTTTAGCCCTAATTAGTCCCGACCAAGGCTTGATTATGACAACATTAAAAAATCTGCCTGGTGTCAGCGCCAACACCTTGACTTTAGATGCTGAAGGTCAACTGTGGGTTGGCACTCTTGATGGATTAGTGCGGGTAAATACTGCTAGTGCAGCGATTATGAAGCGGATAGCCGATTTACCAGGGACGACTGTACAAGCTTTAGCTATTAGTCCAGAAGGATTAATTTGGGCGGGAATGCCGAATAATTTGCTAGTTATTAACCCAAAAACTGGTGCAGTGTTGCGGTCTGTGACTCGCTTACGTGGGCGTAACGTGACAGCAGTACGTTTTGCTAAAGATGGTAGTGTTTGGGTCGGGACTAACAATGGTTTGTTACGATTAAATCCAAATACAGGAGCTGTATTAGACCCAGAAGTTGCTGGACTTCCTTCAAGTCGGGTTCTTACCCTTGCACCTGACATCGGCAATAAATTATGGATAGGTACTAGTGAAGGTCTAGCTTGGTTAATGCCCAAAACGAACAGTGCAAAAACCCATATTGCTTTCAGTCGCGCCGTTAAGTAGGGACTGGGGACTAGGGACTGGGGACTAGGAAAATTTATTCCTAATACCCAATACTTAATAACCAATACCTAATCCCCAATCCAAAATCCAAAATCTAAAATTGGCAATGGCAATCACTACCCAGCAATTAATTCAATGGAAACAACAGAGACGTTCAATTGTGGCATTGACCGCCTGGGATTATGCGATCGCTCAACTCCTTGACGCAGCTGGTGTAGACTTAATCCTTGTGGGTGACTCTATGGCAGTAGTTTTAGGGTATGAAACAACACTGCCAATAACTTTGGATGAGATGATATACCACGCCAAATCCGTGCGTCGAGGAGTTAAACGCGCATTAGTGGTTGTAGATTTACCATTTTTGACGTATCAAGAAAGTCTCCAGCAAGCGATGCATTCAGCTGGGCGGGTACTGAAGGAAACAGGCGCTCAAGCGGTAAAATTGGAAGGTGGCTATCCAGCGATCGCAGAAACAGTGGCTCGTTTGGTAGAAGCCGGAATTCCGGTAATGGGTCATATAGGTTTGACACCGCAATCAGTACATCAACTTGGTTTGCGACAACAAGGGAAAACGCAAGAAGCGAGTGAGAGGATTTTACTTGAAGCGATCGCTCTGGAACAAGCTGGTGTATTTTCTCTAGTGTTAGAGCATATCCCCGCAGATTTAGCAATGCAGATTACCCAAAAACTGAGCATTCCAACAATTGGTATCGGTGCAGGAACTCACTGCGATGGACAAGTTTTAGTTACCTCAGATGTAATCGGGCTTACAGAGAAGCAGCCACCCTTTGCCAAGGTTTACACAAATTTGCGCGAGACGATTACCAAAGCCGTGCAAGATTATGCTGTAGAAGTGCGCGATCGGAAATTTCCATAATAAATAAAGTGACTGGGGACTAGTAACGCAAGGCGGAAGTCAAAAGTCAAAAGTCAAAAGTATTACGGAATAGGCTTTTTAGGGTTTTTAAATGGTTGCTCTATTTACGCCGTGTTGTACTAGGGATTGGGAAAAACTCTTACCCTATTCCCTAATTTCTATAACCATCATGAACTAGTAACCCCAGTTGCGGGTTAACTACAAATAAAATAATTACTGGCATTAAGGCACTCCAGCCTGCAATCTTAATTTATAAATTTGATCAGCTAAAGGGGGTAAATGAGTAATCAGAGTAACTCCCAAGTCATGCACAGGCTTTGTGTGATCTCGATATTTACACTCTGTTTTTACTAGCAGATCAGAAGAGAAATAGTACCCATAAGGGTAATATTAGAACTTATTTTTTCATCCTAAAATGCAAGTATTCTTTAAACAAGAAAATAATTTTTTATCCAAAGGAGCTTGTATGAGTAGACAGCATGGATTCACTCCTCGTAAAGGTGAACATCAACCACTAAGTGAATTTGCCCAAACAGGTAAGTTTGGCAGATTATTTCCAAAACTTCGTCCTTTTATTCCATCTGAAGAAAGTTTAAAAGAACTGGGCAATGCATTAAGCGATCCTAGCCCGAATACACCGGAGGGAGACAATCTAAGCATCCCCGCAGGCTTTACCTATTTCGGTCAATTTGTCGATCATGATATTACCTTAGACACCACTACTCTTAAAGAGATCATTGTCGATCCATTGGCTGTGACAAACTTCCGAACACCAGCACTTGATCTTGATAGTATTTATGGTTCTGGGCCTGACGTACAACCGTATCTATACCAACTTCCTGACCAGGATCTGTTTTTAATTGGCACAACTAATAAAGACCCTGGAGTAGGAGATCCCACTGTTCCCCCAGAATTGCCCAACGATCTTCCTCGCGCTTCTAGCGGTCTGGGACTACTTGGAGATCCGCGCAACGATGAAAACTTAATCGTTGCACAGCTTCACCTGGCTTTTCTGAAATTTCACAACAAAGTAATTACAGGTATCAAGAATAAAACCATTGAATCATCAAAGTCCATAGATAAGTCGGATTTTGAAAAGGCCAGAGAATTAGTAATTTGGCACTATCAATGGATAGTAGTTCATGACTTCTTGACTCGCATTATTGACAAAGAACAGCTAGAACTAGTGCTTAAAGAGGGCAGACGCTTTTTTATATTGAAGGAGGATCAGCAGCCATTTATTCCTGTAGAGTTTTCTGTAGCTGCCTATCGTCTTGGTCATAGTATGGTGCGTGCAGTTTATGACTACAACCGTGTTTTTACTCCTCTTCCTGGTGGATTCGCACCCGCAACTCTGGAACTTTTGTTTGCTTTCACTGCCAAATCAGGGAAGTTAGACGACCCTTTTAATATTCCGATTCCCAGTGATTGGGTTATTGACTGGAGAAGATTTTTTGAGATTGACTCTGATGTGCAAGTTAATCACAGCCGCAACATAGATCCTTTTCTTGTTGAACCTTTAAAGAATTTGCCCAATGTTCCAGAGCCAAAATCACTCGCTGTAAGAAATTTACTTCGCGGTCGGAGTGTCGGCTTGCCATCCGGTCAAAGAGTAGCTCGGTTCCTGAAATTAGAACCTTTGACTAGGGATGAAATCTCCACTGGCCCTGATGGAGAAGTTGCAGCCAAGCATAAGTTTGATATTGAGACACCGTTGTGGTACTACATTCTTAAAGAAGCCCAAATTCAGAATCAAGGTCAACGTTTGGGTCAGGTAGGAAGCCGGATTCTGGCTGAAGTTTTTGTTGGCTTACTAGAAGAAGACAGCAACTCATTTTTGGCGACTGACCCAGATTGGAGACCAACATTGCCTGCCGAAAACCCTGGTACATTTACCATCGTGGATTTGTTGAAATTTGTTGGAGAAATTAATCCTATTGGCGATGTAAAACAAGAATCGTAACTATACCCCACATCCCGCACTTCATAGTGTAATACATGAATATTTCTAACAACTGGCTAATGGTAGTTAAATAGCGATACAAATTCTCAATCATTGCCAGTATTAATACTTAATGATTAACGATTATTAGGAAATATTCTTGAATATTAATATATTACATATTGAAGTACGGAATGTTGGTTACAAGACACTCAGCCTCCATACTTTTGCGTAGCGGCTCCAAGAGTTGGGCTGTTAACAAATACCGAGGGACACTCGGAACTTCAAGCTTGTGGAGAGACTGTAAGACTCGTTGGTACTTGTGCCAAAAAGCGGGTTTCTGAGAAACAAGAATCTCCCGCCACAGCGTAGCTTGGCGGTGAGAGTGTCAAACCAACTTAATTATACCTACTGGTTACTTTTACTGATAGCTTTAGTGATTGCCTTTAAATAACTCCGAATTTCGTTTCTCAACGCTTTAGCCGAATCCCCTCAGTATTTTTTTCTATATTGGTTAGACTAGTGTTGATTTTGGTAATTTGGTTAGACTAGTGTTGATTTTGGTAATATTGTTCAGCGAGGATTCGATTCGTTGCACTTGAGCTTCTATCGCCGCACTGTCAATGGGTGAATTGAAGTTGGTAACTAAAAATTTAACTATGGAACAACAACCGATACAAGTAATTGGAGGTGGACTAGCTGGAACTGAAGCAGCTTGGCAAATAGCCCAAGCTGGAGTACCAGTAATTCTCCATGAAATGCGTCCAAAACGCTTCAGCCCTGCTCATCATACAGAACATCTGGCAGAATTAGTATGTAGTAATTCCTTTGGGGCAATGGCAAGCGATCGCGCAGCTGGATTATTACACGAAGAATTACGCCAACTTGGCTCTATCGTCATTTCTAAAGCTGATGAACACGCCGTTCCCGCGGGTGGGGCGCTAGCTGTAGACAGGGGACAATTTGGCCAAGACTTGACTCAAACTTTAGCTAGCCATCCTTTAATTGAATTTCGTCGGGGTGAAGTGTCTGCGATTCCAGAAGGAATTGTGGTTTTGGCAACTGGGCCTTTAACCAGTCCCAACTTAGCCCAAGATTTGCACCGCTTTACCGGGATGGAATACCTCAGCTTTTTCGATGCGGCTAGTCCGATTATTGTGGGAGAATCGATTAATCGTGACGTTGCTTTTATGGCATCACGTTATGACAAAGGTGAAGCCGCTTATCTCAACTGCCCAATGAATAAAGAGCAGTACTTGCAGTTTCGAGAAGAACTTTGTAAAGCTGAACAAATAGAACTCAAAGGTTTTGAACGGGAAACGGCAAAATTTTTTGAAGCTTGTTTACCCATTGAAGAACTAGCACAGCGGGGGGAAGATACCATGCGCTACGGCCCCCTAAAGCCAGTGGGATTGTCAGATACTCGCACAGAGGAACGTCCTTATGCTGTGGTGCAGTTACGACAAGAAGATAAAGTCGGTCAACTGTGGAATATGGTAGGATTCCAAACTAATCTGCGTTGGGGTGAGCAAAAGCGAATATTTCAGCTAATTCCAAGTTTGGAAAAGGCGGAGTTTGTACGCTTGGGAGTGATGCACCGCAATACTTTTATTAATGCTCCTCAGCTAATGCATCCTACTCTGCAATTTAAAGAGCGTCCGACATTGTTAGCAGCTGGACAGTTGATTGGTACTGAAGGTTACACCGCAGCCGCTGCGGGTGGCTGCTTGGCGGGAATTAATGCAGCACGGCTAGCTTTGGGTAAAGAAGCTTTAGTTTTACCACCAACAACAATGATGGGTGCGTTATTGGAATTTATTAGTTCTGCTTCGCCGAAGCATTTCCAACCAATGCCGCCCAACTTTGGGATTTTTCCCGAACTGGGTGCGAAAATCAAAAGTAAACAAGAGCGTTATGGACGTTACCGCGATCGCTCTTTAACTGATCTAGCAAACTGGAAAGCAAATCATAATTAATGGGCATTGGGCACAAGAGGCGAAGGGGAAAGACTTACTGCAATTTCCCCTCTGCTCCCTACTCCCTATCTAAACCTTCAACACCCAGGCTTCACGATTTTCAAAGCTAAGAAAAGATGCTGGTACGATTTCGAGATTTACTCCCAGAGCTTTGAAAGTGGCACGAATAGCCGCAGCATGGGCAGCCTCAGTAGAGCCGATACTCGCCCCGACAGTAATCAATTTTGGAGTTTTCAACTTAGCAATTTCTTGGCTATAGGCGATCGCAGCATCAGTCTCCAAAGCTAAAGCCAGCTTGGCAATATTCACATCGCTATCCAAGTTTCCCTCACCCTTTTTGATGTAGGATGAAAGATCATAGCTAGACTGTGTTTTTAGTGGAGTTCCCCCCAAACTGGTGATAGTAGCTGCTAGAGCATCCCGATGTTTTTTATGATCAGCTTGGTTGCGGAGCGCCAAAGCCAAAACAGCTTTACCAACCTCAGTAGTACTTAGCTTGCCAGCAGCAGCGCTATAAGCCCAAATCGCCTGGTGTTCGTAATAAAGAGCATTGTTCAGAATTTTTGCATCGTTTCGCCCAGAACTTGTTGTCCGAGCATCAGCTTTTTGGGCAATCAGGGGCAAACCTAACGCAGTTGCTATACCACCGACTGCTCCACTCACTATTAGCGCCCGGCGAGAGGAATTCTTGCCTAAAGGGCTTTGATAGTCCATGAGTTAGTGTCTCCTAAAGATATTACTGTTTGTTTGATGCGGATATGAAAATCAGAGAATAGCCAGGGCATGAATAACCCTGGCTGCAAGTACTGCCTTTGGATGAAAAGAATTTTTTCCAACGAATAGTTCTAATGTGTCTTGACTAGATGTTCACTTTCCAAGTCAATGACTGCTCATTTGTAACTCATTTTGGCAATGGTGTCATCAATTACACTCAAATGGGATAAATACCCTTTTTGTATTTTGAAGCAAACGTACTGTAGGCAAGCATTTAGTAAGATTATTCGCTTCGTTTTGAATATCAAGCAAAGGCGAATTTTGATTATTTATACTCCCAAAATTTACTTAGTGATGCTGATGAAGAGGTAGAAAACAGTTAGAAAGGCAGTTTCCTTGATAGACGGGTAGCAAAGGCGTGTTTGTCAAACATCCATACTTGCGAAGCGATGAGTTTTATCCTAAACTACTTTGTCGTAGTCAATTTTCATGCTGGGGCGGTAAGGCTTCATCTTGAGAGTATAATCGGGCATTGTTTGAATGAAGCGATCGCTGATCATGCATTCATAAGTTTTCACCTATCCCACCAGGATCAGTGTAATTAATTTTACTTTTTTACTCCGCACTCGTTATATAATGTCCCTCAAAATAACCCATGATAAAAACTTTGGTTTTTAGTCAGGAATTTAGTCTTCTCTACCAGAGCAGAGGCGAACAAAATCAGGACTTTAGTCCTGACTAGGAACATTTTTTATTCAGGTTGATTAGTCGGACATGATATTACTCAGCACTCAGAACTGTTTCGGAGATGTCTGACGGAAAGTACACATCTACGTGTAGTTTATTTAACATCTGATTTTAAATTTATTTTGTTTCATAAAACTTAAAATAGGTTTATTATCCTTTAAAATTTTTTGCAGAGATTTAGGTAAGATATATGGCTGATATTGTTGATATTGCAGTTACGGCTGAGTCTTTTAAAACACTGGTGGCGGCTGT
The DNA here is from genome assembly GCF_036919675.1 of Nostoc sp. Lineage (GTDB taxonomy): Bacteria > Cyanobacteriota > Cyanobacteriia > Cyanobacteriales > Nostocaceae > Nostoc. The sequence goes on from NZ_JBALCP010000054.1 coordinate 42,528, forward strand.
ACAAGCTGCTGGTTTAGTAGAAACATTAAAAAGTCCTGGCCCGTTCACTGTCTTTGCACCAAATGACGATGCTTTTGCCAAGTTACCAGCGGGAACTATCCAAACTCTGTTACAGAATATTCCCCAGCTAACGCGGATTTTAAAGTATCATGTCGTTCCAGGAAAGCTGCTAAAGGCTGATTTGGCACAACTCGGTACGGTTAATTCTGTGGAAGGTTCACCCATTAAAATTGATTCTTCTGATGGCTTTGAAGTTAAAAATGCCACAGTTCTAGCAGCAGATATCGAAGCTGATAATGGTGTGGTACACGTTATCGATACAGTAATTTTACCGGGTTAATTCAGCTAGGGTGGGTGTTTTCCACCCTACTTATCCAAAATCTTTATAATTAACTAACTATTGGTAGTATCCAAATGCAACTAAATAGTTTAACTTATGTTATATTTGCAATGTGATTACTCACTCATATATGAATGTAGATTTAGTTATTTTAAAATAGAATAAATTAAATTCTTAAAAAGCTAACGTCTATCCCAACAAATAAATGCTCGATTTTAACAGCTTAGTTGAGTTCTCTCGTGGCAACTGCATAAGTATTTGTGCATTTCTCGTACCAGCGAACTTGCTTGTCACAATTTTAACGATGAGCTTGGTAGCGTTACGTCGCCCATCATATCAAGTTTGGCAATCTGCTGGAATTGCCAGCTTTTTCGCTTCCGTAATGATAATGCACGTATATACTTGGTTCATGGTTGGGGTGGTGATGGCTCCTACTTATATCTTGCTGTGGTTAGCAATTACTTGTTTGGTGACTAATTTGGCAGCAATTCTTTTTCAAAGACGCTATGGTAACAGCCCTAGTCTTTCCAACAACGCCTAAAATTTAGGGACTTCCAGTTAAAAAAATATCCCATCGTAGGGGCATAAGACTTTGTGCCCCTACAAATGTACAAATTAATTTTGGATAATTTATTTTTTGTCAGTCCCTTACACATCCGAGCGATGTCTAACGACAAGTCCTTCTCTACGAGAGGCTGCGCCAACAGGTTCGGGGGTGACGCTTCTTCATCTCATGCTCAAGGATCGCATATAGCCAAGAGTCTCGCCATTCTCCCTTAATCCAATGGTGTTCTCGCAAATATCCTTTCTGTTGCATTCCAATTTTTTGCATAACTCGTGCTGAGGCAATGTTTTCTGGGTGAAAAGTCGCAAAAATGCAATGTAAGCCTAACTCCTGAAAACCAAATGATATAACTGCTTTTACACCTTCAGTCGCATATCCTTGTCCCCAAAATTCTTTACTAAAAGAGTATCCAATAGAGCCTATTTTGTTGCCAGTATCTAGAGTAGAAATGCGACAGATACCAATTAATTGCTTTTGGGCTTTTAAAGTCACTGCCAAGGCAAAATGCTGACGGGGTTCTTCGCCTTGCAATGAAATCTCTCTTTGCAAAAAATTCTTGGTATCTTCTTTGCTATTAGGGCCAAAGGTCAAATAACGCACAACTTCATGATCGCTGGCGTATTTATGAACTGCTTGCCAATCTGATTCCACAAAGTCTCGCAGTATCAGACGTTGGGTTTCTAGCGGTATCATTTGGGAAATTCTGCACGTAACTGATTGACTACCTGATCTAGTCCCACGGAATGGGCGGCTTTGAACAATAAACGATCGCCTGCTTGCACAAATGTCTTCAATCTAGCCACCAAATCAGCATGAGTTGCAAAGCACTCTGATGGGATACCTTCGGCACTAAGGGCGATCGCTTCGGCATCTTGTCCATCTACCAAAACCAACAAGCCGTCTAGATTCAATTTTCGCACTGTTTCTCCCACTCGCTGGTGCAACTGCTGCGATCGCTCTCCCAATTCTTTCATTGCACCCAATACGGCAATCTTTCGCTTTCCGGGTGTGTCTACCAATAATTGCAAGGCTGCTATCATAGCTTCTGGTGCAGCATTATAAGTTTCATCTAAGATTACCACATCGTTGGGTAAGGCAAACTGCTGCGATCGCCCTGTGGGCATATCCACCACCACACCTGCTTTCAGGCTTGCCCAATCGATCCCCAACACTTTTGCCACCGCTAAAGCTGCCAAAAAATTAGTCGCATTGTGACGCCCAGGCAACGGCAGAGGTAGTTGAATTCCTGAGACTTCCACAGTTTGGTGATCAATTAACTGCCCTTGGATATCCCCACCAGAAAAGCCGTAAGTCAAAACTTGTCCGTGCCAAACTTTCGCCGCTGTGGCCATTAATAGGGGATTGTCGTGGTTGAGAATTGCCACACTATCAGCAGACATTTCGGCTAATAATTCACATTTTGCCTGAGCGATCGCTTCTTCGGAACCCAGTAACTCAATATGCGCTGTCCCAACATTGGTAATCACTCCAATTGTTGGATGCGCTATTTGCGTCAGTTCAGCAATTTGTCCCCTACCGCGCATCGCCATTTCGATCACGGCGTAGTCATCTTCTGTGCCAAGTTCTAGGAGAGTTTTTGGAACACCGATTTCGTTGTTGTAATTTTCATAAGTTTTGTGAACTCGTCCCTTTGTTCCTAAAACTGCGGCGATCAGTTCCTTGGTTGTAGTTTTGCCCACGGAACCTGTTACGCCAATCACTGGAATGTTGAAGTGATCGCGCCACCATCTGCCAATTTTCTGATATGCCTTGAGGGTGTCTTTGACCTGTAATATAGGAAAGCCAGGATTTTCGTATTCAAAATCTACAATTGCAGCTATTGCACCTTTTGCGATCGCAGTTGGCACAAATTCATGTCCATCAAACTTATCGCCTCGCAAAGCTAAAAATACTTCACTCGGTTTCAGGGTACGGCTATCTGTTTGTATACCGCTACCTACTTGTGTTAAAGCAGTTTCAGATAAGTTTATCGGACTGGCCAAAAGAACTTCAACCAGTTGGGTTAGGGTGGCAGAACAATGCATAAGTAATTTACAATTTAAAGTTCAAAATTATAAAATCGAATTATGACATAATACTGCATTAAACAACAAGATTTGCGACTTCAAGGGAAAAGCCGCGAATCTAAGCCTAATGAAAAAGATGAGGAAAGGGAACCCCATATTTAAAAATACTTGTTTTGTAACGTGTGGGGAAAAGTGATTTCTTTGTTCTTGCTTTACCTTTTTTACCCTCTTTGGTCACAATAACACCAAAAATAGTGCCAAAGAAGCTTAACTCCTTTGGCACACTTTGTTTATCAGCTATTTATATAGTTTAATTAAGCATATGTTTTATCGTCCTATCCCCGGTTTTTAATCAAGATTACTTGCACAATTTTGATTGCTATCTCACTAGAAACACCTAAAGCTTGATATAGATCATTTAAGAAGTATTTTTCTTCTTCAGCGACAATACCTTCAGCTAAGACTAAATCGGTGGCTACTGCAAAGGCTGCTTCCCGCAAGTCTTGAGATAGAGAATTTTTTGCTGCATCAAATAAAGTATTAAAATCATCACCCTGGAGAATGCCCAAGATTTTGTCAAACAGCCTGTTCATCATCTCATGGGGATAACTTTTAAAAAGTTTCGTCCGGGACAGCACAGAAGTGATAGAATTTGCTTGCTCAACAGAAAGGTAACCGTCTGAGGCTGTTGCCACCAAGATAATGACAGCAAAAGCTTCTTCTGGATTGAGTGCTGCTTGGGTTTGGCTTTCTGTACCCAACACGGCGTCGAATAGACCCATTGTAGTAGCTCCTTGGTTAGAGTCCCAATAGCGCTACAGTTACCTGTGTGTTTGGTGGGTTTCCAGGTAAGACTGCAACGCTGTGAGACTTTCATGCTTTAGTGTTCCCAAGATTTATTCACGGCGAACACCTGCACCCAATGGTTTTTGGCAAGAACTACAGTGCCATCTGTAAACTTAAGGTTCTCCTGTCTTTTCTATTATTTCAATTACCGCCAAACCTATACCAGAAGCTGCTATTAACAGTACTACTGATATCAAATAGGCATTGATCAGCATCCGTAAGGCTTCATCGAAAAAAATGTAGGTGGTCATTGCTTCACCTTTTGAACTTTGTGCTGCTAGTACTTTTTATTTCTCCACACCCCGATAGGTGAATTTCGCTGAGAAACTGCTGGCAATTGCATCTTAACAAAACTTTAGCTCTTTCTGAACCAACTCAAACTTTTCTTTCTGAAGATTCGATGAAGTTTACAAAAAAGGGCAGAGGGGCGAAGGGGCAGAGAAGAAAGACTTACTGCAATTTCCCTTCTGCTCCTTTGGTCAAGAAACCTTTGCGTAGATCATTTCTGTAAACTTTTGTCCGGCAATCAGGTAAACAAGGAAAGCTTAAAGTAAACAGCGTTCAATCGTCGCTACAACTGATTGAGAAAGAGTTTCAAAGTCGTAGCCACCTTCTAAGCCAAACAGAATTATACGAGTTAACCCTAGACAATAATCAGTAAATAAAGCGTAGTCTTCTGGCTGCAAATTGATACTTGCCAAAGGATCTGCGGCATTGCCATCGTAACCAGCACTTACAATCAGTAAATCCGCCTGAAAGTTAGCTAAAAACGGTACAACCTGTGTTTCAAATAGTGGCTGATATACTGCAATATCACTACCAGGGCGGACTGGTAAATTTAAGACATTATTATGAAAGCCGCGTTCTGTCGATCTTCCAGTACCGGGATAGCATGGGTACTGATGTAGGGAACAGTAGGCGATGCGTGCTTCAGTTTCGACGATCGCCTGAGTACCATTACCGTGATGCACATCCCAATCGAGGATGGCGACGCGGTTAATTCCAGGTTGTTCTAGGGCAAATAAAGCTGCGATCGCTGCATTAGAAAATAGGCAAAAGCCCATTCCTGCATCACTTTCTGCATGGTGTCCTGGGGGACGTGCTAGTACAAAAGCCGGATTAGCCGACTCTAACACCGCCTCAACTCCATCCAACCAGGCACTGACTGCCAACAATGCCACATCATAACTGCGAGGGGAAACTGGCGTATCTCCATCCAAAGGGCCGCCGCCACTAGAGGCGATTTGCCAAAGTTTTTTGATATAAGCTGGGCTATGAGCTTTAACCAACGAAGACATCAGTGATGGCTGTTCTGATGCTGGTGTGGGCGATCGCCACATGATTTTATCTGCAAAGGTAGCTGCTTTTAGGGCAGTGGCGATCGCACTTAAACGTTCTGGCCTTTCGGGATGGTATTTTCCAGTCTTGTGATCTAAAAATTCGTCGGAATAGATGACTGGCAGCATAAGACGAAAAAGGTTGGCAGCAGGGCAATGAATGCTATTGTATCTTCACTGGTACAAACAGTTTTTCCTTGTACTAGTACAGCACGGCGTAAATAAGCAGACCATTGAAAAGCCCTAAAGAGCTTATTCCATAATACTTTTGACTTTTACTTCGGCTACGCTCAGTACAAGTGACTTTTGACTTTTGACTTCCGCCTTGCGGTACTAGAGCATTGGTCGTTTACTTTCGAGGATTTCTGTTGCAATTTTTGCAGAAAGCGGCCGGTAGAGTAAAAAGCCCTGTACCTCTTCACAGTTGATAGATTTCAAGAACTCCAGTTCCTCTTCTTTTTCTACCCCTTCGGCTGTCAACTTCAATCCCAAGCTGTGTCCCAAGCTAACTATAGCCTTGATAATATGAGCTACTTTGACATCCTGTGTCAAATCTTGAATAAAAGATTTATCTATTTTCAGATTGTGGAGTGGCAAAAGCTGTAGGCGCGAGAGCGAGGAATGACCTGTACCAAAGTCATCTATAGAGATGTAAATACCCATCTGCTGTAGATTTTGTAATACCTTTCTGGTAAAATTTAAATTTTCAATAGCTGTAGTTTCGGTAATTTCTAATTCTAAAAAGCGCGGCTCCAGCCCCGTTTGTTCTAAAACCTCGGCTATAATTTCCACCAATTTGGGTTGGTGGAACTGCTTAAGAGAAAGATTGACAGCGATCATGATGGGTGGTAATCCTGCATCTTGCCAGGTTTTATTTTGGCTACAGGCTGTCCGCAGCACCCATTCACCAATGGGGACAATTAATCCACTTTCTTCGGCGAGGGGAATAAAGACACTGGGTGCAACCAAGCCCATCTCTGGGTGCTGCCAACGCAACAGAGCCTCCATACCAGTAATTTCTTCTGTGATAATGTTCACACGAGGCTGATAGTATACCGTAAATTCATTGCGTTCTAAGGCATAGCGCAAGCTCTTTTCTAAAGTCAGGAGTTCAGGATTTTTAGCGCTCAGGGAAACACTGTAAAATTGGTAGTTATTCCGCCCTTTGTCCTTGGCGTAGTATAAAGCGGCATCCGCGTGCTGGATTAGTGTTTCGGCGTCAGGACTGTTGTCATCAAGCAACGCAATACCGAGGCTAGCAGTCACGTAAAGTTCATGCCCTTGAAGATGGAAAGCATCCTCTAAGGCTTGTAAGATTCTCTGCGCCACCTGGTTTACCTCTTCAATATCATTGACTCGGGGGAGTAAGATAGTGAACTCATCACCTCCCCAACGGGCTATGGTGTCTCCGCCTCTGAGTAGGTCTTTTAATCTTTGAGTGACACTTTGTAACAATTGGTCTCCCAAAGTGTGCCCTAAAGTATCATTAATGACCTTGAAGCGATCCAGGTCGAGGAAGATCACAGCTAAACTTTCGCCATTCCGAGTGGCGTTTGGCAGAGTTTTACTGAGCAGCTCATTAAATAGTAGGCGATTAGGCAACCCTGTCAGCAGGTCATGAAGGGCTTGATAGCGAATCTTTTCTTCTACTTGCTGACGCTGCTGCGTACTAATGATACTGGCGGCCATCGTCAAAAGGGTAGATTCTTCATGCCTTGACCAATGCCGCTCAAAGGTGCAGTCTGCCAAGCCAAGGTAACCCCATAATTCGTTCTCCAACCGGAGAGGCACCAGGATAAGCGATTGAATGCCATCTCTAATCAGGAATTCTTGTTCGGCGACAGGAAATTTTTGGGTGAGTCCGCTAATTAACTCGCCGCGAGAGAGAACAGTATGCCAACGGGCTAATCCAGAAGCTTGATAAGGCTGATTCTGCCAATGGTGGTGGGTAGGTTCAATAAAGGAGTGCGTCCATTCAAACCGTAGGCTGACTGCTATTTCCCCTGTAGCAGGATGGGGATGGTTCTGAAAGAGATAGGCACGATCTGCCTTGGCAGCTTCACCCAATACAGCTAGAGCTCGATCAATACCAGTTTCGGAATTCATTTCCCCTAGCAAATAATTAGCGGCTTCTGCGACTGCCTGTAGCAAGCGATCGCGCTGGCGCAGTTCGGCTGTGGCTTGCTTTTGCTCTGTAATATCCCTAACAATAAAAGTTCTAATTAAATCACTTTCAGGAAGGTAGAGAACGGATTGTTCAAAAACTTCTGCACCTACTTCCACCTCCCGCACAAAAGAATTTTTTTCTAGATTGTTAACTGCACCCAAGAGTCCTGTTAAAATAGGGTGTTGTGTCCCAACTTCTCTAAGTTTGGGAAACTTGAGAGCTGCGGCTGGATTGAGATAAGTCACTGTTCCCTCAAAATCCATCTCAATAATTGGATTGGGGATGAGTTCAGGGAAGGATGCTAGGCGAGCTAGGGCGGACTCACTAGCTGCTTCAAAGGTGGGATCGATAGCTAGGGTTTGAAAAGGATTGGCAGGACTGGCTTGCTGTGATAGGAAACCAGATAAGTCTTCAACATCACAAGATTCAGAAAATGCTTGTTCTGAGAGGTTGGAAATAGCATAATATTTTGCTTGAGCTTGATTACCGCCAAAGGCAATGACATCTCCGCTTCTGAGATTATGAGAGAAGCATTTAGTGCCATTTACAAATAAGCCATTAGTACTTCCTTTCCCCTTGTAGTTGCCATCAATAATCTGGAAGCCGTATTGGTCAGTCTGTGGAACAGTTACTCGCAATAAAATTGCATGTTGCATTGATACTGACCGGGAAGCCAAGACAATAGTGTTTGCGGGATGCCGCCCTAAAGAATAAGTAGTCTCTTGCAAAACGACAGTTCGCTGCCCTTGCAGGTCTTGGATGACCAACATATGGCGTATTTTTTCCCGCTCATTTCCTAGCATGGCTATTCCTCAAATTCTCATATCTTTATGTCTTAGTCTAAAAAATACTACTGCCAGAAGTTCCAATCCACTTAGGTTAAGGCTTGATCTTCCCTAATCCTCCTTAAAAAGAAGGGAATTAAATCCCCCTTTTTAAGGGAAGCCACTTGCTCCACTTGGGGGGATCTTCCGGGGCAAAATATCACTAACACCAAGCGTATTGCCATAGATTTAAGACTTTCAGGCTGAACTTATGGAAAATTCGCTCAATTAAAGTTGTCACTGTTTGTGATCCCAAAATTGGTATGAGGGTGCAAACCAGCCCTTCTCTTCATGATTGACCTTCTGGAATGAGATGGCTAATTGTTCAATCAGTTTTTGCAGTAGAAGTTCTAGCTGTTTTCTCCATTCATACATAAGTTATAAACTTTGTCCCTTTGTCTATATCATCCAACCTTGTCTTCCTTAGGATACCCAGAATAAAATCAAATACTGAATAGAACACATGGTATATTTGCGGATTTTTATTCTGAGTAGTGGGGAAACTCCAAATTATATAAATAACTATCTGATTTTGATTTTTTAATCACTTAAATAAATAAGTAAGCATAATTAAACATACAATAAAATCCTAGTTCGTAGTGAGCAATTTCTCGCTCATAGCAACGTTTATCAGGACTAAAGTCCTTACCCAACGGGAAAGTTGTCGTTCATCAGGAAAACCCCTAGACGCTCTCTTAGAGACGCTACGCGAACGCAGACTCGCTCTAAGCGTTCGCGTAGCGTCTCTAAGAGTTGCCATACCGCAGGCTTTACGCTGCGCTATGCGCGGCATCGTCTCACGCCACTTGACTTTTGACTTTTGACTTTTGACTTTTGACTTCCCCGTTCGCGTAGCGTCTCGAAGAGAAGGGGCTGACGCCAGTCCGCTCAAGTCGCCAGACCCGCCCACACGGCTGGCTCCTCTACTTGGGAAAACTCCTCTCTCTGAGCGAGTGGCTCCCCTTCTCACATTGCCAGAGGCTAGCGCCTGCCGTAGGATGCCCGAACGCAAGAGCGTCTCCTGTCTTGACAAGGGCTGTAGGGAGAAGACCGCGCTAACTTACTACAAACTTTAATTTATTTAGGCCTAGCTATTTAGTACTGCTTCACAGAATTTTGTGAAATAGATAAGAGCAAGGCAGGAATTAAATTAATTGCACGCATCCCACTTGGTAAAAAATATCTGACAATTAGAAATCGCACGCCAGTTGCTTCAATGGCGTCAACTCTTGTTGGCGCAGCCTATGGTAGCGAAAGGAAGGACAATGAACCCCTAAATTTTAAAAAGGATTATAAAGTAAACTAAAATACAGACCGTTATCTTGTAATGTTCTCTCATTTGAGTCAACAGATACTAAAGGAATGCCCCAGTCAAGACGAACGGTGAAGCGATCGCCCTGTGACCAACGCAACCCCAGACCAACAGCAGCTAAAGTATTATGGTCGGGATTTTCTCTACCAGAACTATTCCAGCCAATACCAAAATCTATAAACGGGACAACCTGTAACGTGCTATCTATCTGGCGTAAGCGCAGAATCGGTACTTGAACTTCAGCAGAAACAAAAGTGCCATTATCTGTCAGCAGGTAATCTTGACGGTAGCCTCGAATACTATCTTGCCCACCTAAGCCAAATTGCTCTAAAGGCAAAAGTGTTCTGGATGCGAGTTGCGTATTTAAACGAAGTAACAGTAAGGTTTCAGGAGCTAAAAGGCGTACCCACTGCGCTTGCCCTTGCCAAGCAAAAAAACGGCTATCGGGAGCATCTTGGTTAATTGTGGCATTCAACACATTTATACCCAAGCTAAATTGAGAGCGGAGGGCGATGACTTCACGGCTATTACGACTCGTCCATTCTTGAAAAAATCGCAACGCAGATACCTTGGTGCGTCCCTGTTCATCCGCTCCAGGCGAAAGTACAGAACCGGGAAACCCATTTCTCTGTAGCAAGGACGAAATATCACTTTCCCGTCGAGACGCCGTTAATCCAAGGACGAATTCTTGTGTGGGAGTTTGAACTATTGGCTGGCGGAATGTCAGTTCGTAATAGGGAGAAGTTGATTCGATATCTAAAAAGTCGAAAGGAGGTTCAATGACATGACTCGATGTAGTGCCATAGTTGAAAGTGAGGGTTCCGTTCTTGGGATTGAGTGGTAATGTATAGTTGGCGTCAAAGGAGTTGCTACCATCGGTATTAGTGTAAGCTATACCCAGAGAATCTCCAAGTCCCAATAAGTTGGCTTCGTTCAATTGTAATCGGCGGCGGAAACTACCAACGCTAGGCGATCGCCCATTATCAAGAACTATTTGGCTACTAAGGGTTTTTGCCTCGCTGATCTTGACTTCTAAGAGACTCGTACCAGCCCGCGATCCTGTTGAGAGTTCAGCAGACACCTTTTGAATCAAAGGATTAAGTTGCAAAAGTTGTAGCGCCTCTAGTAGACGCTGGCGATTAAGAGGTGGTGATGTCGCTATTGCTAGTCGGCTGCGGACATAATTCGGATTCAACCGCCGAGTCCCAGTTACCTGGATATCTTCTAATTTACCTTCGACCACCTGAATTTTGACAATATGGGATTTGAGTACTTCTAATTTACCTCCAACCACCTGAATTTTTACAACACGGGATTGGAGTGTTTGGGGTGGAATATACGCACCAGAAGTAATGTAACCATTGTTGACGTATAGATCATTGATTTTAGAACTGGCTTGAAACAGTTGAACCAGTGAGATCGGTCGTTTGGTAAATTCAGCAGTGGCGAGGGCTAACTCTTCAGGACTGAAGACTGTACTACCAACAACTTCAAACCGTTCAACAACAATAGTTTGAGGAAAGTTGCCAGGGAGTGGTTCCTCAGGTGTGGGAGTTGGGGCAGAGGGGGGAAATAGTTCTGCTGGTGGGGGGAGTGGCTGTGGCAGTTCGGGTGAGGGAAGTGGCGAAGGTGCGGGTGGTTGGACATCCTGTGGTGGTGGAATTCTTTGTGAAAGGATGAAATTACTAGTTGGTAATTGTGTAGTATCAACAGCGTGGGCTTTTAGTGGACTAGAAAATATGCTGCTGAGTAATACAAGCATACTCAGCGGTAAGCAGGACACTATAAGATTCTGAGGATATTTATCAATCATCACACTGGACTATTTTTTGTTAGGAATTATGGGATTATACGGGGAGTGCTTCAGATGTGAATTTTACTTCATGTTTTGCCGCTAAAGTTGATATCTTGGGCAAATCTCAATTTAAAAGCTAAATCATCTGGTTATTGCAGACTTAAAAACATTGATGGTGTTCAAACTGCATAAGCAAGCAGATATGTTGGAATTATCTGTTGCTGCAAGAGAAATAGACCTAGTACAGCACGGCGTGTAAATCCACCTACTATAAGCAGTCCTAAATCATTTGTAAAAAGAAATTAACCGCAGAGGCTAAAGAGACGCAGAGAGAGGAATCGGAGATTTTCACGACTCATTTAGGATTGCTATATCTCAATAGACCTCTTGCAAAAGTCAAAAAATCAGGAATGTCATTCTGAGCAAAACGCAGTGGAGAGAAGAATCTCACTACTCTGTTTCGCTCCGCTCCGCTCAACATGACAATTTAAATTTATGTAAGAGGTATAATTAACAAGACTTGGGGCAAAATCCCTTTGTTAAAGGTAGATAAACCGATCCAGGTTACACTTATTACTTCAGAAAATAAGCAAAAAGATTTAGAGCAAAGAAAGTGGTATAATGACATATTAAGCATTATCGAATTTATTCATCCTCTAATCCATTTTGAATATGGTTTGAAGATAAAGCTACATGTCACCTTAACAGGGCTACTCCTTACTCCCGACTCCTTAATCCCCACTTTCTTTGCAGTATAAAAAAAATAAGTATCTAGATTTGACTATAATTACTGAAAACATCCATCTTTTTGCCAGAAGTGAGTGAATCATAATTTAAGTTAGCAACACCCGAACGTTAAATCAGTAAAAAGTTATCAGGCGGATGGTAGGGGATTTAAATCAGTTACCAATTCCCAATGTTCACTGATAACTGTGTGCTGGGGGCTTAAACCCAGCAACAAAACTGATAACTAACTGTTAAAGGGGTTGCGCTGATTGTCGGTCAAGTTGAGAATAAATAGGCGAAGCACACAGGGAAACTAACGTGAGTCAAGAATTTGATTACGATTTAGTAATTATAGGCGCTGGTGTAGGCGGACATGGCGCAGCCTTACACGCCGTAAGTTGTGGTCTGAAAACAGCGATTATTGAAGCTGCTGATATGGGAGGAACCTGTGTTAATCGGGGCTGTATCCCTTCTAAAGCGCTGCTGGCTGCATCTGGACGTGTGCGGGAGTTACGCAATGCCCACCACCTCAAGTCGCTGGGAATTCAAATTGGTAGCGTGGAATTTGATCGCCAAGCGATCGCTAATCATGCTAATAATCTGGTATCAAAAATTCAAGGCGACTTAACCAACAGTCTCAAACGTCTAAAAGTCGATATTATCAGGGGTTGGGGAAAAATCGCTGGGGCGCAAAAAGTCTCTGTTACTGGAGACGGTGGCGAAAAAACGATCACAGCCAAAGACATCATCCTTTCGCCTGGTTCAATTCCTTTTGTGCCTCCAGGGATTGAAGTAGACGGCAAAACTGTCTTTACCAGCGACCAAGGCGTTAAGTTGGAGTCGCTACCAGACTGGGTGGCGATTATTGGTAGTGGTTACATCGGCTTGGAATTTTCTGACATTTACTCAGCTTTGGGTTGTGAAATCACCTTGATTGAAGCCCTAGATCAGCTAATGCCAGGATTTGACCGCGACATTGCCAAACTTGCTGAACGGGTGCTGATTACTCCCCGCGATATTGAAACCAAAGTAGGGATATATGCCAAAAAAATCATCCCAGGTTCACCTGTGGTGATTGAGTTAGCAGATTTCAAAACCAAAGAAGATGTAGATGTCATCGAAGTAGATGCTTGCTTAGTGGCTACAGGACGCATCCCGGCGACACAAAATCTTGGTTTAGAGTCTGTGGGTGTGGAACTTGATCGGCGGAATTTTATCCCAGTTGACGATCGCATGGCAGTGCTATCATCTGGTGAAGTAGTGCCGCATTTGTGGTCAATTGGCGACGCTAACGGGAAGATTATGTTGGCACATGCAGCTTCTGCTCAAGGCATCATCGCGGTGGAAAATATAGTTGGTAGGGAAAGAATAGTAGACTATCGCAGCATCCCCGCAGCGGCGTTTACCCACCCAGAAATCAGCTATGTGGGCTTAACGGAAACCGCAGCTAAGGAGTTGGGACAAACCGAAGGGTTTGAAATCGCCACAAGTAAAAGTTACTTCAAAGGAAATTCCAAAGCGTTGGCTGAAAATGAAGCCGATGGTGTTGCCAAGGTGATATATCGCAAAGACACAGGAGAAGTCTTGGGCGTCCACATTTTCGGACTGCACGCCTCAGACATAATTCACGAAGCGTCAGCCGCGATCGCTAACCGTCAATCTGTCCAAAGTCTCGCACATCTAGTTCACGCTCACCCGTCACTTTCGGAAGTGCTGGACGAAGCTTATAAACGAGCGATCGCTATCTAATAAGTTAGGAGTGAGGAGTTAGGAGTGAGGAGTTAATAACTCATAACTCTGTCAATTTTAGATTTTGCGTCGCACCTTTGGTGCGCTTCCAGCGCAACTTGGATTTTGGTGAAGCAGCGCGTTCTTGGGGGTCTCCCCCATGAGCGACTGCTGAACCCGAAGGGATTTAAGAAAAAATCTAAAATCTAAAATCTAAAATCCAAAATTGAATAACTCATAACTCCTAACTCATAACTCCTAACTCAACACTAATTATGCAAATTCGTCGCCGTTCCCCTAACCCAGCTATTAATGTATCCATATTACGTTATCAGGCTGTCGTGCCTGATGCAGCGCCAAACAACATCTTGGAGGAAATTGTCTGGCAGAAAGAAGTAGAATATGACCAAATGCGGGAAAAGGTTCCTTTGCAGGAATTGCAGAAGCAGGTACTTAGTGCGCCGCCAACCCGTGATTTTGTTGCCGCCTTGCGCCAAGGTAAGACTAAGCCAGCATTGATTGCAGAAGTTAAAAAAGCTTCACCGAGCAAAGGCGTTTTCCGTGAAGATTTTGACCCAGTAGCGATCGCCCTTTCTTATCAGCAAGCCAAAGCAAGTTGTCTTTCTGTGCTAACAGATGTCAAGTTCTTTCAAGGTAGTTTTGAGAACTTAGCCAAGATTCGGGCTGCGGTAGATTTGCCCCTACTGTGCAAAGAGTTTGTCATTTATGCTTACCAAATATACTTAGCGCGGGTTCATGGTGCAGATGCTATTTTGTTGATTGCAGCTATCCTGAGCGATCAAGATTTGAAATACTTTCTCAAAATTGCTAATAACCTGAAAATGGCAGCCTTAATTGAAGTCCATAGTTTGGCAGAACTTGACCGTGTGTTAGCCTTAGATGGGGTATCCTTAGTAGGAATAAATAATCGCAATTTGGAAGATTTCTCTGTTGACCTGCAAACTACTTGCCAAGTTTTAGCTGCAAGGAGTAGCCAATTGCAGGAGAAAAACATCCTTGTTGTCAGCGAATCAGGACTACACAACCCAGATGATTTGAGTTTGGTGCTTACAGCAGGTGCATCAGCTGTACTCATTGGAGAATCATTGGTAAAACAACCAGATCCCGGCGCTGCGATCGCCCATATATTGCCGAAGAATTTCTGAAAAAAACACCTCCCCTGCCCCCTTAGTGCAGGGCAACTAACCACACTGAATTGTTGGGCAATCGGGCACACTATGCGTAGATACGCAGCACTTTGCCATCAAATATCATCAATATCTTTACCAAATCTTCATTGCTAATCAAATTAAAACCATAAGCAAGTAGTTATTTATTATGTAACAATCCATTTACAAGAGATAAATTTTTACTAATACAAAATTCCAAATATGAAATCAAAATTTAACTTCATGGAGCAAATTCCTCTACCTTCACCTATTCACTACGAACTTATACTTCAACTTTTAGAAAGACAAACCATGTTAGCGGTAAATGATAATCCAGATTTACGGCATCAGGTGAATCAGCTAATTATTACTCTCCGCAAAGCTGCCGTCCAACAAAAACGACTAGAAGAAATTTGCGAATTTTCCTCTGTTACTGTTGATCACCGTTGGTCGATCAACCATCATAACGGTAGCAAAGTTGTTGTCCCCGATTGAAGCTGATAACTTAATATTTCAACCTCAAATTTGGTATCTTTGTTAAGTTAGCTTATCACCATCAGAAAGTGTAATACAAATGTGTGCTTCCTTATCTTAGATTTTAATTCCGGATGAGGGAGCATCTATAAACGTCTATAAACAGCTGCAAAGATATTCTTGGTAGGGTGTGCCGCGATGCGTTCAAAATCAGAGCGTCCTTGGCTGAGATAACCGGATTGCGATCGCCAGTTGACTGTTGAACTTCTTAAACTCGCTGATTTAATAACTTTTACTATTTTGAGATTTTGTTGTTGTGAGGGCAGTTCTGGAATTGGTCTTTCTGTGGCGGCGGAGTTGTCGTTGCCAAATTCGCGGTAGACAAAGCTTTCCCTCTCTTGGCGGCAGAGCCGCCAGGGTATGCATTTCCAGCCAGAGACTGGAAACGAGATTTTACGAGGTTTATAGCTTAAGTTAACACTAATGGGCATTGCCATGCCCCTACAAACGTATTTGTATGATTATTAATCTGAAATGGTATAAAGCACCGTCCGAAAGCTTTGGTGCGTTTGGACTAATGTCCATAACGCACGCTACATATACTTAGATTTTTTCACGCAATCAAATCGGGTTGTTATAGCAAATATTGTATGTAACAACCGCTATAACTTCAATTATTTTCATTTTAGTAATGCATCTTGCCAATTTTATATTCATAGAGCAATGTATATTACTTTTTTTAGCTCATTTCATCAAATTATACATAGCTTTTTTACCTAAAGACTAAGTTAGCTTTTTCTAAGCCATACAATAATTAATGCTGTATAAAAAAAATGTAATCTTCACAATAATTTTAGCTCTGAAAAAGTTAATATTGATTTAGAAAAAACTGTATATCAGTTAAAATATTTATGATATTCTCTCTCGAATTGGACGAAAGATGAAATATAACAGCATTGATGAACTATTGAGAAATAATCAGGCTTGGGTTACCGAGAAACTGGCTCTAGACCCAACTTACTTTCAAGAATTATCTAGCGGACAAACACCACCTTTTCTATACATCGGATGTTCTGATAGTCGTCTGGCATTAACAAGATTTACCGGTACAGAGCCGGGAGAGTTATTTGTACATCGTAATATTGCCAATCAAGTTTCTCTAACGGATATTAACTTTTTAGCCGTTTTAGAATACGCGATTTTACATCTTGGGGTGGAACATATTATCGTTTGTGGTCACTACGATTGCGGAGGAATTAAGACGGCTTTAGAAGGGAGAACCATCGGAATTCTTGATAACTGGGTAAATCCGATTCGAGAACTATATTTACAGAAACAACAAGAAATTGATGCCTTGCCAACAAGAGAAGAACGTCTGAATCGTTTGGCGGAGATCAATGTTGTGGCGCAAGTAAAAAATATTTACCAAACTTCCATCATGCGTCAGGTACTCTATGAGCGAAAAGCGCCTATGGTTCATGGCTGGGTACTAGATATAAGCACTGGGTTGATCAAAGATTTGAACGTCTTAACTAAACAATGGCAATTGCACACTTGCCCCTTGCTTCTAGAGTTTAGACTCTACGCCATGTTAAAAAATGATAGTCAATTCGGTATTTAGTGCCACAGAAAGTTATACTTTGGAGACATGATTGCTCGTGTCTTTAGAGTTTTTATTTTAAGTAAAAGAAATAATTACTTTTTCGCTACAGTCTTGTAATAAGCTGTTGCGCTTTTAATTTGCACTAATATTTTTTCAAGATGATTATGGGGTGGGTATCCTGCCCGGCCTGATAATACAAGTTGTATATGTAACAGCTTACCTCCGGCAAACTTTTGAATAAGAATGTAAAATCCACAATTCAGAATGCTCTTTTCTAAATTCTTGTTCAAAACTTTGCAGATATCCAATTTTTAAGTCTTTTTCTAGAGGCAATTTATGAATTGCCTCTGTCAAGGTTGGTACACCCAACCTCCACTTACAAAGAATTATTTCTTCAAAATTATCCACACTGCATGAATAATCCCAGGAATGTAACCAAAAAGCGTCAAAACTATATTAATCCAAAAGTCTACACCAAAACCTACTTGCAAAAAAACTCCCAAAGGCGGTAAGAAAATGGCACACAAAAGACGAACTAAATCCATTTGAACCTCCTATTAATCTCACCAAAGACAGCTTGTCGGTGAAGTGATTCACCACTGCTCAAGTATATTTGTACCTCTCAAAGATAACATTGCCCCTCTCAATCTAGGTCACGGTTGAGATCCGGTAAACCGCACTTAAGATTAGCCACCGCTGATTTTGGCTTTGTAACCTAGTTTGGTTAAAATCTCGACAATTTTCTGCTTGTGTTCGCCCTGAATTTCAATTTCGTTATCTTTAATTGTCCCACCTGTGCCGCACTGGGTTTTCAACTGTTTCACCAAATCTGCCAAGGTTTCTGGTTTGGCTTGAAAACCGCTAATCACCGTGACAGTTTTGCCTTTGCGTCCTTTGCGGGAAGCTTGTACTTTGAGATTTTGTTCTTGTGAGGGCAGTTCTGGAATTGGTCTTTCTGTGGCGGCGGAGTTGTCGTTGCCAAATTCGCGGTAGACAAAGCTTTTGTCAGAAGATTTGGGATTGGAAGAAGACATAAAATGAATGTTTAAGAAAATTTCAAAGGCAGTGGAAACTTCTACGCAACCATTCTGCTGGGATATCAATTTCTAGGCTAACATCACAAATACATTGCAAGGGATTTAAAGGAATTGGGCATGGGGCACTTGTACTGAGCGGCGTCGTTGGCGCAGCCTCTCCAAGAGTTGTATTGGGCATTGAGTATCAACGAAGAATTTAGTTCCTAATCACCATTCCCCATATATGCCCCAGACTTTTCTATAATAATTAAGTCATTCCCGTCATCAAAATTAGCTTGTGACTACCACTCCCCTATCTCCAAGTTCAATTGCTCAGGTTCCCGATACGCTAGGCCGCTTTGGACGCTTTGGCGGTAAGTATGTACCTGAAACGCTCATGCCTGCCCTTGCTGAATTAGAAACAGCTTATCAGCAATACCGCAATGATCCTGGTTTTCAAGCAGAACTACAGCAGTTATTACGGGACTATGTAGGACGTGCCACACCATTGTATTTCGCTGAACGCCTCACTGCTCATTATGCCCGACCCGATCGCACAGGGCCACAAATTTATTTAAAGCGTGAGGATTTAAATCATACTGGTGCTCACAAAATTAATAATGCCCTTGGTCAAGTATTGTTGGCAAAGCGCATGGGTAAGCAACGAATTATTGCCGAAACAGGTGCTGGACAACATGGAGTTGCTACGGCAACAGTTTGCGCTCGTTTTGGGCTGGAATGCATAATTTACATGGGCGTTCATGACATGGAACGCCAAGCTTTGAATGTGTTCAGAATGCGACTGATGGGGGCAGAAGTGCGTCCGGTGGAAGCGGGAACAGGAACGCTCAAGGATGCCACTTCTGAAGCAATCCGCGATTGGGTGACAAATGTGGAAACAACTCACTACATCCTGGGTTCGGTAGCAGGGCCCCATCCTTACCCGATGATGGTACGTGATTTCCATGCAGTAATTGGCCAAGAAACTCGCGCCCAAGCAATCGAAAAGTGGGGTGTATTGCCTGATATTCTCTTGGCTTGTGTCGGTGGTGGTTCCAATGCTATGGGACTATTCTATGAGTTTATTAATGAGTCTTCTATACGGTTTATTGGGATTGAGGCAGCCGGAGAAGGTGTCAATACCCAAAAACACGCAGCAACCTTGACAAAAGGACGAGTTGGTGTATTGCACGGAGCAATGAGCTATCTCCTGCAAGATGAGGATGGGCAAATCATTGAGGCACACTCAATTAGTGCAGGTTTAGATTATCCCGGTGTAGGTCCAGAACATAGCTATTTGAAGGATATTGGTCGTGCCGAATACTATAGTGTGACGGATGCAGAGGCTTTGGCGGCATTCCAGCGATTGTCAAAATTGGAAGGGATTATCCCGGCATTGGAAACAGCCCATGCGATCGCCTACCTCGAAACTCTATGTCCCCAACTAACCGACAGTCCGCGGATTGTAATTAACTGCTCTGGACGCGGCGATAAGGATGTACATACAGTAGCCAAGTTATTAAATGATGCGTAAAAAATGTATATCTAATTTTTGAGAGAAAGCAATAATGGATCAACAATTCCAACACTCTATGCTACCGCAACCCACTCACGACGAGTTGGCACGCCAAAACTTTGTGCAAAGTCTGACTATGCACATTTCCAGAAATATCTATCCTGGGAATAAAGTACTTTATGAAAAACTAGCCAAGCCGAAGTTTGAACAAGAACATCAGCGTCCTCCCCAGAATCGTTATGAAATTCGGGAAGTAATGCAGGATGAACCCTACTACCGCTGGACGGGTGCCCTGAAGCGAATCAACCAGGAAATGTTATGGGATGCTGTAAATACCAGCGTTGACAGACAACTGCCAGAGTTGATTGAGCGTGCCAAAGATCAGGGTAGTGAACTGGGTACTTTAACCCTCGACCCAAATTTTCAAATACCTACTTATGAAAAGGCTGTAGACATTCACTGTATGCCCGGAGGATATCACAGTGAATTCACTGCTGATGATATAGCTGCTGGTGCAACTTATGATCGCGGCTCTTACGTTTATGGTGTAGGTTGGTTGGGGCCGCTTAACGATGATATAGGGCTATCTATAGTCCAGAACTACATCCTACCAGAATATCCCGACTTTCGACCCAGAAAAATTCTCGATATGGGATGTTCTGCCGGCAATAGCACATTACCCTATGTAGATGGTTTCCCAGATGCAGAAGTCCATGCCATAGATGTAGGCGCACCCATGTTGCGTTATGCTCATGCAAGAGCCGAATCCTTAGGAAAACGGGTACACTTCTCTCAGCAAAATGCCGAACACACTAACTTTCCAGATGAATCATTTGACTTAGTGGTTTCTCACATTTTGCTGCACGAAATTCCCCCGCCAGCCGTCC
The DNA here is from genome assembly GCF_036919675.1 of Nostoc sp. Lineage (GTDB taxonomy): Bacteria > Cyanobacteriota > Cyanobacteriia > Cyanobacteriales > Nostocaceae > Nostoc. The sequence continues at coordinate 62,860 of NZ_JBALCP010000054.1, forward strand.
GTAAAGTTATGCAAGAATCTTATCGTCTACTGGCTCCTGGTGGAATGATGCTCCATGTGGAAGCACCTCTCTATCGTCACATGGATGTGTATGCACAGTTCATGTTTGATTGGCAAACCGCTAACAACAACGAACCCTTCTGGAGTGCTGTACGCGATCTGGATTTAGTGACGCTAGCTACTGAGGCTGGTTTTGCAGCAGATAAGACATTCGAGAAGTTTGTCCCTAATGGGGCATGGAAAGCAAAAGTAACTAATGACCTGTTTAAAAAGGGTAACTCAGGCAGCCAAGGCACTTGGTTTGTAGTTGCTGCAACTAAGTAAGCAGAGGAAGTATACCAATTCGTAATCACGTTCGCGGACTCGCTAACGTAAATCGTAATGACGCTCTCTACGAGACGCGCAAGGAACGCGGACTCCCTAACGTAATTGAGAAAGTCAGATTTTATCTGGGTTTCTTTCTTTTGTATGTGTAGTCTTATTTTTGGAGAATTGGTATTAGGATGGCAAAAATAGCTAAGGGTAAACGACCTGTTTACTTAGACAATCCGCAAAGCGATAAATTGTTGGCGATCGTCATGGCTTTGACTGGTGAGGTATCCGTGTTGCGTGAGCGGCTGGACACCATTGAACAGGTGTTAGAGGTTAAAGGGATTTTATCGGCTACTGAGATTGAAGCTTACGAGCCGGATGCCAAAGTAACTAAGGAACGGGAACAGTGGCGTGCAGAATATATTGCGCGGGTGTTGCGCGTGGTACAGGAAGAGTTAGAAACTCTCAACCAAAGCTAGTCGCCCAGAAGTTTTAGTGAAAAAATTTATGCCATTTACAGCAGTTTGCAAGTAAGTGAGCTACAAAAGGCAGGACTCAAAATCAGATATAAAGAGTTTTTACCTCCTGCCTCCAAACCCGTAGCTTTGTACTTCATGCAAAAGAAAACTGCTGTATATTCTATATTTCGCAATTTAAACAGTATTAGTACTTAGTATATTTATCTCTTTACATTCAAAAATAGTTTATAATAATTATTCTTACTAAATATTAATACTGCTAATTGTTGGGAATTTTTGATTATTTTTTAACCATTATTAGCCAAATATTGGAAATATTCGTGTATTACACAATGAAGTGCATAAAGGGGCTTATCTAAAAATTATCATACTAATGGTAGATGGCAATTTTTTATAAATATGAAGAAACTTTCGTAAAATCGTGAATTTAAACGTTTGCTGGTAGTTTTTGAACATAAAACCTCATAAACAGAGGTATATAGACCGATAACCAATTTGTCACATTGACCTAGCTTGGTTAGATTGTCTGTAACTTTAGTTACAGCAAATGATTAAAACAACAATTTACGGACTTGCTTTAAGCAGCATTATTCTCAATAGTGGAGCGATCGCTACTCCGGTAACAAATCAAACTTTTACATCAAAAAGCTCATATGTATTAAGTGATACTTTTAATATTGCAGCATCTAGAATAGACACTGCTACTTTAGAACAGTCGGTTTTCAACCAAATTAATAACTACAGAGCTTCCCAACGGCTACCAGCGCTGACTCGTAATTCTGCCATCGAGAATCAAGCCAGGATTCACAGTCAGAACATGGCTAATGGTACAGTTTCCTTTGGACATACGGGATTTTCAGAACGTGTTATAGCAATCGGTATTCCTTACAGAGCAGCTGGTGAAAATGTTGCTTACAACCAGGGATATAGTGATCCTGCCACAATAGCTGTTCAAGGCTGGCTCAAAAGTCCAGGGCATCTAGCCAATATCAAAGGTAATTATGATAAGACGGGGATTGGTGTCGCTAGCAACAGTAGAGGCGCAATCTACTTCACACAAATTTTCCTTCGCTGATAGATTTGGTAAAATTTAGGTTTGTTTTCTCAAATTCCCCAGACTTCAGCCTGCTAGCAGGCTGAATAATGTAGTTTCAATGACATTTGTCTATTGAAGACAAGATTATTTTTTGAGTAATTGATGAAAATTCTTAAATTATCAGTAAAAATAACCGTGATTTCATGAAGCTTATTTATTGAAGTATTGACAATTGGAAATGATTGTTTATACTTCCTGTACAACGATGTAGCCAGATTGCCGAAATTCATCAATCCTTAATAGGATCATGGTATATATTGTTGGAACTATAGGATAGAGTAGAAGTCATCTCTACACATTACGCAATTCTCCATGTTCCGACAAACTGCTTTTGGCATCGCTTTAAGTGCGCTTGTCCTTGCTAGTGGATTAACGACTGTTCCGATACCAAATTATCCTTCTACAAATACATCCACCCGTAATAAGCTGTTGTCACTTTTTTCCAGTCAGGTTGCAATATCGACTCCTACTTTTAAAACTACAGAGCTAGAAAAATCAGTTTTTGACGAAATTAATCGATATCGGGCTTCTAAAGGACTGCCAAAGTTGACCACAAATGCAAATATCACTCGACAGGCAAGAATTCATAGTCAAAATATGGCTAAAGGTAAAACGCCATTTAGCCATCAAGGATTTGAACGGCGAGTCAAAGCTATCCCTATTCGCTACAACAGTGCGGCGGAAAATGTTGCTTTCAATCGGGGATATAGCAACCCTGTGGACGAAGCTGTTACTGGTTGGATCAACAGTCCCGGACATTTAAAAAATCTTAAAGGAAATTATAACCTGACTGGAATTGGCGTTGCTACTAATAATCAAGGCGAAGTCTACCTTACACAAATGTTTTTTCGCACTAGGTAGATTTAATTTCTGATTTTTTTGCACAATAATAATGTAGTGTCTGACAAGACTTTTATCTGCTGGACACTGCAATTATTTTTGAACAATTCATGACATTATTAGATTTTCAGGTGAGTGATCGCGACCTCAGTGACGCAGCCCTTAGCCAGTATTTAGAATCTACAGCGATCGCAGTTGATACAGAAACGATGGGATTATTGCCGCAACGCGATCGCTTGTGTCTTGTCCAGCTGTGCAATCTAGAAGGAAAAGTGACTGCAATTCGCATAGTCAAAGGACAAGCTGACGCTCCAAACTTAAAAAAACTCTTGGAAGCGGCAAATGTTGTAAAAGTGTTTCACTTTGCTCGCTTTGACCTTGCCACTTTACGAGCCAATCTGGGGATTCAGGTTCAGCCTGTTTTTTGCACCAAAATTGCTAGTAAGTTAGCCCGTACTTACACAAATCGCCACGGACTCAAAGATGTGGTGCAAGAGTTAGAAAAAGTGGAACTGGATAAAAGCTCTCAAAGTTCTGATTGGGGTAATGCTGCTAGTTTATCTGAAGCTCAACTGAGTTATGCTGCCAATGATGTGCGCTACTTACTTAGTGTGCGGCAGAAGTTAACAGAAATGCTCAAACGAGAAGAACGTTGGGAAATTGCTCAAGAATGTTTTGAATTTCTACCAACAATTGTTTCTTTGGATTTGTTGCAATTCAAGGATTTGTTTGAACACTGAATCAAACAGTAAACCTCTTGCAAAAGTTATATTTCTGGAGGACAAGCCTCTGGAGGCAGAATATTTTGTCTCCTGACTCTTCAACTTATCACATGCCTTTTCTTATAGTCAACGCCAAGGGCGAACGGCAACTTGTTCTCCTGCACGCTATTACGTAGCTTGCTTCCTCATTGGGGTACGGGGAATGGCAAAAGCCGCGGCTCAGAGTTCTCTGTGAATTCTGACTTATTTCCTCACGAGAAATTCAGATTTTGCAAGAAGTCTATTGCTGATTTGCTAACTTATTTTATGCATAAGAGCCAACATTGGAATCATCTGAACCTGTAGGAGTTCTAGATTCACTAATGTCTTACTTCACGTCACTGGTTTTATCTTGAATGTCTTGCTTCACGTCGCTGGCTTTCTCTTGGATGCCTTCTTTGACGTCACCGGCTTTCTCTTGAATGTCTTGCTTTACCTCACTGGCTTTCTCTTGAATGCCTTCCTTGACGTCACTAGCTTTCTCCTTAGCGTCACTGGCTTTCTCTTGAATGCCTTCTTTTAGGTTACTGGCTCCCTCTTGAATGCTTTCCTTTAAATTACTGGCCCCCTCTTGAATGCCTTCTTTTAGGTTACTGGCTCCCCTTTTAATGGCTTCTGTCGGGCTAGTGCCTCCCTTTTGCAGATTCTCTTGGTGATTTTTTAGCCGATCTACCACATTGTAGTCATCTGCACCTGGAGGAGTTGTTGATTCGACAATGCCTTCTGTTGGGCCACCGATCTCCTTCCACGCAGCAAGACCACCTTTGAGTTGAGAGACATGCTCAAATCCATTAGAACGCAGTTGTTGTGCGGCTTGGGCAGTTTCTTCTTCATTAGCCCCGTAAACGTAAATATCCCGGCTCTTAGCCAAAGAAGCTACTGCCCGCTCTACTAATTGATCTACTGGCATCGGCATCGCTCCCATAATGTGACCTTCGTTGAAGGTGTTGCGATCGCGCACATCCAGTATTGTAAAAGCTGGTTCGCCCCATTCTAGACGAGTCTTCAAGACATGAGCTTCAGATTGTGCTTCTATTGGTGGCTGTGGGGGAATGATGCCGCCTGCTAAATTGTTAGTCATAATTATTCTTTATTGACGATATTAATAGCAATTTAATGGACTAAGCATATTTAATTGCTCTTTCTCTGGGATGAATATTTTCAAACTCTCTCCTCAGATAGAGTGGGTAATTTAAATAATTTCTACCAATTAATCAATTGCCAATAAAGCCATTTAAGACTATAAGAAGACAATATTTTATATTAAGTTAATTAAATATATTTAAATTTTATGTTGATGATATTGAATAATCCAGCCAAATTTAAATAAAATTAAATTTACTATAATCCCTACATAACTGAAAAAATCTTAGTTTAAAATTAAAAATATTCAATCATTAATATAGTAATTTTGGACTTTTTCAATATCTGCGATCGCTAACAATAATATCTTTTCAATCTCTTGCTGCACTGTTAGAGTTATACAAGCAGCGCTATAGCGATTCTCATTTGAATCAGATATCAAGGTAGGACACGGCATTGCCGTGTCCTACCTTGTATCTGTGTTCATCTGTGATTAATTATTTTTTCTGTATCTTACCCATGCGGGAACCGCTATATTAAAGCAATCTACCAGTAATTTATTGATATCTTAATATTGCTGAAGCAATTCTTTTTGCGGTTCGTTAAACTGCCCATAACCAATATTGTGATACTTAATCAGCATATCTCTTAATTGTTCATCCCAGGCTTTACCAAGAGGACTCAAGGTATGGCCAGATTTGGAGACTTGGGGAAATTGTTTCCCTATCCCAATGCACAGGCGGCAACCCGATGCGGGTTTAATGTAAAAGCACCAACTTTTGGTGGCTTTCAATCAGGTGGGGTTCCAATCTCAATCTGCAAGACTCCCCTTCGCCAGATTAAGATCTGACAAAAATTTTGGCAAAACTGGCAACATGACCCTTAGCTTGCCGCCAGTCCAAGACTTGTCATAGTCTTATGCTGAAACTTGTAGTATACTATATGCTTAAGAGGGTAGCTACATGTAAATGCACGCTGAGTAAATTTTCGTAGACCCTGTTCAAGAAGACATACCTGTTGCCTAGAGTACATTTGGGGAAATAGGAGTTTAGAATCTAGTTTGGCTTATAGCTTTGTTTGTGAGCCTTTGTAGATACCTAATTAATCAGGTAGTGCGTTACTCTTCCAAAGTTGTAGCAATTGCTGTGGTGTTTGTTATTTCTCTCGACTATTTGCGGTTATGGAGATGGTCTTCAATTACACTCATCTTCACTATAAAAGTTTATGATTATACAATAAAAATTAAAAATTTTACAAAAATCATCCAATAATTATATATTCTATAAGCATTAGATGATTGAAGTTTTCATATTTATGGAAAATTAATTGTACACAAGTACTACAGTAGCGATAGTACTCAGCATAGACGCGTGTGAATACATTCTCAACAGAAACACCTCAAGCAAAACTGGCACAACAGCAAATCGCCCAATCCACAATAGGCAGCATTATGGTTATGGTTTCTGAGACTACTCCCAAAATTCTGATCGTTGATGACGACTTCGGTGTCCGAAATCTCGTGTATCGTTTTTTAAGTCGGAAATATCAAATAGAGTCGGCAGCAGATGGTAAGACTGCCTTGTCGTTGTTTGAGCAATTCAATCCAACTTTAGTAATTCTGGATTGGAATTTGCCCGATGTTAATGGTTATAGCCTCTGCCAAGAAATGCAGAGTCGTACTAATGTTTTAGTGCTGATACTGACTAGTAGGACTGACGAGGCTGATAAAATTAAAATCTTGAGCGCAGGTGCTGATGATTTCATGACTAAACCATTTAGTCTTGCAGAAGTTGAAGTTAGAGTAGAAGCTCTTTTAAGGCGGATACGCTACATCAACCCCTCCCCAACACAACGTATTCTCTTTAAGCAGCTAGCAATTAACCCAGAGGGTCGGGAGGTAACACTTAATGATAGACCTCTGGCTTTAACAGCGCTGGAATTTAATATCTTACATTTTTTGGCAAGTCATCCTAATCAGGCTTGGAGTCGTCCACAGCTAATCCAAAAAATCTGGGGTTGCGACTACATAGGAGATGGCCGAGTGGTTGATGTGCATATTGGTCAGCTTCGTAAGAAGATGGAAGTCGATGCCAGCATACCGGAGTTTATTAAAACTGTGCGGGGCTATGGTTACAAGTTTGAAGCGCCCGACGAAAATACTGATTCCTGATCTTTCTGATTTCGGCAGTACTTGATAATAATGAACGACTCAGATAAGTCAGCATTAGTCTTATTGCTTACTTAAATACTTTTACTGAGGCTTGACTGGATAACTTGCGTTAATTTGGGACATTGATACAAACTGATTTAGTAATTTCGTGTCTGCTCAAGCCTCAGACAGTAACTTTATTGCTTTTAATATATCGTTTCAAGATAAGTTTCAACAAAATTCAAATATACAGAGCTTATCCGAAGTTTCGCCTATAGGTAAAATTTGGGACAAGCACAGAGCTAATACTGATAAACTCTTGCATTATTATGCCAAAGCAGACGAGCATTTTTTTCAGCAGTATGCTTGGCGCATGAGAATCTGTTCCGAGTTGCTGGAGTTTCAATTAGTGCCAGACGAATCGGAAGGTATTCTCAAGTTAAAGCTATCAGATGCCCGATTCTGTAGGGTTCGTCACTGTCCAATTTGTCAGTGGCGACGATCGCTCATGTGGAAAGCAAGGGCTTACAAAATTCTCCCACAGGTTGTCACTGATTACCCCAAGCACCGTTGGCTGTTTATTACCTTGACTGTAAAGAATTGCCAAATTAAGGAACTCAAGGATAACTTGGATTCGATAAATAAAGCTTTTAAGCGATTGACTGAGTTGAAAGCATGGCCTGCGAAAGGTTGGGTGAAGTCCACTGAAGTGACTAAAAGTAAAGATGGAGTCTCGGCACACCCGCATTTACATATTTTGGCAATGGTACCGCCTTCGTATTTCAGTCATGGCTATCTTTCTTATGCCAAATGGGTAGCGTTGTGGCAGCAGTGCTTACGGATTGATTACCAGCCAATTATTCATACTAGCGCGATCGCAAAGCATCATAACCCCTCACTACTTATCCCAGAAATTCTCAAGTATCAGGTGAAAGAGTCAGATTTGGTGGGTGATAGAGAATGGTTTCTAGAGTTAACCCGTCAGTAATTTTTTACAAAGAATTTCAGATTGCTATATTAGAGCTAACGTTCGTTTAAGACCTATGGAGAAAATTGTTCAAGAAGTCGAAAAATTAAACTCAGATTCTAGAACTGTTAAAACCGCGCATTATCTGGCTTTTCAAAAAAAGCAAGTTAAGCATAAAATTGTTGGTGGATGCATTATTATAATAAACATTATAATTCTTTCTCCTTTGCTTGAACTTTTAACGCTGAAATATACGGTAATTTTTGTAAGATTTTTAGCTATTGTTTCCGCATCTTTAGCGGCATTTCAAACATTTATTTAATTATCAAAAAGAGATTGAATTACATCTAAGTGCTGGAGAAGCACATACAAGATTTTATCGTAAATCCAGATTTATTTTATCAAAATATACGGACAAATTAATAGAAAAAGATGGTTTTTTGAAAGAATCTGAGGACTTGCTTCAGGATTATCTTAATGCCAATAATACTTATAAAAGTTGTATCCCATCTAATAAAGATTATGATGATGCTGTTAATTCAAATGAAAAATGTACTAAAAAATAATTGTTTTTTTGACAAAACAACGTCACAGTTTGCTCAGAGCAAACGCACGTCTAAATTACTCTTGATCACAACCAAGGTTAACAACCAACGGAAAAATGAGCATTTCTCGTTTGGAGCAAAGCTGTACTTAAATACTTCTAATTAGTACTTGGTGAGAAGTTATATTTCTAGACATAATCATTCATAATTTCTCTTAGCCAGCCTTCGACTAACCAACTCAGCTGCTAAATGTATTGCTGCTTTCATACTCGTAGCATCAGCAATTCCCTTACCCGCAATATCAAACGCTGTCCCGTGATCTGGTGAAGTCCGAACGAAAGGAAGACCAATAGAAGTATTAACTGCCCGATCAAACGCCATCAGCTTCACAGGAATTAAGCCTTGGTCGTGGTAAAGTGCCAAGTAGGCATCAGCAGGATTTTGTACTAAAGAATTTCCATACCAAGCTTGACCAGGCTTAACCCACATCGTATCTGGCGGTATCGGCCCATCTAGCTGTAATTGTGGTCTATTTTGCCGCTCTTGCTCCAACCAGGGAATAAGCCAATCCTGTTCTTCATGTCCCAATTGTCCCTGTTCGCCACTGTGAGGATTCAAACCTGCGATCGCAATTCTCCCTCTATCTATGCCAAAATCTTTCTCCAAACACTCCACCAGCAAATCCAGTTTTTGTGTCAACAACTGCGGTGTCAATGTATCGGCTACTTGACGTAGGGGAATATGTGTGGTAGCAAGTAGAGCGCGGAGTATCCAATTAGTATGGGGCGATCGCGCTACAAATAACATCCCAAAACGGTCAACACCTGATTTTTGTGCCAAAAGTTCCGTTTGCCCTGGATAATTATATCCTGCGGCTTTCCAAGCAGATTTAGCAATCGGCCCGGTGACAATACCATCAAATTTACCAGCGAGTGTTTGAGCGATCGCATATTCCATATAGGCAAAACTAGCCGCACCACTCGCTGCATTACCTATGCCGGTGATAATTTCACCTTTAATTTCCCCATCCAACTGCACATCGCTGATTGACAACTCGTCTGGATTTGCCAAAGCTGCTAAATTCTCAGTTAAATTCAGTTTGTGATAACTCTGTGCCAGCAAATCCCGGTTAGCCACCACTGTAACGTCATATTTTTTACTAATTTCCGGATCTGCTAAAGCTTTCAAAATCACCTCCGGCCCAATCCCCGCCGGATCTCCCACCGTCAGCACCAAACGCGGACGATTCTCTTTGCAAAAATTTACTAAATTATCTTGATTATTTTGATACATAAAATCTCTTCATAATTATTATCATCAACTTTCCCAATTTCCCCATCTCCCTCTCTGCCAACAGTAGGGATTGCCCTCTAAACCAGTAGGGATTACCTGCTAAACTAGTTTAAAATTATTTACACAGGTCTAATCCTACAGCAACTATTGAAAAGCTTCTGGTAGACCTAGTTTACACACCACTTTGCATAAGGAGAATCACACCAATGGGCGGCGAAATTTTGGATGCAGCTCTATTGTCCTTCGGTTTAATCTTCGTGGGCTGGGGCTTAGGCGCTTTGTTACTGAAAATTCAAGGCACAGAAGAATAATCCCTACAGTAATCGGCTATTGAGAGGGAAGAGGTTTTCCTTTGCCTTGAAAAGTTCTGTTCGCCTCAAACTGGCGTTCATACTTTTCGCTAATTGGGAAAAAAGCTTGTCCGTTTACCGGACAGCCATTTTCCCATGAGCCTATCCAAATAAATTGATTTTCTGAGAAAAGATGTAAACTTTTGTTTGCATAGGTTATTCTGATAACATTCTTTTCATAAAACATTAAAATTTATTACAACCCTCATGACATTATTAATTGTCGGTGCCACTGGCACCTTAGGAAGACAAGTGGCTCGTCGTGCAATCGATGAGGGATATAAAGTACGTTGTCTTGTTCGGAGCAGTAAAAAAGCAGCTTTTCTCAAAGAATGGGGTGCAGAACTCGTACCGGGAAATTTGCGTTACCCCGAAAGTCTAGCGGAAGCATTGTCAGGTGTAACCCAAGTTATTGATGCGTCAACATCTCGCCCTACAGATTCACTGAGTATTAAACAAGTAGACTGGGACGGCAAAGTAGCATTGATTCAAGCTGCAAAAGCAGCGGGTGTAGAGCGTTTTATCTTCTTTTCGATTTTAGATGCTGATAAATACCCAGAAGTGCCGCTAATGGAAATTAAGCGATGTACAGAACTCTTCCTGGCTGAGTCTGGCTTGAATTACACCATCTTGCGGCTAGCTGGGTTTATGCAAGGATTAATCAGTCAGTATGGGATTCCGATTTTGGAAGCACAACCAGTTTGGGTGACTGGTAATTCTTCTCCCATCGCCTATATGGACACTCAAGACATTGCTAAGTTTGCTATTCGAGCATTGAGTCTGCCCGAAACGGAAAACCAAGCTTTTCCTGTAGTCGGTACTCGTGCATGGAGTGCAGAGGAAATCATCAACCTGTGCGAACGCTTATCTGGAAAAGATGCCAGGGTAACGCGGATGCCAATAAACTTGCTGCGTACTGTGCGGGGCTTAATGCGGTTCTTTCAATGGGGATGGAACGTAGCAGATAGGCTAGCGTTTACAGAAGTCTTGGCTAGTGGTAAAGAGTTAAATGCTCCAATGGATGAAGTATATACAGTTTTTGGCTTAGATCAGCAACAAACCACAACGCTAGAAAGCTATCTACAAGAGTACTTCAGCCGAATTATGAAGAAGCTCAAGGAGTTAGACTACCAGAAAAATAAAACCAAAAAGCAGAAACCTAAAAAAACTCCTTTTAAACAGTCTTCAAAAGTCAATAGTCAATAGTCATTAAAAAACAGACATTAGTCGTAAAACTCTAGACTCTGGATATTTGACTCTAGATTAATGACTACATGGTCAAAAATGTGTAAGGATTACATAATACAGAGCATCGCCTAAACTTGGATATTTGAGTGTGCCGAAAGCAGGCATTATCTACAATGACGTTAAACCGATAGCGAGTCGTATCGCTATCGAGTTGAAAGACAAGCTAACCGCAGCCGGTTGGAATGTATGTATCACATCGAGTATCGGTGGCATACTGGGCTACTCTAACCCGGATAGTCCTGTTTGCCACACCCCCATTGACGGTCTGACACCCCCTGGTTTTGACTCAGATATGGAGTTTGCAGTGGTGTTAGGGGGAGACGGCACTGTTTTAGCAGCATCTCGTCAGGTAGCCCCCTGTGGTATCCCACTACTAACAGTGAATACCGGCCACATGGGATTTTTGACGGAAACCTTCCTGAATCAATTGCCCCAAGCACTAGAACAGTTGATGGCGGGTGAGTATGAAATTGAAGAACGAGCCATGCTCACTGTCAAAGTGTTTCGGGGAGATTCAGTGCTATGGGAAGCCCTCTGCTTGAATGAAATGGTGCTGCATCGGGAACCTTTGACCTCTATGTGCCATTTTGAAATTGCCATCGGGCGTCATGCGCCAGTAGATATTGCGGCGGATGGTGTGATTGTTTCTACGCCTACTGGTTCTACAGCTTACTCATTGAGTGCTGGTGGCCCAGTGGTGACTCCTGGCGTACCTGCTTTACAGCTAGTACCCATTTGTCCCCATTCCCTAGCTTCTAGAGCATTGGTATTTCCAGATACTGAATCTGTCAACATCTATCCAGTCAATATTCCTCGACTGGTGATGGTGGTGGATGGTAATGGCGGGTGCTATATCCTACCAGAAGATAGAGTATATATGGAGCGATCGCAATATAGTGCCAGATTTATTCGCCTGCAACCGCCTGAGTTTTTCCGAATTTTACGAGAAAAATTAGGTTGGGGTTTGCCACATATCGCAAAACCAACTTCGGTAGAATTACCTTAGTTATTGGCCAAGCAGGGCATTGTTAAAGAAGCGAGGAAGCAAACAGAAAATTCTTTCCCTCTGTTCCTCTGCTCCCATGCCCGATGCTCAATTTGCTGATTTCCTTCCAGAATTACTGGTATGGAGATGGTATTTGGAGTTAGTTATTAAGATTGCATCCGAGAATTCAATGGCTGACACCTGAACGTGCTAAAAGATCCTTAGCCACGTGTCAAATCAGGATTGCTCCATCACTACAAACTCGTAATTGCACTTCTAACTGATGTAAAGATTTTCACTGGAATATATTTACAATCCCAAATCCAATATCCTAAATTGTTATGACAGTTGCTCAAAGTCCCTGTGTTTTGGTGATTGAAACCGATGAGAGCCTAGCAAATCAGCTTTCTTGCGATTTGCAAGAAGCCGGCTATGAATCAATTTTGGCTCATGATGCAACGAGTGGTTTGCAACACTGCCGCGATCGCCAGCCTGCTTTAATTGTTTTAGACCGGATGCTAGCAGGCGAATCAGGACTCTCATTGTGCAAAAATCTGAGAAGCACTGGTATGCGATCGCCTGTATTGATTTTAATGGCAAGGGATACAGTCGATGATCGTGTAGCTTGTCTAGAAGCTGGAGCCGATGATTATATCCTCAAGCCTTACCGCTCAGAAGACTTTTTAAAGTTAATTCGCCTCTACTTAAAACCTGATTTGGATACCACGGAGCAATTACGCTTTGGGGATCTGATTTTAGACATCGCAACTCGCCGTGCCATACACAGCGGACGGGCAATTGACTTGACAATGAAGGAATTTGAATTATTAAAATTCTTAATGGAACATCCTCGTGAGGTGTTAACCCGCGAACAAATTTTAGAAAATGTTTGGGGTTACGACTTTCTCGGTGAGTCAAATGTAATTGAAGTGTACATCCGCTACTTGCGCCTAAAAATTGAAGATGAAGGTCAAAAGCGCCTTATTCAGACAGTGCGAGGCGTAGGGTACGTTTTAAGAGAATCCTAGTACGCTGTGGTGGAAGTTTGCCTATCTTTAACAAGGGGATTCGTTGCCTCATTCCCAGTCTCAGACTGGGAATACACATTTGGGGGCTGCTGCCTCCCACCCCAACGGTTTCTGCCTACAACACTGTAAAATTGAAATCTAAATTACAAAATCAAAAAGAATTATGACTCGTTGGCTAGGTTTGCTCTCGATGTTACTGAGTATTTTTCTGATCGGCTGTTCTGTGCCAACAACAGCTAAACCTCCCACCCTTACGTCTGGTTCTCAAAATCCAGCACCAGAGAGTTTAGGTCAAACACTACCAATTTCTGCAAAAGCCATTGTTCCTAATGGCACAACGATTCAGCTAGAAGTGGCGCAGACGTCAGAACAGCAAGCGAAGGGATTGATGTATCGACCAGCTTTGCCAGATAACCGAGGGATGCTGTTTGGGTTCCCTTCAGCACAACCAGTCAGTTTCTGGATGAAGAATGTACCTGTGGCTTTGGATATGGTATTTCTACATAAGGGTGTAGTTAAATATATTCAGGCTGCTGCACCTCCTTGTGCAAGTGAGCCTTGTCCTACCTATGGCCCCAATACACCAATCGATAAGGTGATTGAACTTCGCTCTGGAAGAGCTGCCGAATTGAAGTTGAAAGTGGGCGATATTGTCAAAATTGAGTTTTGAAACTCCGGCGCTTTGTGAGGATAAAGATTTTGGTGGTTGCTCTGTTCAGAGCCGATACTATCGAAATATATATTTTTTTTGTAAAAAATGTCACGTATTGTGGTAAAACAGTCATCTGTAACGCTACTATTTAAAAACTGTGATAATAATGTAAAATTCTACTGTCTCCAAGCTCAAATCGCAGTTTTAAGGTTTGGTTGCAAAATATTCCCTTCGGCGTAAATGTAAATAGTCGCCAATAAGAGAATATAGGCTATGGAATCTTTGTTACTAGATGTGTAATTAAATAAAGCATAAAAGTAAACAAGATTGAGTCAATTTAACTAGGTAAAAATACCGCTTGAGAATCGAGCAGATGATTTGTACGGAAATTTCTATTTCTCAGACCCTCTATGAAAAGCCTTTCTTTAAGGCAGATTAAAAAACTGTGTTGGGGTGTATAGCCGATAACGGCACAGTGACAGATGAAATATTGGCTACTGGCTACCGAGCAATGGTGAACTGAATATATGACAATACATTCTGCACAAGGAGGTGAGATACAAATGTCACCATCAAAATATTCTCGACTTATTCATTTTTTGCAAGAAGATTTGGCAATTTCCACAGCATCGCTGGCGGTGGCGCTTCGGCATCGAGAGCAAGATCCAGGCCCTTTGGCAATGATTCTTTGGCAGTATGGGTTAATTACTCTAGAGCAGTTAGACCAAATTTATGATTGGCTGGAGACAGCGTAGATCATACCAATTTTGAATTTTGAATTTTGAATTTTGAATTTTGAATTTTGGTGAAGCAGCGCAGTTTTCTCGCTACAGCCCTTCTCAAGACAGGAGACACTCTTGCGTTCGGGCATCTTACGGCAGGCGCGAGCGTCTCCCTTGGGAGAAGGGGAGACGCTCGCTCAAAGGGGTTTCCCCAAGTAGAGGAGCCAGCCGTATGGGCGGGTCTGCCGACTTGAGCGGACTGGCGTCAAGTGGCGTGAGACGATACCGCACATAACGTAGCGTAAAGCCTTCTCTTCTCCCAAAGGGAGAGGCTACGTGAACGAGAGGCTTGTCTGCGACACGCTCCGCGTAGCTTGCTTCCCCGTAGGGATACGCCAACGGCATGGCTTCTATACGAGACGCTGTTCGCGTTCGCTTAGAACGAGTCAAACGCTTGCGGACTCTCTAATGCTGTGCTATCGAGCATCAGGGATTAAAAGTCTCTACCAAAAGGCTGTTACCGGAATCTCAAACAATGCTATTTATGCATTTATGCCAATTTAGGATCATACTAAGTTACCAAAGTTAGTATTGTTTAGTCTCAAATACGCTGTGCGACTGTCTCCGGAGTAAATAATACTATCTAGGGCAAGTTGGTATCATCTAAGAGAATTAAAGCTTGTTAGATCAGCTCTACCCTGTGTAAAATTTGATACATAGGTCTATTGACTGTGGCGGTTTCTACTCATTTACATCCAAATCAAAAGAGCGAGTTGATAATTTAACTCGCTCTTTTGATTTAGTGCTCAGTACTCAGGACTGACTAAATACTCTAACTGCTGCCGCTATACCAGATCCAGGGGTGAAGTCTTCGTAGCCAAGTTCTCTTAGGGTAACTTCTAAGGATGCTATACAGCTAAGGATATCGCGATCGCTCACAAAACCCAAGTGACCAATGCGGAAAATTTTGTTACTCAAATGGTCTTGACCGCCTGCTAGGGCAATATCAAAACGTTTTTTCATCAATGACCGAATCTTATCCGGTTCAATTCCCTGCGGTGCTACAGCCGTAATCGCCGGACTGGCGGAACTATCTGCTGCAAGCAGAGGTAAATTTAACCCTTGAATGGCGGCGCGGGTAGCATTCTTGAGCCGTTCGTGTCGAGCAAATATTGACTCCAAGCCTTCCTCTTTCATAATTCGCAACGTGGTGTGCAGCGCTACGATCAAGTTTACAGGCGGAGTAAATGGAGTTGTATTTTTGGCTGTGGCTTTCCGATATTTGCCTAAATCCAAGTAATATTTCGGTAGCTTCGCAGTTTTGTAAGCTTCCCAAGCTTTGGGGCTGACAGAGACAAAACCTAATCCCGGTGGAATCATATAACCTTTTTGGGAACCGGAGGCGACTATATCCAAACCCCAAGCATCTACAGGTAGATTGAACGCACCCAAGCTAGTCACGGCATCAACGATAATTAAAGCTTCACCGTGTTCTTTGACATGGCGGTTAATGGTTTCTAGGTCATTCAACACACCCGTCGAGGTTTCGCTGTGGGTAATGATTACGGCTTTGATTTGCTTTTGGGTATCTGCTTGGAGTTTTTCGGCAAATACCTCTGGAACTAAGGGTTTTCCCCATTCAACCTTAACTTCTTCTACATTCAAACCGTAGGCTTGACCGATTTCTACCCAACGTTCGCCAAATTTACCATTAGAGCCAACTAAAATGCGATCGCCTGGAGAGAGAAAATTAATTATTCCAGCTTCTACAGCACCTGTACCACTGACATTCAGCGTCAGCACATCACTTTTAGTTTGGTGCAGCCATTTGAGATTTTCCGTCACCTCTGCCAATATCTTGCTAAATTCACTGGTGCGGTGCCCAATCGGATGCTTGGCTAATGCCAGTAAGGCAGCTTCTGGCACCGGGGTTGGGCCAGGAATCATCAGCATCAGCTTATCGTTCATGTGTCTATCCTAAAGTTAAATAGAAGTCAAAATTGTGGGAAGTTGGTTAAGTCTGGTAGCAAATTCTAGATATTCATTTACAAATTACACTCAGTTTGTCACCAGTCTTGTTGTATATTTTCCGAATCCATAGAAAAAGTATCGTGGGAGTTATTGATCGGTAAGTTTGACCTTTGCAATTTATATGAGACTCCAACTCAGATGAAACCTCTGTTCCAGGCAATTTTACCACACACCTAGATGCCAGGTTAAGGCGTCTAGTTTGTAGGGGAGTGGCTATTTTAGCCAAGGGCGAAGCGTCTATCTAGACTTTTACAATTTTAGGCACAGGTATGAAAAATTCTTAAATCTTACCTATAATCCGCCTGTGTTGTTTTTATTGAAACACGCAAAATCGTTTTGAATATCGCGGCAATTGTCGGTGAAAAAGCTATGTTTTGCTTCAACGAAGGAAGTAACCTCCTACACTATGCGGAAGACTAGGATGTCACCGTTTGCTAAGAGATAGAAAATACCTAACCCAAATTTTTCAATCTGCTTGGGTCGAAGATTTGTTATTGAATTGCCATTCTCTAAAGAATACCTCCATCTATAGAGGAGGTGACGATTTATTTGAGTCCAAATCGCTTCGATGCTAATATCCAAGACTTCTCTGGCTTACTCGATGGCGATTCATTTGCCGCAGAAGTTGAGATATTTATGCTACCAAATGCTGCACATTGTGAACCGGCACTCAGTGGTAAGCGATGCCTACTGCGGGCTACGCCTACGCGAAGAAACTATAAATTTTTATACTATACTTACAAAATTGCTACAATTGTACAATTGTGCTTAGTCTTGTTAGTTACCATTCATGGTGAGTCGTTTTTAACTAGTGTCAGTTCATAAACTGTCACTCACCAGATCCCCGGTTTTCTTGCAAAAGAGATATTCTTAGTTAGTGCAAGGAGTGATACCATTTCACCACATGTTTGTCACAAGTTATCCCCGCAATACTCCCTGTCAAGGGAGTGTTGCAGATTTCAAATGTTACATCAAACGAGTGAGTTGGTATAAGCTTTTACGGGAAAGCGCTTGAGTGAGCAAAACTCTCAAGCGCTTTTTCGTGTATAAATCAAACAGTCCTACTCTCTGGACGATCATATAGATGTTATTAAATACACATATACCAGAGAAAGAAACTACTGTTACAAAACTTCTTGCAACAGATGCTTCATGGCTTTAACATCCCTACAGAAGAATTAAAAAGTGACTCCTATAAGACTCATCTAGGCAGAGCAGATAAACTAGCAAGACGCGCTATATACGCTCTGGAAATGCACAATAACAACAGTAGGTATATTAATCAGACTGCTATCCAATGTCTCACAGGTAGCAAGCCTGCCACAATTAAAGAAATTCTACAGACTTGATCACCACAACGCCAAACACGATTTAAATCCTTACGATAACCGCCAAGGCAATGGTCGCAAAATTGATTTAGAAATCGATTTAGTAGCACTTGTACGAAACGGGCAAGAAATGATTTAGTACGATTTAGGAATGTGTACTCTCCGTCTGAGACTAACGTTTAGCAGATTCTGGGGAGATGTCGGGATAGATCAAATTCGGTCTGCCACTCTCTCAATATACAAAGTCCATTGCTCAGGCATTAGGAAGAACAAACACGATGAAAAGAGTTATCTTAGGGTTCTTACCCTGGATCATTTATTCTGTGTTGGCAAACAGAGGGGAGAGTGGTATCCTCCACGGGGCAATTATTGCACTCGTCCTGACGTTCATTCTTGGACGTGAAAATTTACGTAAAGGCTTCATTTTAGATTGGTGTACGGTTGTCTTTTTTGCCTTCGTTCTAGTTGTGGGTGTTTACTTGCGGCATCCTTTCATTACGCAACATCCAGGACTTTTTGCCGACGGTGCCTTGGCGGTAATTACGATTGGCTCCTTACTCGTGGGTATCCCATTTACGATTCAGTATGCCCGTGAGCAAATTACTCAAGAACATTGGAATAGTCCTATTTTTATTCGCGTGAATCAGATTCTTACCCTGACTTGGGGGATTGCCTTCGCGCTGAGTGCATTGATCAGTTGGCTGCTGCCGCTCAACGTTTCTACAATTCTACACATTGTCCTGGTTGCGATCGCCATCTTGATGACGATACGGTTCCCCGCTTGGTATCGCAATCAGGCATTAAAAAATAGGAGTACAGAGATTATGAATTCAGATGTGATTTAGCAATGGTTGGTCAGCATGAACGCCTACCGTGTTCTCTTCCCTCTACTCTTAGCTGACTACAAAATTCACTAACTTTCCAGGCACCACAATCACCTTTTTAATCTCTTTACCCTCAAGGTTACGCTGGGCAACTTCTGATTCACGGGCGTACTTCTCTTGCGCTGCCTTATCTGCTTGCGCTGGCACTTGAATTGTGCCGCGAGTTTTGCCATTAATCTGAATCACTAAAGTGATTTCATCAGCTACCAAAGCAGCCGGGTCAAAAGATGGCCAAGTTTGAGTGTGAACTGAATCAGTTTCACCCAATAAATGCCATAATTCATCAGCAATGTGTGGTGCAAATGGTGCTAGCAATAGCACCAAATTCTGAATACCTTCTGCGTAAATTGGTGAATTTTTGCCGCTGGCATCAGTTAGGGCATTACTCAACTTCATCAATTCTGAAATAGCTGTGTTGAATTGATATTCACCTTCCACATCTTCTGTCACCGCTTGAATAGCTGTATGAATCGCCCGCCGCAATTCCTTTTCTGCCTTAGTTAAATCAGATTGGGCTTGCTTACAGGATACCCCAGCCGCAACATAATCTGTCACCAAACGCCAAACCCGATTTAAAAAGCGGAATTGTCCTTCCACATCGGCTTCATCCCATTCCAGGTCTTTTTCTGGCGGTGCTTTGAACAAGATGAACATCCGTGCTGTATCTACACCGTATTTGGAAATTACATCTTCTGGCGCTACACCGTTACCCTTTGACTTAGACATTGTGGCGTAGAGACGTTGTAATGGTTCGCCTGTATCGGGGTCACGGGGGTCGGCAGAATTGACCAGATTAGAAGGAATCCATTTATCTTTACCGCCCTTGTTGGGATTTAGGTAAGTTAAACCCTGTACCATACCTTGAGTTAAAAGGCGTTGGAAGGGTTCATCAAAGTTTAACAAACCTCTGTCCCGCAGCACCTTAGTAAAGAACCGCGAATACAACAAATGTAAAATCGCGTGTTCAATCCCACCTACGTACTGCTCCACTGGCATCCAGTCGTTAATTTTACTGGAATCGAAAACTTGTTGTTCATTCTTAGCGTCAGGGAAGCGCAAGAAATACCACGACGAATCAATAAAAGTATCCATCGTGTCAGTTTCGCGCTTCGCCGGAGTGCCACAAGTTGGACAAGGCACATTTACCCAGCTTTCTAACTGACTTAAAGGTGAACCGCCACGTCCAGAAAATTCCACCTCTTCTGGCAACTGAACTGGCAAATCTTTATCAGGCACTGGCACTATCCCACATTTGGGACAGTGAATTACAGGTATTGGTGCGCCCCAGTAACGCTGCCGCGAAATTAACCAATCCCGCAAGCGATATTGCACCCGCATTTTACCAAAACCTTGTTGTTCGGCGTATCCAATTATGGCTTGTTTAGCATCTGCGGAAGCCATACCAGTAAAAGGCCCAGAATTAATTAAAATTCCTGGTTCAGTGTATGCCTGGTTATATTCAATTTGGATCAGTTGTGTGACTTCATCAATCTCTGATGTTGGACTTAAGTCAAAACCTGCAACATCATCTGGGGAAGCTATAACAAAATCAATCGGCAAATCGTAATTTTTGGCAAACTTAAAATCCCGGACATCGTGTGCTGGTACTCCCATCACTGCCCCAGTACCATACTCATACAGTACATAGTCAGCAATCCAAATGGGCACTTCTTCTGCTGTAAACGGGTTAATTGCCACCCCACCTGTGGGGATACCCCGCTTAGGTTTGTCTTCAGCAGTCCGTTCCAACTCACTTTGATTGGAAACCTCTTTAATAAAGGCTTCTACCGCTGCTTGTTGTTCTTTTGTGGTGACGCGCTTTGTTAAGGGATGTTCTGGTGCTAACACTAAGTAGCTGACACCATAAACGGTATCTGGACGTGTGGTGTACACGCCGATTTTTTCATCTATCCCAATGATCGGAAATTCTAAGTAAGCGCCTGTAGATTTACCAATCCAGTTTGCCTGCATCAACTTGACGCGTTCCGGCCAACCTGTCAATTTATCTAAGTCATTCAGCAATTCTTCGGCGTAGTCAGTAATCTTAAAAAACCACTGCCGCAATAATTTGCGCTCAACTATTGCCCCACTGCGCCAGGAACGCCCTTCGTTATCAACTTGCTCATTTGCCAGTACAGTTTGGTCAATGGGGTCCCAGTTTACCGCTGCTTCTTTTTGGTAAGCTAACCCAGCTTGCAAAAACTGCAAGAAAATCCATTGCGTCCACTTGTAATAATCCGGTGAACAGGTAGCAAGTTCACATTCCCAGTCGATGGATAAACCAAGACGCTGCAATTGCTGCCGCATCTGAGCAATATTCTGATAAGTCCACTTTGCTGGCGGCACACCACGGTCAATGGCGGCATTTTCTGCCGGCAACCCAAAGGCATCCCAACCCATTGGGTGTATTACCCGATACCCTTGCATTCGCTTGAGACGGGCAATCACATCGGTAATCGTATAATTACGGACGTGACCCATGTGTAGGCTGCCCGATGGATAAGGGAACATGGATAAAGCGTAAAATTTTGGCTTGTTGCTAGCTGTAGGTGTTTGATTTAAGCCAAGTTCTACCCATGTTTTTTGCCATTTTTCCTCAATCGCTGCTGGGTTATATCGGGAATCCACCAAAAAAATTCTCCTACTGGGTCTGTCTAGGTTAACCTGCTATGTCAACCTGCTAGGTTAACCTATATTGTAGGTCAACTACTCACAGATTTATATAATTGAGCATCAGCCTGATTATGCCCGAACTGCTAGTGTTTCAGGTATAGCAAGAGTCATTTGATGAAGGGTTAGATGGTTGAATCAAATATACAATTTTCCGATTTGGTGCGGGTTTTTGTCTACGGCACACTCAAACCAGGTGAAGCTAACTATAAAAAATACTGTGCTGACAAGATAATAGATGTTAAAAGAGCTTTTGTACAAGGTAAATTGTTTGCTCTGCCAATGGGCTACCCAGCGATGACACTAGGGAATACCCAAGTTTACGGATATTTACTTTCTTTTTCTAACCCAAGGATTTTAAATAAGCTAGATGTGCTGGAAAATTACCAGCCCACTAGACAACCACCAGAAAACCTCTATAATCGACAAATTATCGAGGTTTATCAGCCACAGTCGCTCTCTCTGGGTTGGGCTTGGGTTTATTTGATGACTCTAGACCAAGTTAACCAATTAGGAGGATTCCTCCAACCTGACGGCTGGTGGACAGGCTGTGGTTTAACAGCAAAGTACAGTTATGATCTGTGAACTGTTAACTTTGCGATTAGTTTATATCCTGTTTAGAGTCGTGCCGTTGCGGCTGTACCGGATAGATTGGATTTTCTGGAGAAGCTACTGCTGCTTTAGGAATTTCAATTACCGGGTTATTTAGTCCCACCATCAGCGGGGAAAGTGGAACCATAGACGCTGAGGACGTTTGTATCGGTTCTATTTCTGGTCGTTGTGCCAGTTGCCGCGGACTCGAACCACCAGATACTAAGCCAGATACTGCACCGATTACACAAGCCGCAATGGCTGCACCTCCCACCATCCAGTTTAAACGGGAACGGCGGCGCAAACGTGTCAATACTTGCTGAACTGTTGCTTCTGGTGACTGTTGGGCTGTTGGCACTGGGAGAGTCCGCAAGCCTTGGCGCAGCTTTAAGAGTCGGGCATACAAGCATTGAACTGAGGCATCATTTGCCAGCCATTCTTCTACTTGCCTGCGTTCTGGGGCTGTGACTTCACCATCGAGATAAGCACTCAATAACTCGAAGCGATCGCGCTTCACCATATCCATAAGACCCGTTGATTCATTGGTATGCTTGGCCATTCCATCTGACAAATCTTGAGGAAGTTGCAAAGGAGAACGGTCGTAAAACTGAGAATCAGTAGTCATCTTAACATTATTACCAATTCAAACACGGGTAAACTGGACGGAAATTCGGAAAAATTAGCCAATTTTCCTCCTAAGGGCAGAGGCAATCTACATCTTTGTGATAATTCTTAATCAATACTTAAATTCTGCCATTGGGCAGAGGCTAGATGCTGTAAATTAGGAGTCTAGATAATTCTGCAAGTGAGCTTGCAGCCTCGATCTAGCTCTGGCAATTCTTGACTTCACAGTTCCTAATGAAACTCCAGTGATTTCGGCAATTTCTTCGTATGCCATGCCTTCGATTTCTCTGAGGACAATAGTAGTACGAAAGACTTCTGGTAAATCCGCGATCGCTTCCCGCAGTTGCTCGTAAAATTCTCTAGTTGTCAGTTCTTCTTCAGGACCTGGGGTATCGCCGGCGATTTCCCAATCCATCTCACCGTCCTCTAACAAGCGGGGAGCATCCAGTGACAAAGGACTCATAACCCGTTTGCGTTTACGCAACTCATCGTAAAACAAGTTGGTGGCAATGCGGCTTAACCAGCCCCGAAATTTAGCAGGCTCTTGTAATCGGTTAATATTCCGATAGACTCGAATCCAAACTTCTTGAGCCAAATCGGCTCTGTCAGCCCAATCTGGAGCCAGGTGGTATAGAACTTTATCAACTTGACTTTGATAGCGGCGTAATAGTTCTGCAAACGCAGCACGATCTGGTCGCAGTCCCGCTTGACAGCGCAAAATTAAATCGTGATTAGGGAGTTTGTCAACTTGCACTGATGCTTCTGGATACTTTGCATCAACCGTTGACCAGGATACAGTAATCGACTGACTCATAGATCGTACTGGCTCTAAATCATCCCTATCTATTAGACCTGCTAATGGGACAGAAGTTCCATGCTAAGGTGACGGATTTATGACTGGAACACTGAAGCATACAATTTTGGATACATTTATAGCAATAAAGAGAGCCACTTTTTCCTTATACTGTTCGCATAGTTGCCCTTGCACCCATCAACTAACAAAGGCGCAGCAATATGCACATTTTTGTAATTTTAGCAACTGGGTATATACGCTTGATAAAAATAATTAAATCTAGTTATAAGGATGAAGATAAAAATTTTGTAATTCTAACTTCTTGATACCTTTAAAATTCAGGCAATAATTTCTGGAAGTTGGGTTGCTGTGGTTACTATAATGGTGATTTATTTTTTTGATTTTATTACCAGAATAGTTGCTGATTGTTCTGGTTGTGAACCGTAGGTAGCACCAGAGTTTTGTTGCTCTGGTACGCGAACTTGAAAAAAGAAATTGAGGGAAAATGTAATTGTGACTGCTAGCAATAGTTTTTCAAACATGGTTTTTCTCCCACCTACACCATTAATGATTGATTGCTACATTTCAAAAGTTCCACCAGAAAGTCCGAGTATTGGCTTACAACCCCCAGAACTTTGGAGGAATGAGGTTGGTCACTTGGAGTTTTGCTGCTGGGACAATTTGCATAGTCTTAGTTTGCCCATAGGTGTTGGCAGATTTATATCGGAAATGATAAGTATTGATAAATTTTTGATAATCGGATGATGAACACATCCAATTGCTCGGCTGGATATGTCAGGGATAAACAATAGGCGATGGCAATGGTAAGAAACGAATCTGTAGGGCGGATGGTAATGTTGCTCTGTTTTGGCACAGCATTTTTATCTTTAGCTGTCCATTGGCGCATTACTACGGCCCAAGGGCAGTCTGAGAAGTCTGCATCTACTTCGATGCGGCGAGATTCTACCCTAACCAATCCTAAGGGAAGCCGCCCAGAGAAAGTCTACAAGAATGTTTCACAAGTGAGTTTAGGGGAAATTGCGCTGGGTGCACCTGTGCCAGTTGGTGAAGTTACCCAAGGCTTGACTCCTCAGAGGGCGTTTACACCAAAGTCCTCTGCTATTAAGCCTCAAACTCAGTCGAAAATAATTAAGAATAATGTAGCGAAAGCAACTGATACACACACAATTGTTCGGAGGACGCCTACACTCAGGTCTGCTGCTATTAAACCTCAAACTCAGCCCCAAATAATTCAGAATAATCTAGCTGAAGCAACCGACCTACCAACTAAGACGCGGCTGGTGGCGCAAGCAGAAAGACAAAATCCAGTTGCGGATAGTTGGCCAAAAGCTCTATGGTCTCAGGCTTCAGCCCAACAAATACCATCTAATAGGCTGGCTGATGCCAAGACGCAAGTAATGGTTGATTTAAGCGATCGCCGCACCTATGTATACGCAGGAGATGAGGTCATAGCCAGCTACCCAATTGCTGTAGGTAAGAAAGGTTGGGAAACGCCTACAGGTTCTTTCCAGGTGATCCACATGCGACATTATCCAATCTGGCGTCACCCGATCACTGGTAAAGTATTTCAGGCTGGTACGGATAGTCCCTTGGGAGACAGATGGATTGGTTTTTGGTCAGATGGAAGGAATGAAATTGGCTTTCATGGCACACCGGATATTGGCCTGGTAGGAACGGCTGTATCCCACGGCTGCCTAAGGATGCGTAATTCTGATGTCCGATTGTTGTATGAGCAAGTGAGTTTAGGGACAACAGTGTTAGTGCGTGAATGATTAATTAAGAGTCCTTTGTCTTTTGTCTAAAACTCCTGACAAATGACTAATGACTCTTAAAGTTATAATTTTTGCTCAAAGTTAGGTGCGTATGTCTGGAGTAAAGCACTAACTTGGCGTACAACCTCATTGCCAGTGTTTTTACCTAAGGCTTGCCGTTCTGGGAAGAAATGGGGTCGATCAAGGTAACGGTTAATTGCCTCACTTACTTGCTGAGAAATTAATTCTTGCAGTTGTGCCCGAGCCGTTTGGCGCTGGAAGGTAGCACCTTCTTCTGTAGTAGCATACAAAGGTGGTAGCCGATTGAGAGCGTAAGCAGCAATATCGCCGACATCTAGAGAACTTTCGCTGGTGGCTTCAATTTCTGCAACTCGGGCGATCGCTTCGGTCAGTACCAATTCTTCCATGACGTTAATGAATTGTTTCCGAGGTACCGCCACTACCTCACCAGTCAATAGTGCTCCCATCAGCCGATCGAGTGCCATATACTCTTCAATTGAGAGTTCCGAGGCATTGTCACAGATTCTACCGACTTCTGCTTCCATTGCTGGTGTTAAATAACCATCCTGGAGAGCTTGTTCTACAATTTTTTCGATACTCATAACGCTGATCATCATTTATGTTAGCCAAGCAAGGTAGGGACGGTATCAATCCAATTTCTTTTGCCTAATTCTCAGCAAAAAAAACACAAATTATGCACAGACGCGATCAATTCCGCCTCTACTAGTTAACAACCTTAGTTCGCCAAGGTGTTGGATCAACAGATTGTCCGTTGACATATAGACCCCAGTGTAAATGTGGGCCCGTAGCAGCACCTGTGGAACCCACTGCGCCAATTAGTTGACCAGCTTTCACAAAATCACCTTCTTTAACGTTAATACGACTCAGGTGCATGAAAATACTGATTACTCCTTGACCGTGGTCAATGCCAACTACGTTACCGTGAACCCGAAACCCTTGCGATACCCTACCTACCAAAGCAACTCGCCCAGCGGCTGGGGCAATCACGGGTGAACCGGTAGCACCAGCGTAGTCAAGACCACGATGATAGTAGTCTTTTGCAAATGTACCATTATAGTAGCGGCGTACACCATAGTTTGTACTCATCCGCCCAGCATTGGGCTTCAGAAATGCTCCATTCCAATACTTTTGTGGTGTTTGTAGTGCCTTGAAAGCTGCCACCCGTTTTAGTTCATATTCTGTGGCATCGACTCCGGCTTTGCCAGGTGGCAAAGTTATGCGCTGTATAGGAAATTTACGATTTAGCACATTCACTGCCAAGTTTTGCACCTGACCATCGGCTGCAACCCTAAGTGGTCTAGTTCCAGCTTTTTCTAGTGGAGTTGTGGGAACAAAAGCCCGATACTGATTGGGGGCAATTTTAAAGACTGGGTATGTATTATTACCACTAGCTACTGTTGGATTTGTACCATTCTCTTGATGATCTAGATTAATCTCCACTGAGAGCGTATCTCCTAATTTAGGATTAGTTGGAGTCACTTTTACTTGTAAAGCATCTACAGGCAATGCCAAGGTGAGAGGGAGAACAGCAAATATTCCCTTTAACACATTTATTGCACGGCGATTAGGTGTCAAACTTTTGACATCAAAACCGAGCAACTTATTGTTTGAATTATTAGCGCGATTCTCAGTAATCATAGAGCTATAAAAAATACCTTGCTTAGATTGGAAAATAGACTAGCTTATTTCTACTAGTGTTTCCTGTTTGAAGCAAATGTTGTTGAAAACCACAAATGTTGGGAAATCGTCTAGGGACTTATGGAAAGCACAGGGGCAGGGGTAGGAGACAAGGGAGAATGATTTGTAACTGTAATTTAATGAATTGATATTAACTTTAATAACCAAGGTGTATTACATTGTCAATGATCTTAAAACTTAATTAGTATACTGTGGCGTCAGTTTGCCTACCCTAATTACCGTTTATATACTTATAACATTTTTTAATTGTTTTGAGATAGGGTGTAAAATAGCAGCGATTTTACCTAAAATTTCCTCGTTTCGAGTTCTGATCTGGAATAATGGAGTAAAAAGCTCGATGTTACGAGTCCTGAGCTTGAGTAATGAACGCTTTTAAATCTCACACCACTTGAAGTGGCATAATTCCTGCTTCAACGATCTTTGCCTGGATTATTCCAGAACTTATACCAATTCGCTATGAAGATGCACTTAATTTTTATTAAACGAACCGCCCTACCCTGCGGGAACGCCAAGGGCGAACGGGTGACGCTCGTTGCGCGGCATCGTTTCCCTTTGGGAGAGGACTCATCCTCTAAGCTAATAGTTTTAATTTTGACTTGAGCTTACCATCTTCCATGTGAACGATGCGATCAGCAATGTCTAGGATGCGGTTGTCATGAGTAACCATCAAGATGGTACAGCCTTGTTCTTTTGCCAGTTTTTGCATGAGATTGACTACATCTCGTCCTGATTGACTGTCAAGGGCGGCGGTGGGTTCATCCGCTAAGATAATTTGAGGATGACTGACCAAGGCGCGAGCGATCGCTACTCTTTGTTTTTGTCCCCCAGACAGTTTATCAGGATAGTAATGCAGGTGATTTCCTAATCCTACCTGCTCTAGCATCTGGGCTGACTTAGCTAGCATCATTTTTAACCCAAGATGTTTGTGCAATTCCAAAGCCATTTTGACGTTTTGCAATGCCGTTAAACTACCATGCAAGTTATGTGCTTGGAAAATATAACCGTTACGGCGTCGCGCCTGCACTAGTTCTTCTGCACTAGCACCACAAAGTTCACGTCTCAACACCTGCAAACTACCAGATTGGGTAGAACGTAACCCACCGACTAAGGTCAGCAAGGTAGTCTTTCCAGAACCAGAGGGCCCGGTCATAATAATAATTTCACCGGCGTTAATCTCTAAGTTGATGTTAGATAGAACTTGCTTCCGGAGTGAGCCGTGACCAAAGTAGTGGTCGAGATTATGGATGGAAATGACGGGAAGCATAACAATTTTGGATTTTGGATTTTGGATTTTGGATTGTTAATTATTCCAATGCCCCATGCCCATTTTTAAAACATATCAGCGGGGTCGGTGGCTTGGAGTTTGCGGGTGGCGATCGCACCAGAAATTGCACACATAATGATAGTCAGCACTAATACTTGCAATGCCCGAATCACAGTCATGTACATGGGCAAATTTGTAGCTGTGCGAGTCAGTTGGTAAAGTGCTAAGGACACTCCCAATCCGGGGAAGAAGCCCAGTGCTGCCAATATCAACGATTCTTCAAGCACCACACCTAGCAGGTAATAATTGCGATATCCCATTGCTTTGAAGGTGGCGTATTCCCGAACATGGGCATTAACATCCGTGGAGAGGACTTGATAGACGATAATCACGCCCACCACAAACCCCATCGATACACCCAGGCTGAAAATAAATCCAATTGGGGAATTTGTTCTCCAGAAGCTGTTCTCAAATTCAATAAATTCGGCATGGGTTAAGACTCTGACATCATCTCTCAGGTAGGCTTTCAATGTTGCTGCCACCTTTTTCGGGTTATAGCCTGGTTTAAGAACAATCAAACCTAGACTGACACTGCTGGACTGTCGCCCGGAATATAGCCGCAAAAAGTTTTGATCGCTGGTAATCAGGTTGCCATCTGCGCCAAAGGAAGCCCCGACTCGGAATAAGCCGCTAATGGTAATTGTGCGCCGTTCTATTTCCGTGGTTAGGGTTTTACCTTGGTCAATTTGAGCGATCGCTTTTTGATAATCTCCTCTTGCACCACGATCAAACAAAACGGTATCTGGCAGCTTAATTTTCTGCAATTGCTGGTTAACATCCGCTAAGTCAAAGGCTGGCTTGTCTGGGTTAAAGCCAATAACTAACACCCCCGTCTCACGATGTGTTTGGGGATTCTTCCAGATTGTGTTGTTGAAATACATTGGTTCTGCCGACTTCACCCCTGGTATATCCATTGCTTGATAAAGTCGCCGACGAGAAAATGTAGACAAGCTTGGCAAGTTACGGGCTTGGGGACTGGTTAAAACAATGTCTGCTTGCAAACTGCGATGCAGTCTAGTGTTACTGTCATACAGCGCAGTCTGAAAGCCTAGCTGCATGAACATGAGAAGATCCGCAAAGGCAATGCCTGACAATGCCACTAACAAACGGCTTTTTTCATAATTCAGTTGCAGCCATCCTAGAGGGGTTCGCCGTCGCAGTTGTTTAATTAATCCCATCATAATTAAGTGGAGGGCAGGGGGCAGGGGAGAGGGGAGTAGGGGAGAGTTAAAACTGGATTTATCCACCTCAAAGACTCGTTCATCCACCTCAAAGACTCGTTCATCCACCTCAAAGACTCGTTCATCCACCTCAAAGACTCGTTCATCCACCTCAAAGACTCGTTCATCCACCTCAA
>NZ_JBALCP010000055.1:0-27933 GCF_036919675.1 Nostoc sp.
GTTCTAAAGTCAGATTACTTGGGTACGATGGATTCATAGCTCTCATAACGCTGTCATACTTAAGTATTTTTTCTCCTGACAGGATACCGTTATGTGGGCTTTTTTACTTCTCAGACATCCTCTTAGAGCGATCGCCTACACCGCAGTCTCCGGCAATGGCGTTCCGCCCACCGTAGGCGATCGCTCGCTACTCAAAGGAAGCTACTGATAGTTCTATCGGTGGATGCCAATTTCCTGGTCGCATACGTATATTATCAGGTTCTCTAGCACATTTATTACCTGAATTGAATCTACCTCAATTCAGGTTGCACCTGTCCTTGAGACTTTGTTAAATATCCTCAGCTTTCTCCCAAACAGTAAAACTTGAGCTTTTACGCGATCGCCTCACAGCTTGATTTGAAGGCAAGCAAGCCCCTGGATACAAAACTGTTCAAAAAGCTCTCAGTCGTTTCATGGCTGAATTGACTTACCCAAACACGAGCGTTTTTTGACTTCGCCAACAGCATCCACTGCTCATTTCACCCCGTCTTTGCAGTACCCTGCAGGAAGCCGCTGGCGCGTCTACGTTTTTTCCTTATTTTGCGTAAGTCCTGTTTCTTTAGCAGGCACTGGAGATAATCGATAACTTGCTCAGAAGACAGATGGCTCATACAGGGGTGGTCTACCACAAGACAGGACTTATTGCTAAAACTATGCTCCTGACATAAGGTACATTTGAAGGTTGAAAGCGCTAGATGTACGTGAGGTTGTCTTGGTTTCCACAAATGTATTGGACTGGCTCCATCGCCGTCAACATCATTACCAAACAGAGCAATTGTATGGCATCCCACCGCAGCTGCAATATGCAATGGCCCTGCATCCACTGAGATGAAGGCTTTGGTTTGAAGAAATGCGCCTGCCAATTCTAACAGAGATGTCTGACCTCTGAGATCAATCAAAGCAGTAGTTTGTAATAACTCGTCCTCTATAGAACCTGCATTGTATAGCGTTTTCTGTATCTTCGGCGCACTGCCCACTAAACCGACACTCAATCCTTGTGCCGCACACCACTGGATAACTTGCTGCCAAGCGTGAATTGGCCAGAGTTTAGCAGGTCGGGTGGCTGTCACATGAATTAGCACATCGGGTACAGGAAAATTAGGTTCTTGACTAGGCAGTTCTAGCTTAAAAAAGTCGGTTTTAACATAGGCTAAACGACAGAAAATTTCCCCAATGTAGTTGCTCTGAATCACGCCTTGATGCCGTTCGACCAATTCAGAACTATTCCAATCTTGATCCTGGAGCAGGCGTTGAATTGAATTCGCATTTTCACCTCCATCAAGCTTTTTCTGAAAGTCTTGTGTCAAAGCCGCTCCTGTCACATATCGTGGACGTAGGGCAGTTGTCATGACTAGGTTGATGGGGCTGAATTCATCACAATTAATCGCTAAATCGTAAGGGCCTGCAACTTGTTGCCGTTGATGCACCACTTGTGCTAACTGCGCTAAGATATCATCACGATCGCTATACAGAGAAAAGCGCCAATCAATGTAGGGACAATAGAGTTCAAAATCTTGGGTTACGTCACTGCCAAAAAAATCCAACGTGCAATCTGGATATTTTTCTTTCAGACCTCGCAGCAAGGGGGTAGTTACTACATAATTGCCAACTTTGCTGGAGCCGAATACGGCAAGATGGGGATGGGGGCGTAAGGATTGATCGACAAAGACTTGCATATTACGGATTTCTTACAAATTTTTCAAGTTATTTTTAGATAATGCCTGACAACAATTTTCCAAACATTCTCTTAGTTTTATCAATTCGCGATTAGTTTACTAAGTCGATTAAAGGAGTTGAGTTGTTCAAGAATAAATTCCAAGCAGTCTTCAAGGACCTCTTTCTTTTTCTCACCAAGAATAACTAAATTCTGATTTTGAGGATAAGACCATCGACGCAGATGGGCAATGCTAAATCCTTCCTGTTTCTCTTCTTCTAAAGAAGCTTTTCTCACAGCATCCCATAAAACCAGTGTTGGTTTCTGAAATGCAGTGGCAATATGAGAAAGACCAGTATCAAATCCTACATATAAATCACTTGCCCAAATCAGACCCATTGCTTGTCTAATGGTTGTTTTTGGTGCAAAAATAGAAAGCGACTTTTGCTCAAAGTCATTATTGCCAATATGTAAAAAACTTACTTTATTTTTCAAGTAATCGACTAATTCCAGCCAATTATTTAAGTGCCAAGGTGAGTCTTTAGTACTCGATGAAGTCCCATAGGGACAGATACAAACAACGGGACGTTTGAGGTGAGCAAGGGTCTTTAATCCCCACTGCATTTCTGCGTGAGATAAAAATAAAGAACCCCTTAATTGACGAGGCCGCAGTCCATGAGCAAAACAGATATTTTCTATGATATGACGGCTTTGACAAAAATTATCTGACTCAATGGACAGTTCTACCATGATATTCGGGTCTATGTCATCGGCATTGATAATTGTCTCAATATATGGATTGTTCTCCCAGATGGAATATCCGTTTTTTTGAGCATTTTTATAATAGTTTAAAGGAGCAGTCAATAATTTTATGGGTCGCCCTTTATTTAAAGATAATGCTTCAACTAATGGTGTATAACAGACACAACTTCCTATTCCGAGATAACTAGGGATTGCCAAATCACAATTATACTTTTCAGCATAATATTTCGATGCAACTAATGGTTCTGAATCTCGAAATCGTGGATAGAAGATAGATTGACTTATACTGCTGTTATTGAACATATTTGGTTTCTCTGTATTTAGTGTGTTCAATTTTTAGTTAAATGCCAAAAAAGCAAAGTTCGTATCCCAAAATTATTAAAATTTTTTCAATATCTCAGCTTGCTTAATGCAGAACTATAAATGCTATTATTAATATTTGTGAATCTTTGGAAAACAAAGTACGTAGTATTATAAATCATTACAATAGTTGCGTTAAAGAGATAGTAAAAGCAAGCAAAGTTTTTGAAGTACATACGGTTAGAGTTTCCAAATTCCACCCCTATAAGTTAAGAATTTGCTGGTACAACTGAATGTATCGTTGGGCTTGCACCTCTAACGAGTACTCTTCAACCGCAACCTTGCGGCAATTTTGATTCATACGATCGCCTAAATTAACCTCTTCTAATAGTTGGACGATCCCATTACAAAAATCATCAGCATCTTCAGGTTTTGCTAAATAGCCAGTGATACCAGGACGGACATAATCTGGAACACCACCAACATTGAAGGCAACTGTCGGCGTACCACAAGCTGCTGCCTCCAGACCGACTAATCCGCAAACATCAGCACGGGTTGGAAACAGAAATAAATCGGCAGATGAATAGGCAATGGCTTTTAAGCGATCGCTGCTAATATAGCCAAGGTGCAGTACTTCTATTTCTGCGGCATTTGAGATTGCCTTCGCTTCATCCCCAAAAGTCAGCAACACGGTTTCAGCTTTGAGCGATTTAGGTATGCGAGAAAGGGCTTTGAGCAATAGATCGCCACCTTTACGCCGATTGGTCATGTCTTGTGCTCCAAATATGAGAACTTTTTTATGCTGGGGAATTCCCAGTTCAGATTGACACTGCTGTTGATCGAGTGGTTGATAGGCTACTGTATCAATTCCGTAGGAAATGTGATGAATGGGGAAACAGTTGAGCATACTCTGTTTAGCGCATTCAGCCAACCAGCGACTAGGAGCCACGATCGTTAAGTTGGAGTGTCGATATGCCCACTTCTTTAACTTCCACTCTAGAGATGTGGCATCTCGTTGAATCGGAGGTAACGCATTAGGATAAGGACATTTTCCACAACCAGTCTGCCATTTTGAACAGTCATAACTGTAGGCACAGTGTCCCGTGAAACTCCACATATCATGTAGCGTATAGACCGCAGGTTTATCTCTCGTCAATGAGGGAAGCATGAGATAGGAAAAATAATCATCATGAAGCAGGTGAAAGTTTAGTAAAGCAGCATTCTGATAACAGGCTTGATCTTTAAGAGCAGCAATTGAGGGATTGGCAACGTAATTCAAGCCAATTCGTCTTGTAATTGAGTTCGCTAAATCAACAAACTGATTTTTTCTTTGGACAATCTGTACCGTATTTTTCAAATCATTAGCTTTTTCCTGAAACACTCCATCAATCTCATCTTTATAAGCAAAGAAAGATTGAATACCGGCTTTTGATAAACCTTGATGAAGATTGTAGGCAGCAATAAATGCACCACCTAAGCCAAACCAGTTATTAATATGAAGTATATTGAGAGAATTCATTTTACTTCGTCTCCAGTGCCTTCTCTTGAATCTCTAATCTAGGTAGTGCTTTTTCACCCCCCTAGTTGATACCTGCTAGGTGAATTCTTAGCATAGGACTATTTAATATGACTTGAATATATTGTCTTAAAGATATCTGAAACAGTGATTTCTGGATGACTAACAAGCTGCGTCAAAATCTCCTGATAGTTGTTTAATAGACGATCAATTGTCTCTGCTGTAAATTTCTCAGTACTATATTTAGCCCTGATTCGGATTGTTTTCGACAATTCGAGGTAAAGCTCCAACGCAGGTGTTTTGCCATACAGTTCCATTGGTATATCGCCCCATTGTTCCGGTGCGATCGCTTCCCAACCTAGCATTTGATCTTGAACCGAGGGGGTCATGGTAATACTTGCCAGCAGATTGAGGGGACGTAAGTGTTGGATCTGCTTGATCACCCGATGCAGCTGCACCTCTTTATGTTCGATCGCTTCATTCACGGTTTCTTGAAGTTGTTTAATTACAGTCGAGCCAGTCTGTTCCGGCAAGATTAGCGATCGCAGAATCACGTCATTGATAAAGCAGCCAATCATCTGCTCTGTGTCTGGCCCAGTGCGGTTGCCAAGCGTTGCCAGAATCAAAATCTCATTTTGTTGGTTCCACTTCGCTAAAACAAGTTTGAAAGCGCTCAACAAGATCACAAAACTCGTCACCCTCTGTGAACGACCAAGCCCTTCAATCGAACGAACCAGAGACTCAGGTAAGTGGATAAAACGGTGCCCTGCCTGTTTACTAGACAGCATCAGACTTGGTGAGGCGTATAACTCGTCATCAACGAGTTGGCGTTGCCAATAATTGAGTTGCTGTGCGATCGCGGACTCGTTGTAGACTTGCTGCTGCCACAAGGCAAAGTCTGCATATTGGCATGATAGGGCTGGCAGGGGCGAAGGTCGCCCATTGGTGAAAGCCTGCATCAGTGCGTTTAATTCTTGCAGAAGCACACCAAATGACCAACCATCTGTGATCAGATGGTGCATGGTAATCACAAGCCAATGCTCTTCCGGATTCAGTTGAAATAAGGCAGTTCTAATCAAGGGAGCAACAGCCAAGTTGAAGGGCTGCTGACGTATTTTAATTCCCAAACGAACCGCTTCCGACTCACGCGCCTCTGGGGGTAGATGCTGTAGATTTTCATAAACTAACGGCAGGTGCAGGTGAGGTAAAACGATCTGCATCGGCTGATCGTTGATGACGGTGAAGACCGTGCGGAGATTCTCATGACGGCGGACAATTTCATTAAAACTTTGCTCGACGACCTCTGGTAAGAAGGAACCCTTAACTCGCATCAGAGTCGAACTATTGAGAGTTGCAACCGTACTTGCTGATTGATGCAGTGACCACAAGCCCTGCTGTGATAGCGATAGCGGCACACATGTAGATGGGCTTCTCTCTAAGCGAGACATGGCTAGCATGGTAGAGGGAATCCCATTTGAACTGAGTGTTGGATGGGCTTTGAACGACTCAATTAACTTGCTGAGGGCGGCGATTGTCGGGGTTTCAAACAGACACCGCAGGGGAAAATCAATCGCAAAGGCTTGGCGAATTCGGAAGAGAAGTGAGGTCGCTAGCAGAGAATGTCCTCCCAAATCAAAAAAGTTATCGTAAATTCCGACTTTCTCAATACTGAGAATCGCAGCCCAAAGGTTAGCTAAAATTTCTTGGGTGGGGGTGCTGGGTGCTACGAAGCTAGATTCTAGTCCATTCTTAAAATTTTCCGGTATGGGTAGAGCGCGACTATCAACTTTTCCATTGGACGTTAAGGGAAACTTTTCTAGGACAACAAAGGCAGATGGAATCATGTACTCAGGCAGTTTTTTCTGGAGATAGTGGCGAAGGTCTTGAATATATGCCTCTAAACTGTTACAAGTCGATTCGCGATCGCCTAAACTATTCGATCCCGTTTTTTCAGGGAAACACTGCTTTCCATTGGGGAACTCATAGAGAGAGCGATCGCCCTTGGCGGCTCCTAAAGGAGCATCGCCCAGTATACCCTGCTCTCTTAAACTCACCAAATTGAGAATGGTTGAAGCTTGGGTACGCTCAGGGACAATATAGGCTACCAATCGCTTATTATTAGGTTCATCCTCTCTGGCAAGTACAATACATTCTTGTACAGCTTGGTGCCCAGAAAGTAATGCTTTAATTTCTCCTAACTCAATCCGAAAGCCCCGAATTTTGACTTGATGATCGATGCGTCCCTTATACTCAAGCTCACCTGTAGGCAAATATCGCGCTAAATCTCCCGTTTTGTATAAACGCTCTTTCTGCTGATTGCTAAAGGGATTGGGTACAAACCGCTCCTCAGTCAGTTCACTGCGCCGCCAATAACCCCTCGCCACACCACCTCCACCAACATAAAGTTCTCCTACCACCCCAATGGGTACAGGTTGTTGGTATTTGTCCAGAAGGTAAATCTGTAAGTCGGAAATTGGTAGCCCAATTAAGCTACTAGTGGCTTTCACATCAGCTAAGGTTAAACGACAGATTGTCACATGAACCGTTGTTTCTGTAATGCCATACATATTTACCAACTGGGGCAGTTGATCCCC
This sequence comes from Nostoc sp., assembly GCF_036919675.1. Lineage (GTDB taxonomy): Bacteria > Cyanobacteriota > Cyanobacteriia > Cyanobacteriales > Nostocaceae > Nostoc. The sequence goes on from NZ_JBALCP010000055.1 coordinate 6,866, forward strand.
ATGCCGCTCAAACCAAGGCTGCAACAAAGGTAACGAGAGTGCTTCTCCGCCAAATATCACTACCCGTAAACTCAATTTTTCTGTTGTCTTGGAATGTTCATCAACTTGAATTAGTTGGTAAAAAGCGGATGGAGTTTGGTTGAGAACAGTCACTTGTTCAGCAACCAGTAAGTTGTAGAATGCTTGTGAGTCTCGGCTCACTTCATAAGGCACAACCACAACACACCCGCCATACAGCAACCCTCCCCACAGTTCCCAAACCGAAAAGTCAAATGCAAACGAATGGAATAGGGTCCATACATCCGCTTGATTAAACTGATACCAATCTTCCGTTGCTTTGAATAATCGAACGACATTGTGATGAGTGATTAATACTCCTTTGGGCTTTCCTGTAGAGCCAGATGTATAAATCATGTACGCAAGGTTATCATCCTGCACACCACTGACTAAGTTATTTTGGGAGTACTGAGCAATTTTGTCTGCCTCTTTATCTAAATAGACAACAAAATTGCTTTGATCTAGAGTGTTGCGTAATTGCGAATTCGTTACCAACACTTGCACTTGTGCATCTTCTAGTATGTGGTTCAACCGTTCTTGCGGATTACTGGCGTCTAGTGGTACATATGCCCCTCCGGCTTTGAGTATTCCCAATATGCCCACGATCATTTCTAGTGAACGTTCTACGCAAATACCTACTAATGATTCTGGTTTTACGCCCAGAGTTTGCAAGTAATGCGCCAGTTGATTAGCCTGCTGATTCAATTCCCGATAAGTTAGCTGTTGTCCTTCAAACTTAAGTGCTACAGCTTCTGGTGTCTTCTCCACCTGTGCTTCAAACAACTCATGCAAACACAGAAACTCAGACTCAATCCCCTGTATTTCATTCCCTAGCAACTGCTCTCTTTCTGTAGCGCTGAGTATTGACAAATTGCCGATCCGCTGATTTGGAGATTCAACAATTCTTGCTAGCAAAGTCTGAAAATGTGCACTGATGCGCTGGATTATTTCTTCATTAAAGAGATAGGCGTTGTACTCTAGTTTCCCTTGCAGTTCTGAGTTTGTTTCCCACAAATTTAAGGTTAAATCAAAGGTTGCTGCGGCTGTTGGTTTATTCAACTTTAGTACTGTTGTCATAACTCCTGGGAGTTGCAATTCCTCCTGAGCGATAGTTTCTAGAGTGAACATCACTTGCAAAAGGGGATTATTACCCAATTTGCGATCTATTTTCAGAGCTTCAATAACTTTAATAAAAGGAACCTCACTATGAGCATACGCTTCTAAAACAACCTTTTGGACTTTAGTTAACAGTTCTCGAAAGGTAGGATTATCAGGAATTTGAATACGTAAGCCTAGTGTATTGACAAAAGCACCAATAAGTGGATTTGTCTGTGCTGAGGTGCGATTAGCAATAACAGTTCCGACAACTAAATCCTCCTGATGAGTGTAGCGGGAAAGTAAGATGGCGAAAGCAGTCAGGAGGGTGGTAAAAAAGGTTGTCCCAGACTGTTGACTTAATTGCTTCAACTTGCGAGTCACCTCAGTACTCAGAGAGAACGGAACTATACCAGATTGAAACGCTTGCTTTGTATTATGATTACGATCGCCTAGCGTCTTTGAAGGAGAATCGTTTAAGTAGGGCAGTTCCAATACAGGCACAACGTCTGCCAACTGTTGCTGCCAGTAGGTTAACTGTTGGGTAAAATTTTCAAGAGTGCTCTGTTGATTTTGCCAATGAGCAAAATCAGTATATTGAATAGGGAGTTCTGGTAAAGAAGCTGTTTTTCCTGTTGAAACTTCTTGATAGAGGGCTGATAATTCCCGCAAAAATACCTGGATTGACCAATCATCACAGATAATGTGGTGCAGATTAAACATCAACAAGTGAGTCTGAGGATGAAGACGGATTAAAGTCACTCGCCACACAGGAGACTGATTCAAATCAAAAGCACGAGTACGCTCTTGCAAAAGAAGTCGTTGTGCTTGAGAAATACGCTCAATTTCTGATAAGTTCTGCAAGTCAATCACAGGAATGTCAAAGGTCAGGTAAGGTGTAATGACCTGTACTGGCGAACCATTCACCACCTTGAACCCAGTCCTCAGAATGGAATGACGCTTAATCAAGCATTGGATTGCTTGCTCGAAGCTGGGAATATCCAGATCCCCTTCCAAGCGAAACACCCTCACCATGTTGTAGATATAATTTGATTCTTCTAGGTGATGGAGCAGCCAAAATTGTTGTTGAGTGAAGGATAAAGGCAAACCATCATTTTTTATAGTTGCATCAACGGGTTTAATGATTAATTGTGATTCAATTGTTGATTGATTGAGGAAGGCTAAAATTTCCGTTTTATATGTTTTTATTTGAGCCAGTATATCTGAAGTTAAAATACCTTTAGGTGCTTGATAGCGGAGGTTTTTGCCATCAGCCCAGACTTTGATATTGAGGCGACCAAGTTCTAACAACAGTTCATCAAGCGTTTTCATAGCATTCCTTCATCATAATCATCTGTGCTATCAGGCACATCCTTTTGTACTAATATCCGACAAGTGTTTTCAATACGTTTGGCTAGTTGAGCGATCGTTGGTAATTCAAATACAGTAATTAAAGAAATATTTATTGAGAAAGTGTTAAATAATTCTAGAATAAGTTCATTAACAAGTAGGGAATGACCCCCTAACTCAAAAAAGTTATCATGAATCCCAATTTCTTCTATTCTGAGAATTTGAGTCCAGATGTCAACCAGTATCTGCTCAGTAGAAGTGTGAGGCAAAACTAAACTTTCTAACTGCGTTCTTTGCATCTGACTGAAAGCAGGTAAACCCAAACGGTCAACTTTGCCATTGGGCGTTAGGGGCAGAGCTTCTAAAGTCATAAAAGTTGAGGGAACCATATAGTCTGGTAGGCTTTCTAAGAGCAGACTTCGTAGTTCTCGGAGTGAGAGTGCTGGTTGGAGAACGAGCGGCACAATATAGGCTCTTAGACCTAGATTATCAGGTGATGCTACGACAGCAGCCTCTCGGATGAGGTTGGTATTTATCAATGCCATTTCGACTTCCGAAACGTCGATGCGGTAGCCCCTAACTTTCACCTGGAAGTCTTTTCTGCCTAAGTGCAAAAGGCAGCCATCTGGCAACATACAGCCTAAGTCGCCCGTTTTATATAACAGCTTATTTTCTTCTTGGACATTTTTCAAAAGTACTGCTTCGGTCAAGTCTGGTCTTTGCCAATAACCATAAAACAGATAACGACTTCTGACTACAATTTCACCAATCTGATTAAACTCAACTGGTTTACCTTCATCATCAATTAACAAAACCTCATGATCCTCAACTGCGTAGCCAGCTGGTACGGTACTGCCAATAATTTCTGTTTCCCGATCAACAAAGTACTGCCGAATTGGGCTAATTTCTGAACCTCCTAAATTGGCAACAAAAATACAGTTATCAGAGAAATGCTGCTTGTAAAGTTCTACATCTTTTTTGTAGACTGTCTCACTTCCTACCTGAATTAAACGCAATTTTGGGAACTTATCCTGTTGAGTTAAAGTGTTGACAAAATGGCGAAACATAGTCGCCACTGCAAAAAAGATGGTTATTTCTTGCTGTTTCAGCCAGCTACTTAAACCTATTAGCCCTTCTTGTTTAGCGTCATATGGCAGAAGAGTTGCACCATTGAGCAACGAGCAGAAGATATCCCTTACAGCACCAGCAAAATTTGGGGAGTACAAAAGTGCTAACTTATCATTGGCACAAATATGACCGCTGTTGGTATAGTTCATCGTCAGATGCAGAACATAACGATGGTTTTGGATCACGCCTTTAGGCTGTCCTGTTGATCCAGAGGTATAAATAATGTAGGCAAAATTATCTGGTTGCAGAGGTAAATCTAGATTTTCACAAGAAATGCTGGAATCTATCTCGTCAATATTGAGTATTTCTAATCCGCTAATTTGCAATTTTTTGGCAAATGAGATATTTCTACTATCTATTAGTAATAAACTCGCTTGTGAATCTTCCAGAATATAGCTAATCCTTGCTTGTGGCAGCGAGGGATCTAGTGGTACATAAAACTTACCAACTTTCAATACACCCAGAATTGCAGCAATTATCGGAGCACCACTTTCAAATAACATTGCAATTGGTTCTGCTTCGCGATCGCCTTCGGCACAGCAAAGCTGAACGCGCTTGATTAAGATAGCCCTGGCTATGCGATTGGCGAACTGATTCAGGGCACTATATGTGAACACATGCTCCCCAGTTTTAACAGCAATCTGCTCAGGATGCATATCTACTTGTTTTTGAAAGCGCTCAGGAACCGATAGTTCAACATCTTTCTTGTCGAACTTTATAAAAGGGTTATTTGGGTGGACATTACGTCTCTGAATTAACTGTTGCAAAGAATTACTCATCGTTGATTTTCATGATTAGAGCTATTTAATTTTTCCTGGCGTTAATGACTGACAGTCCTCAAATACTGCAAGGATTTAAGTCTGCTGTTCAAAGTTAGTTGTACAGGATCAATAAGTTCCAATTTTGATAAGAAACTATTAACTTGCTTAGAAGAGTTAGTTTTCAACCATTCCAGCAAGTAGGGAATTTCGCTACATCCAGCGATGATACAGTCAATAGTAGGGTGGAGCTTGAGTAGTTCAACGAAAAAATGTTCACCGACTTTACAAGCAAAATTGTAGTCAGATGTTTTTACTCCTTGATAAATAGATTGCATTAATATAGATTGCAACTCATCGTTGGGTTCTAAGTAAACAATGCCCACTTCTTGAAGTGGTCTAGAGTAAACACACCCTAACCGCGTTGCTGTAGTACATAGAATTAAAGGCTGACAAAAGTTTCGTTGTTGCAAGTGCTGTATTGTAGTGTCAATCAAAGAGATCCATTGTAGTCTGAAAAAAATCTTTGAATAATTAAGCAGGAGTTGCTGCATCACTTCAGGTAAGAAATAATGAGCACCATTGCACAGAACGATCAACTCAACAGCTTCAACGCTAGAGCAAATATACTGCATTGCTTCTCGGATAGCGATCGCCAGCATGATCACTAAATCCGGCTCTTGAGATGCACCAATTTGAGTCTTTTGTTGAATGGCCGTAGTCCGATTAGGCAGCGAACAAGCTTGAAACAGAACAATTTCTCTACTGTTCTGGAACATCTGACAGGCTACCTCAAAAGCTCCCAAACCTGCTAAAGGCCCCATTCCGCCCAACAGTAGCAAAGCAGGCGCTTGAGTCTGTTTTGGTCTAAGTACAATCACTTCATTGGGGTAACTTTGATCCTCAACAGCCTCTGAGCGTAGCTTTTTGTTTTGAGCGATCGCATACAAATGTTGTCGAAAATCTAAAGTTGCAGCAATAGCTTGTTGAGCATCATTAAAAAAATGTTGAGCTTGAGGTTTAAGACACGGATAGCAGATGTTTTGCTGCATTTATTTCTTGTCTCATCTCTATAGTTAGTGCTTCCATTACAGTACCTAACCGAGTCAGGTACTCCTTAAATAAAAGTTTTGCCTGTGTATAGTCAATTGGAGTGTTAGTAGCTTCGCTGTACTCATTCAAGGCTTTAACGACCACTTGAAAGTGAGCCACTTCCGTTTCGTCTGCAACATGAACACCGATATAAAACAGAGCTTTCTTTTTTTCTTCAGGGGAAAAGTGGTAGTACTTTTCAATTAATTCTGAAAAAGCAAATAAGGCTCGCGTATACTCACCGTGGTTGTAAATTTCTGAGAACATATTTGTGAATAACCCCTTGGAAATATCATCTACCACCATGTTCTGATATATCCATTTCTTAAAATCACCCGCTTGGGGTAAACAATGTTCATCTAATTGCCAAGGGTAATTTCCTAAAAAGCTGTTAGCAAAATCTTCATAGAGTGCAGCGTGAGTTACACCTTCGTAATCTAATCCCAAATCTTCGTGACTAGTTTCAGCATTGAAGGCGCTAGCTAATAATAATTGTTCCCGTTCTTGAGTATCTTTGGTTAAAGCAAGACGTTGTAAACGGCAAGATAGGCCATATATACCTAACATTTTCAAGTGCGTAGCTTTCCAGGAATTAAAGAATGTAGCTAGCATTTTGCTTGACCAGCAATGGGTAGGTAACAACTCAAAAAAGTTTTCACAATGTTGCAGTGCTTCACTTGCTTCCAAGAAACTCTGACTCAAAGCCTGTTTCAACTTTTGGTCAGAAACCATGTTGATAATACTGCTAACCGTACTAATAATGCTAGATGTTGACGCGATCATAGACATATGATGTTAAAGGCTCCCTTTGCACCAGGAGAAACTGGAACAATCTTTTCCGAGCTAATGTTTAGCATATCAGGTTGTCAGCAACAGAATCCGTTACTAAAATTCATACTTTTAGAGGTTTACAAATTTTCATGTAAGGGAATGAAAACTAAGACAGTAAATATGATTTTTTTGGATAACTTTTGCAAATACCCTGGCTCTAACAGTTTATTAAAGCATTTTCATTTGAAATCAAACAAGTATATAAATGTCATATCTTTATCTCTGCTGCAAGATATTTTTAGTTACTGCTTTACAAACTAGTTTTTTGTCAATATATAATTATTACAACTTGAAAGATACAATGCCATATATATTATTATCATGCATATGCATGTATATTTTGTCAAGAAATATAATTCATATATTCAGTTAAGCTACATTAATTTTGATGACAGAAAATTAAGTATAAATTATTAATTAAATATTGCTATATAGGATGACAATTCCTTGTAGGCGGTAGATTATTGTTAATTAAATTTGCTTAAAACAATGATTGCCCAAGAAATTCTCAAACGCTATGCAGCGAAGGAAAGAGATTTTCAACACCTAAATTTAAGCCAGATTTCTTTACAGGGTGTTGATTTCAGTGGTGTTGATTTCAGCTATGCTAACCTCAGTAGTGCCAATCTCAGTGAGGCCAACTTAAGTTGTACCACGCTGGTTTGGACAGACTTAAATCGAGCAGACCTCCAAAAAGCCAATTTGCAAAACGCAAATCTATTAAATGTGAGTTTATTGTGGGCAAACTTGAGTCACGCTACTCTAACTAGAGCGAACTTAAGCAGTGCTCACTTAAATTATGCCAAGCTTGATTCTGTCTGCTTACGAGAGGCAAATTTAATAGATACTGATTTAGAAAATGCTTGTTTGACTCAAGCAGACTTAACTGGGGCAAATTTGTTTAAAGCAAGTCTCAAAGCCACAGATTGTACTGGCGCTAAGTTTGATGATGCCAATCTTCGCCAATCTAACTGGGAAGGGGCGATTTTATGTGCTGCTTCTTTACAACAAGTTGATTTGGAAGGAGCGCAATTACAGGATACTATTTTAAAGGGAGCCGACTTAACAAAATCAGATTTAATTAAAGCGGACTTGAGTAGTGCAGATTTGAGTGATGCAATTTTACGTCAAGCTGCCTTAGAGTTAGCCTGTTTATTTAATGCAGACTTGAGTCGTGCTGATTTAAAGTTAGCTTCTTTATTTAACGCCAACTTAGAGGAGGTGATTCTAAATGGGGCAAATTTGAGTGATAGTGATTTAAGACACGTAAATTTCACAAATACCCAATTAGAGGAGGTAAATTTTTCCGGTTCTCGCGTTAAGGGAGCGCTATTTACTGATGCTATTGGGTTAACTTTTCAACAAAAGCAATGGTTAAGGAAAAATGGAGCATTAAATATTTCTGATTTATAGAATGATGGCTAATAGTAAATCGAGCTTTAAACACTTTTGGTTTTCAAAAAAGATGAGGAGCATAGAACAAATTATCGAATGCACTGAAACATTAATCAATAATAAGACAGGAAAATCGCTCTCATTTATTCAAAAAGCTGTTTTGTCAGCATCTCTATTGGAAACAAAAAAAAGTTACGGACAAATTGCTACAGAAAATAACTACTCTGAGAACTATATTAGGCAATTAGTTGCTCCTAAATTATGGCAACTACTTTCTATAACTCTTGGTGAGAAAGTTAATCGAACCAATTGCCGTGCTGTGCTAGAGCAACGACTAGACAATTCATCTTTGCAAACAATATCTCAGCCTACACAGATGTGGCAAAAAATAAATTTAGAACCTCCAGAAGGACAAGTTCCGCTTTCTTCTACTTTGTATATTGAACGGGACGTGGAAGAAGTCTGTTATCAAGTAATTCTTCAACCTCGTGCGTTTATCCATATCAAAGCACCACGAAAGATGGGGAAAACTTCTTTAATGACCAGAATACTTGCTTATGGTAGTTCGCGTAATTATCATCCTGTGAGGTTAAGTTTACATCGTGCTGAAACAGAAGTTTTTAGCTCATTAGAAAAATTTTTACGCTGGTTCTGTACCAATGTTACCTATCAGTTAGAAATCAAGTCAAAGCTAGATGAATATTGGGATGAGGATATGGGTGATTTGATGAACTGTACTATCTATTTTCAAGGATATGTATTACAGGAGATATCTAATCCCATTATTTTAGCATTAGATGAAGTAAATAAATTGTTTGAATATCCTCAATTGACTCGTGATTTCTTGGGACTATTGCGCTCATGGTATGAAGAAACTAGAGATATATCAATTTGGCAGAAATTACGAATTTTACTTGTTAAATCAACTGATATCTATATTAATTTAGATACTAATAAATCTCCTTTTAATGTAGGATTAGCAATCGATTTACCTGCTTTTAAAAGATTGCAGATAGAAGATTTAGGACAACGTCACGGACTCCAGCTTACAACTTTGCAATTTGAACAATTAATGGCACTTACAGGAGGATTACCTTACTTGGTACGACTGGTGTTTTATCATAGCGTTAAATATCAAATTTCTGTGGACACTTTAGTGCAAAATGCCGCGACTGATACTGGAATTTTTAGCGAGCATTTGCACAATCAGTTACATTGTCTTTTGCAAAATCCTGATTTGGTTGATGGTTTTCAACAGGTTATTAAGTCAACTGTACCGATTACCTTAGAACAAGAAGTAGCATTTAAGTTAAAAAGTTTGGGGCTGATATATATGGAAGGAAAAACTGCAACAGTGAGTTGTGATTTGTATAAACAGTATTTTAGTGATCACTTTACCAAGAATACAGCAATTTTAAATCATTCGTAATCAACAAAAAGTCGGTTCTCTAACTTTAAAATAAAAAACGAGTTAACTCATGTTTAAAGTAATAAACATTCATAGACAGTACTCTCGGTACTTTAAAATATACACAGTATTGTTTTTTAGTAATATATTTACTTATTTTATTACCTGTTTTCACCCAGCTAACGCTCAAATAATACCTGATAAAACTTTAGGAACCGAAAAATCTACCATTACCCCTCAGAATATTCGTGAATTAGTTGGTGGAGGTGCAATTCGCGGTGGTAATCTTTTCCATAGTTTTCAAGAATTTAATGTTAATCAAGGGCAGCAGGTTTATTTTACTAATCCAGTAGGCATTAATAACATCCTTACTCGCGTTACAGGAAACCATATATCTAAGATTTTGGGTACATTAGGTGTGGATGGTACGGCAAATTTATTTTTAATTAATCCTAATGGGATTATTTTTGGTAAAAATGCCAGATTAGATATTGCAGGTTCTTTTACGGCTAGTACTTCAAATGCAATTAAATTAGGAAAAGATGGGTTATTTAGTGCAACAGAACCACAAAATAGTAATTTACTCACAATTCAGCCAACAGTTTTATTTGCTAATGCCTTGCACCAACAACAAGCAGAGATTAGTGTAGAAGGAAATCTAACAATAGGTAGTAGACAAACTCTTACGTTACAAGGAGATATTGTTACTAACACAGGTTCTTTGACTGTACCAGGGGGAACGGTGCAGATTTTAGCAAATCAGGTGAGCTTATTAAATAATGCCACTATTAACACTGATGCTCTTAATAATGGCAATGGTGGCACTGTAATTATTAAAGCAAATGATCTAACCCGTTTTGAGGGTAATATTAGTGCCCGTGGCGGTGACAATTCTGGGAACGGTGGTTTTGTAGAAGTATCAGGTGGCAGAGTGGAATTTGCTGGTACTGTGGATACTAGTGCGTCAAATGGCTCATTTGGTAGATTACTGCTTGACCCGAAAGATATTCTGATTCAAGCAGGGGGCACTGTTAGCGGTCAAAGTTTGAGCCAAGCGCTAGCACTTAATAATGTCAGTTTACAAGCTAATAATGATATTACTGTTGATGATGATATCACAGGCGTTAGGGCAAATAATCTTAACTTAGAAGCGGGGCGATCGCTCACCATCAATCCCAACCGCAGTATTATTCTCAATGGTGGTAATTTTAACGCCAAAATTAACGATGAAAATGCGATCGCTATTGAAAGAGATCCTGGAGTATCGCAGTTTTTCATGAACCCAGGTTCCCAAATTCTTACCAATGGCGGAAATACAACTATTACATCAGGAAAGTTTGGGCAAACCAGTCAAATTAATACTACCAATGCATCTATCATTTCTGCAAAAAGTGGCGGTAATTGTGGCAACATTGCTTTAAAGGCTATCAATGATATTACGACTGGTAATTTAATTAGTGGGTTTTTCAACATACCCAATATCACCGACTCTATTAATAGCGGTGACATTACTATCAATAGCACCGCAGGCGGAATTACCACTACTAATTATCTGTTAGCTAATGCCCAACAGCAAGCAGGAGATATTTCTCTCACTGCCGCAGGTAATCTCAGCCTCAATGCCGCAGGTGACTTTCCTCGCTCAGGCAATATCGCTTCTATTGGAGACACACCAGGAAAAATTACATTTACTAGTGGTAATATCCTTTCTGGTAAAAATATTCGCATTGTCAATGCAAACTTAGGTGCTGGTAGAGGCAATGATATTACCCTGACTGCTCGCTCAATCTTTCTGGACACTACATCTATCTTCGCCCTGGCTAGGGGTAAAGGTCGAGGAGGAAATATGAGCCTCAATGCTACAGATGATGTAGTGATGCGGACAAGCGATATTGGTACAAATTCCGATGCGGCGTTGGCTGTAAATCTTCCTACTGGTGCTAGCGGCGATGCTGGGGATTTTACTCTCAATGCTCGTCGGTTGAGCATTAGCCAAGATCCAACAGCTTTTTTCCCTTTTAGAGCAACTTCCATAAGTACTGGTACTGACGCAAATACTACGGGTAATGCCGGGAATTTAACAATCAATGCTTCAGAATCCGTAGAACTTATCGGTCGTCAACTCACAACCCCAATACTTACCCCTAGCCAATTGGTGAGCCAACTTCTACAAGGAACAGGAGTAGGCATCAGCACAAATGCTTTCGGAAGTGGTAACTCTGGCAAACTGACGGTTAACACTGGGCGCTTAGTGCTTCGAGATGCAGGTGGAATTAGCACATTCCCAGTTTCAGGTAATGGCGGAGATTTGACAATTAATGCTACAGAAATATTGTTGCAGAATTTTGCAGGGATTCAAACGGCAACTGCTGGTTCAGGGCAAGCCGGGGATTTGACAATTAACGCTGATAATGTAACGCTCACCGATAGGTCGATAATCGATGCAGCGGCACTAGCTGGTACGGGCAATGCTGGCAACTTAACTTTATCAGTTAAACAACTAAATGTCCGTGATGGTTCTATCGTTTCCTCAGCAACTACAGGAGAGGGGAATGCAGCAACATTAAATCTCAACGCTACTGACAAAGTAGAAGTTGTGGGGACTTTCGCAGATAATGGCAGTTTTCCTAGTACGATCGCAACGGCTTCCTTAAGTCCGATTGGTAATGCTGGGCCTTTAAATATTACGACTGGGGAGTTAATTGTCCACCAAGGAGGAGAGATTACCACTGGTACCGTTGGTCAAGGAAATGGCGCATCTATTACAATTAATACCCGCACTCTGCAATTAGATAACGGTAGAATTAACGCTTCTACAGCTGGTGCTGGTAACGGAGGTGATATTACTATCAACGCTAACGAATCTGTAGAAGTTGCTGGGAATGGATTTGCAGACTTGCAAGAAAAAATTATCAATCCAGCTTATGCAGGTACTCTCAGCCTTGATAACTTTGACCAGGGAATCGTTGCTGTGAGCGCAGGCCAAGGTAAAGCCGGAAATGTTGTAATTCAAACCCCGAATTTTCTTAGCCGCAATAGTGGAATAATTGCTACTACCGCCTTGAGTCAAGGACAGGGGGGGAATATTAACATCAATACCAGTAATACTTTCGAGTTAGATAACTCTTTTATTGGTACGGGAACATTAACCAATGCCGAATCTGGCAATGTTAACTTAACAGCGCGTCAACTTACAGCCAAAGGCGGCGCACAGGTATTTACTACTACCTTTGGTTCTGGAAAAGCCGGGGATTTAACAGTTAATGCTTTCGAGTCCATTGATTTAATTGACCCCTCGCAGCAGAGTTTTGGCTCAGGCTTATTTGCCTCTTCGGCTCAAACTGCTTCCGGAAACGGGGGAGACATTAATATTAACATTCCCAATGGTGACTTAAATATCCGCGATCGCGCAACTATTTCTGTTAGTGCTTTAGGAACAGGCAATGCTGGAGATATCAATATTGATGCCCGGTCAATTTTTCTTGATCAAGGTTCCATCACTGCTACCAGCGTTTCTGGACAAGGAGGTAACATCAACTTCAAGGTAGCTAATAATTTACTTTTACGAAATAATAGTCAAATTTCCACCCGTGCAGGAATAGAAAACAGTGGCGGTGGTAATGGTGGCAATATAGATATTAATAGTGGATTTATTGTTGCTGTCCCGCAAGAAAACAGCGACATCACCGCCAATGCTTTTACTGGAAATGGTGGGAATATCAACATTACTAGCCAAGGTATTTTTGGCTTACAGGTTAGTGATAAACTCACCCCAAATAGTGACATCACCGCCAGTTCTCAATTAGGCATCAACGGCACGGTTAATATCAACACTCCAGATGTTGACCCTACCAGAGGATTAACTCAATTGCCTTCTGTGCCTACCGACCCTGCAAATCAAATTTTCGCGGGTTGTCCCAGCAACGAAGAGGCGAATTTTGTGGTTAGCGGACGGGGAGGTTTACCAGAAGATCCCCGCCAAATACTGCGTGGTCAGGTAGTTTTACAGGATATGCGAGTAAGTGCAGACTCCCCAAATAAACTTTCAGAGCAAATCAGCCATAGAAAAGTACTAGATACAAAAGGGCAACCACCATTACTAGAAGCTACTGGATGGATGATTAATCAACTAGGACAGGTAGAATTGGTGGCAAATATTACTACCCAAATACAACCTGATGGTGGGAGAAATAAAAGTGATTGTGGGAATTTATCAGATCAACCGTGACTGATTCACCCATCAATAATATAGGACTTACGCACTGTACAAAGTAACCATAATATGAGTTACGGTTTTTGGTCGTTTCAGGCGCTTCGCATAACCCCAATTTATTCACTTCCTTTGCGTAGGCGTAGCCCGTCGTAGACATCGCTGGGTGCTAAACATGGCTGAAATACCCAAATTCCGTATAGTACTTATGTACAATGCCTAAGTCCTAGATTACTGAAGTTTTGGATTGGGGTTTAAAGCCTAAAAGAGTGACTACTGACCTTTGGTATTCCAGCAAAGAAAACCTAAAGTTATTGAAAAACAAGGGACTAAGGTTTTTAACTGGTGTGGCTAAAAATCTCTCACACTCGGTTGATGGTAAAAATTTTACCCAAGTTTAAAATTTAGAAATTCCGGCATCGGGTTTAATAGTGTATCTAAAAAATTTTGGTCAGGTAAAGGTATTTCGCAGAAGTTTCAAAAACGTTCGCGTAGAACCTTACAGATTCTTAGAGAAAGCAGTGCTGTCAGCAAGTGGCAAGATTATCGGCGTTTTGAAGTTCTCAAAATCTGGGAGAAATCTTTTTACAGCAAAACGAACGGCTTCACGTGCCATATCATCTATAGCCGTGCCAACAACCAAAATATTAACGCCTGTACCAATAAATGCTTTAAAATTTTTGATGTTGATGCCACCTTCTGCCAGAGTAGGTGTAGTTACAGAATTAATCAAGGCTTTCAATCGCTCCTGAACGGGCGGAGCAATTTCGCCGGCAGCGACACCCTCGTAGCTCATGCCAGTCGTCAAACCAATCATGTCTACACCAATTTCTTCCATCTCTTTCGCAATTAGAGCAACCTCTTTCGGTGTTTCGGCTGGGATACCAAACAAATGTAGATCACTGGGATGGGCAATATAGGCATCTACAACCAAGCCATTGCGATGTGCAACTTTGACTATATCGCGCAAACCTTCCCACGTGGTTTTGTGAACGTGAAGCCCATCTGCCCCAGCGAGAGAGAGTAGCATTGCTTCCTTATCCGTAAAGGGTGTCGGCACTGTTTCGGTGAAAGTGCCCAGAGCACCTACGGTGATAAAAATATCACGACTGACGACGTTACGAACTCCTTCTACCACAGTAACCATTTCCTCAATCGGAATTTCATGGCGGAGTAACTCAGCATCGTGCATGGATGTGACACCTTTGTATCCACGAGCCAAGGCGACGGCTGGATGATTCGGTTCGAGCAGCCGAGCGCCAGCTTCCACAGCGGCTAGAGCCAGCCGAGCATCATCGCCAGTGATCCCCGTGCTGAGTAATGTTGTTCCACCGTGAGCCTTAATCGCATCATGAACTTTCTGCATGGCAAAATCACGCTTGCGTTTCATATCACTATTAATCATCAGAACTTCCTTGCTCATGCTGAGTTTAAGTAAAGTCAATAAATTACTGTTACCATTTCCTTATCCTTGAAAGCTGTTTGAGCAGTCAGTCAACCCAACTCAGCTTTTCTTCTCCCCATCTCCCTCTCCCCCGTCTCTTGCCCCCTGCTCAAGAGCTCCCCATCACGGTGCCAGGTAATAGAAAGCCCAGTTGTGAGGTCAATTGCGGAGCAATTCATCCGGGCAAATCAGTCTCCTAGACGGGACGAAAGGCAGCTTTGAGAGGAAATGAATTCCGGGGTAGAGCCGGAACTTATTTTGCGTCGTCGCCGTCAAACACGCAACACGACGCCAAACCACGACGACGAACGAGAAAAATCCGGTAGTACAGATTAATTAGAACCAAGTAGGACCATCATCATCATCATTTTCTCCATCACTTACTTCTTCCGGATCGGGCCTCCCATTATCGTCTAAACCTCTAAAAGAACCGGAACCGTCTACGGCGGGAGCAGGTGCTAAGATCCACGAGTCGTCAGCATTTTCCACAGTAGTTATATAACCATCGTACTTTGTATCGGGAGCTAGGCTTTGATTACTGTAGGAGATGTTGGTGATGCGAACGCGATCGCCATAGCGAATTGGACTTGCATCGCCATCAGCTTTAGTAATCTGCCAGCTCTGTTTATCCTCATCATAGCCATCTTGCCAATAGTAACAATCATGGCTATCCGCAAAAGCCCCCAAAATATTATTGTTGCCCATTGCTGATTCTGTCGTTCTGATTTTGATCTGACTGTTGGCTTGAACCTCGCCATTGCCGCCCACAAGTTCAAGTTTTGCTAGTTTTTTTTCTCTTGGCTCAACTTCGGCCAGTTGTAGCGTCCTTGTTCAACCGCAATCAAGTATTTACTGCTCTCATGCTTGAGATAGAAGGCATCACCAAATTTAACAACATCTTGATTAGCCATCGAGAACTTTCTCCTTTATTAGTAAATTAGTTTGCAGAAATGCCAAGGTACTTTAGAAACTGCTTTGCGACTTTTTATTGTCTAGAATACCATTTCTCAACAGTAAGATGTATATGCGCTCATCAAGATTCCCCTTATCAGTTAGACTGTGTTGGACTGACTAAAAAGTTTGTAAAATTTTTACAAGCTTTTTCAAGATTTCTATTGCAAAAAGCGACCCCAAGACAAAACTTAAAGGTTTTACTGTACAATACCAAAAGTTATCGGGATTTAATGGTCTATTTTTTGGATGCTAATAACATCATCTTTGGTACAGTTCAGTGGCGTTGTCAGCGCTCCACTCAGCAAGCTTGAGGCAATGTCTACTGGAGTCTTTATTAGCCCTTTGGGCAAGGCAGTCCTAATACAACAAGTGGATGGGGGGATAGGGAGCTAAAGGCAAGGGGAAAAAAAGCTAATTTCAGCTTGCAGTCTTTTTCCCCTTTGCGCCTCTGCCTTTATTTGTAAATATTAGTCAGCTATATTTATGAGGCAGACTTGATCCGATTAATCAATGCCAAAATTACGAACTAGCAATTATAAATTGAAAATTATAAGCATTTATGCGTATTCATCGTTGCCTAATTTTAGGTATACTAATCTTTTTCTTAATTACAACTGTTTTACCAGCCACCGCAGAGGATTCTATTTCCCGAACTCAATCTAAAGTCATCTTACTGGAACAAGGAAAACAACTTTATGATGCCGGAAAGTTAGTAGAAGCTGCACAAATTTGGTCACAAGCAGCCCAGATATTTCAGCAAAGTAAACAGCAGCACTATCAAGCATTAAATTACAACTATCTGGCTATTGTTTATCAAGACTTGGGTAAGTGGGAAGAAGCGCGATCGCTCATCACCCAAGCACAGAATATCCTAAAAACACTGGATGATTCCTTCCTTTACGCCCAAGTCCTCAACACCCAAGGAAGTTTACAATTAAATACTGGTCAACCAGAAATAGCCTTAGAAACTTGGCAGCAGGCTGAGAAAATCTATCGTTCCTTCAAGGATGTCACAGGGATTGTACTGTCGCAGATTAACCAAGCCCAAGCATTACAAACTTTAGGAGAGTATCGTCGCGCCCAAAGGCAACTAGAACAAATCAATCAAGACCTTGCTGTTTTACCTGATAATCTCCTAAAAGCCAGGGGATTGCGGAGTTTAGGCGTAACTCTGCAAGTAGTGGGAGATTTAGAGCGATCGCAACAAGTATTATCGCAAAGTTTAGCGATCGCAAAGCAAGTAAATTCTACCGCAGATATCGCTGAAACCTTATTGAGATTGGGGAATACCGCTAGAGCTAGGGAAGATTTTAAAGCCGCCTTAGAATTTTATCAACAAGCAGGTGCAATTGGTGGCGAGCATACTGAATTAGAAGCACTCCTTAACCAACTCAGCCTTTTAATAAAAACTGAGCAAAATCCAGATGCACTAGTACTATTACCCCAAATTCAAGAACGTCTTGCTAACATTCCTGCCAGTCGTTGGGGAATTTACGCGCAAGTTAATTTAGCAGCAAGTTGGATGAAACTGTCATCATCAAAAACAAAAGACATTGCTCAACTTTTGGCAACAGCAGTCAAACAGGCGAGCGAATTAACAGATGCAAGAGCGCAAAGTTATGCTTTGGGAGAGTTAGGACATCTCTACGAACAAACTCAGCAATTCTCAGAAGCCTTAAATCTCACCCAAACAGCACTAACTTTAGCACAGGGAGTGCAAGCAGATGATATTGCAGTCAATTGGTTGTGGCAGCAAGGGCGAATTGAGAAAGCTAGGGGAAATATTGAGTCAGCAATTACTGCTTATGAACAAGCTGTTGGTTTTTTAACATCTCTGCGTCAAGACTTAGTGCAATTGAATCCTGACGTGCAATTTAATTTCCGCGATCGCGTTGAACCAGTGTATCGGCAGTTAGTACAATTACTTTTACAAGATGTAGACAGCCTATCACAAATCATCAAGCAACAACACTTAGAGAAATCTCGCAAAACAATTGAAGCACTGCAATTAGCAGAATTAGAAAACTTTTTCCACCAAGCCTGCTTAACTTATAAACCGCAACCAATAGATAAAATTGATCTAAAAGCCGCAGTGATTTACCCAATTTTGCTAGAACGTCGCTTGGAAGTAGTTGTTTCTCTTCCTGGACAACCTTTGCGACATTATGGAACAAACCTTTCCTCAAAAGAGGAATCAGAGGTTTTTGATGAACTGCGCCAGTCTTTAAACCCTGCTTTCTTGCCTGATGAGGTACTACCTTCTGCCCAAAAATTGTATGATTGGTTGTTGCGTCCTGCCGAAAAAGAGATAGAACTTCAGAAGATTAAAACCTTAGTGTTTGTCTTGGATGGTTTTTTACGCAGTGTACCAATGGCAGTTCTTCACGATCGCCAACAGTTTATCATCCAGAAGTACAGCATAGCATTGACTCCTGGTTTGCAACTATTAGAGTCTCGGCATCTTCCTCCCCAACAGTTTCAAGCCTTAACAGCGGGTTTAGCAGAAGCACGTCAAGGTTTTGCTGAGTTACCTGGTGTCAAGCAAGAAATTAAACAAATTACAAACTATGTCCATGCAAAGATACTACTAAATGAAAAATTTACTCGCGCCAACGTCCAAAAACAAATAGAAGAAGTTCCCTTTTCTATAGTTCATCTTGCCACCCACGGAGAATTTAGCTCCAAAGCCGAAGACACATTTCTTTTAACTTGGGAAGACCGAATTAATGTTAAAGATTTAGATAGATGGTTAAAAGGTGCATCTTCAAAACTGAGCAAAAATGCTCTACGCCAACCAATTGAACTACTAGTTCTCAGCGCTTGTCAAACTGCTAAAGGCGACAACCGCGCTGCTTTAGGATTGGCAGGAATTGCCGTCCGTTCTGGTGCTAGAAGTACTTTAGCAACCCTCTGGTCAGTACAAGACAAATCAACTGCTGACTTGACAGCAGAATTTTACCGTCTGCTTACCCAAAATGTCGTCAGCAAAGCCGAAGCACTGCGTCAAGCACAACTATCTCTATTAAATTCTCCTCAGTACAAACATCCTTATTATTGGTCTGGGTTTGTACTGGTAGGAAATTGGCGTTGACTCACGATGAAGGAGACAGGGAGGCTTAACAATTCAAAACTCAAAATCTTGCATTAAAGACATTTTAAAACGAACAGGACTGCGGTCTTGCTGTCTCCGCAAGAGGAGCAACTTGGGGGATTTAAACCCCTACTGTAGCTTGCTTCCCGCAGGGTAACTGATCGGAGGCGGAGTAGCTCTGACTCCGCGCTACATGTAGACGTAGGAATCTTAAACCCTTTTATTTACGATAACACCTGAACTCTGATAAATAACAACTGACCACAGACCACAGACATTTCATAAAATGATAATAAATAATGCCTCATATCAATTTAAATTCTTTACTGTTGGCTTATCTTTACAACTGTTGATGTTTGCCTTACCCAGTTTGGCGCAATCAGAATCAGTCACATCAAAAGCCAACCTACTAAAGCAATTCGTTTTTCAGGAGACTTTTGAACCACCTGGAGAGCCAGAACCAAAAAGTGAAACTGTGGGTGCAGGTTCTCGTGATGGGCTGAGGTGTTCTGAGAATGAACAGCCCATTAGACCTTTGATGCCAAAGCGTAACTTTGGGTTAACCTTCCAAGATCATCCTCCCGTATTCATTTCCTTACCCAAAACTTCAGCACAGAAGGTTGTGCTGACCTTTAGAGATGAAACAGGTAACTATTATGAAAGAACTTTTTTACCTATTACTGCTAGCGGAGGAATTATTAGCTTCACTCAACCCAAAGAAAAAACGCCGCTAACTGTAGGTAAAAATTACGAATGGTCATTGGTAGTTGTATGTGGAAAAACTGTGCAGCCAGACGATCCTGTATTTAAGGGTTGGGTACAACGAGTTGCAAAAACGACCAAACTAGATAAAGAGTTGAGACAAATGACTGTTATTGACCAAGCAAAGTGGTACGCGCAGAGAGGATACTGGTATGAAATGCTCATGACAATAGAGAAAGCAAAGAAAGTTGAACTGAAGTAGCTCTGAGTTAATCCTCTAGATATCCCCTTTGAAATGCCAGCTATTATTCGAGGTAAAACTGGAGGAAGATCGTAATTTAGTAGGATTGATTAGCCTACGTTTGAGGGACGTTGCACACTAAGACATTTATAAATAAGATACTACAATCCTTGTAATTGGCATGAATCGCATTCTTACAGCATCAGAACACTTGATGTGGTTATCATACAACAATAGCCCGGAAAATGTTACCTTGTCAGTAACTATTAAAGGCTCATTTACCATTGATTTATTAACTGAAGCTCTGGCTTGGCTACAACTAAGGCATTCTCGGTTAAGAGTAAAAATAGTCACTAACAATCAAAATCAGCCACAATTTTCCTTAGAAAACGTTCCGCCTATTCCACTACGAGTAATTGAGCGACAAGGAGAAGAACATTGGTGTCGGGAGATGGTAGAAGAATTACGTCACCCTTTGAGTTGGAGTAAAGAACCCTTGCTGCGCGTATTGTTGCTGCACTCACCTGATATTTCTAACCTAATAATTACTTTTCATCATTGCATTGGTGATGGTCTATCAGGAGCTTATCTGATCCGAGATATCTTGCAATTTATTAGTGAACCAGACAACCCTCGTGAGCTTTTGCCAGACTTGCCTCCTATTGATGAAATTATCCCTTATATTATAAAAGATGTGGTTTTAAAAAACTTAAATGAATCAAGAGATACCAAATGTATTTTAACAACAACTTATCGAAATAAGCAGTCGAATAATATTGTAGATTCCTTGGCAATTCGCCTGTTTCACTGGACGTTATCTTCAGCGGAAACTACTAAACTTGTAGCTCGTTGTCGAGTAGAAAAGACCTCTGTTCACGGGGCTTTGTGTGCTGCATTTCTTTTAGCGATTGCTGCTGAAGTCAAATCCTCTACTGAAATTATTCTGAGGTGTAAAACAACAGTAAATATCCGCAATTATTTGACAATTTCCGTCAACGAAAATCTAGGTGAGTACATTACTCGACTAGTCACCGCTCATCGATTAAGCCAGAAGACCGATTTTTGGGACTTAGCACGTGAAGTTAAATATAAGCTCAATCAAGTGGTAGCAGACGGAAAATTATATGACGATGTACTAATAGCAAGAGCCTTATTATCTAGCAACTCTAACAAAGGTGGAGAAACTTCAGATTTCAGAAAGCTAGTGGGGATAGTAGAGAACTCTTGCAAAAGTCTTTTGTGATATGATTAAGGGTTTGACAATTTCCGATTAGGACAATAATAAGCAGTGAAATTTTGGAGAGCCAAACAG
>NZ_JBALCP010000056.1:0-18724 GCF_036919675.1 Nostoc sp.
TGACCACTCTTCATCTGTTAAACTGCTTGAGTACATAAGTAATAAAAAATACTTTTAATCTCCCGGTACACCAGATCCCAAATGGGTTCTATACAAGCGATCGCAATTACTGGATTGGTCTTCTGTTTCCCCCTTGCCCCCTGCTCCCTGCCCCCTGCTTTTTTTAAAAGGGTTACGAATGAACCGTTCTGTGGTCAGGTCGGGACGATGGAGATAGCCCCGTGCCAAGCTTTCACCACTAATGTACAATTCTCCAGTTATACCAATGGGTACAGGCTGTAATCGGGAATCCAGTACATAAACTTGGGTATTTGCGATCGCCCGCCCGATCGCAGGTGATAAACAGGCTTGTTGTCTTTTCGGAACAGTCCCAGAGGTTGTAACTACAGTATTCTCTGTTGGCCCGTAATTATTCACCACCTCAAAGGGATGGGAAGTCGAAGGATACTGATGAAGTTGATCCCCACCTGTGAGCAAAGTTCGCAAAGCAGCATTCGGTGGCCAATTTAATGACAGCATTTTCTCGGCCATTGGCGTTGGTAAGAAGCTAATGGTGATTGCCTTTGATAACATCCAGTCTCGCAGTTGCTCAGGGTAAAGCCGGGTTTCATCATCGGGAAAGTGAATGCTAGCTCCCGCCGTCAGATAAGGCCAGATTTCCCAACCACAAGCGTCAAATGCTACTCCAGCAACTTGTATTACTCGGTCAAGGGACGACACCGCAAAAGCTTGTTGATGCCAAAAGACGAGATTTAACAATCCTCGATGTTCAATTTGAACTCCTTTCGGTCTGCCGGTGGAGCCAGACGTATAAATCACATAAGCTAGATTGCCAGTCGTCGCTGTGTGAGGTAAATTCTCTTTGCTGGTGCTGAAGTTTGCCCTGTTGCTATCTAGACAAACCACATCCTCTGTTGGGCAAAGGATAAAGGCAACTCTCCAGAACGCTGTATAGATGGTATTGGCTCAAAGGAGGAATCTGTTGCACTCTTAGCTTCTTCTAGAAAAGCCAGGATTTCTGATTTGCGCCCTAGCAGTTTGTTTTTGAGGTCTGAGTTCATCACTCCTTTGGGAGCGCGATAGTTTAACTGATCGCCTTCCAGCCAAATTTTTATGCCTAAACTATTTAAATAAGATACAAATTCTATTATTGTCATTTATAATAGCCCTCCCTCATATTCTTTTTCTGCGTCATCCATAGCTACATTCCACTTGGTGACAACAGTTTGTAGCGCCTCAAGGCTTTCTCCCAAACCAGCTACAGTCGGGGATGCAAAAAAACGATTGGGCGACAATTCAACAGAAAAAGCCTCGCGCAACCGAGAAATGACTTGGAAGGCTAGCAAAGAATTTCCTCCTAGTTGAAAGAAGTTGTCGTGAATGCCGATTTGAGGTATTTTTAAAACTTCTTGCCAGGTTTGAGCTATTTGTCGTTCCATTTCGTTTCGGGGAGCTATCGCTCTACGAGTCATCCCCCTAGCCAGTAAATCTCGATTGATTTCACCACTAGCGGTGAGGGGCATTTGTGATAGTTGCACGAAGTCACAGTTAACGGTTGTTGTGAAGCGATCGCACACTGTAAAATCTGATAACTCCGGGACGGTAGAACCGTTATTTGTAGTGAAATAGGCAGTTAATTTCTGTAACCCTGGAAACTCAGAGGTAAAACGCCGAATTTTGGGATTGCTGCCATCTAAACCGACTATCAGCTGTGCTTGGTCATAATATAAACCAGTCAAAAAGGAATATAACCCTTGTTGCAGACTCATCTCATAATAGCCTTGAGCATGAGTGATTTCTTGCCTTTCATAACCTTTGTTGATCCCTGTGTCACGCCAAATTGTCCAAGCAAAGCAATAGCTGTGCAACCCACCAACAGAACGCTGGTATTGATTAAAACTTTCCAAAAAGTTGTTAGCAGCAGCATAAGCAGCAATCGTGGCTCCACCAAAGAAACTCGCTAAAGACGAAAAGCTAATGAAAACCCCCTGCCCTTGCTTGTTCAACACCTGATGCAACACCCAAGCACCTAACACTTTAGGACGTAAGATTGCAGCTAGACTCTGTGGTGTTTCATCTACTAGCATTTGTTCGTGATAAGTTCCCGCCAGATGAATCACCCCATCCAGCTGACTTCCCCAGTTAGCCTTGGCTTTTTCCACTACTTGTTGAACAGCTTGAAAGTCGCAGATATCTACTGTCTCATAAACCACCGCTCCCAGCTGCTTTAATTCTTGATAAGCTTTAATCTTGTCTGACATTGTTGCAGAGTCATTGGATGCAACATCTGTGGTTAATAGAGGAGTGCGACCTACTAATAATAATTTGGCATTAAAAAACTTAATCAGATATTTAGCAATTTCAACTGCAACACCCCCAAGCCCACCACTTATCAGATACATTCCCCCTGATTTAAAGGGAAGTTCTTGCTTTGGTTTGTCTTGCAGATTAACTTTTTCCAAACCTGCAACAAAACGCTGTCCGTTGCGGTAAGCTACCTCTTGATCTTTTGATAAAACCTGGAGTTCTTGTAGAAGATAGTTTCCATCCACCTGTATCGAATTTGGTGTCAAATCGATGTGACGACAATTTAAGCAAGGTATTTCCTGGGCAATACTTTTAATTACACCGAGAACTGGAGATTTTTCATAAGCTATCTTGTCTGTTGTTTGTGTAAACTGGGTGTAGCTAGAAACAAATAATAACTGTATATCTTGAAAAATCTGAGTTTTTACCAGGCATTGGACAAGAAACAATAAACTGTAAATTCCCTGTTCTTGGGCTTTTTCAAGAGCTTCTATGCTTTTGATTTCCCCGCTATACTCCTGATAATTCCACAGATGGATAATCTGACCGATAGTCACCTTATCTGCCTTTATGGTCTCAAGTAATAGCTGATAATGGTCTGCGTTGCCAGGAGTTAAACAGAAGTAATTGGGACTTTTTTTAGCAAAATCATAACCGGGTGAGACACACACATAGGGCAGGTTTTGCTGTTCAAGTTGCTGACAAATAAATGTCCCTAATCCTAACTCGTCAAGGAATACTATAGTCAGACCATTTTGGGATAAAGTCTTCAAAACCTTGGCTTGCTTACGTCGCCAGACTTTTTGGTAGAACCAATCAGGAATAGTGTTGGTATTGC
The DNA here is from genome assembly GCF_036919675.1 of Nostoc sp. Classification (GTDB taxonomy): domain Bacteria; phylum Cyanobacteriota; class Cyanobacteriia; order Cyanobacteriales; family Nostocaceae; genus Nostoc. The sequence continues at coordinate 3,146 of NZ_JBALCP010000056.1, forward strand.
CTAGTAAGATGTCGAATTGCTTGAGAATTAAGTTAAACTCACCTGCATGAAAGCGATCGCGAAGTTGCGATCGCTGGATTTTACCAATCACGGTTTTGGGAATATCTTCTTTAGCTAATAAAACTAAATAATCAGGATTTAATCCGATTTTATTCACCACTGTCTGCCGAATTTTCTTCAGTAGCTCTAACAGTTTTGGTTTTTCTGTAATCGGCGAACTGAAGAAGATGGCTAGTTTCTCTGTTGCACCATCAGCATTACAGACTGCACAAGCGGCGGTGTAGGAAACTTCAATTTCTGTAATTTCTTCAACTATTCCTTCAATTTCATGACTGTAGTAGTTAGCTCCATTGATGATGATAGTTTCCTTGGCGCGACCAGTAACCACCAATTGTCTGTTAGCAATAAATCCTAAATCTCCAGTATCAAACCAGCCATCTTTTAAAAAGGATTGACTATTGGCATCATGGTTGTTGTAATATCCGGGAGAAACTGCATCACCTTTGACTTGCAAATGCCCTATGGTGTCTTCTCTTAATACAGAGTTTTGCTCGTCTACTATGCGAATGGTAATTCCTGAAATTACTGAGCCTAAATCGGTAAAATTATGATGATTCGGATAGTTTATTTATACTCGCTTAATAGTACCTTGGAATCTAGATTTTTCTACCCTGTGAAACAACAAAGGTGCTTCCTTAATGGGCTGATAATATGTAATCCCCGAACCCATCTCTGCCATCCCAAAAGCTGGTCTAATTGCCGTTGTTTTGAGTCCATAAACAACTAAATTTTCTCGAAAATCCTCCACAGCTTTACTAGATACTGCTTCACCAGCTGTAAGTAGGAATTTCACGCACGATAAGTTCCAAGTCTGTTCTGGTTCTTGTTTGAGGGAGTCATTAACTATTGCATAGGCAAAGTTAGGGGACCAGCTATGAGTAATGCGGTATTTATGAATCAAATCTAACCAGTTGAGGATGCGACCCAAGATATATTCTTTTTGTGCATAAACCAGGGTGCAACCCAATACAATACCACGGATATGCCAGTCGGAAATGCTGCCAATGTGATCGAACGGCAGCCAATTCAAAATTACATCTTCTCGCTCGTGTTGATTGAGTTGGTTAGCTCCTCTGGCGCGAATAATGAGATTTTTATGAGTCAATTGAACACATTTTTGTATTCCTGTACTGCCAGAAGTGAGGTTGAAAAGAGCTACCTCATCTGGTTGACTATGGTGATATTGTTTGCTGACAGGATTACATTTTAATACTTCAATTGTGCCTATATTTAGGCGTTCTGTTGGTAGCCATTGCGATAGTAATTCTACTTCTTGTTTGAGAGCTTCCGTAGTTAAAATGACTGGACTATCTAAGAACTGCCAAATATAACAAAGCTTATCCACCACCTTGTTTGATTCTCTATAAGTCGGTGGTACTTCCATAATAACGGGTACAAAGCCTCCCAATAGGCAGCCCCAAAAAGCTGGAATAATGTCACAGCTAAGTTCTATCTGCAATATGACTTTGTTTTTTGGCTTGAGTCCCAACTTTCTCAAACCACTAAGAATTCGCTCTGCAACTTCAAGTAACTCAGCATAAGATTGGCGTAGTTCTGTTCCATCGGGCAACAGGTAAATAATTTCTCCACTTGCAACTTGTTGCACAGCTTTTTGTAAAACTTCGGGCAAGGTAATAGGTGCATTGCGATCGCTACGGAGAATATCGCCGTGGCTGATGGCCAGTGGCTTCGATTCTGAGAAATATTGTTGTGTATTTGATTGGGAGTCTTTGGGAAGTGGGGTAAGGTTAGCGCTTGCGTTCTGGTGTTGCCAACCTGGGATCAAATCTGACAAATGGAGTGGGAGAATCTTCTTTCTCAACTCCTGTACCACTACCACTGCCTGTTCAATTTTGTGATGATAGTTAAGTTGCTTTTCTACTTGCCCAATTAAACTTTCATCAATAACAGGAATGTTTATCAGAGCCAATTCGTCTACCTCTCCTGTAGCAGTTAAAGGTATTCCTGACACTGGTACTAAAGCTTTTGGTAATAATGCTTCACCGGCTGTTTTAGTGACAATCGGCTCTCCAGCGTTGATTATAAACTTCATTGAGGATAAATCCCATTTCTGGCGCTCGATATCAAAAGCCTGATACCGTTCGCGCAGCGTTCCGTAGGAAACGTCGCCAAGGGCATCGCATATCAGGGAAAAAGCAAAGTTAGGGGCCCAACTAATCGTAGCTTGATGTTTATCAATCAAATCCAGCCACTTGAGCGGATTTTGCACAATTAAATCAGTGGTTACATGGATTTGTTGGCAACCCAGACTAACAGCCATGATACTCAGAGATACCAATGCACCGACGTGATCCAGAGGCATCCAGTTTAAAACGCTTTCCTGGCTGGAGAAATGGCCCATTGAAACTAAGCCAGCCGTCATACTCAATAGATTGCGATGATTTAGTATTACACACTTGGGTATGCCAGTACTTCCAGAAGTTAACAACAAAATTGCTAAATCCTCTGGCTGACTTTGATGCAATTTAAAATCCGGTTCACACTCACGCAACTGATCGATAGTTGCAATTTGAAAGTTTTCTAAATTTAAAAGCCGGAAAAAACCATCAATGTTGGGAGCTAAAGAAGCACTCGTCAGTACAATCGGTTTTCCCAACATTTGCCAAGCATTTTGGAGTTTGCTTGCAGTACTGTTGACTGGTTCGTAGCTAGGTGCGATAGACACTGGCACTGGCACAAAGCCCCCTAGCACACAACCCCAAAAAGCACAGATGAAATCTTGATTATCTTCTAGTTGAAAAATTACTTTATCTTGGGGCTTGAGTCCCAGCTTTCTCAACCCCGCTAAAATTCTTTGAGCATCCTGCCATAATTCCCTATAAGACTGAACTTTCTCACTACCATCAGACTGAATATAGATGATACCTTTAGTTGAATTTTGAGCAGTTCGTTGCAGCACTTCTTGTAAAGTTTTAGAAGCGTCTTTGGAGTATTGCAGAGGTTCGCCGTAACTAATGGCTAGCTTTTTTGAAAAAGATGGGTTCTTGTTTTCTATTTTTTGGCTAAATGTATTCGCTTGTATATTTTGCTGACTATGTTCAGGAGCAATCTTCGGAGATGTTACCGGAGGCATCGCTTGAGTCTCGTCTAGCAAATCCTCCAAATGCACAGGAGGAACACTTATAACAAACGGTTCAACAACCACTTTAACGCGCTCAATTTCTGACAATGACTCTAATTGCTCTTCTATGCGACGCATTAAGTTGGACTCAATAACTTCTAAATTAGCTAGAGCAGCTTTGTCTAACTGTCCTGTAACTGTTAGAGGGATAGTGGAAACTGGTACAAGTGCTGTAGGCATCAATTCGCTAGGCAGAATTGTTTGCAGATGAAACAACAATTGTTCTGGTGCAAATAAACCGGATGGAACTACATAGGCAACTAGCTCCTGCTTTCGCTTTTGCGTTTGTCTCTCTATGACTACACAATCATCTACAGTTAAGCTTGACCGGATAGCAACTTCTATTTCCCTATATATAAAATTCTTATTAGTTGAATTTGCTAAAAATTGGCTATTATTTAACTGCATTAGTTTCTATATCCTTTTTAGGTTCCGCTATTTAGGAATGGAAATTAGTGTTAATTAAAACTAAAACCTATATCTATATTTAATTTACTATTTTTCTGTAATTGTTCAAATATAGCATAGAGAATCTCAGTTTTATACAGAAAATGAATAGTATTTAAAACATTTTTAGTGGAAAGTTAAGACAGTTAAGACACTTAAGTGGAAAGTTAAGACGGTTGAGACACTTAAGCGGAAAGTTAAAAATGTTTAAAATTTCATGAATAATAATTACTGGCGGGCGTCGAATAATATAGGCTCAATGCCTTAAAAGCTTGCCACAGTTGTTTTATAGGAAATACTAAGGGTTTCAAACTAACTTGCGGAATGTGGGTTTTAACTATCTTCTCATTAATTTCTTAAGTATCTTAAATTTCCTTGCACACACACACTTAATTAATGGTATATGTTTAATGGCTAAAATAATAGGACTTACCCAACTAGTAGATTAACTCAAGGTAAAAGTTGTCAAAAGCCCAGAATACAGATTTCTTGACGGTTCAGAATTGACTATTGACCATTGACAACTTCAACTCAACTAGAAATTTACTAAACGTAGCTTTAGTCCTGACAAATTTTCCCAAAGGAAAAATAACAATGTATACAAATACACTCAAAGGATCAGATGTCCAAGTATTGCCATTCTTTGCGCGCTTCTTGCAAGAGCAATCTGTAACTGAAAAGCCAGATACTACTACCCCTCCTCCTCCTCCTTTCACTTTCAAGTTTCCTTCTGATTTGGAAGACCGTTAAGGGGTTGACAACTAAAAAATATTTTACATATATTTAAGCAGGATACACAGTGCAGTCGCAACTCCTCTGCCAGTGAGGCTCCTGCATCGTGCTGTGCTAATGCTCACGGGAAACCCTTCCAAGCGGCTCGCTCGACTTGAAGAGCGAGCCGCTTTCAAAGCTTCTCCGACTTGCTTTTTACTCGTAGTCCCCAAACGAAGACCCGAAGCCCCTCGTTGTGCTGACTGGCGTGGGAAACCCTTTCGGCAGTTCCTCCTGGGGGAAACCTCCAAGACCGGACTGCCCTTACCACGCGACTGGCTTCTTTTAAGTTCAGATGCTTACGGCAAGCTACCCTCTTGGTGTCTACGGATAGCGCAAGTTGCAGTTATCAAGTAACTGAAAATTACTTCTTGGAGTGCGATCGCTTCCACATTGCTTACATATTACAGTATTGATAATATATAAGCTATCGCCTTTAGTTTTTAGATTACCTACTTCTTTAAGAACTTAAATATTAAGACAAAAATTTCTTTAGGTAAGCTAAAACACATTTAATTTGCAGATTAAAATTTTATCAATATCTTGTGGGATGGGCAGCATGAGCGCCCTGATGATGCAAGTTAAACGCCGATTAGTTTATTCCTTAATATCTACCTGCTAAAAACGAAGCCAAAAAATTTTTATGCACCTGTCGCATGACGTTGTTTTATTAATCACTCACAGTGGTGATTTTTTCACAATAGATAGAGTCGCACAAGCCTTGTCAAAAAAAGGGGTAAAACCGATTCGCCTTGACACCGATAAGTTTCCCCAACAAGTGCAATTAGTAGCACACCTTGACGAATCCAGAAGCTATCACACTATAGAATATGACAATTACTCTATCAGCACAGAGCAGGTGCAGGCTGTATGGATGCGGCGCATTTGGGAACCAGAACTAAGTTCACAATTAGCTCCACAGTTCCGAGAAGCTTGTGTTAGAGAATCAAAAGCAACCTTAGATAGTTTTTGGGACAGTCTTAAAGAGGCTCGTTGGATAGACGATCTAGAGCGGATAAATTATGCAAATAATAAGCTGCGGCAACTGCGGATTGCCTCTGAAATAGGTTTTGTCATTCCTCGGACTCTTGTAACCAACAAAGCTGAGTCAGCACGAGAGTTTTTCGGGCAAGTCAAGGGCAAAATGGTAAGTAAGCTATTAACTGCTCTTTCCCACAGTATGGAAGCTAACTCCTCTTTCTTTCTTTACACCAGCACCGTCAAAGAAGAAGACTTACAAGATGCCGAGTCACTGCGCTATTGCCCAATGGTTTTTCAAGAGCAAATCCCCAAGCAACAGGAATTACGAGTGGTATATGTGAATGGCAATGTATTTGTAGGGGCGCTAAATGCGGATGTGTATGCAGCAGCTAAAGTTGATTGGCGTAAACCAGGTATTGAGGTTGGCGCATGGCAACACCACCAGCTTCCTGATGAAGTAGTTCGTCGTCTTAAAGCCTTTATGGGAAGATTTGGGCTGTTATTTGGAGCGTTAGATTTCATCGTCACACCATCAGGCGAATACGTCTTTTTGGAAATCAACCCTATGGGAGAGTGGGGAATGCTAGAGAAAGATTTAAACTTGCCTATTGCAAGTGCGATCGCCGATGCCCTACTTCAAATAAAAGAAGAATGATCAAAAATTAAATATTTGCTACTTTCTATTTATTATGACTGTATTAATAGTTACATTTAGCCAAGATAACGAAAGCATTCCTCTAGTAATCCAAGAAATTGAGGCTAGAGGAGAAAAAGCATTTAGGTTTGACACAGATAGATATCCCACCGAGGTTAAGCTAGATATTTTTTTTGGCGATACAGAACAGGTAATTATTACTGATGGTGAACAAAAGCTAAATTTGAGTGAAGTATCCTCAGTTTGGTATCGGCGGATGCGCTATGGGCAAAAAATACCTAACTCAATGGACAGGCAATATAGAGATGCGTCAATTAACGAATGTCGCGCTACTGTCAGAGGTATGATTGCCAGCCTTCAAGGATTCCACTTGGATAAAATGTCAAATGTGGATCGGGCTAATAATAAGCAACTACAGTTGCAAGTCGCACGAAAAGTTGGACTTCTAACTCCACGTACCTTGACTTCAAACAATCCCGAAGCAGTCAAGAAGTTTGCTCAAGAATCTCAGCAAGGTATAGTAACCAAGATGCTTTCTTCCTTTGCTATCTATGATGAGGAGGGACGAGAAAACGTTGTGTTTACTACTCCAGTTACAGCTGATGATCTGGAGAATATGGAAGGGCTGCGTTTTTGTCCGATGACATTTCAAGAAAACGTGCCCAAAGCCCTAGAGTTGCGGACAACTATCGTCGGACACTGCGTATTTACTGCCTCTGTAGACTCGCAAAGCTTGTCAGTATCTACTTATGACTGGCGCAAAGAGGGAAGAGCTTTGGTTAAGAATTGGCAACCTTATGACTTGCCAGAAGATGTTGAGAAAAAGTTGCTCAAACTAATGGCTGAGTTTGGCTTAAACTATGGAGCAATTGATATTATTGTCACCCCCGATGGTCAGCACATATTCCTCGAAGTTAACCCAGTCGGGGAATTTTTTTGGATGGAAATATATTCACCATACTACCCCATTTCGCAGGCGATCGCAGAAGTATTACTAACTAATAAAAGTTAGAGTATTGTTTATTTTTTCTCCACCGTAAAGGTAGCAGTTAAAACATATGTTTGTAGTAACGTTCTCTAGAGTAAAGTAGTAACCATATCTACATTACCTACCATTTTGGAAGTTAATAGTGAATTTTCTGATTAAAATTATTAATATTTAAGACCTTATTTTAAAATTATGAAGTTATTTATAAGTTATTTATATTGGAGATAAAATCCTTGTGAAAAACCTAGCAGATACACAAACAGTTTTGACATTTGATGGGGTAAATGATTATATAGATTTTGGCAGAAACGATATTGGCGGCGTTTTCGCTCAAGGGAGTTCAGCATTTGCTGTTTCAGGGTGGATAAATCCGCATCAACTAACAAATAAAGCTACTAGTTACGGAACTCGCAATGTATTCTTTGCACGTTCTTCAGAACGATACAGCGATAATTTTGAATTCGGCATCAGTGAAACAGGCAGCCTAGATGTTTACATTGATGAAATTGTAAGTAAGGGTATCAAAACCTTCGGTAATGGAGAATTAACTATAGGAGAATGGCACTTTTTTGCCATTGTTTTTAACAGTGGTGAAGTAACAGTATATCTTGATGACCGTGTATACACAGATTCTCTTAGAGGTTCATCCTTAAACAAAGCAACAAGTTCTGTAACTCTGGGCGCAACTGTACATAAACAGGTTTATTTTAAAGGACAATTAGCAAACATTAGCGTTTGGAATTCTCCCTGTACTAAGGCACAAATTCAGATCCAGCATTCTGGGCTAATAGTCGGAGATGAAGAAGGATTAGTGGCTTACTGGAAATTAGATGACGGGCAGGGAACAACAGTCAAAAACCAAATTGGAAAGTCCTATCAAGGAAATTTCCGTGGTAATCCTGCTTGGGAGTTAGCACAAATTCCATTTGTAACACAATCATCCAATCCAGTTCCGTTTGCAGCACCATTATCCAATCAAGAGGGTATCCAAGAAGAGATCCAAATTGAAACACCAGTTATTCCTGAAGAAAATATCTCAACAATAACGACAACTTTATTAGCAGCAACAGTACCGTTAGTAAGCGACAAGGAAGACGAACCACAGGAAATTCAACAGACACAAATAACCACTGAAGAATCCGAGGTTATCCCAACCTTGATAACTCTCAAGTCATACAACGAAGAAACTAAAACAGACCAGACTGAAGATTCCGTTAATGTCCAACAAGCACAAACATTAACTCAGGAGGAGCCGCCAGAAACTATGAATACAAAAGCCCAGCCCAAATATAAAATACTTTCCATTGATGGAGGCGGTATTCGGGGTATTATTCCTGCATTTATCCTAGCAGAAATTGAAAAGCGGACACAAAAACCTATATTTAGTTTGTTTGATTTAATTGCTGGTACTTCAAGCGGCGGAATTTTGGCACTGGGGCTAACTAAACCTCGATTAAGTTCTGATGTATCTGATTTGCCACTAGCTCAATATACTGCTGAGGATCTCCTACAACTATTTCTTGAGTATGGGGTAGAAATATTTTATGAGCCATTATTTGAAAGAATACTTGGCCCAATAGAGGATATATTTCTCCAGCCCAAATATCCTTCTGAAAGCAAAAAACAAATTTTAAGACAATATTTTGAGCAAGCTCCTTTAGAGAGTAATCTCAAAGAAGTTTTTGTAACGAGTTATGATATTGAGCAGCGAATTCCGATATTTTTTACAAATAAACTAGAAAAAGAACAGAAAAAATCTCAAAACTTTCGCAAGTTATGTGCGGGTTTTTCGCTCTTAGATGCAGCATTGGCAACAACTGCTACCCCGACTTATTTTGCTCCCCATCGTGTTATAAATACTCAACATTCTAACAGTGCTTATACTTTAATTGATGGTGGAGTGTTTGCTAATAATCCAGCCCATTTAGCTATTTTAGAAGCACAAATTAATAGTAAACAAAAAGAAAAAAAAGTCCTCAATACAGAAGATATTTTAGTAGTTTCTTTAGGTACAGGTTCGCTGACTAGTGCCTACCTTTATAAAGAAGTCAAAAATTGGGGACTTTTGCAATGGGGAAAACCACTTTTAAATATTGTATTTGACGGTGGTAGTGAAGTGGTATCTGGACAATTAGAACAGTTGTTTGAACCTAGCGATAAAGAAGCTAAAAGTTTTTATTATCGCTTTCAAACATTTTTAGATGAGGAACTCGAAGAAATAGACAATACCAAACTACAAAATACTCGTCAGCTACAAGCTATAGCCCATCGATTGATTTCTGAAAAAAGTCAGCAAATTGATGAACTGTGCAGTCTTTTATTAGGCTAGCTCAACTTTTTTATATCTTGCACCGTTTGCCTGGTGCAAGATATAAGAAAGATTTTTAATTTCTTCAAAAAAGGAATTAGTAATCACTCGATTCGTCATGTTTTCACCTTATAAGGATTGTAAGTAAGTACAATGGATGAACTCGTCAAAAAAATTGCTGGTTTAGGCCTTCCTGGTATACTTTTCGTGATTGCAACGTCTGCATCAGGGGGCAGTGTCGCCGCAGTTGTCGCTATGCTTTCATCGCTGGGCGGGCCTTTAGGCTTGTTAGGAGGTTTAGGACTACTTGGTCTGGTAGGCATTCTAGGGGAATATATAGGAGCATTTGGGATTGAAACCGTTCTCAAGTTCATTTATACAGAACGTAGCAAAACCGAATCTGTGAGATTTCTCCTTAAAGAAATTCAAGAATTACCGATTACAGATGACCTCAAGCTCAAACTGAAACATCATATTAGCCCAGTAGTCATTACTGAGCCTGAACAAGGGCCTACTCCCAGAACAGTCGAAATTGTAGATGATGAACCAGTAATCTAGTGCATTTGATTTTCTCTCCCCTAGACCCTTTTTTAGGATTTAGGGGGATATAAAAATCTTCAATTTCTAAAACTAAAAATGGACTCAGAGTCTAACTTAATTCTCAAAGGCCATTTCAAAATTAATAGTCTAATTAATAACGGCTTATCTTTAAAATATGCAAACTCCATCTGCACGTGAGCAAAACACAATAAATCCTTTTTCAGCGTTAACTCAATTTTGGGGAGATGTGAAAGTAGTTGCTCAACCTTATTGGTATCCAACAAAAGCAGAAGGAAGAGCATTCGCAGATGTGATCCGTTCATGGGGAATGCTCATTGTTTTAGTGTTATTAATAGTCTCAGTTATAGGTGTAAGTGCTGCAAATAGTTACTGGAATCGCTATGTAATTGATATTGTTATTGAAGAGAGAAACCTTGATAAATATAATAGTACTTTATGGCTGTCCTCTCTCATTATTTTAGTAATGGTCATATTGATAACTTTTTTAAGATATGTGAGAAAAAAAATCACTCTTGACTGGTACAAATGGCTAAATAATCATATTTTAGACAAATATTTGAGCAACCAAGCTTATTATAAAATAAATTTCAAATCTGATATAGATAATCCAGATCAACGTCTATCTCAAGAAATAGAACCTATCACTAGTAGTGCTTTAAGATTTTCAACTGCTTTACTAGAAAAAGTTTTAGAAATGGGAAGTGCTTTGATAATTCTCTGGACAGTTTCTCCACCAATCGCAATTTATCTAATTATTTATACATTTATTGGTAATTTAATAGCTATTTACTTAAATCAGGCAATAAATATAGTTAATCAACAAGAACTTGCGTTTAAGGCAGACTTTGGTTATTGCTTAACTCATGTTCGCAATCACGCTGAATCGATTGCTTTTTTTCAGGGAGAAAAGGAAGAATTAAATATAATTCAGCGCCGATTTAATAATATTCTAGAAACTGCTGAACGGAGGCTGAGTTTGGAGAAAGGTCAAGACGCTTTTGGCAGAGCATATCAATCTGCCATTAGTGTATTTTCTATGTTTATTCTTACGCCTTTATTTATTCAGAACCAAATTGATTATGGGGAAATTAACCAAGTTAGTTTTGCTTGCTTTATGTTTTCTAATGCTCTAGGAGAGTTAATAGGTGAATTTAGTATTTCTGGGCGATTTTCTAGTTATGTGAAGCGTTTAGCTGAATTTTCAGATGCTTTAGAAGCTGTTAGTAAACAACCAGATAATGTAAATACCATTCAAGTCATACAAGAAGAACATTTGGCTTTTGAAAATGTCACTTTACAAACGCCAAATTATGAGCAGACTATTGTTGAAGATTTATCAGTTTCTGTTCAGCCAAGCGAAGGGTTATTGATTGTTGGCCCTAGCGGTGGGGGTAAAAGTTCTCTATTGAGAGCGATCGCTGGTTTGTGGAATGCAGGAACTGGTCGTCTAGTGCGTCCTCCCCTAAAAGAAGTCTTGTTCCTACCCCAGCGTCCTTATATAATTTTAGGTACTTTGCGCGAACAATTACTCTATCCGCATACAGATCGAAAAATGAGCGACACAGAACTCGAACAAATTTTACAGCAAGTTAACTTACAACACTTGCTTACCCGCGTAAAAGGCTTTGATACAGAAGATCCTTGGGAGAATATATTGTCTTTAGGAGAACAACAACGTGTAGCTTTCGCACGACTATTAATTACTCATCCTAGTTTCACTATATTAGATGAAGCAACAAGTGCTTTGGATTTAACTAACGAAAATAATTTATATCAACAACTGCAAGAAAGTAAAACAACTTTTATCAGTGTTGGACATAGAGAGAGTTTATTTAACTATCATAAATGGGTTCTGGAGCTAAAAGAAGATTCCCATTGGCAACTTATTTCTGTACAGGATTATCAACGGCAAAAAGCAATTGTCATTGCTCCACCTGAAAACGCTCAAATTACAATAGATAGCTTCTCTAAACTCCAAATACAACCAGAAATATCAGTAGTAATAGACACAATCGAAAAGCTCACTCATCAAGAAATTAAGGCATTAACAGGCTATTCTCTTACCACCATTAGAAGCAGAGCCAACCAAGAGAAGTCTATCACTACTAAAGATGGTGCAACCTACCGCTATGACAAAAATTCAAACGTTGTAAAATGGGTGAAAGTTTAGCGGCTGTTGTGAGAACTGATGTGATGTTAACTAAAAAACAAAGACAACTAATAAATTATAAATCTATTACAATTTATGAAATAAGTTATCAATTACCTATTATAAACAATTCAAAATTAAAAAAAGTTCAAAAAAAAATTAAAGAATGTCAAGTATTAATTCAACAAGGTACTAAGTATCATTTTTATTTTTGGGGAATAATCAAACGAAAGCAGGAAATTAGCCAAGAAGAGATTTTTGCTAAAACTAAATTATTAATTAAAGACTATATTCAACTAATTGATTTTTTAGAAACCTATAAAGATAATTATCAAGATTTTTTATTAAAATTTACTGATAACTGGAAAAGGTTATTTACTCAAAAATACCTAGAAATTAAAAATATAAATGCAGAAAGAAACAAACTAGAAATAAAAAATCACAATAATCCGCAACTTATTGAAAAACTAAAATGGGAAAAGCAAGAAAACCTCAAATCAATTTTACTTTTGAGTAATACTAACTTTTTGATGTTAGAAAAAATTAAATTGCTAACTAAAGGAATTAAAAGTTTAGGAGAAGATACTAAGAATCAAAAGCAAACTGTCCAGCAAATAGCCCAAGAGTTAGGGGTATATCAAGAAATTTACGAATATCAAATAAAAGCAATAAAAATTCGTCAGGAAATAGCAAAAATAGCTGAGACAGTAACAAATTTTGAAGATTATTTACAAGATTACTTTAGTCCATTTCAATCCTTAATAGACGAAGTAGTAAAACTAGATGCAAACTTTTACGCAATTGTCGGAGAAATTAAAAATTTAGCAACTCGTAGTTTAAATTTTGAGTCAAGCTTATTAACCATACAATATACTGATACAATTTCTGAAAATATTCTCAATTTATTGGTAGCAAGTTATGAGAAAGGAGATAAATTAAAAGATGCGTTAGTTGAGTCTAAATTATTAAATGAACAAATTACTAATTTGGAGTTAAATAATAATGGAATAGCTTTAGAACAAACAATTTACTTAATATCTAATTATATATCTACTCAACTTGTCGATCAAAGAAAAGTGCTAGGGATATTAGAGACAGATGTCGTTTCTACAAATCCTGCACTTTTTATTGAAAAAACAGAATTATTAGAGCCAACTAATAATCATAGTAACTCTGTAAAAGAATTTAAAAACAGTAAAAATATTGATTATAGTCAACTTCAAACTTTACTCGCACAATTCAAGTGGAAAGAAGCTGATATTGAAACCGCTAAATTAATGCTACAAGTCATGGGAAAGAATTATTGGAATGAAGTTTATAAGGAAGATATTCTTAACTTTTCTTGTCAGGCTTTTTATACTATCGATGGACTTTGGCAACAATACAGTCATGGTTATTTTGGCTTTAGCGTACAGCAAAGCATCTGGAACGAAATAGGTGCTCAAGTAGATTATGAAACAGAAAAGAGACTTGGCGATCGCTTGGGTTGGCGAAGAGAGGGAAACTGGTTAAACTACGACCAACTAACTTTTAAAGTATCTCCGACGACACCAATGGGACACTTACCAGTCAAATGGTTGCACTATGACCAAGATGTTTTTGATTTATCTCCATCATCTGCGGAACCTCTATCAATGGGAGCATGGCGGGTGGGGTCATGGTTAGTTTGGCAGATGCATTTATTCTTTTCCCGTGCAAAAATGTGTAATTGAATTCTGACTTCTGAGTTATGATTAAGAATGTAGAAGTTTCCATTGATGATATTCAGAATTTTTTTCGACAAAATCTATCAAAAGATATGAAGTGTAAGGAAATTAGAGCAATTTTAATATACTTAACTGTTAATCTAAGTTAAAGGTATAATCGTAAGCAACTATCTCGCTGTAAGTGCAATATTACAAAATAACTTTTTTAATTATATTTATAAAAACTTTATCGTTAATACTTCTTTCATTGTAGTAATCTAATCAATTTAAAAAGTAGACATGGATAACAGTATACCTTCTGATATAGAAATAGAAATTTTACTTTTAGGAAAATGGCGTTTTAATACTTATTCAGAAAAAATCACTGTTGAATTTAAAGATGATATGACTTACGAGCAAACAAGGGTTCAAACACTTTTTTTCTCTAAACCTAAAGAACTTATAACAGGTAATAAATTTACTGGAGTATGGTATGTCAGCCAAAAAAAATTATATTTAAGTGTTAAAACTATGCCAAAATCATTTTTTAATTTCCAAATTCCACTATTTTTTCAGATTTCTATTGCAGATATAGTAGCTACTATAGGTTCAATTTTTACAACTGAAAGTTATGAAGTTATTAGAATTAACAGTTCTAAATTTCTCATAAAAGATAAAGAGCAATCAATTATTGGAACAAAAATAAATAATATTAGGAAGTCCTAGAGAATGTTGGCAAGTGTGAGCAGATTCGATGGCATATTTATTTGATAATACATTGCCATACTCTATGTTTCAATGAGTGTTTGTGTGACTTCAAGTTGCTAAGGTATGAAAGGCAATCGTGTTGCTCTTAATCGGTTAATTCGGGAATTTCAATAGGTAAGGATTCAGGTCTAAAATTGTGGAAGCAAAGAAGGGCGAGACTGAGAATTAATAGAGCCAGCTAGTAGAGCTTGTACAAAAAAATCAATCACAGACCGACCTTGACGACGACAGGTTTGCACCACCGTCAACAAATTGGCAGTGTGTTGAAACCGCTCCATTGAACGGGAACCACCACTAACTTTACGTTTTGTGACAGCCAAACGAAGGGAGCGTTCAGCCTGATTATTATCAGGAGGGACTTCAGGGTAGTCAAGAAAATACCATCATTGATTTGCTTTATCGCGCAAGGAACGCAAAAGTTGGCCGGCTGTAGCTCCTGCTAGATCAATCCACTGATAGAGTGAGGAGTACAACTTAGATTTGAACTGATTGACCCAATCGTTGTAAAGGGCGAAGTCAAGAGTCTCAAACCCGAAGAGCATAATTTCTAAAGGCTTCATCAATTAAGTTGACAAACGCTTCGCCAATAGCTTGGTTGTGAAGACCTGGAATTAAAATTAGTTTTTTGAAGTGACGACGTAGATGAGCCAAACGTTTCTGTTGGTCAGTTACTGCATAACCATTGTAAACACTAAAATCGTCACTGCTGAGTACCCCTGTATATGTAGCACCTAAAATTGTTTCTAATTCAGATCTAGAACGAGTGTCAGCTGCTGTAAATAAGCAGAAATGAAAATTAGCAACTACCCACAACCATTCTTTGATTCCTTTGACGGGCCAAGGTGTTTCATCCACATGAATGTTAGGGTGTGTCTGTTTTAACCAACTACTTAACTCACTAACGCTCGGTTCGATTGCTTGTCGAATTCGTTCATTGGTTGCTACTAGAGTTCCTAGTCCAATATCAATCAATACGGTTCAGTTAAGGCTAAAAAGCTGATTAGTGATGTGAAATTTTGGAGCTTCTACTCGTTTTCCAGTACCTCTGTGTTTTGGCTTTTTAG
>NZ_JBALCP010000057.1:0-203019 GCF_036919675.1 Nostoc sp.
CCTCTAGTTATTTTGGGCGATCGCATTAGCTTGAGTACATAAGTTAAATTAATAAAAAAGCTTGTATCGATGAATCAAAGTGTAAGTGTTGCTCCGCTGAACCATTGAAAGGAATACAAATATATTTGTAAGGGGCACAACCGCAATTGTGCCCCTATCCTCTCTCTATAGGCATTTTTGTTTGAATGGAAGACGCGGTAAATTTAGACCTAGAACACCAATTCAGTAATCCTGGAAAAACCTCTCTCCCAACCGTTGTCGGGTTGGGGGCTGGGGGGTTAGGTTTTTGATTACTAAATCGATCCTCTAGTTATTTTGGGCGATCGCATTAGCTTGAGTACATAAGTTAAATTAATAAAAAAGCTTGTATCGATGAATCAAAGTGTAAGTGTTGCTCCCAACCTGGAAGAACACACTCATGAAAATCCAGTTATTACCAAACAACAGCTATTTGCGAAGCAACTAATTGTCCTTGTCTTGGAAATACTTCTGGCATTACCTTTGGGTTTACTGCTGGCAAAGTTTCAAATTGGCAGAATTGCCTGGATATTTGGTGGGATTGCTGCTGGTACATTGGTTCTTCAAGGGTGTCGAATTTTCTATCAATATTCCCCCCAACCTAACCGCACTGCTAGAAAAGTGGGAATGGCACTTGTAGGCTTAACTGTTGGCGCTTCCAGTGCCCACAGTAATCTAGCTAGTGTTGTTTATGATATTCCGATATTTATTTTTCTTACCTTGTTTCTGCTGCTGAGTGGAAGCTGTATTGGTTATATTTACTCCCGCCTCAGCAAAACCAACTTAATGACAGCAATGCTGGCTACAGTTCCTGGCGGTGTCGGAATTATGGCAGCGATCGCCGCCGATTACAATAAAAATGTTACCTTGGTTGCCCTAGTTCAGGCGATTCGCGTCACCTCAGTAGTTGTTCTCATTCCTTTCATTGCTAAAACATCAGCTGGTAATTACTATCCCCAAACACTCCCGGTCAACGGTGCTTGGCTCAATTTTGATCCATCTCAACTAGAATTACTCTTATTAGTACTGCTAATCACTGGATTGGTAGTTTATCCCGCTATATTATTTAAAATTCCCGCTGGCGATTTTTTTGGTGCATTATTAATTGGTATCGGGTTTAATCCTTTGCTACATTGGCTGCCTTTCGTGGGTGATATTAGCTTTAGTCCGCCGCCTTTAATTAACTTATTGGGTCAAATGCTCCTGGGAATTACTATTGGTGAGTATTGGGGAGACAAACCCAACTTTACAAAGCAGACTGTCGCTTATGCCTTGATGTCTGTAGCGATGACCCTTGTAGCCGGAGCGATCGCTGCTATACTTGCAATGCAATTAACCTCTTGGGACTGGCTAACCTGTCTCTTAGTCACAGCACCAGGAGGATCAGCAGAAATGATCCTGGTTTCCCTAGCATTGAATCATAATGTTGAAATTGTCACAACTGGTCATTTAGTGCGATTGATTGCGATTAATAGTTCTTTACCACTCTGGGTGTTTTTGTTTCGCCGTTTGGATGAGAAAGTTTCAAAGCCAGTTTAATTGATGAAGGCAGGAAACAGGGGGCAGGGGAGGCATACTTCTCTACGAGAGGCTGCGCCAACGACTGCGCTCAGGTTTCTAGCTTTGAATTGGTTGCACACTCAGGCGATAGCGGAGATTGTGCAGAATAAGACCAGATTTGGGGACGTTTGCCCTGGCACTCACTCCAACCCTAAATTTCGTATTTTTAGCCTTAAAGAAGTATCCTAGAGCGATCGCTTCATCTCCATGAAAATATAAAGATTACATAAAGATAAGTATTTCTGTATACATTTACCAGCAAATAATGTGAAGAGTATGCAAAGATATATTTTATAGTATAGACATTTAAGTAAATATTCGGGTAGTTAATTATTGTTGGGTTATTTTAGATATTTCCTATTTTCAAGCTATACACCCACAAACAATAGCCCACAACAAGGGCATAAAGATATCCCCTGTCACGCTTAGGGTAACACTCGTTCCTTGCTAACGCTGCGCGATCGCAGTCGCCTGGTTCGGGAAACCATCCTGTAGCGCTGTCTTAACCTATTCCTTTTTTTCAAAATAGTAGGACTTACGCATTGACAAAAAACCAAATATGAAGTGTGGGATTTAGGCATTCAAGCTTGATTCTCGGCATTTTTCCAGTAATAGCTACTGAATCAAAGATAGTTTAGAAAAGCCTGAAACAACCTATTTTCCTTAATACACACGCTCATAAATTTGTAGAGTGCCTAAGACTTAGAGAGTCCAAGATAGTTCAATAATTGCTACTTAATAAGCTGGTCAACAGATTGAATCTTGGGAAAAATTTGTAACCCTCAAGGGTGACTTTAAAGTATTGCCAAAAGTGTCAACTCTTGGCGAGTTCATTGTACTTTAAAACAGTACTAACAGCAGGTTGAAAACTTAACTTACTCAAAAAATCGATTTAGGTAGATAAAAGGTATGGCAAATATCATTGGAACCAACGGTAATGATACCCTAGTGGGCACCTCCGATGCGGACAAGATTAACGGTAAAGCTGGGAACGATATCATCATAGGCAATGAAGGCAATGACACCCTAACTGGTGGCGGTGGCAATGATAGATTTATTTTCACCTCCTCTTTCAACTCCCAGTACGAGACTGACATTATCATCACTGATTTTGGTGGCGTAGGTAAAAGCTCAAATCCCTCGGCAGCAGTCATAGCTGAAGTGGATACTTTGATATTTCAAGGTTCTGGCTTCACTGCCCAAAATCTGCTACTTGCCCAGAATGGCAGTAATCTGGAAATTTTCTTTGGGGGTAATAGCAAATTGATCCTGCAAAACTTTACCTTGGAAAACTTAAATAACCTATCAACGGTGGGCAATATCCTGTTTGATGGACAAATCAGCATTCAGGACAGCTTTGATGTCGTCAATGCTAACTCCACCCAACAGAACCCGTTTCGCAAGAACACAGTCACCTTCTTTAACGATCTGAATAACTATGTCAACGGCTTTGACAATTCAGATGATGTTATTAATGGTCAGGGTGGTGATGACTACATCAACGGTAAGAGTGGCAATGACCTGCTCCGTGGCGGCGTGGGGAATGATACTCTCATTGGTGGTGCGGGGAATGATACTCTCAGCGGTGATGCGGGAAATGATGTTCTCAGCGGTGGTGCGGGGAATGATAATCTCAGCGATGGTGAGGGGAATGATGTTCTCAGCGGTGGTGCGGGGAATGATTATCTCAACGGTGGCGAGGGGAATAACACCCTTAACGGTGGTATTGGTAACGATAGCTTTGGCTTTACAACAGGCGCTAACCTAATCAATGGAGACGATGGCAATGATTATATCTCTGGCTATGTCTTCTACCGCGACGGTAATGGTACTTCTGGAAATAACACCCTCAACGGTGGCGCTGGTAACGATACCTTGAATATTGACAATTCAAGAGGTGATAACCTACTGTTTGGGGGCGATGACGATGATTCTCTAAGTGCCTCTGGTGACTCAACTAGATACGGCAACGCCGCAGCCTCAGGCGATAACACTCTAAATGGTGGCGCTGGTAACGATACCTTGAATTTTGACTTTGCAACAGGCGATAACCTACTGTTTGGGGGTGATGACAATGATTATCTCTCTGCCTCTAACTACGATTTCCCTGATGGCATTGCCGCTTCTGGCAAGAATACCCTCAATGGTGGCGCTGGTAACGATTTCTTGGGTATTGACTTTGCAACAGGCGATAACCTATTAGATGGAGGCAGTGGTAATGATTATCTCAGAGCTTCTGCCTACTACTCCGACGGCTCCACCTACGTCTACAGTGGCGCTTCTGGCAATAACACCCTCAACGGTGGTACTGGTGATGATACCTTGAATGCTGACTATTCAAAAGGCGATAATCTGCTTTTTGGAGGCAATGGCAATGATTCTTTGAGTGCCTCTGGCTACTACAAAGAATCAACCAACAGATTCTTCTTTTGTTACTGCCTCAGGCAATAACACCCTCAACGGTGGTGCTGGTAACGATAAATTAAATGTTGACTTTTCAACGGGTAATAACTTATTAGATGGAGGCGATGGCAATGATTCTCTGAGTGCCTCTGGTAAATACGGCTATACTCCTGGCTTGTTTGGCAAGAATACTCTCAGTGGTGGTACTGGTGATGATAGATTGAGTGTTGACTATTCAACAAGCGATAATCTGCTCTCTGGAGGAGATGGCAATGATTCTTTGAGTGCCTCTGGCTCCTACAGATATGGCGATACCAATGAATCTTACTATACTGCTTCAGGCAAGAATATCCTGGACGGTGGTGCTGGTGATGATACCTTGAATGTTGACGATTCAAAAGGCAATAATACCCTCAACGGTGGTGCTGGTGACGATAGCTTGAATGCTGACGGTTCAAGAGGCAATAATCTGCTCGTTGGGGGCGATGGTAATGATTATCTCTCTGCCTCTGGCTTGACCAACTACAGCGGGGTTACTTTGGGCAATAATACCCTCAACGGTGGTACTGGGAACGATTTCTTGGATATTCAGTTTTCAACAGGCAAGAATTTAGTTGATGGAGGTGATGGCAATGATTATCTCGTAGCCTCTAACGCCTCAGGCAATAACACCCTCATGGGTGGTGTTGGAAATGATACCTTGACAGGTGGAAACGGTAATGATGTCCTCTATGGAGGGACTGGTACTGATACCTTTGTTTTCTTAACTTACAATCAAGGCGTTGATAGTATTTATGACTTCAACGCAAGTAGTGAACTTATTTGGGTATCGGCTAGTGGTTTTGGTGGAGGGTTATTACCAATTTACCTCTCAGCTAGTCAGTTTACACTTGGAACATCTGCAACGACGAGCGCCCAGCGATTTATCTATGATGACACTACAGGTGCATTGTATTTTGACCAAGATGGTAGTGGGGGTGCTACTCAGGTAAAATTTGCCCAACTATCTGCTGGAGTGTCACTAACCAATAACAATTTTTATGTGACTGGTTAATCGTAATGAGTGCTTCATAATTATATTGGCGTTTAGACTAGTCAGGAGTGCAAAACTCAGAAGGCTCATTCTATAAAGCCTAAAAACCAAAGTTTTAGTTTCTGGAAACATCTTAAATCCGTATCCTTATTTTTTGGAAATTTAGTTTCGCACCGGAAACTAGTCTAAACACCAATTCTTAGCTGGAGAACTGAAACCTGAGAATGTTGCGTAGGCGTAGCCCGTCGTAGACATCGCAGTTGGGCTTGCTTCTTTCGGACTTGATTTGTGTAGCGCCGTTCGCAGCAATGGCAAATTAGATGAAGAGAAGCTCAAACTATTCTTCCAACAATTGAAATAGCGTATTGGGCACTTGTACTGAGCATCTCGACTTCTCTACGAGACGCTACGCGAACGCTCGATGCAGCCGGCGTCGTAAAGCCTGCGGCATAGCTACGCTTAGGGCGCAGCCTCTGGTAGAGAAGTATTGGACTGGAGGCAGATAAAACTCCCAACTCCTGTACAGACGCGATTAATCGCGTCTCTCCTAACTCCCAAAGATGCAACTTGAATGCTGATTAGCTTATTCTTTTGTTATCCAGATACTAAGGATGCTTTAGATGGTTGCCCAAATCCAAGAACTTGAAGCCCAGCACTGGGTTAAAACTCGTTCTTCCCTCGACCCTAGCGAATCCACTTTCCTGATTTGGAAAGGTAAAATTTACGCCTTTATCCCCGGTGAGAAAAGACAACTCCTGTTTAAGATGCTGGGATTGAGTGTTAGCCGATGTATTCCCACAGCAGAAGGTAGCTGGGATTTTACTTCTAGGGAACTGACTTACTATCTCAACCCAAAAACAGATGAAGTTTTGTCCAAATGGGAGAATCCTTGGACAGGCGAGACAGTTCCGGTGATTCACGTTGCCAATAATCCAGTGCAGGGTAAATTTGATGGAAATTTTCCCGCACAAGTAGACGGTGACAGCACAACCTTCGTTTTTGATATATTTCCCTATTACCCCAATCCCTTAGCAGACGATCCAAAATTTGCCGAATACAGCCCAAATCCAATTTATCAGGCAGCCGAATTGTTTAAATTGACTGTGCCAACCGCAGATTTATTCAACACAGCCCTCCCCTCAGTTTCTCAACTCAAACTGAGTTGGGATAGGATTGGTCAATGGCTTCCCTGGATGAAAATGGGCGATCGCCCCGGTAATCTGATCTACAGTGCTGTTGGCAGCAAAGTCAATGGTTTAACAGAACTGCCCCCACTGCTGCAAGACGAAATTAATAACCGTATTCCTCTATATAAAAAAGCCCCAAAAGCATTGACAGATGGAGAAGATATGACTTCCTGGTTGTACTTCCAAAAGCACTTTCAAGCTTACTTGGCTGGTGAAATCTTCCCGCTTCCCCAAGCAGAAGAATTGTAAACTAGCCAGAAAGCAATATCGAACTCTTGCCAGGAAATAGCTGATGGTGATCCGAGAAGCCAACTTAGCCGATGCACCCACAATCGCTAGAGTGCATGTAAATGCTTGGCGGACAACCTATAGCAACTTAATGCCAGCAAAGTTTCTGGCAGATTTATCTTATGAAGAATGAGAGACAAAATGGGTAAAAATTTTCAGCAATATAGCTCAAGATAATTTCACCTATGTTGCTGAGGGTGAAATCGGACAAATAGTTGGTTTTGCTAGTGCAGGTCAAGAGAGGACAGGCGATCGCATTTATCAAAGTGAGTTGTACGCTATCTATATATAGTGTTATTTTGCGATCGCTAATAAATTTCAGATTAGATCTCTTGCATAAATCAAAAGCCCTCACCCTAAATCCCTCTCCCAAGGATGGGAGAGGGACTTTGAAATTGCCTCCCCTTCTCCCAAGGATGGGAGAAGGAGTTGGGGGTTGAGGGTAGTTTTGTATTCGTGCAAGAGGTTTATTGTTCAATCCAAAATCCAAAATCCAAAATCCAAAATCTAAAATTCTTCTACCTCCTTCAATCAAATTTCGCCTCTTGACCTGAACAATCAAATAGATGTAAACATAACCGTTGGGAAAGTTCTTCACACACCTTTACCCCCCGCACACTGTTACCACGCACATCCAGCAGCGGCGAAAAAACTCCAATGCCCATCTTATTGGGTACAACGGCGATAATCCCACCACAAATACCGCTTTTCGCCGGAATACCAATTTTATAAGCCCACTCACCTGCAAAGTTGTACATGCCACAGGTATACATAACACTCAGAATATCTTTGATGTAATGCTTATTTACCGCCTGTTCTTTGGTGATCGGGTTAATACCTCTGTTAGCAAGGGTAGCCGCCATCACCGCTAAGTCTTGGCAATTCACCATCACAGCACACTGCTGGAAATAAAGATCCAGCGCTTCTTCAATGTTCCGGTCAATCATCCCAAAGTTGAGCATCAGATGCGCCATTGCGCGGTTGCGATGCCCTGTACTCCGTTCTGAGGTAAAAACTGAAATATCAACGAACACGTCGCGGCCAATATATCGCCGGAACATATCTAGCATCCGGTTGAGGCGTTCGGTTGGGCCGAAACCTTTGATTAAGCTAGTGGTGGCGATCGCTCCAGCATTTACCATTGGGTTATAAGGTCGCTTTGATTGCTCATCCAAAATAATCGCGTTGAATGCATCCCCCGTTGGTTCCACGCCAACTCTAGTCAAAACGTAATCCAGTCCATGATCTTCTAGAGCAAGCCCATAAGCAAACACCTTGGAAATTGACTGAATGGTAAAGAGTTGCTCGTAGTCCCCAACTTTGTAAATCTGACCATCTACTGTCACAATGCAAATGCTGAACAATTCCGGGTTTACCTTTGCCAGTTCCGGAATGTATTTCGCTACTGCACCCTCCCGCAGTAACTTGTACTGGGAATGCAACTCGTTGAGAACAGCTAATAATGGCGATGGATCGATTTCTAAATCTCCTTGATTTGCTTGGCTTGTCATCAGGCTGATAGCATTTCCCAAATTACCTAGTATATAGGAATCTTATTTGATTTGTGAATAAGCTCCGTACATCTGTAAAGTGTCGAAATCAAAGGTAGTGTGTCTAATAAATGCGATCGCAACCCTAACTAAAAAATTGGAATCATAATCTTGCCAAAAAAGATAGTTTTAAGATTTTAGGACTAGCCCTTTTAAGGTGAGCATATGTACTATCAACGTTTTTACGGCATTTCAGGCATCGGCTGGAATTGAACAAAGAATTTATCCATTAAACTCCAATTTGGACTGTAAATTAAGCGATGCCTACGGCGGGCTACGCCTACGCCTCAGCCAAAATACCAAACATTAGGTTAAAACATCATTTATTTCATAGTACAAACGTTCACCTTGAAAGGGCACAGCCCCACATCTCTACAGTTGAAAAGATTTTTGAAAAGATAGCTTGCTCTCAAAAATCATTCTTGATCAACTACTTAGTCCAAAAAACAACCCTTGTTTTTTTTTATACCTTATAAATTTAATCTCAAAGCGATCGCCAAGATTTACCAATTTTTTCATCATTAATCACAAAAAATATTAAGTTGAGTATCCTCCTTTTTTTTATACTCAGTAATACTGTCATAATAGGTTACATTTATCACTAAATTTAGTCTAGTCATGGAGAATAAAAGTCATGATTAATGTCAGTAGAAAAAACTTTGAAAAAAGATATTAAACTCAAACTAATTTGCATAATTATTTCGGATGTAACTCTTATCACGACTTATTCATAGGTAAATCTAAATATTTCATTAAATAAATAATTTTAAGTATTTATGCTGATGCCATTTGATGAAATTTATTATATCGGGGTTTAATCGTAAATAGTCGATAGGAATGTTATCTATAATACAATGGTCGTTGCGAGCCTTTAGAAGCGATGTGAATAGGGTATCGTCACTTTGGTGTGCAATAAATGTAAAGTTTTTTTAAGAAATTTTTGACTTGCATTAAAAAGCGTTACATAGCCAAAGTCCCCATTTGAGAAAGGTTTCGCCCTTGAAATTGGAATTTAAATAGAATCAAGTTGCCGATAATTACGCTAAAACCCTGATCCCCAAGCCAAAAGGTTCATGCTAGTCTGTTGCAGTTATCAAAACAAAGTGAAGACGGAACGAGTTCAAGTTATCAGGAGGGAAGTCACTCTCACTAGTGAAAAATCCCGCGAGTTATAAAACTTAAGTTCTACAGTCGCTTTAAAAACGGACGCATGAATCAAAGACATTTGTGGATTATTGTTACCCTGTCTATGGCTGTTTTGGGCATCCCCTCAGTCGGTTGCACTCAAACCATCAAGGGAAATGCGCTAGCTTCCCAAAAATCGTCTGCCCCTGATGTGGTGAAGGTGGGAGAGTACCAATCTAGAGCAGGGAAACAAACCTTGGATGCTGTGATTACCCAAATTCATCCTCACAACATTGGAGGACGTAAGGCAGCAACCCTTTTTATCCGAAATATACCTGTTCTCACCTTTTTGAGTTCTCTACCAGATACGAGCGTTGAAACTAAAAAAGTTGGTGCAATTGGAGATACTGGGGGCGTACAATCGTACGCCCTTATTGCTAGCAATTCACCAAAGACGGTGAGGACTGGGAACTTAACGGATGTGAGTAACCAGATTAGCTCTGTTGACAATGATCCGGTTCAGATAGCTGGTGTAATAGCAGCAAAGATCAACCAGTTGAACCGGGAAAATGTGGACGGGAGTAAGATTACCGTAAGTTGGAAAGCAGGGGGCGAATCTACTGCCAATCAAGCCCAAAACAAAAGCGCTCCCCTCCAGCCAGATGGCGATCGCTATGTAATCAAAATTAATGGCGAAGAATTGGTCGAAATCAACGAAAATACGCGATTAGCAGGTACTACCAACAATTTGGCGGAAGATGCATTGCAAGCAACCAATCGCCTGCGGAGGCTACTAGGCAATGCATCTCCCTTAAAAGATATTGCGAATTTACCAGTGCGTATACCAATATCAATACCTAAATTATCAATACCTAAATTGCCAAAACAGATTGCCGTCGGCCCAGTGCGAATCTCTTTCGGAGGCATGGCTTCCTATTACGGCTATGATGGTTCTGGTAATCGTACTGCTAGCGGTCAGAGGTTCAATCCAGAAGAAATGACTGCCGCTCATCGCAGCTTACCCTTTGGTACGCAAGTTCGTGTAACTAACACCTACAATGGTCGTTCTGTAGTAGTGCGGATTAATGACCGAGGCCCGTTCATTCGCGGGCGAATCATTGACCTGTCTGCTGGTGCGGCTCGGATTTTGGGAATGATGGGCAGTGGCGTGGCACAAGTGCATATTGAAGTCTTAGAGAAATAATCAAGTGCTGAGTGCTGAGTAGGGAATCTCACTTCTTTACTCAGAACCGGAACTCAGAACTCGCAACTGTTTTGCCCAATCCCCAGTTCCGGATTACTTAATTCCCCTAGTTCAACCATCTCTTCCCTCTATTTCAGATATAAACTAGCGGGGGAGGGATCGATAAGAACTAGGGGTATTTTTGTGCGCCTGTTGACAACAGTCGCAGCTTTACGCTGCTATTTAACTAAACGCTGCTCAGAAAACAAGCTGATGGCAGTTACTGAGGATCTGAGATTAGATGAGATGACTAACTGGTATCAGACGGCAGTTGGGCTGGTGCCAACGATGGGGAATTTGCATCAAGGTCATTTAAGCTTGATCCAACGGGCGCGGCAAGAAAATTCTACGGTGATTGTTAGTATTTTCGTCAATCCCCTGCAATTTGCTCCCAACGAGGATTATCAACGCTACCCTCGCACTTTAGAGCAAGACCAACAATTTTGCGAACAAGCTGGGGTAGATGCCATTTTTGCACCAACTCCGGAAGAAATGGCAGTTCCCCACAAAAGTATACAAGAATCAAAGGTTACACAAGTTATCCCCCCATCTGCTATGATAACAGGCTTGTGTGGTCGTTCTCGGCTAGGTCACTTTCAGGGTGTCGCTACGATTGTGACCAAACTTTTCAACTTGGTACAGCCTGACCGTGCCTACTTTGGTCAAAAGGATGGCCAGCAACTGGCAATTATTAAACGCTTAGTAGCTGACTTAAATTTGCCAGTAGAAATTGTTGCTTGTCCAACAGTACGCGAAGCGTCAGGTCTTGCCTTCAGTTCTCGTAATCAATATTTGACTGCAACGGCAAAAGAGCAAGCAGCGGTGTTATATCGCGGCTTGCGACGAGCTGAAGCTGCATTCATTGCAGGCGATCGCAATAGCAACAAGTTGATAGCAGTGGTACAGCAAGAAGTGGCAATGGTCAGCACGATTTTAGTGGAATATATTGAATTGCTTGAACCGACTACGTTGATGTCTTTAGAAAAAGTTGAGGAGGAAGGAATGTTGGCGATCGCAGCTCGTCTTGGTTCTACACGTTTGATTGACAATACGATATTGCGCGAGCGTCAACCTATTATCGCCATTGATGGCCCAGCCGGTGCTGGAAAATCTACAGTGGCGCGTCAAGTGGCAGCAAATCTAAGTTTAGTGTATTTAGATACAGGAGCGATGTACCGTGCTGTCACTTGGTTAGTACTGCAAAAGGGGATTGCCATTGACGATGAGTGTGCGATCGCCGAATTAACTAGCCAGTGTAAAATTGAACTTACTCCTACCCAGGATTTAGAATCGACAGTGCGGGTTCGGATTAACGGTATCGATGTTACCCAGGCAATTCGCACGATTGAGGTAACATCTCTTGTATCGGCGATCGCGGCACAAAGCGCTGTCCGTCAAGCATTGGTTAAACAACAGCAAAACTGGGGTAAAAGAGGTGGTTTAGTAGCTGAAGGTCGGGATATCGGTACTCACGTGTTCCCCGATGCCGAAGTTAAAATCTTCTTAACCGCTTCTGTGAGTGAACGCGCCCGTCGCCGCCAGCAAGACTTTAACAAACAAGGTCAACCCGAAGTGAGTTTAGAGCAGCTGGAACACGATATTGCCGAACGTGACTGGAAAGATAGTACACGCAAAGTTTCTCCTTTGCAAAAAGCAACGGATGCGATCGAAGTTCAAACCGATGGTTTGGACGTATCTGAAGTCACCGCACAAATTGTTAACTATTACCAGCAGCGTTTATCTCAGTGGTAATTACCGCTATTTGCTGTTAGTTTTTTAGTTTCAAGGGGTGGTGGGTGAGTGATTATTCACTTACCATCCTCAACACTGCACCCAAAAACAAAATATTAGATAATTTTACTATTGGCTTTCTTGACTGAAATCAAGCTTTGTATTAGAAATTTTAGATAATTTAAATATTATTAAATCATCTCGCTTTCGGCTGATTTATTACATCATAATTAATCCTACTAAAGATAGAAGTATGAAAGTTTTAATTGCTAAATGCTAATTAATTATCGGTCTCTAGCGATGAAATATTAGCCATTTTTATTTATAATCATTAATTACTAGCGATTTGACTTATCACAAAAGTAGTTTGTTTTCATCTTCACTTTGTCTTCATTTTGGTAGTAAAATGAGATGTTAAGTTTTATGTTCCATAATGAAAGACATAAAACTCTCAAAAACAAAAGCTGCTAATTTCCTAAGCTTCTGCAATAGCTTTCAACTGGAAACCGATAAAGAGAGGATTTCACACAATGGTATTTGTACAAGAACCACTACCCTTTGACAAGAATGCTTTAGAGCCTTATGGCATGAAAGCTGAGACTTTCGAGTATCACTATGGCAAGCATCACAAAGCTTATGTAGACAACCTGAACAAGCTCACTGAAGGTACTGAACTTGCCGATAAGTCTCTGGAAGAAGTGATCAAAATTTCCTTTAAAGACTCCTCTAAGGCGGGAATCTTTAACAACGCTGCTCAAGTTTGGAACCACACCTTCTTCTGGAATTCTTTGAAACCCGCAGGTGGCGGCGCACCCACTGGTGAAATCGCAGCCAAGATTGATAAAGACTTCGGTAGCTTTGACAAATTCAAGGAAGAATTCTCTAATGCAGCCACAACTCAATTCGGCAGCGGATGGTCTTGGCTGATTGATGATGGTGGTACGCTGAAGGTGATTAAGACACCAAATGCAGAAAATCCACTAGCTCATGGACAGAAGGCACTCCTAACCTTGGATGTTTGGGAACACGCTTACTACATTGACTACAAAAACGCTCGTCCAGCGTTTATCAAGAATTTCCTAGAACAGTTGGTGAACTGGGACTTTATTGCTGAAAATTTGGCTAAAGCTTAATGAATTGCCAGTTTTGAACTGGCTGCGATGCCTTTTGGCAAGCTGCTTTGCGTCTACGTGGCTTGTGCCAGATATGTAAAGTAGAAACAATCAGTTAATTGACCAATATTGTTAGCAGTCACGAACTAGTCTCGTGGCTGTTTTTGGTTGAACGTTGAAGGGATGGGGGAGATCAGGGAGTAAAATCTAGCTTTTCTGAGAATTGCGATTGATTAATTATGACCGGGATAATGCTGTTGGTTTTGTGTCATGAATCGTAAAATAGCATTTGGATCGTAACTGGGACATCCTCTATTTGCCCCAGATTAGAGCTAAAAATTTTGAAACCTGGACTTAGGAGTAAAAACAATGGTGCAAGCTGTACAACAAGAACTGACACTAGAAAAGGTAAATAAAGCTATTGAGGCAATCCTCAATGTTTTGGATGTTCCCGAACCCGGAAATGATTTACACGCCAAGGCTTTATCTGCCTTTGTAAATGGTGATTACCAAACTGTAAAGCGGTTAGCCTCGACCAATTTATCTGATTGTTATGTTAAGGCACTGGGTTATTTAGGTGGGGCTTTGAAGCTAACGCCAAACACTGACACAATTCTGGCAGAGTCGGCACGAGCAGCAGCTGACTTTGCACGAGAGAGAACATTACGTGAACTTGGAGATGCGATCGCATCTGCACTCAATTAATAGTTTTTCTTAGAGGATGTTTTAAAAGTCCTCACCACTTAATAGTTCAGATGAACTATAAATTACAAATAAAAAGGGAGATGAAAAATTGTCTACGAAAGTTGATACCCTTATCAGATATAGATTTTATTCAATTCGAGCAAATGTCAAATAATGAGCTAACGGGCAGTAGTAAAGAACTAGCACAATACATCGAAGCAACGAATAGCATCTCTAAACCTTGGCTATTGGTACAACTGCGCCTCAAAAAATTGCAAGAGCGTCGAGCCACCCTTACAAACGATGTCTATACCAAAGAATTAGAAGATATTTACCAAGACTTGATGAATTTGGGGGAATGGTGGCACGGTATTGAAGATGAGGTATTTTAAAGTGAGGAGTTATGAGTTTTCCTAACTCCTAACTCCTAACTCCTAACTTAAAACGCAACCTGATGCCTCAAGCTCTCGATCAAGTCGATTACGATACTCTCGATGCCGCAAAGCGACGCTTCATTGATGCCGCAAAACGCACACTTGGCTTTGCAAGCGCTTATGGTATCGTGCCTGCATCGGGTCTCGGAGCAAGCGCTAACACCTTCAACTTCAACCTCGCTCCGTTTCTGGAGGTAGGGGCTAGAGAACTTTCTATGACACTTGTCCCCGAGGGACTGGGCACCGCAGACGATACCCGCCCTGACGACCTCTGTGAAGAAGAGCTTCGACGATTCTGGTGGAACATTGGTATCAAGATTATCTCGTGTCTGACGAACGACGCCGCAACCTCAGGTATGCAGACTCTACTTCTTGGTCTCTATCTGCCGTCAAGCACTCCTGAAACAATCTTCACCCCCGCCTTCCTTGATGGGTTTCTTGATGGAGTGGTCGAGGGGTGCAAACGAGTGGGCTGCGTGTACCTCTCAGGGGAAACTCCTCAACTCAAAACCAAGATGATTCCAGGTCGGCTCGACATTGCAGGCTCCGTCTTTGGAGTTATGCCGCCTGGTGTCGCTCCCATTGATAGCTCGCGTCTGGATGCCGGAAATACCATTGTTCTGGTTGAGAGTTCGGGGCCCCATGAGAACGGCTTTACCCCAATGCGAAAGCTTGCCCAGTCGCTCCCTGATGGCTATAGAACAAAACTTCCCAGTGGGCAGGAGTTCTGGGAAGCGATGAATGCCGCGTCGTATCTCTACACACCACTTGTGCAGGCGGTGCTTGGCGAGGGAATTCGTCCCACCGCGATGGAGAATATCACTGGACATGGATGGCAGAAGCTGATGCGATCTGTGAAGCCGCTCCGGTACGTGATCGAAACGATGCTCCCAGTGCCGGAGATATTTACGTTTGTCGAGGGTCATCTTGAGGGCGGGGCAGAGACGATGCTTTCCGTGTTCAATTACGGTGCAGGATTTGCATTCTATACAGAGTCGGAGCAGGATGCAGAGAGGATCGTCATTCTCGCAAGAGAACATAAGCTAACGGCTGTGATTGCCGGAAGGGTTGAAGCGTCCCTTGCCCGTGAGGTGGTGGTAGCGCCACTTGGAGTCACCTTGAAGGGAGAGTCTTTTGGGATTGCGCGGGGGGTATAATCAGCTGTAAGCGATCGCTAGTTTTCTTGGAGCTATTCTAGACTCACTTATGCGATGCCTGCGGCGGGCTACGCCTACGCTAAAGTCATGACTGGATTAAATAATTCAGTGTAAATATTGAAATAAACGGTGCTTTTTTGCACGCTCTTTATAGTTACAGTTCAGGCTGATTAGAGAAAATTATTCTACTAAGTCTTTAAAAATAAGTCATTCAGCACAAATAAGATAAACAGATTTCTAAAATTTATATGTAATATTATTTACTACTTATTGAGAATGTAGTTTAAACTACCTATTACCACTGAGGTTAAGATTTGCTAACCTAGTCTTAACATATTGAAAAATTTGCTGAGAAAGCTGAGAAAGTAGCCACCAACACTAATTTATAGTGTTGGAGATTTCTGATCTATAAATGGGGCATTTTAGTGTGTTAAAAAAATATATTTTTATTCAGAGGGGGTTATGGCTGTAAATTTGGCCCAAACTACTGCTTCTGCGGAACTTTTGAAGCAAGTATTCCAAAACATTGATGCACAGAGTTGTCCAAGGTTATTCAACTTTCATATGCACACTGTCTACTCGGATGGCAGGTTGCAGCCGAGTGGATTGATGGAGCAGGCGATCGCTATTGGGCTAAAAGGGTTAGCCATCACCGATCATCATGGTATTATCGGCTATCAAGCGGCCCTTGCTTGGTTAGAAGACTGGAAGTGGAATAATCCTGGTGCAAGCACTCCTTACCTGTGGAGTGGCGTGGAAATCAATGCCAACCTTTTGGATATAGAAGTTCACATTTTGGCTTATGCTTTTGGAACAGAACACCCTAGTATGAAACCCTATCTGCAAAGAAGGGCGACTACAGGCAAAGAATATCAGGCAAGTAACGTGATTGCCGCTATTCATGAAGCTGGGGGATTGGCAGTTCTGGCTCATCCAGTTCGTTACAAGCGATCACATTTTGACTTAATTCCCGCTGCATCCCAAAAGGGTATCGATGGTGTGGAAAGTTTCTACGCCTACAATAACCCTAACCCCTGGAAACCCAGCACTTTGGAATCAGAACAGGTGCAAAAGTTGGCTGATGAATACTTTCTTTTCAATACTTGTGGTACTGATACCCACGGTTTGAGTATGCTACAACGTTTGTAAAAATGAATCCATTTTTTTCGACTCTCCTGGTTGAATCTGCCAGGAGGTTATTCTATTTTGGATTTTCGATTAGTCAAGCCGACTATTCATCAAAGGACTATAGTCGATTCTTGGTGGGAATCACAATCATCGAGAAATAGGGGACTTTGGCTGGATCAACTTCATCCAGAGGTATGATGCGTTGCTGTGACGTTGATGCCCGCTCAATATATCTTGCTCGCGATGCTAACCCTAATTTATGTAGGATATCCCGCACTTTGGTAAAGTGGCGACCTAGTTTCATAATTGCTGCTGCATCAGTCATCAGCAGATGTGTAGTAAGTTCTTCTGCTGGCAATGGGGCGGGTAGGACTGTGAGAATATCGGTGTAGTAGGTGAAAGGTACACCCAAGGCTACCGGACAAGCCATCAGCGAGGAAACTCCGGGGACAACTTCTGTTTCATACTGGTCACATAACCGCGTGAACAGATACATGAAGGAACCATAGAAAAATGGATCGCCTTCGCACAGCACTACAACATCTCGACCCGCTGCTAAATGGTCGGCAATTGGTTCAATTTCCTTATCATAAATAGACTTGGCCTTTTCTGGCTCTAAGGCGCGGGGGAGGTGAAATAGCACCTCGATTTGATTGCCAGGAAGATACTGCGCCACGATCGCTCTAGCAATACTCTCTTTATTTGTTGCTGATTGATAGGCTACCACGGGAGCCGCACGTAATAATCGCAGTGCCTTCAGAGTCAATAGTTCTGGATCGCCTGGCCCGACACCAATTCCATAGAGACGACCTTTGGTTTTCATATTCATTCTTCCTCCGTTGCCAAGGCGTTAACTGCGGCGGCGGCGATCGCACTCCCACCGCGCCGACCATGTAAGGTTAAAAATGGTACATTCCTACTGTCTGCTGCGAGTGCTGCTTTCGATTCGGCTGCACCAACAAACCCAACTGGAAAGCCTAAGATAATAGCAGGTTTGTCAGCTACTTCATCAAGCATTTCTAAGAGTCTAAATAGTGCTGTAGGTGCATTGCCAATTGCGATAACTGCTCCTTGGAGGTGCGATCGCCATAATTCTAAAGCTGCCGCCGACCTTGTAGTACCCAAACGCTGGGCAATTTCTGGCACTTCCGGCTCGTTGAGGGTACAAATAACTTGATTGTTTGCAGACAACCGCCGCCTGGTAATGCCATCGGCAACCATCCGGCAATCGCATAGAATCGGCGCTCCTGCTGCCAGTGCTGCCCTTGCGGATTGCACCGCTGTTGGTGAATATCCCAAGTCAGTGACGATATCCGTCATCCCACAGGCATGAATGAGACGTACAGCAACTTTTGCTACATCCGTTGGTAACACATCTAGGTTTGCTTCTGACCGGATGATTGCAAAAGAATTACGGTAAATTTCGTTGGCATCTCGGATGTAGTCGGGCATTCGATTTGGGATTTTAGATTTTGGATTGATTTGTTTAATATAGATATTTCCTTTTGATTAGAAGAATACCTAATTTAATTAACCGCAGAGGCGCAGAGAACACAGAGGAAGAGAAACAGAGGAATTGGGTAATCTTGCACTGTGAAGGGAGTAATCAATTATCTGTATTTATTTGTGTGCATCTGTGGTTCCATTTTCTAAGTATTTATTAAATAATTGCTGTAATTGTGCTAAGTGATATCGATTAGCAAATTTCCCAAAGGACTGATCAGAATTTAGGCGTTGAATTTTGTATACATATAGCATCCGCTCTATTAATGCAGGTAGTTCGGCAAAAGTCACATATTGATATAGTTCACGTCCGAATTTCTGCTTGCTGTCACCAACATAAACGTGATAGCCCTCTACAGTTCCATTGTCCGTCTCAATGCTGACACCGAGCAGAGTAATATCACTCTTGCTATGCTGGGCGCAGGATTTTTTGCAGCCACTGAAGTGGATATTAACTGGGCAATCCAGAGTGACGCGAGTTTCAAGATATTCTGCTAATGCCAACGCATGACTTCTGGTGTCCGTGGCAGAAGCAGCGCAACCCTTCTTACCAGAACAGGCAACTAATGCACTCTTGATGTTGGTTGCAGAAGAATCTAATCCTAATAAAGCAATTTCACTTTGGACATCGGCAAGCCATTGCTGAGGAATATCTGTTAGCAGCAAATTTTGCCAGGGGGTTAACCGAAGAGTGCCGCTACCATATTTTGCTGCTAAATCTGCCAAACCCCATATTTGCCTACTCTCCAATCGTCCCAGAGGTAAGACGATACCAATGTAAAATAAGCCTTTCTGACGTTGGGGATGGATGCCAATATGCTGATATTTCCCATCTCCTTCCAAAAGAGTAGAGAATTCTTTCCCCAACCCTACAAGGGTTGGGGGTTCGGGGATTAGGTCTTTTCTTGTTTCACTGTACAAAAGAGGGAAAGGTAGACGCTGCTGAACTTCCTGAAGATAATTTTCACAACCCAACGTATTCAATAACTCTAAGAGACGTAGCCGACGCTTACTTGTAGTATGACTATGAGCTAGATAAACATCTGCCAAAGCTGCCAAGACGGGCAAACATTGCTCTGGTGGTAACAAAATTCCTATATCGCTAGGCGGTTGACCCTTTGTGCCTACACTAAGATAGAGGCGGAAGTAAACATTACCATCAATTAAAACAGCCGCAAATAGGATATCATTCAAGCGATCGCCCACTCGAATTATTCCACCACCATCAAAGCAAACGCTAAATTTTGCCGACAGTCCCGAAAGTGCCGAATGTGCAGCAATATAATTTTCCCAAGCTTGGACAAAAGGGCGAGTGTCAATTAATTCCTGCTGGTCGATACCAGCAGTTGGACTGGTCATAATATTACGGATGTGGTCTACAACAGTGTTGCCAGAACCCAATCCCATATCCTGTAAGAGCTTCAGAACTTCAGCACTTATCCCCGTGCGGATCTCACGGATTTGGAGGTTAGCTCGATTAGTCACATCCACATAACCGCCCCCGTGCTGCTCTGCTATGTGTGCAATCGCACGGCACTGCTGACTACTAATAATTCCACCTGGTATTCTAATCCGAGATAATATACCATCTGCGGCGGGTGTAGGATAAAACAAGCCAGGACAAGCGGCAAATCCAGAAAGCAAACTTGGAACTCCTTCCCCGTGCAACGCAGGGAGTAGACGGTGAGTGTATCCTGAGGACATCTTGAGAGTTGGCATTCTGACTTGGGTGATCCCATCACAGCTGCGGCACAGTCCCGGAATTTCACCGGAGTTTCCCAACTCCAAGTTTTAGTAATTTAGCACGAGATGGTAGTCAGAAAATTTAATGCTTCATATTTTGAATCAGCCTATCTACTACCAAGGAGTTGCGATCGCAAAATCTTGCATCTGTTGGTAGAAGAAGCGATCGCCAGACATTACAATTTTACAATTGGGCTATTCAAAAACATAATTTTGAGCCACTTTCCAATAGCGTGAGAACCGCTTCAGGTCAATATAGCCGTCATACTCAAAAAATGGCTCTACCTCCAGCACTTCCACTGCTATAGAACCCTTCATTTGATTGCAGATATCATCAAACCGGGGACTGGGACTGTTAGCTGTGACGACTAAATTCGCATCATGTTCTTGAGCAAAAGCTAAAATTTCTTGTGCCATATCACCACGACGGATAACAACAGGTAACTCTAGCAAGCATTCGTAGATGAAAGTGAGGCGTTTGAGACTCAGTTGCCATTCTTTTATCAAAGCCTCGTCCCAAACCCAGATAGCTGGGGCATCGGAGTATTTTTGCAGTACAGGGTTGTATGGACTGAGGCAATCTCCATGTACCCAAACAATTGGTTTACTCATTAGATTTTGGTTTTGTTTCCTGTTAAAAGGCAAAAAATCTTAATACAGCATTTCACTAATTCATAGCGAATTACAGCAGTTTTCATGTATTTAGAACCACATCTGTCGTAGAGGCACAGCATTGCTCATTGGTGTCAACTTAAGCAAAAACTCCTTTAAAACCTCGTTTCCAGTCTCTGGCTGGAAATGCTCTTTCATTGCGGCTCTGCCGCTAGTCTTGAGGCAGAGCCTCTCATTAGGCATTCCCAATCGGAGACTCTTAACGAGACACCTCTAAAAGTTTGTTCTAGACTGGCTTTTGCCTTAAGTTGACACGTATGAGCATTGCTGTGCCCGTAGAGCGTGGTCTATTTACCTGAAAATAAGCTGTAAATTTGGCAATGCCAATGCGTCCCTCTACAATGCCAATGCGTCCTTCTGCAATGCCAATGCGTCCCTCTGCAATGCCAATGCGTCCCTCTGCAATGCCAATGCGTCCCTCTGCAATGCCAATGCGTCCCTCTACAATGCCAATGTGTCCTTCTGCAATGCCAATGTGTCCCTTTGCATTTAAAAATGCGACAAATGTTATGCTGACATGTACTTAGCGCCGCTTCTTCCCACGCTGCCAACTTTGGCTATTGGCTTGTTGACTAAATTCCCCTTTAGGAAAAAGTCGCTGTTCTAATTCTTCATAACTACCTTCAAAATCACAATGACCGTAAAGGGGACATTTCTGGCAATAAACGCTTTTGGTGTAGCGTTCTAAGTTTTCACGGTTGAAAAAATACGGTTTCTGACTAAATGTGCTGGCAACCCACTGCCATGACATATTATTGCTAGCAGGATCTCCATCTAAAAGGTGTTCGAGAAACCACTTGGCTCCTGTTTGCCAACGAATACGCCGCCAATGGACAATGTAAGCCGCTAGCCACATCCGGGCGTGGTTATGTAGATAGCCAGTTTCTTTTAAGTCACGGCTAAAGCTGTCGATGCAAACTCTGCCTGTGGTTCCTTGTCTGATATCTTGCGGCAATTCCGGTGCATATTCACCCACAGTGTAACCAGTTTTGTACTCTTCCTGGTCTTTCCAGATTGCATCCCCTAACTTGACATACAACCGTTGCCAGTAGTCACGCCAACCTAACTCGTTAATTAGTTTCGTAGCATCGTCTTGCTGCTGTACCCGTTCAAGGACATAATCTCGGATTTCTCGCAAACTCAAAACGCCATAGCGGATGTAAGGCGAAAGTCGTGTTACAGCACCTGTAAAAAAATTACGTGTTTGCGCGTAGCTTATTGGGTCGATTTTTTGCAGCGCATCTTCTGCCGCTTTGCGTCCTCCCAAAGTTTCGCTGATGTGGCGATCGCGTTCTGCTGCATCTGGGAATTGTCCACGGAGGTAGGCTACCAACTCATCGCGGTTAGTAAATTCGCGTTGCATATCTTTAGACATATGAACTTTGAAAGGTGGGAATAAATAAACAAAAATACCTGTAGGCTAAGTCATTATTATCGCGGATAAATACAAGCGATCGCTCTCAACCTGATGAGATAACTTTTTTCAAGGAATGGGTGCGTAGGCATAGCCGCACAGCAGGCATCGCTGTGATGCAGATTTTATCCAGGCTATCAGTAATTAAAGCTAAAATATGAGATAAATATGTAACTTTTCGAGACGATGAGCCTGTGTATCAATCCTAACTGCCAAAATTCTGACAACCCTGATAATCTACTGTACTGTCAAAGCTGTGGCTCTGAATTGCTACTAGAAGGGTGTTATCGAGTCACACAACCTATAGGCAAAGGTGGCTTTGCTAAAACATTTGAGGTAAGTGACAGTGGTAAGCTAAAAATTTTGAAGGTTCTTATACTTAATGAAATTAAAGCAGTATCACTTTTTCAGCAAGAAGCTGAAGTTTTAAAGCGACTAAATCATCCAGGAATTCCTAATGCTGAGGAATATTTCAAGTTTTTTCCTCAAAATAGCCAAGAGCCAGTTCACTGTTTGGTAATGGATAAAATTGATGGAGAAAATTTACATGAATGGTTAGAAAAACGTGGTAATCGCCCCATCAGTGAAAAGCAAGCAGTCCTTTGGTTAACACTGTTGGCAAATATTTTGCACGAAGTACATCAGCAGCAGTTTTTCCATCGTGATATAAAGCCTTCAAACATTATGCTAACTGCTAATGGACAATTGGTATTAATCGACTTTGGTATTGCGCGGCAAATTACCGGAACTTATGAGATAAAACAAGCAGCAGGTCAAATCACAAGATTTGCTTCTGATGGCTATGCTCCGTTAGAGCAAATCACTGGTCATGCTGTTTCACAATCAGATTTCTTTGCCTTGGGTCGTACTTTTGTCCATTTGCTGACAGGAAAATATCCTCTTGATCTGATGAATGACCCCTATGGCGATCCATATACTGCTGATCTAAACTGGCGTGTTGAGGCTAATCATATCTCTCCTTTGTTAGCCAATTTTATTGATCATCTGATGATGCGATCAGTAAAGGATCGACCAGTCAACACCCAAGCAATTTTGGAAAGCTTGGCAGAAATTCACTATACTTTATATCCGCCTAAACAACCAAAACCTAAGCTGAGTAATCTACAAACAGCAGTAAAGTCGCAAGAAATCACATTACAAAGCATCATCGGTGATTTATCATCTTGGCATTCAAGCCCAGTTAACTCTGTAGCTATTAGCCCCGACGGACAAATATTAGCTAGTGGTAGTACAGATGGAAAAATCAAAGTGTGGAACTTGGAAATAAAAGAAGAAATTTACACCCTTACTGAACACTCTGCCTCTATTAACTGCGTTGCAATCAGCTCAGATGGAGAAACTCTAGCTAGTGGTAGTGAGGATATGACAAGCAAGATATGGAATCTTAAAACTGGGGAATTAATTCAAAGCTTTGGTGTCCACTCAAAGGGTGTTACGTCTGTTATATTTCATCCAAGTAAGCAGATTCTGTTTACTGCTAGCTTGGACAACATTATTAAGCAATGGGACTTAAAAACAGAAAAAATAACTCATACTCTTGTTAAACATGGTAAATACGCAGTATCGCTCAACTTATGTACAATTCTAAAGCGATGTCTACGCAATCTTTCATACCCCCATCATGAGCAACATTCCCCAAGTCGGACAACCAGCGCCAGATTTCTCCACTCCTGACCAAAATGGCAATTCAGTCACTCTCGACGACCTTAGCAGTGAGTGGATTGTCTTCTACTTCTACCCCAAAGATGATACACCGGGCTGTACCACCGAAGCAAAAGATTTCACCGAGTTGTATCAAGACTTCAGCGCACTGGGAGCTAAAATCTTAGGCGTGAGTCCAGATTCGGGTAAGTCCCATTGTAAATTTATCAGCAAACATAATTTGTCAATCACCCTTTTAAGTGACCCAGAACATATTTTGACAGAAGCCTACGGCGCTTGGCGCTTAAAAAAGTTTATGGGCAAAGAATATATGGGCGTTGCTCGCTCAACTTTCCTAATTTCACCTGATAAAATTATTGTCTATGCTTGGCCTAATGTAAAAACCAAAGGTCATGCTCAGGCAGTTTTAACTAAATTACGGGAATTAGCAGCCACGTAACGTAATTGGATGCAGGTATAGTTACAGCAATGCTACGTGAATTATATTTATAGTATGGTTCAATTTATCCAAGCCCAAAATATCGGGCTTGCTTATCTGGAAGAAAGATTTAGTCTACAGCTAGTCGAAGATGAGACGTTCTTCACAGAATGGTTTGATAATTTACCGGAAATTACAGATTTAGAAAAGCAAGATTTAGACAGAGTAAAACTTCATTTTCTCCGTTTAATCAAGCGTCCTCCTTTGTCAGAAGAAACGGTGAAATTAGTAGTTTTATCTCCTTTACTCAATTTAGCTGGATTTTATGATGAGCCTTTTTATCTGAGAGGCGAGCAATCAATAGAAATTTCTGCTGAGGATGAAGAAGAAATTATCAGAGGGCGCATTGATGTTCTAGTTATTCAAGAAAAATTGTGGTTGTTAGTAATTGAATCTAAAAGGGCTAGTTTTTCTCTTTTAGAAGCCGTACCTCAAGCACTTGTTTATATGCTGGCTAATCCTAGTCAAGACAAACCTAATTTTGGATTAGTAACAAATGGTAGTGATTTTATTTTCCTGAAACTTACCAAACAAAATCAGCCAAGGTATGCTATATCTGACCAATTTACACTTTTAAACCGAAAAAATGAATTGTATCAAGTTCTAAGTGTATTAAAAAATTTGAGTCAAGTTTTGAGTTAATTTATGTCTATTCGCCCTATCTATCTTGATTGTCATGCTACCACCCCCGTAGATGAACGGGTATTAGCAGCAATGCTCCCCTACTTCACAGAACACTTTGGTAACCCATCGAGTATTAGTCATATTTATGGTTGGGAAGCAGAAGCTGCTGTCAAACAAACACGAGACATTTTAGCAGCAACAATTAACGCCACACCAGAAGAAATTGTTTTTACGAGTGGTGCAACAGAAGCGAATAATTTAGCTATTAAAGGTGTTGCCGAAGCTTATTTTCAAAAAGGTCAGCATATTATTACTGTTGCCACTGAACATAGTGCAGTTATTGATCCTTGTAATTATTTAAAAACTCTCGGTTTTGAAATTACTATTCTCCCTGTCCAAAAAGATGGATTGATTGATTTAAATGAGTTAAAAAAAGCTTTCCGTCCTGAGACAATTTTGGTATCGGTGATGGCTGCAAATAATGAAATTGGCGTGTTACAGCCTTTAGCAGAAATTGGGGAAATGTGCCGCGATGGGCTACGCCCCGCCGGAGGCGATCGCCAAGTCCTATTTCACACCGATGCAGCCCAAGCTATTGGTAAAATTCCCCTAGATGTGCAAGCGATGAAAATTGACTTGATGTCGTTAACAGCACACAAAGTATATGGCCCAAAGGGCATTGGGGCGCTGTACGTCCGCAGGCGCAACCCCAGAGTGCAACTGGCTCCCCAGCAGCACGGCGGCGGACATGAGCGGGGGATGCGTTCTGGGACATTGTATCCACCGCAAATTGTCGGCTTTGGGAAAGCTGTAGAAATCGCTTTGGCAGAACAAGCAACAGAAAGCCAACGCCTCACCCAGTTAAGGCAAAGCTTGTGGGAACAGCTTTCCCAAGTTGAAGGAATTCATCTTAATGGACATCCACAACAGCGATTGGCGGGAAACTTGAATATCAGTGTTGAGGGAGTGGATGGAGCCGCACTTTTGCTAGGATTGCAGCCAGTAATGGCGGTTTCTTCTGGTTCTGCTTGCTCGTCGGCAACCACTGCACCCTCCCATGTTCTTACAGCACTGGGACATTCAGAACAGCTAGCTTATGCCTCAGTGCGGTTTGGTATTGGACGGTTTAATACCCAAGAGGAAATTGATATTGTGGCAAAACATGCGATCGCTACCATTCAAAGTTTACGCAATCCCTATTTTATGGATTCTCCCGTAAGAAAGCGCCAATCTGATCTAGCTCCTGCTGATTGAGGCGAAACTCTCCAGCCCCGATGATTCCTTCTACCTGCTTGGGATTGCGTCCGCCAACGATCGCCCCTGTCAAAGCCGGATTGTTTAAAGTCCAAGCGATCGCCACCTCACCGGGGGAGCGATCGTGTTGTTCACCAATGTGCTGCAACACCTCCACCAGCTTCAGGTTACGAGATAGACGTGGCTCCTGAAATTCACTATTCTTTTTGCGCCAATCATCATCTGGGAAATTAGCAACCCGCTCAGGTGTCATCTTTCCTGTAAGTAAGCCAGATTGCATAGGTGAATAAACAATCACACCTATGTTGTTTTCCTTACAAAAAGGTAGAATTTCCTTTTCGACATCGCGCTTAACCAGTGAATAAGGCGGTTGCAATGAGGTAACTGGTGCAATCTCCTGGGCACGTTTCAACTGTTTTACATTGAAATTTGAAACCCCGATATAGCGAACCTTGCCCTCATCCTTGAGCTTGGCGAGAGTTGTCCAGCCTTCTTCAACTTCTGAGTCAGGGTTGGGCCAGTGGATCTGGTAGAGGTCGATAGTTTCAATATCGAGTCGGCGCAGACTAGCTTCAACCTCCCCCCGCAGAGAATCCGCCTTCAGGCTATTACCAATTTTGCCCTTTTCATCCCAGATCATTGAGCATTTAGTGAAAATGTAAGGGCGATCAGATCGACCTTTGAGCGCCTTAGCAACAACCTCCTCTGAATGCCCCAGACCATAGACAGCTGCGGTGTCAATCCAATTAACGCCGAGGTCGAGAGCGTGATTGATCGCTGCGATCGATTCCTGGTCATCCTGCTCTCCCCAACCAAAAGCCCATCCACCTCCACCGATCGCCCAGGCTCCAAAGCCGATTGGGGTAATGTGAAGCTCCGAATTGCCGAGCTGTTTGGTTTGCATATCTAGCTTATCCAAAAATTTTTGAGTCAATTGCTAGTGTACGCTGCAAATATCTTCTCAACCGCTATCTGAAGTGTGAATGGCTATTGGTGGAAACACGACAGCTAATCACTACTTGTGTAGATTACTAAATCTTGAATGTTGTGTTGTTCCTTAATTCTTGTACACTAGTACACTGTGGCGAAAAATAAGCGGCATCCTCTTGTTTTGTCTGGTTAAATTGAGATGCTAGCTGGATTTACGCGCCCGCTGTACTAGACTTGCTCGAAGATAGTAACATTTGTGAGTGTTTATCAAAATAGAGAAGTAATATGTCAGAAGATTTAAAAGGCAAAGTTGCGCTGATCACAGGTGCAAACAAAGGTATCGGGTTTGAGATTGCCCGCCAATTGGGTTCTAGAGGTGCTACTGTTCTTGTTGGTGCAAGAGAT
The DNA here is from genome assembly GCF_036919675.1 of Nostoc sp. GTDB lineage: Bacteria > Cyanobacteriota > Cyanobacteriia > Cyanobacteriales > Nostocaceae > Nostoc. The sequence continues at coordinate 27,360 of NZ_JBALCP010000057.1, forward strand.
ATAGGACGTGGTGAAGAAGCAGCGAATAAACTTCGTTCAAATCAGATCGATGCCCGAACAATTCAGCTTGATGTCATCGATCAAAAAACAATTGACTCTGCGGGTAAACAAATCGAGAGCGAATTCGGAAAACTTGACATCCTTGTAAACAATGCTGGGATAGTAAGTGATGGCGATCGCTTTCCACCCAGTCAAGTTGAAATTGAAACACTGCGACACACTTACGAGACAAATGTGTTTGGAGTGTTTGCAGTTACAAAAGCCCTGTTGCCACTCTTGAAGAAGTCAAAAGCAGGGCGAATAGTGAATTTATCAAGTGGTTTAGGTTCTCTGACTCAAAACTCTGACCCAAATGGTGAGTTCGCTGATTCTAGGTATCTTGCTTATAACTCATCAAAGACAGCATTGAATGCGATCACAGTTCTGTTGGCCGGTGAACTTAAAGATACCCCGATTAAAGTCAATGCTGCTGATCCTGGTTTCACAGCAACTGACATTAATCAACACCGAGGGTACCGCACTGTTGAGCAGGGAGCGATCGCACCAGTAAGACTTGCTACTCTACCTGATGATGGTTCTAGCGGAGGGTTTTTTAATGAAAATGGCGTGGTTCCCTGGTAGAAAGTAAGGGGGCATGGGGCACTTGTACTGAGCATCTCGACTTCTCTACGAGACGCTACGCGAACGCTCGATGGAGCCGTTGTCGTAAAGCCTGCGGCATAGCTACGCTTAGGGCGCAGCTTCTCCAAGAGTTGTATTGAGCAGGAGTTAGAAAACTCGTTTCATCCACCTTTGAACTGGATGAATCCACCTTTGATACTCGTTAACGAGTGTTTGAACTGGATGAATCCACCTTTGATACTCGTTAACGAGTGTTTGAACTGGATGAATCCACCTTTAATACTCGTTAACGAGTGTTTGAACTGGATGAATCCACCTTTGATACTCGTTAACGAGTATTTGAACTGGATGAATCCACCTTTGATACTCGTTAACGAGTGCTTGAACTAGATAAATCCACCTTTGATACTCGTTAACGAGTGCTTGAACTAGATAAATCCACCTTTGATACTCGTTAATCAGTCTTTGAACTGGATGAATCCACCTCAGAATTCCGTTCATCCACCTTGTCCCCTTGTCCCCCACTCCCCACTCAATAGGGATTTGAATCAATCCGTCCCCTTTTAACACTCCTGAGATAGTAGCCAGAAGTTGGTCTATTTTTAAGATTAAAGGTGTCGCCCTTGCGAACTTTCCAAATTTTGTAATTGGAAAAGGTCAAAGGCGTTCGGGGTTCGCATACTTCAGGTATATGATTACCAAGTACAAAGTACACCGCACCCCTACCCATAACTCTCACTAAACCGTTTTTATCCACAAGAACCGATGTACTTTCACTAACCGCTATGCCTAAAACACTGCTAGATACACCGTCCTTAATTTGACGGGCAATAAAAGTCATAATTCGACCCATTCTTTCCCGCCTGTCGAAGTGCGTATCTACAATAGTTCCCTTCAAATTGCTCCAATTGAAAAAGTTGTAAGTAAAAGTGATGTCCCGGTAAGGATCTTCGAGTGCGTCTCTAGTTTCAATGCCTTTTTCGGAAGAAGCACAAGCATCATAGACACAATCACTTTGGATCATCGCACCCGCACTGGTGCCACCAACGCCACCACCCTTAAGGTAAACTGACTTAACGGCAGCCTCAAGCTTGGTATCTTTCCAGTTGCGGATGTATTCACATTGGTCGCCACCAGCAAAGAAAATCACATCAGCATTTCTGACTTTTTCATAAATCTCAGCTTTGTTTGCTTCTTGCCTATTGCTAATCACAAGAGTTTCCACAAACTTTACGCCCCTCATGGCATAAATTAGCCGATTGTAATCGTGATTACCATTAGTGCGGATAACTACAACATTAACTTTAGTGCCGGAGTCACTACCTCCCCTGACTTCGTTAATCATCCACTGGATGGCATCATCAACATCGGGGCCACCCCCACCTAAGCTCAGGACTGGGCCCGCTAAAGAAGAACGGATATCATTGGAGGGGGAGGGGCGGACATCAACAGTGTCACCCAGGAAGTAGCGTTTCCAGTTTTCGATAAAACGGGTTATAAGGAAGGTTCCCATATTCAACAACTTGATTCCTGTACTTATTCAAGCGCCTTGCTATGCTTGGGAATGCCTTTGTCATACTAAGCTTCTGGAGCAAACTGCAATTATTGCTAGGCTGTTACGCATTTTTATTGCTTATTTATTCGTGATCGTCGTTGATCATTAGTCCTTAGTCACTTGTATTTACAATTTGACCTTGGACAAAGGACTAATGACAGTTTTAACGAAAAAATCTGCAATTTAAACGCGCACTAGCTTAACTCTGGCACTACAGAGGGTAGAATTTCCAGCGTACAGGGCTTGTACTGTTTTTTTACGCCATAAGAACCCAGAGTAATCATTAATTCTCTGCCCTACTCTGCGAAAATCTCTACATTGCTTGTGTCCTTTATGGCTTTGAAATCCCCCTTCCCTACAAGAAAATGGGAGTAGGGGGATTAGATTGGGGAGCTTTTGGTGTTAGCAATAATACTTTTCAAACATTTTCTAAGGACTAATGTAATTTCAAAGAAAATTTACATTGGATTTAGATCCCCGACTTCTTCAAGAAGTCGGGGATCTAACAAGTCCCTTACCAGACAATTTGCGATCGCTCCAAGGCAACTCGCTGATATACTTCTTCAGTTTGCTTGGCTAATTTTAGCCAGCTAAAGCGCCGCTCTAAATCCTCATAAGCATTATCCACCAGCCATTGCCGATAACCTGGATTTTTCAACACTTCCAAAATTCCCCAAGCTAAAGAATCGGGATTATTCACCCAAGTAACAATGCCTGTTTTGGTATGTTGGACCACTTCTGGTAAACCACCAGTATCAGAAACTACTACAGGAACGCGGGAAGCAAAGCTTTCTAAAGCCACAATCCCAAAGGGTTCGTAAAGACTAGGAAACACGGCACAGTCAGCGACAGTTTGGAATCTATCTAAGTATCTATCAGAGATAAAACCTGTAAAATAGCAATGATGCCAAATTCCCAAATCCCAGGCTTGGCGCTTGAGATGGTCAGTATTGCCGCCACCAACGATGACAAGTTTAACGTTACCTCCCATTTGGGAAAGGATCTTAGGTACGGCATTGAGCAATACAGGTACACCCTTTTCATAGGTCATGCGACCGAGGTAGTAAACGATTTTCTCATCGTCTGTAGCGAATTGGCGGCGAAAATTCAGAGCATGAAAATCTACGTGATGCTGTTTCTTTTCGGCTCGGATTCCGTTATAAATAACATCGATTTTATCCCAAGGACTGTGTAGTACTCGTTCTATTTCTTGGCGCATATAGTCGCTACAAACAATAATCCGCCAAGCGTTGAAAGCCAGCAAGTTTTCTTTGCCATTAATATAGCCTTGGATGTCGGTGTGAATACCGTTATAGCGTCCGTATTCCGTAGCGTGAATTGTGGCAATTAGTGGTATTTTGAAATTATGCTTGAGAGCGATCGCAGCATCTCCTACTAACCAATCATGGGCATGAATTAAATCAAACGATCCCTCCTCTAGAATCAACTTACCACCGTGATCTCCCATACTCAGGTTGAGATTGACTACCCAGTGGAAAAAGTCATTACTATAGCCGACTGGCACCCGATGCACCTTTACGCCCTCAACTACCTCATACATTGATGCCTGACCAAACTCTGCTGTAATCAGGTGGACTTCATGCCCTAGCTTTACCAGTTCCGGGTACAACTCCGCTACATGCCGCGCAATTCCCCCAACAATCCTCGGCGGAAACTCCCAACTCAGTACTAGTATCTTCATCTGCTAGACTCCCCGACGCTTTACAAATATTTAAAAAACTACATTTATCTAAAAATACAAGGATGCTGAATGCAGTGAGTATGTTTACTAAAATTTTTAGATGTCTTTAACAGTGATTTTGTTAAAGCTTATCAAAGGTTATCAACTGTATGCTAGGGATAATAAGCAAGGTCAGGGTAAGCGCATCTTGTCAATAAATCCTCAAAGATGATCTAATAAGTAAGCATTATTGATCATCTTTTAGGCGACGCCAAATAGCCCGCACTTCTCTACGAGACGCTGCGCGAACAACATGGTTCGACTACTTCGGCTCCCTTCGGCTCCGCTCAGGGCAAGACGCTCAGTACAAGTGCGCTCACCAGCGGCTCAGTGACCATCCAAGACATCGCTTTGAGCCTTGCGAAACAAACCAAACTAGAAACTCTGATTATTCGTTAATCCACAAACCAAGGTTTTTGTCAAGACTAATTTAGATGCGCTTACCCTGTAAGCAAGGTATTATTCTAATTCGTAATTCGTAATTCGTAATTCGTAATTAGAACAATTGAGCGCCCGTTTTGCAACTCTGGCTTTAAGAAGGGGTAAGTAGCTGTTCAGTAATTTCTAGGCTTTCAAAAGCATTTGAGCCTGTATAAAAAGATTGTCTAATACCATTTCACTTTAATAATGATACAAATACGTTAGTAGGAGCATGGGATTGCCATGCCCCTACAAGAAATCTATCTGTATCAGGGTTTTCGTGAATTGGTATAACTCGTTTTCCCGATTTTTCGTTTGAAGCGTCTGAACTTGAATCTGAGTTTGTTTGTTTTAATGAATTTGACGAAATTGATGGCAAAACAATTTGGGATTTGAGCTATTGGATCGAAGTAAAAACAACTTCACCAGATCGTATTCCTGAATGCGACTATTCATTTGAGCAGTTCGAGCAATGGCGCAAGACTGGAGAATCTATGTATCGGGCTTTGACTCCCCCAACCTTAATAGGGAAGGGGGCTAGGGGGTTAAGTCTCTTTTATGTTTTTTCAGGTTGAGGTGTAGCCGTAGCCAATTGTCTCTAAGGATTAAGCACTCTTAAATTAGCTTTGATCTAAGCGCAGTACTGCCATAAAGGCTTCCTGGGGTACGTCCACTGTACCTACAGATTTCATTCGCTTTTTACCTTTTGCTTGCTTCTGTAATAGTTTCTTCTTCCGGCTGATGTCACCGCCGTAGCACTTGGCTAGTACGTCTTTCCGCAAGGCGGGGATGTGTTCGCTGGCGATAACTTTACTGCCAATAGATGCCTGAATTGGCACTTTGAATTGATGGCGAGGAATTAGTTCCTTGAGTTTCTCTGCCATTGCCCGTCCGACGTTGTAAGCTTTATCCCGGTGTACAATCATCGCCAAGGAATCTACGGGATCGCCGTTAATCATGATATCCAGCTTCACTAGAGGATTTTCACGGTAGCCGATCAGGTGATATTCCATGCTGGCATAACCGCGCGATCGCGACTTCATCTGGTCAAAAAAGTCAGTCACAACTTCCGCCAAGGGGAGTTCGTAAGTGAGGGTGGTTCGTCCTTGGGTGAGATATTTCATATCCTTGAAAATGCCACGGCGATTTTGTGACAACTCCATCAAGCTGCCGACATAGGTTTCCGGCGTAATCATCTCTACTTGGACGTAGGGTTCTTCAATTTTTTCGCGATCGTTGGGAGAAGGTAGACGGCTGGGATTATCGATGTACAGTTCCTCCCCTTTCAGGGTGATCACCTTATAAACCACCGAGGGGGCTGTAATGATTAAATCGAGATTATACTCTCGCTCTAGCCGTTCTTGGACAATTTCCATGTGCAACAAGCCCAAAAACCCGCAACGGAAACCAAACCCCATCGCGCTAGAAGTTTCTGGTTCGTAGTGCAGCGCCGCATCGTTGAGTTCGAGCTTTTCTAAGGCTTCCCGCAAGTCTTCAAATTGGTCAGCATCAATGGGGAACATCCCACAATAAACCATCGGGTTCGCTTCTGCGTAGCCTGGTAAGGGTGACTCCGCTTTCGCCTTACTTAGGGTAATTGTGTCTCCTACCCGGGCATCAGCTACAGCTCTAATTGCCGCTCCTAAATAGCCTACTTCCCCAGCGTGCAGTTCTTCAACTTGCTTTTGAGTAGGAGAAAGGACGCCTAACTCATCAATTTCAAATTCTTTACCGGATGCCATTAAATGAATGCGATCGCCTTTTTTCACGGTGCCATCCATCACCCGGAAATACACAATTACTCCCCGGTAGCTGTCGTAATAGCTATCAAATATTAACGCCCGTAAGCGTTCATTTATCGTATTGGGTGGTGGCGGTATCCGCTCGACAACTGCTTCTAAAATCTGATCAATACCAATTCCTTCTTTAGCAGAGGCCAGAATCGCACCACTGCAATCTAGACCGATAATTTCTTCAATTTCGCCTATTACGCGTTCTGGTTCAGCCCCTGGCAAATCAATTTTATTCAAAACCGGGATAATTTCCAGGTTGTTCTCTAACGCTAAATATACATTCGCCAAAGTTTGCGCTTCCACACCTTGGGACGCATCTACTACCAATAGTGCTCCTTCACAAGCCACAAGAGAGCGGGAGACTTCATAAGAGAAATCCACATGTCCCGGAGTATCAATCAAGTTCAGAACATACTGCTGACCATCCTTGGCTGTGTAGTTCATCCGGGCAGCTTGCAGCTTAATTGTAATCCCGCGCTCCCGTTCCAAATCCATATTGTCGAGAAACTGTTCCTTCATCTGTCGGTCTCCAACAGTGCCAGTAGCTTGCAGCAAGCGATCGGCAAGGGTTGATTTCCCGTGGTCGATGTGAGCAATAATACAAAAATTGCGAATGCGAACTGCGGGAACGTCAGTCATATACTATCTTTGCCTTAGCAGCAACCAAAGTTAAAAGAGCAATTTACTTAATGTATTTTAATGCTTTCTTAGCCAAGACGCTCCTAGCTTTTAGTGCTGAGTTCCGTTAGCGGATAGCTATGGTTTAGCCCGTGCTGAGTTAGGAATGGGGGAGTTAGGAGTTAGGAGTTACTATTATCTCTCCTGCTCCCCTGCCCCCCTGGTTACTGAGCGACCTGTCCTGAGCGGACTTTTACTAAGCATCTCGACTTCTCTAGGAGACGCTACGCGAACGCTCGATGGAGCCGGAGTCGAAGTAGCCGTTCGCGCAGCGTCCCGTAGGGAAGGAAGTCGAAGTATGCCTTTGTGCCTCCCCTCTTCACCCCATCTTTAAGTTTCGATCTAAATAGGTGGACTTTTAAGAATATTATGAAAGTCTATTTGTCACTGCTAGTAATCATCAGCTAGGAGCGTACAATAAATGTAAATAAGTACATGTAGGGATCATGTAGGGATCGTGGGTAATTACCACCCGTAATTGCCCGGAATCACTGATTTCTCGGCAAAACTTCTAGAGCCATTGTCTAGTCAGTTATATGAAAAATGCGATTTGAAAGTCAAAGCTGTTACTTTGGTGCTATTTCAGGGAACTATCTAACTGTGCCCTTGAAGATTTTTCAGCGAATTAGCCCAAATGATGAATATAACTACTTTACAAAGCTTTAGACAAAACCAATTCAGAGTATATCAAATCTATGAATATGCAAGAGAAAACTACCGAAGCGGAAAACACACGAGCCGATAAGGTAGAAATTGCTGTCCGCCTAGACTCCGAGTTACTAGAACAAATTCAGCATCTCACCAATGATCCAAGTAAAGTCATTGAGGTGGCGATTCGCCAGTGGTTAAGGGGTGAAATCCTTAGGGATGACGAACTGACGCGTACCCCTGTGCGTACCCCTGTTCCTCCTCGGGGTGAATGGAACGATTGACATGATCAATCAGCTGTCAATGCAAGTTAAAAAATGAAGTTTGCCAATCTAGATTTCAGAACACCAAGAAATACCCAATAAAATGAAAAAGCTGTAAAAATTTCTGCATAAATTTGAGCAGCTTTAGTAAAATTACGGTCGGATACCCTTTGTCTATCCAACTCAATTAATGACTATTACTGCCAATTCCCAATTGCCGAATGTATTTTCCCAAAATCTGGAATCTATCACCAGTAAGACTGATGGCTCATTACCAACTCTAGGAGCCGAGTTGGTGTATACGCAAGATGGGGCAGGGCGCTATCTGACCTTTTGTTGGCAGCAGAGCGAACTTGTGGGGTTAAATACTGAAAAAATAGTTGACGATCTCAACCAGTCCCAAACCTTTGTCCCAGTGGATAAAATTACTTATTTGGAACGATTGCACCGAATTTTGACAAGTTTGATGCCAGAAAGGTTTCAGTGTTGGTTTAGCTACCACCAGAAATTATTTGAGTTGGACTTAGTGATTAGTCCGATTATGCCGAGTTTGGGAACGACTGCCACTACAGTTTTAGTGATGGGACGGTTAGTGCAAGCGACACTAAACAAAAAACAAGTGCGTGTGGCACCAAAAACGCCCACACAAATAGAGTTGGCTTTACGTTCACAGCAACACCAAAAATTGGTAAATCGCATTACCAGAAATATTCGCCGGACATTGGATTTCGATATTATTTGGCAGCAAACAGTTGACAGTTTGGGGAAAGCACTGCGGCTAGAGCGCTGCATTATTTATCGTCCTTACCAGCCTTGTAGCTTAAAAGTGAAAGTGATGGCTGAGTATCATCAGCCAGAACTCAACTCAATCATACTAGGCTCAGAAGAAATAGATATAGCTTCTGAGCCTGCCTTTGCTCAGGCTTTGACAACCCTAGAACCGGTTGTGATGGAAGTGCCTGGATACACAAAGTCTGGGCGGCAGAACACTTTGGTGATTGCGACTTGCTATCAAGACCAAGCCAATGGATTGGTTGCCTTGACTTGGCAGGATGAATGCTACACACTAACAGAATCGGAATTAGAACTGGCAAAAGAAGCAGCAGATCAATTGGGAACTGCGATCGCACATGCTACTTTATATAAAGAATTAGAAGCAGCGCGTCAAAAAGCCGAAGAAGCTTCCCGCCTCAAAAGCGAGTTTCTAGCTAATGTATCCCATGAAATTCGTACCCCGCTCAACGGGATGATCGGCTTTTTGAAGCTGATTTTAGAAGGGATGGCAGATGATCCAGAAGAACAAAACCAATTTTTGGCAGAAGCTCACCAATTATCGATACATCTGCTGAATATCATCAACGACATTTTGGACATTGCCAAAATTGAAGCGGGCAAAATGGACCTAGTTTACGCTCCAGTCAAGCTAGATGAGCTATTCAGTGATGTAGAAAGTTTCATGCGTCCCCAAGCAGAAATGAGAAACCTCAGCTTCCGGATGCAAATGCCTGCTACCTCCGATGAAATCATTGTCCTAAGCAACTACCAACGATTGCTACAAGTTATGCTCAATTTGCTAGGTAACGCCATCAAATTTACCCATGAAGGTGGTGTCACTGTCAGTGCCGATTTAGTACTAAAAAAAGCGAAGCCGAACTTTCAAGGTCAGGAATTTCCTGGCATGGTGAGAGTCCGTGTGGCAGACACTGGCATAGGTGTTTCTTTGGACAAACAAGATAAACTGTTTCAATTATTCTCTCAGGTGGATGGCTCCCGCACTCGCCAGTACGGCGGTACAGGTTTAGGACTGGCAATATCCCAGAAGCTAGTGGAGGCAATGGGCGGCGAGGTACATTTTTATAGTCTGGGCGAAGGACTTGGTTCAACAGTGACATTTACAGTGCCACTATATCAACAGCCAGTCATGGTTTCATCTAGTGATAGCGACTCAACAAACAGTGCTGTTAGCGGTAGCGGGGCGTTTAGCCCGTGCTGAGTTAAGAGTTAGGAGTTAGGATACATTAGAATACTGGGTTTGAAGTTTTAAACATTATTATTTAATAACAAAATTGGGGATTGGAGATTGGAAAGAATTCCGTCTTTAGTCCACAAAAAAATTGTATAATTATAGGCTGGGTTGAGAAAAAAAACACAACAAACGCCTAAATGTTGGCTTTTGCTTTGCTCTACTCAATTTACGAAAAATAGTATTTTTGACCCCTTTTTACGGTGACGTATAGTTAAGAGCATTAAATCCTGCGTTCGTTGGACTGCAAAGCAGAATCTAAAGGCTAGAGTAAAGTAAGCAGGCTCACAGCAATGTAATTACTGTCTTCTTTATCAGGCGCCCTCTCTAGGCAGCCTCAACTCTTGGAGAGGCTGCGCCAACGACTCCGCCTAGAGAGTGTCATTAGTAATTACGAATTACGAATTGTTAATGCCCAATGACGCCACTTGCCTCAACCGGGGGAACTCCGGCAACGCAGTGGCTCCCCAATGCCCATCATTAACTTAGCAGGTCTAAAAGTATGGAACTCACAATTGACAACGTTGAAACAGTCTTAGATGAAATGCGCCCTTATCTGATGTCTGATGGCGGCAACGTGGAACTCGTAGAACTCGATGGGCCTGTTGTAAAACTGCGGTTGCAAGGTGCTTGTGGTTCTTGCCCCAGTTCTGCAATGACTCTGAGAATGGGTATTGAGCGCCGCCTCAAGGAAATGATTCCCGAAATTGCAGAAATTGAGCAAGTGGTGTAAAAGTTAGGAGTTAGGAGTTAGGAGTTATGAGTTTTGAATCAACTCCTAACTCCTCATTCTTAACTCCTAACTATTCTTATGTCCCATCCTCTTTACATCGCTTTTATCTGGCATCAACATCAGCCGCTGTACAAATCTCCTGGCAGCGGCGTTTCGCTATCTTCGAGTCAGCAGTACCGGCTACCTTGGGTACGTTTGCATGGGACTAAAGATTATTTGGATTTGATATTGCTTTTAGAGCGGTATCCTAAGTTACACCAAACAGTGAATTTAGTTCCATCGCTGATATTGCAACTTGAAGATTATATTGCTGGTACTGCTTTTGACCCTTATCTCACAGCCAGCTTGACACCAGATGAACAACTCAAGCAGCAACAGCGGGAATTCATTATCCAACACTTTTTCGATGCCAATCACCACACCCTGATTGACCCTCATCCCCGCTATGCCGAGTTGTACCAGCAAAGGCAGGAGAAGGGGCAAGCTTGGTGTTTGGCAAATTGGGAATTGCCAGATTATGGTGATTTGCTAGCTTGGCACAATTTGGCTTGGATCGATCCGCTCTTTTGGGATGACCCGGAAATTGCTGCTTGGTTAAAACAGGGACGGAATTTTACTTTAAGCGATCGCCAGCGCATTTATTCCAAACAGCGAGAAATCCTCAGCCGCATTATCCCCCAACATCGAAAAATGCAGGAGGCGGGGCAGCTAGAAGTTACCACCACGCCTTACACTCACCCGATTTTGCCCTTGCTAGCTGATACCAACTCTGGTCGGGTAGCTGTGCCCAATATGATACTACCTGAGCAGCGATTTCAGTGGGCAGAAGATATTCCCCGCCACTTGCGGAAAGCTTGGAACTTCTATAAAGAACGCTTTGGACAGATCCCTCGTGGTTTGTGGCCTTCGGAACAGTCAGTAAGTCCACAGATACTTCCAGATATTATTAACCAAGGATTTAAGTGGATATGCTCAGATGAAGCCGTCTTAGGGTGGACGCTGAAACAGTTTTTTCATCGGGATGGGGCGGGGAATGTGCAGCAACCAGAACTGTTGTACCAACCGTATCGCCTGCAAACCGCAGAGGGCGACTTGTCAATTGTGTTTCGTGACCACAGATTATCAGATTTGATTGGCTTTACCTACAGTGCGATGCCAGCAAAACAGGCAGCAGCGGACTTAGTGGGACATTTACAAGCGATCGCTAAAATGCAAAGAGATAGTCAAAGTGAACAACCTTGGCTAGTTACCATCGCTTTGGATGGGGAAAATTGCTGGGAATTTTATCCCCAAGACGGCAAACCCTTCCTAGAAGCTTTGTATCAAAGTTTGAGCGATGAACCCCACCTCAAACTCGTCACCGTCTCCGAATTTCTGGAAGAATTTCCAGCCACAGCCACTATTCCCGGAGGGCAACTACATAGCGGTTCTTGGGTGGATGGCAGCTTCACCACTTGGATCGGCGATCCTGCCAAAAATCGTGCTTGGGATTACTTGACAGAAGCCAGGAAGCTGTTGGCAAGTCATCCCGAAGCGACGGAAGAAAACAACCCAGAAGCCTGGGAAGCATTATATGCCGCAGAGGGTTCTGACTGGTTTTGGTGGTTTGGTACAGGACACTCTTCAAATCAAGATGCCATCTTTGACCAGTTATTTCGAGAACATCTGTTTGGCATTTACAAGGCATTAAATGAACCTGTACCGCCCTATCTCAAGCAACCAGTGGAAATCCACGAAGCACAGGGAAACCACACCCCACAAGGGTTTATTCATCCCGTCATCGATGGTAAGGGTGATGAACAAGACTGGGACAAAGCTGGACGCATAGAAATCGGTGGGGCGCGGGGGACGATGCACAATAGCAGTGTCATCCAGCGACTTTGGTATGGGGTAGATCACCTCAATTTTTATTTGCGGCTGGACTTTAAAAGTGGCGCTGCACCAGGGCAGGATTTGCCAACAGAGTTGAATCTGCTCTGGTTTTATCCAGAAAAAACAATGGTCAACAGCCCAGTTCCCTTGGCAGATTTACCAGATGCAGCCCCACTTAATTACCTTTTCCACCATCTTTTGGAAATTAACTTGCTGACACAATCGATTCAGTTTCGGGAAGCTGGAGACAATTGTCAATGGCATCCCCGTTTCAGCCGCGCTCAAGTAGCTTTAAATAGTTGTTTAGAGTTGGCAGTGCCGTGGGCAGACTTGCAAGTTCCGCCAGATTATCCGTTGCGCCTGATTTTGGTGCTTGCGGATGAAGGGCATTTTTCCAACTACTTACCAGAAAATGCTTTGATTCCCATTGAGGTGCCTTAGAACTCACTACCCTTGGTGTTATAGCTTTTCACAAAATACTTATACCAATTCTTTGTGAAACTGCACAAAATCACGCTTGGTAAGACTTGGGGCAAAATTCCCTTGTTCTATGTAACCTCACAGGTAATCAGTATTAGTCCAGTGGGCGTGTAAATCTAGCTACCATCTCAATTAACAAGACTTGGGGCTTAACAAGGGGCAAAATCCCCTTGTTAAAGGTCGGCAAAGTTGCGCCCCTACAGTCGATTCATGTGTTGCAAAGATTTTTGGAAAACATATTTAATTCTTTCTTGTCAATCCGTAAGTTCTACAAAAATTTATTTTTGCTTTTTGAATTTTTAACAGAAAAGTAATGAGGATTTAGCGAAGATGCAGTAATTTTACTGTTACCAAGAAATATTTATCGTAAAATTAGAGACATGTCAGAGTAAATATCCTATACTAATGAATCGCTTTTATCAGAAAATAACAAATTCTCAAGAGAGCATTTCACAGCAAACTCAACTTGGTCAGATGTGTGGTTCCAAGAAGCTATTTCGCGATCGCTATGAAATATTGCAAATTTTGGGTAGAGGTGGTTTTGGCATCACTTTTTTAGCCAAAAATACCCTATTACCTGGGAAGCCCCTGTGTGTTATTAAACAGCTTTGTCCGAAAGTGACTAATCCGCAAAGTTGGCAAAGGGCATGTATGCGCTTTGAAAAAGAAGCAAGAACTTTGGGTCAACTCGGTAGTCATTCGCAAATTCCCATGTTATTAGATTACTTTCAGGCGAATGGAGAGTTTTTCTTAATTCAAGAATACGTACCGGGTTTGACTTTGGCACGAGAAGTGCGGCAAACTGGGCCCAAAGGTGAAACCTCAGTTAAACAGTTTTTACAAGAATTATTACCAGTATTACAGTATCTTCATCAACATCGTGTAATTCATCGGGATATTAAGCCCCAAAATTTATTGCGGTGTGAGGATGATGGGCGGGTAGTGCTGATTGATTTTGGTGCGGTGAAAGAGCAATTAGTTGATGTTTGTGAAAACTCAATCAATCAAGCTGCACACACCAATTTTATTGGGACTAGGGGATTTGCACCACCAGAACAGTTTTCTCTACATCCAGTTTATGCCAGTGATATTTATGCACTGGGTATAACTTGTATTTATATGTTGACTGCTAAAAGTCCTTTAGAATTTGAGTACGACGCGAATTCTGGTGAGATATGCTGGGAAAAAGAGGTAAATATTAGCGACAGTTTCGCTCATATTTTAGGAAAAATGGTGAAAGTTACGTTAAATGATCGGTTTAAGACTGCCGATGAAGTGATGAAAGCTTTAAGTAAGAAAAGCTATTTGCCTACTTTGGCAAACTGTCTAACTACCCAAAAATTAAATAATAAAAGTATTATACAACACGAAAATTTTCAGGAAACTCCTGATGTATACATACCACCTGTCGCCAGAACTGCTAGTGCTATTCGGAAATGGAGAGCAAAGCTCAAGTAAACAAGGTGACAGAATTAAGTTGAAGCTTTATTTGGCTAAGGTATCAAAAGAATAATTAATCATGGGCGATTTAAAATATTAAAAACAAATTTAGTAAGCATTTTGACTAGATTTCATAGTCAGTAATGGTTAATTAATCAGGGTTTAACTTAATACTTAGTCACTTGTCGCCTGCCAATATACAAGCAAAATTACTAGGGCTAACATTTCAGAAAAAATTTCTATTCAGATTATTATATAATCGAGAGAATAATTAATCTTATGGCTCTCGTAGTTTTCCACAGATAAGGAAGACTGACTACTATTTACAAACGCTAACGATATAAGTAATTCCCCAATCCCCAGACAGGGTTTTCTACCACAAGTAAGCGAGAGTCAATTTTCTTAAGGGAAAGTTAGGGGCAAACTTAGCCTAAGTTGTCATGCAGTCGCGCCTGTCAGATCATGATCTGCTGCTTAAATCCCGATTGCCCAAATCCCCTGAATCCCAATGGAAAGAAGTTTTGCCAAAGTTGTAGCACCCCATTGGTGTCACTTTTAAGAAATCGCTTCCGTGTCATCCGAGTCCTTTCAGATGAGGGGGGATTTGGCAGAACCTATCTATCAGAAGACGTAGATAAACTCAATGAACGCTGTGTTATCAAGCAATTAGCTCCAAAATTCCAAGGAACTTGGTCGCAAAAAAAGGCGATGGAGTTGTTTGCAGAAGAAGCGCAGCGACTACAAGACCTTGGGGAACATCCCCAAATTCCGACTTTGCTAGCTTACTTTGATCAAGATGGCTGCCTATATTTAGTGCAGCAGTTTATCAATGGGGAGAATTTGTTAAAGGAGTTGCAACAGCGCAAGGCGTATAAAGCTAGTGAAATTCAATCTATTTTGCTAGATTTACTGCCCATCCTCAAATTTATCCACGATCGCAAAGTCATTCATCGGGATATCAAGCCAGAAAATATTATCCGCCATAAAAGTGATGGGCGATTAAGTCTGATTGATTTTGGTTCCTCAAAGCAATTCACCGCCAGAGTTCAGCAGAAATCTGGTACATCCATTGGTTCGCATGGTTATTCTCCCCTAGAACAGATTAGAGATGGTAAAGCTTTTCCCGCCAGTGACTTATTCGGTTTAGGGGCTACCTGCTTTCATCTGCTAACGGGAAATTCCCCCTTTCAGTTGTGGATGGAATCTGGGTACGCCTGGGTGAGTAATTGGCGGCAATATTTGCGGAGTCCATTAAATCCGGAGTTGGATTTTGTGATCGACAAGCTTTTGAAAAAAGACATCCAGCAACGTTACCAGTCAGCCGATGAAGTCCTCAGAGACTTGACTCCAAAACAACTCCTCGCACTACCACCAGCCGGGAAATCCTCTGGAAAAATACCACCAACTAAGGCCCCATATTTACCAAAAAGTTATCCCTTACTGAGAATTTTAATTTTGCTAAGTGCTTTGATTCTGTTGTTCGGATTCCAAAAATCTTGGTATAAACATTTTCGCCGGATTCAGACCAGTTTAGTCTCTAGGCTTCAGCACAATAGCCCTGGCAAAGATGAAGCGCTTTTAGGTCAACCGTCAAAGATTACCTTGGCAAAGGTTTCCTTAGCTAACACCCTCCAAGGACATGGAAACTCGGTTTTATCTGTCGCCATCAGCCCCGATGGCAAAACCATTGCCAGCAGTGGCGGCGATCGCACCATCAAACTTTGGAATCTAGCAACCGGAAAAGCAATCTCTTTACTCAACGCGCATTCTCAGCAGGTAAATGTCGTAGTCATCAGCCCAGATGGCAAAACTCTGGTTAGTGGTAGTGATGATAACACCATCAAAATTTGGAATTTGACAACGCGAAAGCAAATTCGCACTTTGCAGGGGCATTCTGACTCAATTCATGCCCTAGCCATCAGTGCTGATAGCGAGACTCTAGTTACTGCCAGTGATGACAACACGATCAAAATCTGGGATTTGGCAACAGGAGAGCAAATTCGGACACTGGCAGGGCATACATTTTGGGTGCGCTCAGTAGCCATCAGCCCCGATGGTGTGATTCTTGCCAGTGGTAGTTTTGACAAAACTATCAAAATCTGGAATCTAACAAAGGGATACCCAATCCGCACACTAGAAGGAAATTCTCAAACAGTAACAACCGTAGCAATTAGCCCAGATGGGAGAACTTTAGCCAGTGCTAGCCGCGATCGCACCATCAAACTTTGGAATCTACCTACGGGAAAAGAAATTCGCACACTGGCGGGACATGGCAACACTGTCACATCCGTAGCCTTCAGTGCCGATGGTAAAATTCTTGCTAGTGGTAGCCGCGATCGCACCATTAAACTCTGGAATCCAGCCACAGGAGAGGAAATTCTCACATTGGCAGGGCACACCAACACTGTGACATCCGTCGCCTTCAGTCCTGATGGCAAGACCCTTGTCAGTGGTAGTGAGGACAATACTATTAAGATTTGGCGGTTGTCTCAGTGAGGAGGAATCATCCTGAATTGCATCGGGGTGCATAGATGTGCATTGGTGTCAACTTAAACTAAAACACGCAATTTGCCATCGTTTTAAATCACCCAACCCCCAAGATCGCAAAATGTCTGTTTAAGAGAATCGCTTTGCTCATAAATATCTTTCTGGTGGCAGCAAATTATCAAAGCGCCAAATTTTGATAACGTGTGTTCAAATATATACTGTTGTTTGCTATATATCAACCTATCTTACTTTTCACGCCATCTGAAAAAGCCCACGAAAAACCTAACCCCCTTCCCGACGCGGGAAGGGGGAAAGTTCAAAGTCTCTGACGCCACATGCTTCTCCCTTGGCGCTAGCCTCTCCCTTTGGGAGAAGGGGAGACGCTGCGCGTAGCTTGCTTCCCCGCAGGGGTACAAGTTGGCAGAGCGCAAGGGCGCAGTGGCTCCTCCTTTTAGGAGAGAGAAATAGAAGTGAGGTTTTCCAGATACCGTGAAAAGTCAGATCAACCTATTGGGTTGTCAAATAGCTGCTGGTGGGCAGCAACTTGCCCCTGAAATGTGCAGCCGATGAAAAACAGACGATTGGTTTGATACGTAGTCAAAACAAGGTTTGGGATCTGAGCAGCCAGGTTTTTTATTCGACATAAAGCGATAGTTTCAAATAATCTAAATTATCAGAAGATAGTCAATCTGTATTTACCGAGTTCATGTGGATTCCAATTTTTTAATTATTAAGCCCACCCCTGACCAAAATCACTGGATTTTTAAACCAGAGGCGATAGCTGCGGAAATATTGCTTTCTACTTATCGGCATCTGTCATCCCTGAAGACGTAATTTTTGGTTTTAAAAATAAATATTTTCCCTTCTGGAATCGAGCTAGCTTTAATGCGATCGCTAACTACACTATTGCCTAATTTGTCATGCATCGGAATCTATATGTATACCAAAATGCTTATTTGGCTGATCACAAATGCAACTTTAAGCAGATTTATATTTGCAGCTAAAGATTGATGCTGGCGCTGTCATAATTTAATATACTTTAATTATTATTTAGAACAATTTAACTGAGGAATGTGATCGTGAAACGCTTTAATGTCTCTAAAATTCTGGGAAGTAGTGTTCTAGCTTTAAGTTTGGCTACGTTGCCCACAGTTCTACCTGCTTCTGCTCAGACAACAACCACTCCTGATTCTAGTGTTACAGATACTACTACAGGTCGCACTGCTACTGACGGAAATCATCGGGATGGTGATTGGGGTTTACTGGGCTTGCTCGGTTTATTTGGTTTATTTGGTCGCAAGAGCCGCAGAGGCGATGATATTGTAGGTAATGGTGACTCTAATGTGGTAGGCTCTTCTGGCTCCCGTTCTAACTTGTAGGCAGCATGTAAAAATAAGTTGTACAAATTTGATTTGGAATGGGTTGCTAAATATAGCTTTTACGTGAAAATTGTTCATGTTATTTTTACACAGCTCCTTAATAAGGAGTTGTGTTGTAATTTGGCATAAGTTATAAAGATAATTATGGGTAAAGCCTGCCAATGCAGGCTTTGTTTGTATGTTTACATTTTTTTGTATACATATAATTGGAAAAAAATGGAAGATTCAGTATTTATTATATTTCTTGTTTTTGGGTGTATTTGGATTTTGATGGGAGTTATAGGTTGGATTGCGTTTTTAAAATCTGAGGGTGAGGAAATTAAGTTTGGGAAGTGGGGACTTATAGTTGCTATTCCAATCCTAATACCAATAATTATTGCTTTGATTATTAGTATATTTTATTATTAGGGACTTCCAGTTAAAAAAACATCCCATCGTAGGGGCGCAAGGCCAAGATCCCCTACAAATGTGCAAATAATTTTGGATAATTTATTTTTTGTCAGTCCCTTAACTGTTAATTGCACCCCTAACCAAAATCACTGTACTTTCTACACCAGAGGCGATCGCTTCTGGAATATTACCTTGAATCGCCTGCTGCAACAATCCCTCGTGCGAAGCTCCCAAAACTACAACATCGTAACCTTCGGTTTTCACTAGGTTAATCACACCTTCCGCTACTGAATTAGCTTGGACTGGGAGAGCAACTACAGTACTGGACAATTGGCAGCGACGCATCAAATGGCGGATGGGTTTTTCAAAAACTGACATATCTGATTTTGGTTCAGATGGCTTAAACACTTGTGTCAGGCGAATTTGCGGTTTACTTCCCAATGTAATTAAAGCCGGGAGCAATTTAATCGCTAGCGGGGAATTGGGGCCACCAGCCATCGGGATTAGCCAGCGATTGAAGGAGGGCTGAGAATGAAGTGTTGATTGCACTGTAGTGCCTAATTTTACTAACACTACTTCGCAAGTGGCTTGGCGAATTAGGGTGTCTACAACGCTGCCAAAAATCCGACCAGGGGTAGATGTGCTACCTTTCCATCCCATTAAAATTAGGTCGATGTGTTGTTCGTTGATTGTCTCCAAGATTGCCTGCGCGACATCGTGAGGTATCGGCTCAATAAATAGGGGGAGCCGATACCATTTTACTTTGCACAAAAAGTGGGAGAATGTCTCGTAAGAAGCAGTACTTACAAATAATGACAATCACTAATGTCAGTCACCAATACGTTATATGCGCTTCGCTTCTAGGGCACACTGGAGCCAAAAGCTCCTGAACCGAGTTCATCATCTGGACTGTCGCACCAATCGCTTACATACGATTTAGATGGATGGTGGGGATCGAGGAGAAGACTTTATGCGTTGGATGATGGATGTTTTTCGGTGGATTGTTGAGGTCGTTAAGAAAACTTTTGCTGTTTCTGGATAAGTTTTGGCAACACAAATGTATAATTAATTAGGAGAACATGCTCATGTCTAATCAAGATGTCGTTAAGTTTGGTGATACCTTCTATATCAAGCATGAGAGCAGTAAATACTTGATTGCGGTTGAACAAGGACGCTACAACTGGCCGAAGTTGAGCCAAGAGAAAAAAAAAGTAATAAAACTTGAACTTGTGGGCGGCAATGGCGAGGTTCAAGCCAACAGCCGCATCAAAATCAGAACGACAGAATCAGCAATGGGCAACAATAATATTTTGGGGGCTTTTGCGGATAGCCATGATTGTTACTATTGGCAAGATGGCTATGATGAGGATAAACAGAGCTGGCAGATTACTAAAGCTGATGGCGATACAGGTCTAATTCGCTATGGTGATCGCGTTCGCATCACCAACATCTCCTACAGTAATCAAAGCCTAGCTCCCGATATAAAGTACGATGGTTATATAACTACCGTGGAAAATGCTGGCGACTCGTGGATCTTAGCACCTGCTGCCGCTGTAGACAGTTCTTATAGAGGTTTAGACGATACGGGGAGGCACGATCCGGAAGAAGTAAGTGATGGAGAGGAGGATGATGATGATGTTCCTACTTGGTTCTAATTCATCTGTACTACCGTCTTCTTCTCATTCGTCATCGTGGTTTTGCGTCGTGTTGCGTGTTTGACGCTAACCACTGATACAGCAAAGATACTGATCTTGCTTTAAAGTTTCTGTGAACGGTTCCAAAAAACAATTACTTAGGACTTACGCATTGATAGAGTAGTAAAATTCCCTACGTACTTATACTTCCCTAGTCCCTGATTTATGTACTAAGCTGTCGCGTATATAACTTGCACTTTTGATGTTCTGGAACCCTTATTGCAACGAGGACACTCTAGAAAATTAAAGACGCGACAGCTTAGCGTCACCGCTTGTCAACTCATATCTAAGCCTTAGGCAGGCTTCGCCAACAACTATGCAGTTTGGCTGTATTTCACCTTTCCGTTAAGCTACTGTGACGTTGAGAAAATGTGATAAGCATACCCAGTCTGAAAATTGCGCTTTTTTCCGGTCATGACTTTTCATTGATAAGTTGAAATGGGGAGTGATAAAAATGAATATACTGCCTCAAAAACTACAGTTCATCTCCAAGCATGAACAAGCTTTTGAGATTAAGAATCTAAATGGATTAGAACTCTTCAAATCTTTTGTTGCAAAAATTGAGAAAATCGCAGAGGGGTGTTTTCTAGAAGCCGGGTGTAAAGTTAAAGCAGATCGAATCTATTTTGCGCGGTTTAGTTTGGGATTCAAGCTCGAAAACACAACCCAACTAGGTGTAATAATTGACTTCTTTGATCAAATCAATTCAAGAATTGATGTTGATCTAAATTACTCACTAATTGATAGATTCCTTACGGTTGATTCTGATATCAGCAAAATTAGCAAGTTCATGTTTGGTGTTGATCTGCCTAGAGACCCTGCAGAGTCATCATTAGACATTGGTCTGACTGTTAAAGATTATCCAGAGAAACAAGAACTGGCGATTAACCTATATTGGGAAGAATCTAGAAGCAGATGCACGAACATTGCTGATTAAAAACTCTCTGCACATGGGTTTCGATTTTGGCTTTAAGGGCGAAAGCAACATCGAGCTTTATCCCCGCTTTAATAAATATGAGTGGCAGCAGCCCAATGTACAACAACGATTAATGCAAGTCCTCTCGCCAACAGTCTTGAAGCTTCTACCAATCTGTAACTGGATTTACATCGGGCTATCAACAGCCAATCCATCCCGAAAAATCTACTACTATTTAGAAAATTTTAATGACTTTTTCACTTACTTTCCTGCCAATGATCTGGCTCATAAAGTTCATGCCTACTATCAGCACCAACCTGTAAAAAGCATGGCGATCGCTGTTCTAGAAAGTGAGCTACAGTCTCAGCACATCGAGGAAATGAATCTTTATTACGTTCTATAAAAATGAAAACTAATTGAGAATTAACTCTAATTCTCGTCCGTTTTGCAATACTTTCACTACACTCAATCGGTCTTTATTGGCAGTAGTCGAGTAGATTGTATATAAAGGGTTGCACACTACATTAGTGGTGTAGTTCACCCCACCCACCCGCGCACCTGTTTGGTCTAAGTGTTGCCAAGGACTGCTCTCTAGTCCCGACGCATATACTTCTGTTTTCTCGCTTTCAAAATCAACGTGGTTTTTAATTAGTAGGTTCGATAAATATCCTGCTGATATGGATATCCCAATATCTTCTAAAAACTCTAATAATTTGCCTTGGGTCATGTTACCAAGGCAGCTTTGCGGGGGAAGCTTCCCCCGCAAACGTGCCGCCCCGTAGTACAGACTAATCACTAAGGTTTTGATTCCAGACCCGAATTCCCCTTCGTAACCACAAGGAAGTTCGGCTAAATAGGTTTTTCCAACTGATGATGAGTAGTATTTTTCTTTCCGGAATAATATGTTGTCCGTTAAGAGAGTGATGTCTTGGATGATTACTTCTTGATAACCTTTAAATTCTGCGTCTGCTGGCAGTTTGTCTTGGGGGTATTTCAGTATTTCTTCTCTATCTATTTTAATCGTCCCGTTCTTACTGCCTTTGCTGTGCTTTTTTAGGGTCTGTCGTTCTTTTTCTGATGAGTGATTTTTGGCATCCCCTTTCTTGTTGGCTTTGATGTCTGGCTGACTTTTTTCTCCTTTCAGGCGGTTATTTTCATCTTTTAACTGTTGATTTTCTGCTCGTAATTCTTTTACTTCTGCTTGTAATTGCTCTATGAGGTTCAGTAATATTTCTATTGTTCGACGCATTGATTCGTCTGCAATTTCTTTTGGCTCGATGGCTTGCAGTATCTCTTCTCCCGTTTTCTTACTCGAATCTAGCTTTTGCGTCATGTCTGATATTTTATTATGTTCTGTCTCCTAACATTCCTTATTTTTCTTGGCTCCCCCTATTTATTGAGCCGATACATCGTGAGTAACTCGAATCTGCGTGTGCAGGGGAATTTGCCATTTTTTTGCTAAGACTTCCGCCTGTCGTAGCAAGCGGCGACTTTTTGCCGTTCTTACCTGTGATTTCTGATGGGGAACTGTGGCGCGACACCAGCATTACTTGCACACACTCTATTTCATAATGGCGATCGCGGGCAATAGCTGCTGCCATTTGTAATAAAATAGCCGCTGTTTCGGGATTAGCTACTGGCACTAATAATCTACCAGTGCCGGTGCTGGGCGATCGCGTTTGGTAAACTACATATGAAGGTTCTGGTCGCAGTTTAAAAGTCCCGTTTTCACAATTGAGATGATCTGCTTGTGCCCGAATAATATCTGCACGGGTAATAATCCCAATTAGTTTTCGTCCGTCCACCACTGGTAAGCGACTGATTTGATAGCGATCGAGTAAATACAGTACGTTCCCCAAGGTGTGAATTGGTGTTACTGTCATCGGCACAGGCGTCATTATTTCTTTTAGGAAAATATCGGTTAGATTACGTTCGCCAAGCGTGTGGTTTGCACTCTCGCGGATTTTCAGCAAATCTGTTTGCGTCACAATTCCTACTAACTTGCTATCTTCTACCACCGGGAAACCGCGATGATGGGAACAGGCTAAGGACTGCATTGCTTCTTCCAAGCTCATCTCTGCATCTAGAGTTTCCACCCGTTTTTGCATTACATCTTTTACTTAGTTAATGCCCCCTCTATAGGAACTTCTTTAGCGAGAGTGATGCCCTTTAACTCCAAAAGTTTCTCATAAAGCGAACCAGGCACTACCTTATCCGCAACCAGATAAGCTGCTACACAAACAATCATCAAAGGTAGCACCAGATTGAAATCTGTAGTCATCTCGAACACAATCACAATTGCTGTGATTGGCACTTTGGAAACGGCGCTAAAAAATCCACCCATACCCGCTAACGCGTAAGTAGTAGGAGAACCCACTCCGGTGATATATAACTCAGATACACCGATGATGTGTCCTAAACAAGAACCCAAAATCAGACTGGGAGCAAATAATCCCCCCGGCGCTCCTGAACCAAATGCTATCAGTGTGAGGATGAACTGGGCCCCAAAGGCGATCGCTGCTACGGTAGGATGGGAACCTTCAGTAATTAAGGACTCCCGTAATCCCGTATTATCACGAAAGGATGCCGGGAGCATTGCCACGATCACACCAGAGGTAAATCCAGCTAAAGCTACCCGCAGTGGTAAGCTAATGTGTAATTTTCTATAGAATTTAATACTAAATATTAAGCCGCGATTAAACAATGCACCCAACAACCCTGCCAAAATACCCAATAGCAGGAAAAAGGGAATTTCTGGGATCGAGAATTGTCACAGGCACATTGGCTAGAGTTGCTTTGACTTGCGGAATACCGCTACCAGAAGCCTCTGGTGCCAACCTTTCCACCAACCATCCAGCTACAAACCCCAAAATAAGACCAATTGCCGGTAGTGCTAGCCATGCTGGTAACAGGTGGGTACTATGGACTCGCCATGTCCCCAGCAATCCTGATCCCACTTTCAGGAACACCGCAGATAGGGCAGCAACCAGACCGATCACACAAGCTTCGGCGATCGCTAAACCTCTTCTAGGCTGCCACCAGGTGCAAAAGTGCTGATTCATACCAATTTTGGATTTTAGATTTTGGACTTCGGCTTACAAGTCTCTTAATCCCCTCATTTTTAAGCAAGAAAAAGGAGGATAAAGCCTTAACCCAAGTGTATTGGACTACACAAATACTGTCTTCAATTACGAATTACGTAGCTTGCTTCTCGCCTCTGGCGAGTATTACGTTAGCGTAGCGTCATTACGAATTATTTAATTGCTTCTCCCCGTGGTGGATAGCCCTTCTACTATCAGAGATGGAGTATAACAAGAACCATTCCAATCAGCATCGTTGCCCAGTGCAACCAATTGCTTCAGGGCTGTGTAGACATTACCTGCAACCATCGTATCTTTAACGCGCCCAATGACGTGACCATTTTGCACGCGGTAGCCTAAATCAACGTTGATTGAAAAATCTCCAGAAATACTGCCGCCACCACCCAGCATTTGATCCACAATCAAGCCATCATCTAGTTGTTTAATTAAATCTGGTAGTGATGCCGAACCTGGCTGGATGAGAAAATTAAATAAACCAGGAGTGGGATAGCTACCTAAACCAGGGCGAAAACCATTTCCAGTGGTGTCAGTACCCAGTTGGACTCCGGTGGTGCGATCGCCATAAAAATGCTGCAAAGTCCCGTTTTGAATAAATACTAAAGATTGAGTCGGAGTGCCTTCATCATCGAAAGGACAACTGTAAGGGCCGGCTTCTGGATCTTGGTAGAGGGTGAGGCTGGATGCAACTACTTGCTTCCCCAAACGTTCTGCCCAAGGCGAAGCTACTTCTAAAACTCGCTTACCATTCAAAGCTTCTTGCACAGTACTCCAAAGCATATCCGCAGCTTTAGAAGTGAACAAAATCGGGACGCGACCAGTCGGAGGTGAGATATTTTCTCTGGACCAAATTAACCGTTGTAAAATTTGATTAGCTAATCTCTCAGGGTGGAGTTCCCCTCGCTGAGTTTGTCCATCGGAAACATTCAGAAAATCATCGCCACGCACCCATTCTGCTGATACATAGCAGCTGAGGGTAGTGTCAGTGTAGTGACAATCTAAACCTTTGGTATTGATTAGTCTGGTGGTTTCAACATCACATTCCCAGTCACCATTGCATACAACATCGGCATTGGCATCACGGATGAGTGCGATCGCTTCTTTGCCCCAGTCTACCAAAATCTCTATCGGCACACTTTCCCCTAAATCTGGGTAGGAGGGTTGAAAGTTAGAGCCTAATTCTACTGTTTCTGGTTGATTTAGTTGACTTAGTGCCAGAGCTTTTTCTACCATTACTTCGGCGAGGACAGAACCGTAAGCCACCGTGAGTCCCGGACGCCCGTTTCGCCAAAGCCGCAATGCTGTGCCTTCAGATTGGTTAATTTCTAGCTGTTTGAGTCGGTTTGCCTCAAAAAACACTGGACGAGAAAGCGATCGCGACTGATACACCTCAGCAGCTTCGGCTCCAGATTTTATCGCTAGTTCCAGCAACTGTTCGGCTAGTGTATCTTGTGACAAATTTTCAGAAACCATGACCCTTAGTGCATTGTGGATTTTGAACCGCATATCAACACTGTCTCTTGAAAGTGCGATCGCACTTTTTGCTGATGGACGCAGATAATTATCAAAAAATCATCAGCGTGTCTTTGCAGTTGCGATTTGGAACCGCAGAGCAACGCTGATGGACGCAGTTAATTATCCCAAATCATCGCCATGTCTTGACGGATCTTAGCGATCGCTATTTTCAGTCATTAGTCATTAGTCATTCCTGCCCATTCCCCATTTTCAGAGGTTAACCTCTTGCAACAGCCAAAAACCAGCAAAAGATTCTGCTTTGGGATCAGACTGGACACCGAGGAAATGCACCCCGTTAGCTTTTTGCTTGGCTTCTTCAAAACCTTTGGCTTCTGCTAAGATTTGAGGTTTTTTGATATTTGCCACAATCCAGCTTTCAGTTACACCAGTTTCTAAAAGCAATCTCGCCTCTTCGCTGCTGTCAAATTTTAAGAAAGCCAACTCCAAACCAGACATCCAGCCTGCCAAGGGCAACGCTCTAGATGAGAAAATCAAAATCCCAGGAATACGGGCTTCGGGTGGAACTTGCGCCAACTCTAGGGGGAAAGCTTCACCAAAGCCAATCTCCCACTCTGGCATATCTGCAAAATCCGCAGCATCTAAGGTAACAAATACCCACTGCTGTCCTTCCAAAGCATCTGGTAAACGTTGCGGCAAAGGTTTTTCTAAGCGGACTGAGGGATTAGTCCCCCCCTGATACCCTGGTTCTTGAGGATACACTTCTTCCATCCGCTGTTCTAACCATTGGTTAAGAACCAAAGTGCGGCGGCTAGGCTGGGCGGGAATGCCCAAGTCTTGGCAAGCTTTAGTAATCATGTTGTTCATTTGGCGGCGGAAAAAGCGGATTTTAATTGGTGCTTTTCCAGCTTGGTTAATAGCCTCCTGTAATGCTGTCCGCAACCAGCCCGAATTTACCTGGGTACTAGGACAATATTCAGCATAGCGAAACAAAGAATCTGCTTTTGTGCTGATATCCAAGGGACTTTCGCAGACTAAGACTTCCCAAATTTTTTTCTGATTAGCGTCCAATATTGGACGGGAGTAAAAATCGATTTCCCAAATACTGCCCATGTTTTGCGGTAAAAATCTGGCTGTTATGTTTTCCTGATATTTTGATCATACGAGTGTTAGGGCAGCATTGGGCATTAGGCATTGGGCACTTGTACTGAGCTTGTCCTGAGCGTAGCCGTTGGCGCAGCCTCTCGTAGAGAAGGGCGACTTGTGCCGAGCATCTCGACTTCGCTCGATGGAACCGGAGCCGAGGTAAGCCGTTGGCGCAGCCTCTCGTAGAGAAGTATTGGGAATTGGGCATTGGGAATGGGGATTTTGAGTATCTGAGGTGGATGAATGAGTCTTTGAGGTGGATGAATGAGTCTTTGAGGTGGATGAATGAGTCTCTGAGGTGGATGAACGAGTCTTTGAGGTGGATGAACGAGTCTTTGAGGTGGATGAATGAGTCTCTGAGGTGGATGAATGAGTCTCTGAGGTGGATGAATGAGTCTCTGAGGTGGATGAATGAGTATCTGAGGTGGATGAATGAGTATCTGAGGTGGATGAATGAGTCTCTGAGGTGGATGCTTCAAGTTCTAAGGGAACTCCAAAAAATAAATTATCCAATTTCTGGAATAAAAACGATGTTCCATCCCCCAGCTAAGTGCCCTCTGCTCCCCTGCCATAAAAGCGTTCGTGTAGCGTCCCGCAGGGATGGGATATTTTTTTACTTGCAAGTCCCTAACTCTTCACCATCTCCCTTATTTCTCATGACAGTTTGAGAAATTACAGTATAAATAATCTGTTATAGATAATTAATATGAGTAGATTGCAGAAATTTGGCTATTGGACTTATGTCTTCTTAACTATTGCTATAAGTTTATTTGTACTCCGAGTTAATTTTTGCCTGTTAACAGTGTCAGCCAAAGATTATGCACCTGGACAACTTAGTCCTGATGCACTAATGCAATTAAAGAACATCAAACGACGGTTAAATGCAGGTGAAGGAAAAACGATGCAGGCGTTTTTCCCAGAAGGATGGTTTTTTAGCCATATAGTCTATGGTTACAGTTGGGTGAATGTTGCTTTGTCTTCAAAGTCCGAACCTCTTCGCCAACAAGCAATTCAAGAGGTGCGTTGGGTTTTATCTCAAGTAGATACACCCGAAGGACGCGCACCTTTTACAGCAGATACCCAAGTTGCCAATGGCGTCTTTTATTTAGGTTGGAGTAATCGGTTGTTGGGTGGACTATTAAAAATTCAGTCACCAAAAGAGCGCTCGCTCCAAGATATTACTCAATTTCGTGCCCAATCTCAAGAGTTAGCCCAAGCGTTTACAAAAAGTCCCACTGTAACCATTGATGCTTATCCCGGACAAGCTTGGCCTTGTGACCAAACCGTAGCTTTAGCATCTTTAGCTTTGCACGATGAATTGTTTGATAGTAATTATCAGCCAGTAATTCAGCGTTGGGTTAGCTATACTCGCCAGCATCTTGATCCACAAACAAATTTAATTCCTCACAAAATTGACGCTGTGACTGGTGAAATTAAGATTGGCGCACGAGGTACCAGTCAAGTCTATCTTTTGCCGTTTCTACTAGAATTAGATTCAAAGTTTGCAAAACAGCAGTATGCTCAGTTTCGCAAACAGTTTGTTCCCTCAGTCTTAGGCTTTTTCCCCGTGAGGGAGTATCCCGTCAACGTTGATGGCCACGCAGATGTTGACTCTGGGCCACTTATCTTTGGCATTGCCCCAACCAGTACAATTGTCAGCATTGCTCCAGCACATGCTTATCAAGATACTCAGTTGTTTGAGAGTACGCTCGCTATCATTGAAATTTTGGGATTACCGCTAGTATGGGGTGAGGAAAAGTCCTATGCTTTGGGGTTATTGCTAGTAATTGATGATTTTTTGGTTTGGGGCAAAACTTTAGTACCCTGGACGCAGGTTAATAATTCCGTCTACACCGAACAAAGACTTGCAAACAAGATTCAGTTCTTGATTTTAGGTTCTGGAGTTGTGTTGCTTGTGCTTTGGAGTCCAATTGTTGCCAAACAGTTTTTAAACAAATGTGCTTGAAATTGTTGACTGATACACCCTGGGATTCCACTTTAAAAATTTGGCGTTGCTGAATTGAAAGTATCCCCTCATTTTCCACGGTTGATCCAAACGCCTCTGAGTCCAGCTGCTTTAGCTCCGTGGTAGTCTTCTATGATGCTATCGCCAATATGCCATGCTGCCTCTGGGGAACATTTATGTTTGTCTAAGGCAATGGCAAAAATTTGAGGATCGGGTTTAGCTGCACGTACCTGGGTAGAAATGGTAACGGAGGAAAAAAACTCTCTCAATCCCAAACTTTGCAATACTGAGTAAATCCGAGAATCGAAATTGGACAGCACCCCCAAAGTAACTCCCAACCGCCGCCAGTTGATCAAAGCTGGTAAGACATCAGGATAGATAAACCACGGTTCCCCTGTGCCAAAGTGGATGTAAAGTTCGCTAAAAAAAGCCGAAAAGTCAGAAAATTGCTTGAGAACACCAGCACTTTCAAAAGTGTTCAAGGCAATTATCCGCCACCAATCAAACTCGCGCTGGGGAATATCTTGCAGTTCTGCATCTAGAAATATCGGCGGCGGCGCGGCTTTAAAGCTTTTGATGAAGGCTGTATTCAATCTTTCGGCTGAAACTGTAACGCCAAAATCCTGGGCTATCTGACCATAAACTTCGCCCACACTGCCTTTAACGTCGAAGAGTGTGCCCACAGCATCTAACAAAATAACTTTCGGTTGTTCCATCAAAGTTTGAAGATTTTGAATGTTGAATTTTAGATTTTGGCTTGCTAGAGAGCTTCTGTGGCTAGCAGTTTAACATCTGCTAAGTAGGTTGGCGCAAATAAAGCAAATCATCACAAATGTCTTGGTTCTTTACCAACGCCCCTCAGGAGTGCTGTTAGCGGATAGCTATGGTTTAGCCCGTGCTAAGTGGGGAATCTCACTTTTTTACTCAGAACTGGGAACCTCGGAAAAGAGGAACTGTTTTGCCCCATGCCCAATACAACTCTTGGAGAGGCTGCGCCCTAAGCGTAGCTATGCCGCAGGCTTTACGAGGCCGGCTCCATCGAGCGACTTGTGGTGAGTTTAGCCTGAGCGGCGTCGAAGGGCGCAGTCGTTGGCGCAGCCTCTCGAAGAGAAGCAAGCCGAGATGCTCAGTACAAGTGCCCCATGCCCAATGCCCAATGCCCCATGCCCAACCTTAAAGTTACCGAGAAAGTGTTTCTATGATCGGACGGACTAGCCAATTAAAACCAACTTTGAGTTGATGGTCTAAAGTTGGCAATCTATATAAATAGGCAATCCGCCGGGCGACGGATGCCAAGCGCCCATCTAGTTTAATTCCCAAACCAGTGAGAGTGGCGTTGTCTATTCCTAGTGCCATCATTTCTCCTAACTGTTGGTAGTGGAAGGGAAGAAGGGGGCGATTAGTCAGAGTTGCCCAGATATTCCAAGCAGTATAATCAGCTTGTTGAAAAGCCGCTTGTGCGGTGGCGGGGACTTGCTGTCCTTCAGCATCATGAGAGTCTGCTAAATCTCCCAAGGCAAAGATTTCTGGATGATCGAGGACTTGCAGATTGGATGTAGTGCTGATTTGACCACGCTGATTTTGCTTGAGGGGAAGAGATTTGACTACGGGCGCAACCCTGGTTCCCACAGTCCAAATTACCAAATCCACAGGAATTATGTCTAACTGGTTTTTGTACTCTAGAGAAATGGTATTTTGCTCTATTGATTCGACTTTGGTTTCTAAATCAAGAAATACGCCACGCGCTTCTAAAGCTTTTTTTGCTGCTTCCCGGTTAAACTCTGGAGAAGTTCGCAAAATTTGGTCAGCGATTTCAATGATCCGAAAGCGTCCTCTTTCACCTAGTCTGTCGGCTAACTTACAAGCTAACTCTACACCACTGTAGCCAGCCCCAACGATCGCTACCCGAATTTTATCAGCATCGGATTCTTCTAAAAATCGCAGGCGTTCTTCCAAACGATAGGCATCAGAGATTGTACGGAATGTGTAGGCGTAAGCTGCTGCACCAGGGACTAAATCTAGCGGTGTCTCACCTCCTAGCGCCAGCACTAAGCGATCGTAAGGGATTTCTGGCCCTTCATGTACATTTACCCGTCGCTCGTCGATGTCAATTTCAGAGACAAGCCCTTGATAAAAACGCACTCCTGTGCCTTCTAAAAGTTCTTCAAAGGGTGGGGCAATTTCCCAGGTTTGCAGTTCACCAGTCAGTAATTCGTAAAGTAAAGGAGAAAATAGGAAGCGATCGCTTTGATCTACCAGAACAATTTCGGGTTTTTGCGTAGATTCCCAAGGTAACTGGCTTAAGCGCAAGGCTGTGTAGAGGCCACCAAAGCCTCCGCCAAGGATACAAATTCTAGAAGTTTGTTGAGTCATCGATTCTATGTATGAGACGGTCAATGCTAGCTGGGCAACTAACTTCAGTCTAGTCAGTTAAAGCGGACTTTTCAAAATCCCCTAAAGTTTTTGAGAGATTAGTCATTAGTTTCAGTCCACTTGTCGCAATTATCTAATTGGAGATTCGCTATAGTTAACGGTTAACAGGCAACGGCTAAAAGGAGTTAAAGAGATGGAAATTAAGCCAACTGACCCATCGCTAGCACTCATGGAAATTCCCTCTGGCTATCTCAACATTATGGGTTACGTTGATCAGTCAGAAGTTAATGGCCCTGGTTGTCGTGCAGTCGTCTGGGTACAAGGTTGTCTTCGTGAGTGTCCTGGCTGCTTTAATACTGACTCTTGGTCATTTGAAGCTAACCAATTGATTGCTGTTGATACCCTTGCCGAGAACATTCTCAGCAATTCTCGCAACACGGGTGTAACGTTCTCTGGTGGAGAACCCTTTTGGCAAGCAACTGCACTGGCGTCTTTAGCTCGTCAGGTAAAAGCTGCTGGGTTAAATGTAATGTCTTTTTCTGGGTTTACTCTTAAGCAACTACAGTCCCAATCTGCGCCGCCAGGTTCCCAAGCATTGTTAGAACAACTCGATATCCTGATTGACGGCCCTTTTGTCCAATCTCTAGCAATTAATTCTCCTAACTCTCCAGTTTCTTCCAGCAATCAACGGGTTCGTGTGTTAAACCCAGCTTTCCAAGACCAGATTACCTGGGCCAGCGACCAGATAGAAGTCCACATCCTCAAGGATGGTGGCCGCATTGTCACTGGCTATCAAGGTGGGCTGGAGTTGACTTAAAAGTAATTTTTAAGTAGCAATCGAGTAGCAGCAAAAAATCAGGCAATTCAGCGTTAACTACTTCTGGATGACAGTAGTGTTGCAAGACGATCTGAACGGTATCGCCGATCCAGAGTGCAACTTTATCAGGGGTGATATCACTGCTAATCGCCCAGATAGCCAATTCAAAAACAAATGCGGGGATTCTCCGATGCTTTTAGGTGGAGAATTCCTGCATGGTAGATTGACAACCGGCTCAATCCAATCTCATGCAAACCTTAACAGATTTAAAGAAAAAATTACTAGAAGTACGCCAGATCCAGTCCCAACTAGACAATAAAAAAGCCGTATTAGTGGAGACAAAGCGCCAACTGGACAAGCAAATGAAAGAACTACTCCAGAAGCAGTCCGAACTGGAGAAGCTAATGGCTCGAACACGCCAGAAAGAGTTGCAATTACAAAGTCAGATAGAACTCAACAGGGCAGAAGTACAGTCAGATGCACCAGAGGTAGACTATCTTCCAGGTGCTGCAAGCAAAAATCTACAAAACGAACTGCTTGCTTTACTTTCTGGTAACGGAAACATTGCCACCAGATTACTCAAACACCAACAAAAGCTGAATCCAGGGAGGTCGTTGGACTGGTATTTGGAGAAAGTGATTTACGACTTGAAACGCGATCGCTACTAGCTAGTAGCTTCAACTAAGTGAAGTTTGGCGGTGGCTGACCAGCACCAAGAATTGAATATGTTAAAACTTTCCCACTACTTAATTTTCACATGCACTAAAGTGGGTTTTGTAGTGGGATGTTTTAGTAAACCCGATGAAACATGAGCCGCCTAATTCCTATCCCCATCAACTTGCATTTATGCCAATTACCCCGATGATTATTAAGGCGATTGACATAAGTTTCATCAATGTGGCAGATTCCCGAAACCAGATAATACCAATGATAGCAATTAGGATAGTTCCCAATCCAGCCCAGACAGAATAAGCCACACTCACTTCAAGTCTCTTGAGAGCAAAGGTCAAAAAAGTAAAACAAAGTCCATAGAAGACAAATATTAATACCGAAGGGAGTATTCTAGTAAATCCTTGCGATAACTTCATGCAAGTTGTGCCTGAAACCTCAAAAAGGATTGCTGCAATAAGGTAAATCCAACTTGTTGACATATCTGTTATCAGCAGTTTGTTAGGAATCTCTTATTATCTCTGTGAAATTAAAAAAATACAAGAGGTCAGCCCCAACTCTTGGAGACGCTACGCTAACAGGGAAGTCAAAAGTCAAAAGTCAAAAGTCAAAAGTTAAATTATTATCATTAATCGCATGAATATACTAAAAATTTGTAGGATACACTACACATACAAGCTTTAAGAGTAGGGGTACAGGTGATGCTCGTACCGATGTTTTAAATAGAATTGCTATATTTCAAGTCTACTTTTGTAGAGTTCATCGAAAACACACTATTTGAAATTATCGGACTTTTTATTAAGGAAATTTCTGGTTCGCAATCTTCCCAAATCAGGTGAGAAAAACCGAATTTACACCACTTTCCTTTTTCAATACTATGAAAACAAAGCAAGGAATCAAATCCTCAATTAGTTGGACAGTAAAGATACTGATTATCCGAGGTAGAGATATGACATTAGTTCGTTGGAACCCTTGGCAAGAATTTAACACAATACAACGCCAAATCAATCGCTTATTTGATGAAGATACTTTGCCAACTGCATTTTTAGATAGAGGTTTATCCAGAGTTCCCGCTGCTGAGTTAAAAGAAACTGAAGATGCAATTCATCTAAAACTATAACTTCCGGGAATTGAAGCTAAAGACCTGGATTTGCAAGTTACAGAAAATGCTGTATACCTTAGTGGTGAGCGAAAGTCTGAAACGAAATCTGAAGATAAAGGTGTGATCAAAAGCGAATTCCATTATGGTAAATTCCAACGTGTAATTCCTTTACCTGCTCGGATTCAAAATACCAACGTCACGGCAGATTATAAAGATGGCATCTTGAACCTGACGCTACCCAAAGCTGAAGAAGAAAAGAATAAAGTTGTCAAAGTTAATCTAGCATCATCTGGCTAATTTCCGCTTGATATCTGCTAGTTATCTATGAAACTAAATAAAAAGCGCTCCCCTTTTGGAGAGCGCTTTTTAATGTGAATTACTCAGCCTATACAGATTTATTACAAAAGTGCAAAATTTTAAATCTAGTAGAGTGTGTTATCGCTGAGAGTACGACACCACCTCAGATTTGAAGTGCGCTAGGGTGAATGTTCTAACGCACCCGACAAAACTTGCTCTTTATTAAATCCACATCTATTAGTTAAGCGTTAAGCGCTTCTTCTTGATTGGTTTCGATAACGCAGTCAGAAGTGGCATAGGCAACGCAGGTGAGAACCCATCCCTCGTCCATTTGATCGTTGTCTAAGAAGTTCTGATCTGATTGGTCAATTGTACCTGAAATCAGCTTTCCGGTGCAGGTAGAGCAAGAACCAGCGTTACAGGAATAGGGCAAGTCCAGCCCATTTTCCTCGTTAGCGATCTCTAGGATGTACTCATCATCAGGAACGTCAATTGTTTTTTCTCCATCTGGGGTACGTAATGTGACCTTGTAAGTTGCCATGTCAAAATTCCTAGCTAAATCTAAACTCTATGTTCGATACTACGGGTTTATGTGCAGCTAGTCTAGAGTTAAATGTAGTTGATTACTCTACATCACCAAGGGCTTAGTGTGAACTGGAAGTGAGAGTAAAAAATGTTGCGATCGCTTCAGCAAATCCTTCAAATGAACTATAATCTTTGGACACAATAGAGACATCCACACCCAACTTTTGGGCATTGGCAGTTGTATAAGGGCCAAAACATGCAATAATACAACGTTCATAATCGCTTTGCGAGTTGACCATTGTCAAAAAGCTTTCTACTTCCGCCGTGCTACTAAAGGCTATTACATCGATCATTCCTTGACGCATCAAGTTTAATTCAATACTGTAGATACTTGCGTCTAAACCCTGTGTAATATAAGTGGGTACAGGAGTTACTTTTATACCCAATTTCTGCAAATCCGTAATTAAATTGGGTACAACATCAGGTTCAGGCAAACCAACAACTTCTGGAGCGGGTATCAGCACTTTTTTCTCATGAATTTGCGGAAGTTTCGCGAGTTCTGCTACAATTCCGGCTGGGCTAGATTCTGTGGGGATTAAATCTACTTTGCCACAAAAAGATGATAAGCTTTCTGCGTCTTCTCCTAAAGCACATAATTGACATTTTTGTACCACAGATACGGGAATATTTAAATCATTCATCCGCTGAAAAAATGCAGTGATACCATTTCTACTGGTGAAGACAATCCAATCAAATTCACCTATGTGGTTTAGAGCGGCATCTAACTTAGTGTAGTTTGATAAATAGCAGGTTTCGATAGTAGGCATGAGAACAGGTAGACCACCTTGTTTGATGATTTGTTCAGATAACCTATAAGCATAATTTCTCGGTGCTGTTACTAAAATTCTCTTGCCATATAGAGGTAATTCTCTAGATGGAGTGAGCAGGTCGATTTGTGTTGATTGAGTGTGCATTTGTTCGTCTTTCATTTCATTGCTATTCCTACCTTAGAATGGGCGTTGCTGAATTTATAGCGGTTTTCGATCAGGTACGCTAACATCTCTCATTTGGATAGGGAGCATCCCAATGCAAGCAAATTTACCAAAATCGTTACAAGTCAAACGTGTAGTAGGGGCGCACAGCTGTGCATAGGTCAATACAGTTCAGTTAAGCATTTTTTCCTTCTCTCTGTGTTCTCGGTGCCTCTGCGGTACCCTGCGGGAAGTGATGCTCGGCTCGTTCCTCGCTAACGCTACGCTATCGCTAACGCTGCGCTAACAGCAGTCGCTCATGGGGGAAACCCCCTACAGCCCTTCTCCTAAAGGAGACGCTACGCGAACGGGCATCCTACGGCAGGTGCTAGCCTCTCCCAATGTGAGAAGACCGCGCTGCTTCACCGCTTTGCGTCTACGTTAAAAAAATTGACTTTAATAAAGAGTTTTAACCTTAACCCAAGCGGATTGGTGCATAGGTGTCAATTTAAGGCAAAAGCCTGTCTAAAACAAGCTTTTAGGGATTGTCTCGAAAAGAAGTCTCCAACTGGGAATGCCTAATAGGGGGCTGCTGCCTCAAGACTAGCGGCACCGCAATTGAATAGCATTTTCAGCCTCTGGCTGGAAATGAGGTTTTATATCAAGTGCGGATGAATACTTCTAATTAGACTGTCCGGGTGAGAGGCCACCAGTGATAACAAGTTAATCCTTGGATTAAATCATGTTGTTTGATTAATTGTTGACATCGAGTTCTTCTCGATTAAACTCTAACTTAGGAACTATCGAAGCAAAAGTGAATTAAAGGTTGTCGCGGCTTCAACTTACGCTGATTTTCCGCAAGGTAATGTACCAAGCTCGACTTTATGCAAATGCTGAGGTTGTGTCCCAATGATTCTTGGGGTGTCGATTAAACATAATAAGGGACTTCTTTAATTCGTCAATGAACTTCTTTAACTTGTCAAAACCAAAAGTTCCTGCTGTATCGCCTCGCTCGTCTGATCCTATCCACAAACGAAATCATGGCGGCATCATTTCAGTGACCGGCGTAAAAACTACTTTGCTTGGGTTTGCCTCTTTGTTGGTACTCACGGTAGCTATCTCTTCCCGGATCGCCTCAGCCCACCAAGCGTCCAACCCTCAAAAGACTGACACTGGTAAGTCGATAAGTGAAAAACTTGTTGCCAACTTCCGACCCAAGCCTGATGAGGTGGTACAGCCCACGGTTCTCCCCGAAATCGGCAAATGGATGCTCAATCCGGATTTCACACCGGCTGACTGGTTGGGTGAAATCTACCAGGGGAAGACCCTGAGGGAGCCGATCAATATGATCATTGTCGATCCAGTGGCAAATTCGCCCGAAGAAGCCAAGAATCGACTCATCGCGGCTTGTACGGCAGCGGGTTATCCCAGTCGTGAAGGGCACTCAAGTGGTTATTGGGGATACATCGACGAGCAACTTCAAGCACAAGTCCCGCAAACTCAAGATCATGCTTTTTCAAACGAGCTATATATCTTCAACAATAATCATGGCAGGATCTTCGGACCTTATCGTTACAAAGGGGCGTATATTTTCATCGGCGCATTCAGCCGTGAGAAAGTGATGCCGTTTTCAAAAATTAAGCACCAGTTCGTCTCCTTCAATCAGGCGCGGGATGATTTTGCCAAGAACATTAATATAAAAACAGAGTACCAGATAAACGGGTATCTGAACTTAGATAATGCGATCGTGAATAACCCAAAGATTACGACCGGCGATTATGACGGGATGGCTGTCTTACTGAAGGCAAAAAAGTAGCTCTTTGTGAAAGCGGTAGATTCAAAGTGATAATGCCTTGCAGATTCTGGTTCATCCATTTGTATTGCACAAAATTATTTATATCTTGATTCAGCAACGCCAAAAAGCTTATATAAATCCTAGCCATTTTTCTAGGGTGAATTCTCCCCATTTGTCCGATGCCATCTATGCGTACAAAACGGCACGATATGAATATCTAAGAACGTTTGTGGATAAATCTTATGTCTTCATTAGTGGCTTTGTCCAACAGTTTAGCCGACACCGCAGAACAAGCTGGGAGTGCTGTGGTTGCAGTGAATGGGGGTACTCGTGTTTCCCCAAGTGGCATTCACTGGCGTCATGGCATCATTGTTACCTCTGATGAGTCTCTCCAGCGCTATGACGACATCACTATCACCTTATCAAATGGAAGCACTGCACCAGTAACACTCGTTGGTCATGACTCTAGCACCGATATTGCTGTTTTTAAACTAGAAAATGTCGAAATACCTGTAGCAAAAGTTGGCGATGCCAAAACACTCAAAGTTGGTCATCTGGTGTTAGGACTGGCAAGAGGTAGCGAAGGTGACTTAAGGGCGGCGATGGGTGCGGTGAGTGTGATTAGCGGTAGTTGGCGGAGTATGAGTGGCGGAAATATTGACCAATTCATCCGCCCAGACATCACCCTTTACTCTGGCTTTGCAGGTGGGCCGCTCGTAGATGCTGCGGGTTTTGTGGTAGGAATGAATACATCGGGGCGGCGTGGTACTGCTCTGACTATTCCCACTGCTACAGTCGATCGCGTGGTTGACCAATTAGTAGCAAAAGGACGCATTTCAAAAGGCTACTTGGGTGTGGGAATGCAACCTGTACGTTTACCAAAGAATCTGAAAACTGCTCTTAATTTAACTTCTGCAACTGGGGTAATTGTCGTTAATGTTGAGCCTTCTGGGCCTGCTGACAATGCAGGTGTGCTGCTTGGCGATGTTTTGGTAACGTTCGATGGCGTAACTGTGGGCGATACAGGTGATGTACTGGGGCTGCTCAATAGTAGCGATCGCATTGGTAAAGCTGTCAATGTGCAAGTTGTCCGGGGTGGAGTGTTAGTTGAGTTAGCGATCGCAGTTGGCGAACGACCTACTAAGGAAGAATAATGCCAATTTGGGATGGGTTTAACTAGCTCTGTCAAGATTTTCTCAATTTTCTATTCATTCGAGCTTCTGAACTTGGAACTTCTACCTTTTTGCTCGAACGTTGAGCCTCTGAACACGAAACTTCCACCTTTTTACTCGAACGTTGAGCTTCTGAACTTGGAACTTCCACCTTTTTGCTCCAACGTTGAGCCTTTTAACTCGGAACTTCGACCATTTTGCTCGAACGTTGAGCATTTGAACTCGGAACTTCCACCTTTTTGCTGGAACGTTCAAGCTTTGAACTCGGAACTGTCAGAATTTGCTTTCCAAAGTTGGGTTGACTGATATCTTGCAGCATTCTCAATTATCCCAACCCGACTAAAAACTATTGTCAGCGCACTGATTCTACTTTGACATGCTCAAAAATTGTATAACATGGCAAACACAACATTAACTAACATCGCGGCTGAATTGACAGAGGTAGCTGCTAGGCTACGCCTACGCACTGTGAAAGTGAAAAGCGGCTCTCTGGGAGTCGGTTCTGGTGTTATTTGGCAACCTGACGGACTAATTATCACTAATGCCCATGTGGCAACTAGCAACCGCGCAACTGTGGAATTGGCAGATGGAAGGGTATTTGATGCGGTGCGGACACAATTTGATCCACAGCAAGATTTAGCCGCCCTGAAAATTGTCGCCACTGATTTAATTGCTGCAACCATTGGCAATTCTGAGGCGTTACGAGTGGGTGAATTAGTCTTGGCGGTGGGTAATCCGTTTGCTGATAGTGGTGCTGTGACAACTGGGATTATCTATGCAAATAATCCGCGGGCTGTTATGGCCGATTTGCGGCTGTATCCTGGAAATTCTGGGGGGCCGCTTGCCGACTGTCTCGGCCGAGTCGTGGGAATTAACACCATGATTGTTAATGGTTTGGCTGTGGCAGTTCCCAGCAAAACCGTTGAGCGTTTTTTACAGGGCAATAGTCGTCCGCAACTGGGAGTCACACTGCAACCTGTGCTTTTAAATCGGCGTAGCCTTGGTTTATTGGTGTTGTCAATTTTACCTGACAGTCTAGCGGAAACTGCTGGTGTGCAAATCGGCGATGTTTTAATTGGAGTTTCGGGGCGATTATTCACTAGCATGAATGACTTACCCAAATATCTCCATGACAGTAAAGGATCTGTGCCGCTACAACTCCTACGCGGTGGGCAGCAATTCGTGATTTATGTTGCCGTGCAAGCTGGGAAAACTGCTGTGGAGGCGACATGATCCGAGTGATGGTAGTTGCCACTTCCCCTGTAGTCCGGGCAGGGTTATCAGCTGTGGTAACTACCAATCCTCGGCTGACAGTTGTGGGGAGTGCATCCGATTTGGATGTATTGGCAAGGGAAGTTGGGCAATTACAACCAGATGTGGTGCTGGTAGATTTGAGCAGCAATTTTCAACAATCGGTGTGGGAAAAATTGCTGCTTATTCAAGAGGAGCAATACCCATTAGCAATGATCGTTATTATTGAGGAACTCGACAGCATCGACTTAGAGACGGCATTACGTTCTGGTATCCGGGGGATATTGCCCAGTAGTAGCACAGAGTCAGAAATTGTCGCTGCTGTGGAGGCGATCGCTTTTGGTTTGGTGGTACTGCACCCGGATGCTGTAGAATTACTGTCTATCCGGGAAAAAGTGGTGGCGAATCCTGTACAAAGCTTGACACCACGAGAGATAGAGGTTTTAGGAATGCTTGGGTCAGGGTTGGGGAATAAAGCGATCGCTAAACGTTTGCACATTTCTGAGCATACGGTCAAATTTCATCTCTCATCCATTTTTCAAAAGCTCAGTGTCTCCAGCCGCACTGAGGCTGTTGCTGTGGGTGTGCGACTGGGTTTGATTATGCTTTGATCTGTAGTCTATTATCAGTTGAATGCAATTGATCATCAGCTAAGATCCCGTCTAAAAAATAAGAATTAAATAACATCCAATTTATGTCCCTGACTTACCTCACCCTCAATCCCTCTCCTTATAAAGGCTACGGTGTACACACAAGTCGAATTACCCCCCTTAATCCCCCCTTTATAAGGGGGGAAATAGGAAATTTGGTTCCCTCCCCTTTATAAGGGGAGGGTTAGGGTGGGGTAAAACCTTGGTTAATCAGCTATTTCAGACTTGTGTATACACCGTAGCCTTATAAAGGAGAGGGAAGCAAGATAGAGGATGAAGTTTTGCATTTTATTTAATCCACGTTCCTAAGGAGCGCTTGAAGTCTTCCCGGTCTTGAAGGGGTACACCGAGAATTTCTGCTCATGATATCCTTTATTGATGACCCGCCCCTGAAGGCACAAATTTCTTCGATTGAAAAAATTACCATGACTTCTGACAAACATTCTGTATCTTTGGATGACGCACGACGAATACTAGCGGCTGGAGAAGCGAAGGCTCGTGCAATCGGACAACCAATGAATCTTGCGGTTGTTGATGCTGGCGGGAATCTTGTTGCTCATATTCGGATGGATGGAGCGTGGATCGGAAGTATCGATATCTCAATTAACAAAGCATTTACTGCTCGTGCGTTTGATCTCTCTACCAAATCTCTTGCTGAGGATGCTCAACCAGGAAAACAATTTTATGGTATTCACGCCTCAAATGGAGGACGAATCATGATCTTTGCCGGGGGTATACCACTTCAACGTGATGAGCAGATAGTTGGTGCGATCGGAGTAAGTGGTGGTAGCGGTGAACAGGATCAAGCTGTAGCTGAGGCAGCGGTCGCAGCTTTCTAATACCATTACGCTCTTGAGGAAAAAAGTTTTCGATTTACTGAAATATTTTTTAGAAATTATTGTAATATATTACATGTTCGTGTATGATTAGTCCACGAATCGGTTCTGACGGGTGCTTACCGTTAGAGGAAACAGGGAAAGTGTAGTGAAACTCTACCGCTGTCCCGCAACTGTAAACTTCAGCTATCAGTCATCTGTTTTCAGTTATTTACTGTTTACTGCTCACTGCTGACTGGAGAAGTCAGAATGCCTGCCGAATCAATTAATATCGTCTGATCTGCGAGGTACAAAATGACGGTTCAATCTTCTAGTTCAGTTCAGCAACAAGTTGCCGGTCGGGTGCTATCAGTACCTGTACAATCAGCGCTCTATATTGCACTGTGTTCTTTGACTCTGTGGACAATTTATTTCACTACATACCCTGCGATCCATGATACGACTCATAGTCTGCGTCACCACACAGCGATGGTGGGTTGCCATTAGTTGATTGAGTCAATGATTAGCAGGAGTGAAGAAATCAAATGACAAAACTTAAGTGGTCTAAGCTGATCGGTGCGATTTGCATGATCGGAATTGTCCTGTATGGTTGGATCGGACTTGCCCAATCCCCTCAACCATCGGTGCGGCTAACAACAAATCCACCGATTAATCAGGTTCGACCCCTTGAGGCTGAAGCCACCACAGTTTTGGGATCAGGGCACTACAATCCGCCAGTGCAGCTGATGCTGCAAGCTGTAGATGCTCAAGGGCAATCTTTAAAGGATGCCAAAATCCACTTGCAATTGTTTACCAATCCTAAAAACCCCTGGTTCACAACAGATTTTCCGATCGTCGAGGGGACAAAGTTGCTGGACATTGAGGGCAATGCACCAACAGGTCAGTTACAGGTTCAACAAACCCTGCCGATCCGGGGAACGTATCAACTCCAGGTAGCAGTTACTCCGCTCGTTGCCAATGCGTTTGAGCCGATTCAGCAAAAGCTGACGCTGACGTTGCCTGAAAATCCCTTAAAGTTTCGCTACTTTGGCATCCTGGTTGTGATTTTGCTGGCAGTTGGACTATTAGGAGGTTGGGTGATTGGGGGCAGACAAGCGATTCAACCGGGAGAAATGGCCCCGCAACAGGTGCGATTGTTGTTAACTGGATTGATTGTAGTAGCGATCGCTGCACTCCTCTGGGTCAACATCAGCGCTGAACTTGCCGAATCGCACCATCATAATATGTCAATGCCAGGCATGGGAGAAGAAGTTCCGCCCTCTGGTAAGCCCGCCAAATTGCAGTCTCAAGGACTTTATATGCAATTATCGGGTGACCAGAGTGCAACGGTGGGTCAACCTGCAAAATTGCAGGTCAGCGTTAGTGATCCCACAACCAGCCAACCTGTGACAGATGTAGTGTTGAAGGTAACAACTACCCAACTCGAAAATAATTGGGTGGCGTTTGCTTATCAGGGGACTCCAGACACCAACGGAAAATTGGCGTGGGAGCAGGAATTCTTTGACGGTGCCCCCCATAGTATTGTTGTCGAGGTTGCACCGCTTGCAAACGCAACCCGGCAATTTCAGCCATTCCAAGTTGCAGAGAATATTCCAGTCGAAGGTGTCGCTCCGCCGATGTCTGTCCGGTTGATTTCGCTGACTTACTTCACCGGAATTGTGGTAATTGGTTTGCTGCTGGGACTGTGGCTGCGACAACGGCAGACTCCGTGTAGTGGGATGACTTGGAAGCGTAGCGTTTCTTAGTCAATGTCAACCAGCGTTATTGCTATATCAAACAGTTTTGCGTAAAAGCGTAGCGTTTTTAATTCAGGGGAATGCATTGGCATTGCATTGAGATGCATTAACAAGGCAAGCCGACGCATTAACAAGGCAAGCCGATGCATTAACAAAGCAAGCCGACGCATTAACAATGTATCCTGATGCATTAACAAGGCAAGCCGACGCATTGGCCATGCAGGGTATTGCTAAATTTAATTCGCTACGAATTAATGAAATGCTGTATTTAGTTTCTTTGCCCAATGACCGCACAGACTGATTGCCTAAAATTCATGTCGGATACCATTGAGTGTTCGACATGAATTTTTATAGACACAGTATGATCAATTGAACCGGGAGCATCTCACCGGGTGCAAATTACCTGGCGATTAGAAATCGCGGCTAATACAAACGAAGTCCTTCCGGGTGACGCTCCAACTCTTGGAGACGCTACGCGTAGCTTGCTTCCAGGGGTACGTCGCTAACGCCAGTCGCCTACGCAGACTCAAGGAATTTGAAACCCACGGAGGTGGGTAAAGTCTCGTATATAGCGCTTCTCGGTTAAGTCCAATATAGACCTAACCCCCAGCCCCTTCCCTACAAAGGAAGGGGGGTAAGATTCAAAGCCTCTGACGCCACGTGCTTCAAGTCAGCCGCCCAACGCAGTGGCTCCTCCTTTTAGGAGAGAGGAATGCAAGTGAGGTCAAAGTGGATTGCATACAAACGAGAAGCGCTATAGCTGCGAATTCCATTCGCCAGGGCTAGGGCGTGTTTTTACACTCATTGAGATGCTCCCAATTGAACCCGGCAATTTATCTATGAATCATCAACACATTATATTCGTCTGCACAATCTGTGGAAGTAGTGATCAGACAAAACAGTATGTTGCTAAAAGCGACGGTGAACGGCTGCTAGAGAAATTACAAACCCTATATCATGACTGGGTATTGCAAG
The DNA here is from genome assembly GCF_036919675.1 of Nostoc sp. Taxonomy (GTDB): domain Bacteria; phylum Cyanobacteriota; class Cyanobacteriia; order Cyanobacteriales; family Nostocaceae; genus Nostoc. The sequence continues at coordinate 71,345 of NZ_JBALCP010000057.1, forward strand.
ACGAGTTCTCGATTCAACCCGTTAAATGCATGGGTGTTTGTGACCAGGCTTGTGCAATTGCTTTCGTCTCTTTTAACAAACACACCTACTTATTCGGCGATCTACCTGCTGATGCTGAAGGTGTAGAGAAGACAGCAACTGCTGTACTTGAGTGTGCTAGTCAGTATCACGCCAAGCCGGATGGTTTACTCCCCTACGCCAAGCGCCCGGAACTGCTCAAAGCCGGAGCGATCGCCCGGATTCCACCTATGCCGACAGAACTTTCAGAAGCGGACATTGGAAATCATTTTCCCTGATCATGAATCGTCTTGTCGGCGATTTGCTGGGTGGTGTCGATCAACATCTGAAATTTCCCTCAAACCTAAAATGGCCAGTACTCATCTACATACAAATTTGTGATCAAAATGGAAAGTTCTGATCCGATAGCGTAGCCCCAACTTTACCAGAGGCTACGCCAAGGAGTCCGTGAGCGTCAAAAGCCGCTCTACGGCACTCGCATTCGGCTCAGATTTGATGCTAAATTTATTTATGGGGATTGTAATGCGTGAATTTTGAATTCGGAGCGTCCCTTGCGCGTCTGGTAGAAAAGCGACGTGACATATAGCCTCCTATGAGGTCATGGTGTATGTATCACATTTGATTCATCACTTTTATGAACATTTTAATGCTATCTTCCACCTTTCCCTACCCACCAACGCGCGGGGGAACTCAAGTAAGGACATTTAATTTACTTAAATACCTGAGTCAACGCCATACTGTTACCCTTGCAACTCAACGCGAAGGCGATGTGACAGATGCAGAAGTAGCAGGATTACACGATTGTGTGGATCATCTAGCTGTTTTTGAACGTCCGCGAGATTCTGGAACCACCGGAATATTGAAGAAAATACAGCGATTTGGTAGATTTTTGCAACAAGGGACACCGCCAAGCGTACTCAATCGCTACTCAATTGAGATGCAAACGTGGGTTGATAACTGGGTGGAAGCGGGAAAATGTGATGTGATTACCTGCGAACATAGCGTCAATGAAATTTATGTACCATCGCATTTTCAGAAACAGCTAAAAACTATAGTTAATATTCATAGTTCTGTTTACGCTACTTGTCGCAACCAATTAGCAACAGGTATTTCGGAAAATTTCCTCAGAGACAAAATTAATTTGCCACTTTTGCGTCGTTATGAGCAAAATTACTGTGCTAAATTTTCGGCAATTGTAGTGACAACAGAAGAAGATAAAATTCAACTACAAGAGCTTAATCGCAATAGTGAAATTACAGTTATTCCCAATGGTGTAGATTTAGTTTCTTTCCCGAACCGTAGCACCGATCCAGGAGGACATCGCTTAATTTTTATCGGTGCAATGGATAATTTGGCAAACATTGATGCTGTCTGCTTTTTCAGTAACGAAGTCTTGCCCGAAATCCAAAAACTTTATCCTGATACAACTTTCGATATTGTCGGTTCTCATCCAGTGCCAGAAGTTTTAGAACTTGATCAAAAACCAGGAATTAATGTGATTGGGCGTGTACCTTCGATGGTAGAATATCTACATCAAGCCACCATCTGCGTTGTACCCATGCGAACTGGGTTTGGCATTAAAAATAAAACTTTAGAGGCAATGGCAGCTGGTGTACCCATAGTGGCAAGCGATCGCGGTTTAGAAGGATTAGCCGTAGATGTTGCTAGTGATTCATTACGGGCATTACGAGCGAATAAACCGGCAGAGTACGTCACCGCTATTAGTCAACTATTTGATCATCCACATCTGCGATCGCAATTGTCTCACAACGGCAGACAACTGGTAGAAACAGAATTCACTTGGGATATCGCTGGTAAAAGCTATGAACAAGTTTGTCTGAGGAGAGAGTAGTACTAATTCGTAATTAGCACACACATAAAAATGCTTAGTCTAATAAAGATGTCACCACTAGCTTCTAGATAAATTCTAATTGTTCTTTCTTGTCGGTGTGGGACAAATATGTGTAGAGACGTTGGATTGCAACGTCTCTACTTCAGTTGTGCAAATTATCTTATCTAAATCGTATTGGTTCAGGGTTAGCTCGTGAAGAAGCACGTCAATTATTGTCAAACCGAGTCGAAGCTCCTAACACAAGTAATTTCTTATGCTTACGTTTATTCTTATTTTTGAGGGTAGTCAAATAATTATCAACGTAGCGAAAAGCAGCTGCACCGTCGTAATCAGCAATGGCTATAGCTTGCAAGAAAACCTTTGAAGGAATTTCAAACCCTAAAAATTTTTCGGTCAAAATTAACAAATCTTTATCTGTAGCGGGAAAAGTAGTTTCTTCTGCTTTTTCTGGATCATGGAAGATATCTTCAATTAATGCTTTGTACACTTTGTACCTCCCCAAATGCATAAGATGCAAAGCCTGTGATAAAGTTAAGCTGCTGATCGCGAGTTTGTAAGTTAACTGGGAGTTCAGTACTAGGACATCCTATCTCCTGTAAAATCTCTAAACAATAAGTACTGAGTTCAGTGTGTGGAGCAAGCTCCAACTCTTGAGCTACTTCTAGAGCCATCTCCATATTGACTTGGATAACCATCGTTACAGGGTTGGTCATAAACACGCCCTAATAAACTGGATGCTCTAAGTTTTGATCACAAGTACAAATAGCGTAACGGTGTTTTTGCGGAATTTATGAAGAGGGCAAAATAAAGTATCAGCGCATTTGCGGTAATGTATCCGAAATTATGTAAACTAGGCTGAGAGCTAGACAATTTCGATCATGGTGCGATCGCTGCACCAGAAGAAGTTGGCATAACCCTTTGGGGATCTTGCTACGCGCAGTGTGTCCTAAAGCCTGCGGCATAGCTTCTCTATGAGACGCTACGCGAACGCTTAGGGCGCAACCTCTGCTAGAGAAGACAAGCGATCGCTCTAAAAAATTAAGTACAAATGCCTAATAAATAATAAGCCGTATAAATTATAGATGTCAACAGATCGCGCCCAAGATTAAGAGACTTCATTCATCTTGTTGGGGACGCCACTTGACAAAAAGAGGCAAGGGGGTAACGGAGAAAAAGGATTTTCGGTACGAGCCGCCGCCATTAGGGGCGAAATCTTCTGATATTTGAGCGCTGTTCTGCCTCGCCCCTGCCAAGAACTGCCTCTGGCTGACGCATTGACACAGAAGCCAAAATAGTAGATGTGGTTTTCAAAGCTTCTAGCTAAATTTTTCAATTACCTTTTAGCCATGCCTGGGTTGGGTTACATCTATGCAACTAATAAAAGGTGATTAGGGACTGACAAAAAATAAATTATCCAAAATTATTTGTACATTTGTAGGGGATCTTGGACTTGCGCCCCTACGATGGGATGTTTTTTTAACTGGAAGTCCCTTAGCAAAAACCTGAAACAACCTATTTACGTTGATACATAAGACGATTATTTTGTATAGTGCATAGATCACAATTTTATTGCTTCTCAATATTTCCGACACAATAACAAATTTTTGATAAACCTGAATTTTTATGCATTTTTCTTTCACCACATATATAAAATAAGATTAATTATGTTTAGGTATATTTCATCAGAATTTTATAATTCTGAACATTGTAATATGCAAATATTACAACGATAAATATATTTGAACCGTAAAACTACAAAGGTATATATTATTATGTCTATTAATGTAAAGAAGCAATCCCAAACCCTTGCGATTCCTTTATTTCACTTCAATTCATTCACAATGACAAATGTATATTTAATTTTGCACTAGTACTTAGATGTGTCCCAATTTTTACCTGGGGTATCTGCCACCGCTGACCTGTAAGCTGAAACTATCTCTGCTAATAACTTTCCTGGTCAGTGATACAGACACGAGCAATTGTCTTTGTACCTTAGGATAAAAGTTGTGTTGCAAAAATGGGATTAGGCTGGAAAAAGTATGAATTGTGTCAACTCTCACCACCTAGCCCTGAAGAAGTTTTGGCAACATAACCATTGAACATAGTAGTTGCTTCTCCTGTCAAAGACGCTACGCGAATAACTATCTCGACCAGAACAATGCATTGCCTGATGCTGGGTGTTGAATTATTACATTTTGATGATATTTTCTAAAAAATTAAAGAGGAAGCCTTGTGGCATTTATGAGCAATCAATTATTTAAGTTATCTGTCAAATATCTACCAGCAATCACAGCTATAATAACGGTTCTTGCATTACCAGTTAAAGCAGCTACATTTTTAGTAACTGAACGCGCTGTCTTGGGAAGCAATGATCAAGTCGATTGGGGAAGTTTAGGTAAAGTATTCAATCCCTCCGCTCCTGACTTTTCTACTTTTTTACCTAACTCTTTTTTAGCAACATCACAAGGTGGCTTAGGGTTGGATATAAATATAGCTCCAACTAATAAACCTCAGATTACTCCACCGTTTGTCTTTCAAACTTTACCTCCACCTGGGATTCGGACTAACTTTGCTCAAGGAGATTTTGTTCTCTTCGGAGGTATAAATCCAACAGGTTTTCAACCTCTTCCTCCTGGTGCTCCTGATCCTCGTCCTCAGGGGAATGGAGGGCCTTTTAGCATTAATTTTGCCCAGCCAGTTTTTGGCGCTGGTGCTCAGATAGCAGTAGACATTAGTAATTTGGAAGTTGAAACTTTTATCACCGCTTTTGATAACACCAATAACCTGTTGGGTAGTTTCTCCGTTCTAAGTACTTCGTCATTAGCATTAGATAATTCGGCAGTGTTCTTGGGGATTCGTAGTGATACTCCAAACATCTCGCGACTCGTTTTTAGCAGTTCTGAGCCACAATACGGTTTGGCCATTAATCAGTTAAGCATTATTGCAGTTCCCGAACCAACTTATACCTTGGCAATATTAGCTTTTGGTATTTCAGGTGCTGTTTTGAAACTACGCCAACGCACTTGATACTCCCACGGTGTCAAAATATTTCATTTAATAAGTTAGACGTTTCGGATATATTCAAACTTCTGTAATACCAATTACCTATAAGGTTGCTCGCGAAAAATAGGCTTAAGCTTATTGTCTTACCAAGCTTGATTTTATGCAGTTTCACAAAGGATTGGTATAAGTTCGTAAGTTCTAAATAATTGTTATTTTTAGCAAAATTAAAGTCAATGTCATACAAAGAATTAGAAGGAATGATAGACGCTAAGATCCAAAAAGCTATACGGAAGCACGAGTTCATAGTTGCTTTCATTAGTAGTATTATTGGCTTGATTTTTATAATGGGTTTGTTCCACGCTATTTTGCTCAACCACACTCAAATTCATGCATTTTGCTTGAACTGATTACTAGTTGCATTCAATGGATCTTTATTATTAAGTGTTCCCTAATGTCCATAAAAATAATCTAAGTTACACATATTTTTTCTAAAAAGGAATTGCACTTATGGATAGTAAAAATAATAGCAGGGCTATATTCGTCTTATTTTTAACTGTATTTATAGACTTGCTCGGCTTCGGAATTATCCTGCCGATACTGCCTTTGTATGCTGAACAATTCGGCGCAAAACCTAATGAAGCGACTCTACTTATAGCTATTTATTCTTTAATGCAGTTCTTATTTGCACCATTATGGGGTAGTTTTAGCGATCGCTACGGTCGTCGTCCGATTTTATTATTTACTTTATTAGGTTCTGTAATTGCATACGCTGGGTTAGGCTTTGCCAACTCATTATGGATTTTGTTTATTGCTCGTAGTCTTGCCGGGATTATGGCAGGGAATATTGCTACTGCTCAAGCGTACATAGCAGATATTACCACGCCAATTAATCGAGCTCGTGGCATGGGCATAATCGGAGCAGCTTTTGGTCTTGGCTTCATTCTTGGCCCAGCGATTGGAGGTCTTTTGATTGGGTCTGATGCGGACAACGCTAACTTCCATCTACCGTCGTTGTTCGCAGCCGGATTATCTTTATTGGCATTGCTTTGTGCTTTGATATTACTTCCAGAATCTCTAAATTCTGAGACTAAAGCCAAAATTAAAGCTTATCGCTACCGTCAGCAACGGCTGAACTTGCTACATCTGTCACAGCGTCCCCAGTTCTGTATGCTTCTTGGCATCTACTTTTTAGTAACCTTTGCTGTTGCGGCTATGGACTCTACATTGGCTTTATGGTCTAAGCAGCAATTAAACTGGGGTCCTCAACAAACTAGTTATCTTTTTGCCTTCATGGGGATTGTCAGCACAATCATTCAAGGAGGACTGATCGGATTCCTCAAGAAACACTTGGGTGAAATAAAGTTACTTATCTTGGGGATATTAGGGTTAGGTTTAGGATTACTGCTAATTGGATTCTCACAAAGCTTAATTTTATTGTTGGTGTCCACCACACTTTTGGCATGGGGAATTAGTGTCAGTCAACCAATATTGAACAGCCTGATTTCCCAGATGACCCCCGCAGAAGAACAAGGACAAATATTAGGAATTGCCAGTTCTTGCTCTGCGTTGGCACGCATTGGTGGGCCAACGTGGGCAGGGGCTAGTTTTATGAAATTTGGGAGTTCTGCTCCTTTTTTGAGTGGATCTTTAATAGTGCTGATAGCTTTGACTCTTAGTTTGCGAGTGACTAAAAGCGCATCTGAATCAAAGACAGAACGTGTAGCCTGAAAATCCTGATTTCAAAGTAAAAAGGTAAGGATTCAGGATTCAGAAGGCTTTGATAACCAAGCTTAATAATTTTTTGAATAGCCTTGTACTAAAGACTTTTAATCGCAAATCTAAAATCTAAAATCTAAAATCTAAAATTAGTATGACAGGTCGCCGAGTATTGTTTTTAGGCATCTTTGTAAGCATCCTCCTCACTTACGGAATTTGGATCGGTGGGGGCATTCCTGCAAGCATCACCAAACTTCCTGACCAAGGATTAAACTGGTACTACTGGAAGCTTCCCAATCCGACCTTTTGGAGTCGAGCGACGGCTTGGGGCATGTACCTTGGGCATCAGTTTAGCATCTGGGCGTGTATCTTGTGGGCGCAGCGATCGCAGTTGAAATATAAATCAGCGTTGCACCCGATTAATTACCTTATGCTTGGCATTAATGGTGCATTCATCGCTTTACACTTTCTCCAGACCTATATTTGGTACGATGCTCTAGCTCAAGATACTTCAATTTGGACTTCCCAAGGTGCGGTTGTACTCCTACTGGTCTTCGTACTTATTTTAGAAACGCCTCGACGCGGTTTGTTTTTCGGCAATTCTGTTCCATTCCATCAACAGTTTTTGGAAATTATCAAGCTGTACCACGGCTACTTTTTCTCCTTTGCCGCGATCTACACCTTTTGGTATCATCCAATGGAAGCGACTTTGGGGCACTTAATTGGTTTTCTCTATATGTTCTTGCTTCTACTCCAATCATCATTGATTTTTAACCGCACCCATGTAAACCGTTGGTGGACATTCACTTTGGAAATTACGGTGCTTTTACATAGCGTAGTTGTATCCTTGATGCTAGGACAAAGCAAGTGTCCAACATTTTTCTTTGGTTTTCTTGGCATTTTAGTGCTTACTCAGCTCCACGGTCTACCTGTTAGTATCTTGACTAAACGTACTATCTACGGAGCCTTTTTAGTGAGTGTACTGGCCGTTTATGGACTGACTGAACGAGGCTTGGGCAGAATTTACGAAGTAACCTATATCCCTCTGATTGAGTTTGGGCTGGTTGGGGCAATTTACTTAATCTTCCTGCTCATCTTATGGACAATTTTTCGTTTACCTGTGAAGACGTAACTTCTCAATGAATCCCCCCTCCTCTAGCCCTGCTCGTTGTAACGCTTCCCGGCTAAGATTTTACACTTTCCCAGCGTACCAGCCTTAAAGCCACGTTTTTCGTTCACCAAAGTGAATAATGATGAAATCTTATCGGTCTGGTGTGGCGGGGCGATAAGTTTCACTTAACTTTCACGTGGGTTGCAGGGGCAATTCACTTTCGGGTTTGAAGGAAGAAAATACGGGGGGGCAATCGCTGCCAGCAATATTTATTCTGGATTTTATTTCCACACTTGGGGAAAAATGTTATCCCAGTGTCATGAGACAGACACCAAGAAAACAAAACTAGCAAATAGGTAAATATGGCATCGCTTTATGAGTATTTCATCAAAGATACCTCAAATAATCTTACTTTGAACAAGACAATATCGGTTAGTGACAGGTTTGGTAATGTTCTGTTAGAAACTATTGGGCGAGTTCATTGTGATTTTGATGCTGGTGGAGTCTATATATCGTTTTATATACCATTTTCAGACAAAGTAGAATGTCCAGAAACTTTATTATTAGATGACATAAATGATCTGCTAAAATGGTGTGAAACAGATGTTCAAGTACGTGCTGGTCTTGTGGGTTTTGCGGATATAGATATGCAAGATGCACGTGACCTCACTTTTACAGGGCGTGTATATTTGTATTCAGAGCAACCAGTTTCCGCTCAATTGAAAGAGCAGATAAACAGCAAGTCCGAGTTACAAGGTCATAGTCTTATTTTCCGAAGTGTAGAATATGTTGAACAGCGGAATAAATTTGAGAAGCCACAGGCATTTATCTCTCATGATTCTCGCGATAAGTTGGAAATTGCACAGCCGCTTGCGATACGTCTTCAAAAACTTATGTGTCCAGTCTGGTACGATGAATATTCATTAAAAGTTGGAGATAGCCTTAGAGATAGCATTGAGAAAGGGTTGAAGGAATGTCAAAAATGCGTGTTTATCATAACCCAAAACTTTTTAAGCAATGGTGGATGGTCAAAGCGCGAATATGATTCAGTTTTTACACGAGAGATTATAGAGAAACGCAATGTTATTATACCTATCTGGTATAACGTTACACCAAAAAATGTTTATAGCTATTCACCAATTTTGGCTGATAGGGTTGCGGTTGACTGGTCTTTAGGTATTGACAAAGTTGTAAATAAAATACTACCTGCGATTAATGCTTAAATAATTATATTTATTTGCGTGGCTACTTTTTGTATTGATTTTGCTGCATTAATTTTTAATATCAAAAATCTTTATTTACCGTTATTTTCTTACCTAAACGTAAAGATTGCAACTGATAAAAACATCCCAAAAAGATTATTTTTGGCAATTATTATGTTTAAGTCCCTGCGGAAGTTAATTTAGCTTTAGCTTATTTTATTAAATGCATAAGTATCATAAATCAATATGCAGACTCGTCAACTTTTATATGCTGTCTGCTGCTGTATTCTCAAAAACGACCCTTGTTGAGAATTTCTGCGTGAGAGTCACTGCGGCATGTAAAAATAAGGCGTCGCCATTCTCATAAATAGTTCTTGAATCAGCGATGGAGCAAAAACCCTCTCCAGGTGAAGTTTACGATTGCACATAAGACAAAATGGCTCTTTCGTTAACCCGCTCCCCTTTGTGGCAAATTCAAAGTTCGTTTCCAAATCACCCCCTTTTTTTAAGTACCTGCCTTAACTAGTCAGGACTTAACTTTATTGAGCGTTCTTGTTCTAATTTTGGGCTGGATATCGTTGGTTGTAAGCCAAAACATGGGTTCGTTCGCAGAGCGTCTCGTTGGCGCACTTGTGCTGAGCGTAGCCGAAGTAGCCTCTCGTACAGAAGAGACGTTTTTGTACCTTGATTGCGATATCCGGGAAAAATTATTTCCAAAATACCACATACGACTTTAGAGTGTTGAAATAACTAAAATAGCTATCTATCTGAAGGCGAGGTATGACAACAAACTTTAGTCGGCGTGAATTTATCTTGTTTGGTTCAGCGGCGTTTGGTACCAGCTTACTAGTGCAAGCTTGCAGTAGTAAGCCGACGACACCAACAGCGACAACAACGGGTGGTGCTGAAGGGTTTAAAATAGCGATCGCTCTCCCTGGAATGATTACCGACAAAGCCTGGAATGAATCTGGTTATGAAGGAATAAATCTAGCAAAACAAAAGCTAGGTGCAGAAACCGCCTATGTAGAAAAAGTAGCACAAGCAGATCAAACAGAAGTATTAACAGATTTTGCTCGTAAAGACTACAATCTCATCTTCGCGCATGGCGGACAATTTGATGCCGCAATTGAACAAGTCGCCTCACAATTCCCCAACACATTTTTTGTTGGAGTAAATGGTAATCTCAAAGGTGAGAATATTGCTTCTTTACGAATAGATCACCTACAAGCTAGTTATTTGTGTGGCATTATCGGTGCTTCTGTCACTAAATCTGATAAATTAGCTTATATTGCTGGAGAGAAGTTTCCCGCTACCGAGGGAGAACTGCGGGGATTTGAATTAGGGGCAAAGTCTGTTAAACCAAATATTCAAATTATTTCTACTTTTACGGGTGATTGGAATGATGTTGCCAAAGCCAAAGAAGCGACTATCGCACTAATTTCTTCTGGTACTGATGTCATCTATCAATGGTTAGATAATGCCTCAGCCGCCGTCTTACAAACAGCAGGTGAAAAAGGGGTATATGCTTTTGGTAACACAAATGATCAATTAGACGTTGCACCAAAAGCTGTCTTAACCAGCGCTGTCAAACGCTTAGATTTAGCCATAGCATATATAGCAGAATTAGCTAAACAAAAACAAATTAAAGGACAAATATATACAATTGGATTAGAAAGAACAGATATATTATTTTTAGGAAAATTTGGGGCAATGATACCGGAGGCAGTTAAGCAAAAGGTATTGAATGCAAAGCAAGAGATTGTTAATAAAAAAATCGTTTTTGAAGACTGCAAAGAGACTGGTAAAGATACACGCTGCGTGAAGAAAACAACATAGGTTTAGCATATAGCAATCCTAAATGAGTCGTGAAAATCTTCGATTCCTCTCTCTGCTCTCTCTGCGCCTCTGCGGTTAATTTATTTTTACAAATGATTTAAGACTGCTATATAAATATCTTAAAAAGCTTTTGTAGTCAGGACTATAGTCTTAAAATCTGGGCTGAAACTCTGACTCCGATCTATCATTTTTGTGAACATGAACTATTTACGCTTAAAAAATATTACCAAACGATTTGGTTCTTTTATCGCTAACGACAATATCAATCTCTCTGTTGCATCTGGAACCATTCATGCAATACTAGGCGAAAATGGTGCAGGCAAGAGTACTTTAATGAATATTATTAGTGGACTCTATCAACCTGATGCTGGTCAGATTTACCTTCAAGAACAACCAATAAAAATTCCTTCACCAAATGAGGCAATTAAATTAGGCATTGGCATGATTCACCAACACTTCATGCTTGTACCCCAATTGACTGTCACAGAAAATATTATCTTAGGAACAGAGAAAACTTGGCGACTGAATTTACAATATAAACAGCAAGAAATAGCCGCATTATCCCAAGCTTATGGATTAGAAACTGACCCCAGTGCCAAAGTTGAAAATTTATCTGTTGGGGCACAACAAAGGGTAGAAATTCTCAAAGTTCTCTACCGTCGAGCAAAATTGTTGATTCTTGATGAACCTACAGCCGTTTTGACACCGCCAGAAGTAGAATCATTAATTGCTATCTTACGCCAATTGGCAGCCGCAGGCAACACAATTATTTTTATCAGTCATAAATTAGAAGAGGTAATGAATCTTTGTGATTCAGTAACAGTTTTGCGCCAGGGAAAGGTAGTAGCAACAACATCAACTTCAGCGGCGACACCTCAGCAGTTAGCAACATTGATGGTAGGACAGGAAGTAGCTTTCCAGTTAAATAAAAGTCCAACATTACCAGGAGAAATTATCCTGTCGGTGCAAAATTTACAAGTTGCTGATGAAAAAAGTATTCCTGCTGTAAATAATGTATCTTTTGAACTGCGGGCGGGGGAAATTTTAGGAATTGCTGGTGTCGATGGGAATGGACAGCGAGAATTAGCTGATGCAATCGCTCTTTTGCGGACTATTAAGCAGGGTAAAATTGAGTTTACGTACAAGCATTCCTTAGTGGGCTACATCCCAGAAGATAGGCAGACAATGGGATTGGTGTTGCAATTTAGCATCGCCCAAAACTTGATTTTAAAAGCTTTTAAATATCTGCCATTTTGTCGCCGTTTTTTGTTACAACAAGAAGCGATCGCCAATCGTGCCCAAGCTGCAATGCAAGAGTTTGACATTCGGGCGAATTGGATTGATATCAAGGTAAGTCAGCTTTCGGGAGGAAATCAACAAAAAGTGGTGTTAGCGCGAGAATTGGCGCAAGCACCAGCTTTAATTATCGCCATGCAACCCACAAGAGGGTTAGATGTAGGGGCGACAGCAGCCGTCCATTCTCGAATATTAACAGAACGCGATCGCGGTGCGGCAATTTTGTATATTTCTACTGAGTTAGAAGAAGTGATGACAATGAGCGATCGCATTGCCGTAATTTACAGAGGTGAGTTTGTCGCTATTTTGGATGCACAGACGGCGACAGTGGAAGAAATTGGTTTGTTGATGGCTGGAGGACAAATAGGGAATAAAATACCAAATCTTTTTAGAGTCTAATTACAGAGGTAATAAATGAAAAACTTGCATAGCAAAATTGATCCTAGAGTAAAAGCAGCAACTGCATCAGCCATTGAACAGCATCGCCAGCTTGGTCAATCAATTAGGATTATGCAGGATGAGAAAATTGTAACTTTAACTGCTGATCAGATTTCAGCAATTCCGAATCAACAGAATAATATAAATCAATGCTCCTAAAAGCGATCGCATTGTCCTAATCTATAAGCAATTAAGCCCATTGTTATAGAAAAATGGTATAAGATGTTTTTTTAACTGGAAGTCCCTTAGGAAAGTTTCAAAATGCGATTTTTTATGTTCCAGTTATGTCCCAGTATATAGGTGTGCTGGCATTTATAGGAATTCAATAAATCAGATATAAATGACACTAATTAATCGGATTCATCCTAGATTGCTGCCCATACTATCACCGCTAATTGCGATCGCCTCCGCCCTGATCGTCGGTGTTATCCTGATGTTAATTGCTGGGGCAAATCCCATCACCGCATACAGCATCTTATTTCAAGAATCTCTCTCTACCTACTTTGGATTTGGTAACACTCTCACCAAAATGACACCGCTATTGTTCACCAGTTTAGGCGTGTTAGTGGCGTTGCGGGCTGGGCAATTTAATATCGGTGGGGAAGGACAAATTTATCTGGGTGCGTTGGGAAGTACTTTAATTGGGTTATATGTGCAAGGATTACCTGCGGTGATTCATATCCCCTTAGCACTTTTGGCAGGATTTTTCTTTGGTGCCGTTTGGGGTTGGATTCCTGGTTATCTCAAAGCAATGCGCGGAGTGAATGAAGTAATTACTACGTTGTTGCTCAACTATATCGCAGTGAATTTAGTTAGCTACCTCGTCCAAAATCCATTAATGGCAGCAGGTGCGCCTAGTCCTTATTCATCATTAATTGCCAAAACATCCCGTTTAGCTATTATATTACCACAAAGCCTCGCCCATGCTGGTATTTTATTAGCTTTAATTGCCGCAGGTATTTTATGGGTATTGTTAGTGCGATCGCCTCTAGGTTATCAAATTACAGCAGTGGGATTTAACCCGATTGCCGCCCGTTATGCCCACATATCTGTTGAACGTACCATTATGCTGGTGATGGCTGCTGCGGGTGGTTTAGCTGGGTTGGCTGGGAGTTGTGAGGTGATGGGGTTGAAATATCGACTATTTGAACAAGTTTCACCAGGTTATGGATTTGATGCCATTGCGATCGCTTTTTTAAGTCGTGGTAGTGTTATCGGTGTAGTATTGACTTCTTTGTTTTTTGCGGCGCTTCGCAGTGGTGCGAATGTGATGCAGCGTAGTGCAGGTGTGCCGGTAACTGTGGTTTATGCGATTCAGGGTTTTATGGTGTTGTTTATTGCTATCAGTTTCGCAATCGAAAGAGAGATCAGAGGAAAAACCCAGACAAGCACAAAGGTTTAACGCAGACTAACACCAGACAAAACTCTGCGAAACTTTGCGCTTTCCTCTGCGAACCTCTGCGTTTAAAAAAAGCTCTATGAATAATCTCAACTTCTTCTCTGATTACTTGGTAGCTACTTTGCGTCTAGCAGTCCCCTTAGGATTTGCTGCCCTTGGAGGATTGTACTCAGAACGGTCAGGGGTGTTAAATATCGCCTTGGAAGGGATGTTGCTTACTGGCGCTTTTACCAGTGCTGCTGCCACTTTCTCCACTGGTAATCCCTGGCTTGGTATCCTCGCTTCCTTAATTGCTGGGGGATTAGTCGGACTACTCCATGCTATTTTATGTGTAACTTTGCGTGTTGACCAATTGGTGTCTGGACTAGCAATTAATCTTGTCGCATCTGGGTTAACGTCGTTTTTGGCCCGGTTAGTCTTTAATGGCAGTAGTACACAGCAGTTACCTGGAATCGGGGCAATTATTATTCCTGGTTTAGCCAATATTCCCCTGATTGGGCCGCTACTATTTCAAGAAGATATTTTAGTATATTTATTATTTATATTAGTTATTTTAACTACATACATTTTATTTGAAACTAGCTTTGGACTGACATTGCGGGCAGTCGGAGAATCTCCTAAAGCTGCTGATACGGCTGGAATTTCGGTACAAACTGTCCGTTATATCGCTGTGGTGATTAGTGGCACTCTTGCGAGTTTGGGAGGTGCTTATTTAACTCTGGTACAGGTCAGATTTTTTGCCGAGGGGATGAGTGCTGGTAAGGGATTTATTGCGATCGCAGCATTAATTTTTGGCAGATGGCATCCTTTTGGTAGTGCTTTGGCTTGTTTGCTGTTTGGGGCTACAGAAGCTTTACAACTGCGAATTCAGGCATTAGGGGCAAATATACCTTACCAATTTTTAGTAATGCTACCTTATGCGATCGCTTTATTAGCATTAGTGGGTAAGTTGGGAAAATCTACACCCCCTAAAGCTTTAGGTACTCCCTACTTTGGAGAAAATCGCCACTCAGACTAAAAAAACGTTCCTTCGACGAATATTTTTGACCCCTGATCTAACGGCAAGAAAGTGACATCACTTTTCAACCATCTGTCAAAAGTTATTTCAATCACCTCTACTAACGGTTTTTTGCTGTTGATAACGCAGTTTAAACTGGTGTTGTTGTATTTTATGATCCACAATTGGATCAGGATAGCCAACAGCATGACGTTCTAAAGGTGGAATTTTACCAGTAACTAAATATTCTGGATCTACAGACCGCAATTCTGATACCCATTGCCGAATATATTCCCCTTCTGGATCAAATTTTTGTGTTTGACTGGCTGGGTTGAAAATCCGCACAGGTTTCGGGTCCATGCCGCTAGAAGCACTCCATTGCCAACCGCCATTGTTAGAAGATAAATCACCATCAATCAGCTTCTGCATAAAGTATTTTTCTCCCAATTGGGGATTAATTAGCAAGTCTTTGGTGAGGAAACTGGCAACAATCATCCGACAACGGTTGTGCATCCAGCCACTTTCATTCAATTGGCGCATTGCTGCATCTACAATCGGGTAGCCAGTTCTCCCCTCACACCAAGCTTGGAAATATTCTTCGTTAGTTTGCCAAGGAAAGTTTTTGAAGGTGTCACGGAAAGCACCGTCAGCTAATTCGGGGAAGTTATACATTGCATGTTGATAAAACTCCCGCCAAGCTAATTCCTGTTGCCACGTGCGAATATTAACTGCTGTTTCCTCACTACGGCTATTTTCTTGTGCTTCTATGGTGGCTTGCCAAACGGTGCGAATGCCAATTACGCCAAATTTCAAAGCTGCACTCAGTTGCGATGTTCCATGAACTGCCGGAAAATTGCGTTGTTCTTGGTATTCAGTAATAGCTTTAATAGTAAATTCCTCTAGCCGTTCTTGCGCCGCCGCCTCTCCGGGTGAAATAATCAATTCTCCATCCCAAATAAATCCTAAATCTTTTGCTGAAGGTAATGCGATCGCTCCTGCAAGTTTTGCAATTTCCTGTTCAGCTTCCGTTAACCCCTCAACATTTTGCAGTGTTTCTACTGGTTGAGCCTTGGGTTTGGTAATCCAATTTTTCCAGAAGGGGGTGTAAACCGTGTAAAAACTGTTACCACCGGTGCGTAACTCATCTGGAGAGTTGAGGATTTGATCCCAGTTTTGGTTAAGAAACTGAATACCTTTTTCTTTGAGGGCATTTATAACGGTGCGATCGCGTTCTTGTGAATAAGGTTCTACATCCCAATTCCAAAAAACAGCTTTGGCTGTTAAAGCCGCTGCTAAAGCTGGTATCGCTTGTACAGGATTGGCGTGGAGTATTAATAACTGGCTACCAACTTTAGCATATCGCTCTTGGAGTTTCTGCAAACACCCAATCATATAAGTTACTCTCGCAGGAGCAACATCATCCCGTTCCAGAATATGCGGATCAAGGCAAAACACCCCTATCACTTTCGGACTCTGCTGTTTTGCCGCAGCCAGTCCCGTATTGTCAGAAATGCGTAAATCGCGCCGATGCCAAAACAGAATTAAGTCAGACATTCCATACTGGATATAGTTCACCCGTACTAGCTTAGATGCTAGTGGTACCAATGAACATCATTCTGGCGATAAATTTCTTCTTTGACATTCTCCCACGGCTAAAGCCGATAGCGCCACGCAAAGCGAGTCCGCGAAGCTATGCCAGTTGTTAATTGAGTGCTGTAGAAACGCTCTACATGTTAGTGCTGTTGAAGTAAGAGAGTTGACAGAGGAAAAAAAAAGCGTAGACGCTTCTTCGCAACTGGGGCGAAACTTACCAGGCTCAAGGCATTTTGGCACCGGGCGAAAATATCTTGGGGGCAAAACCTGGAGGCGGAACAACTCGGTTAAGCGGGACAAGTTTTGCTACACCGATCGCAACGGGAGTGGCAGCGCTGCTATTAAGTTTACAAAGAGAGCGGGGCGAAACCCCCGATCCGCAAAAAGTCAGGGCAGCACTATTAAATACTGCATTGCCCTGTTCGCCTGCCGACACTCCCGATCCACCTCGTTGTTTAGTTGGCAAACTCAATATCTCTGGAACTCTTGAATACCTGTTTGGACGAACTGTGTCAGATACTTTGTCAACGGTTGCTGCTTCAGTTTGTTGCAAAATGGGTAGCAACTTTATAAGTGGGGTGGAAATGGTAATTAGTTCTTTTGGATGAAACACTTGTTAATAGTCGCTACACTTGCCTTGTTTGCTTTGAATCAAACTAGAGCGTTCTACATAACCGCTAATAATATCTCCCGTCTCAACGCCGATAACATCAAAATTTTGTGCCTGCATCCAATGCAGCACTTTTTTCACCCCCGCATCAGCTGGCATAGATTTGAGGGGTTCTGCCACGTATTCAATGGTGATATTGTTCTCAAATAAACTCCGCAGGTTTTGAGAACGCGATTTTAGGTGTTTCATCCCCCTGCTGTGAACTCACGTTAAATAATCCTACGGCACTCACGCGATCGCCGCTTTCGGTTTTTTCTGCCAGATTGCCTCTGCGCTCGCTATTCCAACAAATACCATAGCCCAATCTTATACCATCCTTGTTGGTATTAAATGTAGTGACAGTTAGATATTTTCAAGTAACAGAATATTTTCCACCTGCAAAAAAATAAATATTTATATAGTTATCTGTATCATCTATTTCAGATTAGTTGATTAATTTTCGCTGAAAATGCCGAAAATCCTGATAAAAAAAATGTTATTACTAAAACGACATATCGAATTGATACTTGGTAGAATCATACCAAGATAACCAAAATTGATAATATATATTATGCCAAGAAAAGAACAAGGATGGGTCACATTTCAAACCTCAGAGGACGAGCGGAAGATTCTAGAGGAGTTTTGTGAACAGTCTCAACGCACCAAGACTGAGATTCTGCGGGAACTCGTGCGTAGTCTCAATCAGCACTCATCAGCACCAATCTCACCACCAAGTCAACAGGAAAAACAGGAAGATACCTATACTCAAAAGCCTGAGAGAGAAAGTAATATTCAAAAGAAATCATTAAAAGTTAGCTCTCGCAATATTCTTAAAGGTGTCGTTAAACGAGTTATTTATGGAGCAGTTAATAGTGAGGTGACTCTAGAGATTATTCATAAAGTAGAATTAACGTCTATTATCACCAGAGCTTCCGCAGAAGAGTTAGAACTAGCTGAAGGAAAAGAAGCTTATGCAGTCATTAAGTCTAATGATATTGTCATTGCCAGAGAATAAAAAAACATTGATTTTTGGCGTTGGATATTAAGAGGATGAATTATCATCACTAACATTTTTAATTTTGGAGAACTGCAATATAAATTGATTATATTTTGTTTAATAGCTTTGTGAAAGCTAGGATGAACGCGGTCATTTCAACAATTTGATTTTTATGTTCCAAGGCAAAGCCATTGTTTGCCCCAGGAATTTTCTAGTGAACTACTGATAGTCATCATCTAACAAAAATAAAACTTCCTCCCCAACTACCGTAGTTTCGGCTGTTCACTCCATTACGAGTCGTCCCATAGTAGGAAACTGCTCCCGGACAAATTCTAATTCTCACTTGTCCGCCATTTCTAGTTGTGATTAGTCCGGCATGTACAGCCGCATTGCAAATTGAGGAATCGTCGGTATAAACTGTCGTAGGGGCGCAAGGACTTGCGCCCCTACTGCGTGGTCTATTTACCTGAAAATAGCTGTAATTAGATATTCATATGAATATTTAAGCAGTGTCAATATGCTAGGTGTAATTCTGGTAAAGTTTTTACGTCACTGAACAACCCATCATAAACAGATCACTTTCCAGATTGTGTATATATCTATCTAAAGATAGAAATCATTGGTGAAAAATGAACATCACACGGGGATTTATCTTTACGTCTCCAATCTCTGCGTTTTGTCTCATTTCGAGTGATGTTAATTATTTGAGTACGGTAAACCGTATTTGCTCGTTAGTTCCCAAAGATTAATTTAATTGTTAAGTTTAGTTACATAAATAAAAAAAGACTGCAAACATTACTAGACAGGAGAATTTATGAGAAGTAGTAGTATCCTTGACGATCAAGACAAACTGTACAATTTTGTGATCCAGCCTGGACATTAGATCACACAAGTCAAGCTCTCTCAGAAATAAGACTTATTTAACATTGTTTAACATTACTATGAAAGCGACAGATAAATTAGTGCATTTTTTAGAGGAGGAGTTGGGTATTTCTGATGGAGCAATTTCTCTTGCTTTGCGACATTGTGAGCAGACCCCCAACTTTCTAGCCATGACCCTCTGGCAGTATGGGCTGGTAACACTGGATCAGTTAGCCCAAATTTTTGATTGGTTGGAAACAGTATAAGCTGCTTCAACTATTCGGATGGTAAATATGCCGACTTTCCCAGAAAGTCACATTCTCAACAGTTTTCATTCTAAGGATTGGTAACAACATCTATGGCAATTAAAGAACAACCTAAGTCACCTCGGTTTCGGATCATTGCAAATATATTGCTGGCAGTATCAGGGCTATTCCTGCTCTTAAATTTATTTTTGCCTGGTTTATTTGCTTCTGGTCCTGCTGGCGTTCCCTATAGCCTATTTATTCATCAAGTACAAGAAGGGGAAGTCAGCCGCGTTTCCGTTGGTCAAAACCAGATCCTTTACCAACTAAAAACAGAAAATGCCGAGCCAGTCCAGGTGTTTGCAACTACACCAATCTTCGATTTAGAGTTACCCAAACTGCTAGAACAAAAAGGAATTGAGTTCGCTGCTACACCTCCACCTAAGAATACTTGGATTACAACCCTCTTGAGTTGGGTGATTCCACCACTGATTTTTATCGGCATTTGGCAGTTCTTTCTCGCCCGTGGTGGTGGTGGCGGTGGCCCCCAAGGTGTTCTCTCTATTGGTAAAAGCAAAGCTAAGGTTTATGTTGAGGGCGAATCAGCTAAAATCACCTTTGCAGATGTGGCTGGGGTAGAAGAAGCGAAAACTGAGTTAGTGGAAATCGTGGATTTCCTCAAGACTCCAGGACGCTTTACGCAAATTGGCGCTAGGATTCCCAAAGGTGTGCTGTTAGTTGGCCCTCCAGGTACAGGTAAGACACTTTTAGCGAAAGCCGTAGCAGGAGAAGCAGGAGTTCCATTCTTCAGCATCTCTGGTTCGGAGTTTGTAGAATTGTTTGTCGGTGTGGGTTCTTCCAGAGTGCGGGATTTGTTTGAGCAGGCCAAAAAACAAGCTCCCTGTATTATATTCATTGATGAATTGGATGCGATCGGTAAGTCTCGTAGCAGTAACGGCTTTTACGGTGGTAACGATGAACGAGAACAGACCCTCAACCAATTACTAACTGAGATGGACGGGTTTGCAGCTGGGGATGCAACAGTGATTGTACTAGCAGCTACCAACCGCCCCGAAGTACTAGACCCGGCATTGCTGCGTCCAGGCCGCTTTGACCGCCAAGTATTGGTAGACCGTCCCGATTTATCTGATCGTGAAGCAATTCTCAAGATTCACTCTCAAAAGGTAAAACTAGGAGATGATGTCAATCTAAAAGCGATCGCTACTCGTACCCCTGGTTTTGCTGGCGCAGATTTGGCAAACTTGGTGAATGAAGCGGCATTATTGGCAGCTCGCAATCTGCGTCAAAGTGTTGCTCAAGAAGACTTTGCCGAAGCAATTGAGCGGGTAGTCGCCGGTTTAGAGAAAAAGAGTCGGGTGATGAACGAGACTGAGAAAAAGATTGTTGCATACCATGAAGTCGGTCACGCAATGGTAGGGGCGCTAACAACAGGAAACGGTCGTGTAGAAAAGATTTCGATTATTCCCCGTGGGATGGCAGCTTTAGGCTACACTCTGCAATTACCTACTGAAGACCGCTTTTTGATGAATGAAGAAGAATTACGCGGTCAGATTGCTACTTTGTTAGGTGGACGTTCCGCCGAAGAGATTGTGTTTAACAGCATTACAACAGGTGCTTCTAACGATTTGCAACGAGCAACTGACTTGGCAGAACGGATGGTAACAGCCTATGGTATGAGCAAAGTCTTAGGGCCACTGGCTTATCAACAAGGACAACAAGCAATGTTCCTGGGTAATGGTGCGACTAATCCTCGGCGGGCGGTGAGTGAAGACACATCCAAAGCTATTGATAGTGAAGTCAAGGAAATCGTGGAAACAGCCCACGAACAAGCCCTAAATATTCTCAGAGAGAATCGAGACTTGCTAGAAGCGATCGCTACTCAACTTTTAGAAACAGAAGTCATTGAAGGGGAAAAACTGCACAGTCTGCTGAGTCAAGTTAAACGTGTAGCTCATTCATAATTAAGAAAATCAGGTTTTAAACGCAGAGGGACGCAGAGAAAAACTCTGCGTCCCTCTGCGTTTGAGAAAAGCCACTCATTTTCATCCCGCAATCAGCAACGCCAACACAACATATACTAATTGCATTGATCAATCGAATCCAAAGTGCTACTTTTAGTACCTCGCAAGCCGTACTTAGAATGATAGCAGAGCGCTAAATCACAATTAAACAACCACAAAATTATTTTCCGTTAGTGTCACACCGCCCAAAAGTTGTGCAAATTTTATCTGAGTAAACCCACTTGCACTGCCATCTTGGTCAAAGTACAGTCCACCTGTAATATTGTTATAGATGAATCGTTGATTGCTTGTCGTTGCAGATGTTCCAAGGGTAAACTGGCTTGTCTTAAGTGAACCGATTGATAACCCGCCACCAAAACCAGCGGCCGATACCTGAATCAGTTCATTAGTGGCATTGAAGTCATAAAGACGATCAACGCCTTCATTGTAAGTATTGAAAGCAAAGGTATCAGTACCATTCCCTCCATAAAGGGTATCATTACCTTTCCCACCTGTGAGGATATCATTGCCATTACCACC
Source organism: Nostoc sp. (assembly GCF_036919675.1). Classification (GTDB taxonomy): domain Bacteria; phylum Cyanobacteriota; class Cyanobacteriia; order Cyanobacteriales; family Nostocaceae; genus Nostoc. Next base: position 93,119 of record NZ_JBALCP010000057.1, read on the forward strand.
TTGGAGGGTATTCTTACCAGAGGCGCTAGAGGCAGAGATATAATCATTGCCATCACCCCCAGAGAGTAGGTTATCGCCTGTTGAACCGCCAGCACTCAATGTATCGTCACCAGCGCCTCCGTTGAGGGTGTTATTGCCTGTTGAGCGGTAGTCGAAGCCGTCGTTGTCGCCAGAGACGTCAAGATAATCATTGCCATTACCCCCAGAGAGCAGGTTATTGCCTGTTGAACCGCTAGCACTCAAGCTATCGTCACCAGCGCCTCCGTTGAGGGTGTTATTGCCTAAAGAGTGAGAGTTGCTATAGAAGCCGCCATAAAGGTCAAGAAAATCATTGCCATCGCCCCCAGAGAGCAGATTATCACCTGTTGAACCGCTAGCACTCAAGCTATCGTTACCTACACTACCGTTGAGGGTGTTATTGCCTGTTGAACCGCTAGCATTCAAGCTATCGTCTCCAGTACCACCGTCGAGGGTATCATTGCCTGCACCGCCAATGAGAGTATCATTGCCTGCACCGCCAATGAGAGTATCATTTCCTGCACCACCTCTCAAAAGATCATTACCACTCAAGCCGTCGATGATATCGTCACCCCCCTGACCATTGATGACATCATTGGAGTTGTCAAAACCCTTAATGTTGTTATCGAGGTCATTGAGGAAGGTAACAGTGTTCCTGTTGAATAGGCTAGTTTGAGTGGAATTAGCATCAAACACATCAAAACTGTTGGTGATGTTGGTTTGTCCATCAAACAGGATATTGCCAATAGCTGGTCGTGAAGAAGTTGCTGGCAGATTATCTAGGTTTTCTAATTTGAAGCTTTGGAGAATGACTTTGCTTTTATGGGCATCATCTTCAAAGGTGATTTCTAAGTTGTTACCATTTTGAGTTAATTGTAGATTTTGAGCAGTGAAGTCACTACCTGTAAATTGCAAGGTATCTAAGGAGTCAATCACCGTTGCTGAGGGATTTGAGCCTTTACCCACGCCACTAAAATCGGTGATTATATCAGTGCCGTTGCCCAAGTAGCCGTCGCCCAAGTTGTAAACAAATTGATCATTGCCCGCGCCACCAGTTAGGGTGTCGTTATCATTCCCACCTGTTAGGATATCATTACCTGCACCGCCGATAATCGTATCATTTCCAGAACCCCCAAAGAGCGTATCGTTCCCACTGTTCCCCACAATATTGTCATCGCCGAATATACCTGAGATATTTAATCGTTCGATATTCTTGTAGCTAACCCGACTAGTGCCCGCCGTAATTAATCCAATGTTAGTAGTGGCATTGAAAGTCGTTGTGATTCCCCCTGTACCACTATAGCTATTGAACACCAACGAATCGTCACCTTTACCCCCATCTAGGGTGTCATTGCCACCATAGCCCCCAGAGAGCGTATCGTTACCATCGTTTCCCACAATGTTGTCATCGTAAGCTGTACCTGAGATATTTAATCCTTCGATATTCTTGTAATTAACTCGATATGTGCCTGCCGTAATTGATCCAATGTTAATAGTGGCATTGAAAGTCGTTGTAATACTGCCTGTAGCATTACTGTAATTGATGGATAACACATCGTCACCCTTACCGCCATCTATGGTATCATTGCCACCAGTTCCCGTGGAGAGCGTATCGTTGCCATTGCTCCCCACAAGAAAGTCATCGTAGGCTGTACCTGAGATATTTAATTCTTCAATATTCTTGTAATTAACCTGATATGTGCCCGCCGTAATTGATCCAGTGTTAGTAGCAGCATTGAAAGTCGAAGTGATCTGCCCTGTAGCATCTATGTAATCGACGGACAACAAATCGTCACCCTTGCCTCCATCTACCGTTTGAGTCACGAAATCAGAGGGGGCAGTATCTGAGGATGTGGTGCTTAGATAGAAGGAATCATTGCCATCGCCCCCAGAGAGGAAATTATTGCCTGTTGAAATGTCAGCATACAATTTATCGTCACCAGCGCCACCGTTGAGGGTGTTATTGCCTGAGGAGAATAAATAAAAATAGGGGTCGTTATAGCTAGAGGTGGAGAGAGTATCATTGCCATCACCACCAGAGAGTAGGTTATTGCCTGATGAAAAGTCAGCATACAATTTATCGTCACCAGCGCCACCATTGAGGGTGTTATTGCCTGAGGAGCTAAAACTATACAATCTATATTCATAAGAGCCAGAGGTGGTGAGAAAATCGTTGCCATCACCCCCAGAGAGTAAGTTATTGCCTTCTGAACCCCTAGCATTCAATGTATCATCACCAGCACCTCCGTTGAGGGTGTCATCGCCTGAAGAGTTAAAAAAGATGTACCCGTTATCAGTAATGTCTGAGGCGTAAAGAGAATCATTGCCATCGCCCCCAGAGAGCAAGTTATTGCCTTTTGAACTCCCAGCATTCAAGTAATCATCACCAGCGCCACCGTTGAGGGTGTTATTGCCTGTTGAATATTCAACATGGCCTGTTGCCTTTTCAACAATATTCAAGTAATCGTTACCAGTGCCACCAACGAGGGAGTTATTGCCCGTATCATCGTTCAGGGTGTCATTCCCCGCACCACCAAGAAGAGTATCATTGCCAGCGCCACCCCGCAGTAGGTCGTTGCCACTCAAGCCGTCAATGATGTCATCACCCCCCTGACCATTGATCACATCATCTGAGTTGTCAAAGCCGTTAACATTATTGTCGAGGTCATTAAGGAAGGTGACTGTGTTTTTGTTGAAGATAGTGCTTTGATTGGAGTTGGCATTGAAGACATCAAAGCTGTCGGTGATGCTAGTCTGCCCATCAAACACTATATTGCCCAAGTCTACAGTGGCTCCTGTAGATTTACTGAGGTTATCCAGGTTTTCCAGGGCAAAGTTTTGGAGGATGAACAGGGGACCAGCAAAGTTCCGTTGATAAGAATTATCAATCGCCCCTTCAAAGTTGATTTCCAGATTGTTGCCATTTTGGGTGAGCAGCAAATTTTGGGCAGTGAAGCCAGCACCTTGGAAACTTAGGATATCCACTTCGGCAATGACTGCTGCTGTCGGGTTTGTCCCTTTACCTACGCCATTGAAATCGGTGATGGTATCAGTGCCGTTTTTGTAGTTGTCGTTGTAGTTGTAAACAAATTGATCCTTGCCATCGCCACCAGTTAAAGTATCGTTGCCCTGGCTAAATGTAATGGTATCATTCCCGGCAAGACCCTTAATTGTGTCCGCGCTATCGCTGCCCATTAGAGTATCATTACCGTTGGTTCCAATGATATTTGCCATAACTTTTACCTACCTAAATTGATTTTTTCAGTAACTTTCAGTTCTCAACCTTGAATTTAGTGCTGTTTTAGGGCACAAACAACTCGCCGAAGTTTGACGTTTTCGGCATACTTTATCCGTGACTCTTAAGGAACAGTAATATTTCTCGAAGATTCACCCATAGAATGGCTTTTGGTTAAGCTACACCTATAGTTTAAGATCGAGCGATGCCTGCGGCAGGCTGCTCGGTGACGCGTGTCGATGTATTGTATCTCAGCAAGAATTGTTATAAATTACTAAAGTTATAAACGCAGAGATGATCCAACAAAGCCCAAGAACACTTGCAGGCAATGGTGATTACTCCCTGCACCATTGCTAACACCCAAACTTGCACCCATAAAATATTCAGATGAGATTTTGAGGTAATCATCAGAAGGTGGGAAATAGGGCATTGGGCATTGGGCATTGGGCATTGGTTATTGGTTATTCCCTCCTCTGCCCCCTGCCCCTTATGCCCCTCATCCGCTTATCCACTCTTTAAGGAAAGTGATGCGTTTTTAATACTCCGGAACTGACGGATCGATTTCTTTACTCCAAGCGGTAATTCCGCCTTTGACATTCGTCCCGACAATCCCGGCTTCCTTGAGGATGGCGAGGGCTTTTGCCGATCGCCCGCCCATCTTACAATGAGCAATTAAGCGGTGACCGTTTAATATTTCCTTCACCTTAGCAACGCCATTGCCATTTTCAATCTCTGGTAAGGGCACCAACACTGAACCAGGAATCTTAGCAATGTCGTATTCATTGGGGTTGCGGACATCTAGCAGTACAAAATCCTTCGCACCACTATCCAGCAACTCCTTCAAATCCTTGACGGTCATTTCTTGACTTTCCATCTGCTGTTTTGCCTCCTCTGCCTTAGCTTGTGGAATTCCGCAGAATTGTTCGTAGTCTATCAACTTTTCAATCACTGGGCGAATCGGGTTAGGACGCAGCTTCAACTCTCGGAATTTCATATCTAAAGCGTTGTATAGCAGCAACCGTCCGCTCAAGGTGTTACCTTGTCCCAGAATGATTTTGACAGTTTCGGTTGCCTGAATTAAACCAATAATTCCTGGCAAAATTCCCAATACGCCACCTTCTGCACAAGAGGGAACCATTCCTGGTGGTGGTGGTTCTGGGAAAAGGTCACGATAATTTGGCCCACCTTTGTAGTTAAATACACTAGCTTGCCCTTCAAAGCGTAAAATTGAACCGTAGACGTTGGGCTTGTTCAGCAATACGCAGGCATCGTTAACTAGATATCTGGTGGGGAAGTTATCAGTACCATCTACTACTATATCATAAGGTTGGAGGATTTCCAAGGCGTTTTCGGAAGTCAAGCGAGTTTCGTAGAGATCAACCTGACAATAGGGGTTAATCTCGTGAATGCGGTTTTTTGCCGATTCAATCTTGGGTTTACCCACCCAGGATGTACCGTGGATTACTTGGCGTTGCAGATTGGAAGTATCAACAACATCGAAATCGACAATCCCGATGCGTCCAATACCCGCCGCCGCCAGATATAAAAGTAGTGGTGAACCTAGTCCACCTGTACCGATACACTGAACACTGGCAGCTTTCAGGCGCTTCTGTCCTTCTAGTCCTACTTCCGGCAAAATCAGGTGTCGGGAGTAGCGTTCGTAATCATCTTTGGTCAACTGGATTTCATCCAGATTGGGATTGAGCATAGCAGTTATCATCTGGGAGAGCGGAATATTAATCCTATCGAAAAACTGTATCTTCATAGGACATAGAGAGTGGGGAAGACGAGTTTTCATCCGTGGTGGCGGCGAAAACCGCTACGAGTGACTGTCTTTAAACTAAGCCGTTAAATTATATTTTCAATTGCCTCTGCTTGAAACTGATGATGATCATCAAGGCTCCAGCTTTCGAGTTCTCCAGCTTTGCCGTTTTGGACGGAAACTATTATATACGAGTATCCCTGCCAAGCGTATAGGCGATCGCATTCTGAGGGGATAGCAGGATGATCTGGGTGGGAGTGAAAAATACCGATAATGTTCAGTGAGCGATCGCGTCCTTCCCTTTGTGTTTTTAGCATAACTTCGGGTGCGATCGCATATTGCCGTCTTTTACTTTCTGCTGTGCGTTCCCCTGGAAACTCAGCAGCCGCTTCTGTATTCCAGGCATTTTCTGTTGGCATGACTTGTACCACAATTTTGCCCTCATTAGCCAGATAGCCTAAAATTATACCGCAGCACTCGTCTGGGTAAGTGCTTTCGGCATGGGTGCGGATGGTTTGCAAGTGTTCTTGGCTCAGTCTGATCATCTCTGCATTTGTAATTTATGAAGGGTGAGTTTTAGGCATTCAATTGTGAGATTTTTTGATGTTTGTTCAGTGATTTCTACTGAACAAACAAAGATAATTAATTTAGCCTGAAATGAGCGATTATCGTGAATACATAGGCTGATTAATTTGTACAGTGCTTAAGACTTAGATAGTTTGAGATAGTTAGGTTCAGTGCTACGTAAAAGCCTTTTCATGAGGTGAATCTTCCAGAAATATTACTGTTCCTCAAGGGTGACGGATAAAGTATGCCGAAAACGTCAAATTGAGGCGAATTTTGGTGCTCAAAAACAGCACTTACAGCAGGTTGAGAACTGAAGTTACTGAAAAAATCGATTTAGGTAGGTAAAAGTTATGGCAAATATCATTGGAACCAACGGTAATGATACCCTAGTGGGCGGCGACAGCGCGGACACGATTAATGGGAAAGCCGGGAATGATACTATCACAGCTAACCAGGGCAACGATACCTTAACTGGTGGCGGTGGCAAGGATAAATTTGTTTACGACTACAACAACGGCACTGATACCATCACTGATTTTAATGGCGTAGGTAAAGGAACAAACCCGACAGCAGAAGTCATTGCCGAAGTGGACACCCTAAAATTCCTTGGTGGAGGCTTTACTGCCCGAAATCTGCTGCTTACCCAGAATGGTAACAATCTGGAAATCACCTTTGAAGGGGTAGATGATACCAAAGTCATCCTGCAAAACTTTGCCCTGGAAAACCTGGATAACTTGAGCAAATCTACTGGAGCCACTGTAGACTTGGGCAATATCCTGTTTTATGGGCAAACTAGCCCTATCGATAGCTTTGATGTCTTCAATGCCAACTCCACCCAAAGCACTATCTTCAACAAAAACATAGTCACCTTCCTTAATGACCTTGACAACAATGTTAATGGCTTTGACAAATCAGATGATGTGATCAATGCTCAGGGAGGTGATGACAATCATTGACGGCTTGAGTGGCAACGACATGCTTAGAGGTGGTACGGGCAATGATACTCTCATTGGTGGTACGGGGAATGATACCCTCGTTGGTGGTACAGGGAATAAGTTTAGCTTGAATGCTAGCGGTTCAACAGGTGATAACCTGCTCTTTGGGGGCGATGGGAATGATTCTCTCTCCGTCTCTGGCGACGATGACCAGAATACATATGGAGATATCTATTTTGCCTCTGGCAATAACACCCTCAACGGTGGACTTGGTAACGATAGCTTGAATGCTAGCAGTTCAACAGGCGATAACCTGCTCTTTGGGGGCGATGGCAATGATTCTCTCATAGCCTCTAGCTACGACAACTATAGCATTGGCGCTTCAGGCAATAATACCCTCAACGGTGGTACTGGTGATGATACATTAAATATTGACTATTCATCAGGGAATAACCTCCTCTCTGGTGGCGATGGTAATGATTATCTCTCTGGCTCTAGGTTCCAGTATAACGACTACTACGGGCGCATTATTGCCACATCAGGCACTAACACCCTCAACGGTGGTACTGGTGATGATACATTGAATATTGACAATTCAACAGGCAATAACCTGCTCTTTGGAGCCGATGGCAATGATTTTCTTAGTGCTTTTGGTGCCTTAGGTAACAACACCCTCAACGGTGGTGCGGGGAATAATACTCTCATTGGTGGTACAGGTAATGACTACCTCGATAGTGGTACTGGTAACGACCTGCTGCGGGGTAATGCGGGAAATGATACTCTCATTGGTAGTGGAGGTACTAACACACTCAACGGTGGCGCTGGTGACGATTACTTGAGTATTAACTCTTTGGGTTCTAACTCTTTTGATCCCTTTAATCTGCTCTCTGGGGGCGATGGTAATGATTCTCTGTTTGCCTCTTACTCCAATGAAGCAGTCGGCTCCGCTTCCAACACCCTCAACGGTGGCACTGGTAACGATTACTTAATTGTTAATGGTCCTACTGGTGTAAACATCCTTAACGGGGGTGATGGGAATGATTATCTCTCGGTCTCTGGCTTCTTTAATTCTAATTATTATGGTAACACCCTCAACGGTGGCAATGGGAATGATACCCTCACAAGTGCCAATGGCAATGATATCCTGGTAGGTGGCAACGGTAATGATACCTTTGCTTTCAATAGTTACAATGACGGCGTTAATAGTATTAATGACTTCAACGCCACTAATGACCTGATTCAGGTATCGGCTTTTGGTTTTGATGGCGGCTTATCAATCGGTTCACTTCAGAAAAGTCAATTTACCATTGGAACATCTGCAACGACCAGTGCTCAACGATTTATCTATGACAACATTACAGGTGCCTTGTACTATGACCAAGATGGCAGTACGGGTGTATTTAATCAGGTAAAATTTGCACAATTATCTGCTGGATTGTCACTAACCAACAACAATTTTGTGGTTGGTTAATCATAATTAGCGTTCTTCTATCACTAAGCAGCAGGCAATGGGAGGTTCTATTTTAAGCACCTCCCATAAGATTGTTGAATACAATTACTGTTAGCAGAGAGTAGATGTTGGATTTTGTTCCTCAGCTTTGGGCATGGGTGCAAATAATTTGCAAGTGTTCATGTCTGCGCTGATAATTTTGGTAACCTATAGCGATTCTTGCTTAGATACAAAACATTGCCAGGCGTAGGCGTAGCCCGCCGCAGGCATCGCTTAATCTTGATCATAGGTGCAACTACGCCCAACCCAGGCGTTAGCGTTGGTGTCGCCTCTGGTAGAGAAGCTTACTTACCGTACCCCTATGGGGATCTTGCTACGTGTAGCGTTCCGCAGAAAAGGTATCGCTGCAATTAAAAGTCAAATATGTATTTTTTGAGCAGTCCTTTGAGCATTTGCCTGCTGCTTTCTGCAAATAAATAATTGCCTATAAACATTAAAAATGTGAAGAATAGACGAAGAGAAGTACTAATATATATACTTATCGGCAAATAATATCAAGAATATGTAAAGATTCTGCTGAAATCAGTATAAATGTCTCAGTAAATACGCTAATATCTAGTCATTATCGGGTTATTTAAATGTTCCCTATTTTCAAGCTAGACACCCACGGGCAATAGCCCACAACGAGGTCATAAAAATATCTATTCTCTATTAAGAGTCAATTGTTCGCTATTTTGAAGACAGTAAGACTTACGCATTGACAACAAAACAAACTATTAAGTGTGAGTTTTAGGCATTCAAGCTTGATTTTTCGACGAGGTTTTTTCAGCGATGGCTGGTTTAGGCTATGCGGAAGTTACTGAATCAAAGATAATTAAAAAAAAGCCTGAAACTATGTATTTGACTGAATGCACACGCTGATAATTGTGTACGGTGTCTAAGATTTAGATAGTTGTCAATAGTTGGCAAGTGTTATTTACAAGCCAATTAAAGGGTGAATCTTCGAGAAATATTACTGATCCTCAAAAGTGAAGTTAAACTATGCCAAAATGTCAAATTTTGGCGAGTTATTTGTGCCCTAAAACAGCACTAACAGCAGGTTGATAAATTAAGTTACTGAAAAAATCGATTTAGGTAGGTAAAAGTTATGGCAAATATCATTGGAACTAACGGTAATGATACTCTAGTGGGCAGCGACAGCGCGGACACGATTAAGGGTCTTGCCGGGAATGATACTATCACAGCTAACCAGGGCAACGATACTTTAACTGGTGGAGGCGGCAGGGATGAATTTGTTTACAACTTGTACGACGGCACTGATACTATCATCGGTTTCGGTGGTATAGGTAAAGGAATAAACCCAGCAGCAGCAGTCATTGCCGAAGTGGACACACTAAAATTTCAAGGTGCAGGCTTAACTGCCCGAAATCTGCTGCTCACCCAGAATGGTAACAATCTGGAAATCACCTTTGAAGGGCAAGATGGTACAAAAGTCATCCTGCAAAACTTTAAATTAGAAAACTTGGAGAATCTGAAAGCTTCTGGAGCCAGACCAGCTATCGGTAATATCCTGTTTGATGGGCAAACTAGCATCACCGACAGCTTTAATGTCCTGGATGCTAACTCTACTGATCCGAGCATCGGCATCAAGAACACAGTGACCTTTCTCAATGACCTATCCAACAATATTACGGGTTTAGATAACTCAGATGATGTAATTAATGGTCAGGGGGGTAATGACATCATTGACGGCTTGAGTGGCAACGACATCCTCAGAGGTGGTGCGGGCAATGATACTCTCATTGGTGGTACGGGGAATGACCTGCTGCAAGGAGATATAGGGAATGATACTCTCATTGGTAGTGCGGGCAATGATACTCTCATTGGTGGTGCTGGTGACGATTACTTGAGCGCTAACATTTCAAGAGGTAATAACCTGCTCTCTGGTGGCAATGGCAATGATACTCTCTTGGCGTCTGACTATGACACTTCTGGTAAAAACACCCTCAACGGTGGCGCTGGTAACGATTATTTGAGTGCTGGCATTTCAAGAGGTAATAACCTGCTTTCTGGTGGCGATGGCAATGATTCTCTTATAGCCTCTGGTAGCTACCGAGATGGCGCATCTGGTAAGAACACCCTCAACGGTGGCGCTGGTGACGATTACTTGGATGCAATGTTTTCAACAGGCAATAACCTACTGGATGGTGGCGATAACAATGATACTCTCTCCGTCAATCTTGCCGTTGGAAATAATACCCTCAACGGTGGCGCTGGTGACGATTACTTGAGCGCTAACATTTCAACAGGCAATAACCTACTGGATGGGGGCGATGGCAATGATACTCTCTTTGCCTCTGACTTCGAGGGCTACAGGTATTGGAACACCTCTGGCGATGACACCCTCAAAGGTGGCGTTGGTAACGATAACTTGAATGTTAACTATTCATCAGGCGATAACCTACTGGATGGGGGCGATGGTAATGATTCTCTCTTTGCCTCTGGCTACGGCTACGGCTGGGGAGGAAATTATTTTGGTACCACTGGCAATAACACCCTCAATGGTGGTGCTGGTAAGGATTACCTGAATGTTAACTATTCATCAGGCGATAACCTACTGGATGGGGGCGATGGTAATGATTCTCTCTTCGCCTCTGGCTACGAGTACGACGACTACTTAGGCGACGGCCACGCAATCTATCGTAGAGCATCTGGCAATAACACCCTTAATGGTGGCGCTGGTGCCGATAACTTGAGTGTTGATTATTCAACAGGCAAGAACCTACTCTTTGGGGGTGATGGTAATGATACTCTTTCCGCCTATGGCGCATTAGGCAATAACACCCTTGATGGTGGTTTTGGCAATGATATCCTCACAGGTGGCAAAGGTAATGATAGCCTAATTGGAGGAGCTGGTACTGATACCTTTGCTTTCAATAGTTTCAATGAAGGTGTTGATCGTCTTTATGACTTCAACGCGACTAATGAAATCATTCAAGTATCGGCTGCTGGTTTTGGTGGCGGGTTATCAATCGGTTCACTTAAGATAAGTCAGTTTACCCTTGGAGCATCTGCAACGACGATCGCTCAACGATTTATCTATGATAATTCTACAGGTGGATTGTTCTTTGACCAAGATGGCAGTGCGTCTGGGTTTACTCAGGTAAAATTTGCACAACTATCTACTGGATTGTCTCTAACCAAAAACAATTTTGTGGTTGTTTAATCATAATTAGCGTTCTTCTATCACTAAGCAGCAGGCAATGGGAGGTTCTATTTTAAGCACATCTCATTATATTGTTGAATACAATTACTATTAGCAGAGAGTAGATGTGGGATTTTGTTCCTCAGCTTTGGGCATGGGTGTAGATAGTTTACAAGTGTTCATCATAATTCGTAATTCGTAATTGAATAGGGGTTGATACCCCTATTTCTATAAACGGCTTGTTTTGTGTCGGGGTTGAAATCCCCGTCACAAAACATAATTACTGTCTTTGTAGCGCGAAGGAGTCCGCGTTCGCCTCTGGTCTGGTAGAGAGCGTCATTACGAATTACGAACTACGAATTGTTTAAGTCTGCGTTCATAATTTTGGTAACCTATAGCGATTCTTGTTTAGATACAAAAAATTGCCAGGCGTAGGCGTAGCCCGCCGCAGGCATCGCTTAATCTTGATCATAGCTGCAACTACGCCCAATCCAGGTGTTAGCGTTGGCGTCGCCTCTGGTAGAGAAACTTACCGTACCCCTACGGGGATCTTGCTACGCGTAGCGTTCCGCAGGAAAGGTATCGCTGCGATTAACGTTAAAAGTCAAATATGTATTTTTTGATCAGTCCTTTGAGCATTTGCCTGCTGCTTTCTGCAAATAAATAATTGCCTATAAACTCTAAAAATGTGAAGGGTAAACGAAGAGAAGTACTAACGGGACTTAAACAAAAATTAAGCCCAAATAAAGCCCAAACTGGCTTTGTAAGCAGCAAATAATGTCAAGAATATGTAAAGATTCTGCTAGAATCAGTATAAACGTCTAAGTAAATACGCTAATATCTAGTCGTCATTATCGGGTTATTTAAATGTTCCCTATTTTCAAGCTAGACACCCACGGGCGATAGCCCACAATGAGGCCATAAAATATCTTTTCTCTATTAAGAGTCAATTGTTCGCTATTTTTAAGACAGTAAGACTTAAGCATTGATAACAAAACCAACTATCAAGTGTGAGTTTTAGGCATTCAAGCTTGATTTTTCGACGAGGTTTTTTCAGCGATGGCTGGTTTAGGTATAGCCGAAGCTGCTGAGTCAAGGATAATTAAAAAAAGCCTGAAACTATGTATTTGACTAGAATGCACACGCTGATAATTGTGTACGGTGTCTAAGACTTAGATAGTCCTCAATAGTTCGCAAGTGTTATTTACAAGCCAGTTAAAAGGTGAATCTTCGAGAAATATTACTGATCCCTCAAGGGTGACGTTAAACTATGCCGAAAATGTCAAATTTTGGCGAGTTATTTGTTCCCTAAAACAGCACTAACAGCAGATTGAGAACTTAAGTTACTGAAAAAATCGATTTAGGTAGGTAAAAATTATGGCAAATATCATTGGAACCAACGGTAATGATATCTTACTGGGCGGTAACAGCGCGGATACGATTAAGGGTCTTGCAGGCAACGATACCATCACAGCTAACAAGGGTAACGACACTTTGATTGGTGGCGGTGGTAAGGATAAATTTGTTTACAACTTGGGTGACGGTACTGATACAATCACCGATTTCGCTGGCATTGGTAAAGATGTAAATCCCACAGCAGCAGTGATTGCCGAAGTGGATACCATTAAATTCCAGGGTACTGGCTTAACTGCCCGAAATTTGCTGCTTGCCCAGAATGGCAGCAATCTGGAAATCACCTTTGAAGGGGTGCCTGATGCCATAGTTATTCTAAAAAACTTCAAATTAGAAAACTTGGAGAATCTGAAAGCTTCTGGAACAACACCAGCTATCGGTAATATCCTCTTTGATGGGCAAACTAGCATCACCGACAGCTTTAATATCTTGGATGCTAACTCTACTGATCCGAGCATCGGCATCAAGAACACGGTGACTTTCCTCAATGACCTTTCTAACAATATTACGGGTTTAAATAACTCAGATGATGTCATCAATGGTCAGGGGGGTAATGACAAAATTGACGGCTTGAGTGGCAACGACTTGCTGCGGGGTGGTACGGGGAATGATACTCTCATTGGTGGTGCGGGCAATAATACCCTCAACGGTGGTGTAGGTAACGATGACTTGAACGCTAACAGTTCAACAGGCAATAATCTGCTCTCTGGGGGCGATGGGAATGATTCTCTCTCCGTCTCTGGCTACCAGTACACCAACTACCCAGATGACGGCGACCTTCGCTCGTCTGGCAAGAACACCCTCAATGGTGGGGCTGGTGAAGATAACTTGAGTGCTAGCGGTTCATCAGGCAATAACCTGCTCAATGGTGGCGATGGCAATGATTCTCTCTCCGTTTCTGGCTACTACCAAGGAAATCCTTACTTCAATAATGACTCTCGCTCGTCTGCCAATAACACCCTCAACGGTGGTGCTGGTAACGATACCTTGAGTGCTAGCGGTTCATCAGCCAATAACCTGCTCAATGGTGGCGATGGCGATGATTCTCTCTCTATCTCTGGCTACTACAGCTACACCCCCTACGAAGATCCGTACGAACCCCGCAACCTCTCCACCACATACGACTCTCGCTCGTCTGGCAATAACACTCTCAACGGTGGTGCAGGTAACGATAACTTGAATGCTAGCGGTTCAACAGGCGATAACCTACTCTCTGGGGGCGATGGCAATGATACTCTCTTTGCCTCTAATGCCTCTGGTAATAACACCCTTTATGGTGGTTATGGCAATGATATCCTCACTGGTGGCCGTGGCAAGGATAAATTTGTTTACAATTTAGGCGACGGCACTGATACTATCACTAATTTCAGTGGCGTGGGTAAAAGAACCAACCCGACAGCAGAAGTCATTGCCGAAGTGGATACCATAAAATTCCAAGGTGCAGGCTTAACTGCCCGAAATTTACTGCTCACCCAGAATGGCAACAATCTGGAAATCACCTATGAACATGAGGCTGATGCCAAAGTCATCCTGCAAAACTTCAAACTAGAAAACTTGGAGAATTTGAAAGCTTCTGGAGCCAGACCAGCTATCGGTAATATCCTATTTGATGGGGAAACTAGCATTATCGACAGCTTTAATGTCCTGGATGCCAACTCTACTGATACGAGCATCGGCATCAAGGACACAGTGACCTTCCTCAATGACCTCTCTAACAATATTACGGGTTTAGATAACTCAAATGATGTCGTTAATGGTCAGGGCGGTAATGACAAAATCAATGGCTTGAGTGGCAACGACTTGCTGCGCGGTGGTGCGGGGAATGATACCCTGATTGGTGGTGCGGGGAATGATACCCTGATTGGTGGTACGGGGAATGATACTCTGATTGGTGGTACGGGGAATGATACCCTGATTGGTGGTACGGGGAATGATACCCTGATTGGCGATAACCTCCTTTATGGGGACGATGGCAATGATTTTCTTTCCGTCTCTGGCTACTACAGCTTCGTGTACGTAAACGACTACTACGACTCTCGCTCGTCTGGCAAGAATACCCTCAACGGTGGCGCTGGGGACGATAACTTGAGTGCTAGCGGTTCAACAGGCAATAATTTGCTCTCCGGGGGCGATGGCAATGATTCTCTTTCTATCTCTGGCTCCTACGGAGGAGATCCCTACGCCTTTACGGACTCTCGTTCGTCTGGCAATAATACCCTCAACGGTGGTGCTGGTAACGATACCTTGAGTGCTAGCGGTTCAACAGGCGATAACCTGCTTTCTGGTGGCGATGGCAATGATTCTCTCTCCGTCGCTGGCTACATCGAATCCTTTCCCAGCGGAGATCCGTACTCACAACGCAACTCAGGTAGCACAATCGACTTTCACTCGTCTGGCAATAACACTCTCAACGGTGGTGCTGGTAACGATACCTTGAGTGCTAGCGGTTCAACAGGCAAGAACCTGCTGTCTGGGGGCGATGGCAATGATATCCTGACAGGTGGTTTTGGTAATGACACCCTCTATGGAAATAATGGTACTGATACCTTTGCTTTTAATAGTTACAACGAAGGCGTTGATTTTCTTTATGACTTCAATGCCACCAATGAAATCATTCGGGTATCGGCTGCTGGTTTTGGTGGCGGGTTATCAATCGGTTCACTTCAGACAAGTCAGTTTACCCTTGGAGCATCTGCAACGACGATCGCTCAACGATTTATCTATGATAATTCTACAGGTGGACTGTACTTTGACCAAGATGGCAGTGCGTCTGGATTTACTCAGGTAAAATTCGCACAACTATCTGCTGGATTGTCACTAACCAAAAACAATTTTGTGGTTGTATAATCGTGATTAGAACTCTTTCATCACTTTAGGCACGGATTGCGAGGTGCTATTTTAAGCACTTCGCATTTGATTCATCAATACAATTAGCTAAAGTTGATTTCGCGCTTTGAGTTGCAGATATCGCTCAACCAACTGATCGGCAATTTGATTTGCTGGTGCATCTAGTACCAATACACCTTTTCGTTTCAACTGAGCAAATGCTACTTGTCGTTGCATTAATAAATCGAGTGCCACTGCACGGGCATAAGCATTTGTAACATTATCTATGAAGGTGTGTGCCAGACGATCAACTTGCGGATCTCGCAGAGTAACGCAAAATGGGAGATAGCGGGGTGCTAGCTTGGAAAGTGCGGCCAGGAGTTCTGTAGAAGCGGTGACATCAACTAAGTCGGTAATCACCACTACCAGCGCCCTGCGAGTTTGACGTTGCACAACATTTGTCACCGCCCCCAAATAATCAGATTCAAATAACACTGGTTGAATTGGAGTCAGGCGATCAATTAACTGATTCAAATGATGTTGACCGCGTTCTGGGGGAATCCACGTATGCATCTGGCGGTCAAATACACCAACACCCACGCGATCGCCTCGATGTAAACCTGCCAAAGCTAAGGACAAAGTTGCATTTAAACCCCAGTCGAATCGCTGCAAATTCTGCACTTTTGCTGTCATTAACCGTCCGCGATCAAGCAAGATAAGTAATGTTTGTTCCTGTTCTGGTTCCAAAACCCTCACCAGTGGCGTTGCATTACCATAGGCCCCAACCCGACGGGCGGTAGCTTTCCAATCAATAAACCGTAAATCGTCACCAGTGCGATAGTTCCGCAGTTCGGCAAACTCTGTACCAATACCAGTTTGGCGAGATTGGCGCATTGATCCTGATAATTGCAGTGTCAAACGAATTGTCAGCGATCGCAACCCCACTAAATCAGGATAAACTTTCACTGGCAGACTTTGGGAAATTTGCCAATCATCCCAAGCTAATCCCCAAAGTCCCAACTGTCGGACTTGAATATTTCCCCAAGGAAACTCGCCCCGCTGTGTCGGGTTGACGGTATACGTCAATTCTTGGGTGCTGTTACTCTCAACAATAGCCCGGAGTGCGGGTGCAGATACGCCAAACCCTGTTGGGTAGTAATCGCAGATTTCAATTAGGGCATTGGCATTTGGCGATGTTACTTTTAGGATCACCGGATTATCCCGCCCAATCGATAATCGTGACGGTAATTCGCGGGTAATTTGCACGCGAGAACGCCGCACCCGTAAACCATCTATAACCATCAATCCTAGAACGATGGCATCAAATAACAAAGTGATGGCGATCGTTGCTCTAATACTGAGAAAAAGGGATATGATCGGGGCTGCTGCTATGCCCGTCGTAGATATTACTATACCCAAAACCAACAATAAATAAACTTGTCTGGAAGGAACCATTTTTGAGAGTGAGAATTTAGGAGAATGACGATTAGCTTAACCTACGTCATTATGGGCAAAGTGGTTAAAAAGGAAGTCTAAGGCAATGTCGGTAGCTGTCAAATTGCGGTTTTGCATGGCGTTTGGGAATTAAAAAGCTTAATAGCAATCCTAAATCATTTATTACTACTCCGTACACCGCAGGGGTTGCCAAAGGCATCGCCCTTGGCGGGTACGTAGCTTGCTTCCACGTTCGCGGAGCGTTCCGTAGGAAAGTGGTACGGCATCGCCTAATAAAATTATCACAATTACGTCGCAATCAGTTGTGCTGTTGTCAATAGTTAAGAATAAATTGTAGTAAAATTATTGAAAATAATTAGCATTAATTGAATCCTATCTACCAGTCGCCAACTATGACCATTACCTCCACTAGATCAGAGTGGCAAGAATTGTGGGCAGAAACTGCCAAAAATAGCCAACAAAACTCATTAGAGCCATTTGAATCCTATTGTTAAGTACCTAGACAACTTGGCAAAGGATATGTGTGAAATGTCGAAGTCTACCCCCAACTGTGGTTTGCGATTGAGGACTACGAATATTATGCCCCAAGCAACGGGGCGGCTTTCCTTGTAGCCTACGAGGTTGTACTGGTTTGCCGTCGCTTTCAATAAAGATACAAATTCTTCTTATCAATAGCTGACAATTAGCCGTTTAGATTGACCATTCACCTGACCTACCTCAAGACTCGCCATGACCATCACCGTTTCAGAGCAGGCATACAATGAACTGTTTCAGGAAGCTGAAGAAACCACCACTTACCTGACTGCAAGGGATCAATCTAATCAGTGGGATTCGATCTGTGAATATCCGCCGACTTTGGGGCAAGGATTGATTCGGAGAATCCGGTTGCGTGAAGGAATATGGTTGTCGATCTATGACTATCAACTGCACGATGATCTTGTGATTGGGGGTTCTGATTATTTTCAAGAGATGGGATTCAGTTTTTTTCTGCAAGGGGAATACAGCTATGATGACATGCCGCATGAAGCTGGGCAGCATCTTGTTTGCGGTAGTGGAAACGAAGCCGCAGCCGTTCGTAAGGAATTTACCAAGCTGCGATTTTTGCAAATTGATGTAGGATTGCAACCAGGGGTGCTGCGATCGTTTATGGGCAATGACTCAGGCGAACTCCCTCCTGAATTGCAACACCTTGTTCATTCCCCTGAGCAACCCTCTAACTGGCATTTGGGTACGACAACCCCTGTTATGCAAAGCATTGCACGGCAGATTTTGCAGTGTCCTTACCAGGGCATTTCCAGACGCATTGATCTGGAGAGCAAAGCATTGCAACTACTGGCGTTGCAAGTAGAACAGGAGATAGAACTTCACACTGAGCGCCGTACTATCTCTCCACTCAAGTCCGGAACGCTGGAGCGAATTTACTATGCCAGGGAAATTCTACTTCGACATCTGGATTGTCCACCGTCTCTGTCTGGGTTGGCACAACAGGTGAAGTTGAATGAATATACGCTCAAGCAGGGCTTTCATCAGGTATTTGGCACCACTGTATTTGGTTATTTACATGAATATCGCCTGGAACAGGCACGACAATTGCTTTTAGCAGAGGACATGAAAACATCGGAAGTTGCCCAAGCCGTGGGCTTTGCTAATCGGGGCTATTTTGCAGCTCTATTCAGAGCAGAAATTTGGACTCAACCCGAAGGAATACCGGAAGCAGCGAACAAATGACTGCTAGTGATCAAAAAAAACTCCGTCTGGTGATCAAATGCGCTTCAACTTTGCTCCACAAGTCGGTAAGCTTCTTAAAATAACGTGAGTTTGATGAGTTATATATAGCGGTTCTCGTTTACATGAAGTACATTTTCCAACCTCACCTCCAACCCCTTTCCTTACCAAGGAGAGGGGTTGGAGGTGAGATGACGACTGTATTGCACCGAAGTCAGAACCGCTATAGTGTCCCTCTAAATTAGCCGTAAAAAAAGACCTCTAAGAGATTTTACTACGTAAAACCGTCCCTCTCGCCCGTCGGAGAGAGACAAACTTGAACTTGAGTTCAAGGCAAGGAGAGACTGATATTCCTAATGCTCAACTGCGCTTACCCTCTGGCGAGGCATTCACATTCCGCTCCCAAAAACCGATTGCAGGTCTTCGTGAGATAACGGTAACGAATTTTGATGCCAATACTATTCGGGTGACTGTGACAGGGGAAGCAGGAGTACCACAGGTCGAATTATTTGACAGT
The DNA here is from genome assembly GCF_036919675.1 of Nostoc sp. GTDB lineage: Bacteria > Cyanobacteriota > Cyanobacteriia > Cyanobacteriales > Nostocaceae > Nostoc. Next base: position 112,227 of record NZ_JBALCP010000057.1, read on the forward strand.
CCAGACGAAGGTCTAATCTTCAGTGTTGCAAGTATTGCACCTTCGGCACCACAGGCGCAACCTCAAACACAACAACCCCAAACACAACAGCCAGAAAGTCAGACACAACCAAGTCAACCATCAGCTAGTGGTGATCAGCCAATTGAGTTGGTGGTGACAGGGGAACAAGATACCTATCGCGTAACAGATGGATCAACTGCGACCAAAACTGATACGCCCCTGCGCGACATTCCCCAATCGATTCAAGTAGTGCCTCGGCAAGTGCTAGAAGACCGGCAGGTGACAACCCTGGCTGAAGCGTTAAGGAACGTACCAGGTGTGGCGCAGGGATCAGATTCAAGCCGCTCAGTCTATGAGGTACCTTTGATCCGAGGCTTTTTCGCTGGCTTTGATATCAAAAGAAACGGGTTGACAAACCAAAGTAATTTAAATCAAAGTTTTGATAGGGCTAATATCGACCGGGTTGAAGTGCTCAAAGGACCTGCCTCTGTTCTCTACGGTCAGGGTTCGTTGGGAGGGGTGATTAACTATATCACCAAACAACCGCTGCGCGACCCTTACTATGCAGTGGAAGCCTCTCTTGGCAGCTTCAATTTCTATCGCAGTGCTATAGACCTTTCAGGTCCACTTAATCCCAGCAAAACGGTATTATATCGTCTCAACCTCACGGCTCAAACGACCGAAAGTTTCCTGGATTTCTACGATCAACAAAGATACATTGTAGCACCTGTTATTTCCTGGCAACTGGGCGATCGCACCAAGATTACGTTCACAAGCGAATATCAGGTGCGACCCCAAAAGTATAGTTCTACGGGTATTCCTGCTGAAGGGAGTGTCCTACCCAATCCGAATGGCAAAATACCGCGCAATCGCTACACATCATTCAATCTAGTCGCTTCAAAGGCTTGGGTTTTGGCATGGGGTTACTCTACTCCTAGCCCAAAGCCCTGTTCTCTCGTGATTTATTGTCATTAATATTAATTTATTCTCAATAAGTTATGCTCTGAAACCCTTGCTATTTCGTTGTTTCACGACTTAACGGGAAAAGTCAGGTTAAGGTAATTCTCCTAAGAGCCGAGTCAGTTGACGAAGAATGAGCGATCGCCCTTGGAAACTGAGCAAATTCTGAAGGGGCGTTCCCGCTTCTCCTGTAGGAGACGCTACGCGAAGGGGTTGCCGTAGGCATCGCCACCATTACCTCTCTCCACTCTTATAATCACAATACCTTGTGAAATTCCTGTCTATCATCAATGTCCTTCGATAACCTGTGCAAACTACTTTCGGAAAAACATCTCGTTACTTTTGCCAGTTGGGTATTAGGAACACCCTTCGGGTGACGCTCCTGCGTCGCTAACGCTGCGCTAACGCCAGTCGCCTGCTCCGGGAAACCCTCCCGCAGCGCTGGACTCACCGCAACGGAATGGCTTGACTTGAGCAAACTTTCCAAGACGGATGCAAGTCCTAAGCTGTTGCGCTTTTAATTTGTACTAATATTTTTTCAAGATGATTATGGGGTGGGTATCCTGCCCGGACTGATAATGCAAGTTGTATACGTAACAGCTTATTCAATCCCAAAATCCAAAATTTAAAATCTAAATTTGGTGAATGTAGCAGTGAAGGGTATTGAGGATTTGAGTTCCTTGAATAGAGACTTAGGGCTAGTACCGCAAGGCGGAAGTCAAAAGTCAAAAGTCAAAAGGTTTTAATTTTGGGCTTTCTGGCTGTTTTGAATGGTAGGTTTATTTCCGCCGACCTGTACTAGCAAGTTGTAAACAAGTCGGAGTAGTTCACGTAGTATACTCAGCGTTAATCTTCACGTAGTCATAACTCAAATCGCAACCCCAAGCTTTACCTGCACCATGACCGTTGCCAACGCTGACTGCAATGATCACCGGATTATCTACTCGTTGAGCCTTGATAGTGCTTCTATCAAAGGATAAATCATTACTATTATTGGTGGCAATGAAGTCTTTGGGCAGGGAAGAATCAGCAGCAGTTTGTTTCAAATAAGCGCTTGCTGCTGCACGATCAAAGGTTAAAGGTTGCCCATTTTCTAACATTAAGAAATCCCCTAGCTTAATTTGCAGGTTTTCTTGCTCAAAGGGCACACCTGCACGTCCAGCAGCAGCGGCGATGCGTCCCCAGTTGGGGTCACGTCCAAAGATTGCAGATTTAACTAAGGATGAGCCAGCGATAGTTTTGGCTATTTGCCGAGCTGAAAGTTCATCATGGGCCCCTGTTACTTCCACTTCAATTAGACAGGTTGCACCTTCACCATCACGAGCGATCGCTTTGGCTAAATGCTGACAAACTGCTGTTAACATGGCTTCTAATTTCTCTGCTTCTGCGCCCAATTCTGTAATTGCTGGGGTGCGAGATTGACCATTTGCCAAGGCGATTAAGCTGTCGTTAGTGCTGGTATCACCATCCACGGTAATCGAATTAAAGCTTCTATCAGCTGCCCTTGCTAACATCTGCTGCCAAAGAGTTGATGAAACCGCTGCATCACAAGTAACAAATGCCAGCATGGTTGCCATGTTGGGGTGAATCATGCCGGAACCCTTGGCAATACCGCCAATTCGTACCGGGCGTTCGCCTATAGTTGTCTCTAGGGCAATGGATTTTGTTACCAAATCTGTAGTGATAATCGCTCTGGCAGCGGCATCTGAGCCTGTTTCTGATAGTGCTGCTATTACCTTGGGAATCCCGCTTCGCAAAGCATCCATCTTAATTCTTTGACCAATCACGCCAGTGGAAGCCAATAACACAGATTCAGATGGGATGTTCAGTGCTTGGCCTACTGCCATAGCAGATTCTAGGGTATCAAGGTAGCCTGGAGTACCAGTAGCAGCATTTGCTTGTCCAGCGTTGCAGAGGATGGCACGAGCGCTATGTTTGGCTTGCAAGCGTTGGCGACAATATTCTACGCAGGCAGCTTTAACTTGGCTGGTGGTGAACACACCAGCTGCGATCGCTTCCACCTCTGAGAATATCAAAGCTAAATCTGGCAACCCCGAAGGTTTCAACCCTGCGGTAATTCCCGCCGCCTGATACCCCCTTGGTGCTGTGATGCCACCTGTTATTTTTTGCCAATCTGCCATTATTCTTCCTTACAACTATCAGGTTGGATAGGTTAACCCCTTTGGGGAATTCAAAATTCAAAATGACGCTCTCTTACGAGACGCTGCGCGAACACAGACTCGCTCTAAGCGTACCCCTACGGGGAAGCAAGCTACGCGTAGCGTCTCTAAGAGTTGCCATGCCGCAGGCTTTACGCTGCGCTAACAAAATTCAAAATTCAAGTATTTCTACTTGTTGTGAGTTGATTATACTGATGGCAATAATAATACACGAGTTGGCGATTAGCATAATTGTTTTTACCTTTCTTATGACGAAAGACAAAAGCGAAAAAGGAGAGCCACTTGGGTCGCTCTCCAGATCATTACCATGCATTCTTTTTTTCACACCAATTCCTTGATGATGTCAAGGTTAATACTTATTTATTGAAATTATTTCTAGTAATGTTATGAGTTTATCCGTAAATACCATAAAAAGAAAATAAAAAAGAGAGCCACTTAGGCAGCTCTCCAGATCATCAGGGTGCATCTACTTACCACACTATATCATTTTATGTATGCGGGTTGTCACCAGTTTTTATGTGAAGATTCTGTGAAGAAGCACCGGGGAAATACTTACTTGGGGCATGGGGCAATTCAATTTTGGATAATGGAATTGATGATAGCGCAGCGTAAAGCCTGCGGCATGTCTTCTCTACGAGGAGGCTACGCCAACGCTTAGAGCGAGTCCGCGTACCCCTTCTCTTAAGCAAGCTAGCAAGAGCGTCTCGTAAGAGAGCGTCTTTTAGATTAAATTTCAATTCTTTAATCCAAAACCGTTCGACTGAGCGACCTGCCTTGAGCGTACCCCTACGCGTAGCGTCTCTAAGAGTTGCCGAAAGGAGCCGAAGTCTAAAATCTAAAATTCTTACTCCCCTGCCCCCCTCACCAACCATTGTTGACTATGACAGACTACTAGGCGTTCAGTTTTTTCTCCACCAATTCGTTAGTCAGCTTAGGATCAGCACGTTTGGCTGTTTTTTTCAGAACTTGTCCGACAAAGAAGCCTTTGAGGTTGGTGTTACCGTTGCGATACTTTTCTAGTTCTTTGGGATTGGCGGCTATTACTTCATCAACGATGGGTTCCAGTACATTAGGATCGGTGATTAACTCCTGACCAGCAAAGGCTTTGTCAGGAGAAATACCACTGAGCAAATCTGGCAACTTTTCTTTAGCTTGAGCATTGCTAATTTTGCCCGTTTCAATGCGAGTGATGATATCAGCTAAATTGGTGGGAGTCAGGGCGATTTCAGTAATACTGAGTTTTTGCTTATTGAGGTGGGCTGCGATATCTTGAGTAATCCAGTTTGCAGCAGCTTTCGGAATTGCTCCAGCTGCGATCGCAGTTTCAAAATATTCCGCTACGGGATGATCTTCTGTCAACACTCGCGCATCGTAAGCCGAAAGCCCCAACTCACTTTCATAATGATGGCGTTTTTGGGCTGGTAATTCTGGTAATTCGCTGCGCCATTGCTCTAATTGGGCATCCGTCACCTCAATTGGTGCTAAATCTGGTTCGGGGAAATAGCGGTAATCGCTAGAACCTTCCTTCACCCGCATACTAATTGTGCGTTGAGCGCCTTCTTCCCATAGACGAGTTTCTAGGATAATGCTCCCGCCTGCTTCGATGGCGGCAATTTGGCGCTCAATTTCGTAGTCAATCGCCCGTTGGATGGCGTTGAACGAGTTCATGTTTTTAATTTCTACCTTAGTGCCAAACTCCTCTCGCCCCACCGGACGCACAGAAATGTTGACATCGCAACGCAGAGATCCTTCTTGCATATTGCCGTCACTCACGCCGAGATACCGCACAATCCGGCGCAACTCTTCGGCATATTCAGCAGCTTCTAGTCCAGAACGCAGGTCAGGTTCTGAGACAATTTCCACTAACGGTATACCTGCGCGATTGTAGTCTACCAGAGAATAGGAAGAACCGGAAAGGCGATCGCTGCCTGCATGAACCAATTTTCCAGCATCTTCCTCCATATGCAGACGCGTAATGCCAATACGTTTGCGAATGGGGTTACCCTCAGCATCTACCAATTCAATTTCTAACCAACCATGTTCTGCGATCGGTAGATCATATTGAGAAATTTGGTAATTTTTGGGTAAGTCCGGATAAAAATACTGTTTACGGTCAAATTTGCTATATCTAGCGATTTGACAATTTAGTGCCAAACCAGCTTTGACAGCGTATTCTAATACTTTTTCATTGAGTACAGGTAAGACCCCAGGTAAACCCATACAAACCGGGTCAATGTTAGTATTTGGGTCAGCACCAAATGCCGTAGAGCTATTAGAGAAAATCTTGGTATTGGTACTCAGCTGACAATGGGTTTCTAAACCAATAATCGCTTCATACTCAGTTTTTACGGTCGTAGCAGTGGTCATAATATCAATATTTTGGCATAATCCTTCTAGTGGTACTATTGTAGCGGCGTATTGAGTTGCCCTGAAGACGGTTATTTGGGTGAGTAATGCTTACCCTCTTGAGCTTGAAAAGGAAGATGCAAACCTAAGCTGAAGAAAATCTTAATCATTGGTTCTGGGGGTGCTGGTAAATCTACCTTAGCCCGCGAACTGGGAACCATTTTAAGCTTAGAAGTCATTCACTTGGATGCTTGGTACTGGAATCCTGGCTGGGTTGAGACTCCAAAAGCTGAATGGCAGAGCATAATCCAAGACCTAACCCTACGAGAATATTGGATCATGGATGGTAACTATAGGGGTACTCTCGACGTTCGTTTATCGGTTGCAGACACGGTAATTTTTTTGGATTTTCCCCGTCTTTTATGTTTGTCGCGAGTGATTAAACGTCGCTTAATGTATGCTGGACAATCTAGACCTGATATGGCATCAGATTGTCCTGAAATATTGAACTGGGAATTTCTCAAATATATCTGGTCATACCCAATTACTCGTCGTCCCGGAATTCTAGAAAAACTTAGTCAAATAACACTAAAACAACAAGTTATTATTCTCTGCAAACCAACAGAGGTCAGAGAGTTTTTACAAAAGATTTCCCACTTTTCTTGAACTGGTAGTAAAAATATTAAATTTAATCCTACACCTAAAGCAATACGCTTGGATTAGTGATAATTAGCCCCGAAGATCCCCCCAACCTACCTACGCTAGTCTGCTCAACAGGGGGAACTCCCGCACACGGCTGGCTCTAATTCCCTCCTTTTTAAGGAGGGTTAGGGAGGAGCAAGCCTTTACACGTCGTCAGGGAATTAATTAAATAATTATTAAAAATATACAAACACCTTTCTTAATGCCTCAAACTCTTTAATAATAAATCAAACTATTAATTAAATATTAGCACTCTCGGCTTGTTAGTGCTAATTTTTGACTGAGGTTTAATGCCTATGATATAGGCCAAAACTATACTTTTTCTAGATGCTTTAGTTACTTGTCAGATATTATATTAAAAAAACTAAAGCTTTACTGCAAGTAATTTAAAACTGGGAGTACTAGGATGAAATACACTTTTGATATTGTAGGAGTATCTCCACTTTTACAGTTTTTTAATCACCAACAGCAAAATGGGCAAAAACTACCCCACCAAGGCGTGGAATATTTAGGAATGTATACGTGTACACTAGATACGTTTCTAGAATCGGTGGAACCAGTTCCAGCAAAGTGGGGTTGGAATCTAGATCAAGTGGTAGATACCGTGATTCAGTTTTGGTTGAACAACTCAGACAGTATTCGTTATTGGAAAGTACGTTTAAGTGATGCTGGTAAGGATAATTTACTAGTCGCAAGATTGGCGGATATAACCGCCTTACAAGCTGAATTTGAATCGCTACTAGATAAGAAGTGGTGAAGAGATACGTAGAATTGAAGAAGAATTCTAGAGCGGAGCAACTCCTGCTCCGCCTCCAGTTAAAATCAATAGTTTTCTCTATTATTCTGATTTTCAAGTGCTTTGAGAATTTTGAGATATAAATTTTCTACTCTTTTCGTCTGAACTTCACCAAATGAAGCATAGTGAGTTAAGCTAGGAGCGCCATTTACTTCAATGATTGTATAATCTACCATTGGTGACGTTATATCATTAGTAAGAATATCCACACCTGCTAATCTCAATTCCATATCTTTTGTAATACTTACTGCTAATTTTTGAAAGTCTGGATGGATATTTTCAGTGAAGTCTATTGCCTCACCTCCAGTCGATAAATTTGCATTGTCTAAAAGATAGACTATATTATTTTTAGGTATAACACTACTAAAATTTAGCTTCCGTCTTCGCAAGTTTTTTTTGATTCTGTAATCTTCAAAATCTATGATTTCTTTTCTACCATTTTTGATAAAAGTTTCCTGTTTCTGTTGCAGAAGTTCCAAAACATTAGATTGACCATCTCCCATTATAAATAGAGGAATTCTTTGATATGCTGAAACTACTTCATCATCAAGTACTACAATTCTATAGTCATTGCCACTATAGAATCGCTCAACAATAAACCCTGAGATTTTTTGCAAGATTTTCTTGGCTGCTTGATAGTATTCTTGCTTGTTGTGAACCTTTGTAACAAATGTTCCTTGACTGAGATTAATCGGCTTGACAATTAAGGGAAATCCCAACTCTTTAGCATAATAGAATCCTGCATCTATATTCCTGGGATTAGCTATTTCTTCGCATAATTCTTCACTAAAAAATGTTTTTCCTTCAGTAACCTTATAGCCAAATTCATTCAGAAAAAAGCTCGAAACCCCTTTGTCTTTTGCTATTGCGGCTGAAGCAGAAGAATTAATACTGAATTTAGTAGTACGAAAAAAGGTTTTGTTGCCGTTTTTAAACGTAATCAGTCCCACAAAGGTGCATTCGGGGTCAACTAAAACTACTGCTCCTATTTCCTCTGCTACTTTTTGAATTATTGATGTTACAAATGGTGTTTCCATTATCATAACTATAATTTGTTCGGGGAAATATTAACTTTTTTATAGTAATTAGTCAAGATATTCTAAATTAAACAATTGCACTATGTATTGTCCCTAAAACTCTAGTAAAAACCTGAGGAAAAATTTATTTTTCTAATATCTAAAGAAACTATTAAAATCTAAGTATATAGACTAACTATAAAAAACGTAAATGTCCGCAATATGGCTTTACTGAGCGCACTTATAGAAAATTTAACAGTGTGTCTGCGCCCATTAATCTTAGGCACGTTATTGTTCATTTGCAACTGAGTTTCAAGAGTATTTTTTCAGACATTAATGTTGGCTTTACCACTGATACGGACTTTACTTCTGTGTATGCATACAAATCATGCAAACCCAATACTTGCCAAACTTTCTGCTTGAGCTTTGTTGTGTCCTGGAAACAATTGCAAATTAAGGTTTTGAGATTCATAGCCACCTGAAAATTCCAACTTAGTTGGTCTAAAATATAGCGTTAAGTGTTGACAATCTATAAATAATCGAATAACAAGGTGGCAGCAGCATTAAAAAAAGCGTTAGTGCATTCCTACCTAGAAACTAATTGACGCCCTTGATGAAACTTCATACGGATAACATAATTATGCCAGAAAATACGGATAACAAAGCTACCAAATCAGACAATCCGGCTATTGCCTATAAAGAACGCCTCAATTCTTGGGCGATCGCTCGTCTACTTCCTAATACACAACGGGAGATTGTTGCTCGCTTCCGCAGCCGTTCTGATGCCGATGGCTATATGCGGCACCTCCCCCAGGAAATACCAAATGCTTCCTACATGGTTGTTTTTGATTGTCAACACCAAGAAGCTGTCATTTAAAGTACAAGTATAGGCAATAGACCTATCTTGAAAATAGGGAACAGCTTACAGGTGATAGGGAACAGGGAAAGAGATTTTCGTTCTAAATTGTGTTCGCGTAGAGGGTGCTTTGTCCTGACTCTGTTCATGAGCGTCTCTTGCAAAAGGCACTTTTGCACTCTTGTGGTGAAAAGGGAAGGGTTAAAGGGGAAAGGAAAATTCAATCCCTATAACCCTTGCTCTTAATCCCCACTACCCTTTTCTTGTGATCATGGGCGTAGCTTGCTTAAAAGTAGCGGTACAAGAAGTCTGCCTCTGGGCGTATACGCACTTGTAGTAAAGTTAGGGCATGATAAAAGAATTAAAAATGCGTAGGCGTAGCCTGCCCTTAGACATCGGTTACAACTCCAGATTGCAATTCACCAAATTTATGATGTTTAAATTTTGGATAATGGAATTGTTGGCGGAGGCTCTCGTAGAGAAGATTCAAAATCCAAAATTTAATGCATGTTTGAGAGCAGGCGAATTTAAACGCGAGAATAATTCTATTATCCAAAATCTAAAATTAATTGACAAGTAAGTAACTTGATTGCTGGGGTCAATCTAAATTCTATTATCTAAAATCCAAAATTGATTGACGCTTCACTTAAAAATTCTGAATGTTGCCAACGAGCATATTGACCTTTATATTCTACCTTTCCAAATCCGAGTTTCTGAGCCACCCTTGATAATTCACCAAACAGTAAGCCTTTACGCGTCTATGTTCGTGAGCCAGTAACTTCAAGTTTATTCGCATCATTCGCACATTAGCGATCGCGAGTGCATTTGGTAGAAAAGCCTAGTACAGCAGGCGCGTAAATCCACCTACCATCTCAATTTTAATTGATTACAGCACTTGAAGATCAAGAGTCAGTTGACCGTACATTTGAAGTGAGGGCAATGGATTATGTTAACAAACCGATTCACTAGCCAGTTTTGCGACAACGGGTAAAACGCTTGATTCAACAATCTCAGTTACAGCAAAAACTGGAAGCCGTTAATGTGGAATTGCAGCAATTAGTTACTATCGATGGATTAACTCAAGTAGCTAACCGCCGACGGTTTGAAGAGTATTTTAACCAAGAGTGGCAGCGCCTGAAATGGGAGCAACGGTTCCTTTCGCTGATTCTTTGCGATGTTGATTTCTTCAAATTATATAACGATACTTATGGTCATCGGGTAGGCGATCGCTGTCTTCAAGAAATTGCTAAAGCCATCAAAGATATTATTAAATGTCCCGCAGACCTAGTTGCCCTATGGTGAAGAAGAATTTGCTGTGATTTTACCTAACACAGACACTGAGGAGGCGACTCATGTTGCCGACAAAATTTGCCATGCTGTCTGCACACTAGCAATTCCTCATCGAAATTCCCAAGTTAGTCCTCATGTAACCATTAGTGTCGAGTTTACGACAAAAATTCCTCAGCCAGATTCTGACTTGGAAGAAATGATTTCCGCAGCGGATTGGGCGTTGTATCAAGCAAAGGCAGCAGGACGCGATCGCTTTGTGCAAAATATTCTACTACCCAGAAGTAAATAAATTTGTTATTGCCTCGCCTTTGCGTGAGACTAAATTTATACTCTTTATCAGCAACGCCTAAAAATCTACCCCCCGTTTGAGTTCTACACCTTGATTGGCATAGTGTTTGTGGCAATAAACCTCTGAGTGGACGCTAGCCAAGTCGAAGTACGCTGGTTGATTTTGGCAGCGACCAGTGATAATGATTTCGGTGTCGCGGGGTTTGCGGAGCAAAGCTTGGACAATAGGTTCAACGGGGAGGAGTTCTAAGTCAACTGTGGGATTGAGTTCATCGAGGATGATAGTTTTATAGAGTCCAGAGGCGATCGCAACTTTAGCGATTTCCCAACCCCGTTCGGCTTCTACGTAGTCTAATTCTTGCCGGGAATTTCGCCAGACGATCGCATCTCCACCGCAGCGCTGATGATCCACCACTTCTGGATATGACTGCTGTAAGGCAGCGATCGCTGCGTCTTCTGTATACCCGCTACCACCTTTAAGCCACTGCATAATCAACACACGGGTAGACCCGGGATGATTAATTCCTCTACCAATGGCCTGTAAAGCTTTGCCCAAAGCACTGGTAGACTTGCCTTTCCCAGCACCAGTATAAATTTCAATCCCCTCAAGGAAGAGGGCTTTAGCTGTTGGGTGGTGATGAGGTTTCATTTCTGAGTGCAAATCTGCAATATCGAGCAACTTTTGCGGCGCGGCGCGTCCGGTGGCGATGATTTCTAACTCTTGGGGTTTGGATTTTAATGTTTTTACCACTTCATCCACTGGTAACAAACCTAGATCCAGAACAGGGTTAATTTCATCTAAGACCACAACTGAATATAAACCACTGGCGATCGCACCTTTGGCTACATCCCAACCCCGCTCCGCTTCATCTCGGTCAAAGGTGGTAATTTCTTCATGCCCAAAAAATTCGGCTCTCCCAGTGCGAACTTGGTCAATTAAATGGGGAAAACCGCGCTGCAAAGCTGCGATCGCGCCATCTTCATCGTAATCACGTTCCGGGCCTTTTAAAAACCGCAGCAGTAAAACCCGGTTAGAATTGCTAGGCGTATTTATCCCCAAGCCAATGGAGCGCAAAACCACTCCCAAAGCCGCTTGAGACTTACCTTTACCCACGCCATCGTAGACGTGAATTTGACCAATGAGCCGCTCCTGACGCACTTGCGCTGTGCGAATACCAATACCGTTCCTTGTCATCTCTCGAAAAGCTATAACGTGGCAATCTTTAATCTTACCTAACGTCTTGTCATCTCATCTGAGAAACTGCCCCACTAGCACGCTCGTACAAGCATCAGCTTGATATATTAACAATATCAATAAAGGAATACTGGCACACCAACATGGTAAAGGACAAGAACAATGTGATAATTTCCCCCATCACCCTCACTATCCCAGTTATACTCTCTACAGTTAACCCTTACCGTTGACCATTTATGCCTGAAAATTGGATACTTCCCAGGATTTTTCCCATTGGTGGAATTCTGTTTGACTTTTTATTTGTACTGATTGCCATCCCCATCGAAGCATATGTTTTCCACAATCGACTAAAATTTGACAAAAAATCCAGTATTTTTTATGCCATTTCTATCAATCTGTTTTCAAGTGTAATTGGTTGGATCATATTTTTTATATCAGAACCAATGTTGCCGATCCAGGTGAAATCAGAATTAATTAACTATATATTTTTTAATTATTTTACACCGAAAACACAAACGTTAATTATCTTAACCGCTTTTGGATTTTTCTTTGCTACTTTTTTGATGAAATTTTTCCTTTTACAAGTATTACTACTATTATTAAATGAATCATTTGCTAAAAAAGAAGAGGAACCTCAAACATCTCAACGGCGGCGTTGGCGGAGTTTTAGCAATATTAGATTACAAAGTACCAATTTAGTCACTACTACGTTAATAGCGAATTCTGTGAGTTATACTGCTATCACCATTATTTTATTGTTTCGCTCAAAGTAAGAAGAATTTACTTCAAAGGAAGAATAGTGATTAATCAGGTGTGGTGAGGAACATGAATACGCTATTTAAAGATGTATTTGGGATTTTTAAATTTACTGAAGGGCTTTATGCGGGAATTAGAAAGGTATTAGTTCCACCCAAAGCTTATTCCTGGCAGACATTTATTTATCTGAGTGTTTTTTCTTGGGTACTTTCATACTGTGCTACCGGTTATATCAAAGATATAATTGCCTTTTTCGGTTGGTTATTTTTAATTGCCGGCACAGCTTGGTATACAACTGAAGATCCTTTGAGGGTTCCTGGTACTTTTATGCCAGTTGGGGCAGTGATCACTGGATTTTTAGTTAGCGTTTTTGCCTTTGGAAATCAACAGGATGTAATTACATCAAGAACAATCGTTTTTTGGCCGACAATTTCAGCACTAATTACAGCAATACCAGAATTTATTGAAGGAAATGACACCGACGCTAAAGCTCGAATTCCTAAGCCAGAAGACCGCCAAAGAATCATAATTTTAGTTGCTAGTAGTATGCTGTTAAGTTGCTGGATTCAGTTTTACTTTGTGATGGATAATTGGTTCCAACAATATCCCAGTTTGCAGGCAGATACTTTTAAAGGTAGTGCCTTTGTTGTCAGAACAGAAGAACGAGTAAAAATACCGAAAAACGGTGTTGTAATTCTAGAAAAACTCCAACCAAGAGTAGTAGAAGAAATAGCTCAAAGACCTTGGTCAGAAGTAGAAAAATGGTTGCTAGATGCGAAACAGCGGGTAAGAACTCTGGGTACGGAAGTAATTCAAAAAAACCTGGAGAGATATGAAGAGAAGGAACTATGGCACGTTGAACCGCGTGTAGCTAATACTAAGTCTGGATATATATTAGATTTATTAAGTATTTGGATAGGCCCAAGTTCTAACCCACGGGGCTATTACTTGAAAAAATCTTGTGGGATTGAACCAATTGCAACAACTAACAATTCAGAGAATAAGATTACAGTTGCAGAAATTGAATGCGATCGCATCAATAAATTAATTGCTGGATCAGCGCCTCCGCAGCAGTGACTCAATTTTGGATTTTGGATTTGTTCTTGCATTGAAATTTGGGGGCAACTTTTACAAGACGCGTAAGGGACAGACATTTTTAAATTCTTTGACTTTCCTGCGGAACGCTACGCGTAGCTTGCTTCCACGAAGTGGTACGGCGTGAGCGCTCAGTCAAACGCTTTTGAATTATTCAATTCCATTATCCAAAATTTAAAATCTCAACTTCGGTGAGGGAGATGAGAAGATCAGGGAAAAATAACAAATGACTATTAACAGAATTTTTGTATTGGCAAAAAATGTATTTCAGGAAGTGGTACGCGATCGCATCCTATATATTATTGGTTTTTATGCCTTAATACTTGCCACTGCTTTCCGTGTCCTTCCTGAATTTGCAGCTACGACTGAAGACAAAATGTTTTTAGACTTTGGGATGGCGGCGATGAATGCCATCGGGTTAATTGTGACGATATTTGTTGGTACGGGACTGATTAATAAAGAAATTGAAAAACGCACTGTCTTAATGTTAATTGCTAAACCTGTCAGCCGCAGCGAAATTATCGTCGGCAAATATTTGGGTTTATCCGCAGTACTAGCTGTACTTATCGCCACGATGACAGCAATTTATCTGATATTCCTACAATTTGGTAACATTCCTCATCCAACGGTGAGCATTCTAATTGCGGCAATTTTCTTATTTTTGCAGTTGTCATTAATCACCGCTGTGGCTATTACCTTTGGTGTTTTTACTGCTTCTTTACTAGCAACTATTTTAACCTTTGCAGTATATTTAATCGGAAATATTACTCAAGATTTAGTACAACTTGGTCGTCTTAGTCACAACCCTGGTATGGAACGTCTAACTCAAGGTTTGTTTCTCATCTTACCAGATTTATCTCGATTAGATTTGAAAAATGATGCTGTTTATGGTCTGCAAGCACTACCTAACACAACTGCACTAATTATGAATGCTGGCTATGGCTTACTTTATAGTGCCATGTTGTTAGCGATCGCTATTCTTATCTTTTCACAACGCGAATTTTAGTCATTGGGCAGAAGAACAAACAGAAAGTTATTTTCTCCTAACTCTGCTAATTTTAGATTTTAAATTCAAGGAAAAATCTAAAATCTAAAATCGTTCGATGGTTCCTGAGCGAAGTCGAAGGACTGAGCGTTCACGTAGCGTCTCCAAGAGTTGCCGAAGTCTAAAATATAAAATTGAATCACTCCTAACTCTTTTAATAAATCACTATCTGAGGTTGCTTAATTGTGCCATCAGGCATGATAGTATTTCGGAACTTAGCATAAATTAGGTTTGTCTCCCAAAGGTTTGCCTTACTCAAGTTTGCCTTGGTTAAATTTGCCCATGTCAGGTCTGCACCAGTTAAGTTGGCCTCAGTTAAATTAGCTTCTAGTAATTTTGCTCCACATAGCTTTGCTCCTGTGAGATTTGCTCTAACTAAGTTAGCTTCAATCAGTGATGCTTCAATTAATTTGGCTTCACTTAGGTCTGCTTCTCTCAAATCTACATCACACAAAGAAGCACCCCAAAGATTACTATTTATGAATTTTGCCCGCCATAAGAAAGTTCCGCACAAATTTGCTCGTGTTAAATCAGCATTAATCAAATTAGCTTCACACAAAGATGCTTCATACAAATTAGCTTCACGTAAGCTAGCTTGCATCAAATTTGCGCCACTTAAATTAGCACGAGTGAGGATACAGCCACACAGATTTGCATCACGCAAATCCGCTCCGATGAAGTTAACACCACTTAAATCAATTCCTTTCAGGTCGATTCCACTCAAGTCACATCCACTGAAATCTCGGCGCTGAAAATATTTATTTGTAATTTGACTTAATATAAATTCCTGCTTATCAGCATAATTTTTCATGGGATTCACCTCTGGGTGTAATTTATCTCAAAGATCGAGTAGATAGTTACCGTATATTGAGAGTACACCCCAAATGGAGATCAGCTCAGTAAATAATCAAAAATAAATTCCTAAAAAATCGCTAATAACCTGAAAATACGCTTTTGAAGTGGTTTTTAAAACAAAAAATGCTGACATAAGTCAGGAAACATTGATAAGTCAAGTTGGTAGGGTGGGTTACGCTAAAGACTAACGCACCACTTTACTAAGTTGATAGCGAAGGCTAAAGTAAAAACCATCATTCTGGGCGTTATTACCGCGATCGCTCAGATCGATAAATGGAAATCCATAATTGAGCCGCAAATACAGATTATCAATTCCCATTGCCTGATTCCACAATAATCTTAAGCCTGCCCCACCAGAAAAGTTTGCTCGGGTAGCGGATTGGGATTATTAGACTTATTCCAGACGGCTCCCATGTTGAGAAATGGTGCGAGTTGAATCGTGGATAATCAGATTCATTGCGCTGCACTGTGATCCGATCTTCGATCCCTACACGAAATCCATTATCCCCTGAGCGGATATTTTGGCGATATCCCCTTACAGACTGTCCACCGCCAATGACGAATTGCTGCGAAGTTAAAAGGCTATCTGGTGTTAGCTGCAAGTCTGCTTGGATGAGCAATAGATGCTGCACGCGCTGTACTTCACCCAACCAACTGAAAAAGCGACCATTAGGGATGGGGTGATTGTTGATAGTTGCATCTAATATGTCAATACCAAAACTAAATTGCGATGCCTGCGGCGGGCTACGCCTACGCAAAAATCAAGCTCCTTGAGGTTCGCGCTTAATATAGTCTTGACCAAATTTAATTATACTGGTACGGCTAACTCCATTGGCGTCAGGGCCAATACCAAAGGGGGTTGCAAGGTTATCGAAGAGAAAAGTTTGACCATCCTCATAGGTAAATCCCAGGGATAGGGCAAATTCAACTCTTGGCGATCGCAATTATCCCACCCTTAATCACCTCGTTTCTTTGCCACCGACTATATTTCGGAACAAATCCCCTATTTACGAATTACGATTTATTTTAATTACTAGTCAGTTTTTCAACTTTAAATTTGGAATTGCTTATGTCTAACCTACCACCACTGAATACAGAAACAATTTGGGCAATTCTTGACGAGAAACTTGATGATGCCACAGTCAACCAGTTGCTATGGCATTATTTAGGCTATCGCTATGATTCCTCAACTGCACAATGGGACACTAGCCAAGTTACACCAGAATGGCAAGATGAGTACCCACAACCACCAGATTTCATTGAATCTCGCCCTGCAATAGTCAAATTGACTCGTTCCATTCCTGCTGAAAATAAACAAATGCTAAAAGAAAAACTGGGTTTCAAAGGTTACAAAATTGGTGAATTTGGGCCTCGACAAACTCGCAGGGCGACGGCGGCGAATTGGTTGTTAAGTTATCTGCAACAAACTAACGGCAAAATTGAGTAATTTCATGCGGCAGATATTTATAGCAATCCTAAATCATTTCTGAGAAACAAGATCCCCGACTTCGTAAAAGTTGTCAGGGATCTATGGGTTGTAATTATCACAAATTAAATCAGATTGCTCTAGTAAAAAAGATCTTATTATTACCAATACAGTTCAGTTAAAACCAAAAACTAAAACCAGTGTAGGTTGGGGAGCCACTGCGCCCTTGCGGTTTCCCGACTTGTCCCTTGTGCGTCTCCCTTTCTCACATTGCCAGAGGCTAGCGCCTGCCGTAGGATGCCCGAACGCGAACAGCGTCTCCTCTCTTGAAAAGGGCTGTAGGGAGAAGCAAGTGGCGTTTGAGGAACGAAACCCAATATTTTTCGTGGTTTGTTGGGTAACACGAATGTTCAACCCAACCTACAAATATCCTTAACCCAAGCGTATTGTTCTTATTCCCGAATATATGCTGTTTTAGAACTTAATAAAAAGCTATTAATTTATTTGCTAAAATCTTGCACTCGGATACAATAAGATTTTCATTTTAGTAGTATCATCAGACCAAATTGCACTACAGTGAATTTGGATATGAATCAAAAAATAAATGTTATAAACAGTCAAAAATTGCCAAAAAATAGTTAACTTTTATAAATTGTTTATCAATTATTCCTGAAGATAGAAGCACTAACTATATAATTATTTCTCTAGAGTGATTTGCAAATTCAATTGAGCATCAGAAAATACTCCTATCAACCATTGATATTATAAATACTTCTATGGCAAAGCCAATTGAATTTGATTTATTTGCACCTTACAACAAAGGAGCCGCATTAATTGGTTCTTTTTCTGATTGGCAAGAAATTCCGATGGAAAAAGGTGATGATGGTTATTTTCGTACAAGTGTTGAACTAGAAGACGGCGTTTATAAATATAAATTCCGCGTCCAGTCAAATTCATGGTTTTTTGAACCAGAACAATGGGTTGATGTGACAGACCCCTATGCAACTGATATAGATGAACAAAGTGGAAAAGATGATGGTGTTATCCAGGTAAAAGATGGTAAAAGGATTACTGATACCTATATTTGGCAACATGATGATAAACCTTTACCTGCTGACCAAGAATTGGTAATTTATGAATTACATGTCGGTGACTTTTCTGGTGGTGAGGATGACCCTTATGCACGAGGTAAGTACAAACATGTCATTGAAAAGTTAGATTATTTGTGTGAACTGGGAATCAACGCTATTGAGTTGATGCCACTTAAAGAATATCCTGGTGATTATAGTTGGGGTTATAATCCCCGCCACTTCTTTGCAACAGAATCTAGTTATGGTTCAACTGCTGAGTTAAAAAAATTGATTGATGAGTGTCATGCTATAGGTATTCGTGTGATTCTTGACGGTATTTATAACCACTCAGAAGCATCTGCTCCTTTAACACAAATTGACCACGATTATTGGTATCATCACTCTCCCCGTGACCCTGGTAATAACTGGGGACCTGAGTTTAATTATGAACATTATGATGAAAAATTAGATATTCATCCAGCGTGGAAATTTATCGGTGATACAATCCGTTTTTGGATTGGGGAATATCATCTTGATGGTATTCGCTATGATGCAGCGCGGCAAATTGCTAACTACGACTTCATGCACTGGATTGTTCAAGAAGCCAAAAAAACTGCTAGGATGAAGCCTTTTTACAACGTTGCCGAATACATTCCTGAAACTACCAGCATTACCAATGTAGATGGGCCAATGGATGGTTGCTGGCATGATAGTTTCTATCACTGCATTTTAGAACATATCTGCGGTGATACATTTGATTTAGAGCGTCTCAAAGAGGTCATTGACTGCAAGCGCCAAGGCTTCTTGGGTACTACTAATGTGGTAAATTACCTCACCAACCACGACCATAACCATCTCATGGTTGAATTGGGGAACCGTGAGATTTTTGACGAAGATGCCTTTAGGCGGGCTAAATTAGGAGTAGCCATCCTGATGACTGCTGTTGGTGTACCTTTGATTTGGATGGGAGAGGAATTTGGCGAGTATAAACCTAAACAACCTGAATCAGCCAAAATTGATTGGACGCTGTTAGGTAATGATTTTAATCGTGGTTTATTTGAATCATACAAAGGCTTAACCAACCTGCGTAAAAATAATCATGCCCTCTACACAGAAAATATTGATTTTATCCACGAAAATCCAGAGGCAAAAGTATTAGCTTATACTCGTTGGAATGATGAAGGTTCTCGTGTAGTCGTGGTAGCTAATTTTTCAGAAAACTTTCTAGGTGACTATCATGTTCCTAATTTAGCAAGCGGTGGTACATGGCACGAGTGGACAGGGAATTATGATGTCGAAGCTAGTGACGATGGTATCATAGCTGATTTGGGACCATACGAAGCCAAAGTGTTTGTATGGCAGTAATGATATACACTACTGCTGAGTCAGTAGTCCAATAGGAAAGAAAAGGGGAAACATTTTTTCCCTTTTTCAGTTATTATCTTACTCGTATACAGTTTAATTAGAAATTTGTCAAGCAAAAAATCGGCTATTTTAAAATATCATCGGTTTGTGTTACACTTTTGAGTTGAAGTGCGGATATAAAATTGCCAAATCATCCCCATGCACAACAAATTATTTAATAGTAATATCGACAACGCTAACATCGAGAACGATCGCATTTTATTAACTCCCAATGAAGTCAAATCAAAATTACCTTTAACACAATTAGCTGAACAAAGAGTTTTAGCATCTAGACAGGAAATAGAACATATCCTGGATTTTCAGGATCGCAGAAAATTTATAGTAGTTGGCCCATGCTCAATCCACGATATAAAAGCAGCGCTCGAATATTCTGAGAGATTGAAAATATTGGCCGAGCGAGTTAAGGATAACTTGCTACTAGTTATGCGAGTGTACTTTGAAAAACCAAGAACAACTGTAGGCTGGAAAGGATTAATTAATGATCCAGATATGGATGATTCTTTCCATGTAGAAAATGGTTTGTTAATTGCCCGGAACCTGTTATTAAAAATTACAGAATTAGGATTACCTACTGGCACAGAAGCACTAGATCCAATCATCCCTCAATACATTAGTGAACTGATTACATGGTCTGCCATCGGAGCACGCACGACCGAATCACAAACTCACCGCGAAATGGCAAGTGGGCTTTCGATGCCTGTAGGTTTTAAAAACGGTACTGACGGTAATATTCAAGTAGCTTTGAATGCCCTACAATCAGCTAGAAACCCGCATAATTTTCTGGGAATTAATCAAAACGGACAGGTCAGCGTATTTCAAACTAGAGGTAATGCCTACGGTCACGTAATTTTAAGGGGTGGTACTCAGCCCAACTTTGATCCAGCAAATGTCAAACTGGTTGAAGAGAAATTAAAACAGGCAAATTTACCACCGAGAATTGTGATTGACTGTAGCCACGGCAATACCAATAAAGATTACAAATTACAAGGTATTGTCTTAGAAAATATTATTCAGCAAATAGTGGATGGTAATACATCAATAGTTGGGATGATGTTGGAATCCCATTTGTATGAAGGTAATCAATCAATTACTGGTAAACAAGAAGAATTAAAATATGGGATTTCTGTAACTGATAAATGCATTGGCTGGGAAGAAACCGAAAAAATTATTTTGGCTGCTCACGAAAAACTTAAGTAAATACCATAGCGGAGGTTTTCAGAGGCTTTGAATCTTACTCCCCAACGCTAGTAGGGCTTGTCATTACCCATATATGACAATCCCCGCTTCGTTTCTATCCCGCCTCGGAATAGAATTCCAAGGCTAATAGCTAAAGTCCCCTCAAGAGGACTAAACAAGAATTTTATATCATGTCCGTTTGATTACTTAATTAAACCCGAAGGATTGACATTTACCCAAAAGATTTGCCTGCACTGCCTCCTGGCCTTTTTTAGTTCCATAAAACTCACCTTAAATATGGATAAACACTGATGATTTATTCAAAAAACCTGCGATCGCACAGTTTTTAGGATGAATCCTACAATCGCACGTACCTATGGAAATAAATTTCCTCGAACAACCTATCTTTGATAAGTTGTTCAAGGAATCGCAACTAATTGATTAGGTTTTTAGATCATTTTTCAAGCAAGATTGAAAGGACTACCAGAAGCGATCGCCTGCTGCTGGAGATCAAGGACTGAGGAAACAGATAGTCCTGTTTCAACGCCAGAAGTCATCAACCCAGCCAGGTTGCTACGACCTGCGGTTCCATTTAGTAGTGATATTCCTAAGCTTTCTAAATCAACAAATGAGTTGCGGGTGATGGAACTAGCTTCTACCCACTTCAGGCTGGCAAGTAAATATCCGGTAGAGGCAATACTGATCTGAGTGGAGAACTCATTGCCCTGCCGATTTTGGGTGATAGACAGTTGATCGAAGCTCAAACCACCGACAACACCAAAGCGATCAAAGCTTGGAATTGGTCAATCGTGGTAGAACCAGCACCAGAAACAAGAACAAATAAATCGCGACCGCTACCACTATAAACTAAGTTATCGCCAGTGCCTGCTGCAATTAAGTTGTTACCTTCTGCGGCATAAATGACATCATCTCCCGCACCTGTAAATATCCAGTCGCTGCCGGAACCTGCATAGACGATATCGTTACCGGAACCTGTGCCAATCAGATTGTTACCTTCTGCGGCGATATCATCTCCAACGCCACCAAAGATTTCATCGTTGCCGTTTTCACCGAAGAGGCGATCGCTTCCTTCTTTTCCTTGGATAATATCGTTGCCATCGCCACCAAGAATTGTGTTGGCGTTGCTGTCACCAATGAGGCGATCGGCGAACTGAGAACCGATGATGTTTTCGATATTTCTCAGGGTGTCGAGTCCGTCAATGCCATCGAAAGCGATGTTATTTGCTAGGTCAACAGATACGCCAATGTTAGAACTGTTGAATGAGCGACGGTAGCTAACGGTGTCAATGCCGTCACCACCATCCAGAATGTCATCACCGCCGTTGCCAATGAGCAGGTCATTGCCAGCCAAGCCGTTGAGGGTATTTCCAATTAAGACATCATTGTAGTTAGAGCCTGTGATGTTTTCCAGATTTTGGAGGGTGTCAGTATTGCCAAAACCATCGAAGGCTTTCCCTGCTGAAATATTAAAGGAGGGTTCGAGGTCGAGGGGATAGGCTATGTTGCTATAGCTTTGGGATTCGTTGATGTTGACAATAACACCGTTAGGAGAATTTACATAGCTAACATCATCAAGCCCGCTTCCTCCATCAATTTGGTCATTGCCTGCTTATCTCTACTTCCAAATTCCTGAGGTGCACACACTTAGTCTAAAAACCGTGCTTAGGAAAAGAGAAGGAATGTTTTTTCAAGTTTTTAAGGAACGCGATTCGGTCAAGTTCCAGTTAGCAGGAGGTTATGCTGTGTCGATACCTCAGATACTGGAGCCTGCGTTGTAGTAACGGCGGCAATCTTCTGGTAAGAATATGGGAATAAAATTTCTCTCTGGAGTTAAATTACAAATATCTATTTCCTGGTTTAACGTCACAAGATGAATTGATTGAAAGCATTGAAATATCCACTTCAATGTGAGGTTATTCATTGATTTACCTAATTAATTTTTAACAGTTAATTTTGACGCTGATAAAGCGGCTCTAATTTGTCTGTGTTCAAGTGGATAAACTAGTAAGCATAACCCCATTTTTCAGACTATTGATAGACTCTCATATCCGTAGAAAGATAGAAAAAATACTTCAGCCAATTAGATAACATCAATATTAATCCTAATATAATTACTGTGTTTATTCAGATTTTCTTTCAGTGGTATTACACAACAAGTATTGCGGTAGATATGACCCCAAATTCTCCTGCGGGGGTTTTTTTTGAATTAGCGATGTCTACGACGAGCTTGTTTACGAGATGCTACGCCTAGCTCGATTCTCCGTGCGGGTACGCTTACGCAAGCAAATCTCCTAAGCCTGTAATCCCTTAAACCACTTATTCAAAAATGTACTGATGGTTTTCTTAATCTGATGCTTACGACTCCATTTCTGGAATGCCATTTCATACTCTTCGCCTTTGATTTGAAAAGTATTCCAGACATCCAGCCCTACAGGCAATCCGCAGAATAGCAAAATGTACAGCGACCAAGAAATTCCGCCACCAGTGATTAAATCGATAAGTATAAAAAAGCCATTGAAAATGACATAATTGGCTAGATGCTTCTGAAATTTTCTGATGCGGTAGGTGTCAAAAGCCTTTCGCTGTTGAACTTGACCCTGTTGTACTAACCAATCATGTTGGGCTAATTTTAAAGAATCAGGTGATATTTCTAACTCAGCAGCAATTTCTAATATCTGCTCATAAGAAAATTCTGTATCCTTGTCATTAGCTTGACGAGCGATCGCTAAGTGCAGAATTTGTTGGACATCTTCTTGGCTATAAGAGCGGATGCTTTGAGGTTCAAACGCTGTCATAATTCTTTCGCTTATATTAGTTTTAATAGAAATTTACTACCCAATAGATTTTAAGCAGCTACGCCAGTACTATTTCTATTATCTCTACATTAGCAAATCTGGATGTTGTCGCGCGTCTAATGTATTGTATTTTTAACTTTGAGTAAAATGCGTCTATCGCTCCTGCACTTTTGGTTGTCAATAGGCATAAATATCTTTAATAACTTGTACCCAACCGTTAGGGACAGATTCGAGGATGCGATCGCCTTTTTCTTTAGTTGCGGTTGTGGCGTCGTCAATCACTTCAGTTTTACTGATATCTCGCGTCACCCAAGCCATAGGTAACTTACCTTCCCAACTCAGTAAACTAATTTCTGACTGTTCTGGGGGATACTCTGCAACAGTTTTCTCTAGCTTCACTTGTTCTGGCAAAATCGATAACATAATACTAGTTTCAGCATCTACAATTAACCGCAGATAAGGGCGATGTTATTCAAGTTGCCCCCATAGACTGGATGATTACCACATTTTCCTTATCTGCTATTGCCTGGATGTCAGTCCAGGTGAGGTAGGGAAAAAGCGTTCTAGAGGAATGAAACTGTGCATATTACTTGGATTACGCCATTTTTATCTTAACGGGATTGATACAAGAAACAAGATTGTGGGCAAACTAACTCTAGCCAGAAACTTTATTCTTTGCTCACATCTTGCACTTAGCCCTGGTGACTCTGATCGCTTAATAGCTAATTCTAATAGCCACAGGCCATTTACGTTAATAAATGGTAAAACGCAACGCTTAAGCGCATTAAATAGTAGTGATCCCTTAATTCAAGCGACAGCAAAGTATTTACAGCATAAATTTGGCAACTTTAAGGCAATTAAAGACACCCAAAAACTGGATTTTGAGTTTAAAGGCGATCGCGAATTTGTCCACGTCATGAATTGGCAAGACGAGTTCGGTCTCGACTGGTTAGTAGTTGTCGTTGTACCAGAAAGGGATTTTATGGCACAAATCAACGCCAATAACCAGACAACAATTTTACTGTGTCTTGGTGCATTAGGTGTAGGAGAATGCAGTTAAAGTTAGTACAAGAAGAAAAAATGTCTTCTTTGGGACAATTGGTAGCCGGAATTGCTCATGAAATTAATAATCCAGTTAATTTTATTTATGGCAACTTAATTTATGCTCAAAAATATATTGAAGCTTTATTAAAACTAATAGAATTATCCGAAATCTATACACCAAAGACAATCCGAGAAATTCAAGAATTTTCAAAATTAATTGAATTAGATTTTATTAAGGAAGACCTTCCTAAACTTTTATTATCAATGAGTGTGGGATCTAACCGCATTGAAGAAATTGTGCGATCGCTCCGAATTTTTTCGCGATTGGATGAAGCTGAAATTAAAGAAGTTGACTTGCATACAGGTATTGATAGTACTTTAATGATTTTGCATAGTCGCTTGAGAGCTACACAAGAGCGTCCAGCTATCGAAGTGATTAAGGAGTATGGGTAAATAATACCTATAAAGTGCTATGCAGGACAAATGAATCAAGTGTTTATGAATCTTTTATCCAATGCTATTGATGCAATTGATGAGAAGATTAATGATGTGCAACTACCGAAAATAAAGAAAACAGGGTTAGATAAATTAACTTACTTACCTACTCAATTCCTAACTCCCAATTCTATATTACCTAAATTTGAAATCGAATTCACACCTCAAATAAAAATTCGTACAGAACTAACTAAAGACCAAAAAATTATATTAATTCAAATTAGTGATAATGGGGTAGGAATGCCTAGAGAAGTGCAACAGCGTATATTTGAACAATTTTTTACCACTAAAGACGTAGGTAAAGGAACTGGTTTAGGATTAGCGATCGCTCATCAAATTATTATAGAAAAGCATAGAGGAACACTAGAAGTCAAGTCAGTTTCAGGACATGGCTCACAGTTTATAATTACCATTCCGATTTGTAGGATTGAGGATTAGGGACGCTCAGTGATTTAGTTATAGCAGTTTGCTTTTTAAGTGAGTTACAAAACGCAGGACTCTTTGATCAGATATAAAAAGTTTCTACCTTCTGCGCTTCGGGTTCGGCAGTCCGCCAGACGCTCGATGACTCGCTAACGCTGCGCTATCGACGGGAACCGCCAAGACGGGGGCTACCTCACCTCAAGCCGGACTGCCTCAAAACCCGTAGCTTTGGACTTCATGTAAAAGAAAACTGCTGTATAACCCCGCCCAAAGCAAGCCGGATTTTTTCCTATGTGTAAATTGGGAGATTGGGAGCGATCGCTTGTAAATCCCTATGTGAAGAACTCTAGCTATATCCAGTCTAATCAAGATGCGGCAGAGGATAATAACCAAATAGGGACTAATAACAAGGACTTAAGCTAATGGTTGAAGAAAATGGATCGATTCGTACCCTATCGGTTGATATTGGCGGTAGTGGCGTTAAGGCTATGGTTTTAGATATAACGGGGAATCCTGTCACGGAAAGGGCACGTTTAGATACACCCCAACCTGCTACACCAGATGTTGTAATTAATGCAATTGTTGTGTTAGCAGCGGCTCAAGGTGAATTTCATCGCGTTTCGGTCGGTTTTCCTGGTGTGGTGCGGTCTGGAGTCACGGAAACAGCCGTAAACTTACATCCAGATTGGATCGGATTTGATTTGGAAACAGCATTATTAAAACATTTAAATAAGCCTGTGCGGGTGATTAATGATGCAGATATGCAGGGGTTTGGAGCGATCGCAGGTAAAGGCGTAGAATTGGTGATTACTCTGGGTACGGGGTTTGGTTCGGCTTTATTTATGGATGGTAAGCTGGTACCAAATATGGAAATGGGGCATCATCCGTTTCGCAAAGGAGAGACTTTTGAGCAACAGTTGGGGCGTGCAGAGTTAGAAAAAATTGGTGAGAAAAGATGGAACAGGCGTTTAGAAAAAGCGATCGCATCCTTGCAACATCTGTTCAATTATGATTACCTTTACATTGGCGGTGGTGAAGCCGTGAGAGTGAATTTCCAGCTACCGTTAAATGTGAAACTCATCCCCAATATCACTGGTTTATTAGGTGGTATTGCTTTGTGGCGAGATGAGAAAAGGTAAAAAGTTTTTCAGTAGCCACAACTGGGCGTACTAAGCGATGTCTAAGGGCGGGCTGGATTGGTTGCAAAGGGTATTAGCACCCATAGCACCCGCAGGAGCTTTATGATCAAATTGCACCAGAACGGAACAGACCTTTATACAATCAAGCAAATTACGGGCCATCAAGATTTCAAATCCCTAGAGCGCTATGTGGAAATTGACAGCGATCGCGTTAGGGGAGCGATCAACGCTTTATGAACGCCAAACTCCTATTTCTGCTTTCTCGAAATCTTTTTTGAGAGCTTGCAGCATGGGGAGTATGACCTTCAAGAGCTCAAGGCTTAGGCACTCTCCGTGTTTAGCGAACCAGGCATGGGATGAAGTTGATGAAATCTACCCGAACTTGTGACAAATCAGAACTGAGCAGATAGGCTGAAAGTGATTTCAACAAATAATTATGCGATGCCGAAGGCGGTTCGCTTCGCGACGATCGCACTTTCATCTCTGACCAAGCGGCGTAGCTCACACTTCGGCATGGTTCGACTGCGCTCACCAGCCGCTCAGGGTAATAATGATTATCTTTGCAGTTATCGGCAGATTGGCTTAACTTAGCCGGATCAGTCTGTGGCAGTACGTCCTAACCGGCGTGGAAACTGAAAGGCTACCAGAGAACGAACTTACTAAAGCAGGACTTACGCAAGAACTCTCTGAAACTCTTATTCCTACCCTGCGGGAAGCCGCTGCTGCGTCTATGTGTCCAACTCTTGGAGACGCTACCTACGCGAATGCGTCCTTTGCGGTAGCCTGCCGTAAGCCCTCCGGGTGACGCTCATTCCTCGCTATCGCTAACGCTGCGCTAACAGCAGAGTCGCTCATGGGGAGCCACTGCGGTGGACGGGTTAAGAGGCATAAAGGAGCCAGCGCTGTGGGCGGGTTTCCCGACTTGAGGCGACTGGCGTCAAGTGGCGTGGAAACCCCCTACAACCCTTCTTTTTAAGGAGACGCTCTTGCGTTCGGGCATCTTAAGGCAGGCGCTAGCCTCTCCCAATGTGAGAAGACCGCGCTGCTTTACCGCTTTGCGTCTACGTTTTATCATGATTTTGCGTAAGTCCTGTAAAGAATTGATTTATCACTGCGACTCACTCAAGAAGACAGTCAGCAGCTGCTAGGTGGTAAGCACATCCAGGGTAAGCTCATGAGCAAGGTAGTAAACTTGCTGTTCCAAGAATTGTGTAAAATAATTACCGTAGGGTGATGTTACAAACCCTTCATACAAATGAAGAGTTTTCAAATCTGATAAAGTTTCAATTACCCTGAAGTTTGATAATCTTTATAAGTCGTTGGGAAGAATCCCCAATCATATGAACTGAGAGAAAATCTGTTTGATAAGTCCGGTTTTGGGTTGCGAGTGCGATCGATCTTTCAGCTCCCCTGAAGTTGATATATAAAAGAGCAATTTTCAAATGACTATTTACTTTTATAAGGTTTGGCAGCCTTATGGCTGTTTTTCTAACTTTTCTCCCCATAGAATCCATATCCAGGGTACTTACTGGCCAACGGTTGAGCATTATTATCAAGCGCAAAAGTTTGTCGGCAGCACAGATGCGGCAATTATACCCCTCATTCATGCCGTCGCCACCCCAGAAGAAGCTGCCGCTTTGGGAAGATGTAACACTCGCCAATTTCGTCGAGACTGGGATTTGGTGAAAACTCAAATTATGCGAGAAGCTGTACTCAAAAAGTTTCTCACTCATCTTGATATTAGAGAAGTTCTCCTGAACACAGGCGATGAGATTTTGGTTGAAAACTCCCCAACCGATTCTTTTTGGGGGTGTGGTGCTAATAAAGCAGGTCAAAACCATCTCGGTAAAACTCTCATGAGTGTGCGTGAAGAAATCCGTAAGTTACTATCTTTAACAGTAATTTACGAATAATTTAATCTAAATAGTTACATTTAAATAGTTAGATTTAACATAAAATCAGCAATTGTACGGGGAATAGTAAAATTCCCCAGCCAAAAATATTTGAAAAAGTTGCCAATAATTTAGTTGTTTATTTGAAAAAATCTTAATTAATTGAATTAATGGGCAAAAATCGTTAAAAAATATTTTTAATTTCAGGAAATTATTAAGCTAAAAATTTAAGTATAATTACTGAAATGACTTCATGTTTTAGAATATAAAATTAATAGATGACAATGATTAAAATTTCTTAACTTTAGACTTGAGAAATGTTTGAAAAGTCTTTACTGATACAGTAAGCGGTTTAATATTTACTTAAATAAATTTTAGAAGACTACGGGTATCAAGCAAAATATCTGATACTTTTCAAATATCCTCATAATCCATTGCCAAAAATATTTGCAACAAATGTACGCCCCAAGCAACGCATTTGTAGCAGGAATTTCTTAAAATTGGATGAAAATCAAGGCATTGTAAGTTGAAAATTTTTATCAAAGACAATTATAAAAAAAATTATACTTCAGTCATGGTGTATATAGGCAATGACATTTACCGATAAACCAAAAGGTTTGCAGCAAAACTTAGACCAAGAAAGTTTACTGCATCGGATGATAAACCAGATCAGGCAATCGCTCGACCTGCAAGAAATATTAACGACTACCGTTACTGAAGTACGTTTATTTTTGCGTTCAGATCGAGTAATGGTGTATCGCTTTGATGCTGATGGTAATGGTGAAGTTATTACTGAATCTATTCATGACCAGCGTCTGCCATCGTTATTGGGGTTGCGCTTCCCAGTTCATGATATTCCCGAAGCCGCCAGAGAGATGTTTTTGTCAGTGGGACAACGTTCGATTGTCGATGTAGCAAACGAGAAGATCGGGCTATCGCCTCTACAATCAAAAGAAACTGGCAAACCCCTACAAACTAATATCTACTATCGGCAGGTAGACCCGTGCCATATTCAATACTTAAAGGCAATGGGCGTGCAGTCTTCTTTGGTAGTACCAATTTTACATTGCGACCCACAAGAACAATCGGCAAAGCCTAAATTATGGGGATTGTTGGTATCTCACCATAGTGAACCGCGAAAGATTTTGAAGCGGGAACTAAAAGTATCGCAGCAAGTTGCCGATCAGGTAGCGGTAGCGATTGCTCAAAGTAATCTACTCACCGAAACCCTCGCCAAGCAAGAGCGAGAAGCTACTATTAACCGAGTTACCACACTATTGCATAAACTACCGGCAATCGAATTGCAGGGAGCGCTAGAAGAAGTTATTACTGCCTTCGGTGGAGTAGGTGGCAGGCTTTACATTGAACAGAGTTGGGAACTATACACCTGGGGCGACCAACCCACACTCCCCTACGAGTTAGATAACAGTATTATCGAACAGCATCCTATGTGGCAAAACTGGATGGCTGAGTGTAAACAAGGTAATATTTGGGCAACCACTGACCTCTATAAAGAACCACGTTTGCGAGTTTTGGCTTTAGCATTCCGTTCTACTCAAATTCGCGGACTCATGGTGATTCCCTTGCATTACCGCGAAAAATTTATCGGTGTATTAAGCATTTTTCGCTCGGAATTTGAAACAGAAATCTTGTGGGCGGGACTATGTGAACAAAATCGGCGACAACTTTTACCCCAGCTTTCCTTTGAGGTTTGGCGAGAGCAAAAAAAGGGGCAAGCAGCTGAGTGGAAACCGGAAGAAATCTTATTGGCGCAAGCCTTGTACGATCATTTCTCAATGGCAATTCAGCAGCAGCAAATGTATAAACATGAACAAGCCCTGAATGTCAACCTAGAACTGCGGGTGCAAGAGCAAACGGCTGAACTCGAAAAATCATTACTGCTTACCAAAGTACTCAAGCAAGTCACAGAGCAGATTCGCCGCACATTGGACTTGCAGACAACCCTGCAAACTATCGTCCGGGAAGTCCGTCTCCTGCTAAACTCAGACCGGGTGCTGATTTTCCAACTGAAGAGTAGATCGGTGATTGTGGAAGAGATTAATGGCAATTGGCAGTCAGTTTTGGCAGTAAAAGCACTACCGGAATGCTTTCCTGATCAGTATACCCATCCATACTTTCAGGGCAGAGTACAGGCAATTAACAACGTTTCAACAGATCCTTTAAGTGATTGTCATCGAGAGTTTTTGCAGAGTCTGCAAGTGCAAGCAAACTTAATAGTTCCGATAAACATGGGTATGCAACTATGGGGCTTACTAATTGCCCATGAGTGCAAGGCTCCCAGAAATTGGCAGAATGCAGAAATTGATTTATTGCAACAGCTAGGAGATCAGGCTGCGATCGCCATTCAACAAGCAGAACTCTACCAACAAACCTGTGATGCCGAAACTGAAGCCAGAAATCAAGCTGCACATTTAGAGCATACCCTACATGAACTCCAAGAAACACAGACAAAATTGATTCACACCGAAAAAATGTCTGGACTAGGACAGTTGGTGGCGGGTGTCGCCCACGAAATCAACAACCCCGTTAACTTTATCTACGGTAACCTGTGCCACGCTAGTGACTACACCGAACAACTGCTAGAAATTTTACGCCTCTACCAGTTACACTATCCCCTCCCGCATAGTGAAATTCACGTTGCGATCAAAGCGATCGATTTTGAATTTTTGGTAGAAGACCTCCCGAAAATCATGACCTCAATGCAAGTAGGAACCGATCGCATCCGCTCAATAGTGCTGTCGTTACGAAATTTTTCTCGCTTGGATGAGGCTGAAAACAAGCGCGTTGACCTGCATGAAGGCATTGACAACACCTTATTAATTTTGCAACATCGGCTGAAAGCAAATGCTGAATTTCCAGGTATTCAGGTAATTAAAGATTATGGCAACATCCCCCGGGTGGAATGCTATGCCGGCCAAATGAATCAGGTATTCATGAATATTTTCAGCAATGCCATAGATGCCCTGATAATGGGGGCTGAGGACTGGAGACTAGGGACTGGGGAACTGAAGACTAGGGACAAGGTGGACAAAAGGAATAACTCATGCCCAATACTGACTATTTATATTTCCACTAAAATCTCAGTAGACGACTCTCGTCTGTTGATTCGTATTTGTGACAATGGCCCCGGAATGACTAAAGAGGTGAAAAAGCGAATTTTTGACCCGTTTTACACTACCAAACCTGTGGGCAAGGGTACAGGACTGGGACTGGCAATCAGCTATCAAATTATTGTCGAAAAACATGGTGGAATAATGGAGTGTATTTCAGAACCTGGCAAAGGTACAGAGTTCTGGATTGAAATTCCCGTCAAGCCTCCAGCCAAAATCAATAGACTTCTTGCATAAATAATTCATGGTACAATGGAGTCTTTTAAAAATTTGCTTTTTATATCAATCTGATATACCAATGAACTAACAAAAGTTCTCTGTATAAATTTGATATGCATTTTTTTCAAAATTTATAATCATACCACAAAATAATTTTGCAAGAGGTCTATTGAAATAATAATTACTCAATTCATCCAAAAGGCTTATGATCAAATTTTTAACATTAGACTAAAAAAAAAAGATTAGAAGCTATCCAGGGCCTGTAATATATTAACTTAAATTAAAAATGCTTAAAAAGTAAAGTTTCGTTGCAAAAAAAATCCCTCCGATCCCGAAATGATAATCTAATAGTTGAAGCCACTAAATAAGCTTCCCTGGCAGATATAACAGCTGCATTTGAAATGTAGTAAGAGGTAAAAAACGCTGTTTAACTTACATCTGTCTCGTCAAAAGACAGCAACACCCAACGCGAAAACTGCTATTTCCTCAAATATGGAAGATTAGGGGACGCCGTAACTGATTTTCATTACTTGTTTACAGAAGCGATGAAAGTGATTACATCCCTGGATAGAATAAAGAAGAGGAGGAAATAGTTCAGCAATTAGAGGTTTGGGTGTTGTTGTGTTTAAAGAGAAGTCTGAGATAGGGTCTCCTCTGGGTGTAAGATTATACGAAGTTGAATAGTGAGAAATAGTTTAAATAGCGCCTTATGTCAATTATTGCGCTCAAAGCGTGGTATCTACAGGATTACGAGCCGATTCCAGAACTGGAAAAACGTATGCCAGACATTCGCTTAAGCAAAAAAAGCCTGTTGAAATCAGCATTGCGAGCAGACTTTTTGGAAGAAAGCGACGAAGTTAAGAAATCAACTTGGTTTGGGCGCTATCTGGAAGGGGAAAATATTGAATTTTATATTGAAGGTAGTGGTGGCTATTGCGTAGCTAACATTGACTTAATTAGTCATGAAATTTATTTTATCAAGCAGGCGGTGTTAGCTCAGTTAGAACCAACGATTTTTTTGTGCTATCAAACTGAGTATGCCGCAGCGACGAATGTTATAAGAGAAGAACTGCGAAAAAGTTTGGACAGTTTAAACAAGCGATCGCGCTTTCCCCTAACATTAATAGAATCCTCTCGTCCCAGCGGTGCGCCTGTACGGATTAACCGCACGATCATGCGAAAAATCCGTAAGAGTTTGTTATTTATCGCTGACACCACACCCATTGCTAGTATTGATGGTAAAGAAACTCCCCAACTAATTCCCAGTCCTAATGTCTGTATTGAGATTGGCTATGCTATTCAAAGTAAGCGGTCTGAACAGATTTTACTAGCGCAAATGCAACGCCCAGAGTTTGAAGGGCAATTTCCCTTCGACTTGCCCACGCAGCAAATTTTGCAATTCCAAGATACCACAGAACTAAATAAAATCCTCACAGGAACCATTGAAAACCAGCTAGCACGATTCAAATTGTTTTTTTGAGCAAAATAATATTACTTACCAAAAATCGAACTAAACCTCATCTATGTTGAGAACCGTAGTTTTTGCCCTCACCCTAAATCCCTCTCCCAAGTAGGGAGAAAGACTTATTTCCGGCTCCCCTTCTCCCAAATTTGGGAGAAGGGGCTGGGGAATGAGGGTTTTTTCTTTTCATACGGAAAGAACTACAGTTTTCAAGGTGGACGCGGTTTATAGTACTCCTTTAAGTAAATCTCTTTAGTGAGCACAGTATTACATTAATAAATTAATCCGAGAGTAGTACATTTACACTAAACTGGGACAAAGGATCGAATAAATGATTGAACTATATTTCAACAATTGAAGCTCAAATTTTTCTCAAAATAAAAGCTCCCTACTTATCAGGAGCTTTTTATATTTAGAGTTTTTTGGAATTATTTCTTTTTATCCTTATCTAGCTTTTCTTGGATAGCTTGACGGCAAAACTCTGGCGGGTCTTCTTGTGCCTTCACCTCTTCCTTCATCTTTTCAGTAAGTAGGTAGGCACAATTAAACCAAACTACGTAAACTTATGTAAAGCACGAGAAACGCTTTGAATATAAGCTTTTAAGCAATTTACATTTCTTAATCTGGTTGTATTTTTTAACGCCCACCTACTTACCACGAAAACTAATAGTAGCTGTCATGGGTTCCTCACCTTTTGGTTGTGCTGGCTCAAAATTCTGTGGGTTCCCTTTAGGATTAGGTATTGTTGAGAGATGTAAATAAGGCTTGATACTAATGTTTGCGAGGGAATAGTTTTTTAAAAAAAGGTTTATTTTACATTGATTAAAATAAACGAACAGGTTTTTTTTGTAGCTGAGAAGTAATCGAACTCAGCCGATCGACCACAGAAATCATGTATTTGTAATCTGGTACTTGTCCATTGGATATATACCCTACTTCTTGAGCTAAACCTGAAGGTGCATCACTCATGACTTTGCGGATGAACTCTTGACGGTTACGTTCTACATTTGGCCCAATCAAGACCACACCTAATGGTACATAGTGAGGGTCTTTAAATAATATGCGAAATTCGGTTGGGCCCAACTGTGAACCGTAGAGAGCCAATTCCGCCTCCGAGACAGCACAGGCGATCGCTTTTCCTTGGGCGACCAATTCCAGCCCGGCTTTGGGTGTGGGTGCAAATAGGATCTGTGCTAGTGTTGTACCATAAAGATTGTAAAGTGGGAAATAATATCCTGTTGCTGAACCTAACTGACCTAAAGCCACTGTTTGACCTTGCAGCTGTTTTAAGTCAGATATTGGATTGTCTTTGCGAACAACGAAGATTGAACGCAAATTACTAATACCTATTAAAGGAAACAGGGGAACATATTGGTGACGGGCGATCGCAATAGCCGCTAAACCTGGTGGAGCAAATACCAATGACCAAGCACGAGCCTGAAGGCGCTCAACCGCTCTATTTTCATTAAAAGCAGGCTCTAGCTGAATATATGAGTTTGTCTTTTCACCCAAGTAACTATTGAATTTAGCATATTGGTTAATTATCTGTTCACCTCCACCATAGTTGATAACACCAATAGTTAACGTGCCTTCAAACTCCTTTGGTGATTGGCAGGCAGCAAATGTCAAACCTAGCAGATTAAACAGAAAGAAACGTCGGGGAAATTGCAAAAATATCATTAATTATGGTTAAAGAAATAACTTGGCTTTCAGGACTAATTTAGATAAGTTTGACTGCTGCCTAAATAGGTTACATTGCAACAAAAAATTAATATTTATTTAAATATTGTTGAGATGCTTTCTAACAGGTATAAATAAATATTAGACAAACTCAGATACCAGCTTCGTGCTTCCGGTTATGTTAAACAACATTACGTTAAAAAACTTAAAAATAGGTGCTAAATTTAACTTACTTTTAATATTAGTTTTCATAGTCAGTATTGTGGGAAGTGGCGTTGCCTTATCCAGTGTACTTCAAGGGAGAGCGCAAAATGAAGTAGCTGCTCAAGCACAGACTCTCATCCAAATGGTGAACGGAGTTAGAGATTATACACAAAATCGGATAGTTCCTCTATTGGAACCTAGACTAGATATTAATCCAACGTTCATGCCTGAAGTAGTACCAACTTTTTCCTCTAAAGAGGTTTTTGAGAATTTTCGTAAAAAGCCGGAATATAAAAACTTTTTTCATAAGGATGCAACACTTAATCCAACTAATTTAGCAGATAAAGCCGATAGTTTTGAAACTCAACTTGTTGAGCGTTTTCGTAACGAACCAAACACTCAAGAAATTACTGGCTTTCGCACCTTGTCAGAAGGCGAAGTATTTTATATTGCCCAACCACTCAAGATTACACAGCAGCAATGTCTGCGATGTCATAATACACCAGATCAGGCTCCTAAGAGTCAACTAGTAACTTATGGATCGGAAAATGGTTTTGGCTGGAAACTGAATCAGATTGTTTCTGCCCAAATAATCTCTGTTCCCTCTCAAGAGATTTTTGCCAATGCCAAACGGACTTGGATATTGATAATGGGAATTTTAATTACTATCTTTGCGCTCATACTTTTCTTAATTAACTTCTTAATCAAAAAATATGTGATTCAGCGGATCAGAAAAATAGAGAAAATAGCCCAAAAAGTGAGTGTGGGTGATATGAGCGCTGATTTTGAAGAAAGCTCTAATGATGAAATTGGCGGGTTAGCAGAAGCATTTAATCGAATGAAAGCTAGCTTAAAAATAGCTCTGGAGATGCTGAATAATTAGAGCTAATTCCATTTTGGATTTTAGAGTTCGGCAACTCTTAGAGACGCTCTTGCGTTCGCTCAGTCCTTCGACTTCGCTCAGGAACCATCGAACGATTTTGGATTCTGAAAAAGTCAAGGGAAACACAACCTACCCATTTGTTGCATTTTTTTCAAAATTGGTATCAGCTAAAAATTTAAGAAAGTAGACGTTGCTGAAATTGCAAAGCTTTTTGAGGTTCAGGAATTTGTGATGCTAAAACTTTCACAAATTCTGCACGAGAAATTTGCCCAGAAGACTTAACAGCTTTTTGGACTAAGAACTTAGCTATTGGGCCAATTAAATTAGCTAATTCCTGTTCGCACTGATGCACAAAGCTATCGCTGATTTCTTGAGGTTCTTGGCTTGGTAAATTATTTGACTGAATTTCTGATTTAACAGTAAGTTCCTGTAGTAGAGTAGGTTTCTCTAGTAGAAACATTGTTTTCTTGTTAAAATCAATTTGTTGATTTCCTCGAAGATGAAGGGCCAATTGATTAATTAATTCTTCGGGGTTGGGCGCTGATGCCGCAACTTGTCGTAGTAATCTTGAGGCAACGGGGCCGACAAATTCCAAAAGAATTGTTTCCAAGCGGCTGTAATTTTCTGGAGACAGGATAGAAGCAGGCGGATACCCAATTGAGTTTTGTTGAGAAAGTAAAGCTTGAGGCGGTTGTGTAAAAGATAGTGGTTGAAGTGATTGCGCTTCTACTTTAGTATCGAGATCCTTAAGCGCCTGTAGAACTTCAGCCGCAGACTGATAGCGTTGTTTAAAGTGGTGTAATACCATCTTAGATAGCACAGATGCCAACCCAGAACTGACGTTAGCCTGATGCTGCCAAGAAATTTCTCCTGTATCTGGGTCTTCCTCAAAGTTTATCGGATGTAACCCGGTCAGCGATTGAATACCAATAATGCCCAAGGAATAAATATCGCTGTTGGGGCGGGGCTTACCTTGCCCCTGTTCTGTAGACATATATCCTGGGGTACCAATGATAATAGTAGCCCCCATCTGCCCTAGAACTGTAACCAGTTGAGTTTGGACTTGTTTAACTGCGCCAAAGTCAATCAGCACTAACTTGCCGTCTTGTTGCCGCCTGATTATATTATCCGGCTTGATATCTCGATGGATAACGTTGTGGCTGTGAATAAATTGTAGAATACCCAACACCTGTTGGAGCAGTTGAATTACTTGATCTTCTGTCCAAGGTTGATTGGGGAATAGTTCCGCTTTGAGAGTATGCCCTTCAATGAACTCTTGCACCAAGAAGAACTCTTGGTTGTCTTCAAAATAGGCTAAAAGCCGAGGAATCTGGTCATGGTTGCCCAGTTTTTCTAGTGTTTCTGCTTCACTGGTAAATAGCCGTCTAGCAGTTTCGAGAAATTCAGGGCTACGAGTGACAGGCTTAAGGTGTTTGACAACGCATTTCGGCAAACCTGGTCGATGGGTATCTTGGGCCATGTAGGTTTGACCGAATCCACCTCCACCTAAGACTTGAAGGACTTGGTAACGTCCGTCTAATAATTGTCCTAACATTGTCTCACTTGCCTAAGTCCTCAAATTAATCTTGGCACAACTACCAGCTTTGGCAAGGTTTGTTGAGAAATAAACTAGGTAGGTAGTGCTGAAATACCAAGGTTTTTTGAGGATTGTACTACAAGTATCATGACTTCCTAAACTTTTTAAGGAACTGGTTAAAGGATTAGGCGTCTACAGTGAAGAGTCATGCAGCATTGGTCATTGGGCATTTGTTCCCTTTTGCCCCTCTGCTCCCCACCTCCCGTATGCTTACCCTTTTCATTCGGGGGTTACGTGGTTAACAATAGGTTGAATGTTTTTTAAATGATTCAACCTTATGCCTAGAACTGCAAATGAATATGCCGTATACCTCCTACTGGAAAGCGGTCACCGGGAAGAAGTACGTTTTCCTACTATTCAAGAGTTTCAGAAGTGGTATAGTGGCGAACTTGTGCCAAAGTCTGCTTCTAATGACTTTATTAGTGTGCCGCTCAAAAATATTCAAGGGGAATATATGGTAATCCGCCCTTCTCGGATCGTGGCAATCCGGGTAGAACCAGTTTTTAGTTCCAGTGTTGAAAGATTCAACTAAATGATGAGAAAAACCCTTGCTTTGCTTTCCTTGAGTTTGGGAATTGCCCTTATAAACCCTCTCTGGTCGGCTGTTGCTCAGGTTCCTTACTTACTGCCGTTGCCAGTACCCACAACTCCTGATCTTCCACCTCTACCAGTACCAATTACTCCTGAGTTAACGCCACCGCTCAAACCAATCGCTATTGCAAGCGATTGTCCGTTCGGGCAGACTTGTTTGGGTTGGGATGACCAAATTTGGGGTCAAACAGGTAAAATAGGCGATCGCAATGCGTTGTTAGCTTCCATTGACAACAGTCTGCTTTACCTAACAAAGAAGGAGGCGATCGCAGCATATCAAAATTATCCA
Source organism: Nostoc sp. (assembly GCF_036919675.1). Lineage (GTDB taxonomy): Bacteria > Cyanobacteriota > Cyanobacteriia > Cyanobacteriales > Nostocaceae > Nostoc. The sequence goes on from NZ_JBALCP010000057.1 coordinate 150,569, forward strand.
GTTAAGGAAATTACGCTTGATCGCGTCCGCACGAGTTTGCTACGTTTCCGCGAACTGGTTATCGGTTCTAAGTCAGCAGCGCAATTACAAGCCGCTGTCCGCCGTGAGTTTGTCTTCTACCAGTCTGTGGGCAACGATGGCAAGGGTACTGTTAAGTTTACTGCTTATTATGAGCCTGTTTACACCGCTAGCCGTGTTAGGACTTCAATATATAAGTATCCTCTTTATCGGCTACCACCTGATTTCAGCCAATGGCGTAAACCCCACCCAAAACGAATTGATTTGGAAGGTAAGGATGGTTTACAAGGAAATAAGGGCAAGTTGCGCGGTTTAGAACTGCTTTGGTTTCGCGATCGCTTTGACGCATACATGGTACATATCCAAGGTTCTGCCCAAATTAACTTAACTAATGGCAAAACAACGTCAGTTGGCTATGCAGGTGGAACTGATTACCCCTGGACTAGTATCGGCAAAGAACTAGCCAAAGATGGCAAACTTCCACTAGATGGATTGACACTGCCACGGATGACTGCTTTCTTCCGGCGACGGCCGCAGGAGTTGAGCAATTATCTGCCACGCTGGAAACGATTTATTTTCTTTCAAGAAACTGGTGGTACCGCAGCTACAGGCTGTATTCGTGTGCCAGTGACAGCAGAACGTTCCATTGCTACAGATAAGTCTCTCATGCCACCGGGAGCGCTAGCCCTGATTCATAACTCATTTCCCTATCCTGCCAGTGGTGGCAAACTAGAGAGGCGTACTGTCAGCCGCTTTGTGCTTGACCAGGATACAGGAAGCGCCATCAAAGGCCCAGGACGGGTAGATTATTTCATGGGATCTGGTAAACTAGCAGGCGATCGCGCTGGCATCACAGGCGGTAATGGTTCACTATATTATTTGCTGCTCAAAGAATAAAGAGACGCGATTAATCGCGTCTGTACAGGAGTTAGGAGTAGAGACGCGATTAATCGCGTCTGTTATTAATTCAAAACTCATCATTTATCACTCCTCACTCCTCACTTTTTTTAGTACGGCGGATAAGCAAAATCATCTTCATCAGCATAAACGTAAGAGTTGGAAACTCCTGCGATCGCCAATTTAGGCGTTTCTGATTTTACAGGTTCCTTGCCAAAATCTTTGTATTCTTCAAAAGTCTTGCAAATCATTGCAGACTCAAGAGAATCGGAAGCAATTAAGTATTGTGTTAAAGTTCCTACTGTCGGATGTTTGTAGTCTACAGTTGAAGCTACCAGAACTGTATTTGGTTCAATACCTCTTTCTTCACACTCAATTATCGGGCAAAAAATCCCGTGAGCGTGGAACAAAGGGCCTTTTGGTGTCAAAGGTTGCTTGCGGTAAACAGCATAAGCCTTTTCTAGTTCAGCAACGAATCCACTAACTACTTTACCTTGTTGATATTCGCAGTAGGTTTTGCTGAAACTCGCTCCGGCGGCACCATTAAGAGTTAATTGTAGTGGTGATTCATGTAAAAACTTTTTATTCTCACCCACTATAAAAATTAGATAGCGAGTAAAAGTTTTAAATTTAAGTTTATCGGCTAAAAAAGCATCATAATTTTCTTTGAGCGTACCCAGTTTTAGACCACTTTCCCGGTCTTTGACAGACAATGGCCCCCGACGCACCAAAACCAAGTGTGGAGTAGTGGTAATAAAGACTGTTTCGACTCCAGAGCTAAATTCATGCTCTACCTGCTGCCAATTATCATCTGGCACAAAGCCGACAGCATGGGCATTATCTAGCTTAATCGCCAAACCGTGGGATTGCATACCATCTGCGCCATACCGAGGATTAATCATCTGACACCAGGGAATGACTTGAGAAGGCGGTGCATTGAATTTCTCGTCTTCAAAGTCGAAATTAGCAGATGCTTTCATCGTTTTAGGCTATCAAAGTGTTTTATTGAACAAGTTTATCAGCACGCTGATCCTAGAGAGCCAGAAGGAGAGCGTTGGTACGAGCGTCACCCGTCCTTTGCACGTCGCCCTCAAAAGAAGGGTGAACGTGCCATCAAACTGGCGTAGTAGTTTTTCCAGATTAAGGCAGAATCAATCTATCTTGCAATCCCTGTTTCGTTTTGTAACAACAAATCCTCATCGAATATAGTGCTAGGCACTCAGCACTTATTGCTCAGTATTATTTCGGTAAACTCAAAGCAGCGAGAGTCTTTAAATCCGGCACTTCTAAGTCAGGTTGACTTATTGCTGATTCTATGGTATTAACTCCTTGTTGGTCTGCTCGACGGTTTACCCAGACTGTTGATAGTCCCAGAGATTTGGCTGTAACTATATCGTGATATACACTAGCAGCAACATGTGATATACACTAGCAGCAACATGTAATATCTGCTCTAACGGCAAATCAATTCTCTTAATAGCAAGTCTGAAGTTATTTAAGGAGGGTTTGTAGCTTTTTGTCTGTTCTGCTGTGATTATCTGGTCAAATTCCACCTCCAAATGCCTTGCTGAGAAAGCAAAGAGATCGTCATCGACATTTGAGATAATTACCAGCTTAAAGTTTTGCTTGAGGGTTTTAAGTGCCTCAACTGTATCGGGGAAAGGCAGCCAATACTGAATCGAATCAGCAAGTGAATTTAATTCCTCAGCAGTTGGCTCAAAGCCCAATCGCTCACCAAATTTCTGGATTACTATCTGCAAAACTTCTCGATATTTGATATATTCTCCTTTTTCCACTTCTGCTTCAAATTCAGCAAAAAGTTCCAGAATTTGATCCTCATCCAAATTAGTGTTATGTGTCAGCAGAAGTGGCTTTAGCACCCCTAAGATGCCGTTTTCCCAATCAATCAGGGTTCCGTAACAATCGAAAGTTAAAGCCTTATACTGATTGAAGTTAATCACATTTTTATACTTCACAGCTTGACTAATAGTGTTCAGTTTTCACAAACCAAAGACGGGTGAACCCATCTGCGTTGGCGCAGCCCGCCGCAGGCATCGCCACATTTGCCGCTCTTAAAGTCTCTGAACATTTTTTCTATATCAAAGCAGAGTTTAAGTAGGTAGACAATAAAATACCAAACTGTGTGAAGATAAGCAAGTAGATGGGCACAAAAAAACTAAACTCTCCTACGGGGATCTTGCTAGCAAGATCCCCGTAGGGGTACAAGTCGGAAAACGCGATGCCACTTGCTTTAAGCCTACATAGAATTGGTATAAGTTGAAATTGAAAGGTTGAGACGGGGACATAGGGAAATATTCATTCTCCGCGTCACTGTGTCTTCGTCTGATTGCGTCGCTCCCTACCCATGATCTATTGATTGATAGTCTACTCTTATGGCATCTAGTTAATTCTAGATGCTCAAAATTTTGCCGCTTCTCAATTTGATTATAAACCCCCTTTCTTCACCTCGATAACCCTAATTACTTTGGCAGAATACCTATTTATATCGTTCTAATTAGATTCATAATTGTAGCTTAATTGCAATCAATTTAGAATTAACAATGTTGAAGAAAGCCTTAACCTAAATTTGTACTAACTTTAACTCAACCTTTGCTTACGCTGTATGTCTTAGTAAGAAGATTGTGTAGTAACTATGTGAAAGTACTGTATTTTTATCGGTTTTTAGATGTATGGCTACCGTTAACCGAGAGCTAGAAGTCAAATTGGAGATTATTACGAGTTGCTGTTGACTGCATTAAGGAGCGGAGATTCATGAAACTGCAACTGACTCAATTACATATACTCTGAGCCAAATTAACTGGAGCGTAGACCCATGAGATGCACAGGTGCTGATTGCATAGCAAAAAGCCAGGTGTCTACGCCGACAGCATGACATTTGCATATTTTGTGTGGAGTTTCTTAACTTACTTGAGGAGTACAAATGCTTGAGGCTATCGCTGTTGCTTGGTTATTACTGTTTTTTGGCGATTTTCTATCTACATTCTTTTACCATGTACCTGAGCACGTTTTTGGTAGCCTTCATTTAAAAACCCACCACTCCTGGAAGAAGGACTTCCGCCACTACGCTATTTTGACTTTTAATCCCCAGGTTCTTTTAGATGGTATCTTGGGAGCTTTGCCTTATGTACTCATAGCAGTAGTCCTGTGGTCTTTCTCTCCCATTGGCGTTATCTCTGGATTACTGCTTGGTCAGTTTCATGTATGGTGGAGACACATAAGTGTACTAGGTTGGCAAACTTCAAAGCCTGTAAATATTTTATGCCAAATTCTATTTATTACTACTCCTGAGAGACACTGGTTACACCATCACAAAACTAATTTGGGTCTCGGTGATATTTTCACCTTCTTTGAACAACCTGCACAAATGTGGTTACGCTGGCTTCGGCTACTCAGACTTCGTTTTCGCTACTCTCGGATCTAACTGAAGCTACCGCTTACCTAAATACTTTTTAAAATTACCAAAATCAGCTGCGATCGCAGCTGATTTTGGACACTATTTATGTTTTGCCAGAGAGGGGATTATTCCAGTCTCAGAAATGCGATCACCCACATACTCAAAAAAGCTGATTGCCAATTTAGAAGTAGTAGCAATAAAAAATATTAATTTACCATAGATTTAAATCTATGCTTTTCTCTAATTATAAAATCTTTATTTATAGGTTTTCGATAACTCATCAAAAGTAAGCGAGTTGCACGGACGCAAGGATGGCTCTGGTAAAGAGTTTAAAGGTATTTGCTGCCGCTTAACTTTAATGTTATACCGCCAATCTTTTTGGGAAAACTAGTCTTAATTAGTAAATTATTATATGCCTAGATTTTTATGACAATTTCTCTCTTTTGGGGCGATGCTAGGCGTAGCTTGCTTTCCCGAAGGGTTACGGATAGCTACGCTAAGGCAACCGTTCGGATTCTGTGCTATGTGACCACCAAAGAGATTTATTCTGAGGGTGACACTAAGCAATCCCCTATTGCCATCAAACAGTCTAGAGAAGAATTTACACGCGATTTCGTTGAAATCCTGAATCGGTTCTGTACTCAAGCCACGTCTTCAGAAAATCCAAGGTTTTATCAACAGACACCACTGCAACTGGTACAAAGTGAGAAAATGTCCGCTTTGGGAAACTTAGTGGCAGAGGTGGCAAATAAAATTAATAATCCGGTTGGTTTTATTGCTGGAAATTTGCAACCTGCTGCTTATGAGGTGTTTCATGTCGGCAGTTAGCCTCAGAAAGATTCTCAACAAAAAAGAGTTGCCATCTCTTCTTCAGGGGTTAGTCTACCAGTTGAACATTGCGATCGATGTTGAACTGGTAGATGGCACGAAACTAATTAGCATTGGGGAGCAAACTGCGGAAAACAGATATCCAATCGAGGTGTCAGGAGAAATCATCGGTTGGGTTGTTGGGGGAGAACAGGCAACTCTACTTGCGACTTTGCTCTCCTTTTTAGCAAAGCAGGAAGCTGAGAAGAAAATACTCGCTAAAGAATTGCTAGAGCGATACCAGGAAATTGATTTGTTTGAGGATATCTCGACTCAACTCACAACAAGTTTGGATACTCGACAGATTGCCCAACTAGTGCTTCAGGAATTAAGTCAATTAATTGAATCGTCTGCGGGGATGATTCTGCTCCTGAATTCAGATGCAACTGCATTTGAAATCATTGCCGAATTTGGAGTATTTTTTAATGACAGTCAGCCGGAACCAAATAAGGGAATTATTGGCAACATTGTGCAATCTAACCGGGCAGAACTCATCAATGATGTGCAAGCCGATCCTCGATTAGAGGGGCAAAAAAACGTTAGTGCAATGATTTGTGTACCGTTACGAGCCAAGGAGCGGGTACTGGGAGCGATCGCCATTGGAACGCCCAAAACTGACTCATACAAGGCTGAACACCTGAAACTTGTGAGTATCTTTGCCTCTCAAAGTGCGATCGCCATTGACAAAGCTGTGCTTTACGAACAAAGCACTCAAGCAGCCATCCAGGCAAAAGCCCAGACACAGAGGCTTCAGCAAGCTCTCCATGAGTTGCAATTGGCCCAAACTCAGTTAATCCAAAGCGAAAAAATGTCCAGTCTAGGGCAACTTATTGCTGGAGTTGCCCACGAAATCAACAACCCGGTTAACTTTATTTGCGGCAATTTAAGGTATGTTGCCGAATACGCCCAAGACTTGTTGCACCTGTTAGAAAAGTATCAGAAATTCCTACCTGTTGCTCCTCCAGAACTGGAATCAGAATTAGACAATATCGATCTGGAATTTATCATGCAGGATCTTCCCAAACTGCTAAATTCGATGAAACTGGGCACCAGTCGCATCGTAGAAATTGTTCAATCCCTGAAAAACTTCTCCCGCCATGATGAAGCCGAAATGAAAGCTGTCAACATCCACGATGGCATCGACGGAACGCTGATGATTCTTCACCATCGCTTGAAAGCAGATGTTCATCGTCCGGCAATTGAAATCGTTAAAGATTATGCAAAACTTCCCGTGATTGAATGCTATCCCGGACAGTTGAATCAGGTGTTTATGAACGTTTTGGCAAATGCCATTGACGCTCTAGAGGAGGGAATGGGCAATGAAGAAATATCCCCCCCTACTCCCCGAATCATCATTCGTACCAAAGTCCTCGACCACCAGAAGGTTGTGATTCGCATTGCTGACAACGGCCCAGGCATGAAGGAGGAGATAATCCACCGCATTTACGATCCCTTCTTCACCACAAAAGATGTTGGTAAGGGAACCGGGTTAGGCATGGCAATCAGCTACCAAATTGTTGTGGACAGACACCAGGGAATTATCAAGTGTCGTTCTCAACCGGGTGAAGGGACAGAATTCTGGATTCAGATTCCGATAAATTGTGCAGTGGTGGACGCTACTGAAGAACAGAATTATACCTCTGCCTCGCCAATCACAACCGAATCATCCCCCACTCCCGATGCCGACGGCTTCATTGCATCAACAGTTCCAATGCTCAAACCGATGGATTTGCTAATCTGCCACACTCAATTGATCCAGCGACTTTCACAGCACAATCCAGAGGTGGAAGCTGCATCACCCGATCAAATTTACCAAATGTTCCAACGCCACCCAATTTCGTTAAAGCTTTACGCCACTTTGTTGTCTTCGTTCTATTGTTCTAACCCTACCCAAATACGCCACTAAAGAAACCTCAACTATGTTTAACCAACTTGATGAATACAACAGTCAGCTATTTGAACAATGTCCTGTTGGGCTAATACTATGCCGAACAGATGGGACACTAATTAACATTAACCCCGCCTATGCTGCCATTTTGGGGCGTACTGTTCCAGAAACTCTGAATCTCACGTACTGGCAAATTACTCCGGAAAACTATGCCGCCGAGCAAGCCCTGCTAGAGAACCTAGAACAGACTGGTCGCTACGGGCCCGATGAGAAGGAGTTCATCCACAAAGACGGGCATCTAGTTCCGGTCAGGGTCTCCGGACTAATGATTGACAAGGATGGAGAGCGCCTGATCTGGTCAAGTGTGGAAGACATTAGCTACCTCAGGCGGGCCCAGCAGGAACGTCAACACTCCGAAAAAATCTTGAAACGGAGCGAAGCCCGATACCGCTCTCTGGTCAAAACTAACACGCAAATTATCTGGGTCAGCACACCAGAAGGAATTTGCTTTGAATTGACAGACTGGATCGCCTACACAGGTCAAAGTCTAGCTGAAGCGGAAAATGGGGGTTGGATTGATGCCGTTCATCCCGACGATCGCCCCTACACCGGAGAAGCCTGGGGTGTTGCCATAGCAAACCTGAGCATGTATCAAATTGAATACCGAATTCGGGGCCAGGATGGCAATTATCGCTACTTTTGGGTCTGGGGTGCCCCCGTCATCGAAGATGATGGTAGCGTTCGGGAGTGGATTGGCACTTGTACCGATATTCACGATCGCAAGCTGGCAGAAGCCGAAAATCAGCGGCTTAAAGAACGATATCGCTCGTTAGTAACTGCTACTTCACAGATCGTCTGGGCAGCTACCCCAGAAGGACTAGGAATAAGCAGTGAAATGCTCACCTGGATAGCCTATACGGGGCAGAGCGAAGCTGAAGTTGAGGGTTGGGGCTGGATTGATCCAATTCACCCCGATGACCGTGCCGGCTATACAGAAGTTTGGAATGCTGCTGTGGCGAACCGAGGTATCTACCAAACCGAATATCGGCTGCGTGGCAAGGATGGCACATACCGCTACTTCTCTGTCTGTGGTGCCCCCGTCCTGGAAGAAGATGGCAGCATTCGGGAATGGATTGGCACCTGTACTGATATTCACGATCGCAAGCAGACAGAAGCTGAAAATCAACGTTTATTGGATATGTTGAATCATTCCAGCGATGCGATCATCGTCCGTGACATGAGCGAGAAAATCTTGTACTGGAATCAAGGTGCCGAAACTCTCTACGGCTGGACGCGTGAAGAAGTGAAAGGCCAATACATTCACGCATTTATCAAAAAAACCTTTCCAAAACCAAAACAAGAAATTATCGTAGAGTTATTAGAGGAAGGCAGTTGGGAAGGAGAAGTACAACATCTCACCCATGAGGGCAGCCTGATTACCGTCGAGAGCCGATGGACGTTGCAAAGGGACATCGACAGTCAGCCTTGCGCGGTGCTGGAAATTAATACCGACATTACTGCCCGCAAACAAGCAGAAATCGCTCTGCGGCAACTGAATCAAGAACTGGAAGCCAGAGTTATAGAGCGGACAGCTGCCCTGCAAAATACCCTAGCAGAAGCGCAGGGATTAAATGCCATTTTAGATAACTTAGCAGATGGTCTGTTGGTGGCAGACACCGCAGGACAAATCACCCACTTCAATCCTGCCTTTTTAGGCATGTATGGATTGACAGCTACCGCCCTCAACGTTCACTACCGAGAACTGCCGATCTCTGGTTTAGCAAACCTGGTTGCACGAACTCAGTCCCATCCCAAACAGGTGTTCTCTGCCGAAGTTGCACTAACGAAGGAACGTATTGGTCAGGCTGTAGCGACCGCCATTTTCAAAAAGACGACAGACCAAGAACCTGCTGCCTGCTTCGGTTCGGCGCTGCTGATTCGGGATGTGACGGCAGAAAAGGAGATTGACAAGATGAAGACCGACTTCATCTCAACAGTTTCTCACGAGCTGCGGACGCCGCTGACTTCTGTTCTCGGTTTTGCATCGATCATTAAAGAAAAGCTAGAAACTGATGTGTTCCCAATAATTTCTACCGAAGACCGCAAGCTTCAGAAAACTATCAAGCGGGTGGGTGACAATCTCAACATTATTGTGTCGGAAGCAGAACGGCTCACATCTTTGATTAACGATGTCCTGGACATCGCCAAGATGGAAGCAGGTAAGGTGGAATGGCAAATGCAGCCCATTGATCCCAGCGAATTACTGGATTGGGCAAGCAATTCCACTGCGGGGTTATTTGAAACCAATGGCTTGCAGTTGGTCTGCGAGATTGAACCTGGACTGCCTCAGATCGTAGGCGATCGCAACCGTCTGCTGCAAGTTTTAATCAACCTGATTTCCAATGCCGTTAAGTTTACCGAATCTGGTTGTGTCACTTGCCGCGTCAAACAAGGAAATGACGGTGTTTGCATCAGTGTCATTGACACAGGCATTGGTATTGCACCTGAAGACCAGCCGAAAGTATTTGAGAAATTCCGCCAAGTAGGCGACACCCTCACCGACAAACCCAAAGGTACAGGGTTAGGACTACCCATCTGTAAACAAATCGTCGATCATCATGGCGGTAGAATCTGGGTTGAGAGTGAACCAGGTAATGGCAGCATATTCTCGTTCATAATTCCTACCTACACCTGCGATCAAGAAGGTACTACTAATCTGAATCTGGATACGCTAGTCAAACAACTCAAAGAACACGTCATCACCAGAGACACTGTACTGAACCAAAACCGTAAAACCATCTTGGTTGTAGATGATGATGCCAACATTAGAGAACTGCTCCGTCAACAACTGGAAAACGAAGGCTACAACGTTCGGGAAGGGAAAGATGGTATGGATGCAATTCATCAAATCAAAATAGCCCATCCCGATCTGATTCTCTTGGACGTGATGATGCCCCAAATCAACGGCTTTGACGTGGCAGCCGTTCTCAAAAATGATCCCCAGACCGCAGACATTCCGATCATTATTCTGTCAATTATTGAAAACAAGGAACGGGGCTACCATATTGGCATTGATCGCTATCTCACCAAGCCCATTGACACAGAGAAACTCCTCAAGGAAATTGGCTCACTGCTTTACCAGGGCACTTCTAGTAAAAAGGTATTGGTTGTAGATAAAAATGCATCAGCCTTAAAAACCCTATCAGATGTACTACAAACTCAGGGATACAGCGTGATTGAAGCCTCGAATCCGCAAGAATGCATCCATAAAGCCTTGTCAGCCAAACCTGACATGATCATCATCGATTCTATGTTTTCTCAAGAAGCCGACCTAGTGAAAACCCTACGGTTTGAGAAGGAGTTGGAAAATGTATTTTTTATTATGCTGTCCGAATAGTAATCGCTGCTACTAGAGACTGGGGACTGGCAAAGAATTCTTCTAATCCCCAATACTTCTCTACGAGAGGCTGCGCCAACGGCTTACTTCGACTTACCTCGACTTCGCTCGGCACAAGTCGCTCGGCACAAGTCGCTCAGTACAAGTGCCTAATGCCCAATACTTCGGCTTCGCTCAGTACAAGTGCCCAATTCCCAATCCCCAATCCTTATGACCCAGAAAATTCTGATTGTTGACGATGAACCCAATATCTTGATTTTGATGGAACAAGCCCTAGAAGCATTAGAAGACAAGGGGGTTGAACTTTTAATTGCTAGAAATGGAGAAGAAGCTCTCGAAACTATTAAAACTGAAAAACCAAACCTAGTTTTTCTCGATGTAATGATGCCTAAAATGAATGGTCTGCAAGTCTGCCATATTGTTAAACACGACCTGCAAATGACTGACATCTACATTGTGATATTGACAGCTAAGGGACAGGAATTTGATAAACAAAAAGGAATTGAGGTTGGTGCAGATTTATATCTAACTAAACCATTCCGCCCCAAAGAAGTACTTGAAAAATCAATGCAGGTATTGGGTTTTTGAGGAAAGTCTTGAATGCTTTTCACTGCGATCGCTTCCGGCAGACTGGAAGCGATCGCAATCCTTGGCAGTGCTAATTCATCTGCAATGGCATCATTAACTGCATTCACCCTCCAAATGAGTTCTTTATCCTATATTTGATGCTAGGCGTAGCTTGCTTTCGCCACTACGCTATTTATTTGGACTTTCAATCACCAAGTTTTTTTAGATGGAATTAAATACTTTTTAAAATAAGTAAAATCGGCTGCGATCGCAGCTGATTTTTGTCCACTATTTATATAATTAAGTAGTTAATTTGAATATTCTAATCAATATTTTGCACTGATCTAATAAAACGAGAAGCTCCTGACTTTCCGCTTGATGTAAATGAAACTACAGCAACTGGTGAACGATTATAAACTTACCAAAGTTCAAAGTCTTTACGTTGCTACATAGTGGTGTGTTTTGGAACAAGACCGCCAACAAATGAAATGGCTATGGTTTCCCCAATTACACTTAGGTTGCTGCTGGTTGAGATAACAACTTGTGCAAACGTAAAACCCGATTTTCCCCAAATGGTAAAACCTGGATGACTTCAGCCTCGAATGAGAAGCCCATGCGTTCCCAAAACTTCCGTGCTTTTGGATTCTGTTCTTGGACAATGAGTTTTACCTCAGACGCTCCCATCTTCTTAATCTGCTGTTCTATTGCTTCCCAAAGTTTTTTGCCGTATCCATTGCCACGTAACTCTGGAGAGAGCAGTAGTAGGCTGACATACCACACACCACTATGAGGATAATCTCGGAGTATCTCTACAACACCAACAAGCTTAAAATCTTTCTCAAATCCCCACACTATCTTGTGGCTGATCGGTAAATTTGACGGACGCTCCTGCAAAATTTCTCTTGCAGTTTTCTTTGAGCCTGGTTGTTGCTCTACAAGCTGGAAAAAATCTGTACACGCAATACAAAGCTCAGTTAACTGCGGAAGTTCCGCCTCTTTGAGAATTCGGGCGTGAAATTGGAAAAAATCTATCTCCAAAAAACTCATCTTGCGAATATTCTTTAAGTCGGGCGAATAATTTCATACAAATCCTGGGTGCGGGTATACCAGTTGCCCGATAGCCGACCGATCGCGTGCAACTTGGCGACATCAATTGTGTTTTGTGGTGTAAGTAAATCGTCCCGAACATGCCACAGCACTGCCTCAGCAATAATTAATCCCGATTGGCTACCTTCATTCCCTAGATAAACTATTTGCTTCAGCACACACTCAATATTGATGGGTGATTCAGCAACTCGTGGCGGACGCACTCGTTTTGAGGGAGCAGGAGTTAGTCCCGCTACTTGAAATTCGTCCACATCTGGCGGAAAGTCGCCACTGGTAGCGTTCATCTGTTCCCCCAATTCTTCAACAACTATGTTGACGACTAGTTCACCCGACTGCTCTACATTCGATAAAGTATCTTTTTTAGATCCGCGTCGTAGACCGCTGGAGATGGCTAGAGTGGGTGGGCTAGCTGTCACGCCCATAAAAAAACTGAAAGGTGCGACATTGGGCGTACCATCGCTGGCGATCGTTGACACCCAAGCGATCGGTCGGGGAACCACTGAACCAACAAGTAATTGATAGGTATTTCGTGGATCGTTCTGGGAGGGATCGATAATCATTGAGATTTTCCTCACTAAACACTACAGTTTTTCAAAATTCGATCTTGCCGAAGAGAATGTCAATGCTCTTGCTTTTTCTCGCTATCTGTGAGATGTTCATACTCAGTTACGATACTACGGTTAATTGACCAATTTAAGGTAGTATTGATAGGTTAATTAATTAACCCAAATGCTCATGCCCTAAGTCCGAGTCAAATGTTAAAAGCCCCTAGTACAAGGGTAAAGCCAGCTATGTCTGAACCATACTACAGAATTTGGATTTGCGTTGGCGGTAACTCCAGAGCAATGAACCACCCACAGTCTCCCTGTGATCCGAGTTACGCAAGAGCCAAGACGCTCCTCCAACTAGCCCAAGACTGTGGGTTTACTACAACCCTCATTTTACAAAACTAGATTATTTCTTGAGATTAAACTACAGACGGACACAAAGAGGAGTCTGAGTGTTTATCTGTGGTTCCAAATATTAAATTCATATTTTTACAATCAGTCTATTTTTCAGAAAAAGGTTGGAAAAAAGACAGGAGCTTTCAAGATGAGACATGAAATCCTACTACCAAGATATTAAAACTCGCATGGCTAAATATGGGCGGAACCCAGACACCTGTAAAATTCTACCTGCGGTGATGCCATTTGTAGGTGAGACAGAAACTATTGCTCAAGAAAAGCAAGCTTTCCACAATGAGTTAGTACATCCTATGGCTGGTTTATTAACTATGTCGAATCATTTAGGCGTTGATCTGTCGCAATATTCTTTAGATCAATCTGTGGAAAAAGTTGAAGCTCAAGATTATCAAAAACTGTTAGCTGTAGTTCAAAGACTGAGTTTAGATAAAACTCTCAACACCCCAGAGGAACCTGTGAATGCAAGTTATGAGCGCACGCGATCGCTTATTTTAGAAGCAGAGCGTTTGGGATATGCCAGCACTTTGGTAGCGCAGCACATCGCCAACCCCCGCAGTCTAGAATTAGAACAGTTAGAAACCTGGACGGCATGTGCCGCCTTGGCTGAAGCCACAGAACAAATCGAGATCATCGCCGCGATAAAACCCCTGCTATTTCATCCAGCAGTTTTGGCGAAGATGGCGTTAGGCATTGATGCCATCAGTGGTGGACGTTTTGCAATAAATTTAATCAGTGCCTGGTTTAAACCAGAGATGGAGCGCACTAATATTCCCTTCCCACCTCACGATGAGCGCTACCGCTATTCGGGTGAGTGGTTGCGGGTTGTCAAATCCCTCTGGAGTGGCGAGAGGGTTAACTTCCAAGGCGAATACTTCAAAATAGAGGATTTGAGTTTTCGGCCCACTCCCATCGCCCAACCGCATCCTCCCATCTACCTTGGAGGGGCATCTGATCCGGCGCAAATATTAGTTGCTGAACAGGCAGATATCTACTTCATTAACGGTCAACCGATTGAGGATGTCCGCAAGGTGATTAAACAAGTTTTAAGTAGACCGCGATTGCTACCCAAACCAGTGCGCTTTGGTCTATCAGCCTTTGTGATTGCTCGTTCCACCGATGCCGAAGCCCAAGCAGAACTTGAGCGACTTATGGCACTCCAGAAGCAAGAAGAACACTTGAAATTAAGTGTTGCCAAGGGAGTTGATCCAGAAGCCGTGATGTTCCAACTCTTCGCCAAAAATCCTGGTGTTGGTGGCAATGGTGGTACAGCAGCAGGGCTGGTTGGGAGCTACGACACGGTGGCTACAAGAGTTGCAGATTTTGTTGATGCCGGAATCGAGACTTTTATGCTGCAATTCAATCCCTTTACACAAGAAATGACACGTTTTGCCCAAGAAATTATGCCACGAGTGCGCTCTTTACAACTTGTGGCTTGAAGCTAAGTATTAGATCCTTTCATGCCACATTTTCAAAGAAGCGTTGGGGGGATCATCTAGTGCGATCGCAGCTTTTTTTGTCAACTATTTAATTGACCCAGATTCAGGATTTTTGACTGACGCTGGGTCTTTTCTGCAATCAATACAATTCTAAAATTTCTAATTCTGGTGATAGTGGAAAGCCAAATTTATCATGAAGATGAGGAAATTTTAGTAAAAATAGACATAAGGGTTTATTGTGATAAAAAGCTTTTAGCTTAAAGAAGCGAACATCAAAACCTTCCTTTTGTGCTTCTTTTGAATCAGAAAAGCTTCCAGGAAAAATTTCATCAAAATGAACTTCAAATTTTCTTGCCGTTTCCAAGAAAGGTTTGCCAATCAATTTAGCACCATTGTCATAAGCAGGGTTAGGTATTGCTTTCCTGTACTCACTTTCGTCGAATCCAGCCCTTAAAATAAATTCAAAAAATCCGTTAAGTATCTTGAGGTTGTCACTTGTATTAAAGTCTTCCCAACCTTTAACCAAACTATCTTGAAGTTCAAAAAAAATGTTAAGTATAAATTGGGTTTCTACAGAATTTAAATTGGCGGTAGATAGTTTCATCTTTTTAAGTGTTGTTTATTCACAAAAATCCACTTCACTTCAATATCATGAAAGTGAATAATTCAAAACGTTATTGCAATCTCAATTAAAAAAATTGAGAGCGCTTAGTCAAACTAAAATCTAGGGTTTTTAAAATCCCTCTACTTCAGCACGTCATGCTAAGTAATTATTATCAACAGGTTTTTTATTTGGGGATAATGCAATCCTCAAAGCTGACTAAATTTCCTTTAGAGCCTGTAAAATTTATGAAGCTATGTGCCAGAAACCTGTGTATTTATACTGCCATATAAGTTTTATATAAGTCAACCAGATTAATAATAAATTTAAAAATTACTGAATATTACTATTGACAAGTTTATATTCATCTATAATTCATATTTGTCAAAGCAATTTTCTGCTCAAAATACGGATAACACAGATATCTTCCTTCTGCCCCAGCCCCGATCTTCTACAAATAATTGGGCGGGGAGCAGGGGGCAGCAGGGGGAAAATTCCTCTCCACTGCACCCTTTCTCCCACCTATAGAGTCTCTTCAGCACTTGCTCCCTACTTGTTCAATTAGAAGGTAATTCTGGGAAACCTTAACTTGTGAGAGCGAGAGCTTTTGCCAGAAGGAACTAGAATTAGGAAACACCTAGCTGGGTTCTTCTGACTTTTGAAATTAGGAGTGCATGTGTGCCAAAATCCCCTAAATATTTGCTGATTGGATCAACCGAGACTTACAGCGGTAAATCTGCAACTGTTCTGGGTTTGTCTCATCAGCTACAGCAAAAAGGACTGGATATTTCCTACGGTAAACCGCTCGGTACGTGTTTGAATTTGTCTAGTGGAACCGTAATTGAGGAAGATGTCCAGTTCATCGCTCTTAGCCTCAATTTGCCGGAAAACCGTGTTGCACCTACAATGCTGGCTTTGGATGAACTAAATGTGCAAAAGCGCTTGCGGGGGGAAGACAAAACCGATTATCAACAGTCCCTAATACAGCAATATTTGCAAATGTCCCAAGGAGATTTGGTGTTACTTGAGGGGCCTGGTGATTTGTGCGAAGGCAATTTGTTTGACTTGTCTTTGCTGCAAATGGCTGAAGTATTGGATGCTGCTGTGCTGTTAGTAACCCGCTATAAATCGTTGCTTTCGGTTGAGGCGCTATTGGCTGCTAAAGGGCGTGTGGGCGATCGCTTGATTGGAGTTGTGATCAATGATATCCCACTCACCCAACTAAAAGCGGTTGACACTCTCTTGCGCCCATTTTTGGAACAGCAGGGAATTCCGGTGCTAGCAATGCTGCCGAACAGCGATTTGCTCCGCAGTGTCAGTGTTGGCGAACTAGTCAAGCAGTTAAAGGCTGATGTTCTCTGTGGTAACGATCGCCTAGATTTGTTGGTGGAAAGTCTGGCAATTGGAGCGATGAATGTCAACTCCGCTGTCAAGTATTTCCGCAAACGCCGGAATATGGCAGTGGTAACAGGAGGCGATCGCGTCGAAATTCAGCAAGCTGCTTTGGAAACCTCTACCCAATGTTTAATTCTCACCGGGCAACTACCACCCCCACCGTTCATTCTCAGTCGCGCTGAAGAACTAGAAATCCCCATTTTATCTGTTGACTTAGACACCCTCACCACTGTAGAAATTGTTGACCGCACTTTCGGACAAGTCCGCCTCCACGAGCCGATTAAAGTTCAGTGCATTCGCCAATTGATGTCTGAGCATTTTGACATTGACCGCCTGTTATCTAAACTGGGTTTAACTCCCGCAGCGGCATTGTCTTAGGCTCATCAACCTAAACAATTATGAGTATCTATGCTCAGTTATCAGTTAGGAGGGTGTATTGCTGGTGAGGGTACAGCTGGTTCGCCGTCACCTCCCAGGCGACGGCGTGCTGTCTCTCTTTGCCCCATAGCTGGGACGTGCTTAGTTGCAGCAGCTAATCCAAACACAGGCATATTCCCGTAAACCGCCTCATATTTTCCCGGTTCGATTAAATAAGTTTCGTGCCAAATGCCGACACTGCCATCAGCACCAATGGCTTGATTAAACCTTTGCCAAGCTTCTAGATGTGCATCAGCTGGATTTCTGGCAAAACGCTCCAAATCCTCGAACGATCGCCAATACTGAATCAGTCCCACTCCTCGCCAGTAAACAAAAGTTTCTCCCCCTAAAAACCCTTTTTTAGGATTCTGATTAAGGCTTCGTAGCATGGGCGACATTGCCCTAGCTGTGGGAATCCATTTGGAAAAAGCGAAGAATTTATTAATTCGCATTCCAATTAGAAACACAACAAAGGGTTCATTAATCTCGGCTGTAAATCGTCCCTGTATTACTTGAGGCATCTATTACTCACTCCTTGCTGTTTTCATTTAATATGCAATTAGTTGCATATCAGTATTTTATGCAATTAGTTGCATATATCAAGTGGTGAATTCAAAATTATGGCATTAGCGCACGCAATATTAGCTGCTCTGGTTGACGCGCCTTGTAGTGGGTATGATTTAGCAAAACGATTCGATGGCTCTGTAGGCTTTTTCTGGTCAGCAAGTCACCAGCAGATTTATCGGGAGTTGTCGAAGCTAGAAGATCAAGGATGGATCAGTTCCGAGTCGATTGTCCAAGCCGGACGCCCAGATAAAAAGCTCTACAGGGTTACAGACTTGGGAGAACAGCAGCTCAAAGAGTGGATTGCTCAACCTTGTGAACCCACACCGATTAAAGATGATTTGCTTGTTAAAATTTTTGCTGGGCATATTGCTTCTAACCAGATGATCTTGGCAGAGCTACAGCGTCACCAAAAAGCCCACTTAAAAAAATTATCTACGTACAAGGATTTAGAACAAGAATGCTTTCAGAATCCGCAAGAACTCCTAGAATCAGCAAAATTTCAGTATTTGACTCTCCTGAATGGCATTACTTATGAAACACATTGGCTGGCTTGGTGTGACCAAGTAATCCAAACAATCGAAAAATTGTAGCAAAGTCTAACTCAGGTTCGCCTCGCACCTACACGCTGTTTGGTAAAATATCTAGGTCGTTTAATCGGATTATGTCCATCTTTGAGCCAATCAACAGACCTAATTAACCTCGATACATTAGCGCAGGAACTGGCGACAATCCAGCAAACGGGTTCTAAAAGAATTGCCTTGCTGGGTTCTCGTCACGTCCCGATTACGCATCAGAATCTTATTGAAATGATGACATATGCCCTAGTTTTATCGGGTAATCGCATCATTACTTCTGGTGCTACAGGTACAAATTCAGCTGCCATCAAGGGAGCAACGCGGGCTGATCCGAATTTATTAACGGTGATTCTACCCCAAAGCCTGGAACGCCAGCCTTTGGAATCGCGCCAGCAACTAGAACAGGTAATGCATCTAGTGGAAAATTCCAGTAATGATAATCTGTCTCTTGCTGAAGCTAGTTACCTGTGCAACAAGGAAATTGTCTCTCGTTGCCAGCAACTGATCTGCTTTGCATTTCACGACAGTGGCACCCTGTTGCAAACTTGTCAAGATGCAGAAGAACAAAGAAAAGTAGTGACCCTCTTCTACTTTGATTAGTCATTTGTCATTTGTCTTTTGTCATTTGTCATTTATATTTGACTAATGACTAATGACTGATGACCCTTACGGGTGAAGCTCCTACGTCGCTATCGCAACGCTCAAGCCAGTCACTCATGGGGGAAATCCCTAAGACCGTGCTGGCTCACTGATGACTAATAACCAATAACTAATAAGTAATGATAATTTTTTTATACTCGATCGCTGCTGCTGCCGTTCTGATTTACCTACCATTTTTGGTGGTAGCTTATGCCCGTGTGCAGATTGGGTATGAAATGTTTTCTACTCCTCGTGCTATGTTTGAGAAATTGCCACCATACGCCCAACGAGCTACCTGGGCACATCAGAACACCTTTGAAGCGTTTATGGTGTTTGCGGCAGCTGCATTGATGGCATACGTAACTGGTGTAAATTCTTCTACAGCACAAGTGGCTGCGATCGCCTTTGTGGTGGCCCGTTTGCTATACTCAATTTTTTATATTTTGAATATACCCCTTTTGCGATCGCTGATGTTTGGCATTGGCATCTTTGGCTCTGCCACTCTCATCTTCTTGAGCATCATCCAAGCTACTAGTTAATTGGGGAGTTGTGGCTGGGGACTGGGAAAAAGTTTTCCCAATACCCAATCCAAAATCCAAAATCTAAAATCCAAAATGTTTTATGGCTTCTACTTTTTCCTTTGACATTGTGAGCGACTTTGACCGACAAGAGTTGGTTAACGCTGTCGATCAAGTTATCCGAGACATCAAAGGTCGTTACGACCTCAAAGACACTCAAACGACTGTCGAGTTAGTCGAAGAAAGCATTAACGTTAGTACTGATAGCGAGTTTACCTTAGATTCTGTACACACCATCCTGCGGGAAAAAGCCGCCAAGCGCAACCTCTCCCAGAAAATCTTTGATTTTGGCAAAGTTGAATCAGCTAGTGGTAATCGCGTCCGTCAAGAAATCAAACTCAAAAAAGGCATAAGTCAAGAAATCGCCAAACAAATTTCCAAATTGATTCGCGACGAATTCAAAAAGGTACAAGCTTCAATCCAAGGGGATGTTGTGCGGGTTTCTGCCAAATCTAAAGATGACTTACAAGTAGTTATGCAGCGGCTGAAACAAGAAGACTATCCGGTGGCTTTGCAATTTACAAATTATCGTTAAAAGATTTGCATGGTGGGCAGTGCCTATCCAAACTAAGTTTTTTGAAGATTTTTTGTTTGGATATTAATACACGGTAGGTAACTTAACGCTAAAAGGGCGGTTAAAAACCGCGTCTAGACGAGGCTTTACCCCCCTGCACGGGGTAAACTAAACCTTAATTTTCTACTTAGCCCACGGAGGTGTAGCTCTTGTTTGTGTAGCCGCGAATTCCATGAGACTGTTGGCGAATCAATAGGGGGTCTAACCCATCAGCCCCAATCCATCTGAAATTTCTGGAATTTTAGTGCGTTTCAACTCACTTTAGCTATTAGCCCACAATTTATTGCAGGGCAGGAAAACAACGCAAAGCTAAAGTTTTAGGGGTGGGGGGTTAAACCCCTTGTCAATTGACCAACAGTCTCATTCCATTCGCCGAGGCTTAAGGTACTTCCAGTTAAAAAACATCCCATCGCAGGGGCGCAAGACCTTGCGCCCCTACTAAAATCAAGCCCCTCCGCCAATACTTTTTTGAAATGCCGGACGCTCAGATAACTTCTTCATATAGTTCAACACCGCTGGGTAGGAGCTGAGGTCTAGCTTCAGCATGATGGGAATGTAATTCAAAATAGACCCCACTGCCACATCGACAACAGTGAATTCATTACCCAGCAAAAAAGGTTGCTTACTAAAAATTTCATTTAATGGAGTCAACAAGCGGGGCATTTCCCGCTCCCGACTTGCTTCTACAAAAATTCCTGGCCCAAGGGTGGCATTGGCAAACAACACCCATTGGGAAAATACAGCACGTTCCTCTGGTGAAAGCGGAGTTTTAGCGTACTTATCAGCAAGATATAGCAAAATTGCCCCAGATTCCCAAAGCTGAAAGTCCCCATCAACAATTGCTGGAACTTTACCAACTGGGTTAATTGCCAAATATTCAGGCTGGAGATGTTCACCTGCCTGCATATCGAGCTTGACAAATTCGTAAGGAACTTTTATTTCCTCTAAATACCAGTGGACAATTGAGGCTCGACTACGAGCGCCGCCGTAAAGTTTTAGCATAATTACTTAAAGAACTTTGTGAGTGTGAGAATGCTGTTTAACGTTGTCTTCTTTGGTGACAACTCTAGCGGCGTTTAACACCCTTTTCCGCTCAATGGAATACTTAAACTCAGTGTAGTTTGTACCTAATGGAATCAGAGATTTTGCAGATTCACGACGCTTGTAGGTACGAGCTGCTGCAAATGCCCGTGGCACAAATTCCTCTCCAAACTGAGCCGACTCTGGGAAGCCATCTGGCACCAGTAATGAATCGCCATCCAGCACAGATCCTAAAGTTGTTGCATGAGCCAGCTTATAGGAGGTAGGGATGCCCTTTAAAAGCGCTTCCAAAGCCGCGGAGGGAATCGGTTCTATAACTTCGATTTGATAAACTTCTCCATCTTCTTTGACGAAGCAGGTTGCTAAACCGATAACAATATAATCATCGGTTGCTAAATCAGGGGCATTGGGATAGGAAATTGCGGTTGTCATCAGAAAATTTCTCAAAACTTAAAAATTGAATCCAGAGGCTGGGGCATGGGGCACTTGTACTGAGCGAAGCCGAAGTATTGGGCATGGGGCACTCGTACTGAGCGAACGCAAGAGCGTCTCTAAGAGTTGCCGTTGGCGCAGCCTCTCCAAGAGTTGTATTGGGTATTAATTGTTCTCCCCCAGATTCCCCTTCTCCCTTATCCTGCTCATCCCCTCTTTAATGAACGGCTTGTTGGCATTCTACCAATTTGTCGCTCTCACTACTTGACTAGTCTTTGAGATTAACATCTGCTATTTCTGGAATTCAGCTTCGGGATCAAGTATCCATGATTAGGTTTGAGGAGCAATTGTTTATTTAGGGCGTAAATTTCTCTTATGCGGCTAAGTTAAGTTCTCTCTTTAGATAGCTTTAATGTAACCCTAAATACCTTAAAAATAGACACAGTGGTAAAACCACTAGCGGTAAAAAACTAGAATTGGATTTCAAAAAGCATTGATTTCATGTAGGAAAAGATGAACATTCACTCATTTTTAGCTGACGATGACCAGCAAAGTAAGCAATATAAATATGTTCTAAATAATACAAATAAAGTTCAAGAGCAGAGGATGAACGATCGCAGCGAATCTACTTTAGGGGATAGCTACTTACGCTCTTGTGCTTTGAAGTCGGCTCAACAAGGAGATTATACTGAGGCAATCGCACTTTTAAGCCAACTAATTTCCTGCCATCCGCATAATGCCGTTGATTACAATAACCGCGGGCTAATTTATTTCCAAAGTGGTGAAAGGCAAAAAGCGCTTTCCGACTATAATACTGCCCTCAAAATCAATCCCAATTTAGCTAGTGCTTATAATAATCGGGCAAATTACTACGCTGCTTGTGGAGAATTAGCAGCAGCACTTGCCGACTACGATCAAGCGATTAATTTTAATCCTCGCCATGTCCGGGCGTGGATTAACCGAGGCATTACCTGGCGTGACTTGGGGCAATATGAGGAGGCAATTGAGAATTTTGAGGTAGCACTGCTTTTTGGTCAACTAGAAGGTCATATCTGGGCTGAACGCGGCAGGACTTACCATCTTTGGGGCGACTGGAATTGTGCTATCGCTGATTATCGTCGCGCCCTCACTCAACTGCCCTCTATCGACAACAGTAAGGATATTACTGGTTGTCGCTTGCGTTTACAACTCGAAAATTGGCTAAATGAGTTGCTATCTGAATCAACGTCCTAATTGGTAGATTAGTTCTTCTGGAGGATTCAAAATTCAAAATAATTGATTAAATTTTGAATTTGAGTTTAGTGACGCTGTATCGCTAATGACTAATAGATGATAACTACATAGCTATTCAAAAATTAGCTATTAACCATTATTTATTAGCAATAATATAAATTAACACCCGGTTTATCCGTAGCCTGAATCACAAGAAACCTGAATTATCCCAAATTCCCGATTTGTCTTAGGGTGATGACTCAGTTTGTTCATCTTCTTGGCGATCCTGATTCATCAACACGACCCGACGCTGGCTGGGATCAAATCGGTATCCTTGTTCTTGCATAATAGTTTTAGTTTGCTG
Source organism: Nostoc sp. (assembly GCF_036919675.1). Classification (GTDB taxonomy): domain Bacteria; phylum Cyanobacteriota; class Cyanobacteriia; order Cyanobacteriales; family Nostocaceae; genus Nostoc. Next base: position 173,518 of record NZ_JBALCP010000057.1, read on the forward strand.
AGGATCGAAGTTACGGCCAAATTTCACCTGCAAACCATTCACATGTCCTTGCATCAGCTTGACTTCAGTACTAATTTCTCGCAACTTTTCTTGCTGTAACCAATGATAAGGCAAAAGTTGTGCTAGAGCAGATGCTGCGACGGCTGTAACAGCAAGATTAACCGCTATTTTGGCTGTGCTTTCCAGTGCCATCACCTGGTAAGAACGTTGACGAAGATGCCGCTTTGGTCGAGGAACGGCCCGGCGTTTTTGTATAGGTTGTAACGGTGGTTTGGAGGGTTGAATCGCGTTCATGATGCTAAAAAATAACCTCGCTTAATGAAGGGAAGCACTGTAAAAGCGTTCTGGCGCTAATTACTGCTTGATTTAGCTGTCATATTACTTCATTTTTTTGAAATAACTACAAGTGTTGCACCAGTTAAAAAATAACCTGGCTTACGTAAGTGCCAGTTTCCTAGCTACTTATGGCATAAAGCCACAAGCATTGGAAATTGCACCCCGTACTGCCAGGATTATTAGCTTTTTAACTGTGTCACATCGTAGTGTTACTTGTAAAGTTCTGTGGCTAATCGCCAAGCTAGAACTCCTGGAATCAACGCCACAACTAGAGCGATGTAGACTTGAGTATCTGAGATGGAAGATATCTGAGCGATGTACAGAGTATCTAAGATAGGCATGGCTGAAAACCTCCTAACCTGAATAGATTTTGAACAGTTCGTTTACTACTTTTCCTTGTTTTGCCAAGATTGGGGAATATCTTGTTACAAGATGCAACAAAAGCAGTTATTGGTAAGTAGTCGTTAGTGATTCTCCATTAGAAAAATTTATAAAAATATGAATTTGTATTTGGGTATCGACTTTGGCACATCTGGCGCCCGCGGTGTGGTGATTGACGAGGAAGCTTCTTATATCCAGGCTGAGGTGCGATATCCCTTCCAGGATTCGCCAGCCCCTGTTATGCCAAAAATTTGGCAGCAAGCTTTATTTGTGCTGATGGAACAAATACCTGACCAATTGCGGCGAAAAATTAAAGCGATCGCAATTAATGGTACTTCTTCTACCGTCTTGCTGGTCGATGCTGTTGGTAATCCAACAGATGCACCATTGCTGTATAACGATGCGCGGGGATCATTGGTGCTAGAGCATTTGAGGGATATAGCACCCCCCAATCATACCGTGTTGAGTGCCACCTCCAGCCTGGCCAAACTTTTGTGGATGAGGCAATTACCCTCTTTTAGTGAAGCTAGATATTTCCTGCATCAAGCTGATTGGCTGGCGTTTCTCCTACATGGGTATTTAGGGATTAGCGATTACCACAATGCTTTAAAGCTGGGTTATGACGTAGAAGAGTTGAAATACCCCGAATGGTTAGAAAAGCTGCAAATACCGATACAGCTACCCAAAGTTTTAACTCCTGGGACTCCCATTGCAAAATTGCGCCCTGAAATTGCGGATAAGTTCGGTTTGTGCCGTGATTGTCAGGTGTGTGCAGGTACAACTGATAGTATTGCCGCTTTTCTCGCCAGTGGGGCAAAATTACCTGGTGAAGCCGTGACTTCTCTGGGTTCAACGTTGGTACTAAAGTTATTAAGTCGTACCCGTGTAGAGGATGCCAGATATGGGATTTACAGCCATAGGTTGGGTGATTTGTGGCTAACTGGTGGTGCTTCTAACACTGGGGGTGCAGTACTTAAGCAATTTTTCACAAACGCTGAGTTAGAAAGCTTTAGCCGGGAGATTGATGCATCTAAAGCTAGCGTTTTAGATTATTATCCATTATTGAAAGCAGGCGATCGCTTTCCGATTAATGACCCCAATCTAGCCCCACGTTTGGAACCACGCCCAGATCATCCAGTGGAATTTTTGCATGGGTTGTTAGAAAGCATTGCCCGCATAGAAGCGCGAGGGTATGAATTATTACAACAAATGGGTGCAGACAAGTTGACCCGTGTTTATACTGCTGGCGGTGGCGCAGCGAATGATATTTGGACTGCAATTAGGGCGCGTTATTTGCAGGTTCCTGTAGTAGCGTCAGTGTATACAGAAGCTGCTTACGGAACGGCGCTATTGGCGATGGGGGACGGAAGAAGCGGTGAACAAGAGTAATTGTGTGACTATCTTTTCGTAGATATCTTGTAAATCAGTATCTATCCCAGTGACAATCGACATATCTAGGCCGATACTGGGATGATTAGATACCGGACTATAGATTCCAGGTTAATTATCTGGGCAGCTATTCGGGGATGGGTGCTTCGCAACAAGCGAATGTCATCTGTCTCCTTTACTAATTATCGGTGTGAGTTTAAGATAGCCTAGCATCGCTCGCGGTAACGGGTGGATTCGTCAGACTAGTGCTCCTATGGGGCTAACAAGGGTGTGTATGTGTAAAAAAAAGTGGAAATGAAAAAAAAGCAGTTTACAAACGTTTTGTTTTGTAAAAGTGGGAAAGGTAGGATGTTTGAAAAAAGCAGTTAGTTTACAAGCGTTTAATAAGCTGTTATTTTTATTTTTTTATTTTAAGAATATAATTTTTGAGGAATAAATCATGCAACAGTTTAAAAACGCAATCATTTTTACCGAGGATCGCGAAGCGGGCTTAAAAAAGTCGTTACAAACTCTAAAATTCTTTTCGCTTTCAGATGAAGAATCAGCGATTTTGTGTGGCGGAAAAGCGATCAGTAAGTTCGATGTTTTGGTGATGGGGGGGAGTGGACCTGAGGTGTTGGGGTCGAGTTAGATTTTCGATTTTCGCATCATATCTCATTCATGCAACTTGCGTCAAACGCTCTATTCGCTAGAACAAACTTCTTTAAAACTTCTGCCACTTGCGGGCATTCCGATACCTGGCACTGCGCGAAAAGTGTCAGTTGACCAGGCGAGCATTTGTGCTTACCCTTATTTCGGCTAATTTTATGGCCAGCCAGCAACTTACTTCCCCAGTCAGAAAGTTTGGCTGGTTTTGCTTTTGGTTTATACCGTTGACAAAACCCCCGATATTTTTTGGCACATTCATAAACATGTTTTACCCAGTTCTAGAAAAGCCGGATGCCATTGTGTCAATCCATCAACAGTCAATTGGTGAGTCCAGTCCTGCAAGCGGGTTTCCCGCCGTAGGGAACTGGCGTTAGCGAGTACTCGAGCGTCACCCGTAAGGGTCATAAGTGCCGTAATTACTGAAATCGTAGAAAAAACTGCGTCGCATTTGAGCAGCTTTGGGATTGCCATGAATGTAGCGTAGAGTATTTAATGCTCGCTTAGTATCCGTGGGTGGAAACCCACAGCTATAATATCTCGCCTCCCAAAAGTGTCCTGTGCGATTGAGCATCCCTTCGACTGCGCTCAGGGTTACACCGATTAAAGCACATGGCTGTGTACCAATTGAGAAAATGCATGATTTTAGGCAAATCTTCTGGGGTAGCTGGTTCTATGAGATAGTGGACGTGGTTGGACATGATGCACAACGCATAAAGTTTGAAGCCATATTTGTCCAAACCTTTTTTGATTGCATATAAAAAGACTTCCCGGCACTCTCGCCGCGCCAAGTTAAATTCGCGGTTGTTGCAGCGCGTAGTAATGTGGTAAGAAAATCCTGCTGACAAATTTCTTTTCTGGCGGGTCATTTAAGTTATACCAAGTTGTCAAACTTAACACGCGGATTGCTAATTATCGGCTACGTTCTTTCACATCTCGAAAATAACGATACCGTTGCGTCAATTCTACGTTCTTTCACGTCTTGACAATGATATATAGCGCTTCTGGATTGAGTCCAATACAGACCTAACCCCCACCCCCTTAAGAGCAAGGGAAGCTACGGTGTACACACAAGTCGGAAAAACTTCATTCACCAAAGATTTGCAGTGCGTTACGCTGGCGTGACAAAGCTAAATGTGAGCGTATTATATTCTGATGAAATCAGTTTTTTATGATATCCTTATCCTGATGGCAAAAGGGTATCAGGTTTCTAAATCATGGACTATGAATTTCGGGTCATCGTAGAGAAAGTCTCCGTTACGAGCCAAAAGATAGTCAAGCGAGATACGGTAAAAATCTACGATATTAAACGACCTGAGTCCATCCTCGACCTGGGTCTTCGCCATCAAGAGCAAATCTCATTGCTCTCCAAGGTTCAAAGCGCCTTACTGGTAGAGCAATCTGCCCTGATTGATGCGGGTTACGAGGCTTGTCCCCAGTGCGGACAAAAGCTTAGCAAGAATGGATTCATGGTATCGAAATTTCATGCCGTCTTCAGCGATCACAAGCTGCGCATCCAAAAGCATTGCTGCAAGAATCCGGATTGTAATTGGCAGAGTGCACCGACCACCACTTCTTTATTTAACACCGACATTCACCCCGATCTAGCCAAACTTCAATGTGAGCAGGGGGCATTGCATAGTTATCGAGAGGCTGTCGTTAACCTGGAAAAACTGAACGCCCAACGTCGCAGTATCAATAACCACGACCGCGTGAAAATCATGACGAATCGAGTGGGTGCTCAACTGGATCAGGAGAATCGTAAAGTCCCTACTGGCGAAGAAATACCCATCCCGGCTGCGGAATTGATTGTCCAAGTCGATGGGGGACATATTCCGACCAAAGACCAAGATAAGCGCAGCTTTGAAGCCTTGTCCGGTATCGTCTATAGACCCAGCAGTATTGAAGTGATCGAGCAACACCATCGGCGAATTAGCGATAAGACCTGTGTCATCTCGGCTTTAGAGGATAAACTGCAAACGATCAAGACCTATGTATATAGTGCAGCCCTCAAGCAAGGGCTGACGAAACAAACGCATGTGACCGGATTAGCCGACGGTGCGAACAACTGTTGGTCTATCATCTTAGACCTTCAGCCGCATTGCCAAACCCTCCAGTTGATATTGGACTGGTTCCATATCGGCAAGAAATTTCAGACTGTCAAAAATGCTCTTGAGGATACGTTTAACGAATCTCTGGAAAGTGCCAAGTGGACTCTATGGCATGGTGGAGCAGAAGAAGCTCTGAAAAAAATTGCAATCATCCGAGACAACATCACCGATGAAAAGAAACGATCTAAGCTCCAAGGATTGCACGATTACCTGAAGAATAATCTTGACTATCTCGTCAACTACGATGAGCGGAAGAGAACGAATAAAGCCTTTACGAGTCAAGTCGCAGAATCTCATATCGATTCATTGATCAATGCTCGACATAAGCGCAAGCAAAAGATGCAATGGACTCGAGAAGGGGCTCATAATGTATTGCAAATTAGAGCGAGTATGGTAAGTAATGAATGGGAGGAGAAGTGGCTAGAGTTAGTATTGACTAATTTAGAGAAAGCTGCTTAATAATTTACTTCCTTCATCATAATCTAATACGCCTCCTGTCAGCTACGGAATTTATCCAAGATAACTACAAGGGTCAAGAATAGATTTCGCATTTCCAGATTTTTTAAGGGGTATACCCACGATTTCGAGAATTGCTAAACAAACCCACCTCCAACCCTGTGGCAAAATTTATTAGAGTCCTTCCATAGTTAGTTTGCCCCGCATGACCGCAACCATTCCCAATCTCCCCAGTCTCTACGACCCCTTTTCCACCGAAGCCAAGTGGCAAAAATTCTGGGAAGACAACCAAGTTTACAAAGCTGACCCCAACAAAGGCGGCGAACCCTACTGCATCGTCATCCCGCCGCCTAATGTCACCGGCAGTTTGCACATGGGTCACGCTTTTGAAAGTGCGTTGATTGATACCCTCGTGCGCTACCACCGGATGCAAGGGCGCAATACCTTATGGCTACCCGGAACTGACCACGCCAGCATTGCTGTGCATAGTATGCTGGAAAAGCAACTCAAGACAGAGGGAAAAACTCGCTACGAGTTGGGGCGCGAGAAATTCTTAGAACGCGCTTGGGAATGGAAGGCGGAGTCTGAGGGAACGATTCTTAATCAGCTACGACGCTTGGGTGTCTCGGTGGACTGGTCACGGGAAAGGTTTACCCTGGATGAGGGTTTATCCAAAGCTGTTGTCGAGGCGTTTACTCGCCTCTACGAGGAAGGCTTAATTTATCGTGGTGAATATTTAGTTAACTGGTGTCCAGCTTCTCAGTCGGCTGTGTCTGACGTGGAAGTGGAAAATCAAGAAGTTAATGGAAATCTTTGGCACTTCCGTTATCCCCTCACTGATGGTTCTGGTTATGTGGAAGTGGCGACAACTAGACCAGAAACTATGCTGGGCGATACGGCAGTAGCAGTTAATCCCAATGACGATCGCTACAAACATCTCATTGGCAAAACTGTAACTCTGCCAATTCTACACCGAGAAATTCCGATCATTGGTGATGAATTTGTTGACCCTACTTTCGGCACGGGTTGCGTGAAAATAACTCCCGCCCATGACCCGAATGATTTTGACATGGGTAAGCGTCACAATCTGCCGTTGATCAATATTATGAATAAAGACGGCACTCTCAACGCCAATGCTGGGGAGTTTCAAGGACAAGACCGTTTTGTTGCTAGAAAGAATGTGGTTTCTCGCCTAGAGGCAGATGGCTTTCTGGTGAAGATAGAAGATTATAAACATACCGTTCCCTACAGCGATCGCGGTAAAGTACCTATTGAACCCCTCCTCTCGACTCAGTGGTTTGTCAAAATTCGCCCCCTAGCTGACAAAACTTTAGAATTCCTCGACCAGCAAACTTCTCCAGAGTTTGTCCCCCAACGCTGGACTAAGGTCTATCGTGATTGGCTAGTAAAACTCACTGATTGGTGTATCTCTCGCCAATTATGGTGGGGACACCAAATTCCTGCTTGGTACGCTGTCAGTGAAACGGATGGGCAAATTACCGATAACACGCCGTTTGTGGTGGCGAAATCGGAAACTGAAGCTTGGGAGAAAGGAAAAGCACAATTTGGCGAAAATGTCAAATTAGAACAAGATCCAGATGTGCTAGATACTTGGTTTTCTTCTGGACTCTGGCCGTTTTCGACTTTGGGCTGGCCGGAACAAACTCAGGATTTAGCAACTTATTACCCGACTACTACCTTGGTAACAGGCTTTGACATCATCTTTTTCTGGGTAGCTAGAATGACAATGATGGCTGGGCATTTTACGGGTCAAATGCCTTTCCAAACGGTTTACATCCACGGCTTGGTGCTGGATGAAAAAGGTCAGAAGATGTCAAAGACCAAAGGTAATGGTATTAACCCGCTGTTATTAATTGACAAATATGGTACTGATGCCCTGCGCTACACCCTAATTAGGGAAGTGGCTGGCGCTGGACAAGATATCCGGCTGGAATACGATCGCAAAAAGGATGAATCGGCTTCTGTAGAGGCATCCCGCAATTTTGCAAACAAGTTGTGGAATGCTGCTCGGTTTGTGATGATGAATTTGGATGGACAGACACCGCAACAATTGGGGAACCCAGTCGCTACCGAATTGAGCGATCGCTGGATTATCTCGCGCTATCATCAAGTTGTCAAACAAACTACCAATTTCATTGACAACTACGGTTTAGGGGAAGCAGCAAAGGGACTGTACGAGTTTATTTGGGGTGATTTCTGCGATCAGTATATTGAACTGGTGAAATCCAGATTGCAAGCAGATGCCGATCCAGCATCGCGGCGGGTAGCACAGCAAACCCTCGGCTACATACTGGAAGGGATTATGAAACTGCTTCATCCCTTTATGCCTCATATTACCGAGGAAATTTGGCAAACTCTCACCCAACAACCAGCAGATTCTCGGCAAACTTTACCGTTACAAATCTATCCCCAGATAGATGCAAACCTGATTGATAAAACTTTGGAAGAACAGTTTGAATTGCTGATTGCTACTATCCGCACAATTCGGAATTTGCGTGCTGAAGCGGATATTAAGCCAGGGGTAAAAGTGACAGCAAATTTGCAAACTGAAAGTGAGAAGGAGCGGGAAATTCTCACTGCTGGACAGTCTTATATTAAAGATTTGGCTAAGGTTGAGACTTTAAGCATTACTGACAAGCAAGAAAACCAAACTGTTGCTGCTAAAAAACCTCAGAGTGGTTTGAAGACAATTGGCTTAGTTATTTTGGCGATTTTCTTAGGTAGATTGGGTTTAGCTGTGGGGAATGCCATTGATGATACTCCCATCGTCGGAACTTTCTTTGAAATAGTTGGTTTTAGTTACACAGCTTGGTTTGTTAGTCAAAATTTCCTAACTGCTCAAGCAAGACTTAGCTTATGGAGACGCTTTTTCCCGCAGAGAGAATCAGAACAATCACAAGAACCAGAAAATGCGATCGCTGGTGTGATTGGTACAATACAAGTGCTAATTCCCCTTAGCGGTGTGGTGGATATTGAAGCTGTGCGTGCCAAACTAGAGAAAAGCCTGAGTAAAGCTGAAGCCGAAGTTCAATCCCTGAGTACCAGATTAAACAATCCTAGTTTTGTGGATAGAGCTAGAGCCGACGTAGTACAAGGAGCGCGGGATGCCTTAGCAGAAGCACAGAAGCAAACTGAAATTTTGCGCGATCGCCTGAAGGGATTGCTGTAGGCGTCACATACATAGCTTAGGATAACTGTAATGGGTAATGGGATTATTAATTCCCAATCACCCATTACCAATTAAATTTATTCCAAATATCAATTTTGTCCTTGTTTTTTATTAAAAATCATTTTTTGAATTTGGAGCGGAGCCGGGGACGTTTCCGTTACTCCAGAGAAGTCGAAGCTAAGGCTTCCTTAGATCAGAACTTCTCCGATCGCAGACGCTGCGCCAACGGTGATTTTGAATTTTGAATTGGAGCGAAGCGACTCTCATGCTATATCTAGCCCAGGTGCGTAAAAACGATTTTTTAGACCAGCACCAGTTACGCTTGTTGGCGCGTCAAGAAGCTGATAACTTGTGGGCGATAATTCCGGAAGAGGCTTTTATTTTGCTGGGAAAGGGAAAGATCATGAGTGAGAACTTGCTTGTTTTAGTAGAACTTTCCCCTACAGGCGACATTCAAAAACTAGAAGATGCTACCAACTGGGTACTTCATCTGGTACAAAACTACCTCACCATCGGCATTACTCCAGAATTTTTGCAGCAGGAAGCTGAACGAGCAGAACATTGGCGACAATCCCTGACGTTACAAAACCAAGACTTAGCGCGGCGTTCCTTGGAATTGGAAGCTCGTCGTGAACAAATTCAAGCCTTAGAAGAAAGCCTCAAACGCGATAAAAATGGCTATCTCCAAGAGGAAAGTTAAAAGTTTACAATTAATTGTATTGCCTATAAAGCCACAGCACCCCTAAGTGTATATTTATTGCACGTGACCCAGCAACAGTTTATCTGTCTATTGCTGGGTAATGTACCAATGCTTGCTGTAGTTAGCTCCCGTTAGGCAATCACAGTAATATTTGCATTACTAAGCAGTGCGTTATTCGAGAATTGGGCTATTTGAACTCCAGAACTAAAAATAACCATGAAAAAACTCATCCTCCCGCTGATCTTCGTTATTCTGGTGCTATGTAGATTGGTGGGTTACGCTGCTGTGAATAGCCCAGCGTCTGCTTCCGGCTGTGCGATCACCACCCGTTCCGCCCCTATTAGCAATGGAACGTTGTCCTACAACCAGGTTGGGACTGGACAACCAATCTTACTGCTGCATGGACTATTTGCCAGCAAAGAGCAGTGGAACAGTATGATGTGTCAGTTGTCTGAGGCGGGCTATTGGGTGATCGCTCCCGACTTACCAGGCTACGGCAACAGCACTGGGTTCGCAACGAGGGACTATGCCCTGGAGAATCAGGTTGCACTGCTGCACCAGTTAACGAATCAATTAGGAATTCGCTCCAGATTTGATGTGGCAGGGAGTTCGATGGGGGGAGCGATCGCCACCCTTTACAGCCAGCGTTACCCGGAACAGTTGCGTAGCCTTGCCTTTATCGGTTCACCTTTAGGTGTGACTGATTGGGCTTCGAGCCTCAGAAATTCCATCTTTGACGGCATAAACCCCTTTATTCCAATCACCAAAGAACAGTTTGACCTGGAAATTAGCCTGCTGTTTGTCACACCTCCCACCATCCCTGATTCTGTTAAAACAGAGAAAGTGAACGACTACATCACTCATAACCGTCACTATCAACAGATTTGGGACATCGTGAACCTGTACGATGACGTTCTCTGTCAGGGACGCTCAACTCAGCTTCCGACCCTTGTTATTTGGGGTAGAGAAGACAAAATCTACGACATTCGTGGAGCTGATCGGCTGCAACGCTGTATTCCCGGAAGCCAAGTGATCCGATTACCAAAGGCAGGACATCTGCTGCTAATGGAAAATTCAGAGGAGGCAACTGTGGATTACTTAAGATTTCTCAATGTGTTTCACTCTAAAAGCACATTGCCAACGTCTTAAAAAACATTAATTTTTATGCGTAACTTCTGTATTTCAATATAAAAGCACATTACTGATGCGTGAGATAGCCGTGCCAGCAAGCCGCCGCTACAGTATATATGAAATCTTGGAGGTTTCAGGCTTTATGACCATTGGACTGTATTACTTGTGCAGTAAATCTGTATATCTATTTATTTACCGTTAGTGGACGTGAGGAAAAACTGGCATTTTAAGGCTGACACGAGCCGCCAAGCAACGCCTGAAATTCCTGCTAAAAAAGGATTATAAAAATAAAATTGCTATTTTACCCGAAATCACCCAAAAAAGCTTTTTTTTGGTGTGCCATTTGAAGTGTACGGCGGAGGTAGGATGAGACAACAAGAGGGTGGCGTGACAGTATGGTTCACTGGTCTAAGTGGTGCAGGTAAAACTACCATCTGTCAATTCGTGGAGAAGGAACTGCGGATACAGGGATACAGAGTTGAAGTTCTGGATGGCGACGCAGTCCGTCAAAACCTATGCAAAGGGTTGGGTTTCAGTAAAGAGGATCGAGAAGAGAATATTCGGCGCATTGGCTTTGTGGCTCATCTTCTTGCCCGAAATAATGTAATTGTATTGGTTTCAGCCATTTCACCTTACCGTAAAATTCGCGAACAAGTGCGCCAAAGTATTCCATATTTCATTGAAGTTTACGTCAATGCATCATTAGAAGTTTGTGAACAGCGAGACGTAAAAGGGTTATATAAAAAAGCAAGATCCGGGGAGATTAAGCACTTCACTGGTATTGATGATCCTTATGAAATACCACTCCGTCCGGAAGTCGAATGCAAAACTAACCAAGAAAGCGTTGCCCAAAGTGCAACTAAGGTCTTAGAAAAGCTGGAAGAGTTGGGTTATATAGTTGCTAGATTGAATAATTTATGAGTTAAAGAAAGTTTTTAACTCATAATTTTTACTAGGATGCCAATAATTGCCGAATTAACCTGGCTACAGCCTTTTGCGTGAAGCGGCTGGCAATTTGTTGACCCAAACGCTGTACATCAGAATTTACCAATAACTGGGCAATTTGGGGCGCAAGTTGCACTGGATCAAAGCCTCGTGTTTCTCGGAGAATACCCAATATACGTTTAATATGCTCTAAGGTTTGTTGTTGCTCAACTGTCGCCGCCGGAATTTCATTAACTGCTGTCAACCCAACCCGTTCTCGCAGCAGATAGGTAAAGTTATGCAAAACATTTTTACCTAAAGCATCGAGTCCGTTAACAGATTCATCTACCAGTTTGTCACGAATGAAAGCACCGCGTTCAGATGACAGAAATTCTATCCCCTGATTCAGCACTAAGTCAAAGTCGTAGTCTTGACTCTTACGCGCATTAAGTAACAAGTTTTCTAAGCGATTCCAGCGAAATCTGCCATCTTTAAATAGCAAATCTTGCAATGATGTTCTTAATTGCGGTGCTGGGTCTGTTAACAGGCGTTTAGAAACGTAGGGATAAGCTTCGCTGAGGACTTTAAAGTTGGGATCTATAAATATTGCAATCCCTTCGAGTGTCACCAGAGAGCGAATAATTAAGGCGTAGTAGGGCGGTACGCGGAAAGGATACTCATACATCAAAGCCGATAGTTCATCGGTAATGCTTTTAATGTTAAGTTCGGCTACGCTGGCTCCTTGGGCATCAGCAAAGACTCTGGCAAAAGCTGGGATAATTGGTGTTAAATCAGTTTCTGGTGATAAGAAATCTAACTTAACGTAGTCTTTTGCTAATCCTTCAAAGTCGCGGTTGACGACATGGACGATCGCTTCAATTAAACCATAACGCTGTGGTGGCTTAATCTCGCTCATCATCCCAAAGTCGAGATAAGCCAATTTGCCATCGGTTGTTGCTAACAAATTACCAGGGTGGGGATCGGCGTGGAAAAATCCATGTTCTAGCAGTTGGCGTAGGGAACACTGGACACCCACTTCAATTAGATAACGAGCATCTATCCCTTGGGCGCTAATTTCTTCTGTCTGGGTTAATTTCGTGCCGTTAATCCATTCCATCGTCAAGACACGACGATTGGTATATTCCCAGTAAATTTGCGGTACATATACGTCTTTTATATGACCGTATAACTCGAAAAATCTTTCGGCATTTTCACCCTCATGGATGTAGTCCATCTCTTCAAAGATGCGATCGCCTAATTCATCGAGAATACCAACTAAGTCACTTCTTACCCGCTTGATCTTTTTCTGCGCCCAGGCGGCGAGGTTACGCAAAATATACAAGTCAATTGTGATCCCCTCTCTTAAATCGGGGCGTTGGACTTTAACAGCGACTTCTTCACCAGTTTTTAGCTTACCTTTATAGACTTGTCCCAATGAAGCCGCAGCAATTGGCTGGGCCGAGAGTTCGGCGTAAACTTCTTCTGGAGGGGCACCAAGTTCTTCTTTGATAAACTGGTAAGCAATTTCGTTGGCAAAAGGCGGTAATTGGTCTTGTAGCTTAGTTAATTCTTCTAAGTATACGGGAGGAACCAGATCCGGCCTGGTGGACAAAGCTTGTCCAATTTTGATGTAAGCAGGCCCCAGCTGGGTCAGCAATACTCTTAGCTGAGTGGCTCGGCGGCGGTTATTTTTGACGACAATTCCCCGTTTGCTATCCGACCACAACCCAAAAGCAAAGGATAGAGTCGGCCCCAACACGGCAAAAATCCGCTGTAAAACTTGCACTTTTCTATTTTGGTAATGCGCCGCTATGCCCACAGGATCGTAAAGCGTCTCAGGTTGGGCTGCTGTCCTCACCTTTTGGGCAGCTAAGAGTCTTGGCGAGCGCACAACTAAGCTTGGTGTACCATTTTCTTCTGGCACTACATCAATAACGTCCAGTTCGCCTCGGCTATTTGTGCCGTTGCGACTGTCCTCCTGAATCGGTCGGGAACTAGGGGGAAGTGTCTTAACAATCATGAAGAAGGCCACCAGTCAGAACGATCACATTAAGTATTGTAACAATCTGTTCAGAGATTGAGCATTGGGTATGGGCCAAACAGGGCATTGGAATTAAAATAATTTTTTTCCAGTTCCCAGTGGTTTGCTACACTAAAATGGGCATACTAGTTCAATAGTAGTAGGTATTGCTAGTTGCTGAAATATCATACTTATTGTCCTGTAAGTTAGAAGTATCCGGCATCTGTCCTAACGGAGAATTTGGTTTGATGTTGCTTTGCCTGCGAATTGAAAACTTTGCCCTAATCGACCAACTGGAATTGGAATTTGACGCGGGACTAAATGTATTGACAGGTGAAACCGGCGCTGGAAAATCGATTATTTTGGATGCCATTGATGCCGCTTTGGGTGGCAAAGTCTCTAGTCGAGTGATTCGCACGGGAACAAGTCGGGCAATGGTAGAAGCTACTTTCACCTCAAACGCCCCCCTAGCAGCTTGGTTGAGTGAACAGGAAATAGATTTGCTTGATGAAAATTCCGTAGTCATTAGCCGAGAAATCACAGCCACTGCTAGTAATGTCCGCAGTCGATCGCGGGTGAATGGCGTGTTGGTAAATCGGCAGATCATGGGAGGAATGCGCGATCGCTTGGTGGAAATCACAGCTCAAGGTCAAACGGTACAAGTGGGACAATCTGCCCAAGTCCGCGACTGGCTAGATTTATATGGCGGCGACTCCTTGATGCAGCAACGTCATAAAGTTGCCACCAGCTTCAGTACTTACCAACAGGCGCATTTAGCACTAGAAAAACGCCGGACATCAGAACGGGAACGGTTGCAACAATTCGACTTGCTCACCTATCAAGTGCAAGAATTGGGAGCAGCCAATCTCAGCGAACCGAATGAATTGGAACAGTTAGGACAAGAGCGGGAACGCCTAAATCACGTCGTCGATTTGCAACAGATGAGTTACAAAGTTTATCAGGCTTTGTATCAAAACGATAATGAAATCCCAGCCGCCGCAGATTTATTGGGAGACAGTGAGGCAACATTAAATCATATGGTGGAATATGATACCCAACTGCAACCCCTATTGGAATTGGTGAGAGACGCGCAAGCTGCGGTAATGGAAGTGGGAAGGCAGATTAATGCCTATGGAGATGGTTTGGAAGCCGATCCCCACAGGTTGGAAGAGGTGGAAGAACGCGTTCGGGAATTAAAGCACATTTGCCGCAAGTACGGGCCGACACTAAAAGAAGCGATCGCTTATTACCAACGTATTCAAGGGGAATTAGCGGTACTTAACGACAGCGAACAATCTATCGAAAACCTAGAACAGCAAGAAAAGGCGTGTTTTGAGAAACTCACCCAAGCAAGTAATCAGTTAACTCAACTGCGGAGTAAAGCGGCTGCTAATTTAGAATCACGTTTGATAGCTGAACTCAAGCCCCTAGCGATGGAAAAGGTAAAGTTTCAGGTTGAGATAGTGCCTGCTTCTCCTACTGCTATGGGGGCAGATAAAATTACCTTTATGTTTAGTCCCAACCCTGGAGAACCACTACAACCTTTAACAGAAATTGCCTCTGGCGGGGAAATGAGCCGCTTTTTACTGGCTCTGAAAGCTTGTTTTTCTCAGGTTGATGTGGCTGGGACAATGGTCTTTGATGAAATTGATGTCGGGGTTTCGGGAAGAGTAGCCCAAGCGATCGCGGAAAAATTACACCAGCTAAGTCAACGCAACCAAGTATTATGTGTTACCCACCAACCTTTAGTTGCGGCAATGGCCGATCGCCATTTCCGCGTAGATAAACAAACTATTAATCAAGGCAAAGGTAAAAAAGCCAACAATGATAACGCCGAACAGCGTACCGTTGTCAGAGTTACTACCTTGGATAATTTAAGCACTCGCCGGGAAGAACTAGCACAGTTAGCTGGTGGTAAATCAGCAAGTGATGCGATCGCTTTTGCCGAATCTCTGTTATTACAAGCTGCTAACCACCGTCAAAAAATTAAAAATTAAATATAAATCTACACTGTCGATGCTTCTAATAATGACTGACCGAGATAATCTCCTTCAGCGTTGACACCAGGTAAAGCAAAGAAATATCCACCACCAATGGGGCGAATGTACTCCTCCAAAGGTTCTCCTTTCAAGCGATTTTGCACTGTCACAAACCCCTTTTCTAAATCAGCTTGAAAACAGACAAACAACAAACCCATGTCTAAGTGTCCAGATTTGTCAAACCCGCGTGAATAATTGAAACCACGCCGCAGAATCAAACTCGACTCTGATTTGCGAGGATTAGCAAGGCGGATATGAGCATCTAGAGGAATTTGTTGACCTTTAGGGTCTTGATCATAATTGGGAATATCTTTCTCGTGCTTCATCCCCAAGGGTGCGCCAATTTCCTTGTTTCGCCCAACAATTGTCTCTTGCTCCTGTAATGGTGTACGATCCCAGCGTTCGACTAAGTTGCGGATCACCCGTACCACTTGATAACTTCCCCCTACTGTCCAAACGGGTTCACCACTGTTTGGCTGTACCCAAACAATCCGGTTCATCAATTTGTCGTCACTAGCATTTAGATTTGCTGTCCCATCTTTAAAACCAAGCAGGTTACGCACCGTAGATTTGCCTTGTTTTTTGTGGGTATTCGGCGGCAGAAACCCCGCTATTTGCCAACGCAAAGTGAGCAAGTCAGGTAAGTTCTTAATGATGTCGCGTAAAGCGTGGAGATTAGATTCCTCAGTATTCGCACAGAATTGCAACAGTATATCCCCATGACATAAATCTGGGTCAAGCTGGTCATTGTGAAAATTGGCCATAGTATCTAACCGCTTGGGTTTCAAGTTGCCAAGTCCAAAGCGGTTATCGAACAGTGAGTTACCCACAGCTAGGGTGATTGTCAGGTTATTGGGAGCAATCTCTGGGCCCATAATCCCGGAATCACTGGGTGGAAATTTGGGGTCACGCGGCTTAGGTGTTCCCCCTGCCATGAGAAACTGGATGCGCTCAGTTAAAGTTTTGAACAACCGCACTAAATCAGCTTTATTTGCAGCAGTTGTATCAAATGCGACCATTAAACCCGCAGCAGGAGTAGGGGTAAGAATACCTGCTTGGTGAAGCCCAAAGAAGGGTACGACCTCTTCAGATGGGTCAAGAGGTGTTCCCAGAAGAGTCCGATAACCCAAAGTCGTCAAAGCTGCTACTCCACCTGCTGCTGCCATGCCGATTAACAAGTCACGACGGCTGATGCGGGGAGTAATGCGTAAACTTGGTTGCTTTGTAATGGACATAATTTACTCCTCTAGGAATTCTTTATCAATTAATTAACGCCCAAAGTGCCGCGCAACTGAGATAAATCTTCAGAAAGGGCAGCGATCGCTGTTTTCATATCTTTCTTGTCTGCTTCACTTACCTTGTCGTAGGTAGCAAAACCACCATCAGGGGTTTTGTATTTAGCAAGTTTTTGGTTAACTTTGGTGAAATTGCTATCTACACGTGTCAGCAAATCTGGGTTAGCTTTTTGGATGACGGGGCGCAATAACTCTACAATCTTTTGGGAACCATCTACATTAGCGCTGAAGTCCCAGAGGTCAGTATGGCTGTAACGGTCTTCTTCCCCAGAAATTTTGGTAGCAGCCACTTCTTCAATCAAGCCAGCAGCACCGCCAACCATATTTTTCGGTTCAATGGTCAAGGTGGCAATGCGCTTTTGTAGGTCTAGTCCATCTTTCTGTAGCTTTTCGGCAAAGGGTTTCATGCCTTTTGTAGTTTTGTCCTGGAATAAAGCTTTCTCTATGCGATGGTATCCAGTGAATTGTGGGTCAGCCTCTTTTTTGGCAAAGTCATCAGCACGGGAATCCATAGTTTTATCGAGATCGGAGAAAAGTTCAGCTATCGGTTCTGCCCGTTCCCAGTGGGCATGAGTAGGGGCATAGAGTTTCGTAGCTCTAGCAACGTCTCCAGCACTCACGGCATCCGTGAAGGTCTTGTTGTCTGCCACCAGTTGGTCAGTTTCTTTAGTGACGTAGACTTTGTATTCTGCGATCGCCCCGACTAATTGACCTTGATCTACAGTCCCTTTGGCTTGAGAATTTCCAACTTCTGCTTTGACACTGATTTTCCCTTTGGGATTGCTGCGTAAACCGCAAGCCATGTCATATTCACCCGGTTGTAGATTGGTTTTGAGTTTTTGAACGAAGCCGGGAGCAATATTTTCCTTTTCCTCAATCACTTTCACCCCAGACAAAATCTCCCACTCCAAAGGTTGGCTGCTTTTATTGGTAAGCACAAAGTTGTTTTCCCCAGATGCTAATGTCAGCTGATTGGGTTCGCAACCTTTATCTGTCACAGTCAAAGCAGTTTCTGTGGAATTTTTAACAGAGGTATCGCTGGCTACTTTAGCTTCTAGAGAATTATTCGTGGAAGTATCGCTTGATTTGTTAGATTCACAGGCAGCTACTGTCAAGGCAATTAGACAGATAATTGTTGAGTACTTTAAAACATTTTTCATTCTTGTATTTTCCTAAAAATTATTGAAGTAGCTAGGAATGGCTTGCTGTAGTCTTCTGTCCAGCCTTATCCCCTAAGAAGAACAGCGACATGGTAGGAATTAGATAGCCAAAATAGGCGATCGCCTCACTGACAGTCGGGGTATCGTTATAGCCAAAAAATCCCGCCAAAAGTGATCCGAGAAACCCGTTCTTGGGAAGTACCCCACTAGCATCAAATATTACTGATTGTAGTGAATTCCAGACTCCGGCTTCATGGAAAGCTCTCACCCCACTTGCTAAGAGTCCAGCAGCAACCACGATAATGAAGACTCCTGTCCATTTAAAAAATCGCTTCAAGTTGATGCGGATACCACCCTGATAGATGCCTACACCGACGGCTAGGGCGGCTGCATATCCAAACAATGCCCCCACGGGAGCTTGAATTCCCAAATTTTGCTGAAACGTGGCCAGCAAAAACACTACTGTTTCCAGACCTTCCCGCAGGACTGCAAAGAATGCCATCCCCACTAGTGCTATACCCCATTTATCCCCCGACTGAATCGCAGTTTCAATTTGAGACTGTAACTCGCCTTTAATCGAACGAGCAGCACGGCGCATCCAGAAAACCATCCAGGTGAGAACCCCAACTGCGACGATGGAAATTACCGCTTCAAATAGTTCCTGTTCTTTCTGCGGAAACTCCTGACTGGTTATTTGCAAAATAATTCCAGCACCTAGACAAAGAAAAGTCGCTAGTGCGATGCCAATCCAGACTGACTTCATCAAATGGGTACGACCAGTTTGCTTGAGATAACTGGCAATGATCCCCACGACAAGTGCAGCTTCAACGCCCTCTCGGAACATGATCAAGAAGGGAAAAAGCATGGATAACCTTATTAGTTATAATTACTATCAAATCATCATGAGAATAATAACTTACTTGAGAACATTTGTATATAACTGTGAGTTAAAAATCTCTAAAATCCTGGAATAATAAATTTTCCATTCAAATGACAGTCTGTCAAAAAAATATTGGCGACTGTAAATTATTACTTAATAAAACTACGTAAATCAATAAAACAACTCCTGCAACGCTTTGCTAGGAGTTGTTTCCAGTTTTATCCCTCTTGAACAATGGATGGCAAAGTGTTAGTTTAACACCTGTGTTTTCCGTATTTGCTAACTTGACTTTTCACGGGATGTGGAGAAGGGGGAATGGTTCGCGAACATTATGACTTTGTTGGCGAATTCGATCAGCTTCTATATGAAGCTAGAGTTAAGTATAAATCTAGTAGCTTTTTACTCTTTATTCAAATCCGCGATGAAATTGGATAAAGATTTTTTGGCGGCTTTGTAACCAGGATTTTGTTTAGCTAAATACAATTATGCTAATACACGCTCGCAAGCGTGCTTCTAAATCAGCTAACTTTTGCCTTGTTCGGTGATAGTTTAACTACGTTTCATACCCCATTTTTGCACTGTTTTGATTTCAATTAATCGAAAAATATAATCGATAGCTAAACCCAAAATTGCAATCACCACCAATCCGGCAAATACGCGATCGGTTTGCAGGAAGTAGCGACTATTATTAATCTGCCATCCCAAACCACTAGTAGCACCCCCTGAACCAAACACTAACTCAGATGCAATCACAGTGCGCCAACCAAAAGCCCAAGCAGTTCTCAAGCCTGTTAAGATGTGAGGCAATGCAGCAGGGAGCATAATTTCTTGAATCAGTCTGAAACCATCTAGACCCAGATTTTTCCCCACCATAAGAACCGTTGGGTTGATGGTACTGAGTCCCATTTCTGTATTCAGGGCAATAGGCCAAGTTGTAGCATGGGCAGTAACTACAATAATAGAAACAGAAGTAAACCCAAACCAAATCATCACTAGGGGTAAAATAGCGATCGCAGGTAAGGGACTCAGCATCGAACTCATTACAATTAGCAAATCTTGACCAAAACGAGAAATTTTGGCGAAAGCTGCTAAAGCCGTACCTAGAATCACACCCAAGACCATACCAATAGATAACACGGACAAAGTACTGAGTGTTGCTTGCAGAAGTTTTTGACTCCATAAGTCGCGCCACAGTACCTCTAGGACTGCTATTGGGCCAGGAATGAGTAAGGCGGGAACTTGGCTAACCCATACATACAATTGCCAAAAAATCAATAGTCCGCAAAAAATTACTCCGCGCCTGAAAGTACTACTGGCTTTGAGTGAAGCATATAACTTATCAAATTTATTGGAATTTGCTGTTATTCGAGTCACAAATTTCATTCTCGAAAAGCCTCACGACGAGAATCATTGCTGAGTAAACTTTTTAAATAGGTAGCAACTTCGATAAACTTATTAGTGTTGATATCATTAATCTCTGCGGTATCAACAATTTCTTTGACAGTTCCAGGTACTGGTGTCATCACTAAAACTCGATGTCCCAGGTAAACAGCTTCTTGTATGGAATGGGTGATTAAAATGATTGTCAACCCTGTATTCTGCCAAATAGTATTGAGTTCGGATTGCAGTTGAGTCCGCGTCAGTGCATCCAAAGCGGCAAAAGGCTCATCCATCAGGATAACTTGAGGTTTTACAGCCAAAGCGCGGGCGATCGCTACCCGTTGTTTCATCCCTCCTGATAACTGATGGGGATACTTATTGATAGCTGCTGAGACTCCCACTAAGTCGAGATATCTGACAGCTTCAGCAATGGCGGCTTTACCAGCAGCTTTGCCTGTAGTCTCAAGGGCATAAACAACATTTTGCACCACAGTTTGCCAAGGTAGGAGTTGTTCAAAATCCTGAAAGACAACTATCCTATCTGGGCCAGGAACAGAAATGCGTTTACCTGCCATCAGTAATTCTCCGCTACTGATAGACTCAAAACCAGCGATCGCCTTTAAAAGCGTACTCTTTCCACAACCCGATGGCCCAATAATGACAAACTTTTCTCCTGGTTTGACAGCAAAGCTAACATCTTCCACAGCCGTAAATTTATTCTTACCTTCGCTGTAGCTAATATATACATTTTTTGCTAATATTAACGATTCTAAATTAACCATTAAATTAATCTCCCCCAGCACCTTTAAGCGGCGGTAAAATCAATTCATCAATTGATTTTGGTTGCTTATTTAACATGCCGATTTCATGCATAAATGCTGCACATTTAAGGAAGGCTCTTGGCTCAATTCCGTATGCCACTGCCTTATTCGTGAGCCACTTTTTATATTGCTCTTGTGAGACTTTTCCACTATCCATTTGTGAGAGGATTCTGGCCGCTTTATCAGGTTTTTCATTCACAAGTTTAGTAGCATCTACAATTGCAGTATACAAAGCTTTACCAAACTCAGGATATTGATTGTAAAATTTTTCAGTTGCAAATAGACTTGCTATGCTAGTCTTACCAAAAATATCAGAGCTTTTAATAATTACCCTACCACCTTTTTCAACTTCTTGAAATTCAAAAGGTGGTGTTGTAAAATGTGCATCAATTTGACCAGTTAACAGAGACTGTAACCCTAGAGGGTGAGCAATCACTTGCAGATTTTGATCGAGTGCTGTGGGATTTCCTAAGTCTTTTTGTGCTACCTTGCGTAGTACAATTGCCTGTACCCCATCTAAAGATGGTAAACCAATTTTCATTCCTGGCTTAAAATCTTTGATACTTTTGATATTGGGATTTTTCGTTATTAGCCAAAACTCACTATAGTTAAGAGAAGCTAATATTTTCCAGCCCACGCCTTTATCCCAACCTACGAGAAACGCTCCAGGGCCACTTGCACCAACTTGTATTTGATTAGCGATAATTCCATCCCTAATAGCTGCACCATTCGATAATTCTTGCCATTGAAATTGTGTCTTGGGAAATTGTTTTTCTAAAATTTGCTGCTGCTTGACGATAAGTAGATTAGCGTAATTCATTCCAGGTTGATAAGCAATTGTTATTTTGTCTGGTGCTTGTGAAGCAGTTTTATTACCAGAAGCACAAGCTACAAATACAAACGTCAATAGTGCTAATCCAATCAAGAAACTCCATGTTCTAAATATCTTGAATATCATCATTTTCAACCTTTTGTAAGAGATTTATGTTATTTTATAAGTTAAACGAAAGTATCACACAGCTAGCAGCAAAAGACAAGGTCTTTTCGAGAAATTAAATTTGGAACCTGGCTTTGTAATAACACTAGAGGTCACTCCCTTCGGGGAAGTCAAAAGTCACTTGTACTGAGCGCAGCCTCTCGTAGAGAAGTAAAAGTCAAAAGTCATAGGCATTGAGTTTGGTATCTGTGGAAAAAAATAAAGCTTTCCCAAATTTATTTGGGTCGTGCTGATCAAGTATGTAGGCCTGACTTTCCACATCCGGTGAAAAGTCAGATTAGCTAACGTAATATCAACTGATAATTGGGATTGTGTAATACATCTTGTGGCGACAGTAAGGCAATATGATTTTTGAGAATCTGCATTTATTGCTGGTTTGGCACTAGCAAAGCACCCACGAATCCTAATAAATTCACAGAGATGGGGTAAGTTCTAAAGAGGATCGATAAGTGCTTCTACTTGTACTCCTGCAAAGCCCCTAACTTCCGAATTCCTGGCCAAATCATCGCTGTAGCAATCACTACTACAATTGTGCCAATTCCACCACCCACAACTGAAATCACCGGGCCAAACAATGCAGCAGTCAAGCCTGATTCAAAGCCCCCCAACTCATTCGAGGCACTAATAAACACGCTATTGATAGCAGCAACCCGACCACGCAAATGATCCGGAGTTCTGATTTGAACTAATGTATGGCGAATCACAATGCTAATACTATCCAGTGCGCCACCAAGGGTTAACATCAACATAGACAGCCAAAAAGAACGAGAAAGCCCAAAGATAATTGTTACAACGCCAAAACCAACCACTGACCACAATAAGGCTGGACCTGCTTTGCGTAACGGTGGTAAATACGCTAGGGTAATCGCCATAGTCAAAGCACCAATGGAGTTGGCTGCCTGGAGGTATCCCAATTCCACTGGCCCCACATGTAAAATATCTTTGGCAAAGATGGGTAGCAACGCGATCGCACCACCCAACAATACAGCAAACATATCCAATGTAATCGCTGCTAAAATCAAGTGATTCTGCCAAACAAATTTAGCACCAGCTGACAGCGCTTTGAGTGAGATTGGCTCAGTTGAGCGAATACCTTTTTGCTCTTTAATCGCCAGCGTTAAAATAAAACACAGCAATGCAGCGATCGCTGCTAGCACATATACGCCTGTAGCACTTCCTAGCAAAGCGATGCCGAATCCCCCCAAGGCAGGGCCAATCACAGCGGCTAACTGAAAGCTACTACTATTCCAAGTAGCTGCATTCGTAAACACACTGACAGGTATCAACTGCCACATCAGAGCATCACTGGCAGGTCTGGAGAACGCCCTAGCGACACCTGTTAATACCAAGCAGGCGTAAATTAGAAAAATTGCACCTTGAGTATAGGAAAGCACTGCCAAAGCTAGGGAGCAGAGAGCTAGCAACATCACTGACAGTAACATGATGACTTTGCGATCGCGGCGATCGGCCACATGTCCGGTAATCAAGGTGAGAGCAATCATCGGCAAGACTTGCGCTAGCCCCACACCACCTAGAATGAGAGGTGAGTTAGTCCGCTCATAGAGTTCCCAGCCGATAGCTACAGTTTGCATTTGCGACCCTACGGACAGCACCAGCCGTCCAATGGTAAATAGCCGATAGTCTCGAAACTTCAGGGCTGCAAAGGGATCGTGCTGTACAACCTCAGATTTATGGGGATTTGAGTTCGGTTTTCTCGAAGACATTTTTTAGTAGAGTTAAGCCTTCTTCAATGTTGGAAATTTGTTCTTCTGTAAGACCTTTCAGGAGATCGGTAATATGAGCGCGAGTTTGATCTTGGGATTGCTTCAGATGATGCTTTCCATCTTCGGTCAAATTGAGCAGCACCCGCCGCCGCTCTTGAGGATGAGCGATGCGTTGCACAAAGTCGCGTTGTACCAAGCGTTCTATGGTTGCTGATGCTGTGGCAGAGGTGACACCTAAATGCTCTGCCAAATCAGATAATGAAGCACCAGGATTGCGGTTGATAAATGCCAGCGATCGCAACTGAGGTATAGATAAAAAGGCGGCACTATGGGCACGCATATCCGCTCGGATAAACCGCATCATTAATGGAACTGTGTCCATTACCCTAGCGGCACATTCTTCGGAAGTTGCACCTTGAGTAGGTTTATTCAAGGTCATGGGCTTGTTGTTCTCCTGATTAGATCGCCACCCGTGGATAAAGTTTTTCACCAATGATGGCTAAGATTATTAGTGTTAATAAGAGAATTGTACAATCCAGACCAAAGCTATAGATGCTAGTTCCATTGGGGATTACATTGCTACCCGTGGATAAAGTCGTCCACCGATGATCACCAAAACTGTTAATGTTAATAAGAGAATTGCCAAATCCCAACCAAACCCATAGACGCTGATTCCATCCACTAGCATTGTGCTGCGTAAGGCGTCAACCTGATAAGTTAAGGGATTTAAGTGGGAAACAAACTTTAACCAGTCGGGCATGATTGAGATCGGATAAATAGCATTGCTGGCAAAAAATAACGGCATGGTTAACATTTGTCCAATTCCGGTCATCCGCTCTCTGGTTTTTGCCAAACAGCCAATAATTAGTGAAAAAAGACAAAAGCAAGCCGCACCCAGCATCACTATCAGTAGCACTTGCCCAAAAGCTAGAGGATGGGGATTTAATTTTACACCTAAGACAAAAGACAATACATAAATTACTACTACCTGTGATAAGCACCGGACCCCACATGCTAGAGCTTTGCCCAAGACCATTGCTACACGGGGTGTAGGACTAGCAAGAAATTTATGGACAATCCCTAAATCTCGCTCCCAAATTAGTGTAATTCCACCGCTGAAAATAGCCACATTTAACACGCTTTGAGCGAGAATGCCAGCAGCCATAAAGTCTAAATATGGTAAGTTCCCTGTCGGAATTCCCCGAAGTTTGGAGAACACTTGCCCAAAAATCAGCAACCATAATAACGGTTGCACTGATCTGACTACTAAATCAGTGGGATCGTGGCGGAGTTTACGCACTTCCAACTCAGCGATCGCTAGGGTTTTCGTAACTAGCTCTTTAATTGCAGAGATCAGATTGGCTCGGACAGTAGGTGGTGTTTTAACCCAACCGTTGAGCAGTACGTCTGGTTCTTGCTGTGTCACGGTAGTTGACTCCTGATGTTAACTGGTCGCCTGTATAGTAAATAAAGACATCATCCAAAGTTGCGTTTGGCTTACCTAAAGAGGCTTTTAAATCGCTTGGTATCCCTGTGATAACGACTTCACCTTGTTGCATAATCGCCACTCGGTTACATAGGTTGTCCGCTTCTTCTAAAAAGTGGGTTGTTAAAAATATAGTTGTACCGTAATCAGCACAGAGTTGTTCCACAAGCTGCCATACTTGAGTCCGGGCGATGGGATCTAGTCCAACAGTCGGCTCATCTAGAAACAAAATTTTGGGTTGATGCAGAACTGATACGCCGATTTCCAGCTTGCGGATCATCCCACCAGAGTAGTTTCGTACCAAGCGCTGCGCCGCATCTTGCAAACCCATGTATTCTAGAATCTCATAGATGCGGCGATCGCGTCCTTTGGCAGGTATTCCATACAGCTTGGCGAAGATTAAGAGATTTTCGTAACCCGTAAGACTTCCATCAGCAGAGAGCGCCTGGGGGACATAGCCGATAGCCCGTCTCACAGGATTAGATTGGTGAGTCACATCATAGCCAGCTAAGGTTGCTTTTCCTGCACTGGGAGGTAGCAAAGTTGTCAACATCTTAATAACTGTACTTTTCCCTGCCCCATTGGGCCCAAGCAGGCCAAATACTTCACCCTGTTCCACAGATATGCTCAGGTTATTAACAGCCGTTAACTTGCCAAAACGGCGTGTGAGTCCGTGAGTTTCCAAAATCAGCGGTTTTGGCTCGCTAGGAGGTTGCGATCGATTTATTTTTCCCGTCAGTATTGTCACAAGTTTGATGCACTTCTAATAATTAGTTAAACTAACTATTAGCTTCTCAATATATTTGTCTGAAGTCAATAGACTTGTTACAAAAATCTGAATCAGAATTTAAACTATCAGTAGTGTAAGCGTAGCCTTTTTGATCTGCTGCGACTAAAATCATTTCCCCTTTGCCAGCAAGTAGCTTGGGAGCTGTTTGTCCTAGTCCGCCAAAACCTAGTACTCCCACACGAATTGTTTTGTTCGCTTGTTCTGTATTCATAGTCAATTTGTGGAGTGAAGTTAACAGCTTTCGTGTTTAGCGTCTTGGCTGATTGCTATAAAAGCTAATTAGGCTTTATTTCTATAGGTTCTGAAGCTGAAAAATGTGTTTTTTTACTGCAAAGTCTTTGTTGGTGATTTGGGATGTAGCGAAATTCCAACAGTGTTAATACTGTTATATTTTTGGTAACATTTATATAAAGTAGTATTGGATCGCGTACCTGATTAGGAGAAATTGATTTATGAGTTTGGAAGATATTGCTAATGAAGCCGTTGAAAAAGGTGCAGAAAAAACTTTAGGCATTAAAGACCTAAAGACGGTACGAGCGGTTGTAGAAACTGGTGGGGCCGCGGGCGCTGCTGTCAGTGCTGCTACAGGGTTATCTGTTGCAGCAACTTCAGGAGCAGGAATTACTTCCGGTCTTGCTGCGGCAGGTGGTGTGGTTGGTGGTGGCATGGCGGCGGCTCCTGCTGTATTGGCAGCAGGAGCCGCCGCCATGCTGGGGCAAAAATAATGAATGAAACTTTGTTCAAAGACCAACCAGATTTGTCTGAGGAAGAACGTGAAGCTCGTGCAGCTGCAAGAACAGCTACAAATATTGGGGCTGCTGCTGGTCTGGCTGGTGCTGGTGCTGTAACAGTAGCTGCTGGTGCTTCTGGTGCTGCAATTATGAGTACCCTTGCTGGTATTGGTGGTGTTGTTGGGGGAGGTGCAATTGCCGGTACTGCCATAGTTGCTGCTGCACCTGTTGCTGCTGCGGCAGCTATTGGATACGGGATATACAAACTTTTCGGCGGCGGCAAAGAATAGCATTAACTCAATTGAAAAAGTTGAATAAAATTCAATAAATACACCCTTGCCATGAATTAAATGTATAATATGTAGTAAGGAAATAAAATTGAAGTGCCTGTGTATTTTAAGCGCAAATAGCCCCTTAGGCTATAAAACTTAATTTGCACAGGCATTTTCCATGTTTATATTCCCTAAAATCTATATTTACTCTAAAAATAAAAATTATGTCTAATTTACCCAATCTAATCCCAAATGCAGAAAATGCAGTCGTTGATATTCGTAAACTGCGTGACTACTGCCTCAATCCAGAGCATGATGAAGGCAAACATAAAGCCCGTCTCTTTTCAGTAAGTCTGGGTATGAAGGATGAAAACGCTGAAGAATTGCGCCAGATTCTTTTAGAAGCAGTTAGAACTCAAGAAGTTAGTTTGGGACGACGTGATGAATTTGGACAACGTTACATACTAGATTTCAGACTCAAATGGCAAAATAAAAGTGTAACTATTCGCAGTGCTTGGATTATCGAAGAAGGTTCTGATGTCCCAAGATTAACAACCTGCTATCCTTTGTAATATCTGGAAGTGATAGAAAATGACTAAAAGTAGAATTGAGTTGCTGGATGTAGTAGCACTGACAGTTGATCTACCTGAATATAACCTGTACCGTGGTCAAGTTGGCACAGTAGTAGAATTATTAGCTGGTAGTGCTGCTTTTGAAGTGGAATTTAGCGATCGCAACGGGCGTACATACGAATCTGTCGGTTTACGCCCAGAGCAAATTATGGTATTACATTTCGAGCCAGCATCCCCTGATTCAGTCCCAGAAATGGTGACAGCATAAGCAACAGAAAGCGATGCTTTGGTTGGGCTACGTCTATGCATAATACACATAGAACATAATGCGATCGCCTATTGTAGTGTTGAGTGCGATCGGTTTACACATATAGCTGAAAGTGCGTAGTTTACTGCCGTAGGCATCGCATTAAAAATTCTTGAAAAGATTAAATAGGATAATAGCAAACTCAAAATCCTTTATGCACTGCTAGACGACAATCATTCAGAAGCACGTCAAGTTCTTTTACAACTTTCCAAGGATTTATGCCTTTGAACACAGCAGCGATCGCAGCCTCATAAGGATTTCTACCTGTTCTTCTGACAGCAGCTATTGCAGCTTGATTTGATAATCCTCGGACGCTAACTAGCCATGCAGCTAACACATGTCCAGTACGTCCAATTCCACCAGAGCAGTGGACAACGACTTTCTCATTTTGCTTATCTGCTTCTATTAAGAAAGGAAGTATTTTCTGTGTGAGGGTTTCTAAATCAGATAAATGGAAATCTGCAATTGGTGCCCAACAAACTAGCTGATTACCAAATTGCTGTTTGTAGTTGTCCAGAAGTTCAGAGTAATAAGCTAGCTGTTGATCAGGAAGCAGGCAGCAAACTCGCTTAATATCTTGACACTTCATGAATTCTATCCAATCTTGAACCTTCTTGTTAGTGTATCCAGGTCGTGCAGCACCAAAGACTACTTGTTCGTTTTCGCAAGCTGGGGCAAACTTATATATCTTTAACAGTCTGACTTCAGAATCTTGGAAGTTGCTCGTTGCAGCCATAAAATAGTTAGTTCTTTTTTGATGAAATAGAATACTTTGCCAGAGCCTTTAGGCGGTAAAATACATAGTATAAATCTGCATGGATGATATCACATTCGGATTAGATATCTCCAGAAATTAATTATACATTGCCTGAAATCCTTGGTAGCAGATGAAGCCTTTTCTCCATTCAAAAATACACAAGCAACATTTCTGGTTGACTCACTCAATGATTTTAGAGGAAGACTTATTCAGCAGCGTGGATTGATTCTGGCGGAACCGAATAAAGTTTCCACTAAAGTCAATATGCGACCGATGCATCCTGATGAAACAATTATTGAGTATGTTGAGTTCGCTTGATTAATTTTTAGCCCAAAAAGGATCTTGTATGAAGGCTACAATCAGACTAGCTAATGAAAGTGATGCCTTAAAAATGCTGGCAATTTATGCGCCAGTTGTCCGAGAAACTTCGATTTCCTTTGAGATAGAACCTCCTAGTGAAACAGAATTTCAAGGGCGCATCAAGAACTATCAACAGCAAATGCCTTGGCTGGTGTGTCAAATTAACGGTGAACTTCTAGGTTATGCTTATGCTACTCCCTACCGGACTCGTGCCGCTTACCAATGGTCTGTGGAATCATCAGTGTACGTAAATGTTCAGCATCGCAGAAAGGGAGTTGCTAAAGCCTTGTATAGTTCCCTTTTTCAGTTACTTCAACTCCAAGGATTTTACAACGTTTTTGCCGCGATCGCTTTACCTAATCCAGCAAGTGTAGCTGTGCATGAGGCTGTCGGTTTTTCACCTGTAGGTGTATTTTGCAGAGTTGGGTATAAATTTAGTGAGTGGCATGATGTCGGGTGGTGGCAACTATCTCTGCAACAAAAGCAACCGCTACCTGTAAATCCACCTCTTTCTTTGCTAGAACTTCAAAATTTGTCTCTGTGAGATAAAGCCTTAATACCAAGTTGCAATAGATAGTATTATTTAATGGAAGTAAAATTGGTGTACAGTGATGCCTCGGACTCGGATTAAGATCATTCCTCACCTGG
>NZ_JBALCP010000058.1:0-16117 GCF_036919675.1 Nostoc sp.
TTGACCACTCTTCATCTGTTAAACTGCTTGAATACATAAGTAATAAAAAATACTTTTAATCTCACAATACACCAGATCCCAAATGGGTTCTATAGAATAAACTTTTTCCAGTCTCTATTTCCGTCGCATACAGGATTGGAGGCTCAATGCCCTTGAGACACATGAGAGACAGGAGCTAGGAGCATCTCCCCTCGCTTTCAACTACACTCAGCTTTTTGATCAGAAGCATTTTTTACAACGACACAAATCTGTCACTGTACATGGGTTAGGGGAGATCAACAAATATTTGATACTTCTCAGACATCCTCTAAGCGATACTGGACTAGCTTTCAAGCAAATAATACTATGTATAGGACTCATATCTGATTTTTGAACAAGATTTCAAATAAAAACCTGATAAAACGGGCTTTTCAGTCTCAGTATGTTTTCAGAAATCAAATCGGAGTCCTATATCACAACTTAGTATTATTAGGAGTCACCATCGCCTTTATATATAGGTGCATATTATGCTGTGGTATCGAGTGGGAGTACTGCTATTAATATCAGAGAGTTTGTGTATTGAACTAAACCTCTAGCAAAATAGCCTCCTTCAATGTAATATCTCTCACATACACTTGTCGGAATGGAGTTAACAGTGTCATAAAGAAAAGGTGAAGGTTAACCTGTAGGGTATAACTTACCTTAGAGTTGCTTGCACCTTCTAGCTTCGATGGATCACACTCATGACTGAACTCACGCTACGCCTACAAAAGGAAGATACCGAGACAACGATCGCAGTTGATCAAGATGTATTCACAATTGGTCGTTTGCCGGAATGTAACTTATACTTACCTTTTGCTGGAGTATCCCGCAACCATGCTCGCCTTGTGAAAACGGCTGACGATGTGTGGACTATTGAGGATCTGGGTAGTAAAAACGGGACGCAAGTCAATAAATATGTTATTAGCTATCCTCAAGAGTTACATCACGGCGATGTCGTTTGGCTGGGCAATGTTAGCCTGGTAGTACTGCTCACAAGCGCTGTTTCCCAATCGATACCGGAGTCTCCCGGAACTTCGGACATTAATGAGCAAAGAACAATCCTTCACAATGTCGAACAATTACAACAGCAATGGATTGCAGCTGATAGTAAAGATGGCGACATCAATAACAAGGACAAAACCATTGCCCGTCTCAAAGACTTAGTGGATATAGCTAAAAATCTCTCAGCGGCGGCGTCTATAGAAGAGATTTTTTCCCAGGTGCAGCAAGTGGTTTTTCGTTACCTTGATAGTATCGAGCGCTTGGCATTATTAATTGATGTTAATGGTTGCGGTCAATTAGAGTTAGTGAATGCTGCCACTAGAAACGTTTCCCAACAAAAGCATCTCCCCTCAGATGGAAGTTGGATTAGTCGGAGTATCTGTCAAAAGGTATTTGACGAAAAAGTTGTGATTCAAACCGCCGATACCCATGAGGATGAACGATTTGCTAGTGAACAGAGTATTTTGGTCAAAGGTATTCGTAGCGCGATGGCGGTGCCTTTATGGGATGAAAATAAAGTTGTGGGCGTATTGTATGCCGATGCCAATCTTTCTTCTTACCATTGGGCAAATGAAGGCGAGGAAGAACTCAGCTTTTTTTCGGCTCTAGCAAACCTTGTGGCTTCTAGCGTGCAGCGTTGGCTGTTGGTAGAGAAACTCAAAACTGAAGAGATGATTCGTCACCGACTAGAACGCTATCATTCTCCAGCAGTCGTACAGCAGTTGATATCTGTAGGCGGATTACCGGGCGGTCGTTTAGCTCCTGCCGAGAGCGAAATCAGTATTGTGTTTGCAGATTTGGTTGGCTTTACGGCAATTTCTGAAAGGTTAACACCAACTGCGATCGCTCAACTATTAAATAATTTATTTGAAGAGATGCTAAAAGAAGTATTTACTTACGGCGGCACTTTAGATAAGTATATTGGCGATTGTATTATGGCATTTTTTGGCGCTCCAGAACCGCAACCAGATCACGCCGATCGCGCAACCGCAGCTGCCAAGGGAATGCTCACTCGTCTCGAACATCTCAATGCCAATGGATTTTGGCAGGAACCCCTACAATTACGTATTGCTATTAACAGCGGTAAGGCTGTCGTGGGAGATGTTGGTAGCTCTCAAAGGGTAGATTATACGGCATTAGGCGCGACGATTAATCTTGCTGCTCGCATGGAAGCAGTTTGTCCTCCTAGTGAGTGCGTGATTAGTGAAGTCACCTATAAAATGCTTTCAGAACCCTTTGATTTTCAAGAAATGGGAGATTATCGTTTCAAAGGTATTGAGCGATTAGTGAAGATTTATCAGACAAATTTGCAGCAAATGCCAACAATTATTAGTCCAATCATTAATTTTTAGTGATGGTGCATTGAAAAACAACTAACTAATGACTAATGAAAATTGTCCATTTTATCAATATAAATACATAGTTAAATTGTATATTTTATTTCAAAAATAATTGCAAAATTGTAATATTAAGCAACTAATTCTGGGCTTAAAGACTAAAATTTGGGTGGTAGCTTCCAACATTAATATGTGTAACACTAAGAAGCCTACCTCAAGCTGTTTTTAACGGGAGATCAGGTAATGGCTATCGTCACCATTAATCCCGCCACTGGGGAGACGCTTAAAACCTTTAAAGCGCTCAACGATGCAGAGATTGCTGCTAAACTCGATTTGGCTAATCAGTCTTTTGAAAAGTATCGCCAGACTAGTTTTTTGACGCGATCGCACTGGCTGCAAAAGGCTGCTGATATTTTAGAGCAAGACAAAGCAGAATTTGCGAAGTTGATGACTCTGGAAATGGGTAAGCCATTTAAAGCTGCGATCGCTGAAGTCGAAAAATGCGCCGCCGTCTGTCGCTACTACGCTGAACACGCCCCTAGTTTTTTGGCTGATGTCAGTGTAAAAACTGATGCCAGCCAGAGTTTTGTTCGCTACCAACCAATGGGTGCAATTCTCGCGGTGATGCCGTGGAATTTTCCCTTCTGGCAAGTATTCCGCTTTGCT
Source organism: Nostoc sp. (assembly GCF_036919675.1). Classification (GTDB taxonomy): domain Bacteria; phylum Cyanobacteriota; class Cyanobacteriia; order Cyanobacteriales; family Nostocaceae; genus Nostoc. Next base: position 3,027 of record NZ_JBALCP010000058.1, read on the forward strand.
GCACCAGCATTGATGGCGGGAAATGTCGGCTTACTCAAACATGCTTCCAATGTGCCGCAGTGCGCCTTGGCAATTGAGGATATTATCCGACGCGCAGGTTTTCCTGAAGGTACTTTTCAAACTCTATTAATAGGCGCTGCTAAAGTTGCTGATTTAATGGCTGATGACCGTGTAAAAGCTGCCACCTTGACCGGAAGCGAACCAGCAGGTATATCCCTCGCCGTCGCCGCCGGCAAACAAATTAAGAAAACAGTTTTGGAATTGGGAGGAAGTGACCCATTTATTGTGTTAGAAAGTGCTGACTTAGACACAGCAGTTGTCACAGCAACTACAGCGCGGATGTTAAATAACGGGCAATCATGTATTGCAGCCAAACGTTTTATTGTCGCAGAAGCGATCGCAGACAAATTTGAAAAATTGCTTTTAGAAAAATTTGAGGCGCTGAAAGTAGGCGATCCCATGCAACCAGATACCGATTTAGGTCCACTGGCGACTCCTGGTATTCTCCAGGATTTAGATCAACAAGTGCAAGATGCTATTAGCAGCGGTGGTAAAGTCCTCACCGGCGGACATCCTTTATCAGATCGTCCAGGGAACTTTTATCCGCCAACGATTATCATAGATATCCCGCCTGAGGCACCAATTGCAAAAGAAGAATTCTTTGGCCCGGTAGCCTTGTTATTCCGGGTTCCAGATATCGATGCTGCCATTAAACTCGCTAATGACAGCCCCTTTGGCTTAGGTGCAAGTGCTTGGACAACTAATGATCAAGAGAGCGATCGCTTGGTTGAGGAAATCGAAGCAGGTGCCGTGTTTATCAACAGTATGGTCAAATCTGATCCCCGATTGCCCTTTGGCGGTATTAAGCGTTCTGGATATGGCAGAGAATTGAGTATCCAAGGTATACATGAGTTTGTCAATGTTAAAACCGTGTGGTTGAAGTGATTAGAGACTAAGTATTAGGGACTGGGGATTGGGTATTGGGAACTGGGTATTGGGATTAAAAATTAGGAATTAGAGATTAAGAATTAGGTATTGGGAAAGATTTTTCCCAGTCCCTAGTCTCCAGTCTCCACTCTCCAGTCCCTAATCCCGATTCCCCAGTCCCGATTCCCCAGTCCCTAGTCCCCAGTCCCCAGTCTTATTCGTTGCTAGTTAGGAAATAAAATGAATACAGCAGAGTTATTGGTGCAGTGCCTAGAAAATGAAGGAGTGCAATATATTTTTGGACTCCCTGGCGAAGAAAACCTGCACGTTTTGGAAGCGCTAAAACATTCTTCCATTAAATTTATTACGACTCGTCATGAACAGGGTGCAGCATTCATGGCCGATGTCTACGGACGCCTAACAGGAAAAGCCGGAGTGTGTCTTTCTACTCTTGGGCCTGGGGCAACCAACTTGATGACTGGGGTAGCAGATGCTAACCTCGATGGTGCGCCCTTAGTGGCGATTACTGGTCAAGTGGGAACAGATAGAATGCATATTGAATCCCATCAATATTTAGATTTGGTGGCAATGTTTGCACCTGTTACCAAGTGGAATAAGCAGATTGTGCGACCGAGTATTACACCAGAAGTAGTGCGGAAAGCATTTAAGCGATCGCAATCTGAAAAACCTGGTGCAGTTCACATCGATTTGCCCGAAAATATTGCTGCCATGCCCGTCGAAGGCAAACCTTTGCGTAAGGATAATAGTGAAAAAAGCTATGCATCTTTTGCTAGCATTCGGGCAGCTGCTGCTGCAATTTGCCAAGCAGTTAATCCATTAATCTTAGTAGGAAATGGAGCAATTCGCGCTCATGCAAGTGATGCAGTCACACAATTTGCTACATTGCTGAATATACCTGTTGCCAATACTTTTATGGGTAAAGGCGTAATTCCCTATACACACCAACTAGCTTTGTGGTCAGTGGGATTACAGCAAAGAGATTTTATTACTTGTGGCTTTGATAACACAGATTTAGTAATTGCGATCGGTTATGATTTGATTGAGTTTTCCCCGAAGAAATGGAATCGGAATGGTGAAATTCCGATTGTGCATATTGGGGTAAGTCCGGCGGAGATTGATAGTAGTTATATTCCTAACGCCGAAGTCGTGGGAGATATTTCAGATTCCCTTTATGAAATTTTAAAATTAGCAGACAGACAAGGTAAACCCGATCCCTTTGCCATCAGCTTAAGGTCAGATATTCGGGCTGATTACGAACAGTATGCCCATGATGACGGATTTCCCATCAAGCCGCAAAAGTTGATTTATGACTTACGGCAAGTGATGGGCCCAGATGATATCGTCATCTCTGATGTTGGCGCCCATAAAATGTGGATGGCCCGTCATTATCATTGCCATAGCCCCAATACTTGCATAATTTCCAACGGCTTCGCGGCTATGGGTATTGCCATTCCTGGCGCTTTAGCAGCAAAACTTGTTCATCCTAAGCGCAAAGTCGTTGCTGTAACAGGCGATGGCGGCTTTATGATGAATTCTCAGGAATTAGAAACAGCCTTGCGTGTCGGTACACCCTTTGTCACCATAATTTTTAATGATGGTGGCTATGGGTTAATTGAGTGGAAGCAAGAAAATCAATTTGGCAAAGGAAACTCATCCTTTGTGCATTTTAGCAATCCTGATTTTGTCAAATTCGCCGAAAGCATGGGTTTAAAAGGTTACCGAGTTGAATCGGCTTTAGATTTGATCCCTATCCTCAAAGAAGCCCTCGCTCAAGATGTACCAGCCGTGATAGATTGTCCCGTGGACTACCGGGAGAATCACCGCTTCAGTCAAAAAGCCGGCGAGTTGACTTGTGCGCTGTAAAAAGTAGAGAGGCGATTAATCGCCTCTCTACAAGAGTTAGGAGTTATTTATTCCTAACTCCTTATTAATTTCTACTCCTTTAGTGTTTTGGTAGGGTGCGTTAGCCTTTGGCGTAACGCACCGCTTTACTTCACTTCATTTATAAATATATTTCTTCTTCTTCTTCTTTGCGTCCTTTGCGTCCTTTGCGGTCTTTGGCGACTAACCACACAGGGGGGAATCTAGCATTTGTCTTGGCTACCCCCGAATCACCGATTGACATGGCGCACAACACAGGACACAGTTCACCCTTTTTCAATATTTTCGGCTACACCGCATATCTGCAAGTATTGACTCACACAGAAGCGCGGGAATTGATAGCTAGTTCGCCCATTGCCTTCACTGATGAAGATGTAGAGTGGATTTTGACACAAAGTTGCTGCTGGCCACTGTTGTTACAAATTCTGTGTAGTGAAAGATTATTTAACTTAGAAGAAGAGGAGAATGATGATAATTGGCGTGAGGAAGGATTACGACAAATGAAATTATTTGCTCATTTATTAGATTGAGAACTAGCAGAGTAACTATGAAAGCACACCGAATTGAAACAAAGTTAACTAAAAACGGAACCATAATTTCGCGGTGACAAATATAATAAAAATTTGTTATGACTAAATTTCTATCCAAAAAAGATTAGAAATGAGCGAGCAATATTATCTATATATAATGACGAATAACTATGATACCGTGCTGTATACAGGAGTAACAAACAATCTACAAAGAAGAGTTTATGATCACAAAGAGAAAATAATAGAAGGATTTACTAAGAAATACAACATTACTAAATTAGTTTATTATGAAGTCTTTGGAGATGCCTATACAGCCATTAGTAGAGAAAAACAGATTAAAGCAGGTTCCAGACAAAAGAAAATTGATTTAGTCAATAGCATCAATCAAGAATGGAAAGATTTATATGATGAGTTATAAATTTTACTGGTATCATTGCGATCGCACCAAGGTAAAGCTTACTAATCCTAACCTTTGTGATTGCTACCCTTCGGGAACGCCAAGGGCGAACATTCCGCTAACGCTGCATTCGCAATGACACACTCTGTCATTGCGAGGAGGAACGACGAAGCAATCGCAGCCTTTGCGATTTGATTGCGATCGCACCAAGGTAAAGCACAGCAATCTTAGTCCGAAGCCATCGCACCAAGGTAAAGCCTACTAATCCTAGCCTTTGCGATTGCTTTGCTTCACTTCGTTACGCTCGCAATGACGATATAGAGTTTTAAATAGGAGTGCAAAAACGTTGACCTCACCACAATTACCCCCCAACGCCTACACCGATGCACCCCAACAGCACCCTAACTTAATCCTCGGTAGCCTGCAACTGCTTTTCTGGCTTGTTTTTCGCCCCTCAGCGTGGCGTAACCACCTCAAGCGCATTGACCCCATTTTAGACACCAACTCCTCGCTGATTATCTTGTTAAGACAAGGGCGATGGCGAAACTTTGCCCTGTGGCGGCTGATCATCCAGGGATATTTTATCTTACCTATCCTGGCTAACTTATTATTGGGCTTGGTGCTGTGGGCATTGGGTGAATCAATCGCAAATATAGCTATTCGCGTGGCGTTCGGCGTGGCGTTCGGCGTGGCGTTCGGCGTGGCGTTCGGCGTGGGGTTACGCGTGGCGTTCGGCGTGGGGTTACGCGTGGGGTTACGCGTGGCGGGAGGCGTGGCGGTAGGCGTGGCGGTAGGCGTGGCGGTAGGCATGGCGTTCGGCGTAGCGTTCGGCGTGGCGCGAGGCGTGGTGGTAGGCGTGGCGGTAGGCGTGGCGGTAGGCATGGCGTTCGGCGTGGCGGGAGGCGTAGCACGAGGCGTGGTGGTAGGCGTGGCGGTAGGCGTGGCGGTAGGCGTGGCGGGAGGCGTGGCGGGAGGCGTGGGAGTCACGATCAATTCATGGCGGCCTGTTTTATCCTTTCCATTTCTCATTCTTTGGAATTATCTGCTCTATAGATTAGAAAAAGGGCGTAATGATAAAAACCCTTATTTGTTGCGCTATCACTCCGCCTTCTGGGATGAGTGGCAGCGTTTACATCTACCTGGTTTGGACGAGCATCTCCTCTTCGTAATTGAACATAACCCAGTTGAAGGCAAAGCTGCTTTAGAATATCTCAGTACCAGCCCCCAGCGCTGGGCGGCTCAAGCTGTACAAATTGAACTGGATGCACGCAGTTTACAAGGCTGTGAAGATGTAGAAGCTATCCGTGAAGCTCATCGCAGTCTGGTAACTAACGAACTAGAGAGTGAAGTTAGGCCTCTACTACGAATCTTTAGCCGCATCAGTGAGGATGTTGATGCTGCTCTCAATCAAGCAAGTGTTTATAATCAGCGCTTATCCCTCAGAGATGTTGCAGATAAATTAAATCTACAGTTGCAGAACTTCGTTCGTAGCAGCGACAAATACACAGTCCGTTTCTACCCCATTATCAAAAGTTGGCGTGAGATAGTCACCAACTATATAGATGAACTGGCTAAAATTACTGAACTGCGCCAAGAAATTGATAATCCTTACATTATTGGCGTACCGCTCAACGAGCAACTAGAAATTTTTACCGGACGCACCAGCATCGGCTTACGCATTGAGCAACTACTGCGCGATCGCCGTCGCCCACCTCTGCTACTATACGGTCAGCGACGTATGGGTAAAACTTCCCTCCTCAACAACATCGGCAAGTTACTCCCCAATTCCATCATCCCGATGTTTGTAGACTTGCAAGGCGCACCTTCATCAGCCAGTGACCATGCAGGTTTTCTCTACAACCTGGCTAGAGAGATGGAGAAGTCAGCGAAAAAGCAAGGTGTAACTCTACCGTCCCTAGCCCGCGAAGTGTTAAAATCTGACCCCTTCACCGATTTCTATGAATGGCTAGATAAAGTAGAACAGGCTCTAGAACAAAATACCGCCTTACTAGCGCTAGATGAATTTGAGGTGCTAGACAACGCCATAGCCAAAGGTCGCTTTGATGAACAGGATGTTTTGGGAATGCTGCGTCACCTCATCCAACATCGTCCCCGCTTCAAGGTGTTACTGGCTGGCTCTCATACTATCAAAGAATATCAGCGCTGGGCTAGTTATCTCATTAATGTCCAAGTAGTGCATATCTCCTACCTCAAAGAAGCGGAAGCACAACAATTAATTGAACGTCCCGTCAAAGATTTTACTCTCCGTTATGAACCCAACGCCGTTGAGCGAGTGCTACAACTCACCCGTTGTCACCCCTTCTTGGTACAACTACTCTGCGCGGAAATTATTGTCCTTAAGAACGAACAAGACCCCTCTATCCGGCGATTGGCAACTTTAGCGGATGTGGAAGCAGCGATACCAGAAGCTTTGAAAAGTGGTGGTTTTTTCTTTGCTGACATTCAAAACAATCAAGTAGACGCTACTGGACAAGCTATTCTACGTTTTATCGCCGCTCAAGGGGAAGGGGCTATAGTTAGCCGCCAAACTCTATTGCAACACTTCCCCGATGCTAATATTACTTTCAGCTTGCTGTTGCAACGGGAGTTAATTAAAGAAGTTGACGACGGCTATCGCTTCCAGGTGGAGTTGATTCGCCGCTGGTTTGTTTGAATCATGTCCGGTAAATATGTCATTGCGAGCGGGGCGAAGCAATCGCAAGGGCTGGGATTGCTTCGCTCCGCTCGCAATGACTGTAAATATTTTTGTCCGACTACTTACCAAAGACTCGTTGACGGAGTTCAGAGACTCGTTCACGAGTATTAAAGACTCGTTAACGGAGTTCAAAGACTCATTCACGAGTATCAAAGACTCGTTAACGGAGTTCAAAGACTCATTCACGAGTATCAAAGACTCGCTGACGGAGTTCAAAGACTCATTCACGAGTATTAAAGACTCGTTGACGGAGTTCAAAGACTCGTTCACGAGTATCAAAGACTCGTTAACGGAGTTCAAAGACTCGTTCACGAGTATTAAAGACTCGCTGACGGAGTTCAAAGACTCGTTCACGAGTATTAAAGACTCGCTGACGGAGTTCAAAGACTCATTCACGAGTATCAAAGACTCGTTGACGGAGTTCAAAGACTCATTTACGAGTATTAAAGACGTAAGGACTACAATGATTTTGAATACTACAAGTTAGTAAAGTGGTGCGTTATGCCAAAGACTAACGCACCCTACTAAAACTACTACTAAACATAGAAGTTAGAATACACGTACATCAGGCTTAGGTAAATATTTGCTACTTGTGCTGGCGTAATTGCTCTACTATATATTCTTCTAGTTCTTGTTTTTCTCTGTTACTGGCATTTCGTTGATAAGTTCTTCCTGTTTCTTGAATAAACCTACGTTTCTCGCTTGGAGAAGATTTGAGTTTACCTCCAGCACCTTGCAGCTTTTGCTGTAATTCTTCCCAAGTCTTTTCACCCACACTTTCACCTAGTTTGACTAGTACCTTTGGTAGTAATATTTTTGCCTCTCTTTGAAAATCTTCTTCTGTCTCAAGGGAAGCTAAATCTATATTGCTGAAATCGATATCGATTTGAAACTTACTCATAGAGTTGTATTTGTTCTTTTAACGATTATTACCACAATGAGGGTTTGAAGATATTAGTTCCCGACCTTGTTGTTGTCAGATGATGAGTATCAGAATTGAAATATATCAAATTATGACTCTGCAATTCACCAAAATCCTCAAAGACACGATTTTTTCTTTGTGTATCTTGGCTCAAATCATGGTTATATCTCAGATGATCATTAATTTTATCAATTTTTAAAGAATGATTTAAGACTTTTATATCAAAAGGAATATACATTTAGTGAATGCAAGCCTAACCAGGTTAAGAGTATTAAAAATGCTATCTTAAAGGCAAAGGTCATTTGCTAAATTGTTGAGGAAAACGCTATGACTACAACGCTCAAAGAGGCTAATTCTATTGAGTCATTGCTAGGTAAAGAGGCTGAAGACCTGCTTACCTATAAAGCAAAGGTTTCTCGTGATTTAATACATTTGCCGGGGCCAGACTTTGTAGATCGAATCTGGATCAACAGCGATCGCAATCCTCAAGTATTGCGTAATCTCCAGTTACTTTATTCTACTGGTCGTCTGGCAAACACAGGTTATCTCTCGATTTTACCAGTAGATCAAGGGATTGAACACTCGGCAGGTGCGTCTTTTGCGCCCAATCCGATTTACTTTGATCCAGAAAATATTGTTAAGCTAGCGATCGCCGCAGATTGCAATGCTGTTGCTACCACTTTGGGAACATTAGGGATTATTTCGCGCAAGTATGCTCACAAAATTCCCTTCATTGCCAAAATCAATCACAACGAATTGCTGACTTTCCCCAACCAATCTGACCAAGTATTGTTTGCTGATGTGGAACAAGCTTGGAATTTAGGGGCGGCTGCCGTAGGTGCGACAATTTACTTTGGCTCAGAGCAGTCTACCAGACAAATCCACGAAATCAGCAAAGCTTTTAAACGCGCCCATGAACTCGGTTTGGTCACAATTCTCTGGTGCTATCTGCGGAACAACGCTTTTAAACAAGATAAAGATTACCACCTTGCTGCTGACCTCACCGGACAAGCGAATCATTTGGGTGTGACGATTGAAGCCGACATCATCAAACAAAAGTTACCCGAAAATAACAATGGTTACGGTGCAGTCGCTAAAGCTACTGGTAAGAGTTACGGCAAAACCGATGAGCGGGTTTACACAGAATTGACAACTGACAACCCAATTGATTTAACTCGTTATCAAGTGCTGAATTGCTACTCTGGGCGGGTGGGGCTGATTAATTCTGGTGGCGCGACTGGTAAAAATGATTTTGCCGAAGCAGTTCGCACTTCTGTAATTAACAAACGGGCTGGTGGTTCAGGATTAATTTCTGGACGCAAGACGTTCCAGCGTCCCTTTGAGGAAGGTGTGAAGCTATTTCACGCCATTCAAGATGTTTATTTGTCGCCGGATGTGACGATAGCTTAGGGAGTCGGGAGAAGAAGCAAGGAGCAGGGAGCAGAGGGGAAAGAGGTAATATTTAATTCTCCCCCCTGCCCCCTGCACCCCGCCCCTCTGCCTCTTTCCAATGCCCCATTGTCTTACTTCAAACCCAGAAGATTGAAGACTAGGTACAAGCTCCCGGCGTATGTAGCAGAACCAAGCAGTACGCAAACTGGCAGTGTCAGCACCCAAGCTAGTAGAATATTTCTCAAGGTGTCCACTTGCAAACCAGAATGGTTCGCCGCCATTGTACCCGCTACACCAGATGATAGGACGTGAGTGGTGCTGACTGGCAGACCGAAGTAATCCGCAGCACCTATAGTTGTCATAGCTACTAACTCGGCGGAAGCTCCTTGAGCGTAGGTAAGATGGTCTTTGCCAATCTTTTCACCTACTGTCACCACGATGCGTTTCCAACCAATCATTGTGCCAAGACCGAGTGCAATGGCAACGGCAAATTTCACCCAATTGGGAATGAATTTGGTTACTTTATCCAACTGCTTCTTATAGCTGATAAGCACTTCTTCTTGTTTGGCATCAGTTAATTTTTTCTGGTTGTCTAGCTTCCCAATTGTTCCAGCGACTAGATACATATCGGTTCGTAATGAACTTAACCCATCGCTTGAAAGCTGCTTGAAACTAGTCTTACCAGCAAGCTTGTCTCCAATTGTCCGACTTTTGGCAGCAAGGGCTGCGAAGGTTTTGTCGTTAGCTTCCCCAGTTGGTTTGAGGAAGTTAGAAAGCTCATCTGTAATGTTTTGGTTGTTTGAGAATGTTCCAGACACTCGTTGTTGCAGCACTGGAATCACAGAGTTGGACGTAGCGGCCAACTGAGCGATCGCCCTTGCATCGGTATCCATATTCAGTGCAAACATACCCGGTATAATGCCCACTAAGATCAGCATGATCAGACCCATACCTTTTTGACCATCATTTGAACCGTGGGCGAAGCTCACACCAGTACATGTCAAGATTAACAAAGCACGTATCCAAGGCGGTGGTGTTTTATTCCCTTCTGGCGCACGGTACAACTCTGGTCGGTGGATCAGTCTCTTTGCCAGCAGTAACAGCAGTCCGGCGCAGGTGAATCCAACAATTGGTGAAACCAACAGAGATGTGAAAACTTCTTGCGTCTTTGCCCAGTTCACGCCCTCGCCAAAGACATGACCCGAAGATAACAATGAATTTGCTAAACCAACACCCATAATCGAGCCAATCAGCGTATGTGAACTGGATGCAGGTAAGCCCAAGTACCAAGTTCCCAAGTTCCACATGATCGCCGAAATCAAAAGTGCAAAGACCATTGCAAAGCCTGCACTTGAGCCAACATTAATTACCAACTCAACCGGAAGCAGAGCAACAATGCCAAAAGCAACCGCTCCAGTTGATGTCAGCACACCAATTAGGTTCCAACAGCCTGACCAGACGACGGCGATGTTTGGCTTCAGGCTATGAGTGTAAATGACTGTAGCAACTGCATTTGCAGTATCATGAAAACCATTGACAAATTCAAAGCTGAGTGCTAGACCCAGCGCCAAAGCTAGAAATAAATATTCCATTTAGCACTCCTAATAAAAGACAAGAATGCAGTCTGACAAAAACAAGTTGTGTAACAAAAAAAATATTAAAACTAGGAAAAAACCTGGATTTATTGCAATTCAGAAAAATACTCAAAAAATTATGGTTATAAATACAACCTTTTTTTGAACAGATTCTCTGATTGCGTCTACTATCTCGAAATAAGAATGGGTTCTAATTACATTTGAAGATTAGAATAGATAAGTTAAGAAATAAATAAGTAATGGTAAAGAATAAATTAAGTAGCTACAAATCATAGTTGTGGAGAGTGGGGGGCAGAGGAGAATAACCAATACTTCTCTACGAGAGGCTACTTCGGCTACGCTCAGCACAAGTGCGCCAACGGCTTACCTCGACTTCTCTACGAGACGCTGCGCGAACGCTCGGTACAAGTCGCTCAGGACAAGCTCAGTACAAGTGCCCAATGCCCCATGCTCCATTGTTATCTAACGTTTCTCAATAAGAAATCTGGTTGACCACAACTTTTTTGCGATCGCTTCAAAATCTCCGCACTACAAATACCAGCTTCACCATTTTTGGAATAACAAAAGAAGACTTCTTGCAAAAATCTTCCCGAACCAGAACAAAAAGGTGCTATACCATCAGCAGTAATTTGATTATTAGCATTCACAAATGAATTTTTAAAATTTGTAATTGTGGTTCGTAAGGGTTTATTAGGACGATTATAAGCTGCGGGAATAGCGATCGCATCTTTTAACTTTTTACTAAATGCCAAGTATTCCGCAGGAGTTTTCCCCGAACAAGTACCATGTTTTTCCCATTCATGATCGAGAAGTTTAGGGCTAGGAAACAAATTGGGAAACCGTCGCTTTACTTCCGACGGTAATTTTTGCGTGGAACAATTAGCAGGATAACCACTTTGGTACTGTGGCCACAAACCATGTAGTACAAAACCAAGTTTCTTTCCCGAACCACACTGCTGCGGGTCACGGGTACCGTTTGCTGCACAATAATCCGGAGACCAAGAGAGTGTCAGTACATAAAAATCAAATTGACCCGGAGTACCGCGATTTTGAGCAATGGCAGCATTAGGTATAAAAAGACCAGTAATTAACAGAGAAGATACGATGAAAAGTTTCTTAATCTGCATATAAACAATTAGTTTTCCCTAAAATTCAAGTTATACAAAATACATTCTTAAGAGTCAAGGATCAAGAATCAAGCGTCAGGAATTTTTCCCCAGTCCCCAGTTCCCAATCCCCAACGAATTGAGAAAAAGCAAATCTTGGTAGGGATTCTGGGATATCCTTAGATAAGTGAAAGATTTGCCAAAAATAGTAAGAATGAAGCTGGCAGCAAGAGTAAGTCAGGTAACACCTTCATTAACCTTAGCGATCGCAGCCAAGGCTAAGGCACTGAAGGTAGAAGGAATAGATGTTTGTAGTTTTAGCGCTGGAGAACCAGATTTTGATACCCCAGCGCATATTAAAGCCGCAGCAGTCAAAGCTTTGGAAGAAGGCAAAACCAAATACGGTGCAGCAGCTGGAGAACCAAAGTTAAGGGAAGCGATCGCCCGTAAGCTTAAAACTGATAACGGTCTTGATTACAAGTCAGAGAATGTGATCGTCACCAATGGCGGTAAGCATTCTTTGTACAACTTAATAGTGGCGCTAATCGATCCAGGTGATGAGGTAATTATCCCTGCACCCTACTGGCTAAGTTATCCCGAAATGGTGACTTTAGTCGGTGGAGTCTCGGTGATTGTGCCCACAGATGCCACGACTGGTTATAAAATTACTCCCGAACAACTCCGTAAAGCAATCACGCCGAAGACGAAGTTATTTATCCTCAACTCCCCATCTAATCCTACAGGGATGGTTTACACGCCAGATGAAATCAAAGCACTGGCGAAGGTAGTAGTTGATGCAGATATCTTTGTTGTCTCTGATGAGATTTACGAAAAGATTCTCTACGACGGCGCAGAACATATCAGCATCGGTTCTCTAGGGAAGGAAATTTTTGACCGCACTTTGATCAGTAATGGGTTTGCGAAAGCTTATTCCATGACTGGGTGGCGTATCGGCTATTTAGCAGGGCCAGTGGAGATTATTAAAGCAGCGAGTACCATCCAAGGGCATAGTACATCTAACGTGTGTACCTTTGCCCAATATGGTGCGATCGCAGCTTTGGAAAGTCATCAAGATTGTGTCGAAGAAATGCGCCAAGCCTTCGCCAAACGGCGACAAGTCATGCTAGACAGACTCAACGCCATTCCTGGATTGAGTACTGCAAAACCAGATGGCGCTTTTTATCTGTTCCCTGATATCAGCAAAACCGGTCTAAAATCCCTAGAATTTTGTGACGCCTTGCTGGAAAAACACCAAGTTGCAGTCATTCCCGGAATTGCTTTTGGCGCTGATAACAACATTCGCCTTTCCTACGCCACAGATATGGCGACGATTGAAAAGGGAATGGATAGATTAGAGAAATTTGTCAAGTCGCGTATTTAGTTAGTTGTCATTTGTGAGGACAATTTACCAACTCTCCAACTTTTAACTCCACCTTTTCGACTCAGAACGGGTGGAGTTCATTTTTAAACCTGAAGTTTCGAGTTCCAAGCCTGAAGTTTCGAGTTCTGACTCCCGGTTCGCCCATTTTTTAATGAGTTAGGAAAAGTAGATAGTCAAAAGTATACCGAAGGACATATTCCCAAAAAGACTCGATTAGGTATAT